>NZ_JALGRO010000004.1:0-127335 GCF_022815645.1 Curtobacterium sp. VKM Ac-2922 | reverse complement strand
GTGTTGCGACCACTCGTCGAGTCCCCCGAGCGACGATCTGCGACCAATCGACGACGCGCCGGCGGGGTGTTGCGACCACTCGTCGAGTCCCCCGAGCGACGATCTGCGACCAATCGACGACGCGCCGGCGGGGTGTTGCGACCGATCGTCAGCCGCCGGTCACCACCCCGCCGGGTGCCGCCGCTGCCACCGCACCCGACGCTCGAGCTGTGCCCCCAGCGCCAGCAGCGTCCGCTCCCCGCCCGGGCGCCCGATCAGCTGCACACCCATCGGCAACCCACCGCCGTCGGGGTGGTCGTCCGCGGTGACGCCGACGGGCAGCGTGATCGCCGGCAGCCCCGCCACGTTGGCCATCGAGGTCCACGGCGAGTACGCGCACTGCCGCCAGAAGTCCTCCTCCGGGTCGGTGCCGTACCAGCCGAGGGGGCGCGGTGTGAGCGCGAGCGTCGGCGTGACGACCGCGTCGAACCGACTGAACGCCCGGATCAGCGCGACCGAGAACGTGTCGAGCGCCGTCATCGCGTCCAGGACCTGTGTGCCGGTGAGCGCCTGCCCGCGGGACACCAGCCACGACACGAGCGGGGTCAGCGCCGTCAGGTCGATCCCGGGCACCAGCGGCAGTCGCGCAGCGGAGCTCTCCCACGCCACCCGGAACGCGTCGGCGTAGGGCACGCGCGGCATCGCGACGTCCTCGACCCCGTGCCCGAGCTCGCCGAGCACCCGCACGGCGGTGTCGACCGCGGCGCGCGCTGCCGGGTCGACCACGACGTCCACGGCCTCGTCCCACGGTGACCCGTCGAGCAGCCCGAGCACGAACCGGCCCTCACCACGGACGGCTGCCGCGGTGAAGGGCCCGTCGCCGACGTCGGGCGTGACCAGCGCGTACGGCACGGGCTCGTCGAGCCCGGTCGGCGCGACCAGCGCGTCGAGGAGCATCCCGGCGTCCGCGACGGAACGGGTGATCGGCCCGGCGACGCTCAACCCGCCCACGCCGCTGCGTCCGGGCATCGACGGCACGCGACCCCGGCTCGGCTTCAGCCCGACCAGCCCCGTCGCGGCGGCCGGGATCCGCACCGAGCCGCCACCGTCCGATCCCACGGCAGCGGGAAGCAGTCCGGCGGCCACGGCCACCGCGGCACCGCTCGACGACCCGCCGGGAGCCCGCGTCGTGTCGTACGGGTTCCGGGTGACCCCGCGCCGGGTCTCCGACGACGAGGACATCCCGAACTCCGGCGTCGCCGTCTTGCCGAGGCTCACCGCGCCGGCCGCGTCGAGCGCGGCGACGAGCGGGTGGTCGGCCGTCGCGGGACGGTCCGGCAGCGACACCGACCCGGATCCGGTCGGCACGCCGGTCCGGTCGTACAGGTCCTTGTCCGCGGACGGGAGGCCCCACAGCGGTCGTGACGTCGGCACCAGGTGCCCGATACGGTCGGCTCGCTGGCGTGCGGCCTCCGCGGTCACGGTCACGAAGGCGCCGAGTCCCCCGTCCAACCGCTCGATCCGGGCGAGGTAGTGCTCCGTCGCTTCGCGGGCCGTGGTGTCGCCGCGCCGGATCCAGTCCCAGAGGTCCTGCGCCGACAGGTGGTGGAGTTCGAACACGATCCCCGAGCCTATGCGGGCAGCCGGTCGGACTGCGCGGAACACCGCAAGAGTCCGCACACGCGATTGTGGGGCTCATGCGGTGCCGCCTAGGTTCACGCATGGCGGTGACCCCACCGCTCCCGACGTTCGGAGCGACGATGAGCACCAGCACCAAGTCCGGCCCCTCGGCCGTCTCCCTGTTGCGCGAGGACGCGGCGACCGCCGTGGAGCACGCGGTGTTCTCGAACCTGCTCGGCTCCGTGTTCCTGCCGCGCTTCGTCCGACGGCTCCTGCTGCGGGCCGGCGGGGCACACGTGCTGTCCGGCCCCGGGCACGGGTTCTCGGTCACCGGGGGCGCCCACAACCTGACGATCGGCCGCGGCGTGTTCATCAACAAGTCGGTGTCCATCGAGTCGGTCGCCCCGGTGACCATCGGCGACGGGTCCGCGCTCGGCATGCGGGTCAGCATCATGACGAGCCACCACGACATCGACAGCGCCGGCCGCTGGGACCCGGTCGCGTCCGGACGCCCCGTCGTCATCGGCGAGCGGGTCTGGATCGGCGGCGGGTCGATGATCCTGCCCGGCGCCCACATCGAGGACGACGTGATCGTCGCGGCGGGCGCCGTCGTCCGCGGCCGCCTGGAGTCGCACGGCGTCTACGCCGGCGTCCCCGCGCGACGCATCCGCGACTACACGGGCGAGGTCGACGCGCAGGCCTGACCGGCGCGACAGGCGCCGGCCTCGCTACGCTCGTCGGATGGCCCGCCGGTACCCGTCCACGATCGCGGCCGCCGTCGAGCACGAGATCGTCATCACGAAGTCCCGGTTCATCACCCACGTCGTCCCGGCCTCCGATCCAGCGGCAGCCGACCGGGTCATCGCCGACGTCCGCAAGCAGGCGTGGGACGCCCGGCACCACTGCTCGGCGATGGTGACCGGTGTCCTGGGCGACCAGGCACGTTCCTCCGACGACGGTGAGCCGTCCGGCACCGCCGGGGTCCCGATGCTCGAGGTCCTGCGACGGCGCGACCTGACCGACCTGGTCGCTGTCGTGACACGGTACTTCGGCGGCGTCAAGCTCGGTGCCGGCGGCCTGGTGCGGGCGTACTCGACCTCGGTGTCCGAGGCACTCGACCGGGCGTCCCTGGTGCGCCGCGAAGCCCTCACCGACGTCACCGTGGACGTCCCGCACGCCGACGCCGGCCGCATCGACAACGTCCTGCGCGACTGGGTCGCACGGCGCCGGGCGGTCCTCGGTGCGACGTCGTACGGCGCTGCCGCGACCTTCGCGGTGTCCGTGCCGCACGACGACGTCGACGTGCTGCGCGCCGACCTGGCTGCCGCGTCCGGTGGCACGCTCGACCCCGTGGTGGGAGCCGAGCGCATCGTCGACGTGCCGGGCGCTCCCGCCTCGACCGGCCACTTCGGAGCGTGACGCCGGTGCTGACGCTGACCGATGCGGTCGTGGAGGGCCCGGACGGCGCCGTCCCCGTGCGGTGGTACCGGCCGGCATGTCCCGTGGCGCCGACCCTGCTGTGGCTGCACGGCGGCGGGTTCTTCCGCGGTGACCTGGACCAGCCCGAGTCCGACGCCGTCGCCACTGCTCTCGCCGAGCGCGGCGTGCCCGTCGTCGCGGTGGGCTACCGACTCGGACCCGTCCCCGGGATGCCGTGGGTCGGCCGCTCCGGCGCTCGTGCCCGGCGACCCGCCCCCGCGGCCCACGACGAGGTCGTCCACGTCTACCGGTCCGTCGCGGAACGTGCAGCGCGCGGCGTGGTCCTCGGCGGCGCGAGTGCCGGTGCCTGCCTCGCCGCCGCGGTGACCGGCACCCTGACGTCGACCGGCCTCGACATCCCCCCGCCGGTCGGCACCGTGCTGGCGTACGGGTTCTTCCACGCCCGGCTCCCCCGCGATGCCGGTGTGCTCCGCTCGGTCCGAGGGCACCGGCGGCTGACCCACGCTCCGTGGGCGCTCGACGCCGCGAACCGCGCCTACGCGGGGACGGAACGGATGCGCACCGACCGCCGGGCCTTCTCCGGTGGCCACCCGGTCGACGGATTCCCGCCGACGCTGATGGTCGACGCGGACCTCGACGCGATGCGTGGCTCGGGCGAACAGTTCGCGGCCGAACTCACCGCGGCGTCGGTGCCACTCGACCGCCGTGTGCTGGCCGGCAGCCGCCACGCGTTCCTGAACCACCCGGGCACCCCCGACTTCACGACCGCCGTCGACCACATCGCGACGTGGACCGCGGCCCGGTGACCAGCTGACCGATCAGCCCAGCGCACCCCGCTTCGCGATCGCGCGGTTCGCGGCCGCGATGCCGGCCAGATCAGCCGCAGACAGACCGGCGCGCTGCAGGACCCGCGTGAGCACGGCCTCCTTCATGGCGAGGTAGGCGTCGATGTCCGCAGCGTCCGCGGCCGCGTGCCGCTTGACCGCCGCGTACTCGTCGCGCAGCGACGGGTCGGCACGCAGCACGTCACGGACCGCCAGGTGGTTCCGCAGCGCGAGGGAGCCGTCGACCACGACGTACGTGTTGCTCGGGCGGAACCGCTCGGGCGTGACGAACGCAACGCGCCCCGGTACGCCCGTGGCGGCCGATCGTCGGAACCCGATCCGACCGAGCGCCGCCGCCGCGTCGACCTCGGTCGCGCCGACCACGACGTCCACGTCGATCACCGGCTTCGCCGCCAACCCCGGCACCGCCGTGCTGCCGACGTGCTCGATGGCCACGACCGGCACGTCGGCGATCCGGAGGGCGTCGGCGTACGCGTCGCGGAGCTCGGCGAACCGTGCGGGCCATGCCGGGCGGTACTCAACGACCTCGACGCGACCCATGCGCCGACCGTAGCGGAGGACGACCACCACCCCCTACGCTTGATGAGAACCACTATCAGGAAGGACCACCATGACCGACACGAACGACACGCCCACCCCCGCGGAGCACCGCGTCGCCGAGCACGACGTCGCGCAGCACGAGCACGGCACCGACGGCGACCAGCACGAGACCGTGCAGCACGGCGACCACGTCGACTACGTGCACGACGGGCACAAGCACGCCCGGCACGACGACCACTACGACGAGCACTAGGCACGACCCACACGACCGCGTCCCGGCCACCAGCCGGGGCGCGGTCCCCGTCACGCCGCGACGAGCAGGTACCCGGCCAGCACGAACCCGCACACGGCGATCCCGATCCGCAACGGGGTCTGCGGCACCCGACGCGCCACCGACGGACCGATCAGCCCGCCGACCACGGCACCCAGCCCGAGCGGCCAGACGAAGGCCCACACGACGGCACCCGACACCGCGAACAGCACCGCGGGCACCACGTCGGCGGCGACCAGCAGCACGTTCTTCAGCGCGTTCGCCCGGTGCAGCACCGGTTCACCGTCGAGCAGCATCACCGCGATCATGAGCACGCCGGCTCCGGCGCCGAAGTACCCGTTGTACAGCGACACCGCCGACACGCTCGCGGTCGCCGCCACCGGGCGCAACCGGGCGGACGCGCGTCGACGGTCGATCCAGGGCTGCACGAGCAGCAGCACCGATCCCAGGGCGACCAGGTACGGCACGACCCGGTCGAACACGTGCGTCGGCGTGACGAGCAGCAGCACCGCGCCGGCCGCCGACACCAGGACGGTCACGGGTGCCCACCGCCGGAGCGTCGCCCCGTGTCCGACCAGGTCACGCCGCGCGCGCAGGGCCGAGCTCGCACCGCTGCCGAGCAGGGCCACCGAGTTGGTGACGTTGGCGGCGAACGGCGGGACACCCACGGCCAGCAGTGCCGGGTAGGCGACGAGCGACGTGATGCCACCCGCCGTGCCGATGACCCCGGCGAGCACCCCTGCCAGCAGCAGGAACGCGGCCGTCAGCACGGTCACCCCCGCCGGGACTCACGCCACTCGGCCAGCAGCCGGGGCAGGGCGTCTCGTGCGAACTCCATGAAGTCCGCCATCTCGGCGATGCGCTCGCGCACGATCGAGCCCTCGGGCAGGCGTTCGAGTTCGGCCGCGCTGAGGGTCAGCAGGTGGTCGTACAGGTCGGTGCGGCCACCCGTCGCGGCGGACCACGCGTGCTCGGTCAGTTCGTGCAGCGCCCGACGCTCTCCGGGCCGACGGCGCCGTCGCAGCAGCCCGACGTTCTCCAGGTACCGCACCGCGCCCGACACGGCGGCCGGACTCGCACCCACCCGGGCTCCGATCTCGTCCGCGGTCAGCCCCTCGGCGTCGGCACCCATGAGTGCCATCATGACGCTCGCGGGCATGCGCGGGAACCCGGCGGCCGTCAGCGCGCTCGCGGTCCGCTGCACGAAGTCGTCACTCGCGTCCATCGCACCAGTCTCCCCCGAACCGGCCGGCCCCCGCGCCGACGTCACGTCGTCAGCTCCCGTCGGCGCATCGCGACCACGGCGGTGCCCCCGAGCAGGACAGCGATCACCAGCACGACGACCGCGCCACCCCACTGCGGATCCGGCCCCGGCACCGACGGCGTCTGGGTGAAGGGGCTGAGGTGCACGACGGCGTCGGCCAGTCCGAGCAGCGACCCGAGCGGGCCGATCAGGTACGCCAGCGCGAGCGCGCCCCACCCGACCACGGCCGCGGCACGCGGCACCACCGCGACGGCGACCGCGGTCAGACCGGTGAAGAACGCGATGGCCGGCACCTGTGCGATCCCGGCCAGCAGACTGGAGGCTCCACGCGCGTCCGCCGGGAGGGTCGCGGCGAACGTCACCGCCGCCACCACCCCGAACGCGACCGCCACGACCACCCCGGACATCGCGGCCGCCGCGACCGACGCCAGCAGCCACCGCGTGCGGGCGACCGGCGTCGCGAGCACCGCCTCGGCACGCCCCTCGGTCTCCTCGCCGCGCATCCGCAGCACGCCCTGCACACCCGCGGCCGACCCGAGCACCCCGGCCATCCCCGCGACCGCCACGACGAAGGTGTCGGTCAGGCTCGATGACCCGCCGGATGCCAGCGCCCGCAGGACCTGCTGGATCCCGGCATCCCCCGCGCCCGCGTCGCGGATCGCACCCGACAAGCCGCCCGCGAACAGTCCGAACACCCCACCGCCGACGGCCCAGGCGACGGCAGCGGGAGCGTGCAGCCGCCACGCCAGTGCAGCGGACGAGCGGAGCATCCGCGGTGCGGTGGCACGACCGGGCCGTTCGCGCACCAGGCTCGCGCCGAGGTCCCGGTCGCGCTGCAGCACCAACGCGACGGTCGCGGCCACGGCACCGAGTGCGACGAGCGCCACGAGCCACCCGGCGCGCTGCTCGCGGAACGGGCTGACCTGCTCGGCCCAGCCGATCGGCGTGACGAACGAGGGCCACGCTGCCGCGATCGTGTGCCGGGTCAGGTCCGGGGTGCCGAGCGCGTCCCCGACGGCGCGCACCAGGTACGCACCGACGACGACCACGACGCCCGCACTGTTCGCGGCCCGACCGGTGGGCAGCAGCTGGCCGAGCAGTGCCCCGACGCCGAGGAAGGCCAGTCCGACTCCGGCCACGGTCGCCCCCGCGAGCCAGCTGCCGCCCGTGTCGAACCCGGCGAGCAGCATCGCCAGGGCGCTCCCGACACCCAGGACCACCTCGGCGACGACGCCGAGCACGAGCACGACGCGGAGCGGTGTGGAGCGCCCGACCGGGGTCGCGCCGAGCACCTCGAGCCGACCGCGCTCCTCGTCACCGCGCACGTGTCGCGTCACCAGGAACGTCGCCATCAGCCCGGCCAGGATGGCGACGAACGTGAACACCTGGAAGAACACGAGCTGGTCGGTGCGGACGCCGTCGGGCAGACCGCGCACGGCGACGACGCCCGGGTTCGCGATCACCGCGTCGAGCAACCGCCCCGCGGTGTCGGGCGAGCCGAACTCGGTGCGGATCGCCTGCGCGCTGACCAGCCAGAGCGCCGACGTCAGCACGATCCACACCGGCAGCTGCACGCGGTCCCGTCGCAGCTGCAGTCGCAGGACGGCGATCATCGTGCTGCTCCGTCGGCCTGGACGCCGTAGTGCCGCAGGAACAGTTCCTCGAGCGTGGGCGGCGTGACGGTCAGGCCGCTGACCCCGGCGGCGGCGACGACCCCCAGCACCCGGTCGAGCGCGCCCTGGTCGACGTCGAACACGGTGGCCTCGCCCTCGCGCTGCAGGTCGTGCACCCCGGCCACGTCCGCCAGGCCGTCGATCCCGTGCCCGGCGACCACCCGGAACCGGGTGCGGGTCAGGTGCCGCAGGTCGGCCAGGCTGCCGGACTCGACCGTCCGGCCGGCGCGGACGATCGTGACCCGGTCGCACAGTTCCTCGACCTCGCTGAGCACGTGACTCGACAGCAGCACGGTCGCCCCCTCGTCGCGGACGCGCTCGACCTCGCGCCGGAACACGGCCTCCATCACCGGGTCGAGCCCGCTCGTCGGCTCGTCCAGCACGTACAGGTCGGCCCGACGGGCGAACGCGGCGACCAGGGCGACCTTCTGCCGGTTGCCCTTCGAGTACGCCCGTGACCGCTTCCGCACGTCGAGGTCGAAGTCCCGCACGAGTCGCGCACGCAGTTCGGGGTCGGCGCCGCCACGCAACCGGGTGAGCAGGTCGATCGCCTCGCCGCCGGTCAGCGTCGGCCACAGGCTGACGTCACCGGGGACGTACGCCAGGGTCCGGTGCACCGCCACGGCGTCGTGCCAGGGATCCCGGCCGCCGACCGACACCTGTCCACCGGACGCTCGGACGAGCCCGAGCAGGATCCGGATCGTGGTGGACTTGCCCGCACCGTTCGGTCCGAGGAACCCGTGGACCTCGCCGGCACCGACGGCCAGGTCGAGCCCGTCCAGGGCAGCGGTGCGACCGAAGTGCTTGACCAGGCCGCGGGTGACGATGACATCGGACATGACTCGAACCGTACGCCGATTTCACACATGTGTGAAAACACTGACTGAACTCGCAGATGGGACGATGGACCCATGACCGCCACGCTCGTCGCCAAGGGCCTCGCCGGCGGCTACGCCGCACGCACGCTGTTCGACTCCCTCGACCTGACGGTCGCGCCCGGTGACGTCATCGGTGTCGTCGGTGTGAACGGCGCCGGCAAGTCCACCCTGCTGCGCCTGCTGGCAGGCGTCGACGAACCCATGGCCGGCACGGTGTCGCTGGCCCCCGCGGATGCCTTCGTGGGCTGGCTCCCCCAGGAACACGAGCGCGTCGCGGGCGAGACCGTCGCCGCCTACCTCGCGCGGCGCACCGGCTGCGCCGACGCGACGGCCGAGATGGACACGGCCGCCGCGGCGCTCGGTGACCCGGACGCGGGCGACGACGCCGGCGACCGGTACTCCGTGGCGCTCGACCGGTGGCTGGCCTCGGGCGCGGCCGACCTCGACGAGCGCGCACCCGCCGTGCTGGCCGACCTCGGGCTGACCCTCGGGGACGCCGAGGGCTCGGTGACCGCGGAGTCGCTCATGACGTCGTTGTCCGGCGGACAGGCGGCACGCGTGGGCCTGGCGGCGCTGCTGCTGTCACGCTTCGACATCGTGCTGCTCGACGAGCCCACGAACGACCTCGACCTGGACGGCCTGGCGCGGCTCGAGACCTTCGTGCACGGACTGCGCGGCGGTGCCGTGCTCGTCAGCCACGACCGCGAGTTCCTGGCGCGTTCGGTCACCGCCGTACTCGAACTCGACCTGGCCCAGTCCTCGAACCGGTTGTTCGGCGGCGGGTACGACGCGTACCTCGAAGAACGCGAGATCGCCCGGCAGCACAAGCGCGACGCGTACGACGAGTTCGCCTCGACGAAGGCCGACCTGGTGTCGCGGGCACGGACGCAGCGCGAGTGGTCGAGCCAGGGCGTCCGGAACGCGATGAAGAAGGCACCGGACAACGACAAGATCCGCCGCAAGGCCGCGTCCGAGTCGAGCGAGAAGCAGGCGCAGAAGGTCCGCCAGATGGAGTCCCGCATCGCCCGGCTCGACGAGGTCGACGAACCCCGCAAGGAGTGGCAGCTCGAGTTCACCATCGGCCAGGCACCGCGCTCCTCGGCCGTCGTCGCAACGCTGTCCGACGCGACGTTCACGCAGGGCGACTTCACGCTGGGGCCGGTGTCGCTGCAGGTCGACGGCGGCGACCGCATCGGGATCACCGGCCCGAACGGCGCCGGCAAGTCGACCCTGCTGCGCGCGCTGCTCGGCACGCAGGCACCGACGACGGGCACCGCGAGCACCGGCTCGAGCGTGGCGGTCGGCGAGATCGACCAGGCCCGCGGACGGTTCACGGGGACCGAGCCGCTCGCTGCGGTGTTCGAGGGACTGGTCCCCGAGATGGCCACGGCCGAGGTCCGCACCCTGCTCGCCAAGTTCGGGCTGAAGGCGGACCACGTCGGGCGCTCCGCTGGTGAGCTCTCCCCCGGTGAGCGCACCCGCGCGGGCCTGGCGCTGCTGCAGGCCCGCGGCGTCAACGTCCTGGTGCTCGACGAACCGACCAACCACCTGGACCTCGCCGCGATCGAGCAGCTCGAACAGGCACTCGAGTCCTACGACGGCACCCTGCTGCTCGTCACGCACGACCGGCGGATGCTCGAGACGGTGCGCCTGGACCGCCAGTGGCTGGTGCAGGCGGGGCGCGTCACGGAACGCTAGGACCACCGGACTGGAGGCCCGGGTCGGGCCCGGCCCGCGCCTCCAGTCCGCTCGCACGCACGCGCCGCAGGATGCAGGATCGCGCGTTGGCGGTCGGACCGCGCGTGGTCGGTCGGATGTTCCGACCGCCCGCGCACGATCGTGCTTCCTGTGCACGAACGGGCATCGTCTGGTGGACTGGACTCGGACAGGGGGAGACATGCAACGCAGGACGTGGATCACGGCCGGGGTGGGCGGGCTGGTGGCGGTGGGGATCGTCGTCGCGGTCGTCGTGGGGAACGCGCACCAGCCGACGGTGACCGCGGCGGGCCCGACGCGCTCCGTCGCACCCACCTCGACACCGACGCCCACCCCGACGCTCGCCGCCGTGCCCGCAGCACCGTCGTCGGCCGAGCTCGCCGCACTCCCCCTGGCGTACCACGACGGGGTGATCGGGCAGCTGCTCGACGGGTCCACCGTGCACCCCGAGGCCACGTGGGAGATCGCCACGCCGAAGGCCCCGCTCGTCGCCCTGTTCGCGAGTCCGGCCGCCGATGCCGCACCCGTCGCGACCCTGTCGACCACGGTGTCGACGATCGACACGCCTGCGGCGACCGCGGTGTGGGGTCGCTCGGCCGGGGTGGACGGCGGCATGCTGCTCGTGTCGACACCAGCACGCAACCGGACGCCGGGCGACGGAGGGAACCCCGAGGCCCCGAGTGCGACGTTCGCGTGGGCCCGCGCCGCCGACTTCACGGTCACCGGCACCGACCGGATGATCCGCGTCGACGTCGCTGCCAACACGGTCTCGGTCGTCGGGAAGGACGGCTCGGTGTCGGCGACCGAGGGTGCACGACTCGGGACCCCGGACGACCCGACGCCCACGGCGACCTCGACCTACGTCGAGGCGGCCTACGTCGACACGCGGGTGACCTACACGCAGGGCAACCCGATCATCCTGACCGGGGCGCACTCGTCACGCATCCCGTCGTACGGCGGCAACGCGGCCCTGACCGCCCTGCACTACTACCCGGACCCGACGGGCAGCTCGCACGGGTGCGTCCGGATCTCGGCGGAGATGACGAAGACGCTCGCGCAGCTGCCCGTCGGGACGCCGATCCAGTTCACGTAGTCGGTCCGGTTCGCGGAGGCGTGGGGTCGAGTCCCAGTCGTTCGACGACCTCGTCGCACTCGGCCTCGGGCGTGCGGTCGGCAGCGATCGTGACGTGCGCCTCGTCGGGCTGCGGTGGCTCGAGGGTCGCCAGCTGGGACGCCAGCAGCGAGGTCGGCATGAAGTGGCCCGATCGCGCGGACATCCGGTCCTCGATCAGGGTGCCGTCGCCGGCAACGTGCACGAACACCACCCCGGGCGCACGGAGCACGTCGCGGTAGGAGCGCTTCAGCGCCGAGCAGGTCACGACGCCGTGCGTGCCGGACGCCAGGTGGTCGCGGATCCACGCTGCGACCACGTCGAGCCACGGCCACCGGTCGTCGTCGTCGAGCGGGGTCCCCGCCTGCATCTTCGCGACGTTCGCGGGCGGGTGCATGGCGTCACCCTCGGCGAAGTCCCAGCCCAGCCGTTCGGCCACCATCGCGGCGACCGTGGACTTGCCGGACCCGGAGACGCCCATGACCACCAGGACCCGAGCATCCAGGTCGCGGTCGGTGACGGCGCTCATCGGATGAACACCCCCGCCAGCAGCACGCCCAGCAGTCCGAGCACCGAGATCAGGCACTCCAGCACCGTCCAGGTCTTGAACGTCTGCCCCACGGTGGTGTTGAGGTACCCCTTCACCAGCCAGAACCCGGCGTCGTTGACGTGCGACAGGAACACCGAGCCGGCGCCGATCGCCAGCACCAGCAGGGACACCACGGGCGAGGACAGGTCGTGCGCGATCGGCGCCATGATGCCGGCGGCCGTGACCGTGGCGACGGTGGCGGACCCGGTGGCGACGCGGACCAGCGCGGACACGATCCAGGCGACGAGCAGCACCGACACACCGGAGTCCTTCACCGCGTCGGCGATCACCCCGCCGATGCCCGTGTCGATGAGCACCTGCTTGAACCCACCACCGGCGCCGACGATGAGCAGCACGCCGGCCACCGGGGGCAGCGCGCTCTCGAGCGACTTCGCCACGGCTGACCGGTCCATGCCGCCGCCGATCGCGAAGAACACGATCGCGTACAGCGCGGCGATGCCGATCGCGATCATCGGGGTGCCGAGGAAGTCCAGCAGGCCGACCCACGTGCCCGAGGCGTCGGGCGCGGTCGCCTCGCGGATCGCCTGGGCGAGCATGAGCACGACGGGCAGCAGGATGCCGACGATCGCGATCGTGAAGGACGGGCTGCGCGGCTCACTGATCACGCGGGTGAAGTCGCTCTTGCCGTTCGGCAGGGAGGCGGTGTCCTGCGTGGCGGGACCGCGCCGGGCCTGGCGGCCCTCGTGCGCCGGGTCACCCGATCCAGTGCCGAACCCGGAGTCCGCCACCGATCCGCGCGAGCCGAACAGGTCGGGCGCGGGGATGTCGACCCAGCGGGCGGCGAAGCGAGCGAACACCGGCCCCGCCAGGATGATCACCGGGACCGCCAGCACGATGCCGAACGCCAGGGTCGTACCGAGGTTCGCGCCCACCGTGGCGATCGCGACCAGCGGGCCGGGGTGCGGCGGGACGAAGGCGTGCATCGTGGACAGGCCGACCAGCGCCGGCACCGCGATCTTCATGATCGGGACGTCGCTGCGCTTGGCGACGAGCACGATGATCGGGATGAGCAGGACCAGGCCGACCTCGAAGAACATCGGCAGGCCGATCAGCGCCCCGATCAGCGCCATCGTCCACGGCAGCGCGGCCTTCGACGACCGGCGGACCAGGGTGTCGACGACCCGGTCGGCCGCGCCGGAGTCGACGAGCATCTTGCCGAACATCGACCCGAGCCCGACCAGGATGCCGACACTCGTCATCGTCGCGCCGAAGCCGTCGCCGAAGCTCGTCACGGCCTTCTCGGGAGCGAGTCCGGCGCCGATGCCGACGCCGAGGGCGCCGATCGTCAGCGCGATGAACGGGTGGATCTTCAGCCACGTGATCAGCACGATGATGACGACCACGCCGATCAGGGCGGCGATCACGAGTTGTGGCACGGGACCCGCGGCCTTGACGGTCTCGGTGCCCGCGGCGAGCAGTGCGCCGCCGGCGGTCGGGAGATGAGGCATCGGTGCCCCTTCCTGGGACCGCTGCTCCGCGGTCCCGTCACGGTCGTGTGCGATGTCCGAACGACTCCGCAATAATCTGATTAATCAGACTACACGGCGGTGCACCGTGCGCAACGTCGCCCGTCACGGCAGTCTGCCGCTGCGACGGCGACCACGTCACGGTGCCGTCGCCCCGATGCTGCACGGAGGAACGATGCCCACACCCCGCGGCCTGCACGCGCAGGTGCTCGACACGCTCGGGGAGCGCATCGTGTCCGGCGACGCCCCCGTCGGCACGGTCCTGCGCCCCGAGGACATCGCGACGGAGTTCGGCGTGTCGCGCTCCGTCGTCCGCGAGGCCCTGCGCGTCCTGCAGTCGCTCGGGCTGGTCGAACCGCGGCAGCGCGTCGGGACCCAGGTGCTGCCGACCACCGCGTGGGAGCTGCTCTCGCCCGCCGTGATCCGCTGGCGCGGCGGTCCCGCGACCTACTTCGCGCAGCAGCGGGAGCTGTTGGAGCTGCGCCTGGGGATCGAACCGGTCGCTGCCGGACTGACCGCGGCACGCGGCGACGAGGCTGCCGCCGCGGTGCTCGACGCCGCGCTCGAGATGGTCGACGCCGCCGCACGGGGCGACGGGCGCGCGTACCTCGAGGCCGACGTGCGGTTCCACCGGGCGCTGCTGGTCGGGTCCGGCAACGCCGTCTTCGCCCACTTCGCCGGCACCGTCGAGGCACTGCTCCGCACCCGAACCAGCGAGTCCCGCGACACGATCACGGGGTGGACCGACGCCGCCGCCGCGCGACACCAGGCCGTCGGGCGGGCCCTGGCAGCCGGGGATCCACGCGCCGCGTCATCGGCCGCGACGGCGCTGCTGTCGGTCACGCGCGACGAGTTCATCGCCGAGGCACCGGGAGCAACCGGTCGGTGACAGGCGGTTCAGCGCCGCTCGCGCTCGCGCCCACGCCGCGACCGGCCGCCCTTCAGCCGCAGCCGCATCGTCACCGTGCCGAGCCACCGGTCGTACTTGTAGCCGACCTTGCCCATCCGGCCGATCTCCTCGAAGCCGAGCCGCTCGTGCAACCGGATCGAGGCGTCGGCGGAGCGGTCGGCGATCACGGCCACGACCTCACGCACGCCCGCATCGCGGCAGGCGTCCAGCAGCGCCTCCATCAGCGCCCGCCCGAGCCCCTTGCCGCCCGACGCCGGCCCCAGGTAGATCGAGTTCTCGACGACGTGGTTCGACCGGTCGCGCGGGTTCCACGGGTCGACCAGCGCGTACCCGAGCAGCTGCCCCGCCGGGTTCACCGCGACCAGGAACGGCAGCTGCCGGCGGCGGATCTCCTCGAAGCGCTTCTTCCACGCCGCGAACGACAGCACCGCGCCGTCGAAGGTCACGGACGAGTTCCGCACGTAGTGTGCGTGGATCTCGCGGATGTCGGGCAGGTCGGCGGGTTCGGCAGACCGGATCGACCAGGTGAAGGCCGTCTCGGTGGGCGTCGGCGGTCGCAGGTGGCGGGGCAAGATCCTCCGCTGGCGGTATTCCTCCTCGAGCACGCCCCGAGCCTACGGGTGCAAGCCCGCATCCGGGCGGCGGTCCGGACCAACGACCGGACGGGAGGCACGGTGCGGGCCCACCACGGGCCTCCCGTCCGGACCGTGGTGCGGCCCACGGCCCGTCACGGCTGGGTCGGCAGCGACCAGTCGACGGGGTGGGCGCCCTGCGCCACGAGCAGGTCGTCGACCTGCGAGAACGGCCGGCTGCCGAAGAACCCGCGCGAGGCACTCAGCGGACTCGGGTGCGCCGACGCGACGACCGGCGTGTCCCCCAGGAACGGCTGCACGGACTTCGCCTGCGCGCCCCAGAGCACCGCGACCAGCGGCTGCTGCCGCGCGACCAGCGCCCGGACGGCCTGTTCGGTCACGCGCTCCCAGCCCTTGCCCCGGTGGCTGCCCGCGTCGCCGGCACCGACGGTCAGCACGCGGTTGAGCAGCATCACGCCACGCTCGGACCACGGCCGCAGGTCACCGTGAACGGGCGGGGTGAGACCGAGGTCGTCGTGGAGTTCGCGGTAGATGTTCGCCAGGCTGCGTGGGACGGGCCGCACGTCGGGGTCGACCGCGAACGACAGGCCGATCGGGTGCCCGGGCGTCGGGTACGGGTCCTGCCCGATGACCAGCACCTTCACCTGGTCGAACGGGTACGTGAACGCGCGGAGCACGGCCGGACCCGCCGGCAGGTACGGGCGCCCGGCTGCTGTCTCCTCGCGCAGCCACTGGCCCATGCGGTGGACGTCGTCCTCGACCGGCGCGAGCGCGCGGGCCCAGCCGGGGTCGACGAGCTGGGACAGGGGTGCCGGTTGCATCGGGTGGCGCTTCCGTGCCGGTCGGGGCTAGGCGCCCATGGTTGCGACCGAGACCGACTCGTCCCCGGAGACCACGCGCCAGACACTGCCGGAGCCGCGGACCTCGAGCGCGCCCTCGCCGACGACGAGCACGGTGTCCTCGTCGATGGCCAGCCCTGCCGTGACGAACTCGGCCTCGGCGCTGGCCACGAGCCGCGCGAGCGTGCCCGCCTGCACCGCGTGCACGTCGATCGTCAGGTCGACCAGGCCGAGCCCCTCGCGGAGCTCCACCTCGTCGAGTCCCTCGGAGGCACCTTCGGGGCAGACCTCGACGCCGCCGACACGCCATCCGCCCACCAGGGCACGGTCGGCGGCGATCATCGCGCCGGCCGAGTAGCCCAGGTACGGCAGACCGTCGGCGACGAGCAGCCGGATCTGGTCGACGAGCGGGGCGATCGCGTCGAGGTAGTCGGGCGTGCGGCCACCCCCGATGACGAGTGCGTCGACGTCGCTGAGCACGCTCGTCGTGAAGGGCTGGCCGGGCGCGACCTCGGTCACCAGCACGTCGGCCGTGTCCGACAGCACCGAGGCGATGTCGGGCGTCGACGACGGGGTGGTCCCGTCGGCGCTGCTGACCGACAGCAGTCCGATGCGGGGCGCGCTGCGGCCGACCGCGGCTGCACGGGCGGTCGCCTCGGCGAGGAAGGGCGTGGCGGCGTCGGACGCGGCGAAGGGTCCGCCGCCGACCAGGTGGATGCTCACGACTCGGCCGTCACCGGTGCGAGGGCGCTCCAGGGGAACGTGATCCAGCCGTCGACCCGACGCCAGACGTGGTCGGGCTCGAGCACGGTGCCGGGCTTCGAGTACAGGCACGCGGTGCGCACGTCGGCACCCGCGCGGGTGATGATGTCGACGACGAGCGCCAGGGTGCGTCCGGAGTCGGAGACGTCGTCGACGACCAGGACGCGCTTGCCGGCCAGGCTGGGGGCGTCGAGCGCGGGGGCGAGCACGACGGGTTCCTCGAGCCGCTGTTCGACGTCGGTGTAGAACTCGACGTTGATCGAGCCGCACTCCTTGGTGCCGAGCGCGTAGGCGACGGCACCGGCGATGATCAGGCCACCGCGGGCGACGGCCACGACGACCTCGGGCTCGAAGCCGGCGGACAGCACGTCCTTGGCGAGCAGGCGGGCCGCGTCACCGAACTCCAGCCAGCCGAGCACCTCGGGGCCGCTCGTCACGGTGACCACAGCTGGCGACGGGGACTCGGCGGGTTCGCTGCTGATCGGCATCCGACCACGGTACCGGCAGGGGCGCCACCGCCGCGACCTGCAGTTGCCGCCCGGGCGCGTGCGGGCGGGTGCGGGCGAGCGGGTGCGGGCGGGTGCGGCTACGCCTTCGGCGCCAGGGCGCCGCGGGCGAGCTTGTGCTGTGCCGACTGGGCCACCGGACGGATGGTGATCAGGTCGAGGTTGACGTGCGGGGGCAGTTCGACGCTGTGCACGATCGCCTCGGCCACGTCGTCGGCGCTCAACGGGTCCTCGACCCCGTCGTAGACCGCAGCCGCCTTGGCCGCGTCGCCGCCGAAGCGCACGAGTGCGAACTCGTCCGTCTTCACCAGCCCCGGCGCGATCTCGACCACGCGGATCGGCTCGCCGTTCAGCTCCAGGCGCAGGGCTCCGACCAGGGCGTGCTCGGCGGCCTTCGCGGCGTTGTACCCGCCGCCGTTCTCGTACGACACGAACCCCGCGGTGCTGGTCACGGTGACGATGTCCGCGCTGCCCTCGGCCCGGGCGCCGTCCCGCAGGTGCGGCAACAGCGCGGCGACGACCCGCTTCGTGCCGATGACGTTCACCTCGAACATCGTGCGCCAGTCCTCGACGTCGGACTCCTCGACCGTGGCCGACCCGAGCGCACCCCCGGCGTTGTTGACCAGCGCGTGGACACCCCCGGTCGCGGCCACATGGGCGGCGAGCGCGGCGACGTCGTCGGCCGAGGTGACGTCGACCACCATCGTCTCGGCGCCTGTCTCGGCGGCGAGCGCCGCCAGCCGGTCGGCGCGGCGGGCGACCGCCAGCACGTCCCAGCCCTGCGCGCGGAAGCGGCGGACGGTCGCTGCTCCGATGCCCGAGCTCGCTCCGGTGACGACGACGCGACGTGCCATGTGGTTCCTCCAGCTGTCCGGCGGTGGCCGACCGGTCGGGTCGGCGTGGTGACGTGGCCACCGTACCGACACCGGGCGGCTCGGTTCCCGGTACCGTGACCGTCGATGACGACCGACGCAGCTCCCCCGGCTCCCTCGGCCCCGGCGACCAGCCTGGAGCCGGGCCGCGCCCGCGTGCGGATCCCGATGTGGGACACCGCGCGGTTCCTGGCGGTCACGCTCGTGGTGATCGGGCACGCCATCCAGCGCCAGACGACCGCGAGCGAGCACGCGCTGGCGCTGTACACGTTCATCTACGCGTTCCACATGCCGGCGTTCGGTGTGATCAGCGGGTACTTCTCGTCGGCGGACACCCCGACGGCCAAGCGGATGCGGCGGACGATCACCGACATCGTCGTGCCGTACATCATCATGCAGACGATCTGGACCGTGGTGCAGGGGATCGTCGAGGGTGGCAAGACGTTCAACCCGACCCAGCCGACGTGGACACTGTGGTTCCTGCTGGCGCTCGGGATCTTCCGGCTGATCCTGCCGTACCTGGCGCAGCTGCGGTGGCCGCTGTTCTGGGCGGTCGTGTTCAGCATCGGCGTCGGGTACTTCGACAACGTCGACTCGACGCTCTCGTTGTCGCGGGCGATCAGCCTGCTGCCGTTCTTCCTGCTCGGATGGCAGGTCAAGCAGTGGGGCGTGTTCGACCGCTGGTACGAGGCCGGTCGCCGCACGGTGGTCCGGGTGCGTCTCGCGGCGGGGCTGGTCTTCCTGGCGTGGGCGGTCTCGTGCGTGGTGTGGATCCCGCAGTTCAAGGAGTTCGACCTGCACCACTGGTTCTTCTACGACGACTCGTACTCCGGCCTGGGCGAGGACGCCTGGTGGGCCGGGGCCGTCCGCTTCGGGCTGATGCTGCTGGCGACCCTGCTGACGGCGTCGTTCCTGGTGCTCGTGCCGCGGCGGAACGTGTGGATCACGCAGTTCGGTGCCGCGACGATGTACGTCTACCTGCTCCACACCTTCGTGCTCTACCCGATCCGCGAGTCCGGCGTGCTGGCCGGTCCGCACTCGGCATGGCCGTTCGTGCTGCTGATGGTGGCGATCGCGTGCGCGGTGAGCCTGTTCCTGGCGCAGCCGTTCGTGCGCCGTGCCATGCGGTGGTTGCTCGAGCCGAAGGTCGGCTGGCTGTTCCGGCAGTGACATCTCCGCGCAGGCGGTCGTCTTCGCTGCGCTCAGTCGGCAGCGCGCGACGTCGCGGCAGGCCGCGACCGATCCCCCGTGGTCACCGCCGACGGACGAGCGCACCGTGCGAGGTTTGCGGTACGTGCGAGGTTGACGGTACGTGCGAGATTGCCCGCCCCGTGCACGGCAACAACCGCGCACCAGCCGGCCAGGTGCGCACCACACGCCAGGCGCGCACCGTGCGCGCGGCGGACGGGAGGCCCGGCTCGCGCCCGCAGCGCGCGTTACGTCACGAGTCGGCAGCGCTGGTGCCCGCCCGGCCACGTCCGTAGCGTGAGCCGCGACGCGCACGTGATCCGAGCCTCCCGGCCGGGACGCCAGCAGACGGACAGGAGCCCGACATGACCGACAACGACGCCGCCCAGTGGCGCTTCGAGACCACGCAGATCCACGCCGGCGCGCAGCCGGACCCGACCACCGGGGCCCGTGCGACGCCGATCTACAAGACGACCTCGTACGTCTTCCAGGACTCCGACCACGCGCGTGACCTGTTCGCGCTGGCGAAGCCGGGCAACATCTACTCGCGCATCATGAACCCGACGAACGACGTCCTCGAACAGCGCATCGCCGCGCTCGAGGGCGGTTCGGGCGCGCTGCTCGTCGCGAGCGGCCAGGCGGCCGAGACGTACGCGGTGCTGAACATCGCGCAGGCGGGCGACCACATCGTGTCCTCGTCGTCGATCTACGGCGGCACGTACAACCTGTTCAAGTACACGCTGGCACGCCTGGGCATCGAGACCACCTTCGTCGAGGACCAGGACGACCCCGAGGAGTGGCGCCGCGCCGTCCGCCCGAACACCAAGCTGTTCTTCGCCGAGACGATCGGCAACCCGAAGATCAACGTGCTCGACATCACGACGGTCGCGGGCATCGCGCACGAGGCCGGCGTGCCGCTCATCGTCGACAACACCATCGCGACGCCGTACCTGATCCGTCCGTTCGAGCACGGCGCCGACATCGTGGTGCACTCCGCGACGAAGTTCCTCGGCGGGCACGGCACGGTCATCGGCGGGATCATCGTCGACGGCGGCACGTTCCCGTGGTCCGAGCACCCGGAGAAGTTCCCCGAGTTCAACACGCCCGACCCCTCGTACCACGGGGCCGTCTTCGCCGAGGCGGTGGGCAACGCGCTGGCCTACATCATCAAGGCGCGGGTGCAGCTGCTGCGCGACCTGGGCGCGTCCAACTCCCCCGACACGGCATTCGCGCTACTGCAGGGCATCGAGACCCTGTCGCTCCGCATCGAACGGCACGTGCAGAACGCGCAGGAGATCGCGGAGTGGCTCGACGCGCACCCGGACGTCGCCACGGTGGCGTACGCGGGCCTGCCGACCTCGCCCTGGTACGGCGCCGCCAGCCGGTACGCACCGAAGGGCGTCGGCGCGGTGCTGTCGTTCGAGCTCAAGGGCGGCGTGGACGCGGGTCGTGCGCTCGTGGACAACCTGACGCTGTTCTCGCACCTGGCGAACATCGGCGACGTGCGGTCGCTCGTCATCCACCCGGCGTCGACCACGCACTCGCAGCTCACGCCCGAGCAGCAGCTGACCACCGGGGTCACGCCGGGTCTGGTGCGCCTGTCCGTGGGGCTCGAGAACGTCGACGACCTGAAGGCGGACCTCGAAGCCGGGCTCGCGGCGGCGCGTGCGGTGTCGCAGGCGGGGCTGCGCGCGTAGCTCCCTCGCTGGCGCCGCGCTCGCGCTGCCGGCGGAACGACGATGCCGCTGTCGCACGACAGCGGCATCGTCGTCTCCGTGGGACACCTCCGCTCGTGCGACAGATCCGATGTCGGACGACGTCCACGGTGTCGCACCGGGCGCGACCCGACCACGCGCCCCGGCGGACGTAACACGGCGGCGCCCGGGCCGCCCGTCCACGAGAATGGACGCACCATGGACTGGCAGACGACTCCCGAGGACTCCGTGCCGTCCACCCTGGTCCCGGGCACCGCGCTCGGCACCCTCGGCAAGCCGCCCGTCACCGGAGCCTGGCGTCCGGGCGACCACCCCGGATCGCGGCGGTTCGTGTCGATCGGCGAGCAGTGGGTCCGCGGCGGCCGCCTGCCGAGCGTGCGGATCGCCTACGAGACCTGGGGCGAGCTCGCACCCGACCGCGACAACGCGATCCTGGTGTTCCACGCACTGACCGGCGACTCGCACGTGACGGGCGACGCCGGCCCCGGCCACCGGACCGCCGGGTGGTGGGGCGACGTCGTCGGGCCGGGCCGGGCGATCGACACCGACCGCTGGTTCGTCGTCGCGCCGAACATGCTCGGCGGCTGCCAGGGTTCGACCGGGCCCTCGTCGGTGGCGCCCGACGGGGTGGAGTGGGGCTCGCGCTTCCCGTTCGTGACCGTGCGCGACCAGGTGCAGGCACAGGTCCAGCTCGCCGACGCGCTGGGGATCGACCGGTTCGCGGCCGTCGTCGGCGGGTCGATGGGCGGCATGCACGCGCTCGAGTTCGCGACGGTGCACCCCGAGCGGGTCGAGCGGCTGGCGGTGCTCGCGAGCACCGCACAGACCACCGCGGACCAGATCGCCGCGAACTCGCTGCAGCGGGCCGCGATCCAGATGGACCCGGGGTTCGCCGGTGGCGACTACTTCGAGGCCGACGCCGGCGAGGGTCCCTCCCGCGGGCTGTCACTCGCCCGGCGGATGGCGATGATGACGTACCGCGCCTCGGACGAGCTGAACGGGCGGTTCGACCGGTCGTGGCAGTCCGACGTGTCACCGCTCGGCGACGACGGCCGGTTCTCGGTGGAGAGCTACCTCGACTTCCACGGCAACAAGTTCACCCGCCGGTTCGACGCCTCGACGTACGTCACGCTGACCCACGCGATGGACTCGCACGACCTCGGGGCGGGGCGCGGCGGGGTGGCGGCCGCGCTCGGCCGGATCTCGGCGCGCACCCTCGTCGTCGGGATCTCGAGCGACCGGCTGTTCCCGGTCGAGGACCAGCACCGGATCGCGGCCGGGGTGCCGGGAGCGATCGACGGTGACCGTGCGGCGGTCATCGCGAGCGAGTTCGGGCACGACGGGTTCCTCATCGAGCACCAGGCGGTCGGGGAACACCTGCGCCGACTGCTCGACTGAGCGCGTGCGGTGACGACTCCATCGCGCCCGCGATAACGACTTCGTTGCCAAACCCAACGACCTGGCGCGCCGAACGACCCCCATCGGGTGTCCCCCGTGGAATGATGGCCGAGTGTCGGTCACGACCGAGGCTCGCGTTTCCCAACCGCTCGCGAACCCGAACGGACGGGCACCGGAAAGAGCAGCACCTGCACCACCGCGTGTCGACGACGACACGCGTCCCACGACGACCGACGACATCTCTCTCAGGACACCGATGGAACTCATCGCACAGGAACGTGACCGGCTCCTCCGGTCGACGACCCGTGTCGTCGGCATCGTCTGCACGCTGATCAGCCTGGTCAGCGTCCTCTGCTCGTTCGCGGTGCCGGCCGGTCCCCTGGCGATCGGCGTCGCCTGCATCGTCGTGATGATCGGCGCGCTCGTGGTCTTCGGCTGGAACGGCGCCGTCTGGTGGACCGCCCTGGCGCAGGTCTCGGGCCTGTCCGCACTGCTCGTCCTGACCACCGCGACCACCGGCGAGGACCGGCTCGTCGTCGCGAGCGGCCTGGTCCCGCTGGCTGCCGGTGGGCTGTCCTCGCTGTTGATGGCGCAGCGCGGGCACCTGGCCGGACTCGGACTGTCGGTCCTCGGCGGTGCGGCGTCCCTGGCGATCATGGTGCACGCGACCGGGTCGGTCCTCAACACCACGGTCGGCGGCACCGCGCTCGGCTGGATCCTGACGGCGGTCGTCGCGTACTGGATCTCGCTCAGCATCCCCCGGGTCGCCCGCCGCATCTACAGCATCGGCACCGCCCACCGCGCCGAACGTCAGGCCAGCGAGACCGAGGCCCAGCGCCGACAGGGCGCCCGGCTGCTGCACGACACGGTCCTCGCCACGCTCACCCTGCTGGCGCACTCCGGCCGTGGTGTCTCCGAGCAGGCCATGCGCGAGCAGGCAGCCGAGGACGCCCGCCTGCTCCGGCACCTGCGCCTCGGTGCGACCCCGCAGCCGCAACAGTCCGGCGACTACTCCCTGACCCGCGCCGAGGAGTCTCCGCTCGGGCAGACCCTCGAGTCGGTCAAGCAGCGGTTCGGCCGGATGGGCCTCGAGGTCAGCTGGCACGGCACCGGGCAGGTCCTGCTGCCGTCGCACGTGCTCGATGCGTTCCTGCTCGCGCTGGCCGAGTGCCTCGAGAACGTCCGCCGGCACGCGGGTGTCGCCGAGGCGCACGTCACGATCGTCCACGACAACGACATGGTCCGTGCGATGGTCACCGACTCCGGTGTCGGGTTCGAGATCGGCGCCATCGACGAAGAGCGCCTCGGCTTCAAGGAGAGCGTCGTGAACCGTCTGCGCGAGGTCGGCGGTGACGCGCGGCTGTTCTCCGCGCCGGGCTCCGGCACCACGGTCGTCCTGGAGGCACCACGATGAGCCGACTGCCAGAGGACACCATCAACCGCGGACTCCCGGGCGAGCCGCAGCAGCCCGCTCCGCGGACCCGACGGGAGGCCCGTGAGCGGTACCGGGGCACGGAACGTCGGCAGGCGCGCGGCCTCCCCTCCACCTCCACCGGCGCACGCTCGCTGCGGCAGGCCGCGAAGCCGGGGGCGTCACTCGGTGCGGGGCACCTCGGCCTGGGTGCCGCTGTCCTGACCGCGGTCGAGGCCGTGGCCGGCATCGCGCTCTTCCTGACCCGGTGGAACGACTACTCGATGCCGTGGCTGCCGGCGGCGGCCTGGATCCTCTTCGCCATCGCGTCGGTCGGTGTCGCGCTGAGCGTCATGACGTACGGCGAACGCCTGACCGGTGTCGCGTTCGTGCTGATCTGCGTCGTGCTCGCGTGCGTCGTGACGCTCGACTTCATCGGCGTGTGGCCCGAGCACGACCTGGCCCACACGGCGACCGCGTCGGTCGCGGCCGGGTTCGCCCTGCTGCCCGTCGCGACCCTCCGTCCGGCGCGCGAGGTCGCGACCGCGATCACGGTGCTCGGGCTGGCGTTCGTGGCGATGTCGATCGCCTCCACGCCGATCACGGCCGACACGATCCCGGGGCTGTTCTCGATGCTCGCCCTGGTCGTCGTGCCGCCGTCGGTGGCCATCTTCGTCACGCACCGCTTCCGGCAGCTGGTGCAACGCGAACTCGACCGGGTGCTCGTGCAGTCGAACGTCACGGCACCCCAGTTCGCCGTCGGGATGCTGGCGTCGGACGAGCTCGCGCGCCTCGACCTGGCCGCCGAGAAGCTCCTGGACGCCGTCGCCAACGGGACGGACCCGCTGCCCCTGTCCGACGCGTCCTCGTCGGTCGCCGCCTCACTGGCCACCGAACTCCGCCTGCACCTGATCGAGGGCCGCCGTGAGACCTGGCTCTACCACGCGATCACCGAGTCCGACCACCTGGGACGTGCGGTCAGTGTCGCCGACCCCGGGTCGCTCGCCGGTCACCTGACGCCGGCCCAGCGTGACGGACTGCTGCAGGCGCTGTGGCAGATGGTCGGCGACGGACGTGGACTGCAGCCCGGGGTCCCGATGGTGTCGGTGACGCTCGGGCCCGTCGGCAGCGACGGTCACCCGGTGACCGACGACACGATGGACGTGCCGATCGTCATCGAGTCCCGCGGGATCCCCCGTCGGCGACTCGGACCGGCGACCTGGAGCGGTCTCGCCCGGATCGGCCCGTACACCGACACGATGCGGGACGGCGCGGTCCACGTCCACGCCCACTGCGTCGTGAGCCGGCACCCCACGATGTGACGTGTCCCGACGCGCTTGCCGGACACCCGGACAGCCTGCGCCACCCGAGTGCGCCCGCCACCTAGGCTCGGCCACGCAGACCACGAGAAAGGACGCCAGCATGGCGACTCCAGAGCAACCGATCCGACTCGCCCTCGTCGACGACCACAGGATGCTCCTCGGCGCGCTCACCGAGTGGATCCGCGGTGCCGCCGACGACATCACGCTCGTCGCCGCCGTGACGACCTGGCCCGAGCTGCTCACCAGCCCGGCGTTCCCGGTCGATGTCGTGCTCCTCGACCTCGACCTGAAGGACTCGATCCCGGTCTCGTTGAAGATCTCGACGCTCAAGACCGCCGGTGTGAAGACCGTCGTCATGAGCACGTACTCCGAGCCGAACGTCGTGCGCGAGGCCCTCGGGTCCGGAGCGCTCGGCTACCTGGTCAAGAGCGAGGACGCCGAGATGATCGTCGAGGCGATCCGGTCGGCGCAGCGCGGCGAGCAGTACGTGTCCGCCGAACTCGACCTGGCGATCAACAGCGGCGACGTGGGTGGTGTCCCGAAGCTCAGCGCGCAGGAACGTCGTGTCATGGCACTGTACGGCGGCGGCGAGCCCGTCAAGAGCGTCGCGTACCAGCTCGGCATCTCGGAGGAGACCGCCAAGAGCTACCTCAAGCGCATCCGCGAGAAGTACCGCGTGGCCGGCTTCGACGTGGGCACGAAGGTGGCACTGCGCAAGCGCGCCATCACCGACGGCATCATCTTCGAGGACGGCAGCCCGCACGGGCTGTAGCCCCCGCGGCTCCTGTTCGGCAGTTTCTCCCTCTCGATCGGCCCCGACTGGTCACGACTCCCCGCTCGCCTTCGCCGAGCGGTCACGGATCGTCGGCCGGACCGGGGCCGATCGACGTTCTCCGACCACTCGGTGCAGCGCGGACGGGGTGTCGCGACCACTCGACGGCCGGGTTGACGGGTCGCGCGGCCCTACGATCGAGTCGTGGCACCATCGAACCCGCCGGACGGCACCCGCGGACCCCGACGGCGACCTGCGGCCAGACGACGACACACCGCTTCCACTCTCCGTCGACGTCACCCCGTCGTCACGGCGCTGGCGATGGCCACGTACCTGGTCCTCGCCGCGGTCACCGTCGCGTGTGTCGCCATCACCGTCGCCGAGCGGGCGTCCCTTCGGGAACCGGTCCACTGGGGCACCTTCACGGCGAAGCACGTCTCGTGTGAGCCCGCGCGGTACGGCGAGACGTGCACGGCGTTCGGGAACTGGACCGCCGACGACGGCAACCGCACGCTGCACGACGTCAGCCTGGACGACGGCGGGTTCTCGCCTGACGAGGTACCGACTGCACCGGTGCGCGCCGGGTGGCGCGACGTCGACGCTGAGGACGACGGTCTGCCGACCATCGTGTACGACCGCGAGTCGATCGATCTCGGGTGGGTCGGGCCGGCGCTGACGGCGGTCGGGGTCACCGCACTCGGCGTCTTCCTGGCCGGCCGGTGGGGCGACCTGCAACGGCTCTGGCGGCGATGGCAGCGCCCGCGACGCCGCGGCGCCACAACAGCGTGACCCAGCCGTCCGCTGCTCAGGCGGTGGGGACCGGCGCCGTGATCGGGCCCGTCGACGGGTGCCGGCTGGTCAGCCGCGCGCGCCGGGTCGTCCGACGCTCGACGCTGTAGCTGACCGCCGTCATGCCGACACCGAGGAGCGCCAGGCCGATGCCGAGCCACCCCGGCGCGACGAACCCGAACCCGGCGGCGATGACCGCGCCACCCAGGGCCGCGCCGAGCGAGTTGCCGATGTTGAAGGCCGAGTGGTTCAGCGCCGCGGCGATCGTGCGCGCATCACCCGCGACGTCCATCAGCCGCGACTGGACGGCGGGCGGGATGGCCGACGACGTGGCGCCGAGCAGGAACGCCCCGACGAAGACGCCGACGGTCCACTGCGCCGTCAGCACGATGAACAGCAGCGACGCGATCAGCGCCAGCATGCCGATGTAGATCGTGCGCTTGACGCTGTGGTCGGCCAGGTGCCCGCCGAGGATCCCGCCGACCACCATGCCGAGCCCGACCACGACGAGCACGAGCGGCACGACGGCTTCGGGCAGTCCGGTCACGGTGGTGACCAGCGGCGAGATGTACGAGTACACGGCGAAGAACCCACCGAAGCCGACGGCCCCGAGCCCCATCACGAGCCAGACCTGCGGCACACGGAACGCCCGGAGCTCGCGGCCGATCGACGCGGACTGGTCGCGGGCGGAGCGCGGCACGAACGCGGCGACGGCCAGGAACGTGGCCACGAAGAGCACGGCGACGACGCCGTACGCCACGCGCCAGCCGGCGTTCTGCCCCACCCAGGTGATGGCCGGCACACCGATGACGTTGGCGACGGACAGCCCGAGCAGCACCATCGCGATGCCCTTGCCGCGCTTGCCCGGCCCCATGATGTCGCCGGCGACGATGGACGCGATGCCGAAGTAGGCGCCGTGCGGCAGGCCGGCGACGAATCGTGCCAGGAGCACCAGGCCGAACGAGGGCAGCAGTGCGCTGGCGATGGTGGCCAGGACGAAGCCGATGAGCAGGACGAGCAAGAGGCCCTTGCGGGGGAACTTCGCGCTCATCGCCGCGATGGTCGGGGCACCGACGACGACGCCCAGCGCGTAGGCACTGACGAGCCACCCGGCGTGCGCGATCCCGGCGTCCGGGTCGGCGGCGTACTGCGTGGGCAGCAGCGCCTGCGCGATGTTCGGCAGCAGCCCCATCGCGACGAACTCGGTCGACCCGATGGCGAACCCGCCCAGGGCGAGTGCGGTGATGGCGAGCGCGCGACGCGCCGGCGAGAGCTGGGACATGTGCCTGGTCTTCGAACGTGGTTGGCGGTCGGGTCCGTACCGGGCCCGTCAGGCGGGGTACCCGGTCAGTGTAGACCGCTCCAACGCGTCGATGGAAGCCCCGGCCGAATCGATTCGACCAGAACCGAAGGGCCGTCCTGCAGCAGGACCGTCAGGCGGCGCGGCGCTCTTGCTCGTGCTCGACGACGCGGTGCTCCGGCGAATCGTCACGGTGCACCCACCCGGCACCACACTCCGTGCACGTCGCCCAGGCGCTGCCCGACGCGGCGTCACGATCGACGACGACCGTCTGCGTGTCGCAGTCGTCGCACCAGCCGTCGTGCATCTCGTCGTGCAGCATCGCTGACTCCTCGCCCTGTCGGCGCCACCGGTCGTGACTGCCTGCGGCCATGACACACCCGACCACCGACATCACCGGCAACCCGGGCGGCGTGTCGGACGAGGACTCAGGAACCGTCCCCGAGCGCGGCTTCGAGACGCGACACCTTGCCGTCGAGCTCCCCGGTCCACCCCGGGCGGATGTCGGCCTTCAGCACGAGCGACACCCGCGTGCCGTACTCCCCCACGGCCTCGGTGGCGCGCTTGACGACGTCCATGACCTCGTCCCACTCGCCCTCGATCTCGGTGAACATCGACGACGTGCGGTTCGGCAACCCGGAGTCGCGGACGACCCGCACGGCTGCCGCGACGGCATCGTGCACGGACCCGTCGGACTGTGCGGACGGCCCACCGGAGGGAGCGACGGAGAAGGCGACGATCATGCGTCCATCCTGCCCCTCGGCGGACGCGTCCGCGCAGGACCGTCCGCACCAGACACGCCGTCCGAGCCAGCCGCGCCAGCGGCGGCAGCCGTGCCAGCACCAGCACCGACGCGCCCCCGCGTCCCTCCCAGCCCCATCCGCACCACCGCGACGACGGCCCACACCAGCAGCGCGACCTCGAGCACGTTCCGGAGCGTCAGCACGACCAGGATCCACGGCTGCACGGTGAGCACCTGGTCGTAGTAGCCGGGGTAGATCACCTGCGTCAGCAGCGCCATCGGCACCGCGGCGATCGCGACCGGCAGGAACCGGCGGGCGCTGCCCCGTCCGGCGACCAGTCCCCACACGATCGGCACCGCGAACCACCCGACGTACTGCGGCGACCCGACCTTGTTCGTCGCGATGAGCGCCGCGACGAACAGCAGCGCGAGCACCGGCGCGACGTCCGTACGACGAGCGCCACGGCCGACCGCCCACGCCGCCAGCAGGACCCCGCCGAGCACGACGACCGTCATCAGCGGTGTCGAGAGCGCCGCGGCCAGGTGGGTGCCGGCGCCCGAGACCTCGAAGGTCAGGATGCCCGTGTCGTAGTAGACCGCGGCACCGGGCACGTGCGCGGCGGCGGCCCACATGAACGGCGTCGCGAGCGGCGACTCGATCTGCAGCGCACGGCCGGACTGCTGGCCGACGAACGACAGCAGGTACGCCGCGCCGCCGAACAGCACGTCGACCAGCACGACGACGGCGGTGACGGTCAGCGCCCCGACGACCACACCGCGACGGTGGCCGCGCCGCAGCACCAGCAGCACGCCGACGAGCGCCGCGGGCCACACCTTGACCCACGCGGCGGCGGTGAACACCGCGGAGGCCACGGCCGGCCGGGTCGCGACGAAGCACACGCCGATCATCGCGACGGCCGTCGCGACGGTGTCGATCCGCCCGAGCCCGATCGGCCCCAGCGCGAGCAGGAAGAGCAGCCACCACCACACGACCCGGACGCCGAGCGCGCGGAACCGCCAGAGGAACACGCAGGCGACCGCGTCGAGCACGACCATGAGCGCGAGCCACCCGGTGGCGATGTGCTCGACACCACCGATCGCCGCGGCGGCCATCGGCAGGATCGCCAGGATCGGGTAGACCCAGGCGGTGTCGGTGCCGACCCAGACGTGGTCGGTCAGCCCGGTCGCGATCCACCGTCGGTAGGTGATCTCGACGTCACCGATCGGCTGGTTGGGCAGCGTCGTGGCGAGCCACCACAGCACGGCGTGGACCGCCAGGAACGCGACCGCTGCGCCGACGGGCGCGAACCACCTGGACTGCTGCACCGGACGAGCGTAACTTCCCCGGTGCACGAGACGGACTGGAGGCGCGGTGCCAGCTGGCACCGCGCCTCCTGTCCGTCTGCTGCCGCGGTCGGGCCCGCCGGCCGCGCGCCGAGACTCGGCCCTGCGGACATCCTGCGGGTCGCGCAGGGTCGAAACTGTCCGCCAGACCGAGACTCGGCGCCGCCCCCGCGGCCGCCGCCGCCGTCAGGCCGCGTCGGCGGGCTCGGGCTCGCGGCGCTGCACGCGCTGCCCGACGACCGCGGAGACGCCGTCCTGGCGCATCGACACCCCGTACAGCGCATCCGCGATCTCCATCGTGCGCTTCTGGTGCGTGATGACGATGAGCTGTGAGGTCTCGCGGAGCCGCTCGAACACCGTCAGCAGACGACCGAGATTGGCGTCGTCGAGCGCTGCCTCGACCTCGTCCATGATGTAGAACGGCGACGGCCGCGCGGTGAAGATCGCCACCAGCAACGCCACCGCCGCCAGCGAGCGCTCACCGCCGGACAGCAGCGTCAACCGGTCGATCTTCTTGCCGGCGGGCCTGACCTGCACGTCGATGCCCGTCGCCAGCAGGTTCGTCGGGTCCGTCAGCGTGATCGACCCCGAGCCGCCCGGGAACAGGATCGGGAACACCTCGTCGAAGGCGTCCCGGGTGTCGTTGAACGCGGACTCGAAGATCGTCTGCATCTTCTGGTCGAGCTCGTCGATGATGGTCATCAGGTCGGTGCGGGTCTTCTGCAGGTCCTCCAGCTGCTCCGTCAGGAACGCGTGCCGCTGCTCGAGCGCCTGGAACTCCTCGAGCGCCAGGGGGTTCACCTTGCCGAGCTGCCCGAGGTCGCGCTCGGCGGCCTTGAGGCGTCGTTCCTGCTCCTGTCGGTCGTACGGCACGGTCGCCACGTCGGCGGGGTCGACGTCGTCCGTCGCGTCGAACTCGGGCAGCGCCGGGCCGCCGGGCAGGGTGGACTCGACGGCGAGTTCCGGCAGATCCTCGTCGACGCCATCTGCGTCGAGGTCGTCAGCCACCGCATCGGCCGCCGCCTCGGCGCCGGACTGCATCGCCGCCGCGGCCCGCTCGGCATCCCGGTGCCGCCGTGCCAGGACCCTCGGGTCGATGAGCACGTCGACGGGCACCGGCACGTGGGGTCCGTACTCCGCCACCAGCACGGCCTCGACCAGCCCGAGCTCGCTCTGCGCACGGTCGAGCACGCCGGACACGTGCAGCTTCTTCTCGTAGATCTCCATCTCGAGCGAGAGCACACCGTCGGTGATCGACTGCAGCCGGTCCCGCAGCTCCCGTTCCTCGTTGCGGATGGTCTGCAGCTCGGTGTTGCGCCGGGACCGCTCGGACTCGGCGGTGGCGAGCTGCACCCGGGCGTCGGCGAGCGACCGGTCGACGGCGCCCAGCACCGCCGGCAGGTCGGCCAGCACGCTGTCGGCCGTCGCGATCTGCGCCCGCCGGATCACCGCGAGCCGCGCGGCCTCCTCGGCCGCAGCACGCTCGGCCTCGAGCTGCCGGTCCAGCTGGTCGGCGCGGGTCCGCTCAGACCGTGCCCGCTCGCGCACGGTCTCGACCTGGATGCGCTGCTCGATCTCGGCGGCGCGCGCCTGCTCGAGCGCGTCGAGCAGCGCCGGCCGCGCCGAGGCGTCGACCGTCGGACGTGGTCCGGCAGCGTGTGCGTCACGCGCCTGTTCAGCGGTGGCCAGCTGCGCGTCGGCAGCCTCGACGGCACCGTCCGTCTCGGCCAGGGCCGCACGGAGCCGCTCCACCTCGGCCGCGGCGTTCTCCGCCCCCGCCCGCACGCTCGCGCTGCGACGGTCGTACTCCGCTGCCGCCGCCGCGGACGCGCGGCTGGCACGGTCGGCGTCGTCCGCCTGGCGTCGCGCCTCGTCCGTCGCGGTGCGCGCAGCCTGGAGGCTCGTGGCCGCGTCCTCGGCATCGCTGCGGATCGCGTCGCGCCGGGCCACCGCATCGTCGCGCTCGGCCACCAGCTCGATGCGGGACGTGGTCCGTTCACCACCGCCGGTCACGCGGACGGCCCGCACCAGGTCACCGGAGCGGGTCACGACCGTCGCCTGCGGCGCCGCGGCGAGCACCGCGTCGAGGTCGACGTCGTCCGTCTCGGCGATGAGGGTGTCGGCCAACACCGCGGACAACGCCGGCGGCCCGGACACCAGGTCGAGCGCGCGACGGACGCCTTCGGGGACGGGCGTGTCCGTCCTCGACGCTCCGGCATCCGCGACCACCACGTCGATGCGCCCGATGTCGGCGGCGCGGGCGTGGGCGACGGCGTCGAGCGCGACAGCTCGGTCGTCCGCCAGGACCGCGTCGGCCAGGCCGTCCAGGGCCGTGGCGATCGCGCTCTCCCACCCGGGCGTCACCGTGAGCTGGTCGGCCAGGCGACCGGTGATCCCGGCACGCCCGGCATCGATGAGCGCCTGCGAACCGTCGCGCACGTCGATCGACATGCCGAGCGCGGCGACCCGGGCGTCGAGGGCGTCGCGTTCACGCTCGAGGGTGTGCAGTCGGTCGCGCGCGGCGTCCCGTGCGGTCTGCGCCTGTTCGAGCCGCGCGCGGGCGGCCTCGAGCGCGCGCTGGAGTGCTTCGGGGTCGGCGTCGACGGACGGGTCCCGTCCGACCTCGGCCAGCGCGGCCTGTGCGGCACGGGCACGGTCGGTCGCCTCGGCCAGCGCGCGTTCCCGACGCTCGCGGTCGGCGACGGCGGATCCGCGCCGCGACCGGGCGACCTCCACCGCGCTGGCAAGTCGTTGCGCGTCGAGGTCGTGCTGGGACACCTGCGCTGCCTGCGCTGCGATCTGCTCGTCGAGCGCGTCGAGCTCGGCCCGGGCGCGCTGCACCGCCTGGGCGGCGGCAGTCTGGTCCCCGGCCATCGCCGTGGCCCTGGCGTCGAGGCGCTCGGCCTCGGCCCGCACACCCGCGACCTGTTCGGCGGTGACGGTCGGGCCCTGCTGCGGGGCGTCGGCCTGCTGCGCCAGGAACATCAGCCGCTGGTTCGCCAGGCTGGACAGGCCGCGCAGGCGTTCCTGGACGCTCTCGAGCCGGTGCACCACGGTGCGGGCCCGGTCGACGTCGTCGCCGACCATGCTCTGCTCGACGTGCTGCTGGCGCGCCCGGGTCTGGTCGAGCCGCTCGGTCAGGACGATGCGCTCGGACTTCCGGCCGGCCTCGACCTCCTGGTGCTCGTGGAGTTCGCGGCGCAGGCGGACCACGTCGTCGGCCAGGATGCGGGCCTTGGCGTCACGGGCGACCGCGGCGACCGACTGGGCCTTGCGCGCCACCTCGGCCTGCCGCCCCAGCGGCTTCAGCTGGCGACGGATCTCCCCCGCCAGGTCGGACAACCGGGTCAGGTTGGTCTGCATCGCCTCGAGCTTGCGGAGCGTCTTCTCCTTGCGCCGGCGGTGCTTCAGGATCCCCGCGGCCTCTTCGATGAATCCGCGGCGGTCCTCCGGGGTCGCGTGCAGGACCTTGTCGAGCTGCCCCTGCCCGACGATCACGTGCATCTCGCGACCGAGACCGGTGTCGCTCAGCAGTTCCTGCACGTCGAGCAGACGGCAGTTCTCACCGTTGATGGCGTACTCGCTGCCCCCGTTGCGGAACAGGGTGCGCGCGATCGTCACCTCGCTGTAGTCGATCGGCAGCAGCCCGTCGGTGTTGTCGATCGTCAGCATCACCTGCGCCCGACCGAGCGGACCGCGGGTCGAGGTGCCAGCGAAGATGACGTCCTCCATCTTGCCGCCGCGCAGGGTCTTCGCGCCCTGCTCCCCCATCACCCAGGCCAGGGCGTCGACGACGTTGGACTTGCCCGAGCCGTTCGGGCCGACGATGCACGTGACACCGGGCTCGAATGCGAACGTCGTCGGCTGCGCGAAGGACTTGAACCCCTTGATGGTCAGGCTCTTCAAGTACATGCGGTCTCCGGTGGTCCGGTGGTGCTCCGGGTGGCTCGTGGCTCGCTGTTCGGGCGGTGCTGGGCGTCAGGCTAGCGCGTGCGGAGGCGCGGGCTGGGTTGGCACACGGGGCAACGGTGGCTGGAGCGGTTCATGAAGGCCTCGCGGACGATCGTGGTGCCGCACCGGGGGCACGGCTTGCCCTGCTGCCCGTAGACGTTCAGGCGCTGCGAGAAGTACCCGGACTGCCCGTTCACGTTGACGTACTGCGCGTCGAAGCTCGTGCCGCCGTCCTCGAGGGCCCGTCGCAGCACGCTCCGCACCTCGTCGAGCAACAGCTGCACGGTCGCCCGGGGCAGGCGGTCGGCGGGGCGGTCGTGGTGGAGCTTCGCCGCCCACAGGGACTCGTCCGCGTAGATGTTGCCGATGCCGCTGATGACGCCCTGGTCGAGCAGCACGCGCTTGATGCCGCTCGAGCGCTTGCGGGCCATCTGGACGAACCGGGCGTCATCGAAGGCGGCGTCCAGCGGGTCGCGGGCGATGTGCGACACCTGGCCGGGGATGCGTCGTCGCCACGCGGCGTCGGGCTGCTGCAGGTCGACGACCCCCGCCGATCCGGCCGGAGCGCCGTCGACGGTCGGCACCATGCGGTCGATCGCCATCGACCCGAACGTCCGCTGGTCGACGAACTCCAGCTCGACCGGCGACTCCGGGAAGCCGTCGCGGGTGGTGCCCGCCGGCTGGACCTGCAGCAGGATCCGACGATGCCTGGCGGCCGGTCGATCGCGGCCGAGCAGGATCTGACCGCTCATGCCGAGGTGCGCGACCAGGGCCTCGGGTCCGTCGGCAGCGTCGTCGAGCGGCATCCACAGGAACTTGCCGCGGCGGACCGCAGCCTGGATCGTGCGCCCGGTCAACCGGTGCGCGAAGTCCTCGCCGGGGCCGTCGTGCCGGGTCAGGGCTCGCTCGTCGACGACCTGGACCGCCGTGATGCGGGCGCCGCTGACGGCGGGTTCGAGGCCGGCGCGGACGACCTCGACCTCGGGGAGTTCCGGCACGCCCTAGGCCTCGGCGGGCAGGACGGCCGGGGTGTCGATCGTGCGGCCGGACAGGCGCGTCCACGAGTCGAGCGCGGCGGCCATCTCGGCGGTCTTCTTGCTGGTGCCCGAGCCGGTCGCGATGTCCTCGCCCTGCAGCACGACGGTCGCGTGGAAGACCTTGTCGTGGTCAGGGCCCTCTTCGGTCACGCGGTAGACGGGGTTGCCGAGGGAGAGCGACGAAGCCAGTTCCTGCAGGCTGGTCTTCGGGTCCATCGCGGCACCGAAGCGGTCCGGGTCGATGAGCAGCGGCTGCACGAGCCGCAGGACGAGCGCGGTGGCGTCGTCGGGACCGGCGGACAGGTAGGTCGCACCGATGACGGCTTCGACGGTGTCGGCCAGGATCGAGGACTTGTCGCGGCCGCCGGTGAGCTCTTCGCCCTTGCCCAGGCGGACGTAGGCGCCCAGGCCGATCAGTCGGGCGATCTCGGCCAGCGCGACCGTCGACACCAGGCTCGCCCGGCGCTTGGCCAGGTCGCCCTCGTCGAGGTGCGGGAAGTCGCGGTAGAGCTTCACCGTGACGGCCTGACCGAGGATGGAGTCCCCGAGGAACTCGAGGCGTTCGTTGTGCCCGATCCCGCCGTGCTCGTACGCGAACGAGCGGTGGGTCAGGGCGAGCTGCAGCAGCTCAGGGTCGACCTGCACGCCCAGCAGGGCCTGCAGACGAACGACGTCCGACCCCACGGGGTTGGACCCCGCGGAACCGGACGTCGCCTTCATGCGTGTCGTCACTCAGACGTCGGCGACCTTGCGGCCCTTGTACTCCATGTACAGGGGGGTGCCGGCCGAGTCCTCGACGACCTTCGCGCGGTGCGGGAGGCTGTAGGTGACCTGACCGTTCTCGATCGTCTTCACGAGCTGGACCGGCGCGGCCTTCCACTGCGAACGACGGGCGTGCGTGTTGGCACGGGATTGCTTGCGCTTGGGAACGGCCATGGTGGTTCTCTTTCGGTTGGTCGGTGGTCAGTCGGTGGAGGTGCGGTCGGTCTCGTCGAACGTGAGTCCGTCGAGCGCGGCCCAGCGGAGATCGGTCGGCGCGGACGCCGGGCGATCACCCAGATCTGCCAGTCGCTCACCCGTCACCGGGTCGAGTCCTGGGCAGTCCGGTCGGCAGACCGGCTGGAACGGCAGCGACAGCACCACCGCGTCTCGAACGACCGGTTCACAATCCACGTGGTCTTCGTGAACATGGAAGTCGAAATCCTCCGAGGGATCATACGCGAACAGCTCGGCGAAATCGACCTCGACGGGCTCGGCGATGTCGATCAGGCAGCGCGAGCACTGCCCGGTGGCCTCGGCCGAGGCGTGCCCGGAGACGAGCACCCCTTCGTGGAGCCCCTCGAGCCGGAGCTCGATGTGCATCTCCGCGCCTTCCTGGACCGCGACGACACCGGCACCGAGGGCTTCGGGGACGGTGATGTCGAGCGTGTGCTCGCGCATCTCGCCCGGGCGGTGCGCGAGGTCACGCACGCGCAGGGCGTAGGGGCTGGTCACGGGGGAAGACACGATCGACCATCCTAGCGCGGACCAGAGCAGACGTCGAGGAGCGGCGTGGCGCGCGCGTCGTCAGCCCAGGCGCCGACGGAGCGCCTCGCCGACCACCGCGGGCACGTACGGCGTGACGTCGCCGCCCAGGCTGGCGACCTGGCGGATGAGCGAACTCGACACGTGGGCCCGTGCGGCGTCGGGCAGCAGGAACACCGTCTCGACGTTCGCCAGGTGCCGGTTCATGATCGCCATCGGGGTCTCGTAGGCGACGTCCTCGCCGGAGCGCACGCCCTTCACCAGGACCGAGGCCCCGACCTGGCGGCAGTAGTCGACGAGCAGCCCAGCCGTCCACTCCCCGACCCGGATGTTCTCCGGTGCACCGACCTCGGCCAGGGACTCCTCGATGAGCCGGACGCGGTCGACGGCGTCGAACATCGCGGTCTTCTTGTCGGGGTTGTGCACCACGAGCACGTGGACCTCGTCGAACAGCCCGGCCGCGCGCCCGATCACGTCGAGGTGCCCAAGGGTCACGGGGTCGAAGGATCCGGGGACCACCGCGATCTGCGTCATGGCAGCGACGATACCGAACCGGGCTCTGCTAGTTCTTGCCGAGGAACGCGGCGTCCGACTCGTCGAGGCGCCGGGCCAGCGCGGCGCGGAGCTCCGGCTGGTCCTGGAGGCCCGGGTCGCGTTCCAGTAGCCGCTCGGCTTCCTCGCGTGCGTCCATGATGAGGTCGGCGTCGCGGACGACGCGCAGCAGGTTGAGCGAGGACCGCCCACCGGACTGCCGCTCGCCCAGCACGTCGCCCTCACGCCGGAGCTCGAGGTCGACCCGGGCGAGTTCGAAGCCGTCGTCCGAGGCGGCCACCGCGTCGACACGCTCGCGCGAGGTGGTGTCGGCCTCGGCGGTGGTCACGAGCAGGCACACGCCCGGCCACTGGCCACGGCCGATGCGGCCGCGCAGCTGGTGCAGCTGCGAGACCCCGAAGCGGTCGGCGTCGAGGATCGCCATCATCGACGCGTTCGGCACGTCCACGCCGACCTCGATCACGGTCGTCGCGACCAGGACGTCGACGTCGCCGGACGCGAACGCCGTCATCACGCGGTCCTTCTCGTCGCCGGACATCCGGCCGTGCAGGACCTCGATCCGGCGCCCCTGCAGCACGGGCATCGTGCGCATGCGTTCCGCGGTGGCCAGCACGGTCGCCGGCGCGCGTTTCGGTGCCTCGTCGTCGCCGTCGGGAGCCCCCTGCTCGCGGACCAGCGCAGGGCCGTCGTCCTCGGCGTGCGCTTCGTCGATCGCGGGACAGACCACGAAGGCCTGCCGTCCCGTGCCGAGTTCCTCGGCCATCCGCGTCCAGATGCGGGACTCCCACCCGGGGTGCTCGGCGAGGCCGACCGCGTGGGTCTCGACACCGGCGCGTCCGGACGGCATGCCCGCGATGGTGGAGACGTCGAGGTCGCCGAACACGGTCATGGCCACCGTGCGCGGGATCGGCGTCGCCGTGAGCACCAGCACGTGCGGCGGGGTCTGCCCCTTCGTGCGCAGGGCCTCGCGCTGTTCGACCCCGAACCGGTGCTGCTCGTCGACGACCACCAGCCCGAGTTCGGCGAAGTCGACCCGGTCGCCCAGCAGCGCGTGCGTGCCGACGACCAACCGCGAGCCGCCGGAGGCAGCGGCCAGCAACGCGCGCCGTCGTTCGTCGGTGGACTGCGAGCCGGTCAGGATGACGGGACGGAGCTCGGCCGCCAGGTCGGGGCCCAGGAACTTCACGATCGACCGCAGGTGCTGCGCGGCGAGGACCTCGGTCGGCGCGATGAGCGCGGACTGCCCGCCGGACTCGGCCACGGTGAGCATCGCCCGGATCGCCACCAGGGTCTTGCCCGAGCCGACCTCGCCCTGCACCAGCCGGTGCATCGGCCACGACCCGGCCAGGTCGTGCGCGATCTCGGCCCCGACGCTCTGCTGGTCGTCGGTCAGGGTGAAGGGCAGGGTGGCGTCGAACCGTTCGAGGATGCCGCCGGGTGACGCGGTGCGCGACGTCGAGGCGGTGGCACGGGCCGCGATCCGCCGCTGGACCAGTGCGGTCTGCAGCACGAACGCCTCGCGGTACCGCAGTGCGTCCTGTGCGCGCTTGAAGTCGGCGACCTTCTCGGGGCGGTGCAGCAGCTCGAGCGCGCGACGGAACGGCACCAGGCCCAGCCGTGTGCGCACCGAGGACGGGATCGGGTCGGCGATGTCCGGCAGGGTGTCGAGCACGACGGCCATGGCCTTGGCGATCTGCCACGAGGACAGCGAGGCCGTCGCCGGGTAGATCGGGATCGGCTGCTGCGAGAACCGGATCGCCTCGTCCGACTCGGGGTCGGCCGTGGCCCGGGGGTCGTCGTCGTCGAAGAGCTCGTAGTCGGGGTGTGCCAGCTGCCGGGCGCCGCGGTAGTCGCCGACCTTGCCGGCGAAGATGCCGCGGGCACCCACCACCAGGTCCTTCGTGCGCCAGCCCTGGTTGAAGAACGTCAGCGTCAGCAGGCCCTTGCCGTCGCCGATCTTGGCTTCGAGGATCGACCCGCGCCGCTGCCGCATCGTGCGTTCGCGGACGTCGACCACCTCGGCCACGATGGTCACCGACTCGCCGATCGCCAGGGAGTCGAGCGCGGTGAGTGCCCCGCGCTCGGCGTACCGCCGGGGCGCGTGCTCGAGGAACTCCCCCACCGTGCGGTGACCGAAGGCCTTCTCGACGGCCTTCGCGGTCCGACCGCCCAGCACCGTGGCCAGCCGGGTGTCGAGCGGAGCTGGGCCCCACTCGGTCCGAGCGGGCACCGCGGCGCCAGCGACCCCGTCGGGGGTGTCGGAGGGCGCGTCCGCCGGTGCGGCGGCTCTGGAGGTGACCACACGGCAACGGTACCCGTCACGGCCGACGTGCCCCGAGCCTCCCGGCCGGCCTGTGGAGAACGCTGTCCGGCGGCCCTGTGGGCAACTCCGGTGGGACCGCCTGCGGCCGCTACGGTTGCAGCATGACCCGCATCATCGCCGGCGCCGCCGGCTCCCTGACGCTCCGGGTGCCGAAGTCGGGCACCCGCCCGACCAGCGACCGCGTGCGCGAGGCACTGTTCTCGTCGCTCGACGCCCGCGGGCTGGTGGACGACGCCTCGGTGGCGGACCTGTACGCGGGGACCGGGGCGCTCGGGCTCGAAGCGGCGTCGCGCGGCGCGGTCGAGGTCGTGCTGGTCGACCGCGCTCCGGCAGCGGCGGCCGTCTGTCGTGAGAACGCGCGCGCCGTGCAACAGCGCGTCACGGGCGTGCGGATCGACGTGTACCCGCAGCCGGTGCTCGGCTACCTGCGCGGCACAGTGCGCACCTTCGACCTGGTGTTCATCGACCCGCCGTACGACGTCCCCGAGACCGAGCTCACCGAGGTGCTCGCGACCCTCGCGCCGAAGCTGACGCCGGACGCAGTGGTCGTCGTGGAGCGCAGCAAACGGTCCCCGGAGCCGACCTGGCCCGCGGGCCTGGCGCCGTTCAGCAAGCGCAGCTACGGCGAGACCGTGGCGTGGGAAGCCGTGGCGTCCGAGGCCTGAGCAAGCAAGTCGGCCGAGCGCACGTGCCGGCCGAGCGTGCCCTCAGCCCGCAGCGCCGTCCCAGTCGGCGTAGGGGTCCCACCCCGTCGTCGGCACGGGTCGGTCCCCGAGCAGGACGTCGGCGGTGCCACGCTGCACCACCACGCCCAGCCGCCGGAAGCCGCTCGGCAGGGCGACGTCCGCGGGGAACGTCGCGAGCAGTCCGTGGTCCTCGCCGCCGTGCAGCGCGACGTCGTCCTGCACCGCGTCGGCGTCGAGCGCCAGGGTGACGTCACTCGCACGCGCCAGACGGCCGCCGTCGATGGCGAGTCCGTCGGACAGGTCGAGCATCGCCGTCGCGCCGGCCCGTGCGGCACCCGCCCCGCCGTCGATCGGCGGCACCGGGCGACGCTGCCGTGCCACGGTCGGGTCAGCATCCAGGTCGTTCACCCGCACCGCCTCGGCGGACGGCACCCCGGAGGCGTCGACCCCGGAGCGGAACAACCGCCCGAGCCCACGCGCCGCCTCGCCGAGTTCACCCGCGACCGCCAGCACGTCCCCGACGCGAGCACCCGAGCGGAGCACCGGCGCCCGGCCCTGCAGGTCGCCGAACGCGGTCACCGCCAGGGTGAACGCCGACGACGTCGACAGGTCACCGCCGACGACACCGCACCCGGGAGCGAGTGCGTCGACCGCCAGACGGAACCCGTCCGCGATGCCCTCGAGCACGGCCACGGGGGTGTCCTGCGGTGCGGCGATCGCGACGACGAGTCCGGTCGGCACCGCCCCCATCGCCGCGACGTCGGACAGGTTCGTCGCGGCCGCCTTCCAGCCGACGTCCTCGGGCGTCGACCACGCCCACCGGAAGTCGGGCCCGTGCACCATCATGTCGGTCGTGGCGACGAAGCGTCCGTCGGGCGCCGCGACCACGGCGCAGTCGTCCCCGGGGCCCACGATCGGCGCCCCGGACGGCAGCCGCGCGGTCACGCGGTCGAGCACGACCAACTCCCCGAGCTCCCCCACCGTCGGCCCCGTCCAGGCGTCCACCGGTCCGGTCCGTTCGTCCGTCGCGTCCACACGAGAACGGTAGCCTGGACACCGATGTCCGCCGCACGCCGCACCCTCGTCGCCCTGGGCGTGACCGTCCTGGTCGCCGCCGCGCTGACCGGGTGCACGAACGCCGTCGCGATGACCGCCGCCCCGTCCGCGAACGCCGCCGCGTGCGCCACCGCCCAGGTCCGCCTGCCGGACACCGTGGACACGAAGTACGCCCTGCGCAACACGAACGCCCAGGCGACCGCCGCGTGGGGCGATCCGTCGGCGGCGCTGTACCGCTGCGGGGTCGCGGTGCCGACGGTCTCCGACCTGCCGTGCTTCACGAAGGGCACGGTGGACTGGATCCGCGACGACGAGGGCAAGCGGATCGTCTACACGACGTTCGGTCGTGACCCGGCGGTGCAGGTCGTCATCGACTCGACCAAGACCACCGACCAGGTCCTGCAGGACATCGGCACGGCCGTCGCGTCCCTGCCGAAGGACGGTCACCGGTGCCTCGACCCGTCCGACGTCAACGGCTGACGCACCAGCTTCCGCCGCGCGCCCCGCGCGCCCGGCGCGCCCGGCCAGCCGGCTTTCCGACCGGGCACGACACCCCGCTCAGCTCCGCCGAGTGGTCACGTTCCGTCGGTCACCAGCGCGCGAACCGACGGATGCTGACCGGTCGACGCACACCGCACGGGGTGTCGCGACCACCCACCGGACAAGAGGGCGACAGGAGGCCTGCGGCCGGGCCCGCACCGAGCCTCCAGTCCGACACAGAACCAGCCACAGGCCAGCCACGGGCCCGGCCAGCCGGCTTCCCGACCGGTCACGACACCCCGCTCAGCTCCGCCGAGTGGTCACGTTCCGTCGCTCGCCGACGCGCGAACCGACGGATGCTGACCGGTCGGCGCACACCGCACGGGGTGTCGTGACCACCCACCGGACAAGAGGCGCAACAAGAGGCGCGACGACAGGCGCGACGACAGGCGCGCGGCCGGACCCACACCGAGTCTCCAGGCCGACACGCACCCAGCCACAGGCGCGCGCGGTGCGGTCAGCGGACGGCGGCGCGTCCCAGCTCGATGAGCTCGGTCACGAGCTCCGGGTAGCTGACACCGGACGCGGCCCAGCAACGCGGGTACATCGAGAACGGGGTGAAGCCCGGCATCGTGTTGACCTCGTTCACGACGAAGCCGTCGTCGGTCAGGAAGCAGTCGACGCGGGCGAGCCCGGAGCCGCCGATCGCCTCGAACGCGCGAGCACCGATCGAGCGGATCACGTCGGTCTCCGCCGCGGTCAGAGGCGCCGGGCACAGCAGCTGCTCGTCGCCGCCCAGGTACTTGGCCGCGAAGTCGTAGAAGCCGTCCTCGGCCACGACGATCTCGCCGGGCAGGCTGGTGCGCGGCACGCCGTCGCGGCCCTCGAGCACCGCGACCTCGACCTCGCGGCCGACCACGCGGGGCTCGACGATCACCTTGGTGTCGTGCTCGAACGCCAGGTGCATCGCGGCGGCCAGTTCGTCCGGACCGTCGACGCGCGAGACGCCCATGCTCGAGCCGGCGCGGGCGGGCTTGACGAATAGCGGCCACCCGTGCGCGGCGATCGTCTCGGCGACACCGAGCTCGTCGGCGATCCACTCGCGGCGCAGCACGGTGGTCCACGGGGCGACGCGCAGGCCGGCGTGCTCGAGCACGGCCTTGGCGACGTGCTTGTCCATCGCCAGCGCGCTCGCGAGCACCCCGTCGCCGACGTAGGGCAGCCCGGCGGTCTCGAGCATGCCCTGGACGGTGCCGTCCTCGCCGAACGGTCCGTGCAGGATCGGGAAGACGATGTCGACGGGGACCGTGGTCGTGGAGCCGTCGGGGTGTTCGACGGTCAGCGCGCGGGGTTCGGCAGCGGACGGGAACCGCACACGCGTGCCGTTGTCCGGCACGACGGGGAGCTGCTGGCCGACCAGGGCCCACTGCGCCGGGTCGTCGGGCTGCAGCGTGAACGCGCCGTCCTTGGTGATGCCGACCGGCACGACGTCGTACGCGCCACGGTCGACGGCGTCCATGATGCCGCCCGCGGTGACGCAGCTGATCTCGTGCTCGCTCGACCGGCCGCCGAACAGCACGACGACGACGGTGGTGGCGGGGGCGTTCTCGCTCATGGGCGCTCCAGTCCGGGTGGTCGGACCGGTCACTCGCCCTGGGGCTCGTCGGTCTCGGTGAGGTGCGGCGCGATGTTGCGCGGATCGAGCCTACCGGCGAGGACCTCGGCCACCTGCCCCACGATGGGCATGTCGACGCCGTTCGCCGCGGCGAGTGCCAGGATCGGTGCGACCGATGCGAGTCCCTCGGCGGTCTGGTTCATCTGCCGCACGACCTCGTCGAAGCGGTACCCCTGCCCGAGCAGCCGACCCGCGGTGTTGTTCCGCGACAGCGGCGACTGGCACGTCGCGATGAGGTCGCCCAGGCCCGCGAGCCCGGACAGCGTCGACGGCTGCGCGCCGAGCGACACCGCGAACTCGGTCATCTCGGCCAGTCCGCGGGTGATGATCGACGCCTTGGTGTTCTCGCCGTAGCCGACCCCGTCGACGATGCCGATCGCGACGGCGATCAGGTTCTTCAGGACCCCGCCGAACTCGGTGCCGATGACGTCGGTGTTGATGAACGACCGGAAGTAGGGGTTCGTCGCCACGGCGGCCACGGCGCTGGCGGTGTCCGCGCTCGTCGACGACACGACGGCCGCGGTGGGCTGGCGGCGGGCGATCTCGAGTGCCAGGTTCGGGCCGCTCGCGACGGCGATGCGGTCCTGGTCGATCCCCAGGCCCTCGAGCAGCACCTCGCTCATGCGCAGGCCCGTGGCCTTCTCGACGCCCTTCATCAGGCTGACGACGGGCACACCGGCGGGCAGAAGCTCGCGGATCGCGGCGAGGTTCGAACGCAGGGTCTGCGACGGCACCGAGACGTAGACCTGTTCGGCGCCGTCGAGCACCGCGGCCAGCGACGTCGACGCCGTCAGGGTCCGGGGCAGGTTGATGCCCGGCAGGTACTCGGAGTTGCGCTTGGTCTCGGTGATCTCGCGCGCTACCTCGGGCCGGCGGGCCCAGACGACGGTGGAGGCGCCGCCCTCGGCCAGGACCTTCGCGAACGTGGTCCCCCAGCTGCCGGCGCCGATGACGGCGACACGGGGCTTGTCCGTGGACTGCATGACCACGCGGATCGCCGCGGTGTCGACGGCGCCGCGGGCAGCGGCGGTCGGGTCCGGGTGGTCGTCGTGCGGTCGGAGGCCGGACACGCCGGTCCGGTCGGCTGCGTCACTCAAACCTGCCGGTCTCCTTCTGGTTGTTCGCGGTCGGGTCCCAGCGCACCGCTGGCGCCCGTTCGCCACGCAGCTGTTCGACGAGCGCGGTGATCTCGGCCATCAGCTTGTCGGTGACCTCGTTGAGCAGCTTGGCGTCGAGTGGACGACCCCGGTACGCGGAGAGGTCCATCGGCGTGCCGAACACGACGTCGACGTGGGCGCGACGGAACAGGTTGAGCTTCTTGGAGTACCGCGGCATGATCCGCTGCGTGCCCCAGTGGGCCATCGGGATGAGCGGGACGTCGTTCTCGAGCGCGATCCGGGCCGCTCCGGTCTTGCCGCGCATCGGCCACAGGTCCGGGTCGCGCGTCAGGGTGCCCTCGGGGTAGACGATCACCGCGCCGCCCTGCTCGACCAGGCTGCGTCCACCGCCCAGCGGGTCGTTGAGCCGGGTGCGTCCCGAGCGTTCGACGGGGATCTGCCCCATGCCGGTCATCAGCTTGCCGACCACGGGCACGCGGAAGATCGAGGCCTTGGCCAGGAAGCGCGGCAGGCGCCGACTGACCCACACGGCCGTGCCGACGACCAGCGGGTCGATGTTCGTGTAGTGGTTCGGTGCCACCACGAACGCGCCGTGCTCGGGCAACCGGTTCGGGCCGTGCCAGCGGTACGCCGACACCCACCGGAACAGCGGGATGACGGCGACCGCCGTGATGCGGAAGGCGACGTTGGGTTCGCCGCGCTTCCACCGGCGGCCGGGGTTCGGCAGCCCGGTGGTCACCACGTCGAGGTCGCCACGCACCGGGCGCGCGGCATCGTCCGGCGTCGCGCCGTGGTCGGTGGCCACGTCAGCCTGCGAAGTCGAAGTCCGCGCCGAGCTTCCGCAGCTTCGGGATGAAGTGCTCGTACCCGCGGCTGATGATGCCGACGTTGGTGATGTGCGACTCGCCCTCGGCGGTCAGCGCCGCGATGAGGTGGCTGAACCCGCCACGCAGGTCGGGCACGCGCACGTTCGCGCCGTGCAGCTTGGTCGGACCGGTGACGACGGCGGCCTGCTCGAACGGACGACGCGCGACGCGGCGGTCGTGCCCGGGCAGTCCCTCCTTGTGCACGACGATGTCGGCACCCATCTCGTTCAGGGCATCGGTGAAGCCGAAACGGTTCTCGTAGACGGTCTCGTGCACGACGCTGCGGCCCTCGGCCTGGGTCAGGGCGACGACGAGCGGCTGCTGCCAGTCGGTCATGAAGCCGGGGTGCACGTCGGTCTCGATGACGACGGGCTTCAGGACGTCGAGCTCGCGGTAGAAGCGGATGCCGTCCTCTTGGATGTCGAACCCACCGCCGACCTTGCGGAAGACGTTGAGGAAGGTCATGAGCTCCTGCTGCTTCGCGCCCTCGACGAAGATGTCGCCGTTGGTCGCGAGTGCTGCGGAGGCCCAGCTCGCCGCTTCGTTGCGGTCGTTGATCGCCCGGTGCGTGTAGCCGCGGAGCGTCTTGACGCCCTCGATGAAGATCGTGCGGTTCGGCTCGACCGTGATGATCGCGCCCATCTTCTGCAGGATCGCGATGAGGTCCATGATCTCGGGCTCGATCGCGGCGTTGCGCAGCTCGGTCACGCCCTCGGCCAGGGTCGAGGACAGCAGGACCTGCTCGGTCGCACCGACGCTCGGGTAGGGCAGCTCGATGTTGGCGCCCTTGAGACCGTTCGGGGCCGTGATGTGGATGCCGTTGATCTGCTTGTCGACGACGGCACCCATGGCGCGCAGGGCGTCGAGGTGGAAGTCGATCGGGCGGTCACCGATGCGGCAGCCACCCAGGTCGGGGATGAAGGCCTCGCCGAGCTTGTGCAGCAGCGGGCCGCAGAACAGGATCGGGATGCGGCTCGAGCCGGCGTGGGCGTCGATCTCGGCGAAGTGCGCCGACTCGACGTTCGACGGGTCGAGGATGAGCTCGCCTCGTGCAGGATCGGTGATGCGCACACCGTGCACCTCGAGCAGCGCGCGGACGACCTTGACGTCGGAGATGTCCGGCACGTCCTTGAGGATCGACGGGGTGTCGCCCAGGAGCGATGCGACCATCGCCTTCGTCGCGAGGTTCTTCGCGCCGCGGACCTCGATGCGTCCGACCAGCGGCTTGCCACCGCGGATGACGATCTCGTCTGACTTGAGTCCCACGCGTGCCCCTGCTGCTGCTGCGTCCTGTACGAGAGAGTTCACTACTTCACCGGCAATGTTTTCGGCCGCCAAGTTGCCCGGCGGGATTCGAACTCCGTGATCGAGGTCTCGTCACGGAGGGTGAGCCCGATGTCGTCGAGCCCTTCCATCAACCGCCAACGAGTGTAAGCGTCGATCTCGAAAGCCACGTCCACATCGCCCAGCGACACGCGCTGGGTGCCGAGGTCCACGGTCGCCTGGATGCCCGGGGACGCCTCGATCGCCGCCCAGAGCCGTTCGACGTCCGGTTCGGTGACCATCGCGGTGACCAGGCCCTGCTTGCCCGCGTTGCCCTTGAAGATGTCGGCGAACTTCGGCGACACGACCACCCGGAACCCGAAGTCGCGGAGCGCCCACACGGCGTGCTCACGGGACGACCCGGTGCCGAAGTCCGGCCCGGCGACGAGCACCTGGGCACCCTGGTACGCGGGCTGGTTCAGCACGAACGCCGGGTCCTGGCGCCAGCCGGAGAACAGCGCGTCCTCGAACCCGGTCTTCGTCACGCGCTTCAGGTACACGGCGGGGATGATCTGGTCGGTGTCGACGTTCGAGCGCTTGAGCGGCGCAGCGATCCCGGTGACCGTGGTGATCTTGTCCATCAGTGCGCTCCTTCGAGGACGGCTTCGTCGTGTGTCAGGTCCCACGGGCTGGACAGCGTGCCGCGCACGGCGGTCGCGGCGGCCACGAGCGGGGACACCAGGTGGGTGCGGCCGCCCTTGCCCTGGCGGCCCTCGAAGTTGCGGTTCGAGGTCGAGGCGCAGCGCTCCCCCGGCGCGAGCTGGTCGGGGTTCATCCCGAGGCACATCGAGCAGCCGGCGAACCGCCACTCGGCGCCGAAGTCGGTGAACACCTTGTCGAGCCCCTCGGCCTCGGCTTCGAGCCGGACACGGGCGGACCCGGGCACCACCATCACGCGCACCCCCTCGGCCTTGGTGCGGCCCTTGATGACCGAGGCGAAGGCCCGCAGGTCCTCGATGCGCGAGTTCGTGCACGACCCCATGAACACCGCGTCGACGGCGATGTCCTTCATCGGCGTGCCGGCCTGGATGTCCATGTACTCCAGCGCCCGTTCGGCCGCGGCGCGGTCGTTGGGGTCGGCGTAGTCGGCGGGCGAGGGCACCGTCTGCGACAGCGACACACCCTGACCGGGGTTGGTGCCCCAGGTGACGAAGGGCTCGAGCGTGTCGGCGTCGATGAAGACCTCGGCGTCGAAGACCGCGTCGTCGTCGGTGGCCAGGGTGTCCCAGTACGCCACGGCCTGGTCCCAGTCGGCACCGGTGGGCGCGTGGTCTCGGCCCTGCACGTAGTCGTACGTGGTCTGGTCGGGGGCGACCATGCCGGCGCGGGCACCGGCCTCGATCGACATGTTGCAGATCGTCATGCGCCCCTCCATCGAGAGCGCACGGATCGCCGAGCCGCGGTACTCGAGCACGTAGCCCTGCCCACCGCCGGTGCCGATCTGGGCGATGACCGCCAGGATGACGTCCTTCGCGGTCACCCCGTCGCGCAGGGTGCCCTCGACCGTGACGGCCATGGTCTTGAAGGGCTTGAGCGGCAGCGTCTGCGTGGCGAGCACGTGCTCGACCTCGCTCGTGCCGATGCCGAACGCCATCGCCCCGAACGCCCCGTGGGTGGAGGTGTGCGAGTCCCCGCAAACGACCGTGATGCCCGGCATGGTCAGTCCGAGCTGCGGCCCGACGACGTGCACGATGCCCTGCTCCTTGTCACCCAGGGAGTGCAGCCGCACGCCGAACTCAGCGCAGTTGCGGCGCAGGGTCTCGATCTGGGTGCGGCTGGTCGGGTCGGCGATGGGCCGGTCGATGGCCAGGGTCGGGGTGTTGTGGTCCTCGGTCGCGATGGTCAGGTCCAGCCGGCGCACCGGCCGCCCTGCCTGCCGCAGGCCGTCGAACGCCTGCGGGCTCGTCACCTCGTGCACGAGGTGCAGGTCGATGTACAGGAGGTCGGGGTTGCCGTCCTCACCCTTGACCACGACGTGGTCGTCCCACACCTTCTCGGCGAGCGTCCTGCCCATGACGGTCCTGCCCTTCTTCGCGTCCGACGATGCTAGCACCGTTGGTATACCAACGACGGACCGGCGTGGAGGCTCGACCGACGTTCGCCGACAGGTGTCGCGGTGGGAGGATGGTCGGGTATGCCGACACCCCCGCACTCCCTGCGCACCGTCAACCTCGAGGGCGCCGCGCGCGCCGCCGTGGCCGGCGGCGTCCCGCTCGCGCTGCTCGTCGCCCTCGGCATGCCCCAGTACGCGGCCTTCGCGATGTTCGCCGGCTTCACCGCGATCTTCGGCCAGACCGAGCCGTACCGGCAGCGGGCCGTCACGACGGGCATCGCCGGCGCCCTGCAGACCCTGTGCATGTTCGCAGGGATCGCGGTGTCGATGGCCGGCGCCGCGCTCTGGCTGCAGGCGGTCGGACTCGTCGTCGTGCTGGTGGTCGCCGTCGGCACCCTCAGTGCGCTGCGCACGATCCCCGCGCAACCGATCTTCCCGACCTTCGCGTTCGTCGTGTCGGCACTCGTGCCCCTGCGGCCGGCCGACCTGCCCGTCGTGACCGCGATCGTCCTGGGCTCGGTGGTGTGGGCCTGGCTCGTCGCGATGTCCGGCGCCGTCGTCCGGCGGGTCGGCCACCCCCGAGCGCCACACCGGTTCCGCCCGCTCGCCGAACCCAAGCAGCGGTCCCTGGCCGTGCTGCGCACCCCGGCACTGTGGGAGACCGTGGCACTCAACGTCGTCGGAGCGCTCGTCGCGGGGGCGATCGCCGAGGTCTTCCCCGGGCTCGGCCACCCGTACTGGGCCGTCATCGCCGTGGTGTCGACCTTGCCTGCGCTCCGCCAGCGCCACACCGTTGTTCGTGCCCTGCAGCGCTTCGTCGGCACGATCGGCGGCACCGTCATCGCCGTGGGGATCCTGCTGCTCGAGCCGGAACTCTGGTGGATCGTGGTGATCGCGATCGTCGGCCAGTTCTTCGCCGAGGTCTTCGTCGCGCGGAACTACGCCGTCAGCCTGCTGTTCCTGACCCCGCTCGCGCTCGCCGTGTCGTGGCTCAGCGTGCCCGAGGCGCCGGAGCTGCTGGCACTCGACCGCGTCGCGCAGACCACCCTGGGCGCCCTGGTCAGCGTGGCGCTCCTGGCCGTCGGACGCGCCATCGAACGCCGTCGTGGACGGGCCCTCGGAGCGACGAGCACGATCCGCACCGTCTGATCGGGGGACAGCGGACCGCCCCCTCGCTGCGGACCGGCGGGACGGGCGAGCCTAGCGTGGGAGCGTCATGAGCGCCGATCACCGCAAACCCGTCGAGCCGGACCAGGCTCCCACCGTCCAGCACCACGCCGCGCACCACGCGGCCGCCACCGCGACCCCGCGTCCGCCCGAGCAGCCGACGTCGCCACCGCCGGCCGACGACGCACCGGATCCCAACCGCTGGAAGGCGCTCGTCATCTGTCTGCTCGGTGGTGGCATCGTGCTGCTCGACGTCTCGATCGTGAACGTCGCGCTGCAGTCGATCTCCGCCGGCCTGCCCGGGGCCACCCCCGAGGCCGTGCAGTGGATCCTGTCCGGGTACGCCCTGTCCTTCGGGCTGCTGCTGGTCCCCGGCGGCCGGCTCGGTGACGCCTCGGGGCGCCGTCGGATGTTCGTCATCGGCGTCGGGCTGTTCACCGTCGCCAGCGCGCTGTGCGGGTTCGCCCCGAACGGCCTGGTGCTCGTCATCGCCCGCCTGGTGCAGGGGCTCGCGGGCGGTCTGCTCACCCCGCAGGTCACCGCGCTCATCCAGCAGCTCTTCCGCGGCAAGGAGCGTGGCACCGCGTTCGGGCTCTTCGGCGCGACGGTCGGCATCGCGACCGCGATCGGCCCGCTGATCGGCGGCCTGCTGATCACCGCGTTCGGCAGCGAGAACGGGTGGCGCTTCGTCTTCTTCGTGAACCTGCCCGTGGGGCTGATCACGATCCTCCTGGCCTTCCGCTACCTGCCCGCAGCGGCGTCGTCGGAGCGCGGCAAGCAGCACGACTTCGACCCGGTGGGCATCGCCCTGCTCGGTGCGGCCGTCGTGGCGCTGCTGCTGCCGTTCGTGCAGTCCGAGGTGTGGAAGAGCGGCACGAAGTGGTGGCTCGTGGTCGTCGCCGTGGTGCTCGCCGTGGCGTTCGTGCTGTGGGAGCGCCGGTACGCGCGGACCAAGGAACCGGTGATCGACCTCGGGCTGTTCCGCCGCCGGTCCTTCTCGCTCGGTGTGGGACTCGCCACGCTGTACTTCGCCGGCTTCACCCCGCTGTTCTTCGTGCTGACCCTGACCCTGCAGTCCGGGCTGCACTACTCGGCGCTGCTGGCCGGTGCGACGAGTGTGCCGTTCGCGGTCGGCTCGGGCATCGCGTCGACCATCGGCGGGCGGATCGTGCACCGGTTCGGCCGACAGCTCATCGTGATCGGCACGATCCTGGTGCTGATCGGCCTGGGCGCCGTGGTGTGGGTGGTGTCGAACCACTACGGTCCCGACCTGGGCTGGTGGCTCATCGCACCGCTGCTGGTCGCCGGCATCGGGTCCGGGCTGACGATCTCGCCGAACCAGACCCTCACCCTGTCCGAGGTGCCCGTCGAACAGGGGGGCTCGGCGGGCGGGCTGATCCAGGTCGGCGCCCGCGTCGGCTCGGCGATCGGGATCGCGGCCGTCGGCAGCGTGTTCTACTCGGCACTCGCCAGCTCGAACGGTGACCACACGACCGGGCTGCCGCTCGGGCTCGGCGTGTCGCTGGCGTTCGTCGCGGCGGCCCTCGTCGCGGGGATCGTCGACGTCGTGGTCGGACGCGTGCACGGCACCCAGGCCACGGTCTGACGCGCACCCCGCCCCCGCCCCCGCGGCTGACTCGGAACGACATCGCCGACGTCGTACGACATCGATCGTGTCGTCCCGCTGGCGGCCTCCCGTCCGGCGGGTTCCGCGGCTAGCGGGGCTGGATGTTCCAGGCGTCGATGACGGGGCGGCCGTGCTCGTAGCCGAGCACGCTCACCGAGGCGGTCGACAGTGCCAGCACCGCGCCGTCCTGGGGGGCGAGCCGGATCCACGCCGCGCCGATCGCCCGCAGCACGTGGCCGTGCGCGACGAAGACGGCGTCCTGGCCCTCGGCCAGCACCAGGCGCGCGCGGTCGAGCACGCGTTCCGCCCGGACACGCACCTCGGCCGCGGACTCGCCCGGGGTCGCTCCGGCGGGCACACCGTCGGTCCACAGGTCCCACGGGCCGTGGCGCTGCACCTTGATCTGCGGGGTCGTCAGGCCCTCGTACGCGCCGTAGTCCCACTCGTACAGGTCCTCGTCGAGCTCGGGGTCCAGGCCGATGAGCGCGGCGGTGTCGCGGGCACGCCGGAGTGGGCTCGAAAGCGCGAGCGCGAAGTCCCGATCGGCCAGGTACCGTCCGGCGCGCTGCGCCTGCTCGATGCCGTTGTCGGTGAGCGGGATGTCCGTGCGGCCGGTGTGCTGACCGCTCTTGGACCACTCCGTCTCCCCGTGACGGACGAGGACGAGTTCGCCGGGGCGTTCCGAGGTCATGTGTTCCTTCCGAGCCAGAGGCCGAGCGCGGCTGCGCCGACCGAGACGACGAGCATGCCGAGGCTGTTCAGGACTGCGGAGCCGGTCTTGCCGGCCTGCACGAGTCGCACGGTCTCGACACTCGCCGTCGAGAACGTCGTGTACCCACCCATCATGCCCGTGCCGAGCACCGCGACGGGCACGAGAGCGAGCGTCCCGGCCTGGCCCAGGCCGGTCAGCAGCCCCAGGACGAGCGATCCGCTCACGTTGATGACCATGGTGCCGAGCGGGAAGCCGCTGACGCGGGACTTCACGACGCCGTCCAGGACGAAGCGCAGCGCTGCCCCGAGCCCGCCGCCCACGGCGACCAGCAGCACCTCGAGCGGGCTCACCGTCCGCTCCCGGCGGTGCGCCCCCGGGTGGCCACGACCAGCCCGACGACCACCGCTGCGAGCCCGAGCACCACGGAGAGCAGCGCGTACCCGGCCCCGGCGCCCCATCGGCCGTCGACGAGCAGCCGTGCGGTGTCGTCCGCCAGGGTGCTGTAGGTCGTGAACCCGCCGAGCACCCCCGTGCCCACGAGCAGCCGCACGGTGCGCCGCCGTCCGACGTCGGGGCCGCGCCGCGCGAGCGCCTCGAGCAGCAGCCCGAGGCAGAACGCCCCGACGACGTTGATCGCCAGGATCGTCCAGCTCAGGCCGTCGACCGCGGGTGCCAGGTCGGACAGCACGGCTCGCACGGCGGTGCCGATCGCGCCGCCGAGGGCCACGAGACCGATCAGGTGCCAGCGGAGATGGGGTGGTCGGTCGTCATGCACGGGACAATCCTGGACCCTCGTCAGCCGCACGTCCTACGCTCGGGCGCAGACGGCACCGCGCCGCTCGGTGAACAAGGGACCACCATGAGCATCAACGACGACGACATCACGACCGACCCGCAGAGCGCCGGCGAAGGCCCGGCGGACGGCGGCGCGAACCCGAACGGCCACGACGGCGGTGCGGACGGCTCCGCCGACGCCGGTGAAGGCCCCGCGGACGGCGGCGCGAACCCGAACGGCCACGACGGCGGTGCGGACGGCTCCGCCGACGCGGGCGAAGGCCCCGCGGACGGCGGCGCCAACCCCAACGGCCACGACGGCGGCGCGGACGGCTCCGCGTGAGCCGAGGGCTCGAGACGGTGGGGACGGCGAGCGCACTCCAGCGGTGCGTCGCCGTCCCGGCCGACGACTTCGCCGACCGGTACTGGGGCCGGCAGGCGCTCCTGAGTAGCGCCGACGACCTCGGGTCGACGTTCGACGACCTGTTCTCCACCCAGGCGGCCGACGAGCTGCTGAGTGTCCGGGGGCTCCGGACGCCGTTCATCCGGATGGCGAAGGACGGCTCGGTGCTGTCCCCGCAGGCGTTCACCGCACCGGGCGGCTACGGCGCCGAGGTCGGTGACCAGGTCAGTTCCGAGAAGGTGCTCGCCGAGTTCGCCGCCGGGTCCACCATCGTGCTGCAGGGTCTGCACCGCACCTGGCCGCCGCTGCAGGAGTTCACGCGGCGCCTGGTCGCCGAGCTCGGGCACCCGGCCCAGGTCAACGCGTACATCACCCCGGCGTCCTCGCGCGGGTTCGACCCGCACTACGACGTGCACGACGTGTTCGTGCTGCAGATCGCCGGCGAGAAACGCTGGGTGATCCACGAGCCGGTCCACGAGCTGCCGTTCGGCGACGAGCCGTGGAGCGACCACCGCGACGCCGTGGCCGCCCGCGCTGCCGGCACGCCCGCGATCGACACGGTGCTGGCACCGGGCGACGCCCTCTACCTGCCCCGTGGGTACCTGCACTCGGCGACCGCGCTCGGCGGCACCACCATCCACCTGACGATCGGCATGCCCGCCGTCACACGGTCGGACCTGGCCCGGGTGCTCGTCGAACGCGCCCTGCGCTCCGATGCGCTGCGGGCGTCGCTGCCCCTCGGCATCGACCTCGGCGACCCCGAGCAGATCGCCACCGAGGTCCGTGCGGCCGCCGACGAACTGGTCGCCGCGCTGACGACGACGGAGGACCCCTCGCCCGCCGTCGCCGCCACGGTCGGAGCCCGCTTCGCTCGGTCCACCCGGCCCGAACCCGTCCGTCCCCTGCACACGGTCGAGGTCGCGGCGGCGCTGACCGGCACCGACCGGGTGCGCTGGCGCGAGGGCATGCCGGCGGACGTCCGCACCGAGGGCGCCCAGGTCGCGATCACGCTGCCGAGGACGACCGTGCGGCTGCCCGCCGTGTGCTCCGACGCACTGCATGCGCTGTCGGACGGCACCATCCACGCGGTCGGCACGCTGCCGGGGCTCGACGAGGACGACGCCGTCGTCGTCGTGCGACGCCTGCTGCGGGAAGGCGTGCTGGTACCGGCCTCGTGACCGAGTGGCGTCGTACCGGACCGACCGACCCCGGACTCCCCCGCTCGAGCGGCGGTCCGGCCTGCAGCGCGGGCGCCCGTCTGCGCGACGAGGACGTGTCGGCCACGGCGTCCCCCGGCAAGCGCTGGCTGCTCGTCGAGGTCGCCGGCGCCTGGGGCTGGAACGTGTGGACGGACTCCCCCGTGCTCGACCCCGAGCTGGGTGCGGCGATCGCCCGGCGGGTGCAGCACGCCGGCATGCGGATCCTGGCCGTGCGTCGACCGGGGCGCTCCCGCGGCTCCGGCCGGTGGCGGTGGGCCGTGGTCGACGCCGAACGCGCGACGACGCACTGGGGCGAAGTCTCGTCCCCGCACGAGTTCCTGACGCTCCCGCTCGACGGCAGCTCCGGGGTCCCGTCCGACCAGGCGCTGTTCGTGGTGTGTGCACACGGGCGCCACGACGCGTGCTGCGCGGTGCGGGGTCGGGCGGTCGCCGAGCGGCTGTCCGAGGCCTACCCCGACGAGACGTGGGAGTGCTCGCACCTGGGTGGTGACCGCTTCGCCGCCACCATGATGCTGTTCCCGCACGGGGTGAACCACGGTCGTGTCGACGACCACGACCCGGTGGCGATCGCGGATGCGTACCTGCAGGGTCGGGTCCTGCAGGACGGGTACCGCGGGCGGTCGACCCTGTCGCACGTCGAGCAGGCAGCCGTCGCCGCCGCGGTCCGGCACACCGGCGACACGCGCCTGGACGCGTTCCGACCGATGTCCGCGACCGAGCTGCCGAGCGAACCGGGTGGGTGGTCGGTCGACGTGGCCGGCGACGACGGCGTGCTGCGCGTGCGGCTCGAACACGTGCGGACGGGGCCGACCTTCACCACGTGCCGCGCGACGCTGGCGGTGGAGATCCCGCGCTTCGTCGTCCGGGACGTCACGGCGGCGAGCTGAACTGGTCACGCGCAACACGTGCGGCCTGAACGCGAGAACTCCCGCCGGACGATGTCCGACGGGAGTTCTGGTGGTGACCCCAGCGGGATTCGAACCCGCGTTACCGCCGTGAGAGGGCAGCGTACTAGGCCGCTATACGATGGGGCCGCGGCATACTTGTTGTCGGACTCGGAGGAAGCCACCGTGGTGACCCCAGCGGGATTCGAACCCGCGTTACCGCCGTGAGAGGGCGACGTACTAGGCCTCTGTACGATGGGGCCGTTCCGACAACTAGACAAGTATTGCACAAGCCCGGCAGCGCGCCAAAACGAGGCGTGTCGCAGGCCGGCCACGCCGTCACCACCGCCCGGTCAGAGGGCCATCGACTCCCCCGGGCGCAACACGACGAGTTCCCCGGCGGGCTCCACGACCTGCCGCAGGCGCCCGACGTGCATGTCGAACCCGATGTCGGACAGTGTCGCCTCGTGCACCGGGTAGGCGCGGCGCGGTGCGATCGCGGTGACGTAGTCCATCATCTCGGCGACCTTGAGCCACGGCGCACCCACCGGGGCCGCGAGCACCTCGACGGGGACCCCGGGCACCGTGTAGCTGTCCCCGGGGAAGAAGAGCCGCCCGCCCACCAGCACGCCGGTGTTGTCGACGACCGGAACGGACGCGTGGATGACGGTGTGCTGCGTGCCGTGGAACGTCAGGTCGAACGGCCCGACCGAGTGCCGCGCACCGTCCGTCACGACCTCGACGTGCACGCCGGTGTCGGCGAGTGCCCGGGCGACCCCGGGCGGCCCGAACACCCGCGCACCGGGGTTCGCTCCGAGGATCCGGGTGAGCTGTTCGGGCATGACGTGGTCCGCGTGTTCGTGGGTGACGACGACCGCCACCACCCCGTCGACGTCGACGTCGCGCGTGAAGCCGCCGGGGTCGATGACCAGTCGGGCACCGTCCTGCTCGACGATCTGGCACGCGTGTTCGAGCTTCGTCACCTGCATGCCGCGAGCGTACGCGCCGGCGGGCGGCGAACGTCCGCGCCGGCAGGCAGCGAACGTCCGCGCCGGCAGGCAGCGAACGTCCGCGCCGGCAGGCAGCGAACGTCCGCGCCAGCACGCCGCGCAGGGACCGAGCCTCAGATCCGCGGCGCCGCGGTGCTCCGCCGGACCACCAGCCGTGCCGGGGCCGCGGGCAGCAGGTCGGCCGGAGCGCCGTCGACCTCGGCCAGGACCGCGAGCGCGGCGGTCCGCCCCTGCGCCTCGGGGTCCTGCGCGACGGTCGTCAACCCCGCCGGAGCGCCGTACTCGTGGCCGTCGATGCCGACCACCGACAGGTCCTCCGGCACGCGCAAGCCCAGCCGGGCGGCGGTGAGCAGCACGCCGAGCGCCATCTCGTCGGACGCACAGGACACCGCCGTCGGCCGGTCCCGAGCGGGGACGTCCAGCAGCGCAGCACCGGCGGCCACTCCCCCGGCGAACGAGAACCGGCCGTCGACGAGCCACCGGTCGGCCACGGGGCACCCGGCGGCGCGCATGCCGTCCAGGAACCCGTCGCGCCGCCGGTAGGGCACCGCCACGTTCATCCCGGCCTCGTCCTGCCCGCCGACGTAGGCGATCCGTCGGTGGCCGAGTGCGAGCAGGTGTCCGACGGCGAGCCCCTCGACGTGCAGGTCGTCCACGCCGACGTTCCGGATGCCCGGGGCCGGCCCGCCGATCACGATCATCGGGTGGCGGCTCAGCTGCAGTTCGTTCCGCTCGGTCGCGTCGAGCACGAGCGACAGCAGCACGAGGGCATCGACGCGGTGCCGCAGCATCGAGCGCCGGAAGGCACGGTCACGGTCGCCGTCCGGGCCGCCCAGGTTGTAGAGCACCAGGTCGTACCCGGCGCGGCGCAGCTCGGCGTCGACCCCACCCATGGCCTTGACGTAGAACCACCGGTCGATCACCGGCACGACGACACCGACCGCGCGCTGCCGTCCGGTGGCCAGACCGGCCGCCGCCGAACTGGGGACGTACCCGAGTTCGTCGGCGACCCGCCGGACCTGGTCGATCGTGGTGTCCGCGACCGTCGGCAGTCCGCGCAACGCGCGGGAGACCGTGGCCTTGGACAGCCCCGTGACGGTCGCGATCTCCTGGATCCCCATCACACGGCCTGGAGGCCCGTCAGCCGTCCGCGCTCGCGGTCCGCCGGAGCACCCGCACCCGCCAGACGTCGAGCACGACCACGGCGAGCACGCAGGCCAGCAGGGTGAGTGCCCAGCCCAGGGCGGGGCGTCCCGTGAACTCGCAGAACACCGTGACGAGCAGGAACGCGATGCCGAAGAAGCCGACGAAGCCGATCGCCTCCTCGATGGGCGCCGAGGGTCGACGCGGGGAACGCAGGGCCATGGCCGTCAGCCCTTCACGCCGCCGGCGGTCAGGCCGGCCACGATGCGTCGCTGGAACACGAGCACCAGGATGACGAGCGGGATCGTGACGATCGTCCCCGCCGCCATCACGGCGGTGTACGGCTCCTGGTGGGGCTGGGAACCGGCGAACGACGCGATGGCGACGGTCACGGGCTGAGTGGCGTCGCTCGACAGCTGCGACGAGATGAGGTACTCGTTCCAGGACGAGATGAACGCCAGGATCGCGGTCGTGAACACCGCGGGCGCGGCGAGCGGCAGGATGATCCGCCGGAAGGCCTGCACGCGGGTGCACCCGTCGATGCGGGCGGCCTCTTCGAGGTCCCACGGCATCTCGCGGAAGAAGCTCGCGAGCGTGTAGACCGTCAGCGGCAGCACGAACGAGATGCTCGGCAGGATCAGCGCCTGGTACGACCCCATCCAGCCGATGTCCGTGAAGAGCTGGAACAGCGGCGAGATGAGCGCGACGCCCGGGAACATCGACGCCGCCAGGATCGCACCGGCGATGAGCGACTTGCCCTTGAACTCCAGCCGGGCCAGCGCGTAGGCCGCGCTCGTGCCGACCAGCAGCGCGATGATCGTGACGACCCCACCGATGAGCAGGCTGTTCGCCAGCGCGCGCCCCAGGTGGTTGCCGAGCGCGGTGGAGAACGCCGTCGTGTAGTTGTCGAGCGTGACGTGGGTCGGCCAGGGGGTGGCGTCGAACGTGAACCCGACGTCGCGGAAGCTCGTGACGACCATCCAGTAGAACGGCAGCAGGCACCAGACCGCGATGACGATCGCCTGCACGGCCGTGCGGACACGAGGACCGGTGTCGCGCTTGATGCGGACGTCGGCGCGGTCGATCGACTTCTCGCGCGAGCGGGTCGTGGACCGGGGGCGATCGGCTGCGAGCGTCACTTGAGTTCACCCTTCTGCTGGGCTGCCTGCGTCTGCACGACGTTCGCTCCGAGGAAGCGCACGAACAGGAAGGCGACGATGAAGATGACCAGGAACGTGATCGTCGACAGGGCCGATGCGGAGTTGAACCCCTGCCGGATCTGGTCGACCACCAGGATCGACAGCGTCGTGGTGGCGTTGCCGGACCCACCACCGCCGCCGGTCAGGATCGCAGGCAGGTCGTACATGCGCAGCGCGTCGAGCACGCGGAACAGGATCGCGACCATGAGCGCGGGTCGCAGCAGCGGCAGCGTGATCAGCCAGAAGCGCTGCAGCGTCGACGCACCGTCCATCTTGCCGGCCTCGTAGACGTCCTCGGGGATGAGCTGCAGGCCCGCCAGGATCAGCAGCGCCATGAACGGGGTGGTCTTCCACGTGTCGGCGATGATGACCGCCCACCGCGATGCCCACTCGCCGCTGGTCCACAGGATCTGGTGACCGATGACGTGGTTGAGCACGCCGTTCGCGTCGAAGATGAAGTACCAGAGCTTCGCGGTGACGGCCGTCGGGATCGCCCACGGTACCAGGATCGCGGCGCGGACCAGGGCGCGGCCCGTGAAGTTGCGGTTCATGATGATCGCCATCCACACGCCGATCAGCGTCTCGAACGCGACGGTGACGATCGTGAAGAAGACGGTGTTGCCCATCGACACCCAGAACTGCGAGCCGAGGCTGCCGGGCGGGCAGGTGACGTTGCCGCACTGCTGTCCGAGCCAGTGCGCGTAGTTGGTGACCCCGGCGAAGCCGCCCTGCACGAACAGGCCGGTCGCCTTGTCGAGTCCGGCGTCGAGCTGGAACGACTGGATGATCGCACTGACGACCGGGTAGCCGATCACGATCGCCAACAGCACGATCGTCGGGCCGATCAGGTACACGGCCCAGCGGCCGTGCTCGGCGTTCAGGCCGCCACGCCGCCGCTTCTGCGGTTCGAGCCCCGTGGGGTTCGGGACGGCGGCGGGGATCTCTGTTGCTGCTGACACTTCACGGCCTCCTTGCCGGTGTCGGAACACGAGTGGGGGCGGACTGGTGGGGGGGGGGGGGGGGCCCCCCCCCCCCCCCCCCCCCCCCGTCCGGTTCGGTGGGACTACACTGGATACCCCTGTCCCGAAGGGTTGCGTGTGTCCGAACCGACCGAGATCGACCGCGAGCGCGGGTACGTCGACGGGCTCTTCGCCCGCCTCGACGAGCTGACCGCCGAGGCCGAACAGCGACTCGCCGAGACCCGCCGCCAGGCGGTCGGTGGGAACCACCAGAGCCGTAGCGAGCGCGACGCGTTCGCCAAGCTCTACGAAGACACCATCCAGACGCTCGAGCGCGTGGGCGACCGCCTGGTGTTCGGGCGGCTCGAGGTCGCCGACCCGTCCGACGGCGAGAGCGCGTTCCGCTACATCGGCCGCGTCGGGCTGCGCGACGCCGAGCACCGGCCGCTGCTGCTGGACTGGCGCGTCCCCGGTGCCAGTGCCTTCTACCAGGCCACCGCCGCGCACCCGATGGGCATGCGCGCCCGCCGGCACCTGTCGCTCGAGGGCCGCAGGGTCGTGGGCGTCGAGGACGAGGTCTTCGACGCCACGCTCTACGACGACGAGCGCACCCACCTGCAGGGCGAGGGTGCACTGCTGGCTGCCGTCACCGCCGAGCGCACCGGGCGCATGACCGACATCGTCGCGACGATCCAGGGCGAGCAGGACCGCATCATCCGCTCCCCGCTCGAGGGCGTCCTGATCGTGCAGGGCGGCCCCGGCACCGGCAAGACCGCCGTCGCACTGCACCGCGCGGCCTACCTGCTGTACTCGTACCGCGAGCGCCTGCGGGGCTCGGGCGTGCTGGTCGTCGGACCGTCCCCGGCGTTCCTGACCTACATCGAGCAGGTGCTCCCCTCGCTCGGTGAGACCGGCGTCGTGATGGCCTCGCTCGGGTCGCTGTACCCGGGCGTCCGGACCTCCACCCACGACCGCCGTGACGTCGCCGCGGTGAAGGGGTCCGGCGAGATGGCCGACCTGCTGCGCCGTGCCGTGCGGTCCCGCCAGGTCGTCCCGACCGAGCCCACCACGCTCGACGTCGAGGGCGAGCGCCTGGTCGTCCCGCCGCAGCTCGTCGCCGACGCGATGCACCGTGCGCAGGACCGGGGCAAGCCGCACAACGTCGCCCGCATCACGTTCAACAAGTCGGCGCTCGACGCGATGGTGAAGCTGCTCGCCGACCAGCTGCGCGAACGTGGCACGACGGTCGACGACGCCGACCTCAAGGTGCTGCGCGAGGACATCCGCTCGTCGTACGACGCCCGCGTGCTGCTCAACACCGCGTGGCTGCCACTGCCGGCCGAGAAGCTGCTCGAGGACCTGTACGCCCGACCGAACTGGCTCGCGTCCCTGACCCCGAACTGGTCCCCGGAGCGCCGTGCCCTGCTGACCCGCGAGCGGGGCGTGGGGTTCACGGTCGAGGACGTCCCGCTGCTCGACGAGGCCGCCGAACTCCTCGGCACGTTCGACCCCACGGGCGGTGCCGCCAAGCGCCAGGCGAAGGCCAGCCGCAACCGGGACATCGAGAACGCGCGCCAGGCCATCGAGAACATGGGCGTCGAGGGCATCGTGTCCGCGGAGCAGGTCGCGGGCGCCTTCGCCGAGGGCGGCGACCCCCGCACCACCGCCGAGCGCGCCGCCGAGGACCGCGAGTGGACCTACGGCCACATCGTCGTCGACGAGGCCCAGGAGCTCTCGCCCATGCAGTGGCGGGTGCTGGCGCGACGCAACCCGCTGCGTTCGTTCACGATCGTCGGTGACATGGCGCAGGGTTCGTCGCCCGGGGCCGCGCGCACCTGGGACGACGTCATCGGGGCGCTTGCACGCCGCCGTCGTGGTCGCGCGCCGCAGGTCCCGCTCGCCCACCGGGTCGAGGAACTCACCGTCAACTACCGCACGCCGCGCTCGATCGTGCAGGCCGCGGGCGAGTTCGCCGCCTCTGCCGGTCTGACCGTGACCGCCAACCAGGCCGTGCGCGACGGCGACCCGGTGGTGCGCCTGCGGGTGCCGCGTGCCGAGGTGCTCGACACCATCGCCCGCACGGTGGAGACGGAGCGCGCCCACATCGGCTCCGGCACCACCGGCGTGATCGTGCCGGACGCCCAGGTCGAGGCCGTCCGGCGGCACCTGGCCGACACCGACTCGGACGTCCGGTCCCTCGGCGCGCCGCGGGCTGGTTCGGTCACGGTGCTGACCGGCGCCGACGCCAAGGGCCTGGAGTTCGACGGCGTCCTGCTGGTCGACCCGGACGGGGTCGGCGCGGACGCGGCCCGCGCGGCCGCGGCCGTCTACGTGGCGATGACGCGCCCGACCCGTCGCCTGACGGTCATCGACGTCGACTGACGGCACGGCGCGAAGCCGTCGCCGGGGCGCTCCGAGGCCGTCGCCGGCGGTTCGCACCCCGTCGCGGACGTCGCGCCCCGTCGCACCGGGGCGCAACGTCCGGCAGGGGGTGCGATCCGCAGGACCGCTCCGAGTGCGGTGCCGGACGGGAGGCCCGGCGCGGCGCCGTCAGGCCGGCTCGCCCTCCGCGCGCACCCGCTCCACGAGCGCGGCCCACTGGCCGTCCAGCTGGCTGCCCGGCACCCGGACGGTGGTGCGGGCGACGGTGATCGTCCACTCGAAGTCGTCGGGCACGGGCTGCGGGCGGACGGGCGGTTCGTCGGGCAGCCCGTCGACCAGGGTCGACCAGGCGTCGGGGTCGGCACACGACTCGGTGTCGATGCGCCAGCTGCGGGTCATGCCGGCGATCCCTCCGGTCCGGCGGACGACGATCTGCATGTGCCCGACGGTACGCGCAGTCCGTGCCCGCAGTTGCGCCCGGGTCAGGCCAGGACGCCGACGTCCTTCCATGCGGCACTGACGGCCTGGGACTCGCTGGACCCGGCACCGAACCGCGCGTCGGCCGCCGACACGGTGACGCGGGCGAACCCGGCGAAGTCGATCGACGCCGTCACCGCAGCCGAGGTCAGCGCGTCCCACCAGACAGCGCCGGCGCCCTCCCAGGCCTTGCCTCCGATCGCCGTGGCTGCGAGGTAGAAGGCGTGGTTCGGGATGCCCGAGTTCGTGTGCACTCCGCCGGCGTCGTCCGTGGTGTCGACGTACCCGGCCATCGTCGCCGGCTGTGGGTCCTTGCCCAGCACCGGGTCGTCGTACGCGGTGCCGGGGGCCTTCATGGAGCGGAGGGCGACACCGTGCACCGCGGGCAGGAACAGCCCCTCGCCGATCAGCCAGCTCGCCTGGTCGGTGGTCTGTCCCTTGGCGTACTGCGCGACGAGGGACCCGAACACGTCGCTGATCGACTCGTTCAGCGCCCCGGACTGCCCCTGGTAGGTCAGGTCGGCGGTGTACTGCGTGACGCCGTGGGTGAGCTCGTGGCCGATGACGTCGAGCGCGATCGTGAAGCGGGTGAAGACCTCGCCGTCCCCGTCGCCGAACACCATGCGGCTGCCGTCCCAGTACGCGTTGTCGTAGTCCTGCCCGTAGTGCACCGTGGCGTCGAGCGGCAGACCGGCCCCGTCGATCGACACGCGCCCGAACACGTCGAGCCAGAACGCGTGCGTCGCGCCCAGGCCGGCGTAGGCCTCGTCGACGGCGGCGTCACCGGTGTCGGGATCGCCCTCGGAGCGGACGAGCGTACCGGGCAGCGTGGTCGTTCCGCGGGCATCCGAGATGCTGCGCTGCGGCGACCGGTCCGGTGCGGTGAGCCGCTGCGGGGCGACCCGGGCCTGGTGCTTGGGTGCCTGGACGACGTCGAGCGAGGCAAGCGCTGTGCGCGCGGCCGGGGTGGCGCGGGGGAACGCGTCGGACGGCGCGTCCGCGATGGCGCGCAGCAGGTACGGCGGGACGACGGATCGGAGCTGGGCGGCGGTCATGGTGCCCATGCAACCCCGGTGCACCGACATCGGGAGCCGACCCCGCGCTGCTGTGCGTGTTCTGTCACCCCTTGCGGTTCGCGACCAGTGCGAGCGCGTACGACTCCCACCACTGTCCGGCCGCCGGACCGCCGTTGCAGGTGCCGTCGCTCAGGCCGGGGGTCTTCACCCAGAGCAGGGCGTCGAGGCGCGAGGACCCGGCGGCCACGTGCGGGTCCTGGCCGAGGCCCGCACCGGACGGGTTGCACCAGGTGCCCTTCCACCCCTGACCGTTGCGCGAGACGTCGATGACGAAGTGCGGATCGCCCCCGATGGCGTCGGCGAGGTGGTCGGCGTAGGCGCGTTCCTGGTCGACGCGGTAGAAGTTCGACACGTTCGTGAAGAAGCCCTGCGTCTGGTCGACCCCGGCCTGCCGCAGCCACTTCGCCATCGTCGCGGTGGGCACCCGGTTCTCGTTGCCGCCGTCCAGGTACACCGTCAGGCCGTGCCCCGTCAGCGCGCCGACCGCCTTCCGCAGCAGGGGGAGCCGTGTGTCGGTCAGGCGCTTGCAGTTCTGGATCTGGGCGATGGCGTCGGGTTCGACGAGCACCACGGCGTGCGACCCGGCCATCGCCCTGACGGCCGAACGCACCCACGGCACGTACGCGGAGCGCTCCGTCCCGCCCTTCGAGTAGCTGCCGCAGTCGCGGTCGGGCACGGCGTACAGCACGAACACCGGCGTCTTGTCCTGTGCCTTCGCGCTCGCCACGACGCGCTGGATCGTCTGCCGGGTCACCGTGGTCGAGGAGTTCGTCAGCCACGTCGCGATCGGCTGGTCTGCGATGACGGCCAGGCGGTCGGCGGTGTCGTCCTGCCCCTCGGCACGCGCGCTGGTCATGAACCGCGCGGCCTGGTTGTCGGCCGAGGGCTGTCGTGCGAGACCGCCCGGGAAGACCTGGGCGGGCGTGCGGCGCTCGGCGATCCGCCGACCGTCGGGTCCGGACGCGCTCGGCAGCCAGAGCACGACCGCGGCGACGACCGCGACCACCACGACGGCGGCACCACCGATCCACAGCCACTGGCGGCGTGCACTCGTCCGCCGTGCGGGTGTCGGTGATGATGTGTGCGTTCCGTGGTCCGGCATCGAGCGGTCCTCCCTGGTCTGACCGTGCTCCGTCGGCGCTGCCGGGCGGCCCTGTCCCGCCCTGCGCCCATGCTTCCACCCCGGGCGTGCACGGTGCCACCCCGTGCAGGCGATCCCACAGGTGGGGTGCCGGTCCCGCTCAGGCGCGCACCAGGTCCCGCGCAGGGCGCACCCCCACACTGTCCGGATGCTCCGGAAACTCCTGCTGCTCGCCGTGACGGCCGCCTACGCCTGGGTGATCTGGCGGATGACGCTGACGCCGCACGTGTTCTCGCACGCCGAGGACACGCTGGTGCTCCGGGCGCTGTCGTTCGCCCGACAGCTGCCCGGTGGCACGTGGCTGACCTACGACCGCACGGAGTTCCTGGCGAACATCGCGATGTTCGTGCCGGTCGGTGCCATCGCCGCGCTGTGGTTGCCCCGGCGCTGGTGGGCCGTCGCCGCGGTCATCGCCGTCGCCCTGTCCGCGGGCATCGAGCTCGCGCAGGCCGAACTGCTGCCGTACCGTGTCGCCGATCCCCGCGACGTGCTGGCGAACGGCCTGGGCGGGCTGCTCGGGGCCACCCTGGTCGGCCTCGTCCGCAGTCTGATGCCGGTGCGTCCACGCCGTCGGGGTCTGCGAGCGAGAACCGTCTGAGACCCGCCGTTCTGGTAGAGTCTCCAGGTTGCCGTCGAACGGCCGCGGATCAAGAGCGCTCATGCATCCGGCATGGGCACCGCGCAACGGACACGTTCTCATCGAGAACAGAAGGGGATCACCATGGCACTTGATGCACAGGTCAAGCAGGAGATCATCGAGCAGTACGCGACCCACCCGGGCGACACCGGATCCCCCGAGGTCCAGGTCGCCGTTCTGACGCGTCGTATCAACGACCTGAACGAGCACCTCAAGGAGCACAAGCACGACCACCACTCGCGTCGTGGTCTGCTGCTCATGGTCGGCCAGCGTCGCCGCCTGCTCGGCTACCTCTCCGACGTCGACATCGCCCGCTACCGCACGCTCATCGAGCGTCTCGGCCTGCGCCGATGACGTCAGCGCCGCTGGTCGTCGTCTGACACTCGCTTGACCGAACGCCCCGGTCCTCCTCGTGAGGACCGGGGCGTTCTCGCGTTCGGGCGGGGCGCGGGGAATGGTTGCGGGGGCGCGCGGGTTCGGTAGGGTGTTCATGCAAACGCATTGAAAGATCGGACGTCACCATGACCACCATCGCCGTCGTCTCCGCCGGGCTCTCCGAGCCGTCGTCGACCCGCCTGCTCGCCGACCGTCTCGCCGAGTCCGCCGTCGCCGCCATCGAGCAGCAGCCAGGAGGCTCGGCTCGCGTCGTGCACGTCGACCTGCGTCCGCTGGCGCACGAGATCATCGACGCGATGCTCACCGGGTTCCAGGCGCCCGCGTTGGCCGCCGCGACGGCCGCGGTCGTCGAGGCGGACGCCCTGGTCTTCGTCACGCCGGTGTTCACCGCCGGCATGAGCGGCCTGGCGAAGTCCTTCCTCGACATCACGGACAAGGACGCCCTGCAGGACATGCCGGTCCTCATCGCGGCGACCGGGGGCACGGCACGCCACTCCCTGGCGATCGAGCACGCCATCCGTCCCGTGTTCGCGTACCTGCGCGCGGCCGTCGTGCCGACCGGGGTGTTCGCGGCGACCGACGACTGGGGCACCCAGGGTGAGCAGGTGGCCCTGGACGGACGCATCCGCCGGGCCGGAGCCGACCTGGCCTGGGCGATCGGGGCCTCCCGTCGGGTCCCGCAGCAGGCGGACGCACTGCCCGAGGTGCGCGACTTCGCGAGCCTGCTGGGCGGGCTGGGCCACTAGCCCGACCGGTGCGAGGTCCGGCCTGGGTGCACGCTTGACGGCTCCGTGCGTGGTTGTTGCCAGGCACCAACCCGTCGACCTCGCACGATGCCGGGCAGGCCCCCGCTCAGTACCAGTGCGGGTTGACGCTCATCTCGTGGTTCCACGCACCGCACGGGGTGCCGTAGCTCGACTTGATGTAGGACAGGCCCCAGTTGATCTGCGTGTCCTGGTTCGTCAGCCAGTCGGCCCCGGCGGCGGACATCTTGCTCGCCGGCAGCGCCTGGGGGATGCCGTAGGCAAGACTCGAGGAGTTCAGGGCGTTGGCGCGCCAGCCGGACTCCTGCGTCCAGAGCGACACCAGGCACCCGTACTGGTCGTCGCCCCAGCCGTAGTTGCCCAGGACGCTGCGGGCGTAGGCCTTCGCGCCGGCCGGGTCGACCGTCACGCCGCCGGTGTCCGGGAACGAACTGCCGGAGGACGCAGCACTCGCCTGCCTTCCCTGCTGGGCTGCGAGCGCCTGCTCCTGCGCTGCCGCCTGCGCCGCCCGGGCCTGCGCCGCTGCCTGCGCGGCGACGGCCTGACCCACGGCGTACTGCTGCTCGGCCTTCGCCGTCGTGTCCTTGAGTGACGCCAGCTGCGCGTAGAGCTCGTCGCTGTGGTCCTTCGTCGACGCGACGGCGGCATCGGCCTTCGCCTGGGCGGACTTCGCCGCTGCCGACCGGTCCTCGGCGGCCTGGGCCAGCCGTGCGCGTTCGGCCTCGGCCCGGGTTGCCTGGTCGTGCAGCGACGACGCGGTGCCGGCTGCGACGGAGGCGTCGTCGAGGACGCTGGTCCACGTGGTCGTCAGCTGGTCCATCGCGCCGAGCTGGTACAGCAGCTCGTCGGGGTCCTTCGCCGTGGCGATCTTCGTGGTCATCTGGTTGGTCGAGCCGTCGCGGTACAGGTTGGCGGCCAGCTGGCCGGCGCGCGTCTGCGCCCGCTGCGCGGTCTGTGCGGCCTGGTCGGCCTGGGCCTGGAGGCTCGTGGCGGTCTGGGCGGCCTCGCTGAGCTCGGCGTCGGCCTGGTCGGCCTTCGCGGCCGCGTCCAGCGCGACCTGTGACTTGCCCGCGGCGTCGGCCTGCACGGCCTTCAGCGCGTCCTGCACCTTCGACACCTCGGCCTGCTTGGCCTGCTCGTTGCCCTTGGCTGCCTGGACGTCCTGCCACGTGGGGTAGTCGGTCGCGCTGGCGGGGGAGGCGGTGACGGCGGGGACGACGAGCGCACCGAGGAGGACGGCGGCCGCGACGAACGCGCGTCCGGAATGGCTTCGACGCATGCGGTCAGGCTAGCGAGGACACGCCCGTTCGCGACGAGCCTCGCCGTCGATTCACCGGCGACTGCTAAAGTCAGGGCGTCCGGGGACCGTTTCCCGTGACGACACACAACATCGCACGCAGACCGGCACGAAGCTGGTCATCGGTGGTGGCATGCGGGCCGAGGCATCCCGACTGTTTCTACTGCTGGCCAGACATGCGTTCCGCGTCGTGGAGCGCACGTGCACGCGTGTGCCCGAGGCCGGGTCTGCTGCATCCAGAACACAAGGAGGCATCCTCTTGGAGGGTCCCGAGATCAAGTTCGCGGAAGCGATCATCGACAACGGTCGCTTCGGCACCAGGACGGTCCGGTTCGAGACCGGTCGTCTCGCGCAGCAGGCACAGGGTGCCGTCGCCGCGTACCTGGACGAAGAGACCATGCTGCTGTCGGCCACCAGCGCCGGCAAACACCCGCGCGAGGGCTTCGACTTCTTCCCCCTGACGGTGGACGTCGAAGAGCGCTCGTACGCAGCCGGCAAGATCCCCGGTTCGTTCTTCCGCCGTGAGGGCCGCCCGAGCACCGAGGCGATCCTGGTCTGCCGTCTGATCGACCGGCCGCTGCGCCCGTCGTTCGTCGACGGCCTGCGCAACGAGGTCCAGATCGTCATCACCGTCCTGAGCATTGCTCCGGACGAGTTCTACGACGCGCTGGCGATCAACGCCGCCTCGGCATCGACGCAGATCTCCGGTCTGCCGTTCTCCGGCCCGATCGCCGGTGTGCGTCTGGCGCTCATCCCGGGCGCCAACGGCACCGACCAGTGGGTCGCGTTCCCCAAGGCATCGCAGCTCGCCGAGGCCGTCTTCGACCTCACCGTCGCGGGCCGTGTCGTCACGGACGAGGCCGGCAACCAGGACGTCGCGATCATGATGGTCGAGGCCGAGGCCACCGAGCACAGCTGGGACCTCATCCAGGGCGGCGCCACCAAGCCCGACGAGGCCGTCGTCGCCCAGGGCCTCGAAGCGGCGAAGCCGTTCCTCAAGGTCCTGGTCGAAGCACAGGCCAAGATGGCCGCGCAGTCGGCCAAGGAGATCCAGGACTACCCGGTCTTCCCGGCCTACGAGCCCGAGGTCTACGCCGCGGTCGAGTCCATCGCCCTCGGCGAACTCGGCGACGTCTACAAGATCGCCGGCAAGGTCGAGCGTCAGAACGCCGACGATGCCCTCAAGGCCCGCGTCAAGGACGCCATCGCGGCGAAGGTCTCCGCCGGTGAGCTGCCCGACAGCGCCAACGGCCAGGTCAGTGGCGCCTACAAGTCGGTCACGAAGAAGGTCGTCCGCGGCCGCATCCTGACCGAGCAGGTCCGCATGGACGGTCGCGGCCTCGCCGACATCCGTCCGCTCGACGCCGAGGTCGCCGTGATCCCGCGCGTCCACGGTTCCGCGATCTTCCAGCGCGGCGAGACGCAGATCCTCGGCGTCACCACGCTGAACATGCTCAAGATGGAGCAGCAGATCGACTCGCTGTCGCCCGTCACGAAGAAGCGCTACCTGCACCACTACAACTTCCCGCCCTACTCGACCGGTGAGACCGGCCGCGTGGGTTCGCCGAAGCGTCGCGAGATCGGGCACGGCTTCCTGGCCGAGCGCGCCCTCGTGCCGGTGCTGCCGTCGCGCGAGGAGTTCCCCTACGCGATCCGTCAGGTGTCCGAGGCGCTCAGCTCCAACGGTTCGACGTCGATGGGCTCCGTCTGCGCCTCGACCCTGTCGCTGCTCAACGCGGGTGTGCCCCTCAAGGCCCCCGTCGCCGGCATCGCGATGGGCCTGGTCTCCGACACCGTCGACGGTCAGACCCGGTACGCGGCGCTGACCGACATCCTCGGTGCCGAGGACGCCCTCGGTGACATGGACTTCAAGGTCGCCGGTACCTCGGAGTTCGTCACCGCGATCCAGCTCGACACCAAGCTCGACGGCATCCCGTCGTCCGTGCTCGACGCCGCGCTGAAGCAGGCCAAGGAAGCGCGCTCCGCGATCCTCGGTGTGCTGACCGAGGCGATCGACGCGCCCGACGAGATGGCGGACACCGCGCCGCGTGTCATCTCGGTGCAGATCCCCGTCGACAAGATCGGCGAGCTGATCGGCCCGAAGGGCAAGACGATCAACGGGATCCAGGACACCACCGGTGCCGACATCTCCATCGAGGACGACGGCACCGTGTACATCGGTGCCGTGGACGGTCCGTCGGCCGAGGCAGCGCGCCTGCAGGTCAACGCGATCGCCAACCCGACCAACCCGGAGATCGGGGACCAGTTCCTCGGCACCGTCGTGAAGATCGCCACGTTCGGCGCCTTCGTGTCGCTGCTGCCGGGTCGCGACGGTCTGCTGCACGTCTCCGAGGTCCGCAAGCTCGCCGGTGGCAAGCGTGTGGAGAACGTCGAGGACGTGCTCGGCGTCGGCCAGAAGGTCCTGGTCGAGGTCACCAAGGTCGACGACCGCGGCAAGCTCTCGCTCGCACCGGTCGTGGCGGACGAGGTCGACACGGCCGGTGGCGAGGGTCACACCTCGCACGCCGAGGCGCCGGCCGAGGGCTGAACGCCCCTCGCCTGACTGCACGAACGGCCGTCGCCCCTGGGGGCGGCGGCCGTTCCGCGTGTGTGAGATGCCCTGGCGGTCAGGTGCGACTCGGAACGACACGATCGTCGTCGCACGACATCGACGGTGTCGTTCCGAGTCGGAGAGGGGCAGGACTTCAGGACCCCGGGGTCTCCTGCGTGCCCATGAGCTGCGCGCGCCCGAGCAGGTGCTCGCGCAGCATGAAGCCGACGACCGCGGGGGTGGCGTCGGCCGGGACCTCGAGCACGGGGACGTCGAGCGCGCTCAGCGTGAAGAAGTACCGGTGTGCGCCGTGTCCGGCGGGCGGAGCCGCACCCAGGAAGGTGTCGGTGCCGTACTCGTTGCGGCGACGCATGGCCTCGGCGGGCAGCAGGGCGTCGTCCGTGCCGGCACCGGCGGGCAGCGAGGTCGCCGACCCGGGGATGTCGGACACGCTCCAGTGCCAGAAGCCGGAGCCGGTGGGGGCGTCGGGGTCGTACACGGTGAGCACGTAGCTCTGCGTGCCCTCGGGAGCGCCGGACCACTCGAGTGCGGGGGAGCGGTCCTGGCCCCCGACGTCGGAACCGCGTGCCGAGGTCGGCAGCACGTCGCCGTCGGCGAAGTCGGGGCTGGTCAGGGTGAAGGTGGGCACCTCGGGGAGGCGCCAGAGCGGGTCGTTGGCCATGTGCCCAGGCAACCACCCGTGCCCGGGTGGTGACCGGGAGGTCACCCAGGTGACCGGGGGACGGACAGGAGGCACGGTGCGGGCCCGCACCGCGCCTCCTGGCCGTCAGGTGGTCGCGCTCACGGCGACCCGATGGATCAGGCGGGACCGGTCGCGCTGCCGGGGTTGCCGCTCGCGACGATCGGGCCGTTGACGCCCTCGGGGAAGAAGCCGCCCTTGTCGATCTGGTTCGGCGTCAGGAACACCACGTTGAGCACGCGCTCGGCGGTGCGACCGTAGGCCAGGGAGTTGGCATCGGTCGGGACGAAGTTGACCGCGCCCGTCGAGGTCGTGATCCCCTGGTCGTCGTCGGTCGGCCCGTCGAGCGAGTCACGGGCGTCGGAGATCTTGTTCGCCGGCACCTGCAGGCCCTTGTCGTACAGCTTCGAGCGGATGATGCCCGCGTGGTACGCCTCGACGGCCAGGATGCCCGCTGCCGCGCTCAGGTAGGTCTTGTTGGTGATGAGCGGAGCGGCACCCTTGTAGGCGGTGACGCCGACGTCCTCGAACACGTACGCACCGAGCAGGAAGAACTCCTCGCTGGCGAACGGGTCGAAGCTGCCGGTCGGACCGACCACGCCGGCGGCACGTGCTGCTGCCGTGAAGGCGTTCGTGAAGTCGATCTTCGGTCGGGCGACGGCGGCGCCGCCGAGCGCCGACCGGAGGAACGCGACGTGGGCTCGCTCGTCGTTCGCGATCTCGGTGGCGATGCCCCGGATGGCGGCGGTCTTGAACGGCACCTTGCTGCCACCGACGACCGGCCCCTGGGGGTCGATGCCGGTGATCATGCTGTCGGTCAGGCCGGTGCCGAACACGGCACGCAGGTAGAACTCGGCCTCGAGGTACTCCAGGTTGAGGGCGAAGTTGAGGATGGCGGCATCGGAGACGGCACCGTCCTCGGCGGGGGAGGCGGCGGCGCGGTCGCCGGTGAGCACCGACGAGCCGAGTGCGGCGATGCCGGCTGAGGCGCCGGCGACACCGGCGGCTGCGAAGAAGCGGCGTCGGTCGAGCGCGTTCTCAGCGCTGCGGTCGACGGCATGACGGATGAAGGCGTTGTCGAACATCGATGTCCTCGAGACGTGCTGGTTTGCACGGGACCCGGTCGACACAGCAGGGAGACAGATCGACCTGGCCGCGATCGGCGGGGTGGTCGATCGTGGGGGTGACGGTACCCCCGAACGGGTCACGCCACGAGGGGCAGCGCGCAAACCGGTCGGTGAACGTTCCGCGACGCGGCCGGGCAGCCCCAGATGCGGCCGGGCAGCCGCAGATGCGGTGGTTCAGCCGCAGATGCGGTGGTTCAGCCGGCGAGCACGCGGTCGGCGACACGTTGGAGCGCAGCCGTGGCCGCGATCGCGTCGCCCGCGTACGCGCCGGACATCGCACCGTCGCGGGCGAGCATGAGCTCGTCGGCGCCGTCGCCCGGCATCGGGTGCCCGGCTTCCTGCAGCAGGTCGCCGAGGCGCTCGGTGTACCAGTCGCGGTGCATCGCCACCACCTGACGGACGGGGCTGCGCGGGTCGTGGTACTCGGCGGCGGCGTTGAGGAACGCGCAGCCGCGGAAAGCCGGGTCGTTGACGTCGGACACGAGCGATGCGACCCAGGCGCGGACGGCGTCCTGCGCATCCGATGCGCCGTCGACGACCTGCTCGAAGCGCTGCTGCACGCGTTCGTGCTGGGCGGTGACGTAGGCCAGGATCAGGTTGTCCTTGGATCCGTAGTGCTTGTAGAACGTCGCCTTCGTGACGCTCGCCTCGGAGATCAGGCGGTCGACGCCCACGCCGTGGATGCCCTCGTCGTAGAACAACCGCGACGCGGTCTCGAGGATGCGGACCTTCGCGCCGCCGGAGCGGGGAGCCGGGGGGAGGCTCGACCCGTCCGACGGCGCGGAGGCCGCAGTGCTCGTTCCAGGGAGACGCTGGACGGCCGGTTGGGGGGAATCGACCGTCACAGCGTGGCTCTCCTTGGGGTCATCGGCTCCGCGACTGAGTGGGGGGACTCGTGCCGCCGAGGACTGATGTCCCGAGCCACCGGATCGGTATCTAGGGGGGCTGCCGATCCGGTGAACCAACAGTACCACAAGGAGGACAGACAGACGAGTCGGTCTGTCCTCAAATCCTGTACCCCAGTTCGAGGCACGTCCGAAGGAGGTCTGAGCGCGGCGGCCAAACTGGAAGTCGGGGGTCGGATGATCAGTAGGCTCGACCGCGATGAACCACCCAGTGCCGTTGCCCCTCGAGGCCCCGGACACGTCGTTCCTGACGTCCGGAGGCTCCTTCGTCCGCCGAAGCGTGCTCCCGTCGGGCGTCCGCGTGCTGACCGAGGCGGTTCCGGCATCCCACTCCACGAGCATCGGGTACTGGGTCGGCGTCGGGTCCCGCGACGAACGTGCCGGCCAGTTCGGCTCCACGCACTTCCTCGAGCACCTGCTGTTCAAGGGCACGACCAGCCGGAGCGCACTCGACATCGCCGTCGCGTTCGACTCCGTCGGTGGCGAGCACAACGCCGCCACGGCCAAGGAGTACACGTGCTACTACGCACGGGTCCGTGACGCCGACGTCCCGATGGCCGTGCGGGTCATCGGGGACATGGTGACCGACTCGGTCCTCGAGCCCGCCGCGTTCGACATCGAGCGCGGCGTCATCCTCGAAGAGCTCGCGATGGCGGCCGACGACCCGGCGGACCTGGCCGGCGAGGCGTTCTTCGCCGCGGCGTTCGAGGGGCATGCGCTCGGTCGGCCCATCGGCGGCACCCCGGAGAGCATCCGCGCCGTCCAGCGCGACGAGGTGATGGCGCACTACGCCGAGCACTACGCGCCGAGCGGTCTGGTCATCACCGCCGCTGGTGCCGTCGACCACGACCAGTTCTGCGCCCTGGTCGACGAGGTCTTCGGCGGCGCATCGAAGGCGCGACCGGTGGCCCGACGAGTCGCGCAACCGGTGGCCGACCGCGCCGAGGAACGCCTGACGGTCGTGCACCGTCCCACCGAGCAGGTCAGCATGCTCCGCGGGTCGCAGGGACTCGACCTGCGCGACGACCGTCGGCCGGTGCTCAGCGTGTTGAACGCCGTGCTCGGCGGCGGGATGAGCTCGCGCCTGTTCCAAGAGGTGCGCGAGCGCCGGGGACTGGCCTATGCGGTGTCGTCCTTCGCGCCCGCCTACCTGGACAACGGTGCCTTCGGGGTCTATGCCGGGTGCGCGCCGGACAACGTCGCCGGGGTGATCGACATCATCGACGCCGAGTTCCGCAAGATGGCCGACGACGGCATCACCGACGACGAGCTCCGCCGGGCGAAGGGCCAGATCGAGGGTGCCGTCACGCTCTCGCTCGAGGACGCCGACGCCCGCATGACCCGGCTCGGCCGCGCCGAACTCGGGACCGGGGAGTTCACCGACCTGGACACCGCACTCGACCGCGTCGACCGTGTCACCACCGACGACGTCCTCGAGCTCGCGCGCGACCTGCTGACCCGACCGACCATCACCGCGGTCGTCGGCGACGTCGAGCGGGCGACGCTCGAAGCGGCGATCGGCACCGGCGGTCGGTGACGGACATGTCGCACTACCTCTACCTCGTGCGCCACGGCGAGCACCAGGACGCCGAGCACGGTCTGCGCGACGGCAAGCTGTCCGAGCGCGGCAAGCGCCAGTCGATGCTCATCGCCGACCGGCTGGGCGGGGTGCCGTTCGACGGCGTCTGGCACTCCCCGTTGGACGCGCCGAGCGAGACCGCGTCGTTCCTGGCACGGCGCCTGCCCGCGATCCAGCCCGAACCGTCGACGCTGCTGTTCGACTGCATCCCCTCCGGTCCGACGCCCGAGATGCCGACCGCGTACAAGAAGTTCTACGGCGGGATCACCGAAGAGGAGATCCTCGCCGGACAGGCCCAGATGGGCGATGCCGTGGCCGAGTGGTTCACGCCGTCGATCCAGGACCGCCACGACCTGATCATCACGCACAACGCCGTGATCGGGTGGTTCGTCCGCGAGGTCTTCCAAGCCCCCGAGTGGCGGTGGATGGGGACGAACGTCGCCCATACCGCGCTGACGGTCATCCGGATCCGGTCGGCCAAGCCCGCCGAGCTCGTCACGCTCAACGACACGGCGCACCTGCCGGTCGAGCTCCGGACCGGGCTGCCCGTCGAGCAGCCCCTGTAGCGGCGACCGACGTCCCTGGCCCGACGTCCGTGGCCCGACGTACCTGGCCCGACGCACCTGGGCCGTCGGACCACCGGACGGGAGGCCCGTGGCGGGCCCGCCACGCGCCTCCGGTCCGTCAGCGGGTCGCGTCGGACGCGACCGGCTTGCGGTACCAGGCGGTCGCGTTCGGGTTGTCGTTGAAGGGTGCGATGCGCTCGTAGCCGCGGCTGCGGTACATCGCCGCCGCGGCGACCAGCGAGTCGTTCGTGTCGAGCACGATCGCCGTCGCGCCCATCGCCGCGCCCGCACGCTCGAGCTCGTCCATCACTGCGGTCGCCACCCCGCGACCGCGTCCGGCGGGCGCGACGAACACGTGCTTGACCTCGTACCGGACCTGGTCCCCGTCGTCCGCGATGCGCCGGAGCCCACCGCAGCCGACCGGGTCGTCACCGTCGTACGCCACCACGAACACGCCGTTCGGCGGGGTGAACTCGGCCGCCGGCGTGCGCTTGCGGGAGTAGGACCCCTGCGCGCTCGGGAACGTCGCCTCGCGCTCGTCCAGGTAGGCGTCGAGCAGCGCGTCGACCTCGGGCAGGTCGGCGGGCACGGTGCGGACGGTGACCGGAGTGCGATCGGTGGTCATGGGGCGATCCTAGGATGGGCGCATGGTCACTCCCGTCGCCGTCGTCGGCGCCACCGGTCGTCTCGGGGGCCTCGTGGCCTCCGTCGTGCAGGAACTGCCCGACTTCGAACTCGTGGCGCGGCTGTCGTCGAAGGACGCCGTGCACCGGGCCGACCCGTCCGTGTTCGCCGGGGCCGCGATCGTGGTCGACGTGACCGTGCCGGCGCTCAGCCCGGACATCGTCGCCGCGGCGCTCAGCAGCGGCGCGAACGTGCTGGTCGGCACCTCCGGGTGGTCGGCCTCGCGGCTCGCCGGCCTGCGGACCTCGCTCGCAGAGCGCCCCGACCAGGGCGTGCTCGTCGTGCCGAACTTCTCGATCGGCTCGGTGATCGGCACCCACCTGGCGACGATCGCCGCGCCGTGGTTCCCGTCCGTCGAGATCGTCGAGACGCACCACGCCGGCAAGATCGACTCGCCGTCGGGCACCGCCGTCCGCACCGCCGAGCTCGTGTCCGAGGCCCGCCGCGACGTCGGCCCCGTCGACGCGCCGCACGTCGACCAGCGCGCCCGGGGCCAGCAGGTGGCCAGCGTGCCGATCCACTCGCTGCGCCTGCCGGGCGTCAAGGCCGTGCAGGACGTCGTGCTGAGCGGCCCGGGCGAGGTCCTGACGATCCGCCACGACACCACCGACGACGCCGCGTACGCCCCCGGCATCCGTGCTGCGCTGGCTGCGCTCGGTGACCTGCGGGGTCTGTCCGTCGGGCTCGGCACCGTGCTCGGGATCGGCTGACGTGGGGATCCGCTCGCCGTTCTGGGGCGCGGCGCTGATGGCGGTGCTGCTGCTGGTGTACATCGTGCTGATCGGGCAGCGGGCCGTGGCGTTCATCGCGACCGGGCTGGCCATCGGGATCGCGATCGGCATCGCGCTCGCCGTCATCGCCGTCATCGGGGTGCTGCTGCTCGTGCTGGAGTTCCGGTTCGGGCTGCGGATCACCCGCCTGGGCGCGCGACTCGAGCGCGAGGGCGCCACGCCGGACGACGTCGTCGCGGTCCGTCCGTCGGGCCGACCCACCCGCGCTGCGGCCGACGAGCTGTTCCCCGCGTACAAGGCCGCGGTCGAGGCCGCGCCCGACGACTGGCGGGCGTGGTTCCGGCTCGGGGTCGTGTACGACGCCGCCGGCGACCGCAAGCGGGCGCGGGCCGCGATGCGGACGGCGCTCGCGCACGCGCCGCGCGCTCCGCACGCGTGACGAGCGCGGCGGGCGTTCGTCGAGGGAGCAGAAGACGTCGGGTGCCGCGTGGCGACCCGACGTCTTCTGCTCTCTCGACAGCGCGCGGGTGCGCGGCGCGCCGCCCGCGCTACAGGACCGCGTCGACGGCGTCCTCGGCGCGGGTGTACCGGAACGCGTAGCCCGACTCGAGCAGCTTCGTCGGCACCATCTGTTGGCTCGACAGCAGCATCTCGTCCGCGGCGTCACGCAGCAGCGCGCGGAGCGCGAACTCCGGCACCCGGAACAGGTACGGGCGGTGCAGGTCCTCGGCGACACGCTTGGTGATGCGCTCGGCCACGGCGGGCTCGGGTCCGGCCAGGTTCACCGGTCCGGAGACTCCCGGGGCGGCGGTGGCCAGGTGCACGATCGCGCCGACCTCGTCCTGCAGTGCGATCCAGGGCCAGTGCTGCCCACCGGTGCCGAGGCGGCTGCCCAGGCCGAGCTTGGTCAGGGGCAGGAGGGGTGCGAGTGCGCCGCCACCCTCGCCGATCACGATGCCCGTGCGGAGCGTCACCACGCGGACGCCCTCGGGTGCGGCTGCGGCGGCGGCCTCCCACGCGACGCAGACGTCGGCCAGGAACCCGGGGCCGGCACCCGCGTCGTCCTGCAGCACGTCGGACGGACGGTCGCCGTAGATGCCGGACGCCGACCCGGACAGGAACAGCTTCGGTGGCGTGCTGGCGTGTCGCATGGCCTCGACCAGGGTGTCCGTGGCGTCCACGCGCGAGGAGCGGATCTCCTGCTTGTAGGTCTCGGTCCAGGGCAGCTTGGCGATGCTCGCCCCGGCCAGGTTGATCACGACGTCGGCGCCGTCGAGCACCGCCGGGTCGAGGGGCCGTCGCCCGGGCGCCCACCGGAACTCGGTGGGGGAGTGCGGCTCGCGGCGGACCAGGGTCGACACGTGGTGTCCGGCGTCGCGCAGGGCGCGTACCAGGGGGGTCCCGATGAACCCGGATGCTCCGGCGATCAGGATCGAGAGCGGCTGTTCGGTCATGGACCCAACGCTACTCAGCCACCGGCCGGGAGGCCCGGCGCGGGTCCGGTGGGCCCGGGTCGCCGATGCCGGTGGTCGCGTTTAGGCTCGTGGTCGTGACCGACACCGCCACCACCGTTGCCACGCCCTACGAAGACCTGCTGCGCCGGGTGCTGACCGAGGGGTCCCCGAAGGGCGACCGCACCGGCACCGGGACGCGCAGCCTGTTCGGCGCGCAGCTGCGCTACGACCTGTCGCAGGGGTTCCCGCTCATCACGACCAAGCGGGTGCACTTCAAGTCGATCGCGTACGAACTGCTCTGGTTCCTGCGCGGCGACGGCAACGCCACCTGGTTGCAGGAGCACGGCGTCCGCATCTGGAACGAGTGGGCCGACGCGTCCGGCGACCTCGGCCCGGTGTACGGCGTGCAGTGGCGCTCGTGGCCGACCCCGTCGGGCGAGCACGTCGACCAGATCGCCCAGGTCATCGACCAGATCCGCACGAACCCCGACTCCCGCCGGCTGATCGTGTCTGCGTGGAACGTCGCGGACATCCCGGACATGGCGCTCGCTCCGTGCCACGCGTTCTTCCAGTTCCACGTCAACGACGGCAAGCTCTCGTGCCAGCTCTACCAGCGCAGCGCGGACATGTTCCTCGGCGTGCCGTTCAACATCGCCTCGTACGCGTTGCTGACGCACATGATCGCGGCGCAGACCGGACTGCAGGTCGGCGACTTCGTGTGGACCGGCGGCGACTGCCACGTGTACGACAACCACGTCGAGCAGGTGCAGGAGCAGCTCTCGCGGGCGGCGTACCCGCTGCCCACGCTCGAGCTCGCACCGCGCGACTCGATCGACGACTACCAGTACGAGGACTTCACCGTCGTCGGCTACCAGCACCACCCGGCGATCTCGGGCGCGGTCGCCGTCTGATGACCGACGCTGCCTGGTCCGAACCCGTCCGCGGTGTCGGCATGGTGTGGGCACGGTCGCCCCGTGGGGTCGTCGGTGCCGACGGTGGGATGCCGTGGCACGTCCCCGAGGACCTGGCGCACTTCCGGCAGGTCACGGGCGACGCCACCGTGGTCATGGGTCGTCGGACCTGGGAGTCGTTGCCCGAGCGCTTCCGTCCGTTGCCGGGGCGCCGCAACGTCGTCCTGACCCGTGACGGGTCGTGGTCGGCCGACGGTGCACAGGTCGCGCCGGACCTGGCGACCGCGCTCGACACCGACCAGTCCCTGTGGGTGATGGGTGGCGGTCAGGTCTACGCAGCGGCGTTGCCGTTCGCCGACCGGGTGTCCGAGACGGTCATCGACCTCGACGTCACGGGGGACACCGTCGCACCCGACCTGGCGGCCGACCCCGACACCTGGCGGCTCGTCGACGACGGCGCCTGGCAGACCTCGCGCACGGGGACCCGGTACCGCTTCCGCGAGTGGCGCCGACGTGCGTGAACGGACCACCGTCCGCGCGGACGGGCGGGGTGCTGCCCATCCCCGGTACGCTGGTGGCCGTGTCCCAGCGTGAGAATCCCTTCGGCCAGGTCCTCGTCGCCCTCGTGACGCCGTTCACCGCCGACGGCGAGGTCGACTGGCCCGGTGTCGAGCAGCACATCGAGAACTGCATCACCGCCGGCGCCGACGGCATCGTCGTCACCGGCACCACGGGCGAGACGAGCACGCTGACGGACCCCGAGAAGCTCCGCCTGGTCGAGGTCGGCAAGTCCGTCGCCGCCGGTCGCGCGAAGATCATCACGGGCGGTGGCTCGAACGAGACTGCCCACGCGATGCAGCTGTACAAGCAGAGCGAGCGTGCCGGTGCGGACGGCGTGATGATCGTCACGCCCTACTACAACAAGCCGACCCAGGCCGGCGTGCTCACCCACTTCCGGATGATCGCCGACGCCACGGACCTGCCGGTGATCCTGTACGACATCCCCGGTCGCACGGGCATCCCGATCACGTACGACACCATCCTGCGGGCGTCGAAGCACCCGAACATCCTGGCCGTCAAGGACGCCAAGGGCGACTTCGCCGAGGTCTCGCGCGTGCTCAACAACACCGACCTCATGTACTTCTCCGGCGACGACACGAACGTGCTCCCGCACCTGTCGATCGGCGCCACCGGGCTGATCGGCGTGACGGCGAACATCACGAGCACGCCGTACCGCACCATCGTCGACGCGGTGAACGCGGGCGACCTGGCGACGGCCACGCGTGAGCACCAGCGGCTCGAGCCCCTGGTCCGCGCCGTCATGACCCACGTGCCGGGCACCGTCGCGGCGAAGTACATCCTGCACGGGCTCGGCCGCATCGGCAGCCCGCGCGTCCGCCTGCCGCTCGTCGGCCCCGAGGACTCCGAGGCGTACGCCATCGAGACCTCGCTCGAAGCGGTGCACGGCATCCCCGGCGCCGACTTCTCCAACTTCCGCCCCGACCGCAACGCGGCCGCCGGCGGTGCGCTTCCGAAGGTGCCAGGCACCACCCGTTGATCGACCGCGGTGCGCAGGACGCGCGCCGCCGAAGCAGTCAGGACCGAATGCCCACGCAAGTCTCCGAACCCCAGCCCCTCGAGCAGGGCACCCTCCGCGTCATCCCGATCGGCGGTCTCGGCGAGATCGGCCGCAACATGACCGTCTACGAGTACGAGGGCAAGCTCCTCATCGTCGACGCCGGCGTGCTGTTCCCCGAAGAGCACCAGCCGGGCGTGGACCTGATCCTGCCCGACTTCACGCCCATCCGCGGCCGTCTCGACGACGTGCTCGGCGTGGTGCTCACCCACGGCCACGAGGACCACATCGGCGCCGTGCCGTACCTGCTGAAGCTCCGCGACGACATCCCGCTGATCGGCTCCACGCTGACCCTGGCGCTCGTCGAAGCGAAGCTCAAGGAACACCGGATCAAGCCGTACACGCTCGTCGTTGCCGAGGACCAGACCGAGCAGCTCGGCCCGTTCCACCTGGAGTTCGTCGCGGTCAACCACTCCATCCCCGACGCCCTCGCCGTCGCCATCACCACCCCCGCGGGGCGCGTGCTGCACACCGGCGACTTCAAGATGGACCAGCTGCCGCTCGACGACCGCATCACCGACCTGCGTGCCTTCGCGCGCCTGGGCGAGCAGGGCGTCGACCTGTTCCTGCCGGACTCGACGAACGCCGACGTCCCCGGCTTCACGGCCCCCGAGCGCGACATCGGCCCGGTGCTCGAGAACATCATCACGCGCGCCCGCAAGAAGGTCGTCGTCGCGAGCTTCTCGTCGCACGTGCACCGCGTGCAGCAGGTCCTCGACGCCGCCGCGGCCGCCAACCGCAAGGTCGCGTTCATGGGCCGCTCGATGATCCGCAACATGACGATCGCCGCCGAGCTCGGCTACCTGCGGGTGCCGGAGAACGTGCTGATCGACACCAAGAAGGCCAAGAACGTGCCGGACGACCAGATCGTCTACATGTCGACGGGGTCGCAGGGCGAGCCGATGGCCGTCCTGGCGCGCATGGCGAACCTCGAGCACCAGATCGAGATCGGCGAGGGCGACACCGTCATCCTGGCGTCCTCGCTCATCCCGGGCAACGAGAACGCCGTCTACCGCGTGATCGACGGCCTGACCAAGCTCGGCGCGAAGGTCGTGCACAAGGGCAACGCGAAGGTGCACGTCTCCGGACACGCCTCGGCCGGCGAGCTGCTGTACTGCTACAACATCCTGCGGCCGCGCAACGTCCTGCCCGTGCACGGTGAGCACCGCCACCTGTACGCCAACGCCGACCTGGCGATCCAGACGGGCGTCCCGCCGCGCAACGTCATCCTGGGCCAGGACGGCATCGTGGTCGACCTGAAGGACGGCGTCGTGAACGTCGCCGGACAGCTCGACATCGGGTACGTCTACGTCGACGGCTCGACCGTGGGCGAGATCACCGACGCCGACCTGAAGGACCGCCGCGTCCTGGCCGAAGAGGGCTTCATCTCCGTCTTCTGCGCGGTCGACTTCGCCACCGGTCAGTGCGTCATCGGCCCGGAGATCCAGTCCCGCGGCTTCGCCGAGGACGACTCGGTCTTCGACGACGTCCGACCGCAGATCGCCCGAGCGCTGGCCGACGCGGCCGGCAACGGCACCCGCGACGCGCACGCGTTCAGCCAGGTCGTGCGCCGGACCGTCGGTCGCTGGGTCAACACCAAGCACCGCCGCCGTCCGATGATCGTCCCGGTGATCATCGAGGCGTAGCGCCGGGCACGCAGCCCGACCCAGGAGGCCCGGTGCCGGTCCGTGACGGACCGGCACCGGGCCTCCTGGCCGTTCCGGGCGCCGGTGCGGCGGGGCTGCACGGCGTTGTCCCCAGGTGGCGTTATGGTCGTGCCCATGGCCGGAGGCACCAAGTCGACCTCGCGCTCGCGCGCGACCACGTCGTCCCGCACGAGTGGGGCGCGCGGAACGTCGCGCACCCAGGCCACCACGAAGAAGCTCCCGCAGGCGACGCCCGCGGTCGAGTTCAGCGGTCCGAACCCGCTCGTGACGGCCTGGCTGGGGATGGCGCACGGCGTCGGAGCGATGTTCCGGCTGCTCGGAAAAGAGTCGTTGGACAAGGACCAGCGCCGCGACGGCTTCCCGTTCTTCCTGTTCGTGCTGGCCATCGCCGGTGCGGTCGTCGAGTGGCTCAACCCGACCAACGCGGTGTCGATCGCGCTCGACGCGTACACGTTCGGTGGACTGTTCGGACGGCTGGCGTTCGCGCTGCCGGTGATCATGGTCGTGTTCGCGGGCTGGTTGTTCCGGCATCCGGCGTCCGTGCACGACAACACCCGGATCGGGATCGGCCTGGGGCTGCTGCTCGTCTCGATCTCGTCGCTCTGCCACGTGTTCGGCGGGCAGCCCAGCGCGTCGGACGGCATGCCCGTGCTGGCCACCGCCGGCGGGGTGATCGGCTGGGTCGTCATCGGGTGGCTGGTGGCGGTCGCGACGCCGTGGATCGCCGTGCCGGTCGCCGTCGTCCTGCTCGTGCTCTCGCTGTTCATCATCACCAAGACGCCGCCGAACAAGCTCGGTCGACGCCTGCACGAGCTGTACGCCTACCTGTTCGGTGCGCCCGCTCCCGCCACCGACGACGTCTCCGAGGACGCGGCCGAGCCGACCACTCCCGCGCGTGGGCGCGGTCGGAAGAAGGACGCACCGGAGCTGCAGCTGTTCGACGACCTGGGCTTCGCGGACGGCGACCAGCCGGCCGACGACGCCGAGGGGCACATCCCGTGGTGGCGGCGCAACAAGTCCGGTCGTGAAGAAGACCCGGCGTACGACAGCCCGGTCATCCCCGAGTCGCCGGCCGCAGCAGCTCCGGTCGTCGCACCGTCCCCGAACCGTGGCGCCGCGGCGGGCCTGGTCGACCACACGCCGGCCGAGCCCGCGTCGCTGAACCTCAACGACTCGCTCGAGACCGAGGTCGCCTCCGACCTCGACCGCGCCGAACAGGCGCTCCGCGACTTCGGCGCACCCGTGCCGGACGACGCCACCCAGGTGATCCGTCCCGAGCGCGACGTGCCCGCGGTGGTCTCCCCGGCCCTCCCGGCGGACGTCGCCGAACCGGACCTGCCCGCGGCGGACGCCGTGCCGTCGGTCGACGACCCCTCGCGCCCCTACCGGCTGCCCGCGGCCACCACGCTGAGCGCCGGCACGCCGTCGGTCGCCCGCAGCCAGGCCAACGACGACATCGTCGCGGCGATCACGGGCGTGCTGACCGAGTTCAAGGTCGACGCCCGGGTCACCGGGTTCTCGCGTGGCCCGACCGTGACCCGGTACGAGATCGAACTCGGCCCGGGTGTCAAGGTCGAGCGTGTCACCGCGCTGTCGAAGAACCTGTCGTACGCGGTGGCGTCGAACGAGGTCCGCATCCTGTCGCCGATCCCGGGCAAGAGCGCCATCGGCGTCGAGATCCCGAACTCCGACCGCGAGATCGTGTCCCTGGGCGACGTGCTGCGGTCGAACGCGGCGACCAAGTCCAAGCACCCGATGACGATCGGTGTCGGCAAGGACGTCGAGGGCGGGTTCGTCGTGGCGAACCTGGCGAAGATGCCGCACCTGCTGGTGGCCGGCTCCACCGGCTCGGGCAAGTCGGTGTTCATCAACTCGATGATCACCTCGTTGCTCATGCGCGCGAAGCCGTCCGAGGTCCGCATGGTGCTCGTCGACCCGAAGCGGGTCGAGCTGTCGATCTACGCCGGCGTCCCGCACCTGATCACGCCCATCATCACGAACCCCAAGAAGGCGGCCGAAGCGCTGCAGTGGGTCGTGAAGGAGATGGACATGCGGTACGACGACCTGGCGTCGTTCGGGTTCCGCCACGTCGACGACTTCAACAAGGCGATCCAGAACAACGAGATCGTGCTGCCCGCAGGCAGCGAGCGCAAGCTCAAGCCGTACCCGTACCTGCTGGTCGTCGTGGACGAGCTGGCGGACCTGATGCTCGTCGCGCCGCGGGACGTCGAAGAGTCGATCGTCCGCATCACCCAGCTCGCCCGTGCCGCCGGCATCCACCTGGTGCTCGCGACGCAGCGGCCCTCGGTCGACGTCATCACCGGCCTGATCAAGGCCAACGTGCCGTCGCGGATCGCCTTCGCGGTCACGAGCGTCACCGACTCCCGCGTCATCCTCGACCAGCCCGGCGCCGACAAGCTCATCGGGCAGGGCGACGCGCTGTTCCTGCCGATGGGGTCGTCGAAGGCCGTCCGCGTGCAGGGCGCCTGGGTGCAGGAGAGCGAGGTCGCCGAGGTCGTCCAGCACGTCACCCGGCAGGCCCAGCCCGAGTACCGGCAGGACGTCGCCGCCGTGGTCGAGCGCAAGGAGATCGACGCCGACATCGGCGACGACCTCGAGCTGCTGCTCGCCGCCGTCGAGCAGGTCGTGTCGACGCAGTTCGGGTCGACGTCGATGCTCCAGCGCAAGCTCCGTGTCGGGTTCGCCAAGGCCGGACGGCTGATGGACCTGATGGAGTCGCGTGACATCGTCGGGCCGTCCGAGGGCTCCAAGGCCCGCGACGTGCTGGTCACCGCGGACCAGCTGCCGTCGGTGCTGGCCACCCTGCGCGGTGAGGAGCCCCCGGCACCGCCCGCTGCGCCGGTCGCTCCGGCGGGGTCGGCTGTTGCTTCCGGTCCGGCTTCCGCCCCGGCTGCCGCTCCTGCTTCCGCTCCGGACGACGACCGGTACGGCGCCGACCCGGTGGGCGACATGACACGAGGGTACGATCAGGTCGAGGACGAACCGGACGAGGACGCCTGGGGCCTCACCGGCAGGGAGTGATCGCAGATGACCGCCTCGGAAGGCACCACCAGCAAGCGGTTCCCGTGGCGCGGGCGACTCTTGCGCAAGGGCCCGGGTCCCGCGTCCACGGCGAACGTGGCGAACATCATCACCGTCATCCGCATCCTGATGGCGCCGCTGTTCTTCGTCCTGCTGCTGTCGGACGGCGGGCAGGACACGTCCGTCCGCATCTGGGCAGCCGTGATCTTCGTGGTGGCGATCGTCACCGACAGCGCCGACGGCATCATCGCCCGACGTCAGGACCTGGTGACGGACTTCGGCAAGCTCGTCGACCCGATCGCCGACAAGGTGCTCATCGGCGGCGCGCTCGTGGCGCTGTCGATCCTCGGCGAACTGCCCTGGTACGTCACCGTGCTGATCATGCTGCGCGAGATCGGCATCACGGTCTTCCGCTTCGCGGTGCTGTCCGACCGGGTGATCCCGGCCAGCCGTGGCGGCAAGATCAAGACCGTGCTGCAGGCCGTCGCCATCACGCTCGCGCTGTTCCCCTGGTGGGGCTTCGCCGGCGACGTCGCGCACTGGACGAACGGCATCCTGATGACCGCCGCCGTCGTGGCCACCCTGCTCAGCGGTGCCGACTACCTGTACCAGGCGGCGAAGCACAACCGGACCGCCGCGTGAGCGGAGCGGACGCCGCTGTCCGCATCGCGCCACGCGTGGTGTCCGAACTGACCGTCCGCGGTGAATCCGTGGCGGTCGCCGAGTCACTCACCGGGGGACTGGTGGTGTCGGCACTGGTGGCCGTCCCCGGAGCCAGCGCGGTCGTCCGCGGTGGGGTCGTCGCCTACGCCACCCCGGTCAAGGCGACGGTGCTCGGGGTGTCGGCGGCGCTGCTGGCCGCCAACGGGGCCGTGGACCCCGAGGTCGCGCGGCAGATGGCGTCGGGCGTGCGCACGGCCCTGGCGGTCGACGGCGTCCCCGCCACCTGGGGGATCAGCACCACCGGGGTGGCCGGACCGGACCCGCAGGACGGCAAGTCGGTGGGCACGGTGTTCGTCGGGATCGCCTCGGCGGACGGGGCGCAGGCCTTCGAACTGCACCTGGACGGCGACCGTGACGCAATCCGACAGGCCGTCGTCTCCGAACTGCTGGTACGACTGTCCGCCACGCTCGACGGTGGGGAATGACCCGCGTTACCGCTGGGTTACATCTCACGCAATCTCCAGCAGGACGGCAGCCCCAGTGGCTACCATGCTGCAACCGGCAACGATCCCGTTGTCGGACCCCGTGACGGTCATCCCGACCGACCGGGCCCGGAGACGACAGGAGAGGAGGAGTTCTCATGGTTCTCGTTCGTCAGGAAATCGGCGACGTTCTGCGGGACTTCCGCTTGCAGAAGGGCCGGACCCTCCGTCAGGTCGCGTCCAAGGCCAGTGTTGCGCTCGGGTACCTCAGCGAGGTCGAGCGTGGGCAGAAGGAAGCCAGCTCGGAGATCCTCGCGTCCGTCGCGGACGCGCTGGACACCCCGATATCGACGATCATGCGCGAAGTGGGAGACCGTCTCGCCGTGGTCGAAGGACTGGTCCCCGTGCCGGACACGCTCCCGGACGAGCTCGTCGCCGAGTTCGACAACGACCTCGCGGTGCGCTGAACCGCATCGCTCACGAACGCCCCCGCCGGTCCGCCGGTGGGGGCGTTCTCGTGTCCGGGGCGAACTCGTGTTCCGGGTGGTCGCGGTCGGTCTAGCCTTGTCGGATGCGCGTGAGTGAGTTCTGGCGAGCCGTGGACCAGGTGTTCGGCGAGGCCTACGGCGCCGTGGTGGCACGGGACGTCGTGCTCGAGGAGCTGGGCGGACGGTCGGCTGCCGAGGCCATCGCCGCGGGGATCGACACCCGCAAGGTCTGGGATGCCCTGTGCGACTCGCAGGACGTGCCGCCCGAGCGCCGACACGGCAAGGGCCTGCTCGAGCCGCGCGACTGAGCGCCGCGCTCGAACGCGTGTTCGGCGTGTCGCTCGAACGCGTGTTCGACGGGTGGTACGTTCCTGCACATCGGAGTCCCTCGAGGAACTCGTCCACAGGCAGCACGGTGACCGGCAGACATGTCGGTGGCCGGCCCTAGGTTCGAAGTCATCGGGAGACACCCGGAGCCTTGTCCGGAAGCCAGCAGCCCTGCACCATCGGCCGCTGGGGACCAGACAGCCTACAGGCGGCAGACCACGACCACGCAGGAGCACACCATGCCTTCACCCGCAGACCGCGAGAAGTCCCTCGAGACCGCCCTCGCCCAGATCGACCGGCAGTTCGGCAAGGGTGCAGTCATGCGCCTGGGCTCCGACGACCGCGCACCCGTCGCCGTCATCCCGACCGGTTCGGTCGCGCTGGACGTCGCCCTCGGCATCGGTGGGCTGCCGCGTGGCCGCATCATCGAGATCTACGGCCCGGAGTCCTCGGGCAAGACGACGCTGACGATCCACGCCATCGCCAACGCGCAGCGCAACGGCGGCATCGCAGCGTTCATCGACGCCGAGCACGCGCTCGACCCCGAGTACGCCAAGGCGCTCGGCGTGGACATCGACGCGCTCCTGGTCTCGCAGCCCGACACCGCCGAACAGGCCCTCGAGATCGCCGACATGCTGGTGCGCTCGGGCTCGATCGACCTGATCGTCATCGACTCCGTCGCGGCGCTCGTGCCCCGCGCCGAGATCGAGGGCGAGATGGGCGATTCGCACGTCGGCCTGCAGGCCCGCCTGATGTCCCAGGCGCTCCGCAAGCTGGCCGGTGGGCTCAACCAGACGCAGACCACGATGATCTTCATCAACCAGCTGCGCGAGAAGATCGGTGTGTTCTTCGGCTCCCCGGAGACCACGTCCGGTGGTAAGGCGCTGAAGTTCTACGCGTCCGTCCGCCTCGACATCCGTCGCATCGAGACCCTGAAGACCGGAACCGACGCGGTGGGCAACCGCACGCGCGTCAAGGTCGTCAAGAACAAGATGGCGCCGCCCTTCAAGCAGGCCGAGTTCGACATCCTGTACGGCACGGGCATCTCGCGCGAGGGCTCGTTGCTCGACTTCGGTGTCGACCACAACATCGTCAAGAAGTCGGGTGCCTGGTACACCTACGACGGCGACCAGCTCGGGCAGGGCAAGGAGAACTCGCGTTCGTTCCTGATCCAGAACCCGGAGATCGCTGCCGAGATCGAGGGCAAGATCCTCGCCAAGCTCGGCGTCGGTGGCGCGAAGCCTGCTGCTGACGCGGCGCCGGTGGAGTCCATCGAGCCCAAGCTCGCCGCGCGCAAGGGGGCGTGAGCATCGACGACGACGCGGACCTCGCGCCGGTCACCGACCTGTTCGGTGCACGGTCCCGTCGGGCTCGGGGTGCCGATCAACCGGTGACACCGGTTGTGGACGACCCGGCCGACGCCGAGCCGACCGATGCGACGGCCAACGGGTCCGGAGACCTCGACGCGGATGCTCCGGTGCCGGTGCGCTTGCACGGCCACCGCGAACCGTCGGAATGGGTCTCGCCCGTGGTCGGTGACGGCTCCGGTCGCAGTGCCCGCGCCGAGCAGTCCGGGTACGACGCCGACGACGAAGCACCCGCCCAGACGGCGTCGGTGTTCTCAATCGCCGGCGGTGACGAGATCGACCCTGCCGACGCCCCGCGTCCGCTCGACGAGCAACGTGCCGACGCCGAGCGGCTCAGCATGCGTGCCCTCGGGCGCAAGGGCGTCAGCGAGTCCGAGATGCGGTCGACGCTCACCCGGAACGACCTCGACCCCGAGGTGGTGGAGCACGAGCTCGAGCGCCTGACCCGGGTCGGCCTGCTCGACGACGTCGCTCTCGCCACCGACCTGGTCGACCGACTGCACGACCGCAAGGGCCTGGGCCGTCAGGGTGTCGTGGCGGAACTCCGTCGCCGGGGCATCGACCAGGCCGCCATCGACGCCGCACTCGACGCTGCAGCAGATGACGATGACGACGAGTTCCTCCGGGCGATCGAGCTGGCGCAGAAGCGTGCCGGGCAGCTGCGGGGGCTCGACCGTGCCACCGCCGAACGTCGTGTGTCGGGCTTCCTGATGCGCAAGGGCTACAACGGCGGCATCGTCCGGATCGCGGTCGAGCGCGCGCTCGACGGTGGCGGGCGGTCCCGCCCCGGTGGTGCGCGCGGCCCCGTCCGGTTCGAGTAGCGGCGCAACCCGTCCGGGGCGCCTCGCCGACCTACACTGGGACGACCATGGCCACTGTCGACGCGCAGCCCCGCACCTACGAAGTCCGCACCCACGGGTGCCAGATGAACGTGCACGACTCGGAGCGTCTGAGCGGCTCGCTCCAGGCCGCGGGGTACGTCGCGGCCGACGGCACGCAGGCGGACGTCGTGGTGATCAACACCTGTGCGGTGCGCGAGAACGCCGACAACCGCCTGTACGGCAACCTCGGGCAGCTCGCCGGCGTCAAGCGCGACCACCCGGGCATGCAGATCGCGGTCGGCGGGTGCCTGGCGCAGAAGGACAAGGACGTCATCCTCGAGAAGGCGCCGTGGGTCGACGTCGTGTTCGGGACGCACAACATGGGATCGCTCCCGACGCTGCTGGAACGGGCCCGGCACAACGGTGAAGCGCAACTCGAGATCCTCGAGTCGCTCGATGTCTTCCCGTCGACCCTGCCGACCAAGCGCGACTCCACGCACAGCGGGTGGGTGTCGATCTCGGTCGGATGCAACAACACCTGCACGTTCTGCATCGTGCCCTCGCTGCGCGGCAAGGAGAAGGACCGCCGACCGGGCGACGTCCTCGCCGAGATCCAGACGCTCGTCGACGACGGCGCGATCGAGGTCACGCTGCTGGGCCAGAACGTCAACTCGTACGGCGTCGAGTTCGGCGACCGACAGGCCTTCGGCAAGCTGCTGCGCGCCACCGGGCAGATCGAGGGCCTGGAGCGCGTCCGGTTCACCAGCCCGCACCCCGCCGCGTTCACCGACGACGTCATCGACGCGATGGCCGAGACCCCGAACGTCATGCCCCAGCTGCACATGCCGCTGCAGTCCGGTTCGGACCGCGTGCTCAAGGCCATGCGACGGAGCTACCGCAGCGAACGGTTCCTCGGCATCCTCGACCGGGTCCGCGCCGCCATCCCGCACGCGGCGATCTCCACCGACATCATCGTGGGGTTCCCGGGCGAGACCGAGCAGGACTTCGCGGACACCCTGCGCGTCGTCGAGCAGGCACGCTTCGCCTCGGCGTTCACCTTCCAGTACTCCATCCGTCCGGGCACGCCCGCGGCGACGATGGACGAGCAGCTGCCGAAGGAGATCGTCCAAGAACGCTACGAGCGGCTCACCGCGCTGCAGGAGCGCATCACGGCAGAAGAGAACGCGAAGCAGGTCGGCCGCACGGTCCAGGTCCTGGTGGCGAGCGGCGAGGGCCGCAAGGACGGCGCAACGCACCGTCTGTCGGGCCGGGCGGAGGACTCCCGGCTCGTGCACTTCACGGTGCCGGCCGACTCGGACGTCCCACGCCCGGGGGACGTCGTCACGGTCGAGGTCACCCGCGCTGCGCCGCACTTCCTGATCGCCGACGCCGACGCTCCGTTCCGCATCCGCCGCACCCGTGCGGGCGATGCCTGGGACCGCGCGCAGGCCGAGTCGTGCGGCGTGCCGACCCCGGCCGACACCAGTGCCGGCCCCGGGCCGGTGTCACTCGGGTTGCCGTCCCTCCGCGTCGGCCGCTGATCCCGCGTTGCCGACCGACCAGCCGGGTCCGGCGCTCGTGCCCGACCGCGCTTCCCATGACCTGATCGCGATCGTCGGGTCGACGGGGACGGGCAAGTCCGACCTGGCGATCGCGGTGGCCGACCGGTACCGCCAGCACGGGCGGATGGCGGAGATCGTCAACGCCGACGCGATGCAGTTCTACCGCGGCATGGACATCGGCACGGCCAAGGTGCCACCGTCCGAGCGGCACGGCATCCCGCACCATCAGCTCGACGTGCTCGACGTCACCGACGAGGCGAGTGTCGCCGCCTACCAGCGGGATGCGCGGGCGACGATCGACCGCATCACGACGGACGGCGGTGTGGCGGTGCTGGTCGGCGGCAGCGGGCTGTACGTGTCGTCGGTGCTGTACGAGCTCGACTTCCCGGGGACCGACCCGGTGTTGCGCGCCGAACTCGAGCGGGAACACGACGAGCACGGGCCGAACGTGCTGCTCGCCCGTCTGCGGGAACTCGACCCGCAGGCCGCAGCGACGATCGACGCACGCAATCCGCGGCGGTTGATCCGCGCCGTCGAGATCGCGAGCCGATCGGACCGGGTCACCACGAGCCTCCCGTCCGCGCCGCGCGCGTGGCGACCCGCAACGGTCCTGCGGCTGCACCGTGAACGTGAGCAGCTCGTCACCGCGCTGCACGCCCGCGCCGAACGCATGTTCGCCGAAGGCCTGGTCGACGAGGTGGCGGGTCTGCGGGACGTCGGCCTCGAGCAGGGTCGGACCGCGCGAGCAGCCATCGGGTACGCGCAGGCCCTCGAGGTCCTGCGTGGCACCGCGACCGTCGCGCAGGCGGTCGAGGCGACCGGCATCGCGACGCGCAAGTACGCGCGGCGACAGGTCTCCTGGTTCCGGCGGTACGCCGAGGCGCAGGTGCTCGACGTGACCGGCCACGACCGGGCCGACCTGACGGCACTGGCCCGTAGGATCGTGCCGTGACCGAGCTGCACTTCACCAAGGGCCAGGGGACCGGCAACGACTTCGTCCTGTTCGCCGACCCCGACGCCACGGTCGACCTGACCCCAGAGCGCATCCGTGCGATCGCGGACCGGCACTTCGGTGTCGGGGCCGACGGCGTGATCCGCGCGGTGCGCTCCGACGCGATCCCCGAGGGGCGGGCGATCGTCGACCAGGACCCGTCCGCGACCTGGTTCATGGACTACCACAACGCCGACGGCACCGTCGCCGAGATGTGTGGCAACGGCATCCGGGTCTTCGCCCGCTACCTGACCGAGTCCGGCCTGGTCGACCTGCAGCCCGGCGAGACCCTGTCGGTCGGCAGCCGCAAGGGCATCGTCGACGTGCAGCGGCAGGCGAACGGCTTCGCGGCCGACCTGGGGCGGTGGGGACTCGGCATCGAGGGTGGTGGCGCGTCCGACGTGCTCGTCCGCGCCAAGGCCCTGGATCGCGCTCGACCAGGCCTGGGGATCGACGTGGGCAACCCGCACGTCGTCGTGGCCGTCGCGTCCGACGACGAACTCGCCGGGATCGACCTGACCTGCGTGCCGGTGCTCGACCCGGCGCCCGCGGCCGGAGCGAACGTCGAGTTCGTCCTGCCCGGTGACCCGCTGGTGCAGGACGGCGTGGGGCAGATCACGATGCGGGTGCACGAGCGCGGCAGTGGCGAGACCCTGTCGTGCGGGACCGGAGCGGTGGCGGCAGCGCTCGCGACGCGGCACTGGGCCGGAGCGTCGGCGCCCGACACCTGGCGGGTGCGTGTGCCGGGCGGGGTCGTCACGGTGCGCATGTTCGCGGCCGAGGACGGCGAGCACGTCTCGTTGGCCGGGCCGGCCGAGCTGGTGTTCTCGGGCGACCTGACGGTCTGAGGCGCGGCGCCGCGCCATGGCGCGCCCGGCCTCGCGGGGCGGGGTCGCCCGCTGGCGCGGGGTGCGTTCGCGCAACGGGAATCACCCCGCACCACGTGATCGCGTGGCGCCGCTTGCTTTCGGTTGTGCGGACGGCGGGCCGCCGGCGCGCGGCGGGCGGTGGCCGGCGGCCTGCCGACAGGGACGGGAGGCTCGGGGTGCGTCAGCGACGTCGGTGACGGTGGCCGGCCGCTCGGCTACTCGGCCGTGCGGTGCACGCGCAGGACGCGGAAGCCCTTGTCCGTCGTCGCGCGGGTGACGTGGAACGACGACCCGAGCGAGTCGTGCAACCACCGCTGCAACGAGTCCCCGCCGAGGTCCTTCGACACGACCAACCAGGCATCACCGTCGACCTCGAGCCGCGGCAGCCAGGTCGTCAGGATGTCGTGCAGTTCGTCCTTGCCCACGCGGATGGGCGGGTTCGACCAGATCGTGCGGAAGCGCAGGTCGGCTGGCACGTCGCCGGGCAGCGCGATCGACACGTTCGGTGCCTGGGCCACGTCGGCGTTGTGCCGGGCGAGGTCGAGGACGCGTTCGTTGACGTCCACGCCCCACACGGTGGCGTCTGGAGAGAGCAGTCCCATCGTGATCGCGATGGGCCCCCAGCCGCAGCCCACGTCGAGCAGCGCGCCGTCGGGTGCCGGTGGCGGCACGGAGCCCAACAGCACCCGGGTGCCGCGGTCGACACCGTCCGGGCTGAAGACCCCGGCTGCGGTGGTGAGCGACAGCGTGCGACCGGCCAGGGTGACGGTGATCTGGCGCGGGCGCGCCGGGCTCTCCGGGGTGGCCGAGAAGTAGTGGTCGTTCGCCATGGAAGAACCGTACCGGCAGACCCGTGTGTCCCGGCGGCGCCGGAGGTACCCTGTGGACAGCATGACGGAACCCAACAACCCAGCTGAAGGCGACGGCGTCGTCGAGCGCGTGCTGCGCAACGCCGACTCGCGAGCCAGCTCGTCCATCTTCGCGCCGGCACAGGCGATCCAGACTCGCTCGGTCGACGAGCAGGGCTGGGCCGGTGACGGCGACCAGTACGACCGAGAGGACCGCGCGGCGCTGCGGCGGGTCGCCGGTCTCTCCACCGAACTCGAGGACGTCACCGAGGTCGAGTACCGGCAACTCCGGCTCGAACAGGTCGTCCTGATCGGCGTGTACGCCCAGGGCGACGCGGCCGATGCCGAGAACTCCCTGCGCGAGCTGTCCGCGCTGGCCGAGACCGCGGGTGCCGTGGTGCTCGACGGGCTGCTGCAGCGCCGGCCGCACCCCGATCCCTCGACCTACCTGGGCAAGGGCAAGGCCGAAGAGCTCGCGATGGTCGTCAAGGCCACCGGAGCCGACACCGTGATCGCCGACACCGAGCTCGCCCCGTCGCAGCGGCGCTCGCTCGAGGACGTCGTCAAGGTCAAGGTGATCGACCGCACGGCCGTGATCCTCGACATCTTCAGCCAGCACGCCACGTCGCGCGAGGGCAAGGCCCAGGTCGAACTCGCCCAGCTCGAGTACCTGCTGCCGCGCCTGCGTGGTTGGGGTGAGTCGATGTCCCGGCAGGCCGGTGGTCAGGTCTCCGGCGGTGCGGGCATGGGCTCGCGCGGTCCCGGTGAGACGAAGATCGAGCTCGACCGTCGTCGCATCCACACGCGCATGTCCAAGCTCCGTCGCCAGATCGCCGGGTTCCGCCCCGCGCGTGAGGCCAAGCGGGCCGACCGACACCGCAACGAGGTGCCGAGCGTCGCGATCGCCGGGTACACCAACGCGGGCAAGTCCTCGTTGCTGAACCGCCTGACCAGCGCGGGCGTCCTCGTGCAGAACCAGCTGTTCGCCACCCTCGACGCGACGGTCCGCCGGACCGAGAGCACCAAGGGCCGCGAGTTCACGTTCGTCGACACCGTCGGCTTCGTCCGGAACCTGCCGCACCAGCTGGTCGAGGCATTCCGCTCCACGCTCGAAGAGGTCGGCGAGTCCGACGTCATCGTGCACGTGGTCGACGGCTCACACCCCGACCCCGCGGCGCAGCTGGCGACCGTGCGCGAGGTGATCGGCGACGTCGGTGCCCGTGACATCCCGGAGATCGTCGCGTTCAACAAGGCCGACCTGATCGACGACGCGCAGCGCATGGTGCTCGTCGGCCTGGCTCCGGACGCCGTCTTCGTGTCGGCGCGCACGGGCGAGGGCATCGGCGACCTGCTCGCCGCGATCGAGGCGAAGCTGCCCGAACCGGACGTCGAGCTGACCGTCGTGGTGCCCTACGACCGCGGCGACCTGGTCTCGCACCTGCACGACACCGGCGCGGTCGAGTCCGTCGACTACGTCGAAGACGGCACCCGGATGCACGTCCGCGTGTTCCAGCGGCAGGTCGCCGAGCTCGACCCCTACGTGGTCGCGCCAGCCGTGTCCGCCTAGCGCCCAGCCACACGACGAAGGCCCCCTCGCAGCGCGCGAGGGGGCCTTCGTGATGTGCGGGTCAGAGCGAGCGGAGAACCGCGACGACCTTGCCGAGGACGGTTGCCGCGTCGCCGAGGATCGGCTCGAACGCGGTGTTGCGGGGGAGCAGCCAGGTGTGGCCGTCGCGCTGGCGGAAGACCTTGACGGTGGCTTCCTCGTCGAGCATCGCCGCGACGACGTCACCGTTCTCGGCCGTCTGCTGTGAACGGACGACGACCCAGTCGCCGTCGCAGATCGCGGCGTCGATCATCGACTCGCCGACGACCTTGAGCATGAAGAGGTCACCGGAGCCGACCAGCTGTCGGGGGAGCGGGATGAGCTCGTCGACGTGCTGCTCGGCCGTGATCGGCACACCGGCGGCGATCCGTCCGACGAGCGGCACGAGCGTCGTGGTGTCGACGTCCGGGCCGTCGATGTCGGCCGAGGGCTCGTCGACCAGGACCTCGAGCGCACGGGGCCGGTTCGGGTCGCGGCGGATCCATCCGCCGAGCTCGAGCTGGCCGAGCTGGTGGGACACGCTCGACAGCGACGACAGTCCGGCGGCATCGCCGATCTCGCGCATGCTCGGCGGGTAGCCCCGGCTCGCGATGGAGGCGCGGATCGCATCGAGGATCGCCTGCTGCTTCGCGGTGAGCGGTTTCTGGACCCGCAGTTCGTCCGCCACGTCGTCTCGCCTCCTGGTCGGGACGCAGCGCTGCGGGAATGTCGGTGGTCCCCGCCAGGCTTGTCCCAGTTGGTCGAAACAGTATCCGACTGCACTGTGCCGGACAAACACCTGTTCGAGCGTGTCGCACGAAAACTCCCCAGAAATGTCTCCCGGGGACTTGTGCGACCTGATGTTCGAACGTATGTTCGGTACAGCGGTTCGGAACGTGGTTTCGGCGCGGTGTTCACGCAGACGCAGTTCATGCAGACGCAGTGTCCATCTCGAAATGACGTCCACCTCGACACGGAAGGCACCAACGACATGAGCACCATCGCACTTGCATCCATGCAGGACGCTCCTCGCGTCGTCCGCACCCGCCTGCGCCTGACCCGGCGCGGCCGCATCGTCCTGACCACGCTCGCCGCGCTCCCGCTCCTGGTGGTCGTCGCGCTGTTCGCCCTGAACGGCGGTCAGGCCTCGGCCGGCAACACCGCCGGGCACAGCGACTTCCAGACGGTGACCATCCAGCCGGGCGAGACCCTCTGGCAGCTCGCCGAGCAGACCGCGCCCAACGCCGACCCGCGCGACTTCGTGCAGGACGTCATCAGTCTCAACGCCCTCGACGGCTCGGGGCTGCAGGCCGGCGAGCAGATCGCCATCCCGACGCAGTACACCGACGCCAGGTGACGGTGTGCCCGGGGCGCACCCGGGCACCGTCCGGACGGCCGGTCATCGCGCAGGGCAACCGCTCTACGATGGATCGGTGGCATTCACGCTCGAAGACCTCCCCATCCGAGACGACCTGCGCGGTCTGAGCCCCTACGGCGCCCCGCAAAAGCACGTCCGCGTGCAGCTCAACGTCAACGAGAACACGCATCCGGTGCCACAGGACGTCGCCGAGGACATCCTCGCGTCGATCCGCCAGGCGCTCGCGACGGTGAACCGCTACCCGGACCGCGAGTTCACCGAACTGCGTCAGGCGCTGGCGGGCTACCTCAGCCGTGACCTCGTGACTGGTCCGCTCGCGCCCCAGCAGATCTGGGCGGCCAACGGGTCCAACGAGGTCATCCAGCAGCTGTTGCAGGCGTTCGGTGGTCCCGGGCGCAGCGTCCTCGGCTTCCCGCCCACCTACTCGATGCACTCGATCATCGCGTCGGGCACCGGCACACGCTGGATCGCTGCCGAACGTGACGCCGACTTCCGGATCTCGCCGGAGACAGCCGCCGCGGCCGTTCGCCAGCACCAGCCCGACCTGGTGTTCCTGTGCGGGCCGAACAACCCGACGGGGACGCCCCTCGACCTCGCGACGATCCAGGCCGTGTACGACGCCACGGACGGCATCGTGATGGTGGACGAGGCCTACGCGGAGTTCATGCCCGTGGGGCAGCCCTCCGCGCTCACCCTGCTGCCCGGACGCGAGCGACTCGTCGTCTCGCGCACGATGAGCAAGGCGTTCGCCTTCGCCGGCGCGCGCGTCGGGTACCTGGCGGCGCACCCCGCCGTGGTCGACGCGATGCGCCTGGTCCGCCTGCCCTACCACCTGTCCGCCCTGACGCAGGCTGCCGCGGTCGCTGCCCTGCGCCACGCGCCGGCGATGCTCGCCATGGTGGACGACATCCGGACGCAGCGGGACCGCATGGTCACCGAGCTGTGGGCCATGGGCTACACCCCGCACGACACGTGGTCGAACTTCGTGCTGTTCGGCGGCGTGGCCGACCCGCACGCGGCGTTCGAGTCGCTGCTCGACCAGGACGTCATCGTCCGCGACCTCGGCATCCCGAACCACCTGCGCGTGAGTGCGGGCACCGAGGCCGAGACCACCGCGTTCCTCGACGCCATGCGCCGAGTCGCCGTGGAACAGCCGCCGGTTAGGGTTGCAGCATGACCGCGCGCACCGCCACGATCAGCCGCTCGACCAGCGAGTCGAGCGTCGAACTCGAGCTCGACCTCGACGGCACCGGCTCGTCCGACATCGACACGAGCGTGCCGTTCTTCGACCACATGCTCACGGCCTTCAGCAAGCACTCGCTGATCGACCTGCGGGTGAAGTCGACCGGGGACACCGACATCGACGTGCACCACACGGTCGAGGACACCGGCATCGTGCTCGGGCAGGCGCTGAAACAGGCGCTCGGTGACCGGTCCGGCATCGGCCGCTACGGTGACGCGCTCGTCCCGCTCGACGAAGCCCTGGCCCAGGCCGTCGTCGACGTGTCCGGTCGCCCGTACCTGGTGCACTCCGGCGAGCCGGCTGGGTTCGAGTTCCACCGCATCGGCGGCCACTTCACCGGCTCGATGGTGCGCCACGTGTTCGAGGCGATCACGGTCAACGCGGGCATCACGGTGCACGTCCGCGTGCTCGAGGGCCGCGACCCGCACCACATCGCCGAGGCCGAGTTCAAGGCGTTCGCCCGGGCGATGCGTCGCGCCGTCGAACTCGACCCGCGCGTCGACGGCATCCCGTCGACCAAGGGCGCCCTGTGAGCGGCACCCCGAAGGTCGTCGTCCTCGACTACGGCTCCGGCAACGTGCACTCCGCGGCCAAGGCGCTCGAGCGTGCGGGCGCCGAGGTCACACTGACGTCGGACAAGCGCGCGGCGCTCGAGGCCGACGGGCTGCTGGTCCCCGGCGTCGGGGCCTTCGCGGCCGTCGTCGACCAGCTCGAACAGGTGCGGGGTGGCGAGATCGTCGACCACCGTCTGGCAGGCGGGCGCCCGGTGCTCGGCATCTGCGTCGGCATGCAGGTGCTGTTCGCCCGCGGCGTCGAGCGGGGCGCGGACGTCGAGGGCCTGGGGCAGTGGCCCGGCACGGTCGAGCAGCTGCAGGCCGATGTGCTGCCCCACATGGGGTGGAACACGGTCGAGCCGCCCGCCGACACGGTGCTGTTCGACGGCCTGCAGGAAGAACGGTTCTACTTCGTGCACTCCTACGGGGTCACCGACTTCCCGCTCGAGGCCTACGGACCCTTCCGAGCGCCGCAGCTGACCTGGGCCGAACACGGGCAGCGGTTCGTGGCGGCGGTCGAGAACGGGCCGCTGACGGCGACGCAGTTCCACCCGGAGAAGTCCGGGGAGCCCGGCATCCAGCTGCTCCGCAACTGGGTCCGCTCCCTCTGACCCGCCGCGACCAGCACCGGACCCGACCGGCACCGGACCCGACCATCACCGGACCCGACCGGCACCGAACCCGACCAGCCACCGGGCGCACCCCGCGCGACCAAGCCGCGCCGGGCCTCCAGACCGACCCTGAACCAGCCACAGAACCGACAGGACCATGACCGACCTGACCTCGACCCCGCCCCTCGTCCTGCTGCCCGCGATCGACGTCGTCGACGGCCAGGCCGTGCGCCTGACCCAGGGCGAAGCCGGCAGTGAGACCGGCTACGGCGACCCGGTCGCCGCGGCCCGCGCCTGGCGCGACCAGGGCGCCGAGTGGATCCACCTGGTCGACCTCGACGCCGCGTTCGGCCGGGGCGACAACCGCCGGGTGATCGCGCACGCCATCCACGAGGTCGAGGGCGTACAGGTCGAGCTGTCGGGCGGCATCCGCGACGACGCTGCGCTCGAAGCCGCACTGGCGACGGGTGCTGCCCGTGTGAACCTCGGCACCGCGGCGCTCGAGGACCCCGAGTGGGCCGCCCGCGTGATCGGCGAGTACGGCGAGCAGATCGCGGTCGGGCTCGACGTACGTGGCACGACGCTCGCAGCCCGCGGCTGGACCGAGGACGGCGGCGACCTGTGGGAGGTGCTTGACCGGCTCGAAGCCGCGGGCTGCGCCCGGTACGTCGTCACGGACGTCACGAAGGACGGCACGCTGCAGGGCCCGAACGTCGAGCTGCTGCGCCAGGTGTGCGACCGGACGGACCAGCCCGTGGTGGCCTCCGGCGGCATCTCGACGCTCGACGACCTGGTGGCGCTCCGCGCACTCGTGCCGCACGGGCTCGAGGGCGCGATCATCGGCAAGGCCCTGTACTCGGGCGCCTTCACGCTGCCGGCCGCGCTCGACGTCGCGTCGGCCTAGGCATCGGCGTCGGCACGGTGGCAGGCATCTCGAACGGTCGTGGCGGCGGGCCCGACGCGCACGAGCACGAGCACGCGCACGACCCGGTCCACGGTGCGGACTCGGCGGGTTTCCCGTGGGCCGGACGGACCTTCGACAGCCACGACGACGCGTTCGCGGACGACGACGGTCTGGCGGACCCCGCGGTCCTGGCGGCCGTCGCCGCGCTGCCGTCCGGTGCCTCGCAGGGCGCCGTGCTCGCCGCGCTGACCAGCGCGCGACTGCTCGTCCCGCTCGTCGCCGAAGCCGGCGAGGTCGGCACGACCCCGGACGGCCGCCTGGTCGACAAGACCCAGGAGCTGTCGATCGTGACGGTCGCCGGACCGGACGGCCGCACCGTGATGCCGGCCTTCACCTCCGTCGAGGCGATGCACGCCTGGGACGCCGACGCGCGGCCGATCCCGGTCGAGTCCCGCCGCGTGGCCATGGCGGCCGCCAGCGAGGACACGCAGCTCGTCGTGCTCGACCCCACCTCGCCGAGCGAGTTCGTCCTGCGTCGGCCCGCGGTGTGGGCGCTCGGGCAGGACCTGCCGTGGACGCCGTGCTTCGAGGACCCCGAGGTCGCGCAGGCCTTCGCCGACTCCGTCGCCGGCGAGTCCGACGTAGCGCGCGTCGAGTTGGCACCGGGGGACCCGCTCGGACGCTTCGCGGGCCCGGAACTGACGGTCGGTCTGGTCCTGCACCCGGGCCTCGACCGCGAGCAGGTCGCCGCCCTGGTCGGCCGGCTGCAGCAGCGCTGGACGGCCGACGCCGTCATCGCCGAGCGGGTGGACAGCATGCGGGTCGCACTGCGCGCCGTCTGACGGGTCCACGGTCCAGTCGGTCTCGTCGGTCTCGTCGGCCTGGAGGCCCGGCGCGGCTCCGTCCCGCCGGTCGCGCCCTCGGGTCCCACCGAGCGCGGGCCCCGTCCGCTCCGGCGGTGCGCCCCGGACCGTCCCCGGTGCGCCGGTACGATGACGGGGTGAGCACGAACCCGACGACCCAGCACGGCACCGGCGAGACCACGTACGGTCCGACCGGCCGGCCCGTCCGCGAGTTCCCCGTGCCCGAAGAGCTCGACGGGCACGGTCCCGCCCGGATCATCGCGCTGTGCAACCAGAAGGGCGGGGTCGGCAAGACGACCACCGCGATCAACCTCGGTGCTGCGCTGGCCGAGTACGGCCGCAAGGTCCTGGCCGTCGACTTCGACCCGCAGGGCGCACTGTCCGCGGGCCTCGGTGTCCGCACGCACGACATCCACACCGTCTACGACCTGCTCATGGGCGCCGTGAAGGACCCGAACCAGGTCATCCAGCCGACGAACACCCCCGGGCTCGACGTCATCCCCGCCAACATCGACCTGTCCGCCGCCGAGGTCCACCTGGTGAACGAGGTCGCGCGCGAGCAGATCCTGGCGAGCGTGCTGCGCAAGGTCGCCGGCGACTACGACGTGATCCTGGTCGACTGCCAGCCCTCGCTCGGCCTGCTCACCGTCAACGCGCTGACCGCCGCGCACGGGGTCCTCATCCCGCTCGAGTGCGAGTTCTTCGCGCTGCGCGGTGTCGCGTTGCTCATCGAGACGATCGACAAGGTGCGCGATCGGCTCAACCCCGCGCTGACGCTCGACGGCATCCTGGCGACGATGTACGACTCGCGCACGCTGCACTCGCGCGAGGTCATGGAGCGCGTCGTGGACACCTTCGACGAGCGCGTGCTCGACACCGTGATCGGCCGTACGGTCAAGTTCCCGGACGCCACGGTCTCCGCGCGCCCGATCACGCAGACCGCGCCCGAGCACACCGCGGCCAAGTCCTACCGGCAGCTCGCACGAGAGCTCGTCCAGCGTGGCGCCGTCGCCTGACCCCGTCGCCGACACACCGGCCGTCCCCGAGGCCCTGCCGGGCTTCCGGGTCCGCCTGACGAACTTCGACGGGCCGTTCGACCTGCTGCTGTCGCTCATCACGAAGCACGAGCTCGACATCACCGAGGTGGCGCTCGGCGTCGTCACGGGGGAGTTCATCGCGCACGTGCGCCAGGCCGAGTCCGCCGAAGAACTCGACGAGGCGAGTGAGTTCCTGGTCGTCGCGGCGACCCTGCTCGACCTGAAGATCGCCGGGCTGCTGCCGCAGGGCGAGCTCGTCGATGCCGAGGACGTCGCGCTGCTCGAAGCCCGCGACCTGCTGTTCGCCCGCCTGCTGCAGTACCGGGCGTTCAAGCAGGCCGCGGACTGGTTCGGCGAGCGGTGGACCACCGAGTCCCGCCGGCACGTCCGGAGCGTCCGGCTCGAGGAACGCTTCCGTGCCCGGACGCCCGAGCTGGTGTGGACCCTGTCGGTGCAGGACTTCGCGGCGCTCGCTGCCCTGGCTTTCGCGCCACGGGAGATCCCGACCGTGGGACTCGACCACCTGCACGCCCCGCTGGTCAGCATCCGCGAACAGGCCGCGGTGGTCGTGTCGATCCTGCGCACGCGTGCCGAGTCGGGCGATCCGGACGTGGCGTTCCGCGAGGTCATCGCCGGGGTCGACATCACGGGTATCGTGGTGGCTCGTTTCCTCGCCGTCCTCGAGCTCTACCGGAACGCCTCGATCTCCTTCGAGCAGGAAGAACCACTCGGGGAACTGACCCTGCGCTGGACCGCCGAGCACTGGACCGACGAGAGCCTCGCCAACCTTGGAGCCGACTATGACGGATGACGTCCACGACGTCTCCAGCGCCGAACCCGGTGGCGCCGACGAGGTCGCCGACGCGCGCGCCATCGAGGAGTCGATCCGGTCGCACGCGGCGGACAGCCACGCCGACACGGCGCAGGTGGCCTCCGGTCACGCGGTCGACCGGCAGCTCGAGGCCATCCTGATGATCGCCGACGAGCCCCAGTCGCTCGTGTCGCTCGGCACGGCTGTCGGTGTCCCCGTGCCGGTCGTCCGCCAGGCGATCGAGCGCCTGGTCGCCGACTTCGACGGTGTCGACGGCACCGTCCGCCGCGGGTTCGAACTGCGCGAGGTCGGCGGAGGCTGGCGCTTCTACGTGCGCCAGGACCTCGACGCCGTCGTCGAGCAGTTCGTCGAGGCCGAGCGACCCTCGCGGCTGTCCCAGGCGGCGCTCGAGACCCTGGCCGTCGTGGCCTACAAGCAGCCGATCACCCGGTCGCAGATCGCCTCGATCCGGGCCGTCAACGTCGACGGCGTCGTCCGCACCCTCGTCGCGCGCGGGCTCATCGAGGAGTCGTTCACCGACGCCGAGACCGGCGCGATCAACTACGTCACATCCGACCTGCTGTTGCAGCAGCTCGGCATCAACTCGCTCGACGAACTGCCGCTGATCTCTCCCCTGTTGGAGGACGGCGTCGACGGTTTCGAGCAGAACGAAGGGATCCCCGATGGCCGCGTATGAGGACAGACGACACGGCGGCGCCGGTGGGCGGGACGGCGCCTCCGGCGGCGGACGGTCAGGAGGCCCGGGTCGTCCGGGTGGGTCGGACCGCGGTGGGTACGGGCGTCGCGACGACGACCGTGGTCGCCCCGGCGGGTCGGACCGCGGTGGCGAGCGTGGCGGGTACGGCGGACGATCGTCCGGCGGCTCGCGGGACGACCGTGGGTACGGTCGACCGACCGGCGGTGCGCCGCGTGACGACCGCGGGTACGGCGGACGCTCGTCGGGTGCCCCGCGCGACGACCGTGGCGGGTTCCGCCGCGACGACCGGGGTGCCGACCGCGGCGCTCCGCGTCGCGACGACCGCGGCGGGTACGGACGTCGCGACGACGACCGCGCTCCGCGTCGTGACGACGACCGCGCTCCGCGCCGTGACGACCGTGGCGCTCCGCGCCGTGACGACCGTGGCGCCGAGCGCGGTGCTCCGCGTCGGGACGACCGCAGCTTCGACCGTGGCGCTCCGCGTCGGGACGACCGCGGCTTCGACCGTGGCCCGCGTCGCGACGACCGCGGTGCCGACCGGGGTGCTCCGCGTCGCGACGACGGTGGCTTCGTGCGCCGCGACGACCGGGGTGCTCCCCGACATGACGACCGCGGGTTCGTCCGGCACGAGGGCGACCGTCGCGACGATCGTGGTGCTCCGCGTCGCGACGACCGCGGGTACGGCCGTCGCGAGGACGACCGAGCCCCGCGCCGTGACGACCGCGGTGCTCCGCGACGTGACGACCGTGGGTACGGCACCGGAGCCTCCCGTCCGGCTCCGCGTGACGACCGACGTGACGACCGCGGGTACGGTCGCCGTGACGACGACCGTGGTGGCGCCCGTCGTGACGACCGCGGGTACGGCACCGGGGCCTCCCGTCCGGCTGCGCGTGACGACCGACGCGACGACCGCGGGTACGGCCGCCGTGACGACGACCGCAGCGGCGACCGCCGTGACGACCGCAGCGGCGACCGTCGTCCCGCACCGACCGGCGACCGCCGCGTCGACCGGCCCCGCTGGAGCAACGCCGACCGTGACCAGCGCGACCGCCGCGACGACCGTCGCGACCCGCGCCGTGACGACCGTCGTGGTCAGGGCTCGGACGCCCCGGCCAGCCGTGTCTGGCACAACGGCCGCCGGTACGTCGGTGGCACCGCGACGGTCCGCAACCGCGACCGTGGCACCACGCCGCGCCCCGAGGGCCAGCGCGACGCCGAGGGCACGCCGCTCGAGGGCACGCCGGAACGCCCGATCATCCCCGACTGGGACGCTGCCGAGGGCGCTGCCGCGACGCCGGCCGACCTGCAGCCCGAGGGCGAGCGCCTGCAGAAGGTGATGGCCGCCGCCGGTGTGGCGTCGCGTCGGGTGGCCGAGAACCTGATCGCCGAGGGCCGTGTGACGGTCAACGGCGAGGTGGTCGAGGCCCTCGGGCGTCGTGTCGACCCCGCCGAGGACCAGATCTCCGTCGACGGCGTGCCGATCCAGGTCGACACCTCGCGCCGGTACGTGCTGCTGAACAAGCCGACGGGCGTCGTGTCGAGCATGCTCGACGAGCGTGGCCGTGCGGACCTGTCGCAGTTCGTCGACAAGTTCGAGGAGCGCCTGTTCAACGTCGGCCGCCTGGACGCCGAGACGTCCGGGCTGCTGCTGCTGACGAACGACGGCGGGCTGGCCCACGTGCTCGCGCACCCGTCGTTCGGCGTCACCAAGACCTACATCGCCAAGGTCGCGGGCAACGTGAACCCGGCGACGGTGCAGACGCTGCTCGACGGCATCGAGCTCGAGGACGGGCCGATCGCCGCCGACAAGGTGCGTCTGCTGGAGTCCTCGCGCGGGGAGTCGCTCGTCGAGCTGACCCTGCACTCGGGGCGCAACCGCATCGTGCGCCGCATGCTCGACGCGGTCGGGCACCCCGTCAACGAGCTGGTCCGTCGGTCGTTCGGGCCGCTGCACCTCGGCAGCCTGCCGAGCGGCCGCACGCGCGAGCTGACGAGCGTCGAACTCGGGCAGCTGCTCGGGATCGCGCGCGGCGCAGGCAAGCCGGTCGGCGACCCCAACGTCGAGACGAGCGACTGATCCCCAGGCGCACGGTCGCGGATCGGTAGGCTGAGCGGGTGACCGACCAGCCCCAGCCCGATCCCGACCGGCGCGTCCGCGGACCGGTCCGCATCGTCGGCGCCGGGCTGCTCGGCGCCTCGATCGGCCTGGGCCTGCGGCAACGCGGCGTCGAGGTCATCCTGGACGACGTGTCCCCGGCGACGCTCGCCCTGGCGGTCGACTACGGCGCAGGGCGACGACCTGCCGCAGGGGACACGCCCGAACTCATCGTCGTGGCGGTCCCGCCGGACGTCACCGCGCGGGTCGTCGAGCGCGAGCTCGCCGACCACCCGGACGCGATCGTCACCGACGTCGCGAGCGTCAAGTCCGCGCCGCTCGAAGCGCTGCGGGCAGCCGGCGCCGACGTGTCGCGGTACATCGGCTCGCACCCGATGGCCGGCCGCGAACGCAGCGGCCCGACCGCGGCGCGTGCCGACCTGTTCATCGGCCGCCCGTGGGTGATCGCCGGGCACGACGGGATCGTGTTCCGACGTGCCGCCGTGGTCGAGGACCTGGCGCTCGACCTCGGCGCCACGGTCATCCCGATGGAGCCCGAGCCGCACGACCGCGCCGTCGCCGTGATGTCCCACGTGCCGCAGCTGGTGTCGACGCTCATGGCCTCACGGTTGCAGGACGCCCCGGAAGCCGCGCTCGAGCTCGCCGGCGGTGGCGTCCGCGACGTCACGCGCGTGGCCGCGAGCGACCCCGGCCTGTGGGTGCAGATCATCGGTGCGAACGCGGCCCACATCCGGCCGGTGCTCGCCGACCTGCGGGACGAACTCACCCGGGTGATCGACGCCCTGGCTGATCCCGACGCAGCCGGCGCTCCGCGCACCATCGCCGAGACGATGGCGTCGGGCAACCGCGGGGTCGAGCGGCTGCCGGGCAAGCACGGCACCACCAAGCGCTTCGCCCAGGTGGTCGTCCTGGTGGACGACCGTCCCGGGCAGATCGCCGCACTCCTCGCCACGATCGGCGAGATCGGCATCAACCTCGAGGACCTGCGCCTCGAGCACTCACCCGGCGGACCGATCGGCATCGTCGAGGTGTCGGTCGTCCCCGAGCAGGAACAGCGACTCGTCGACGAGCTCGAGGGTCGCGGATGGAGGATCGCAGCAGCATGGGCGTGAACGAGGACCAGCAGACGCACGGCACCGCCACCGACAGCGGTGTGACCGGGGGACCGGACGGCCCCGACACAGGACTCCCCACCCCGGCCGGCCAGCCCGGCCCCGCCGAGGGCCTGACCGGGGGCGCCGACGGGCAGGGCGGCGGCGAACCCGGGATGACCCGCGACCCGATGCCCGCGGGCCTGACCGACGGCGCGTACGTCGCCAAGTTCGTCATCGCGGTCGACGGCCCGGCGGGCAGCGGCAAGTCCAGCGTCTCGCGGGCGGCCGCTCGCGCGCTCGGGTTCGGGTACCAGGACACCGGTGCCGCGTACCGAGCACTGGCGTGGCACGCGCTGCAGCAGCAGGTCGACCTCGACGACGCCGCGGCGGTCCTGGCGAGCTGGGACACCTTCGACTACGAGATCGGCACCGTCCCCGACGAGTACTTCGTCCGGGTCAACGGCACCGACGTCACAGAGGCCATCCGCACGCCCGACGTCACGGCCGCGGTGGCCCACATCGCCAAGCTCCCCGAGGTCCGGGCGCGCCTGGTGCAGCTGTTCCGGAACGTCATGCGCAAGACCGACGCGCAGGGCATCGTCACCGAGGGACGCGACATCACGACCGTCGTCGCCCCCGATGCCGAGGTCCGGATCCTGCTGACGGCCGACGAACAGGTTAGGATGGCACGGCGCTCGGCAGAGGTCACGACCCAGTCGGCCGCCGAGACCTCGGCAGCACTCGCCCGACGAGACGCCGCCGACGCGAAGGTCGTCGACTTCATGAACGCCGCGGACGGCGTCACGACGCTCGACTCCACCGACCTCGACTTCGACCAGACCGTACAAGCGGTCGTCGACCTGGCCCGCACGGCCGGACACTGACACGCGGCCAGGCGGCCGCCGGCAAGGAACCCACCATGGCGCAACTGGACAACGGACCAGAGCACGACGACTTCCCGGAGTACGACGACTCCCTGGGAGAACGCATCGCGAGCCTCGACGAGACCGAGGCCGAGCAGCGGGCGACCGCGCTGCGCGCCGGGCTCGAGGAGTACGAGCTCGACGACGAGGACGTCGCACTGCTGCAAGCGGGCACCCTGGGCGAGGACGGCGTCCTCATCCTGCCCGCACTGCCCGTCCTGGCGATCGTCGGACGCCCGAACGTCGGCAAGTCGGCGCTCGTGAACCGCATCCTCGGTCGCCGTGAAGCCGTCGTGCAGGACGTCCCCGGCGTCACGCGTGACCGTGTCAGCTACAAGGCCGAGTGGAACGACAAGCGGTTCACCCTGGTCGACACCGGCGGGTGGGAGCCCGACGCCAAGGGCATCAACGCCTCCGTGGCACTGCAGGCCGAGGTCGCGATCGACCTGGCCGACGCCGTGCTGTTCGTCGTGGACGTCACGGTCGGCATCACCGCGACCGACGAGCACGTCGTCAAGATGCTGCGCGGCACCGACAAGCCGGTCATCGTCGTCGCGAACAAGTCCGACGACGAGCGCCGCGACCTCGACGCGTACGAGCTCTGGAACCTGGGCCTCGGCGAGCCGCACCCGGTCTCCGCGCTGCACGGCCGTGGTGTCGCCGACCTGCTCGACCTGATCATCAGCACGCTGCCCGACGTCTCCGCCGTCGCCAAGCAGGAGATCGGCGGCCCCCGCCGTGTCGCGATCCTGGGTCGTCCGAACGTCGGCAAGAGCTCGCTGCTCAACAAGGCCGCCGGTGAAGAGCGCGTCGTCGTGAACGAGCTCGCCGGCACCACCCGCGACCCGGTCGACGAGCAGGTCGAGCTGGGCGGCCGTGTCTGGCGCTTCGTCGACACCGCCGGCATCCGCAAGCGCGTGCACCTGCAGCAGGGCGCCGACTTCTACGCGTCGCTCCGCACCACCGCCGCGCTCGAGAAGGCCGAGGTCGCCGTCGTCGTCCTCGACGTCACCGAACCGGTGTCCGTGCAGGACCTCCGCATCATCGACCTGGTGCTCGAGTCGGGCCGTGCGCTCGTGCTGGCCTACAACAAGTGGGACCTGTTGGACGACGAACGCCGCCGCTACCTCGAGCGCGAGATCGAGCAGGACCTGGCGCACGTCGCCTGGGCCCCGCGCGTGAACATCTCGGCCCGCACCGGTCGGCACCTCGAGAAGCTCGTGCCGGCCCTCGAGACCGCGCTCGAGTCGTGGGACACCCGCATCCCGACCGGCAAGGTCAACGCCTTCATCGCCGAGCTCGTGCAGGAGCACCCGCACCCGGTCCGTGGTGGTCGTCAGCCGCGCATCCTGTTCGGCACCCAGGCAGCCAGCCAGCCGCCGACGTTCGTGCTCTTCACGACCCAGTTCCTCGACCCGCAGTACCGCCGCTTCATCACGCGGCGCCTGCGCGAGGTCTGGGGCTTCTCCGGCACCCCGATCACCGTGAACATGCGGGTGCGCGAGCGCCGGAAGCGCACCTGATCCCACCCAGCACCACACGACGGCCGTTCGGGCACCTCCCCGGCGGCCGTCGTCGTCCCCGGGGGTCGTCCCCGGGGGTCACCGGTCCGGCGTACGCTCCGTGCATGTCACCAGCGCCGGGGCCGATGCGCACGACGTGGATCGCCACGGGCGTGAGCGTCGTCGCCGGCGTCGTCGCGGTCTCGGTGCTGCTGTCGGTCCCGGTGCCCACCGGTCGCACCACTCCGGAGCCGCTCGTCCGTGCGACACCGTCCGCCACCAGCACGCCGCTCGTCGACCAGCCCTGGTACCGCACGAGCCTGCCGGTCGACGGCGACCTGGTGTCGATCGGCGCCCACACCGTCGGGCACGTCACGGTGACCCGGACCGGCGAGCAGGCGATCCGCGTCACGATCACCGGGTTCGACACCGACCTGGCCGAGGCGGACATGCGCGTGCAGCTCACCGGGGGCGACGTCGTGCCGGCGGGGCGGCGAGCGGAGTGGATCCCACTCGGCGACCCGGTCGAGGTCGGGGTGATCTCGCACGATGCGACGGGCGCCGTCATCGACGTGCGGGTTCCGCAGATCCTGCCGCCCGCGGTGCACTCGCTGCTGGTCCTCGACTGGAACACCGCCACGATCATGGGCGGCGCGGAACTGCTGCCCGCCCGCTGACGCGGTCGCGGCAGGCGCCGGACGCGCCCGTGCCGCTGTGGACGCGTGACGCGGTGGACGCGGTGCGTGCCGACGCGGGGTGCGGGGCGGACGCTGGACGGGCCTCCCGTCCGGACCGGAGGCGCGTGGTCCGCGACGTGCGCCGGATGCGGCACCATGGTCTGGTGACGTTCCCCGCCTTCGCCGACCGGCTCTGGTGCCGCCTGCGACTCGACCGCCTGGCCGGCGGCCGGCAGGCCGACTACGTCATCCGGCGGGACATGCTCGACCACCCCGACACCGTGCGGTCGTTCCGCTGGATCCGCTGGCTGCTCGTCGCCGAGACCGTCGTCGGACTGGCCGCGATCGTCGTCGCGATCGTCCTGACCCGCGACGGCCAGACCATCCCGTGGGCGGTGTGGTTCCGTGCCACCGTCGTGCTGCTCATCACCCTGACGCTCTACGTCTTCGCGTGGCGCGCGCAGCTGGGCTACTACTGGGCGTACCAGCGCCTGCGGCTGTTCAGCCGGATCTTCCCGATCGTGACGCTCATCGTCGCCGCGATCCCCGGGCTGTACCCGTTCTGGATGGTCATCGAGCAGATCGTGTTCTCGGTGCTCATGGTCGGCATCGGCGACGTCCTGACCTCGGACCACATGCGCACGACGTTCCCCAAGCCCGCACGCCGGAGCGCTCCGTAGGATCGGCGGCATGACGACGTCGCTGCTGGACCCCGACGACCTGCCCCGGTCCGCGGGGGAGCTGTACGAGCGTGTCCGAGCCGGTGGTGCCCTGCCTGCGGTGACGCCCGAGGCGGTCCGTGCGCTGGCCACGTCCGGCGGTGGCGCGGTCGACCCGGACGTGTTCGACCCGGCCGAACTGCTGGCGTACGTGCTCGCCGTCGTCGGCGCCGAGGCCGCGTTGCCCGATGCCGCGTTCACCGAGCGGGTGCCCGAGGCCGAGCGACGGCTGCGGGTCGAGGAAGCCGTGCGACGCGTGGTCGGCTACCGCTCCTGACACACCGCATCCTGGGTCGGCCGGACCCAGGAACGGCCTGCCCTGGCACGCTCGGCTGCCGGGGAGCATCGTGGGACCCATGACGAACACGACGCTCCCCGGCGGCACCTTCCGCCTGGCAGACGACCTCGAACTCACCCGCGTCGGCTACGGCGCGATGCAACTCGCCGGCCCCGGGGTCTTCGGCCCGCCCACCGACCGCGACGAGGCGATCCGCGTCCTGCGCACGGTCGTCGAGCTCGGCATCACCCACATCGACACGTCCGACTTCTACGGCCCGCACGTCACGAACGAGATCATCCGCGAGGCCCTGCACCCCTACCCCGCCGATCTGCGCATCGTGACGAAGGTCGGTGCCCGCCGCGACGAGCAGGGCGGGTGGCCGCACGCACGTGAGCCGCACGAGCTGGTCCAGCAGGTGCACGACAACCTCGAACGGCTCGGCGTCGACCGGCTCGACGTCGTCAACCTGCGCATGGGCGGCTTCGACGCGCCGGAGCCCGGGTCGATCGCGCCGCAGTTCACGGCGCTCGCCGAACTGCAGCAGCAGGGGCTCATCAACCACCTGGGCCTGTCGACGGTGTCCGCCGAGCAGCTCGCCGAGGCGCAGACCATCGCGCCGGTGGTGTGCGTGCAGAACATGTACAACGTCGCACGCCGCGAGGACGACGCGCTCGTCGACCTGACCGCCGCGCAGGGCATCGCCTACGTGCCGTACTTCCCGCTCGGCGGGTTCTCGCCGCTGCAGTCCGGCGCGCTCGACGCCGTCGCTGCGCGGCTGGGTGTCTCGCGCCTGACCGTTGCGCTGTCGTGGCTGCTGCAGCGCTCGCCGAACATGCTGCTGATCCCGGGGACGTCGTCGGTCGCCCACCTGCGCGACAACGTCGCGTCGGCCGGGTACGTGCTGCCCGAGGATGCGGTGGCGGAGCTGGACGCGATCGGGGCCGCCGCGTAGACCCGGACCGGGTGACGGACGGGAGGCCCGTGGCGGTGTCGCCGCGGGCCCCGCGTCCGTAGGGTGGCGTGGGCTCCGGGCCCGCGGGGTCCGGTGTCGCCCGGGGACGTCAGGCGACGGTGGCCAGCGCGAACGGCAACACGGCCGCCGCCCCCGCACGCCGCAGCTCACGACCCGCAACGGTCATGGTCCACCGGCTGTCGACCAGGTCGTCCACCAGCAGCACCGGCCCCTCGTGCGACTGCAATGCGGCGCCGAGCTCCGGCCCCACCACGAAGCTGTCCCACACCCCGGCCAACCGGTAGGCGCTGTTCGTCGCACCATCGCCACGCGGCACCCCGCCGGAACGCTCGAGCGTGCCGAGCAACTGCAGCTTGCCGATCGACGACAGCGCCGAGGCCAGCGACTCGACCAGCAGCGGCCGCGATCGTGACGTCATCGCGACGACCCCGGTCGGCCGGACCTCCCACGGCCAGTCCCGCAGTGCACGGATGCACCCGTCCAGCAGCTCGCGTGACACCGGCGCATCCGGCACCCCGGGCGCGAAGAGCGCGCGGAGCGGACCGCCCCAGCCGAGGTCCGTCAGCCGTGCAACCGCGCGGCCGGGCGCGACGAGTTCGCCCGCGGGGAGCTTCCCGCGAACGGGGACGTCGAGCGCGCTCATGCCCGACGGCCACTGCGCGCGCGGGGCGATCTCGACACCGACCTGGTCCAGCGCCGTGGCGGCACCGGTCGATGCGCTCTCGGGAACGCCGTCCGGGTACCAGACCCCGGCGCAGTTGTCGCACCGGCCACAGGGTTCGGCGGACGGGTCGTCGAGGTCCTGCTGCAGCAACTGCATCCGGCACGCCGAGGTCGACTCGTACTCGAGCATCGACGTGGCTTCGGCTGCCCGGGCCGCGGCGACCCGCTCGTAGCGCGCGGCGTCGTACGTCCACGGCTGCCCGGTGGAGACCCACCCGCCGGCGACCCGGCGGACGGCTCCGTCGACGTCGAGCACCTTCAGCAGCAGCTCGAGCGTGGACCGCTTGATGTCGACGAGCCCCTCGAGGGCGACGGTGGACATCGCGGTGTCGGTCGACAGCGCCCCGAGCACGGCCGACGCGCGCGACTCGGTCGGCATCGAGGCGCTGGCGAAGTACTTCCAGATCTCCTGGTCCTCGTACCCGGGCAGCAGCAGCACGTCGGCGTTGTCGGTCGCACGCCCGGCACGGCCGATCTGCTGGTAGTAGGCCACGGGCGACGACGGCGCACCCACGTGCACGACGAACCCCAGGTCGGGCTTGTCGAACCCCATGCCGAGTGCGCTCGTCGCCACCAGGGCCTTGAGCTCGTTGCCCTTGAGCTGCTGCTCGAGCTGTTCGCGTTCGTCGGTGTCGGTGCGGCCGGTGTAGGCGCGGACGGTGTGACCGCTCTCGCGCAGCAGCCGGGCGATGTCCTCGGCAGCAGAGACCGTCAGCGTGTAGATGATCCCGCTGCCGGGCAGGTCGCCCAGGTGTGCCAACAGCCACCCGAGGCGAGCGCGGGCATCCGGCAGCGTCAGCACGCCCAGCCGCAACGAGGCCCGTGCGAGCGACCCGCGGATCGTGAACACCGGGTCGGCGGGACCGGCGGTGAGCTGCTCGGCGACGTCCTCGACCACGCGCTCGTTCGCGGTGGCGGTCGTCGCCAGCACGGGCACGCCGTGCGGCAGGGACCGGATGAGCTCTGCCAGACGCCGGTAATCCGGCCGGAAGTCGTGACCCCAGTCGGAGATGCAGTGCGCTTCGTCGACGACGAGCATGCCCATCCGGCTGATCAGCGACGGAAGTTGTTCGTCGCGGAACTTCGGGTTGTTCAGCCGCTCGGGGGAGACCAGCAGGACGTCGATCTCGTCGCGCGCCAACGCCGCCTGGGTCTCACCCCACTCGTGTGCGTTCGCCGAGTTGATCGACACCGCTCGGACGCCGGCCCGGGCCGCTGCGGCGACCTGGTCGCGCATGAGTGCCAGCAGCGGTGAGACCAGCACGGTCGGACCACCGCCGCGACGCCGGAGCAGCAGCGTCGCCAGGAAGTACACGGCCGACTTGCCCCATCCGGTGCGCTGCACGACCAAGGCACGCTGCCGGTGTTCGACCAGCGCCGAGATCGCCTCGAGCTGGCCGGGGTGGAAGACCGCGTCGGGTCGCCCCGTCAGGGCGGCGAGTGCCTGCTGCGCCTCGGCAGCGATGTCCGCCGACGGCGGTACGGCAGGCGGGACGGTCGGGCCGGAACCGAGCACGGGAGAAGACATGGCCCCATGCTGTCAGCACCGACCGACGTGACGCGCCCCGATCCTCCAGGCTGTGGAGAACGCAGCCCACCGCAGAACGCGATCCCGCTACTGGTACGTCACCAGCGACGGCGTCGGCGCGACCTCGCTCATGGTCTGGGCGGGGGAGAGCATCGGCTGGTCCTCGTCGAAGAAGTTCTTCCACCCCCAGTGCACCCCCGCCGGCGCGCCGTCGTGCAGCGCCTTCCAGGTGGCCTGCTTGTCCGGCTGCGACCCCTGCCCGTCGACGTGGATGAGCACGTCGAGCTCGGGATACGACGCCAGCGACGCGCGGTCCTGGATCATCGACAGCCGGAACTGGTGCAGCACCAGCGCCTTCGGGGGCAGCCCGTGGCGCTCCACCAGACCCGCCAGCCACGACGACACCGCGTTCACCTCGGACGCGTCGACACGCCCGATCTGCTGCAGGGGCACCTGGTCCGGCCCGAGCCGCCACTCCGGGTCGAGCGCGAGCCACACACCCGGGCGCTTCAGCAACGACTCGTACCGCTTCGCCTGGGACAGGAAGTCGGCACGCCCCGGCTGCAGGTCGATGATCACCGGCATGCCGGCGTCGTGGGCCGCATCGACGTAGGGCTCGAGCGTCGACACGGGCAGCTCCGTCGAGTAGTCCCCGTCCGCTCCGGCATCGCCGGCCGCGACGGTCGCGATGACCTCGAACGCCGGCGTCACCGGCTCGTCCGACACGCCGTCGTACGACGCCGCGAGCTGCTTCGCTCGCGCGACGGACGCGTCAGGGTCCTGCTCGCCGAGCACCCCGAGGGACGGCGCGCCGGGTGCGCCGTACATCGCGACGTACCGGTGTCCGTCGAACGGCCGCTGGCCGCCGTGGGGGAGCTGCCAGCCGCTCTCGGCCGCACGGATGGTCCACGTCGGGTCCGGCAGGTCCGCGAACGCCGCACCGGTCAGCAGCGTCGGCGCGCCCCGGTGCTCGTGCAGCGCGGTGACGACGTCGGGGGCCGCCGCCGGGTCCGACACGCCGTCCGGCATGGTCACGACACGCGCACCGGCGGCCTTCGCGGTGGCGATCACGGCGGTGTCTGCGCTCGCGTCCGCCACGACGACCGTGGCCGGACGGGAGGCCCGGCTCGGCTCCGGCGCGTCTCCGCCGCCTGGCGCGTCGCGCTCCGGGACGTCCGTGCGGACCTGGACGTCGCCCTCGGCCTGGTACCAGGACGCGCCGAGGCGGTCGAGTTCCGCGCCGACCGGGCGGTCGGCGCTGGCCGCGCCGCCGTCGCTGGCCGCACCGCCGTCGCTGGCCGCACCGCCGTCGCGCTTCGCGGCGAGCAGCAGCGGTACGTGCGCGCGTCGTGCGGCGCTCACCGCGTCGGCGACCGCATCCGCGTCGTCGGCCGGCGCGACCACGGCACCGGGCGCCGAGGCGAACAGCGCCCGGCTGGCCCGGATCGATCGTCCGGCCGCATCGTCCTGGGCGGCGACTGTCACGCTGCCGGCGGCGGCCTTCGTGAGCGTGGGGCGGTCATCGGTCTGTGCGGTCCCGGTGCACCCGGCGACTCCGACGACCATGCCGGAGACCGCGAGTGCGAGCAGGACGCGGGTGGTGCGGGAGGGCATCGGACCACCCTAGGGGCCGGCTCTGGAAGCGACGTGCTCGGACATGGCGCGGCGGGGGTCCGGCGTCCGCTATGCTGATCTGGCTGCTCCGCGCTCGGTCGGGTGCGGGTGGCGGAGTCCTCCGGGGCTCCGAGTCCGTCAGGACTCAGGGTCCGTCAGGACTCGCGGGCTGTGGCGCAGCTTGGTAGCGCACTTGACTGGGGGTCAAGGGGTCGCAGGTTCAAATCCTGTCAGCCCGACCGAACGACGAAGCCCACCGATGCACTCGGTGGGCTTCTCGCATTCCCGGGCCCCGCTGGGCAGCCCGATCTCGAAGGCCCCGGCAGGGCCGTCGTTGTGACTGCCCATCCATGCCGTCGGGGGGCCCACACTGTGGACTTCATCAGACGATCGTCTGCATCGCTTGAGGCGCCCTCCAGGTTTTCAGACGATCGTCTGACGGACACGAACCCGACCAGGCGAGCCCGCATCGCGCCCCGCTCCCACCGCGCACCCCACGGCGCGACGACCCAGAAGGGCACCCCGTGCACCTCTCACGACGCAGCGCACTCCTCGGCCTCACCGCATCCCTGCCCCTGACTTCGGCCGCCATCGCCGCCCCGGCGAACGCCGCGACCACCACTCCGGACGCAACACCTCCCACCACGCCACCTCCGACCTCGTCGTCGGCCCCCGGAGGAGTCCTCGGCGTCCAGCAGTGGCTCAACGCCACCTTCGGCACGGTCACCGGCTGGGTACACGTCGTCGAGGACGGCACCTCAGGGTCCGGCACCGTGCTCGGCCTGGTCCAGGCGACGCAGTCGCTGCTCGGCATCACTCCCGTCGTCCCCGCCTTCGGCGCCCAGACCCGGCAGCGACTCGACGAACACGGCGACATCGGCGCCGAGAGCGGCGAGAGCGGCGCGAGCAGCACGAGCGGCCCGAACACGAGCGACACGAGCCCGAGCGACACCGACCACGACGCGGCCACTTGGTGCCGCCTCGTGCAGGCCGGCCTGATCTGCAAGGGTGCCTCCGCGGTGTCTCTGACGGGGGAGTGGGACGCCCCGACCACCGCGGCCCTCGCCACCCTGCGGGACGACCTCGGCGCGACCCCGGGCACGCTGCCCGTCTCCCCGCACCTGTACGGCGCACTGCTGACGACCGACGCCGTCACGCTCGCACCGGGCGGATCCCCGACGATCCGGACGGTCCAGCAGTACCTGAACCGCACCTACGCCGAGCGGCCCGGCGGAGCCTACGGCGGGACGAACGGTCTGGTCGACGGGACCACGACGGCAGCGGTCGTCCGCGCGGTGCAGATCGATTCCGGTGCCGCGGCGAGCAGTGTCGACGGTGTGTGGGGTCCCGGCACGGCGAAGGCCCTCCGCGCGGCCACGGCCAGCGTCGTCGGCCCGGGCTCCACCGGCCCGTGGGTGCACCTGGTCAAGACGCTGCTCGTGCTGAACCGCGAGCGCGTCCCCTTCGACGACGTCTACACGGCGGCCGACGCACGGGTCGTCCGCGCGTTCCAGCAGTTCCAGGCGTTCCCGCCCGCGCAGCAGACCGGTACCTGCGACTTCGGCACGTGGGCGGCGCTCGCCGCCAGCAGCGGAGACCCCGACCGCGCCACGACCGGCGCGGACCTGTCCACGCCCCTCGACGCGGCACGGGCGGCGGCGGTCAAGGCCTCTGGCGTCAGCATCGTCGGCCGGTACCTGACGAACCTCGACAAGCCCGGCGCGCTCGACAAGGCGATGACCCGGGCCGAGGTCACGACGATCGCACGGGCCGGACTCGGGCTGTGGCCGATCTTCGAAGAGGGCGGGACGGCGGCGTCGTGGTTCACCTTCGCGCAGGGCATCGCGGACGCGCACCGCGCTCACGATGCCGTTCGGCAGCTCGGGATCCCGAAGCAGACCACCGTCTACTTCGCGGTGGACTACGACGCCACGGACGACGACATCGAGACGAAGGTCGTGCCGTACTTCCGCGGTGTCACGAAGGGCCTCCGCGACCGCGGCGGTCTGGTCAAGCCGGGTGTGTACGGCGCTCGGCGGACGTGCACGGTCGTCAGCAACGCGGGCCTGGCGCACTGCTCGTTCGTCGCGGGTACGACCACCGGCTGGGCCGGCAACCAACTGCAGCCCCTGCCCCGCAACTGGTCCTTCAACCAGATCCAGGAGCGGACCGCGGGCTCCGGCGCCTCGGCGGTCGACATCGACGCGAACGTCGTGTCCGGACGCGACCCCGGCGTCACCGCCGCACAGCTGCTCGGACACTGACGTGCTCGCGCGGAACCCGTCCGATCCGTGGCAGCCCCGCGCTGTCCCGCACGAGGTCCTCTACGTCTTCGCCGACTTCGCCGAGGTGGTCCGCGTCGACTGCTGGTGTGACCGCGAGGCCGACCACGTCGAGGCCTACCCCTTCTACGACGAGATCATCCAGCCGCTCATCGCCCACCTCGCGCGCCGCATCCGGCGCCGCCTCCGGAAGGAACCACGCCCATGACCACGACCCACACCCGCCTGCGTCGGACCGGCACCGTCGCGCTCGGCATCGGCCTGCTCGCGGCCGCAGCCGTCGTCCCCACCACGGCAGCAACCGCCGCGACGACGACGATGAGCACGAGCGCGACCACGGGCACGAACGCAACAACGAGCTCAACCACGACCACCAGCACGACGACCACGGGCACCACCAGCGCATCGGCGCAGCTCGACACCGTGGGCAGCCTGCTCACCCGCCGCCTGGAACTCGCCGACCCGGTCGCGCAGTCGAAGTGGCTGAGCGGCAATCCGATCGCCGATCCGGTCCGCGAACAGGCCGTCATCGACGAGGCGGTGCAGCTGGCCCAGCAGCAGGGCGTCGACCCGGCACTGGTCACCCGCGTGGTGCAGGCGCAGATCGACGCCAGCAAGCTGGTCCAGCGTGGCCGGTTCGTCCACTGGACCCACGACCCGTCGTCAGCGCCCACGACCGCGCCCGACCTGTCGACCATCCGTCCGCAGCTCGACAGCATCGACACGGACCTGGTCGCGGCACTCGGAGCCGTCCAGGCCGCCAGCCAGGACCCGCGTTGCGCGCACCTGGTCGACGCGGAGCGTCAGCGCCAGTACCCCGGCCTGGACTCGCTGCAGGCCAAGGGCGTCCGCGTCGCGTGGAGCACGTTCTGCACCCGCAGCTGACCGCCAGCCGACCCACCGACACGGAGTCGGCTCGCGACGCGACCACATGACGGACGGGAGGCCCGGTGCCAGCTGGCACCGGCCCTCCCGTCCGTCTCGTGTCGGTCGACACCGCCGCGACGTCAGGACGCCAGACCGGCCACCAGGTTGATGACGCTCGCGATGACGACCGTGCCGAAGAAGAACGACAGCAGCGCGTGCCGCAGCGTGGCACTGCGGATGGTCGACGTCCGGATGGTGGTGTCGGACACCTGGTAGGTCATGCCCACCGTGACGGCGAAGTACGCGAAGTCCGAGTACCGCGGCGGTTCGTCCTGGTTGAAGTCGATGCCGCCGGGCTCTCCGCTGTAGTACAGCTCGGCGTACCGCAGCGTGAAGAGCGTCTGCACCAGCAGCCAGGACAGGAAGACACTGACGACGCCGAGCGCCGCGGCCGCGTCCTGCGCCTGGCCGTGCAGCCCCTTCGCACTGCCCAGCACCACGAGCAGCGCGACGACACTGGCCAGCGAGGCCCCGACCAGCAGCAGGTCCGACGCGGTCCGGCGTGGGTCCTCACGCGCGGCGCTCTCGCCCGTCCGCTGCCCGTCGAAGTGCAGCAGCGGCCACGCCGTCGCGACGTAGACCGCGCACGCGGCGGCCCAGCCGATCGACGGCGCCCACCGGGCCCCGACGGTCAGCCCGGCGACGACGGCGACGACGATGCCGACGACGAGCATGAGCACGAGACGGTGCCGGTACCGCTCGGGGCGGTGCGCGTGCGGGGTGATGTCCACGGGCCCAGCATCGCATCGGCGCTCGCCGGGGCCGCGCAGCCTGTCAGCCTTCGCGGGTTGCTGCGCGGACGGTGGTGGTTCCCGCGAGCAGACTGGTCGGATGCAGAGAACGGGCACCATGATCGCTGTCGTCGTGGCCGGGCTCGCTGTCGTCGCGGGCATCGGGTACGTCGCGGTCGAGCACCCGACACGGGCCTCGGCCGGGGCCACCGCGACCGCGACCACCACGCCGCCGCGCGGCACCCGCGTCGTCACGATCGGCGACTCGATCATGGCCGGCTACGGCCTGGACAGCGCCGCGGACGCCTGGCCCGCGATGCTCGGTCGCGTCGACCACCTCCGGGTCACGAACCTCGGGTGCAGCGGCGGCGGCTTCGTGGCGGTGGGGGACTGCGACACGGACTTCGCCGGGCTCGTCGCCCAGGCCGAGGCCGCCCACCCGGCGATCGTCATCGTGCAGTCGTCGGACAACGACCTGGGTCAGGACGCCGCCACCATCGAGTCCGCGACCGCCGCGACGGTCGCGCAGCTGCACGCGGCACTGCCGTCGGCACGCATCGTCGGTCTGAGCACCCTGTGGGGGCAGCCGGGCGACGTCCCCGACGAGGTCGCGCAGAGCTCGGCGAGCCTGCAGCGCGCCGTGCAGGCGGCACACGGCACCTTCGTCGACGTCGGCCAGCCGCTCGCCGGACACGCCGACCTGCTGCAGTCCGACAGCGAGCACCCCACCGTCGCCGGGCAGCGGGTGCTGACCCGGGTCATTCAGCACGACCTGCGGCGTGCGGGCGTCGCGATCTGAGTGACGGCGCCCGTTGCACGGGGTGTACCAGCAGGGCACGCCAGCCCGGAGCGTGCGCCCGTACCGTGAGGGGCATGTCGAACAAGGACGACGTCAAGGAGTTCCTCACCAGCCGCCGCGCCCGGATCACCCCGGACCGGGTGTCGCTGCCCGGCGGTCCCGGTCGGCGTGTGCCCGGGCTCCGGCGCACCGAGGTCGCGATGCTCGCGGGCATGAGCGTGGAGTACTACGCCAAGCTCGAGCGCGGCGACCTGGTCGGCGTCTCCGAGACCGTGCTGGTCGCGCTGTCCGATGCCCTGCTGCTCGACGACGCCGAGCGTGAGCACCTGCTCGACCTGGCCCGCGAGGCCAACGCGTCCCCGGTCCGCCGCCGTCGTCGCCCGTCGCCGAAGGACGTCCGCACCAGCATGCGCTGGGCCCTCGACGGTTTCACCGCGGGTCCGGCCTTCGTCCGCAACGGACGCATGGACGTGCTGGCCGAGAACCAGCTGTTCCGTGGTCTCTACTGGGGGATGTACGAGCTGCCCGACCGCCCGGTCAACCTGGCGCGCTTCACGTTCCTGCACCGCGAGGACTCCGAACGCTTCTACCCGAACTGGTCCCAGGCCGCCGACATCAACGTCGGGATCCTGCGCACCGAGGCCGGCCGCAACCCGCACGACCGGGCACTGCAGGACCTGGTCGGCGAGCTGTCGACGCGCAGCCAGGAGTTCCGCACGCGCTGGGGCGCCCACGACGTGCGACACCACGCCACCGGCGACAAGCACTTCCACCACCCGGTCGTCGGCGACCTCGACCTGGTCTACGAGGCGATGGAGCCCATGGCCGACCAGGGACTCAACTTCCTGGTCTACTCGGCCGCGCCCGGGTCGCCGAGCGAGGACGCCCTGCGCCTGCTCGCCAGCTGGGTCGCCACCCGCGAGCAAGAACGCCGCGCCGAGCACGAGCACCGCGACCAGCAGCACGAGCGGCACGACCACCAGCCGAACTGACCGGACCAGCCCGACCGACCCCACCCGACAACCGGAAGGCACCCATGCCCTGGGACCACGACACCCTGAACGCCATCGCGACCACAGACGACCTGCACGTCTCCCCGTTCCGTCAGGACGGCACCACCTACGGCACCCCGACCTGGATCTGGTCCGTCGTCGTCGACGGTGACCTGTACGCCCGGGCGTACAACGGCCGCCGCTCTCGCTGGTACCGCGCCGCCGTCACGCAGGCCGCCGGCCGCATCACCGCCGCCGGCGCCGAGCACGAGGTCACCTTCACCGAGGCCGACCCCGGCGTGAACAGCCGCGTCGACGCCGCGTACCAGGCCAAGTACGCCGGCAGCGAGTACCTGCAGCCGATGCTGCAGGACGGCCCGACCTCGGCCACCGTCCGCATCGACTCCCGCGACTGAGCGCCACCGGAGGTCACAGCCGCCGGGAGCAGAGTCGTTCCCGAACCCCACGCTCCACGGAAGGACCCGCATGACCACCATCGCCATCATCGGCGCCGGCAAGGGCCTCGGCCTGGCCGTCGCCCGCCGCTTCGCCCGCGAGGGCTTCGCCGTCGCCCTCGTCGCTCGCAACCAGGACCGCGTCGACGCGCTCGCCGCCGAACTCCGGCAGGACGGCCACAGCGCCGCCGGCTTCACCGCGAACGTCCGCGACCCCGAGTCGATCCGACACGCGCTCGAGCGCGCCACCGAGCAGCTCGGCCCGATCGAGGTGCTGCAGTACAGCCCGCTGCCGGCCAAGGAGTACATGCGGCCGGTGCTCGAGACCACCGAGGCGGATCTGGTCGGACCGGTCGAGTTCTCGGTCTACGGCGCCGTCGCCGCCGCGCGTCAGGCGATCCCCGGCATGCGCGCGATCGGCCACGGCACGCTGCTGTTCGTCAACGGCGCCAGTGCGGTCCGTCCCGCCGACCGGGTGACGGGCACGTCGGTCGCCTTCGCGGCCGAGAGCGCCTACGCGCAGCTGCTGCACGAGGCGCTCGCGCCCGAGTCGATCCACGTCGGGCAGCTCATCATCCCGTTCGGCATCGACGACGGGCAGGACGCCCACGCGTCACAGGCGGTCGCCGAGCGCCTGTGGTCGATGCACACGGACCGCGGCGACTTCCGCGTCTACGCCGAGGCCCTGTCGGCCTGAGTCGCGACGCGGTCGGACAGACACGGTCGGACAGGAGGCTCGGTGGCGGACCGCCACCGAGCCTCCCGTCCGTCAGGCGGTCGGCTCAGTGCCGCAGCAACGCGACGGGGTCGACGCGTCCGTCCGCGACGACCGCGCGGAACGCGCGGACCAGCGGCACGCCGGGTCGCACCACGGCCGCGCTGCTCCACGCGAGTGCCGAGCCGATCGCCGGGTACTCGTCCACCCGGACGAACCACGGGTCGTCGTGGTCGAGTGCCTGCAGGACGACGGTGGCCGCGCGACCCGCGAACGACGCCGACCAGGACACCCAGGGCGCGACGGAGCCGTGCACGGCTGACTCGCCCGCGGCGCTCGCCGTCCGGACGTCGACGTCGGAGCACTCGGGGAACCGCCAGAACAGCCCGCCGTACCCCGCACCGGCACGCCCGTTGCTGCCGGGGCTGCCGAGCCGCACCGGGGCATCGCCCGCCGTCGACCACGCCGACACCGTGTGCAGTTCCCAGGCGTCCGGTCCGAGCGCACGGCAGGCGGTCACTCGGTCCTCGTGCAGGACCGGGCGGCCGTCGGGTCCGCGCCAGCGCAGCGCCTCGGTCCGGGTGTCGCCGTCGACGCTCGCGCGCTCGACCGTCACGCGGCCGTGGTCCTCGCGCCACACGTAGCCCGTGTCGCGGACGTACGTCCGGCCGCCCCAGCAGTTCACGCCGTCGACGTCGGGGATCGCCGGGCCCACGCCGGCGTGCCAGTCGTGGTCGGCGGGGTGGTGCGCGCTGACGACCGTGCCGCCGAGGGTCCGGACCGGGTGCAGGAACGGCCGGGGGACCGACGTCGGAGCGGTGCCGCCGCCGTCGAGCTCGGTCGCGACCTCGGCCGGCCTGCCGTCCGGGCCGGGCAGCACCCACCGGTGCAGGGCCTGGTCGCCGTCGGCCCGCGGTGCCCCCGTGTCGGTCGTCACGCCGCCGACCGTACCAAGCGCGAGCGGTTCCCTGAGTGCCGTCACCGGACAGTGTCGGCCGGTCCTTGGCGGCCGCGACTACCTTCGCCGTCATGTCGATCGAGCCGTGTGTGCGCAGCGACGGTGCCGCACGCGTCGAGACCGCCGTGCGGGGGGCGGGTGTTCCCGTGCTCGTGCTGCACGGGTCGCCCGGGGGCATCGACGCCGCAATGGTGATGAGCCGGTTCCTCCCCGAGGACCGGTTCCGCACCGTGCTCGTCTCGCGGCCCGGCTACCTCGGCACCGCGCTCGACCCCGAGCACGCGTCGATCGACGACGAGGCCGACCTGCTCGCGGGCGTCCTCGACGACCTGGGCATCGAGCGTGTCGGGGTCCTCGCCTGGTCGGGCGGCGGACCCGTCGCCTACCGACTGGCGGTCCGGCACCCGGACCGCGTCTCGGCCGTCGTCGCCGCCTCGGCGGTGAGCGGGCGGTGGGTCCCCGGGCGCACCGGCCCGGTCGAGTACCTCGTGTCGCACACCGCGATCGGCGCACGCCTGGCCGGATGGGCCGCACGGCACCTGCCGCACGCGGCCGTCGGAGGTGCGATCACCGGCGTCAGCAGCCTGCACGGACGGTCCCTCCGACGACACGTCCAGGGCATCCTCGGCGACACCGAGCGCCGCGCGTTCATGCTCGACATGGCGGCGACGGGCAACAGCTCGGGCGCGCACCGAGCCGGGTGGCGCAACGACGTCCGGACCTTCGGCGCGATCGAGTCGCTCGAGCTCGACCGGATCGGCGCGCCGGTGCTCGTCGTGCACGGTGACGCGGACACCGAGGTCGTCGTGTCGCACAGCGTGCGTGCCGCGCAGCAGATCCCCGGCGCAGAACTCGTGCTGCTGTCCGGTGGCACGCACTTCGCGTTCTGGTCCCACCGCGAGGCCACCGACGTGCAGGCCCGAGCGCAGGAGTTCCTCGCCGCTTCCCTGTGACCCACCGCAGGAAACGGGGTCACTTCCCCAGGCGGGACCAGGTTCGTGACCAATACGTTATCTTCTCGTGTCCCCCTTCCCGAGGCGGGGACTCGAACCCGGAAGGAACCATGGGACGCCACGCTCTGCCCGCTGCAGCCGACGACCGCCGGTCAGCACCAGCTCCGTCCCCTTCCGCACCGTCCGTGACGCGTCCGCGTGGCCGCCGTTCCGCTTCCGGCCCGGCCCTCGCCCGGTCCAGTTTCGTCGAGCACGAGCAGCCCGCACGGGTCGTCGCCCTGCACCCGGTCCGCACCGCCCCGACGACTCCTGCCCGGTCTGCCGGCGGCACCGCCTTCGTGTCGCGCACCGGCAGCCTGCGCGCCGAACGCGCGCTCGACCCGCGGCACGTCCGTCGTGCCGCCAACGCCAAGCGCGCCGCACTCATCCTGGCGCCGGCCCTGGCGTTCACCTCGGCACTGACGCTCTCGATGCCCGCGAACGCGGCCACGCCCCAGGCGACGACGCCCAGCCGCACCACCACGTCCGAGCAGCTGCAGACCTACACGGTCGCGCACGACGTCGAGATCCCCGTCACCACGACCGACGGCATGAGTGCCACCACCACGACCGTCGTGTCCTACCCGACGCTCGTCACCCGCTTCGGCGTGACCACCGCGCAGGCCGAGTCAGCCATCTCGGCGGCGCTCTCCGCCGGCGGCGACCGCGCCACGATCCTCCAGACCGCACTGCAGTACCTGGGCGACCCGTACGTCGAGGGTGGCGCCAGCCACGCGGGCATCGACTGCTCCGGACTGACGATGGTGGCCTACCAGTCCGTCGGCATCTCGCTCGTGCACTACGTCCCCACGCAGGACGCCGCGGCGACGACGATCCCCGCATCCGAAGCGAAGCCGGGCGACATGGTCGTCTACGACAACGAGGACCACGTCGGCCTGTACCTGGGTGACGGACTCGTGCTGCAGGCCCCGCACCCGGGCGAGGTCGTCGACATCGTGCCGATGTACTCAGCCGCGCACCACTTCGCACGGCTGCTGCCCGCCGGCTCCTGAGCAGGGCGCCGCACGCGTCGCTGTGCCGCGTGCCGCACGCGTCGCTGTGCCGCGCGCCGGACGTCCCGTAAACTGGAGTGATGGCCACCGAGACCCGCACCCCGTTCGAGGAGCAGAGCGCCGCGCGCTCCGCCCGCCCCCAGGTGCGTCCCCGGACCGAGGGCTGGACCCAGGCCACCGACGGCGAAGGCCGACCGCTCCTGCAGTTCGCGTCGCCCAAGCGCGGCAAGCCGCCGGAGCACCTGGCCGACCTGACCGTCGCCGAGCGCGAGGCCAAGGTCAAGGAACTCGGCCTGCCCGGCTTCCGCGCCAAGCAGCTGTCGACCCACTACTTCACGCACTACACGTCCGACCCCGAGCGGATGACGGACCTGCCGGCGGCCCAGCGCGACCAGCTCGTCGCGGGCATGCTCCCGCCGCTGCTGACCGAGACCCGGCGTCTCGCGACGGACAAGGGCGACACGATCAAGTTCCTCTGGAAGCTGCACGACGGCGCCCTGGTCGAGTCCGTGCTGATGCGGTACCCCGGCCGCATCACGCTCTGCGTCTCGTCCCAGGCCGGCTGCGGCATGAACTGCCCGTTCTGCGCCACCGGGCAGCAGGGTCTCACCCGCAACATGTCCACCGCCGAGATCATCGAGCAGATCGTGCGGGCGAACGCCGCCATCGCCGCGGGTGAGCTCGGTGGTGATCCCCGCAAGGGCGGCAAGGACCGCGTCGACGCCGAGCGCGTGACGAACATCGTCTTCATGGGCATGGGGGAGCCCCTGGCCAACTACAAGCGGGTGATGGACGCCGTCCGCACGATGGTGGCCCCGCAGCCGCACGGACTCGGCATGAGCGCCCGGGGCATCACGGTGTCGACGGTCGGCCTCGTGCCCGCCATCAACAAGCTGGCCGACGAGGGCATCCCGATCACCTTCGCGCTGTCCCTGCACGCCCCGGACGACGAACTGCGTGACGAGCTCATCCCGGTGAACTCGAAGTGGAAGGCCGACGAGGCCATCGACGCCGCGTACAACTACTACGTCAAGACGGGTCGACGGGTCTCGATCGAGTACGCGCTCATCAAGGACATGAACGACCACGCCTGGCGGGCCGACCTGCTCGCCGAGAAGCTCAACAAGCGCGGCAAGGGGTGGGTGCACGTCAACCCGATCCCGCTCAACCCGACGCCCGGCTCCGTGTGGACGTCGTCCGAGGTGCACGTGCAGGACGAGTTCGTCCGCCGGCTGAACGCCGCGGGCATCCCGACCACCCTGCGCGACACCCGTGGCAAGGAGATCGACGGCGCCTGCGGTCAGCTCGCTGCGGCGGAGTGAGACGGCGGTCGCCGGACGGCGTTCGGACAGGAGGCACGGTGCACGTCCGCACCGTGCCTCCGGTCGTTCCCGGGGCCGGTTCTGGGCAGTCGTCAGGACGTCGACTCCCCGTCACGTCCTGGCCGCGAGGCGTTCACCCGGGTGCGACACGCCCGGGTGTGACGACGGTTGGCGGGCCCCCCGGGGCCTGTGTAAAGTAATCACTCGTTGCCGCTGAGGCGGAGAACGGAACGGCCGAGACGGTCACGGGGTGCACACCCCGAGACGCAGTCCGGACGGGATCCCGCTCAGGCAACCAGCCCCAGAGTCCGCTCTGGTGGCGACAAGAACGAATGCCTCTCTGGCGGAACCTCTTCGTGGGGTCGAGTGGTGAGTGCGTCTGGTCCTTGAGAACTCAACAGCGTGCACATTGTCAATGCCAATTTATTGACCCCGTGCTCGGTCAGCTTGCTGGTCGAGTCGGAGACAATTCCTTTTGGATTGAAGATTGTCAGTAGACAGTCAACAGTCAAGATCAACTCGGTCTGATGCTTTCGG
>NZ_JALGRO010000003.1:288721-363832 GCF_022815645.1 Curtobacterium sp. VKM Ac-2922 | reverse complement strand
GCGAGCTCGCGCGACCCCGCACCGGCGCGAGCCCGCGCGGCGCCGCACCCGGCCGCGCCGGCGTGGCGGGGGCGCGCCGGGCCTCCCGTCCGGTGTCTGAGCGCACCGGAAGCGGACGGGGTACGCGCCCACCGCCTCGCCGCGGTCCACGGGCGTAGCGTCCCCGGCCGTGACCCCACCACCCCGTACCCTGCTCGCCGCCGTGCTGGCGGTCGCCGCGGCGCTCACGCTCGGCGCTTGTTCCGAGGACTCCTCGGTCGCCGCTGCACGGACTCTGGTGCCCACGGCGTCCGCGCGACCGTGGGACCACGCAGCGCACGTGCGGGTGGTCGTGGTGGGGGACTCGATCAGCGGTGGACACGGGCTCACCGATTCGCAGGCATGGCCCGCGCTGCTGGCCGACCAGCAGCACTGGGCGCTGACGAACCTGTCCTGCGACGGTGCCGGTGTCGCGGCCCTGGGTGACGACGACGACTGCGCCAGCGCCTACCCGACCCTGGTCAAGCGGGCGGTGGCGCTCCGGCCGCAGGTGGTGCTCGTGCAGGCGAGCTCGAACGACCTGGGCATGGACGACGCCGAGATCCGCAGCGCCACGAACCAGGTGGTGGCCGACGTGCACCGCCGGCTGCCCGGGGCGCGGCTGATCGGGCTCAGCGCGATCTGGAACCAGGACGCCCCGCCCGCGCAGCTCGCCGTCATCTCGAAGGCCCTGCGCAAGGCCATCCAGCACGAGGGTGGGCAGTACGTCGACATCGGCACGCCGCTGCGCGGTCACCCGAGCTGGATGCAGTCGGACGACGTGCACCCGACGGTCCAGGGGCAGCAGGCGATCGAGGCGTCGGTCGCCGCGGCGTTCACGCGCGACGACGTGCAGTTCTGACGGAGCGTCTGACCCGGCCGGCCGCCGGGGGCCGGCTCAGGCGGGTGGCTTCGTGCCGGTCAGGTCCTCGGCCACGGCCCACAGGCTGCGCGCCAGGTCCGTGCTGCGCGCCGATCCCGGGATCGACACCGTGGTCGTCGGCCCGGTGATGCCGAGCGGCCCCGACGGCCCGTAGTAGGCGCCACCGACGGCAGAGCGCCCGACCGCGGCGAACAGCAGCGGTTCGCTGCCCTGCTCGACGCCCTGCGTGAAGGGCCAGGCACGCTGACTCGATGCCACCGGCTTCGACCGGCCGAGTGAGCGTCCCGCCGACTGCAGGTTCGTGCGCGTGTAGCCCGGGTGCGCGGCGGTGGACACGAGCGGCCAGTCGAGCTCGACCGACAGGGTGTGCAGGTGCAGCGCGAGCAGCAGGTCGGCGAGCTTCGACTGGGCGTACGCGCGCCACGGGGAGTACCCCCGCGTCCACTGCAGGTCGTCGAAGCGGATCCGGCCGGGGATCGCAGCCAGGCTCGACATCGTCGCCACGCGCGGTGCCGCGGCCCGCAGCAGCGCCGGCATCAGCAGGTTCGTCAGCGCGAACGGACCGAGGTAGTTCGTGCCGAACTGCAGCTCGAAGCCGTCGACGGTCTCGAACCGCTTCGGCGGCGCCATCACGCCCGCGTTGTTCACCAGGACGTCGAGGGGGCGGTCGTCCGCGATGATGCCCGCCGCGAAGCGCCGCACGCTCGCCAGGTCGGCCAGGTCGAGCTCACGGACCTCGACGTCGGCGTGCGGGAACTGCCGGCGGATCGATGCGGCCGCCTCGTCGCCCTTCGCCGTCGTCCGCACCGCGATCACGACCGACGCGCCGGCCTCGGCGAGTCGGGTGGCGGTCTCGCGGCCGGTGCCGCTGTTCGATCCGGTCACGACGATGCGGCGTCCGGTCTGGTCGGGGAGCTTCGGCATGCCGGGCACGGTACACGCGGGCGCTGGGTCGACGCGGGCGCTGGACCTGCCGTCGCGATCGTGCTAAGTTCATGCAAACGCATTCACTTGGAGGACGCGATGAGCAACGCATTCGGTACCGGTCGCCCCTCGGACGTGCCGCCGCCCGCCCCGGACCGTGTCGGCCCCGTGCAGATGGGCCTGGACACGTTCGGCGACGTCACCGAACTCGCCGACGGCTCGATGCAGTCCGACGCCCAGAGCATCCGCGACGTCGTCGACCAGGCCGTCCTGGCCGACCAGGTGGGCATCGACTTCATCGGCGTCGGCGAGCACCACCGCGAGGACTTCGTGGTGAGCGCCCCCGAGGTCGTCCTCGCCGCCATCGCCGCCCGCACGGAGCGCATCCGCATCGGCAGCGCCGTCACGGTCCTGTCGAGCGACGACCCGGTCCGCGTGTACGAGCGCTTCGCGACCGTGGATGCCCTGTCGAACGGCCGCGCCGAGGTCATCCTGGGCCGTGGCTCGTTCACCGAGTCCTTCCCGCTGTTCGGCTACGAGCTCGGCGACTACGAGGTCCTGTTCGAGGAGAAGCTCCAGCTCTGGGCAGCCCTGCGCGGCGGCGACGCGGTCACGTGGAGCGGCACCAAGCGCGCGTCGCTGACCGACCAGGACGTCTTCCCGAAGCTCGAGCACGGCCCGATCCCGACGTGGGTCGGCGTCGGCGGTTCGCCCCAGTCGGTCATCCGCGCCGCGTCGTACGGCCTGCCCCTGTTCCTGGCCATCATCGGCGGGCAGCCGGCGCAGTTCGCCCCGTTCTCGCGCCTGTACCGCCAGGCCCTGACACAGCTCGAACTCCCGCAGCAGCCGATCGCGATGCACTCGCCCGGGTTCATCGCCGCCACGGACGAAGAAGCGGCCGAGCGCTACTGGCCGTACCACAAGGCCGTCACCGACCGCCTGGGTCGGGAGCGCGGCTGGCCGCCTCTGGACACCGCGCAGTACCAGGCCGGGCTGTCCGCCGGCGGGTCGCTGTACGTCGGCTCGCCCGAGACCGTCGCGCGCAAGATCGCCCGCAACATGCGCATCCTCGGGGTCACCCGGTTCGACATGCGCTACGCCACGGGGCGCCTGCCGCACGCCGACATGATGCGCTCTATCGAGCTGTACGGCACGGCCGTCGCACCGCGCGTGCGCGAGCTGCTCGCCGAGCCCGTCCCCGTCCCGTAGCGCGCTTCTGCGCGCGTTCGAGGGAGCACCTGTCGTCGGGTCGACGCGACCCACACGACGGTTCCTGCTCCCTCGATGGCCGTCAGCCGACCTGACGGACGGGAGGCGCGCCTCCAGTCCGTCACGGAAGCTCTCGGGGGTGCCGGGTACCGTCCACGGCATGCCGTCGCGTCCTGCAGTCACCGAACGTCGTTTCCGTGGTCGGATCATGGGCGTCGGGACGACGTCCGGCGTCCGCCTGGTGATCGGGATGTGGGACCGCTCCCCGTTCGGTGCGTTCACGGACGTCTTCGTGGAGCTGCCCGATGGGTCGAGCGTGCTGCTGGCCCCGGACGAGATCGTCGCCGCCTACGTGTCCGGCACGTACCGCTTCGACGCCGTCGACGTCGTCCCCGTGCACGCACGCCGGACCACAGCCGGGCTGGAGCTCGACGCCGGACAGCTGCACGCCTCGATCGACGTCGGCACGATCTCGCCGCTCGGCCGCGTGCTCCGGGTCGTGCCGAAGCCCATCGCCCGCGACCCGCGCTGGCTGCGGGCGATCGACCCGATCGCGCGGCTCGTCGCACCCGGTGCCGGCACCGCGGGGTCGGCCGGCAACGGTCGACGCGAGTACTACGGCGTGACCGGGGCGCACGACGTCACCGGCGTGCGGGGGACCTGGGCGGGGGAGCCGCTCGGGACGCTGGCGCCGCTCGACCCGCCGGTGCGCTTCGGGTTCGCGTCGATGCCGCGCATCCCGCAGGTCGTCGACGTCGAGACGACCATCCTCGAGCCAGCCTGACGCGGCGCGGCGGCGGCCCGCCCCGGCGCCCTGCGTCGCCGAGTCTCGGCTCCTCGGACAGTCTGCGCCGTCCACTCGCCGCGATCTGTCCGCTGGGCCGAGTCTCGGCGCCGCCGGGTCGGCCTGGCTGGGCCGAGTCTCGGCGGCGCCCGACGCAGCTGGCACGGCTGGCCCGGCCTGGGCCCGAGCATGCACGGACCACGTGCCGGACGCGTCCAGACTGCGGGGGCAGACTGGACCGAACGGTACGGCCCCGCAGGGCCCGGCACGTCCGGCGACACGGGGCGCACGATGCGAAGGAGCACCATGACCGACAACCAGACCGACCAGCGGGCCGCCATCTCGGACATCGTCCACGGAGCCCGGACGGCTCTCCTGACCACCGTCAGCGAGGACGGCAGCCTGCACGCCCGCCCGCTCGCGGTGCAGGACAAGACCTTCGACGGCACCCTGCGCTTCCTGGTGCAGGACGGCAGCGAGAAGGTCGACGACATCGCCAGGAACCCGCACGTGAACGTCGCGATCGAGTCCCAGGGCGGCTACCTGTCCATCGCCGGCACCGCCACGGTCAGCAAGGACGACTCGGTCATCGACGACCTGTGGTCCCCGTTCGCCGAGGCCTGGTTCCCGGACGGCCGCGAGGACCCGAGCATCCGACTGCTCACGGTCGAGGGGGACTCGGTCGAGTACTGGACCCAGGACACCGGCCCGGTCGGCAGCCTCGTGCAGACGATGAAGGCCGCGCTCGGCAAGCAGGACCGGCCCGACGTCGGGTCGCACGGCACGATCGAGCTCTGACCGCGGCGCTGCTCGGTCCGTTCCGGCGGACCGAGCAGTGGCGCTCGGGTCCTCCGGCGGGCCGAGCAGTGGCGCTCGGGGGCCTACGGCGGGCCGAGCAGCCACAGCACCGCGATCAACACGGGCTGTCCGGCAAGGGCGCAGGTGACCAGGGTCCACCGCATCCACGGCCGGGCGACCAACTCGGGGGACCCGAACAGCGGCGCGAGCGGCATGAGCAGTCGGGGCGTCGACGCCATCGGGAGCGACACCGCGAAGACGTACAGCGCGTACGCGCCGGCGAACACGACGGTGGTGAGCCCGAGCTTCCGGGTCGACCGACGGGCGAGCCACACCGGGTAGGCGATCAGGAGTCCGATGACGACGACCACCCCGATGGTGCCCGTCCAGGTCGCGGCGGTCAGGAACCACGGCGTCAACGGCACGAAGTCCACGCGGCCGATGAACGCCACCCACCACGACATCTCGGTCGCCAGGTAGGCGTCGGGGCGGCCGGTGACGTGCGACGCGATGAGCGGCCACGCCACACCGGCGAGCACCATCACGACGCCCGCGGCGACGACCTGCGCCTGTTCCCGCAGCGGGAAGTCGTCGAGCACCCGTCCCTGGCTGCGTCGCGCCCGGATCCACCGCACCAGTGCGACCACACCGAGCGTCAGCGGGATCGCGAGCGCACCCGGCCGGGTGAACGCGGCCACCACGCCGAGCACGGTGAGCAGCCCGTACCGCCGGTGTTCGAGCGCCAGCAGCGCGCCGAAGGTGAGCGCCAGGAACAGGCTCTCCGCGTAGCCGACCTGCAGCAGGAACGACAGCGGACCACACGTGAAGAAGAACACCGCCCACAACGCCGCCGCGTCCCCGGCACGGTCGCGCACCAGGCGGTGCAGCAGGAACGCGGCGATCAGGCCGGCGGCGAGAGCGATGAGCGGCGCGGCGACCTCGAAGGTCATGCCCGTCCACACCGTCACGAACCGGATCAGGAAGGGGAACGTCGGCAGGAACGCCCAGGCGTTCTGTGCGACGTGGCCGGTGGCGTCGAGCGGCAGCGTCGAAGGGTACCCGTGCAACGAGATCTGCTCGTAGTACTGGCCGTCCCAGGCGGTCAGGAACCGCAGGAAGCCGTGGTCGTTGCCCCAGATCGCGTTGTCCGGCATGGCCCGCCCGGCCAGCGGGTAGACGATGGCCAACCAGGACGTCGACACCAGGCGTCCGCCGAACCAGACGAGCACCACGGTGGCCCACACGGGCAGACTCGTGACGACGTCGAGGACACGGCGACGGCCGGAGGCGATCGACGACGGGGCGGACGGCACTCCCCGACGATAGCGGCCCGTTCCTGGGGGGCCCGCGCAACGCGCACTGGAGGCCCGACCCGCGTTGTGCAGGCCGGAACCCGCCACCACGTGGCCGGCTGGGTCCGACGCGGTCGCCCTAGCCTGGAGCTCCCGTCCGCCACCTCGCAAGGAGTCCCACGTGCCGAAGACCGCCATCGTGACCGACAACGCCCCGAAGCCCGCCGGCCCCTACAGCCAGGGCATCGTCGCCGGCGGGTTCCTGTACACCGCCGGCTTCGGCCCGCAGGACCCGGCAACCGGCGCGATCGCCGACGACGTCGCGGGGCAGACCGCCCAGGTGCTGGCGAACATCAGCGCGGTGCTCGCCGAGCACGGTGCGACGCTGGACGACGTCGTGAAGTCGACCGTGCACCTGGAGCACTCCGACCGTGACTTCGCAGCGTTCAACGCGGAGTACGCGAAGCACTTCTCCGAGCCGTACCCGGTCCGCACCACCGTGCAGTCGCACCTGGCGTCGATCCTGGTCGAGATCGACGTCGTCGCGCTGCTGCCGGGCTGAGCGAGCGCGCGTGCCCCCGGTCACCGTTCTCTGCGGAGTCCGCGGCCGGGGGTCGCGTGCGTCAGGGCGCCGTCGGCCAGCACGGGCACCCCGGCGACCAGGACGTCGTCGATGCCCTCGGCCAGGCGCATCGGGTGCGCGTAGGTCGAGCGTGCAGCCACCCGGGCGGGATCGACCACGACCAGGTCGGCGACCGCTCCGGGCACCACGACGCCACGGGCACCCAGGCGGTGGCGCTCGACGGCCGTCGCGGACAGGTGCTGCGTCGTCTCGGGCCAGCTCAGCCGACCGGGCAGCGTGTACTCCTGCAGGGTGCGCGCGAACGTGCCGTACGCCCGTGGGTGCGGGTGCGTCCCGACGAAGATGCCGTCTGAGCCGGCCATGTGCCCGGGCAGACGGAACAGCGGCGTCAGCTCGTCGGCCGTCCTGGGCCGGGGAACCCGCATCACGGCGGTGACCTGCAGTGCCGAATCGACCAGCACGTCGAGCGCCAGGTCGAGCGGGTCGCTGCCGGTCAGCTCGGCGGCCTCGGCGAGGGTCCGGCCCTGCAGTGCGTGGAACTCGGGCGCCGGCACGTGCGACAGCATGACCTGGTCGGCCCACCCGGTGCCCAGGTCGGCGCGGGCGAGCACCCGGTCGAGCACCCGTCCTCGAACGTGGGCCCGGCCAGCGGGGTCGGAGACCGCCCGCGCCAGGTCGGGTGTCCCCGGTCGGGCGAGCTCGGCGGGCAGCAGCAGCATCGACAGGATCGTGCACCCGCGCGAGTACGGGTACGCATCGAACGTCATCGGTGCGCCGGACCGTGCCAGCGCGTCGAGTGCTCCCACTGCCAGGTCCACCGGTGCGTGCAGGTGGGACACGTGCGCCCGGACGCCGGTCGCCCGGACGATCTCGGCGATCTCGTCGAGCCCGGCGCGGGCGTTGCCCTCGTAGCCGCCGCGCATGTGCGACACGTACAGCGCATCGGCGTCCGCGACCTCGACACACAGCGCGATCAGCTCCGCGGTGTCGGCGTACAGGCCCGGCACGTAGTCGAGCCCGGTCGCCAGCCCGACCGCGCCGGCGTCGAGCCCGTCCCGCACCATCGTCCGCATGGCCCGGCGTTCGTGGGGTGCGGCGGGCCCGGGCTCGTCGCCGCGCACCGCGTGGCGGACGGTGCCGGCGGGCACGAGCACGGCGACGTTCAGCGGCGTCGTGTCGTCGTACGTGGCGAGCAGCCCGCCGATGCCGGTACCGTCGTGGCGCGGGTGCGGTCCGTCGATCGCGGCGAAGTACGTGTCCGCGTACGCGCCACCCCCGGGTGCGGGACCGACGCCGTCCTGCCCCGTGATGATCGTCGTGACACCCTGCCGCAGCAGTGCGAGCTGGACCCGGGGCTCGAACACCAGCGACCCGGCGTGGGAGTGCGCGTCGACGAACCCCGGCAGCACCAGGCGCTCGCCGCAGTCGATCACGACGGCGTCCGCGGGGACGGCGAGACCGGGGCCGACGTCACTGATGCGGTCGCCCTCGACGAGCACGTCCGCGCGCACCACGTCGTCCGCACCGACCACCGATCCGCCGCGCAGCAGGACCGGGCGGCGGGGGTCCGGGGCGTCGTCGGTCATCGGCGCATCGCCGCCACGAGCCGCTCGGCACGGGTCCGCAGGGCGTCGAGGTCACCCGAGGTCAGCGCGTCGCCGACGAGGGGGGAGCCGAGTCCGACGGCGACGGCGCCGGCGTCCAGGTAGTCGCACGCGTCGTCGATCCCGATGCCCCCGGTCGGGATGACGTCGACGAAGTCGAGCGGGGCGAGCACCTGGCGAAGGAACGCGGGGCCGCCGAGCTGCGCGGCTGGGAACACCTTGACGGCCCGGGCGCCGAGCTGCCAGGCGCGCACGATCTCGGTCGGGGTGGCCGCACCCGGGTACCACCCCAGGCCGCGCTCGTGGGCGCGCTCCCCGATGGCGGCGTCGGTGTGCGGACTCACCGCGAACGACGCACCGAGCGCGGTGGCCTCGTCGAGCTGTCGGGGGTCGAGCACCGTCCCGACGCCGACCGTCGCGGCGCTGCCGTGGCGTTCGACGGCCGACGCGATGCCCTCGCGCCACCCGGGGGTGTTCGTGGTGATCTCGATCGCCCGGACGCCGGCCTCGACCAGGGTGCGGACGACGTCGTCGACGTGCTCGCCGTTCCCGCCCCGCAGGATCGCGATGGCGGGACCGGCCTGGTGCCGGTGCCGGGCCGGGGCTGCGTCGGTTCGGGTGGTGTCGGTCATGGTGTCGTTCCTTCGCGGTGGGGTCAGCGGTCGACGCGGTCGTGCACGGCGTGGTCGATGCCGGTCGTGTCGACCAGGCCGAGGGCGGTGGGGTCGGGCCGGCGCCAGTCGCCGTCGACGGTGCACGCGAGGGCCCCGGCGTCCGCGGCCCGGTCGAGCGCATCCGCGGGGACGGCACCCGCCAGGTCCGCGGCGAGCCACGCGGCGACGAACGCGTCACCGGCACCGACGGGGTCGACCACGGTGACCGGACTGGCACGACGGCGGTGCAGGACGCCGTCGATCGAGGCCACGGCGCCGCGGGACCCGAGCTTCACGACCGCCCGGCCGTTCGCCAGTGCTGCGAGTCCGTGGGCGAGCGACTCCTCGTCGCCCGGGCGTTCATCGTGCCCCAGGACCAGGCGGGCCTCGTCGTCCCCGGCGAACACGACCCGGGCCTGCGCGGCGACCGCCCGGTACCACCCGCGGCCGGTGGCGTCCTCGACGAGCTTCGGCCGGTGGTTCACGTCGAACGACACGGGCACGCCGGCGTCGGCGGCGCGGACGATCGCCGCGTGCACGGTCTCGCGGGCGGTGTCGGACAGGGCGAGCGTGATCCCGGAGACGTGCAGCAGCCGGGCGTGCTCGACCAACCCCGAGGGCAGGTCACCCGGGTGGAGGGCCGACGCCGCCGAGCCCCGGCGGTGGTAGGTCACGCGGGTGCGCCCGTCCGGCAGGCGTTCCTTGAGCATGATGCCCGTCGACCGTGCGGCGTCGCGGACCGGGACGACGTCGACGCCCTCGGCAGCGACGTCCGTCAGCACCCGGTCACCAGCGGGGTCGGTGCCGACCCGGCCGACCCAGGTCACGGCGACCCCGGCGCGGGCCAGGCCGATCGCGACGTTGCTCTCCGAGCCGCCGGTGTCGACCGCCACGGTGTCCAGGTCGGCCAGCGCACCGCGGCCGGACAGCAGCAGCATGGTCTCGCCGAACGTCAGGACGCCGGTCACCGTGCGCTCCGGGCGAGGGCGAGCTGGGCCGACGACGAACCCAGCGCGACCGAGATCTCGAGCGCGGTGCGGACGACCCCGCTGCCGAGCGACCGGACGGCCGACGCCGGGAAGCGTACGGCCAGGCCCGAGATGCTCATCGCGCCGACGACCTGGTTGTCGTGCCCGAGCACCGGGGCGGCGACGCAGCGGATGTCGGGCTCGTTCTCGCGGTCGTCGATCCCGAAGCCGCGGTCGCGTGTGCGGGCGACCTCGCTCCGCCAGCGGTCGTCGTCCGTGATGGTGTGCTCGGTCGTCGCCGGGACGGGGTGCTCCACGACCCGGTCGAGCAGCTCCGGCGGCCCGAACGCCACGATGGCCTTGCCCGACGCGGTGTTGCGCATCGGCAGGCGGTTGCCGATCCGTGACGCCATCCGGACGGTCCCGCGCGTCTCGACCTTGTCGACGTAGACGATGTCGGTGCCGTCGGGGACGACCAGGTGGCAGGTCAGCCCGGTCTGCTCGGCGGTCCGGCGGAGGAACGGCGCGGCAGCGGTCCGCAGGTCGATGCCCTCGAGGTAGCTCTGCCCGAGCAGCAGCGACCCGAGCCCCAGCGTGAACCCCGCGTCGGGCGTCCGGCGCAGCAGGTCGTTCTCGAGCATCGGCGCGGTCAGGCGCAGGACCGTCGACTTCGACGTGCCGAGCGCGGTGCTCAGCGTCGTCAGGCTGACCGACGGTTCGCCGCTCCGGGTGCGGTCGGCGACCAGGTCGAGGATCCGCAGCCCCCGGCGGAGCGACAGCGCGGCGTTCCGGGCCGGCAGCCCGGTGGTGTCCATCAGAACCACGTCGCGATCGTCTCGACCACGACGTCGTCGTCGTCCAGCACGTGCACCTGCCGCCACTTGTCGAACACCGTGCACGGGTGCGAGATGCCGAACACGACGACGTCACCCGGCGTCAGGGTCGCCCCGTCGGCCAGCGCGAGGTAGCAGTGCTGGTCGTCCAGGCGGGTGACGGTGACCGCCCCGGGTGCCGGAGCGGTCGGCGTGACGGGCTCCGCGCCTCCAGACCGGGCCGACGGGTCGGCTGCGACGCGCCGGACCTGGCGGACCACCGGCAGCCCCTCGTCGAAGGAGATGTCCCGCTTGCCGACGGCCACGAGCGCCAGCCCGGGTTCCGGGCACGACGTGACGCGCCCCCAGACCTCGATCGCGGCGACCAGGGCGCCCTCGGTCGGGTGCCGCCGGAACGGCGTGCGCGCCGCGTAGAAGCCGTCGTCGTGGGTCAGGGACGCGCCGGAGCGGAGCAGGACGTCCAGGTCGTCGGGTCGGTTCGCGACGGCGTCGGTCACGGCGTCGAACCAGGCGCTGCCGCCCATGCTCAGCAGCGCGCGCTCGCCAGCGACGAGGGGTCGGACGGCCGCGGCGACGTCGAGGACCCCGGACACGTACGCGCGGGCGGCGTCGACGCCGGGCAGGCCGCCCTCGTACCCGGACACCCCGCGCAGCACCAGCCCGGCATCGGATGCGGCTCGGGCCACCGCCAGCGCGTCGGAGGCCGACCGCACGCCCGTCCGGCCACCGGCGAAGCCGACCTCGACGAGCACGTGGACCCGGCCCGCCACGGCGGTGCCGGCTGCGGCAGCCGCTGCGACGCCGTCGTGCGAGTCGACGTAGCAGAGCACGTCCGAGTCAGGATCGACGCTGCGGCGGGACGCGAGCCAGGCCAGGCCGGCGGGGTCGAGGACCTCGTTCGCCACCAGCACGTGCCGCAGCCCGTGCTCCCAGGCGACCATGGCCTGCTGCACCGAAGCCACCGTGACGCCCCATGCCCCCGCGTCCACCTGTCGCCGGGCGAGCGCGGGGGCCATGTGCGTCTTCATGTGCGGTGCGAACCGGAAGCCGTGCCGCTCGACGTAGGCCTGCATCACTGCGACGTTGGTCCGGAGCGCGGCGTCGCGGAGGGTCATCACCGGCAACAGTGCATCGTGCAGCACGTGGTGCGGGAGCGGGCTCGCCGGGTCCCAGGCGCCCTTCGCCGTCACGGTGGCGGGGGTGGTCGACATCGATCCTCCTTCGTCGCCTCCACGGTCGTGCACGGGCACCCGCGGGGACAACAGCCTCGGCCTCAGCGTTCCACGCTGCAGAACCGCACGTCCAGCGAGCGGGTCCGGCCTACGCTGAGACGCGATGACGACGACGACACCAGCCAGACGACGGACGGGCAGCGCTGCGGTCGCCGTGCTCGTGGCCGGCACCTACTTCATGGAGCTGCTGGACGGGACGATCCTGGCGACGGCAGCGCCCGCGATGGGCCGTGACCTGGGCGTCGACTCCGCCGCCATCGGCATCGCGATCACCGCCTACCTGGTCACCCTCGCCGTGTTGATCCCCGTCAGCGGGTGGTTGACCGACCGCATCGGTTCGCGCACGGTGTTCGTCGGCGCGATCGCCCTGTTCACGATCGCGTCCGGACTCTGCGCCGCGTCGACCGGGCTCGTCGACCTGACGATCTGGCGCATCGTGCAGGGCATCGGCGGTGCGCTCATGGTGCCCGTCGGCCGGCTCGTCGTGCTCCGGAGTGCCGGACGCGAGCAGCTCGTCACCGCGATCGCGATCCTGACCTGGCCGGCACTGGCGGCACCGATCATCGCGCCGTTCATCGGCGGGCTGCTCGTCGACACCCTGACCTGGCACTGGATCTTCCTGGTGAACATCCCGCTCGGCGTCATCGCGCTCGTCGCGGCGATCGTCCTGGTTCCCCAGGAGCGGGTCGCCCAGCGGATCCCGTTCGACTGGCTCGGATCGCTGCTGGCGTGCTTCGGACTCGGCGCGCTGGTCGTGATGGCGTCGCTGCTGTCGCTCGACGTCGTCCCCGTCGTGCCGGCGGTGCTGGCCGGTGTCGTGGGCGCGGTCTGCACCTGGCTGGCGATCCGGCACTTCCGCCGGGCACCGCACCCGATCATGGGCCTGGACGCGTTCCGGCTCGAGACGTTCCGGGTGTCGCACGCGGGCGGCAGCCTGTTCCGCCTGGCCGTCTCGGCGGTGCCGTTCGTCCTGCCGCTGCTGTTCCAGGACGCGTGGGGGTGGACGGCGCTCGAGGCCGGTTCCGCCGTGCTCTGGGTCTTCGTCGGCAACCTCGGCATCAAGCCCGCGACCACGCCGCTGCTGCGCTGGTTCGGGTACCGGCCGGTCATCATCGTGTCCTCGGCCGTCGCCGCGCTGAGCGTCGTCGGGATGGCGTTCCTGGCGCCGACGACCCCGTTCTGGCTGCTCGCGGTGCTGCTCGTCGTGAGCGGAGCCGCACGGTCGGTCGGCTTCACCGCGTACAACACCATCGCGTTCGCCGACGTCGAGCAGGCGGACATGACCCCGGCCAACACGCTGTCGTCGACCCTGCAGCAGACGGCGGCCGGTTTCGGTGTCGCGGTCGCCGCGGTGGTCATCCGCGCCGCGGCCGGGCTCGGCGGGTCCGGTCCGTACGTCGTGGCGTTCTGGGTGATCGCCGTGCTGCTCGTGGTCGCGTGTCTGGAGGGCGTGCTGATGAGCCGGACCGCCGGCGAGACGGTACGACCGGCGCGGCGGGTCCGGGCCTGACACGTGCGGGTCTGAGCCGCCCGGGCCCGACATGTCCGGGCCCGACCCGTCCTGCCGCACGCGCGTCGGCCGTGCACGTCGCGCGCGGCGTCCGTGCGCTTCCCGGCCCACCGCACGCGCCGTTCGTGCCCACGTCACGCGCCGGAAACCCGCCAGACGCTACAGTCTCAGCAACCGCTTGCGGACGACGAGTAGCGTTCACGCGGCAGAGCGAGCAGGTGGACAGGGACCCGGCTCCGGAAGGAAGGCAGCATGACCGTGCCAGACCAGCAGGGAACCGTCCAGGACGACACCGACGTCCAGGCCCGGACGATCCGCGTCGTCAGTTACAACCTGCGCGAGCACACCGCCAACAGCGAGCTCGCTGCCCTGGCCGAGGCCTCCGACGCCGACGTCCTGTGCGTGCAGGAGTGCGACAGCAACGACCTGGCGACCTCGGTCGGCGGGCTGACCCTGGCCGCATCGACCAAGGCGAACCGCCTGGGCCTGGCGATCTACAAGCGCGACGACCGGTTCCAGGTCAAGGACTTCAGCATCCACTCGCTGCAGAAGTCCCTGCACGACCGGGTCCTGGCACCCGCGCACGAACGGCTCATCGCGATGCACCTGCACGACGAGCACGCCGGCACCGACGTCATCGTCGCCTCGTTCCACGCCTCGCCGTTGACCGCGACGAACTCCCTGCGCCGCAAGCAGATCGAGGCCGCGCACCAGTTCGTCCGCGACCTGTCCAGCGAGGCCCCGGCGATCATGGTCGGCGACTTCAACTACCCCTGGTTCCAGACGAACCTGCGGCGGAAGATCGAGTCGCACGGCTTCGCGCTGTCGCTGTCCGACCAGCCGACCTACCTGCGCTACCGCAAGTTCACGGGCCACTTCGACTTCGCCACGAGCGTCGGGCTGCACATCGCCGGTGTCGAGACCCTGCCCGCGGGCATCTCCGACCACCGGCCGATCCTGGTGCGCGCGCACTACGAGGAGCCCGCGGCCGCAGCCGACACCGCCGCCTGACGCGGGCCGTTCGGGTCGGGCACTTCCGTGGGCATCGCGCCCGACGCGGTGCGACCAGTCGTCTGATCGCGCCCAGACCAGCGGCTCCAGTGGTCACGACACCCCGTCGGTTCAACGCCGACCGGTCACGTTCCGTCGTTCTGGCCGGGTGGCAGCGACGGTTCGTGACCGCTCGGCGGACGTGAGCGGGGTGTTGCGACCGGTCGGGGGTGGCGGGCGAAGCGTCCCGACCGGTCACGACACCACGTCGGTGCGACGCCGACCGGTCACGTTCTGTCGTCCGGACGCGACGGGAGCGACGGTTCGTGACCGCTCGGCGGACGTGAGCGGGGTGTTGCGACCAGTCGGCAGGCGGGACCGCGAGAACGCGGGAACCCGGGAACCCGGGAACCTACCCACACGACGGACGGGAAGCGCGGTGCCAGCTGGTACCGCGCCTCCTGTCCGGACGGGGTGCGTCCACCGCACCCCGCGCGTCAGCGACGCAACGTCGCCCTGGCCAGGCGGTTGCCGACGAACTGCCCGAGCTGCACGATGACCACGATCGCAGCCACCGACACGTAGACGATCCACCAGTCGTAGCGCTGCGACCCGTAGGTGATCGCGTACTCGCCCAGACCGCCCCCGCCGATCAGTGCGCCCTGCGCGGTCATGTCGACGATCCCGATGAAGATGAACGTGTAGCCCAGGATCAGCGGCCCGAGGCCCTCGGGGATGAGCACGGTCAGCAGGATCGACACCGGGTGCGCGCCCGACGCCCGCGCCGCCTCGACCACACCGGGGTCGACCCCCAGCAGGTTCTGCTCGACGATCCGGGCGACCGCGAACGACGCCGCCAGCGAGATCGCGAACGTCACCGCGGGCACGCCGATCGTCGTCTGCACCACCACGCGCGACAGCGGCGCGATCGCCGCCAGGAAGATGACGAACGGGATGGGTCGGACGATGTTCACGACCAGGTTGATGACCGTGTACGCCGTGCGGCTGCCCATCAGGTTTCCCGGGCGGGTGGCGTACAGCGCCAGCCCGAGTGCCAGCCCGATCACGCCGGCGATGACGAGCGACACCAGCGACATGACGATGGTGTCGCGGACCGAGGACAGGAAGACGTCGAACGTGTCGATGACGCTCTGGAACGAGTTGTTCACGATGCGGCCTCCTCGTCGGTCGTGACACCGGCGGCCCGCAGGTCGCGGACGACGTCGTCGATCGCGCTGCGGTCACCCGACGGGGCGACGAGCTCGTACGTCAGCGACCCGATGCGGCGTTCGCGGATCTCGCCGACGCCGCCGTAGACCAGCTCGGCGGTGACCCCGGCGGACCGGAACACCTGGTCGATGCGGTTCTGCAGCCCGGCCTCGTCGGTGATCTGCACGCTGACCAGTCGGCCCGCGTGCCGCTCGCGCAGGCGCACGAGGGTCTCGGGGGAGGGTCGGTCGTGCAGCGCCGTGCGGACGAAGCGCTTGGTCGCGGCGTTCGTCGGTGCGGAGAACACGTCGTAGACGTCGCCGACCTCGACCACGCGGCCCTGCTCCATCACGGCGACCCGGTCGGCGATCTGCCGCACGGCGTCCATCTCGTGCGTGATGACGATGATCGTCACGCCGAGCTCCCGGTTCACGCGGCGCAGGAGCGACAGCACCTCGGAGGTGGTCTCCGGGTCGAGGGCGCTCGTTGCCTCGTCCGCCAGCAGCAGCTCGGGGTTCGACGCCAGCGCCCGGGCGATGCCGACGCGCTGCTTCTGCCCGCCGGAGAGCTGCTCGGGGTAGGCGTACGCCCGGTCGAGCAGGCCCACGAAGTCCAGCAGTTCGGCCACGCGGCGGTCGCGCTCGTCCTTGGCGACACCGGCGACCTTGAGCGGGTACGCCACGTTGCCGGCGATCGTGCGGGAGCGGAACAGGTTGAACTGCTGGAAGACCATCCCGATGCGGCGTCGCGCCTGACGGCGGTCCCGCTCGGGGATCGCCGTCAGCTCCTGGCCCGCCACGGTGACCGTGCCCGAGGTGGGCAGTTCGAGGGCGTTGACCAGACGGACCAGGGTGGACTTGCCGGCGCCGGAGTACCCGATGACGCCGAGCACCTCGCCCTGCTCGACGTCGAGGGAGACGTCCTCGACCGCCACCACGGTCTCGCCGGTGTCCGCTCGGCGGTAGGACTTGGAGACGCCGCGGAGTTCGACCAGGGCAGCCACTACTTCGTTGCCGCCTTCGCGTCCTGCTCGACGGTCGTGAGTTCCTTCTGGAGCGTCGCGGGGCTCGCGTCGCTGGTCACGGCGTCGGGGTAGTCCTTCGCGAACACCTTCTGCACGGCGTCGTCCTGGAACAGCTTCGCCAGCGACAGGTACGTGGCGTTGTCCTTGTCGGCGTCGCGCACCGTGAAGACGTTGACGTAGGGGGCGGCGGAGGCGCTCTTCGGGTCGTCCTGGAAGATGGCGTCCTTCGTGTCGAGCCCGGCCGACGTGGCGTAGTTCACGTTGACGACCGAGCCGTCCACCGAGCCCTGCTGCAGCGCGTTCGCGGTCTGCGAGGCGTCGAGCGGCTGGACGTCGACCTTGTGCGAGGTGATGTCGGCGACCGTGGAGAACGCGTTGCCGCCGCCCTTGAGCTCGAGCAGGTTCGCGGACTGCAGCACCAGGAGCGCGCGGGCCTCGTTGATGGCGTCGTTCGGGATCGCGATCTTCGCGCCGTCCTGGAACTCCGACGGCTTGGCGACCTTCGTTGAGTACAGCGGCAGCGGGTACACGGCCGTCGCGCCGATCGGCTGCAGGTCGTCGTCCGAGGTCACGTTGTAGTTCGCCAGGTACTGGATGTGCTGGAACTGGTTGATGTCGATCTGCTTGTCCTTGAGCGCGGGGTTCGGCAGCGAGTAGTCCGAGAAGTTCTGCAGCTTCACGGTCACGTTGAGCTGCTGCTTCGCGAGGTCGACGTACGTGTTCCAGTACGGCAGCGACTTGTCCGCGACACCGATCGTCACGGTCTTCGGCGCGGCGTTCGAGCCACCGGCAGCGGCGTCCGACGATCCACCGGAGCGGACGGCGACGGCGACGACGGCGATGATGATCGCGACGACGACCACCGCGGCGGCGACGATCCAGCCGACCGGGCGCTTGCGCTTGGGCTTGTCGGGCAGGGCGGGTGCGGTCATGGGGTGCTCCTCGTGGGCTGGCGGGGGTCACACGCTCGTGGACTGCACCGAGTGTGCCCGGCGGTGCACACGGGGGCGATTCGCGTTCCGCCGTGTTACGACCCGTACCGGGAGACGGCCTGCGCCGGAAGACGGGCGTCGCGTGCCGGCGTCGCGTGCGGGCGCGGCCGCCGCGTGCAGGTGCCGTGTGCAGAATCGGACGAGTGCGCAGCATCGAACTCGTCCTCGACGACGCCTCGGACCGGGCGGTCCGGGCGCTGTGGCAGGCGCTCGTCGCCGCGGAGCTGCCGAGCCTGGGGCACGCCGGCACCAACGACCCGCACGTCACCCTGGTCGCGGGGGAGTCGGTGCCGGTTCCCGGACCGCTCGACGAGCCCCTGCCCACCGCACTGCGGGTCGCGGGCGTGCTGCTGTTCCCCGCCGGGCCCGGCCGGCACGTGTTCGGGCTGGGCGTGGTCGTCGACGAGTCCCTGGCCCGCTTCCACCGGGCCGTGCACCGTGGGGCGCCGGACGCGGTCGACTCGTCGGCTCCTGGCCGGTGGGCGCCGCACCTGACCCTCGCCCGGCGGATCCGCGACGTCGACCTGGGCGCGGGGCTCCGGGCGATCACTGCCGACGCGCCCCTGCCCGAGGTGCTGACGGTGGGCGGTCTGCGGCACTGGGACGGCGACACGAAGGTGACCACGCCGTTGGCGTGAGGTGTCGTGCGGTGGCGGGTGGAGCCTCCAGGCGGGTCCGAGGGGTCGCGTCGCGACGTGTTCCGTGGTGCAGACGGGAGGCCCGGCTCAGGTCCGGAGCACCCGCTCGCCGAACGCGGATGCGAACGTCCGGTCCGGGTCGGCGCGGCCGACCAGCGCACGGAACGCGGGCAGCCGCGGGTAGAGCGCCGCGATCGCGTCGGCGCCGAGCGAGCTCGTCTTGCCCCAGTGCGGACGACCGCCGAGGGGTGCCAGGCGCGCCTCGAGGTCGGGCAGCAGCGCCGCCACCTGCTCGGGGTGCTTCTTCCACGTGAAGGCGATGCAGAACACGTCCTGACCCTGGGTGGGGCTGAGCCACAGGTCGTCCGCGGCCATCGTGCGGAGCTCGGCGACGTGCAGGTGCGGCTGGATGCGGTCGGCCAGGCCGCGCAGGGCGTCGAGGGCGGCGGCCGCGTGCCGGAGGGGCACGAAGTGCTCGCTCTGCACCTCGGAGCCGTGCGAGGGGACGGACGCGATCGGGAAGTGTGGCAGCCGGTCCCACCACGGGCCCATCGACCCGTCGCGGGCGGTGCGGTGCGCATCGCCCGGGGTGCCCGGCAGCCGCGGGACGCCGAACAGGTCGTCGGGGACGTGCTCGGCGCGGGACTTGACGAGGACCTCGCCGATCGCACCGGGTCGGGGGCCTGTGTCGTCGTCGTTGCCGAAGCGCGTGTACGCGCAGACCGAGTACCCGGCGGCGTGGATCTCGGCGGCGTGGTCCAGGAACGTGCGCCACGGGAACGGGCCGTAGGCGTCCTGGCGCATCCGGTAGGTCGGTTCGACGGCGAGCGTGACGCGGGTGACGATCCCGAGCAGCCCCAGGTGCAGCACCGTGCCGGGGAAGTCGGGGTCGGTGTGGGAGACCGTGCGGGTCGTGCCGTCGGGCCCGAGCAGCTCGAGCCCGCGCACGGCCGTGCTGAGCGAACCGAGCGTCGTGCCGGAGCCGTGCGTGCCGGTGGCGATCGCGCCGCCGACCGAGATGTGGGGCAGGGAGCCCGTGTTGTGCAGGGCCAGGCCGAGCGCGTCGAGCTCGGGGGCGACGTCGCCGTACCGGGTGCCCGCGCCGAGGGTGACCGTCGTGCCGTCCGCTGCCCGGTCCACCTGCAGGTCGGTGGGCACCTGCGTCAGGTCGAGCAGCACCCCGGGGGTGTCCGCGACGTCGTTGAACGAGTGCCGGGTGCCGAGGCCGTGCACGCGTGGCTCGCGGGCGACGATGGCGGCGGCGTCGTCCAGCGAGGTCGGGCGTTCGACGCGTGCTGCGCCGTACGTCACGGTGCCGGACCAGTTCAGTTCGCTCGTCGTCGAGGGCATGCGCCCACGATGCCACGCGCGGGTGACAGGAGCGGGGCGGTGGGGTTCCGGGCCCGCGGCGGGCCGGGTGTCGCGTGTTGCACCCCCGTACGAACATCGCGCCCCGGGGTGACGGGGCGCGGTGTTCGTGCGGGGGTGCGAAGCGCGCGCGGGGGGGGCGGCGCGGCCGCGGCGGCCCGACGAGCTAGTGCGCGGGCGGGGGCGTGGGGGCGCCCTCGGGGGTGACCGGCTTGCGCACGAAGCACGCGGCCAGGATCCCGAACAGCGAGATCACCCCGCCCACCAGGAACGCCGTGCGCACACCCGAGGCCGTCGCCGACGCCAGGGCATCCGCACCGGACCCCGCGCCGACGGTCGCCGCGCCGATGGTCAGCAGCGTGACGAACAGCGCGGTACCGGCAGCGCCCGCCAGCTGCTGCGCCGTGCCGAGCACCGCGCTGCCGTGCGAGTAGAGCTTCGGGGGCAGCCCGCCGAGCGCCGCGGTGAACAGCGGCGTGAAGGTCAGCGCCAGGCCGAGGCTCAGGACGACGTGGGCGCCGAGGACGAACCACACGCTCGTGTCCGTGCCGACGGAGGACAGCGCCCACATCACGACACTGATCACGATCGTGCCCGGGATGAGCAGCACGCGCGGACCGTGTCGGTCGTAGATCCGGCCGACGACGGGGGAGAGCAGCCCCATCAGCAGTCCGCCGGGGAGCAGGAGCAGTCCGACGTTCAGGACGTCGAGCCCGAGCACACGCTCGAGGTAGATCGGCAGCAGGATGAGCGTGCCGAGCATCACCAGGAAGGCCAGGCCCATCCCCACGATCGGGACGGTGAAGCCCTTCGTCCGGAACGTGCGCAGGTCGAGCAGGGCACGGTCATCGCGCTGCAGCCGCGTCTGTCGCAGGATGAACAGCGTCAGCGCGACGGCGCCGACCACCAGGGCCGCGACCGGCAGCACCGGGCCGGTCGTCGCGATCTCGGCGATGCTCGACAGGCCGTAGACGATGCCACCGAACGCGAACGCGGACAGGATCACGGACGCCACGTCGAGCGGAGCCCGACGCGGGGTGCCGACGTTCCGGACCTTCACCAGGCCGAGGACCAGCGCGGCGATCGCGATCGGCAGCACGAAGCCGAACAGCCAGCGCCACGAGAACGCGTTGAGGATCAGCCCCGAGATGGTCGGGCCGACGGCCGGTGCCACCGAGATGACGATCGAGATGTTGCCCATGATCCGGCCGCGGTGCGCGGGGTCGACGAGGGTCAGCACGGTGGTCATCAGCAGCGGCATCATGATCGCCGTGCCGCTGGCCTGCACGATGCGGCCGATCAGCAGCACCGAGAACCCGGGGGCGATCAGCGCGATGAGGGTGCCGGCGGAGAACAGGCTCATCGCCGCGACGAAGACCGAGCGTGTGGTGAACCGCTGGATCAGGAACCCGGTGATCGGGATGACGACCGCCATCGTGAGCAGGAACCCGGTGGTGAGCCACTGTCCGGTCGCGGCGCTGATGTCGAGGTCGTCCATCAGGCGGGGCAGGGCCACACCCATGATCGTCTCGTTGAGGATGACGACGAAGGCGGACACGAGCAGCAGCCCGATCACGAGCCGGTCGTCGGCGGCACTCCGGACCGGCGGCTGCGCGAGACTGCCGGTGCGCGGCGCGGTGTCGATGGCGTGGTCGGTCATGGGGTGTGGCTCCGAACGAGAGTCGGTGGAACGGGCGTCGAGGGAAGGTGCGTCGAGACGACGTGCATCGACCGGACGAGCAGTCGACGGGCGGTGCACCGGTGCAGCACCTGAACGGATTCGATCATTCCACGACACGCCGACATCGACGCATGAACGGTCAGTGCAGGATGTCGAACGACTCCGCGTCGCCGTGCGGCACCACCGCGCGTGTGGTGACGGTGGTCACGGTCGCGCTCGGTGGGCCGGCGTGCAGCAGTTCGACCAGCGCGTCGACGGCAGCGGACGGCCCCTCCGCCTCGACCTCGACCGTGCCGTCGAACAGGTTGCGTGCGTACCCCACGAGTTCGAGACCGTCGGCCTTGCGTGCCGTCCAGTACCGGAACCCGACCCCCTGGACGGTCCCCGTCACGACGGCGTGGACCCGTGTCACCGTTGTCATGCCAGCCACGCTAGGCCGGACGTGTTTCCGGATCGTCTCGGCCGTGTCACGAAACCGCGACGTGGTGATAGTGTCTTCTCAACCCGAACACTTCGGGTCGGAATGACCTGAACACGATGGGCGGTGGGGACGATGGACGAGGGCATCCGCGTCGCGGTCTCGACCGTGATCGTCGCGTTGCGCCCACACCCCGACACCGGCGTCCCGGCGCTGTGGATGCCCCTGGTCCGTCGCACGACTGAGCCGTACCGGGGTTCGTGGGCGCTGCCCGGCGGCTGGGTCGGACCGGACGAGGGGCTCGAGGACTCGGCGGCCGCCCGTCTGCGCGAGACGACGAACGTGCAGCCGCGCTACCTCGAGCAGCTCTACGCCTTCGGTGACGTCGACCGCTCGCCCACCCGCGTGGTGTCGATCGTCTACTGGGCCCTGGTGCGTCCGGACGAAGCCAGCACGGTGCCCGACGACTGGAACGTGCGCTGGTTCCTGGCGGACGAGCACCCGCCGATGGCGTTCGACCACGACCGCATCGCCGAGTACGCGCTGTGGCGGCTGCGCACCAAGATGTCGTACTCGCGGATCGCGCAGGCGTTCCTGGGGGACCGGTTCACGCTCGCCGAGCTGCGTGCCGTGTACGAAGCCGTCCTCGGCAAGCCGCTCGACCCGGCGAACTTCCGCCGGCAGGTCGCGCAGTCCGACGCGGTGATCGCCACCGACGAGACCACGAGCGGGGACCGGCACCGCCCGGCCCGGCTGTACCGCTCGAACCCCGACCTGGCCTACGCGGACAACGGCCCGCTCCAGCCCGGTGCCACCAAGCGTCGACCCGGTGCGCCACAGCACCAGGCCGACGCCACTCCGCTCCAGCCAGCCAGCACGAAACGGTAGGAACCCGCGTGTCCATCGCCACCACCATCGAGCTCATCTCCAACGGCCGCGCCGCGGGCAGCACCTGCACGCCCGACCTGGCGATGCCGACCTGGGACTTCGACGACCGGCCCGGCTACGGCCCCGGCTCGTCGATGTCCGACGTCATCCCGACCTCGGCACCGCGCCAGGGCGTGATCCCGGACGAGTACAAGACCGCCCCGGTGGACGAACTGCACGAGCGCATCGAGCGCGCGAAGGCGACCCTGGGCGACCGGGTCGTCGTGCTCGGACACTTCTACCAGCGCGACGAGGTGGTCCGGCACGCCGACTTCCTGGGCGACTCGTTCCAGCTCGCCAACGCCGCGCTCACCAAGCCCGACGCCCAGGCGATCGTCTTCTGCGGCGTGCACTTCATGGCCGAGACGGCCGACGTCCTGGCCCGCGACGACCAGCACGTGATCCTGCCGAACCTGGCCGCGGGCTGCTCGATGGCCGACATGGCCGACATCGACAGCGTCGAGGCCGCGTGGGCCGAGCTCGAGTCGGTGTACGGCACCGAGCCCGACGCCGAGGGCCGCGTGCCGGTCATCCCGGTCACGTACATGAACTCGGCAGCCGACCTCAAGGCGTTCTGCGGTCGGCACGGCGGCATCGTGTGCACGTCCTCGAACGCGGCGACGGTGCTCGAGTGGGCGTTCGAGCGGGGGCAGCGCGTGCTGTTCTTCCCCGACCAGCACCTGGGCCGCAACACCGCCAAGGCGATGGGGATCAGCACCGATCTGATGCCGATGTGGAACCCGCGGAAGCCGCTGGGTGGCAACACCGCGGACGACCTGCAGGCCGCGAAGGTCGTCCTGTGGCACGGGTTCTGCTCGGTGCACCGCCGCTTCACGGTCGAGCAGATCGACCAGGCCCGCGTAGACCACCCGGGCGTCCAGGTCATCGTGCACCCCGAGTGCCCGATGGCCGTCGTCGACGCCGCCGACGTCGCGGGCAGCACCGACCTGATCCGCCGGACCGTCGCCGCCGCCACCGAACCGACGACGTTCGCGATCGGCACCGAGATCAACATGGTCAACCGCCTGGCGGCCGAGTTCCCGCAGCACACGATCTTCTGTCTGGACCCGGTCGTCTGCCCGTGCTCGACGATGTACCGGATCCACCCGGGCTACCTGGCGTGGGTGCTCGAGGCGCTGGTGCGGGGCGAGGTCCTCAACGAGATCGTGGTGCCGGACGCCGTGAAGGCCGACGCCAAGGTCGCCCTCGAACGCATGCTGGCAGCGAAGCCGAAGGGCTGATCGTGCACGTCGTCATCGTCGGGTCCGGCATCGCCGGGCTCACCACCGCCATCCGAGCCAGTGCCCGGCACGACGTCACCCTCGTGACGAAGGGCGCCCTGGCCGACTCCGCCACCAGCTATGCCCAGGGCGGCGTCGCCGTCGCGCTCGGTGCCGACGACACCGCCGCGCTGCACCAGGCGGACACGCACGTCGCCGCGGCGGGCAGCGCCGACTCCCGCGCGGTCGAGGTCCTGTGCACCGACGGCCCGGCCCGCGTCCGCGACCTGCTGGCGCTCGGCGTCCCCTTCGACCGGAGCGCCGACCGCGCCGACCTCGACCGGTACGGCGACGACCTGGCGCGCGGTCGCGAGGCCGCCCACTCCCGCTGGCGGGTCGTCCACGCCGACGGTGACGCGACAGGCGCCGCGATCGAGCAGACCCTGATCCGGGCGCTGCACCGCCAGCACGTCACGATCCTCGAGCGCACCTGCCTGACCGACCTGGTCGTGCGCGACGGTGCCGTGGTCGGGATCGACGTGCTCGACCTGCTCGGTGAACCGCGGCGTATCGATGCCGACGCCGTCGTGCTGGCGTCCGGCGGCGCCGGGCACCTGTACCGCGAGACGACCAACCCGCTCGTCGCGACGGGCGACGGACAGGCGGCGGCCTGGCGTGCCGGTGCGGTCCTGGCCGACGTGGAGTTCGTACAGTTCCACCCGACGCGGCTCGCGGTGCCGGGCGGTGGCCTGGTCTCCGAGGCCGTCCGCGGCGAAGGAGCCGTGCTGCGCGACGCCAGGGGCCGACGCTTCATGACCGACGTGCACCCTGACGCCGACCTCGCACCACGCGACGTGGTGGCCCGGGGCATCGCGGCGGCGCTCCGCGACACGGGCGCCGTCGAGCTCGACGCCACCGCGCTCGACGCGTCGTTCCTGGTCGCCCGGTTCCCCGGACTCACGCGGGCCACGCGCGCCGCGGGCTTCGACTGGACCCGGCAGGGCGTCCCCGTGGCCCCCGCCGCGCACTACGCCATGGGTGGCATCGCGACCGACGCCGAGGGGCGCACCAGCCTGCCCGGGCTGTCCGCTGTCGGCGAGGCCGCCTGCACCGGTGTGCACGGCGCCAACCGGTTGGCCTCGAACTCCCTGCTCGAGGGGCTCGTCTTCGCGGTCCGCGCAGCGGACGCCCTCGACGCACCGCGGCCTGGTCTGCTCCGGCTGCGCGGCGACGTGGCGCTCGCGGTCGCCACGGTGGACGACACGGCGGAGTCGACCCGGGCCTCCCGTCCGGTGGATGCGCACGCAGGGCGGCCTGGAGGCCCGGCTCGGCTCCGCGACGCGGCCGACGTCCGGCAGGCCCTGCAGGCCGTCATGACGGACCATGTCGGCCTGCTGCGCGACGCCGACGGGCTGGCGGCCGCACGACGCGCGCTGGCCGCGCTGACGGCGCCCGTCCCGCGTTCCGTGCGCGAGCACGAGGACCGTGCCCTGCTCGACCTGGCCCGCCTGACCGCCCGCGCCGCCGAGGCCCGAACCGAGTCCCGCGGCGCCCACGCCCGCACCGACCACCCCGACACCGACCCGGGCGCCGCGACCGCGCGCGCCTGGGTGCTCGCTCCCGCGACGGCTCCGACCGCCCTCGCGCTCGTCCCCGAGGAAGCACTCGCATGACCGTCGACCCCGGCTCGATCCCGCCGCACGCCCTGCAGCGGGTCATCCACACCGCGCTCGAGGAGGACGCCCCCTGGGGGGACGTGACGAGCGAGACGCTCATCCCGGCGACCGCCACGGCCACGGCCACCCTCGGCGCCCGCGAACCCGGCGTGCTGAGCGGCGGGGCGGTGTTCACGGCGGTGATGCACGCGGTCGACCCGGCGATCCAGGTGGACCTGCGTGTCGCCGACGGCACCGCGTTCGTACCGGGCGACGTCCTGGCCACCGTGACCGGACCGGCGCGGGCGGTGCTGCGCGGCGAGCGGGTGGCGCTCAACCTGGTGCAGCGGATGTCCGGCATCGCGACGACCACCGCGCAGTACGTCGCCGCTGTGGCCGGCACCAGCGCGCGCATCGTCGACACCCGCAAGACCACGCCGGGACTCCGCGCGATCGAGCGCTACGCCGTGCGCTGCGGCGGCGGGCACAACCACCGCACGTCGCTGTCGGACGCCGTGCTCGCGAAGGACAACCACCTGGCCGTCCTGCTGGCGAGCGGCATCGGGCTCGGCACGGCCATCCGGGCGGCCCGGGCGCGGCTCGGCCACACCGTGCACCTCGAGGTCGAGGTGGACCGCATCGACCAGATCGAACCCGTCGTCGCCGCCGGGGTGGACACGATCATGCTCGACAACTTCACCCCGGACATGCTCGTCGAGGGCATCCGCGTCGTCGGGGGACGCGCCCTGGTCGAGGCATCGGGCGGGGTGTCGCTCGACACCGTCGCGGCGATCGCGGCGACGGGCGTGGACGTCATCTCGGTCGGGGCGCTGACGCACTCGGCGCGGGCACTGGACCTGGGGCTCGACATGGACGTCGTGGACACTGCTGCTGCTCCCACTGCGTCGGACTGAGCCGTGTTCTACCTGGACCGTGCCGCCACCACCCCCGTCCGCCGCGAGGTGCTCGAGGCGATGTGGCCGTGGCTGACGGGCGGCTTCGGCAACCCGTCCTCGACCCACGGGCTGGGCGACCAGGCGGCACGGGGACTGGCCGACGCCCGGCAGCGGGTCGCCGACGTGCTGGGGTGCCGGCCGGCCGAGGTCGTCTTCACCGCGGGCGGCACCGAGGGCGCCAACACCGCCGTGAAGGGCATCGCGCTCGCGTCGCCGCGTGGCCGGCACGTCGTCACGACCGCGATCGAGCACGAGGCCGTGCTCGAGAGCTGCCGCTACCTCGAGCGCTTCCACGGGTTCACCGTGACGGTCCTGCCGGTCGACGCCGACGGTCGGGTCGCCCCGGACGTCCTGGCCGCAGCGCTCCGACCGGACACCACGCTCGTGTCGATCGCGCACGCGGACAACGAGATCGGCACCGTGCAGGACCTGCCGGCGCTCGCAGCGGTGGCACACGCGGTCGGAGCACGGTTCCACACCGACGCCGTGCAGTCCGCGCCGTGGCTGCCGATCGGGCTCGACGTCCTGGGCGTCGACGCGCTGAGCTGCTCCGGGCACAAGCTGGGCGCGCCGAAGGGCACCGGCGTGCTGGCGGTCCGCGCCGGCGTGCCGCTGGAGCCGCTCGTGCACGGCGGGGGACAGGAACGCGGGCGCCGGTCGGGCACCGAGGACGTCGCCGGTGCCGTGGCGGTGGCGACGGCGCTGTCGATCACCGCCGCGGGACGGTCCGGTGCGGCGGAGCAGGCGTCCGCGACCCGGGACGCCGTGATCGCGGGCGTGCTCGCCGGGGTGCCCGGTGCGTTCGTCACCGGATCCGTCGAGCACCGGCTGCCCGGGCACGCATCGTTCTGCTTCCCCGGGGTGACGGGGGAGACCGTGCTGCTCGAGCTCGAACAGCGCGACGTCGTGTCGTCGTCGGGAAGCGCCTGCGCCGCGGGCAGCACCGAGGCGTCGCACGTGCTCGTGGCGCTCGGGCTGTCCGAGGACCTGGCACGCAGTGCCGTGCGGTTGACGTTCGACCAGACGCTCGCGACCGCGGACGTGCCGCTCGTCGTCGAGGCCGTCACACGCGCGGTCGAGACCGTCCGCGCGCTTCGCTGAGGTGTACTAGACGTTCTACTCCATCACTGGGGACCTGTCCCCCCTTCTGCGGACACGCGTTCTCGGGCAGAGTGGGGTCATGGCCAACGCGACGATGAACCGACGGGCTCCCCGGGAGGACCGCTTCCGGGCGGTGCAGCTCCTGCCGGCACCCGCCACCGTCCTCGCGCTGGCCGTGGCCGCGGGGCACGACGTCGGCTCCGCACCCCTCGGGCTGATCGCCGTGGTCGGCGCGCTGGCGACCATCGGGAGCGCCCTGCTCCCGCTGGTGTGCTCGGCCGTCGCACGACGCTCCATGCCCGCTCCGGCCGAGTCGGATCGGTACCGGGAGGACATCGACCACCCCTGAGGACCCGCGCCGCTCGTGTCCGCACCCGCGGAGACCGACGACGCGAACGAACCGGACGCCCACCCCTGAAGACGGCGTCCGGGGCGGGACGCGGCATCCCCTGTGCCACGGCCCGCTGCACCCAGAGACCCGTCGCGGGTCGCGGAAACGTCGTCACCCCTGGACGACGCCTCCGAGCCCCCTGTGCCCGCGGCGGGTCGTGGTGTGCCCACCGGTAGCGTGGCGAGGTGCCCTCGTACCGTGTGACGCTCGCCGTCGGAGCCCTCGCTGCCGGCATCGCCCCCGACGCGGTCCTGCCCGCCGCGGCACGCCTGGCGGGGGAGCGCGCCGTCGTCGAGGCGCAGGACGTCCGACTGCTGCGCGGCGTCCCGTGCGCGGTCGTCCGCTACGAAGCGGTCGACGACGACCAGGCCGTGGCCGTGCGTCGCCACGTGGTCGACGGACTGAGCGGCACGGTCGAGGTCCGCTCCGACGTCGTCACCCGGCGCGACGGGGGTCGGTGGACGCCGATCGCGTGAGCGTGCCGGTGTCCTTCGCTGCCGACGGCACGGGCCACACGTAGTCCAGGTCGTCCGGCACGTCGGGGAACAGCGGGCGGTAGTGCTCGCGGTCCTTCTGCACGAGCTTCGACCGGTGCGACCGGTGCACGGCCTCGTCGGCGTTCCACGACGGCACCGGGAAGTCACCGCGCTCGTACGCGGCCAGGTCCTCGGGGGAGCGCCCCAGGTCCTCCAGGGTCTTCGCCAGGCACGTGTCCGCGTGGCCCCGCTCCAGCCACACCGAGCACGTGGCGTCCTGGTACGCCATCAGGGCCGGCCGGTACCCGCGCCACATCGCGACGACCGGGTGGTGCTGCCACCCGTAGTCCGGCAGCGTCAGGGCCCGCATGACCTGCAGGGTCTCGACGCGCTGCTTGCCGAGCCGCTTGTCGTCGAGGACCTCGGCCGAGGCGCGGAAGTCGGCGAAGGGCAGGAACGTCTGCATGCCGGGGACGCTACGCCGCAGGGCTGGACCGACACATGTCGTCACAACCCGGCCCGGTCCGCGGCCGGCGTGTGAGCATCGGGACCATGAGCGGAGAACTCGTCGTCGGTGTCAGCGGCAGCCCGTCCGACCCCTCGCGCACGTCGACCCTGGTGACCGCGACGGTCGCACGGCTGGCCGACGAGATCGAGGACGCCCGGACCCAGGTCGTCGAGATCGGGCCGTTGCTGGCCGACCTCGGCGCCGCGTCCGACCGGTCGACGATGGCGCCCGCGACCGTGGCCGCGCTCGAGGCGGTCGAGTCCGCCGACGTGCTCGTGGTCGGCAGCCCGGCCTTCCGCGCCGCGTACTCCGGTGCCTTCAAGCTCTTCTTCGACTGGGTCGGGCAGTACGACCTGGTCGACACCCCCGTCCTGCTGACGGCCACGGGCGGCAGCGACCGGCACGCCCTGCTCGTCGAGCACCAGATGCGCCCGCTGTTCGGGTTCTTCCAGTCGACCACGCTGCCGCTCGGGGTCTTCGGCAACGAGCGGGACTTCACCAAGCGCGAGGGGGGATACGACATCAGCAGCCTCGACCTCGAGCTGCGCATCGACCAGGCCGTGCGGCGTGCACTGCCGATCATCCGCGGCGGTTTCGTCGGCGCGGCAACGACGGACGTGCCCCGTCCCGCCGACTTCTGAACCGCACCAGCTCGTGGACCGCACCAGCGGACGGACCGCGCCAGCGGACGGACCGCGCCAGCGGACGGACGGGAGGCCCGTGGCGACGCCGCCACGGGCCTGGCGTCCGTCCGGCCGGTCGCCCGAGGGCCGCGCTCAGCCGAGCAGTGACGCCACGTGCGCGACCGCCAGGCGGTAGCCGTCCGCGCCGGCTCCGGCGATCACCGCGGTCGCCGCCGTGGCGACGTGGTCGACGTGGCGGAACGGCTCGCGCTTCCACGTGTTGGACAGGTGCACCTCGACCACGGGGACGGTGAGGGCCTCGACCGCGTCGTGCAGCGCGACCGACGTGTGCGCGTAGGCGGCGGGGTTGATGACGACCGCGGCGTGGTCGTCGAGTGCCTCGTGCAGCCACTCGACGAGCTCGCCCTCGCGGTTGGTCTGCCGGAAGTCGACACCGAGCCCGTGTGTCGCCGCCTCGGTCTCGACCACCTGGCGCAGGTCGTCCAGGGTGACGCTGCCGTACTGCGCCGGGTCGCGACGGCCCAGGATGTCCAGGTTCGGGCCGTTGAGGACGAGGATGCGGGGCTGCTCGGTCATGGCCAGAGCCTATCCACGAGCCGGTGTCGACCGTGGTGTCCGTCGGGGGTGGCCGGTAGCATTCCAGCATGACCGACGCCCCGCACACGCAGCCCGCCCGCATCGTCCCGGTGTGGGCGATCGTCGCGTTCCTGGTGCTGGCGCTCGGCGGTGCGTGGGCCGTCACACTGCCGCTGTGGCTGTCCGGGCGCGGGCTGAGCACGCCCGGAGCCACCCTGTTCATCGTCGGCATGATGTTCACCCCGCTGGTCGCTGCAGCGCTCGTGCTGCTGGTGCTCGGACGCCGCCGACCGCGTCCGGTGCTGCGGTTCCTGGGCGTGTGGCCGCTCCGGCCGGCCAAGCGCACGGTGTGGGTGACCGTCGCGGCCTACCTCGGTGGGTTGCTGCTGCCGGTGGCCGCGCTCGCCGTCGCCGTCGCCGCGGGGTGGTTCCCGCTCGACCTGACCGGCTTCGGTGGGTTCCGTGACGTGCTCCGCGCTCAGGGGCTGACCCAGCTGCCCGTGCCGATCGGGGTGCTCGTCACCGCCCAACTGGTGCAACTGCCGTTCCTGGCGGCGTTCAACGCCTTCGTCACCATCGGCGAGGAGATCGGGTGGCGGGGCTTCCTGGTGCCGGCCCTGTCGCGCTTCGGCACCTGGCCCGCACTGATCGGCTCCGGGGTCGTCTGGGGCCTGTGGCACACGCCGATCATCCTGCTCGGCTACAACTTCGGGCGTTTCGACGGGCTCGGGGTGCTGTTCATGGTCGTGGCGTGCGTGCTGCTCGGCACCGTGCTGGGGTGGCTCCGGTTGCGCACCGGGTCCGTCTGGCCCGCGGTGTTCGCCCACGCCGGGGTGAACGGCGCCGCCGGGGTCGGGACCGTGCTCGCCGCGTCGGGGGTCGGCGTGTCGAACGTGCTGCGCAGCCCGCTCGGGTACTCCGGCTGGATCGTGCTGGCCGTCGTGATCGCGGTGCTCGTCCTCACCGGCGCGGTCCGACGCCGCGGCGAACTGGCACCGGCACGTCCGGCCGCATCGACCCGGCCGAGCACGCAGGACGCGCAGCCCGCGCCGTCCGGGTCTCCCTCGGTGTCGCCGTCCGGGTCTCCCTCCGTGTCGCCCGACGTCAGAGCGGGCGACTGAGGAAGTACCGCCGGATCGCGTCGCCGTAGGGCGTCGGGGTGCCGCTCCAGTCGCTGATCATGGCGGAGCCGCCGTACTGTCCGCCGTCCGGGCAGCCCGTCACGCCGAAGTTCCAGAACACGTACCCGTCGCCGCCGTTCCGGTCCATCCACTGCATGAACGCCAGCGGCATGGTCGTCGAGCAGTCGTTCACGCCGATCTCCTCGGCGACCATCGGCATCTTCACCGCGACCGGCCGGAAGTTCGCCGTCCAGCACGACGCCGTCACGCAGCTCTTGAAGTTGTACAGGTGCTGGCCGGCCACCAGGGCCTTCGCGGGGTCGGTCGGCATCGCGGTCAGCAGCGGCGACATGTCGTGCCCCCAGTCCAGCCCGTTCACGATGATCGGCTGCCTCGCCCCCGTCGCCCGGATGGTGTCGACGAGCTGCTGGTACCCGGCTGCCTGCCAGCCCTCGGGCATCTGGCAGCCGTTCCGCCAGCAGTCGACCGAGATGTCGTGCGGTTCGTTGAACGGTTCGTACAGCACGGCCGGGCTCGACGCGAGCCGGCTGGCCACCGAGGTCCAGAAGGGCAGCGAGTAGGTGGTGTTCGCCATCTCCTTCTGCTGCTCGCCCCAGATCGCCTTCGGTCCGGTGAAGTGCAGGTCCAGGATCGTCCGGATGCCGTTCGCCGCCAGGCGGTCGACGTAGTCCTGCACCGCCGCTCGGTAGGGCTCGCCGGTGGACTGCGGTGCCCAGTCGATGCCGAGCCAGCAGTGCTCGTTCAACGGCAGCCGCACGGCGTTGACGTTCCACGACCGCAGCAGGTCGATCGACGCCTGGTCGGTCGGGCCGGAGAACACGCCGCCGCCCTGCTGGCAGTTGTACTCGGTGCCGGAACGGTTCACGCCGCGCAGCTTCACGGCCCGGCCCGAGGTGTCCACGAGCGCGTTCTTCGCGACGCGCAGGGCGGTGACGGGGACGGCGGGGGTGGTGGTGGCGGACGCGGTGGTTGCGGGGACCAGGACCCCCGCGACGACCGCGATGACGGTGAGTCCGGTCGCGACGCTGCGCCGGAGGATGCTGGATCGCCTCATGGGGTCATGGTCCACCCGCGGTCAGCAGGTGTCCACCACGCCGGCTCGATGCGAACGGTACCCCCTGGGGGTATCATCGGGGACATGGACGAGCACGACGAGCACCAGCACCACGCGACGACCGTGCGGGATGCGTCCCACGACGACGCCCGCCGGCACGACCTCGACGTCGACCAGCACGAGCACCACGGCGGCGGCGATCACGATCCCCACGCGGATCACGGCCACGCCGAGCACGACCACGGCGGCCATCACGACGCACACGCCGGCCACCACGGGCACGGCGGACACGGGGACCACGCCGCGATGTTCCGCGACAAGTTCTGGTGGAGCCTGGTGCTCGCCGTGCCGGTCGTCGCGTTCAGCACCATGTTCGCGGACATCCTGCACTATCCGCTTCCCGATGCCGCGTGGGCGGGTTGGGTCTCGCCGGTCCTCGGCACGGTGCTGTTCCTGTACGGCGGCTGGCCGTTCCTGAGCGGTGGGGTCGCCGAGGCCCGCGCGAAGCAGCCCGGCATGATGCTGCTGATCGGCATGGCCATCGTGGTGGCCTTCGTCGCGTCCTGGATCACCAGCCTGGGCCTGTTCGGGCTCGACCTCGACTTCTGGTGGGAGCTCGCGCTCCTGATCGTGATCATGCTGCTCGGCCACTGGATCGAGATGCGCGCGATGGGCGTCGCGTCCAGTGCCCTCGACGCCCTCGCGGCCCTGCTGCCCGACGAAGCGGACGTGGTCGACGACCAGGGCGACGTGTCCCGGGTGGCCGTGGCGAGCCTCCAGGTCGGTCAGACGGTCGTGGTCCGTCCCGGCGGACGCGTGCCGGCGGACGGCCGGGTCGTCGGCGGCCGCGCGCAGGTCGACGAGTCGATGATCACGGGGGAGTCCGTCGCCGTCGAACGCGGCTCCGGGGACCGCGTGGTCGCCGGCACCGTCGCCACCGACAGCTCGATCCGCGTCCGCATCACGGCCACCGGCGACGACACCGCACTGTCGGGCATCCAGCGGATGGTCGCCGAGGCGCAGTCGTCCTCCTCGCGCACCCAGGTGCTCGCTGATCGCGCGGCGGCCCTGCTGTTCTTCTTCGCCACCGGCGCTGCGATCATCACGTTCGTCGTGTGGATCCTGCTCGGCAGCCCGACCGAGGCGATCACCCGCACGGTCACCGTCCTGATCATCGCGTGCCCGCACGCCCTGGGGCTGGCGATCCCGCTCGTCGTCGCGATCTCCACCGAGCGTGCCGCCAAGGCCGGCATCCTGGTCAAGGACCGCCTGGCGCTCGAGGCGATGCGGAACGTCGACACCGTCGTGTTCGACAAGACCGGCACCCTGACCACCGGGTCGCCCGAGGTCGTGGACACCGTCGGCGATGACGCCGTCCTCGGGCTCGCCGCCGCCGCCGAACGCGACAGCGAGCACCCCGTCGCCCGGGCGATCGTCGCCGCGGCCGAGCAGCGCCGCGTGGCCGTGCCGTCCGACGTCTCCGAGACCGGGTCCGTCCCCGGCCGCGGGGTCACCGCGACCGTCGCAGGCCAGCGTGTCGAGGTCGGTGGCCCCGCGATGCTGCGTGACGGCGGCGCAGCGGTCCCCGCCGAGTTCGAGGACACGATCGCGCGGTGGCGTGCCGAGGGTGCGGCGGTCATCGTCGCGGTCGTCGACGGTACTGTCCGGGCGGCGTTCGCCGTGCGAGACGCCGTGCGCCCCGAGTCGGCCGAGGCCGTCCGCGCCCTGCACGCCCGCGGCATCCGCGTGGCGATGGTCACGGGTGACGCCCAGCAGGTCGCCGAGGCCGTCGCCCGCGAGCTCGGGATCGACGAGGTCCGCGCCGAGGTCCTGCCCGAGGACAAGGACTCCGAGGTCGCCCGGTTGCAGCAGGGCGGCGCCGTGGTCGCGATGGTCGGCGACGGCGTGAACGACGCACCCGCGCTCGCCCGTGCGGACGTCGGCATCGCGATCGGCGCCGGTACCGACGTCGCCGTGCAGAGCGCCGGTGTGGTGCTCGCCTCGAACGACCCGCGCCGCGTGCTCACCGTGATCGACCTGTCGCGTGCGACCTACGGCAAGATGGTGCAGAACCTGGTGTGGGCGACGGGCTACAACCTGCTGTCGGTCCCACTGGCAGCCGGTGTGCTGGCGGGCGTCGGCTTCGTGCTGTCGCCGGCGGTCGGTGCGGTGCTGATGAGCCTGTCGACCGTCATCGTCAGCCTGAACGCCCAGCTGCTGCGGCGCTTCCGCGCCTGACACCGGGGTCGGCCGCGCTGGCCCGGCTGGCCCCGGCTGGCCCCGGCTGGCCCCGGCTGGCCCCGGCTGACCGGTCGCAACACCCCGGCGGCGCATCCTCGAGTGGTCACGAGTCGTCGTTCGCGGCGCTGCCGATCGACGATCTGTGACCGGTCGAGGGAGGTGAGCGGGGTGTCGTGACCAGTCGGGCGCCGGCACGGGCCGCGGCGGACCTCGCCCGATCGACGATCTGTGACCACCGGGATTTCATGAGCGGGGTGTCGTCGGTGCGGACCGGCAGGATGGACCCGTGAGTGATCTGGTGACCGGGGACGACGGACTGGCCCGCCCCGCCTGGGCGTCGGTCGACCCGATGCTGCGCGACTACTACGACACCGAGTGGGGCATGCCCGTCCGCGACGAGCGGGGGGTGTTCGAGCGGCTGTCGCTCGAGGCCTTCCAGTCCGGCCTGTCCTGGCGCACGATCCTGGCCAAGCGTCCCGCCTTCCGCGCCGCCTTCGCCGACTTCGACCCGGACATCGTCGCGGGCTTCGGCGAGGACGACGTCGCCCGGCTGATGGCCGACGCTGGCATCGTCCGGAACCGCGCGAAGATCCTGGCGACGATCACGAACGCGAACGCCACGATCGCCCTGCGCGCGGACGGTGGCCTGGCGGAGTTCGTGTGGTCGTTCCGCCCGGAGTCGACCCCGCAGCCGCGGACGTTCGCCGAGGTCCCGACCACGAGCGACGAGTCCGTCGCCCTGTCGAAGGCCCTGCGGAAGCGCGGGTTCGCGTTCGTCGGGCCCACGACGATGTTCGCGCTGATGGAGGCCCTCGGCATCGTCGACACCCACCTGGTCGACAGCCACCGTCGCGGCACCTCGGGCGTCTGGTCCTGACGCCACGGGGTCACACCGCGCAGTCCACCGTGTCCTCGTCGCGTGCCGACGACACGCGTTGCTCGTGTGACTCGGCCTGTTCGCCGCGCGCGTCGAGCACCAGGCACGTGGTGTCCCGGTCCGTGTCGCCGGTCCCCGGGTGCGGATCGACCTCGCAGTCCTCGGTCGATCCGCGGTCGACGCTCATCGTGGTCCGGCTGCCGGGCCGCAGGTCCTCACGGTTGTCCCAGAGACAGGTCAGGTCGACGCTCCCGCGGGTGTCGTTCACGACGACCACGGAGGTCGGCGCTGTGAACAGCCCCAGCACTGACGCCACCCAGACGACCGCGGCGATGCTCAGCCCGACCGCCAGGACGGCGACCACCAGCAGTGCGTCCGGGCGACGGTGCGAGAGCGTCACCCATCGAGGCTGCACGGTGTCAGCCGCCACAGCCGGACCGCGTCACCGACATGAGCCCACCGGTGCACGCGGACTCTGACCAGCCGCTTGCACCGGACGAGTCCCAGGCGCCGGTCGACGCGATGGACACCCCGGCCGCCGTCGTCCGCAGGAAGGTCGGGACCGGGTCCCCGTCGGTCGTGGCGGCCGTCCACGCGAACGTCGCTCCGTCGCCTCGGTCGGACGCCGTTCGCAGACACCGCAGCGCCGCAGCCGGCAACGGACCGGCCCCCTGCATCTCCGCGGTCCCGCAGTCGGTCCCAGACGACGACATCACCCACGCGGGCGCGTCCGGCAGGTCCCGTGCGGCATCGATCGGGTCGGCAGGAACACCACTGCAGGCCGTCAGCGCGCCGAGACCGGCCACCGCGAGCCCGGCCGTCAGCAGGAGTCGTCGCACGGCACGAGCATGCCACGGCACGCGCCGGTCCGGAGGACGGCTCCCGGGGCTAGGGTCACGACATGACGAACGAGCACCCGGCATCCACCCCGCGCGTCATCCAGGTCACCCCGGTCGACGCCGAACAGGTCGCCGTCCCGATCGACGTCGACGTGCCCGGGCCCGACGCCCTCGCCGCCGACGGCCGGGTCCCCGAGCACGACCCCGCCGAGGTGCGGATCGCCTTCCTGCTGTTCCCCGACCTGACGCTGCTCGACCTGGTGGGCCCGGCGCAGGTCCTCACGCGGGTGCCCGGCGCGCGCGTGGAGTACGTCGCCGCGACGCTCGACCCCGTCCCGACCGACTGCGGCCTGCCGCTGGTGCCGACCGTCACCTTCGCCGACGCGACCTCGGCGGACGTGCTCGTCGTCCCCGGCGGCGACGGTGCGTTCGACGCGATGCTCGACCCCGAAGTCATCGCCTTCGTCCGGCGTCAGGCCGAGGGCGCGACGTGGATCACCTCGGTGTGCACGGGGGCGTTCGTCCTCGGCGCGGCCGGGCTGCTCGCCGGCAAACGCGCGACCACGCACTGGGCGTCGAAGCCGATGCTCGCGGCCTTCGGAGCGACGCCCGTCGACGAACGCATCATCGACGACGGCTCGGTGGTGACGGCGGCCGGCGTCAGCGCGGGCATCGACATGGCGCTGTGGTTCGCGGCCGAACTCGCCGGGCAGCCCGAGGCCGAACGCATCCAGCTGCAGATCGAGTACGACCCGCAGCCGCCGTTCGACGCCGGATCGGCCGAGCGTGCCGACGCCCGGGTCGTGGCCCAGGCCCGTGCCGCCGCCGAGGATGCACGAGGCGACCGGGTCGCGCAGGCCGCCGCAGCCGTCATGCGCTGACCGGCGGTCAGTCGAGCGGCAGCAGCATCTGCGTCGAGGTCACCCGGTACCCGAGCTGCGCGTACAGATCCTGCGCGCCGGTGTTGTACCCGAACACGTTGAGGCCGATCGAGCGCGCGCCCTGGTCCTTCGCGACCTGTTGGCCGAGCTCGAGTGCACGCCGAGCGTGTCCGAGCCGTCGGTGATCCGCGTCGATCTCGACGTCGAACACCCACCAGTCCGCGCTGCCGGCCTCGAACGGACCGATCCACAGGTACCCGACGACGGTGTCCTGGTCGTCGAGGACGTCCCACACATGGTGTCCGGCGAGCGGCGCGCCGCCGGGGAACCAGCGGTCGAGCGACTGCTGCTTGTTCGCCTCGGCGCGTTCGCGGCTCTCACCGGACCGCATCCGCGACCGGACGTACGCCGCCATGGTCGTGTCCAACCAGGCCGGGAGGCTCGTGGCCGGCATCACCTGCAGGCGCGTGCCCGTCATCGGTTGCCCTTCGACCCCCGGCTCGGCTTGCCGCGCATCTTGCCGCGGCCCGGCGTCGGGCCCTTGCCCGTGTTCGAGTTCTTGCCGCCACCGGACTTGCCGCCACCCGGGGACTTCGCCTTGGCCTTGCCGCCGACGGTGCCGGCCTTGCCGCCGGACCCGGGCTTGTTGCCGGCGTCGGCCTTCGACCCGCCACGCGACGGCCGCGAGCCGTCGTCGGCGGCGCGATCCGGGCCTCCTGGCTGGTCGGGCTGACTGCGGGAGCTGTTGGCGGTCCGCCCGCGCACCACGCCGATGAACTCGGCCGTCAGGTCCGAGGCGTCCTGCTCGCGCCAGACGAGGGCGACGCGCGTGCCCTCGGCGTCGGTCAGGGGGCGGGCGATCAGGTCCTTGCGGCTGGCCTTGCGGAACAGCGACTGCGGCAGGACGACGACGCCGACGTTGGCTTCGACCAGGTCGAGCGCGCCGCTGACGTCCGCGGGGACGGGACCGGCGTCGATGACGTGCACGTCGGCCAGGTCCGCGGTGGTGAGCTCCGATGCCTTGGCGAGGGCGGAGTCCTTCGGCGTGGCGACGACGGCGGTCTCGGTCCACAGCGGGATGGCGTTGTGGGACTCGGCGACGGGGAGCCGGGCGAACACCATGTCGGCGTCGCCGGCCAGGGTCTCGTCGACCTCGGACTGGCCGATCGGCCGGAGCAGCAGCTCGACGGAGGGGAACCGGTCGCGCCAGACGCGAGCCCACTTGGCGGGGGAGACGCCGGGCACGAAAGCGATGGTGAGTGCCGCGGTCATGCAACTGAGCATAGGGGCCGTACCCTTGACACCATGGCGCAGGAACAGACGATGAAGCCCGAGACGGCTGCGAAGAAGCTCGGCATCCTGCTGTCGGCCGCTCCGGAGTCCTTCCGCGACGCGCCCGTCACGCGGACCGCCTTCGACGAACTGCGGACCTCGCCGCCCGAGTGGCTCGAAGACCTGCGTCGCGACGGCCCGCACCCGCGCCCCGTCGTCGCGCAGAAGCTCGGTGTGTCGATCTCCGGGCTCAGCCGCTCCGGCATCGAGGAACCCCTGACCACGGCGCAGATCAAGGACCTGCTGGTCCAGAAGCCCGAGTGGCTCGTGCAGGAACGTGCCACCCAGGCCGCCGTCCACGCCGAGAACGCCCGCGTCAAGCAGGAGCGCGCCGCCAAGACGGCTGCCCGCGCCGAGGCCTGACCCGCCGTCCCGACCCGTTCCCAGGACCGCCCGTGCACCAGACCGTGTCCGACGCGCTGCTCGTCGTGCCGCAGTTCGCGTCGGTGTGCTGCATCGTCGGTGACCGGTACCGCCCGCGCCCCGGCGTGATCGTGCCCGCGGCGGTGATGCTCGTCGCGATGCTGCTGCCCGTGCTCGATGCGGGCGCCGTCTGGACGCTGATGGCGGCGACCGTGCTGCTGCTCCTGGCACCGCTGCCGGTGATGCGCCGACGTCGCGCTGACGGGCGCCGGGCCGAGCCGATGGACGTGCACCGGGCGCTGTCCTCGGTCGTGATGGCCGGGATGCTGCTCATGGGGCACGCGACCGGGTTGGCAGACGGACATGCGGCGCACGGCATCGCGCTGACGGCGGTGCTCGGCGGAGGCGTGATCGGCTACTGCGCGTTCAGCGGGTGGTTGCTGCGGTACGAGTGGGGGCGTGACGACCGGCGTGCGGTGCGCAGCGGCGAGGTCTTCGCGATGACGGTCGCCGTCCTCGGCATGACCCTGGCGATGTAGCGCGGACGGGCCGCCCGCGCCCGCGCCGTCCCGTTCCCGTTCCTGCTCCCTCGATGCGGGGCGGACCGCCCGCGCTACGGTGGTCGCGTGTCCGACCGAGCAGCTCGACCCGATCCCGCGCCACGCCTCGACGAGGTCGACGAGCGCATCCTCTGGACGCTGGCCGCGGACGCCCGGATCCCGAACAACCGGTTGGCCGCAGCCGTCGGGATCGCCCCGTCGACGTGTCTGGCCCGGGTGCGCGCACTCGAGGACGCCGGGGTCGTCCGTGGGTACCGGGCCGACGTCGACGTCGCCCGGCTGGGCTTCTCGATCGAGGCGATGGTCTCGGTGCGGGTGCACGCCGCCGCACGGCACGAGCTGCGGGAGTTCGCCAAGCGTCTGCTGCGGGTGCCCGTCGTGCTGGACGTGTCGTTCCTGGCGGGCGACAAGGACTTCCTGGTGCACATCGCCTGCACGTCGACCGAGCAGCTCCGCGACTTCGTGGCCGACGAGCTGAGCGGGGACCCGTCCGTGGCGACCACGCAGACGAACATCGTGTTCGAGCGGCTCACCGCGGATCGCGAGCGCCAGGCCCGGTCCTACGACGAGCTCCGGCGCTGGCGAGCCTGACCCCGACGCCTGCTGCTCGGCTGCCGTCGCTGACCGGTCACGACACCCCGGCGGATGATCGTCGACCGGTCGCAGATCGTCGATCGGCGCGCTGGAACGACCCGCGCTGACCGGTCACGACACCCCGGCGGGTGATCGTCGACCGGTCGCGGGTCGTCGCTCGGGAGGCGCCACATCGACGATTCGCGACCAGTCGCCGGACGTGAGCGGGATGTCGTGACCACTCGGGGACCGGAGCCGCGCCAGACCCCCGCCGCGCCTGACCCCCGCGGCGCCAGACACCTGCGGCGGCTGACCCCCGCCGCGGGCTCAGCGCGTGCGGGTCATCGGGACGTGGGGGATCCGGTCCTCCGTGTAGTCGTCGCCCGAGCGCACGAAGCCGAAGCGTCCGTACCACTGCTCGAGCTGCGCCTGCGCACCGATCACGACGACGGGCGAGCGGGTCGCGGCGAGGGCGGCCTCGATGAGCTGCCCGGCCAGCCCGGTGCCTCGAGCGCGGGCAGCCGTGACGACGCGGCCGATGCGCTCGGTGCCGTCGGGCTCGCGCAGCAGTCGCAGCGTGGCGTCCACCGAACCCTCGCCGGCCCAGAACTGCACCGTGCCCGGCTCGAGGTCGCGTCCGTCGATGTCCCCGTACGCGCAGCCCTGCTCGACGACGAACACGTCCTGCCGCAGCCGGAGGATCTCGTGCAACGTGACGACGTCGAGGTTGCGGGTGGGAGCGCTGAAGACCGAGGCCATGCGGAAGTTCCTGACGATTGCTTGAGAAGGGGGTTCCGGGATCGCCCCGAGAGGCGTACCGTGCCGGTCAACCACTCTACGTGCGCAGCCAGATCAGGAGGTGAGCGCATGGACAAGCCGTTGCGCGCACCCTGGCGCGCTGCGATCCGGTACGCCCTGATGGGCACCGGGGTGAGCGCCGCCGCCGTGCTGCTCTCGCTGACCGTCGGCGCGCACTCCGCGTCGGCCGCCGAGCGTGCACCGGCGCAGGGCCTGGTCAGCGGGGTCGTGCAGGGCCTCGGCGACACCGTCCAGGGCGTGACGAGTGGCGTCGGTCAGGTCGTGGGCACCGCCGTCGAGCCCGTCCGCGCCGCCGTCCCGCAGCCCCCGGCAGCGCCCGTCGCACCCGCTCCGGCTCCGGCTCCGGCACCTGCTGCGGCACCGCCCGCGCCGGCACCCCACACGGCGCCGGCGCCCGCTGCCCCATCACCGGCTGCACCCGCTCCCGCGGCGTCCGCGCCCGCTCCGGCGGCACCCGCGAGCATCCCGGCAGTCGCGCCAGCACCGGCAGCTCCCGCGAGCATCCCGGTAGCCGCGCCGGCACCCGCGACCGGTCCGGCACCTGGCACCGCAGCCCAGCCCGCAGAAGCACCCACCGACAGCACCGCGACCGCCCCGGCGACGTCGGCCGAGCCGACCGTGGTGACCACGGCCTCCCGGCCCGTGACCGACACCCTGGTCACGGTCCTGCGCCCCGTCACCGGGGCCGTCCAGGGCCTGGCGGGCGCACGCCCGGTCACGTCGCTCGTCGACACGCTCGACCACGTGGTCGGCCAGGTACCCGTGGTGAGCACGGTCCTCGGCGACGACACCCTGGGCACCGTGACCGCGCCGGTCACCGGCCTGGTCGACGACACGCTCGGCAGCGTCGGGACGGTCGTGGGGGACGTTCCGGACGTCGTGACCGGCGTCCTACCGCCCACCGTCACTCTGCCTGGAGGCCCCACTCCCGTTCTCCCTGCCCCCGCACCTCCGCTGGGCACCGGCTCCGACTCCGTGGTCACGCCGCCGTCGTCGGCTCCGGTCGACCCTGTCGCAGCACCGGTCGCGCCCGCGCCCGCAGTCGGACCGTCGGTCGTGACCGCCACGCGTGCGGACGTCGTCCCCAGCACCACCACGGCGCGCACCGTCGTCGGAATGCCCGACGTGCAGTCCGCCGCCGCGGCCCCCGCGTCCGCCACGCTCGGTGGAACGGCGCTCATCGTGCCCGACGGCACCACCCCCGGTGACCAGCCCCTCGGCGGCACCGGCTCCTCGACCTCCGGCGGCACTGCGAGCTCCGGGTCCGCCGGCGCCGGTGTCGTCGGCACGGTCGGCACGTCTGCCGACCAGGACCCCCTCGCCGCCGGGATGCGCGGCACCATCGCCGACGACGTGGTCCCCACGTCGCTCTCCGGCGAGCACGACGTCGCCCCTGACTGAGATCGGTGCACCTGCCCAGCACGGCAGGAACAGCACCACCGACCGCGACCGCGGTCGTGACATCTCGATCAGGAGTGATGACCATGAACAAGTACGTCTCCAGAGGGCTCTGGTTCGCCCTCTTCGTCGGCGGGTTGACGTTCGGAGGTGCTGCCGCGGCGAACGCGGCGACCACCACCGGCGCTGACGGTGCCGTGTCCGGGACCCAGGTGGCGCCGTCCGTCGACGCCCCCGTGTCCGTCCTCGGCAACGCCCTCGGGGTGCTCGGCGACGCGGTGTCCGCCGCGGCCCCGGCGGCACCTGCGCCTGCGGCACCGTCTCCCGCTGCCGTGCCGGCCCCTGCCGCGCCGGCTCCCGCCCCCGCGGCTCCGGCTCCTGCCCCGGCTGCTCCGGCTGCTGCGCCGTCGACCTCCGGGTCGGACGGTGTGGGCTCGGGCACGCAGGTCGTGCCCGAGGTGACCGCCCCCGTGACGGTCGGCGGCACCGCGATCGCCGTCGGCGGTGACGCGGTGTCGACGTCGGCTCCGGCAGCGGCCCCCGCGGCTCCGGCCCCGGTTGCCCCGGCCGCGCCGGTTGCTTCTCCCGCAGCGCCGACCACCTCGGGTGCGGACGGTGTCGCGTCCGGCACCCAGGTTGCCGGGACCGTCCAGGTGCCCGTCGACGTGACGGGCAACGCGATCTCGGTGCTCGGCGGCGCGGCCTCGACCACGGCGGCTCCGGCTGCCTCGGCTCCGGCCGCGTCGGCACCGTCGGCACCGTCGACGCCGACCGCGTCGGGTCCGACCACGGACGGTTCCGACGGTGTCGTGTCCGGCACCCAGGTCGTCCCGGTGGTCTCGGTCCCCGTGACCGTGACGGGCAACGGCATCGGGCTGCTCGGTGACGGGACCTCGACGGGTTCCTCGACCGGCACCGGCACCGGCACCGCTGGCTCCAGCACGGGCGGCGGGGCAGCGGCCCCGACGACGGGTGGTTCCGACGGGGCCGCCTCGGGGACCCAGGTCGCTCCGGTGGTCTCGATCCCCGTGACGATCGGTGGGAACGGCATCGGGCTGCTCGGTGACGGGACCTCGACGGGTTCCTCGACCGGTACGACGGGCACGGGCTCCACGAGCGCGGGCACGACCGGTCCGGGCACGACCGGTCCGGTGACGAGCGGTTCCGACGGCATCGCATCCGGCACGCAGGTCGTGCCGGTGGTCTCGATCCCGGTCACCATCGGTGGGAACGGCATCGGCGTGGTCGGTGACGGCACCTCGACGGGCTCCGGCTCCGGCACCGGTACCGGCTCGGGCACCGGCACACCGGGCACGGGTTCCGGCAGCACGACCACCGGCGACGGCGGGCTGCTGTCGGGCACCCAGGTCGCCCCGGTGATCGGCATCCCGATCACCATCGGCGGGAACGGCATCGGCATCGTCGGGGACGGCACCAGCACCACGACGACCCCCGGCGGTGGAACGACCCCCGGTGACGGCACCGACCCCGGTGACGGCACCGACCCGGGCGACGGGACCGACCCTGGTGACGGCACGGACCCCGGCGACGGCACGACCCCCGGTTCCACGACCACCCCGATCGACGGCGGCTCGACCGCTCCGACCGGCGTCGTGACCACCGGTGCCGTGACCGTCGGCACGGCGCCGACCACCACGACGGCCCGCACGGCCGCCGCGGTCGCGACCGCCCCGGCCGCCACCACCGCAGCGACGGCGGGCACCACCCCGTCGACCCTGGCGTACACGGGGGCGACCTCGCCTGCCGTGCCCGTCGGGTTCGCGCTGCTGTTGCTCCTCGCAGGCGCCGGGACGCTCGTCCTCCGACGCCGGCACTGAGAACACGACGCCGAGGGGCACCGGCCCGCCGGTGTCCCTCGGCGTCGCGCCCGCGGGAGCGTGATCTCCGGTCCACTCCCTGAGAAGCAGCAGGAAGCCATCTGGGTGTGCTTGATGCCGATGCTGTGAACAGCGGAAGCGCGTCGGCAGGCGCCCAGAAGCCGTTCGGCAGGACGATGAACCCCGTGTTCAGCGAACTGCTCCGTGTCCCGATCGTCACCCCCCAGGTGCTCGTCCCCGTCGACGTCCTGGCGGCGCTGCTGACGCTCTGGACCCTCGTCGGGCGGCGCCGGGGGCTGGTGCTGCGGCTGATCGCCCTGGTCGTCGGTGCCGGCATCGGGCTGCTCGCCGTCTGGTGGTTCGGTGACGTCCGGGACACGTTCGGTGTCGCGTTCACCCCGGTCACCCGGATGTGGGTCGCACTGGCGTTCGCCGGCATCGCACTCGCGCTGGTCGTCCTGGTACAGGGCGGACTCGGCGGGCGAGCCTGGGGGCGCCGGGTCCTCGCGGTCGCGGCGATGGCCGCCGTGGTGCTGGCCGCGGGCCTCGGGGTGAACGTCGACTTCGGGGCGTACCGCACGATCGACCAGGCCATCACGACGAACCCGTACCCGAACGGCACGCTCGGACACCAGCATGCCGCAGCGCCCGGGGCGAGCGTCGTCGACGCCGCGACCTGGACCGCGCCGGCGGGGATGCCACGCGAGGGGAAGGCGATGTCCTTCCGCATCCCCGGCACCGTGTCGCACTTCCACGCCCGCAAGGCCGTCGTGTGGCTGCCGCCGGCCGCACTCACGAAGGACCCGCCGACCCTGCCCGTGCTCGTGACGTTCTCCGGACAGCCCGGCCAGCCGTCCGACATGTTCCAGGCGGGCGGGATGGGCCGGTACCTTGACGCCTATGCAGCTGCACACAAGGGGCTGGCGCCCATCGTCGTCGCGCCGGACCAGCTCGGGGCGCCGAACCGCAACCCGATGTGCCTGGACTCCCGGCAGCTCGGCCGGACCGCGACCTACGTCATGACGGACACCGTGCACTGGATCACCAAGCACCTCGACGTCGCGTCCGGGCCGTCGGCGTGGGGTGTCGACGGGTTCTCCGAGGGCGCGACCTGCGCGATGCAGTTCTCCGCGGAGCACCCCGACGTCTTCGGGTCGGCGCTCGCGATCTCGAGCGAGATCGCCCCGTTCACCGGCTCGGCGCAGCACTCGGCACAGGTGGCCTTCCACGGCGACCGAGCCGCGTACGCCGCGGCCGCGCCGGTGGCGATCATGCGCCGCAACGCGCCGTACCACGACCACCTCACCGTGTTCGGCTTCGGCCAGGACGACGCCCCCTACCGGGCCACGACCGCCCGGCTCCGCGCCGCCGCCGAACAGGCCGGCATGCAGACCGACGTCCTGGTCTCGCCCGGGTCGGCGCACGACTGGAACACCGTCCGCTACGTCCTCGCACACGGACTGCCGCTGGTCATCGCCCACCTCGGCCTGCCGGCGCAGGACGGCGCGCTGTGAGCCCGCGCGACCTGGGGGTGACGGCGCTCCACGCGGCCCGGCGTGCCCCGGTCACCGTCACGATCACGGCGCTGGTCCTGCTGACCACCGTCGTGGGCATCGCGATGCGCATCGGCCACGCGCCGAACGGCCCCCAGGACCTCGGGCCGTTCCGGGTCTTCGCCGCCTCGACCGGGGTACTGGCGCTCCTGCTGACGCTCGCCGGCGTCGTCGTGCTGGTGGGAGCCTCCGAACGGTTGATGGGGTCACGGCGGACCGCCGCCGCCTTCGTCGTGACGACCGTCGTCGGGACCGGGCTCGGTGCGCTCAGCGCCTTCATCGACCTGGACGGCCGGAACGCCGGGGCGCTGCTGCTCGGCCGGGCGACGAGCTTCGACCCCTGGACCGCCATCGTCGGGACGATCGCGACCGCCAGCGCGTTCGCCGGACCGCTCTGGCGTCGTCGTATCCGCGTGAACACCCTCGCCGTCGTCGCCGCGCTGTTCCTGTACGCCGGACACGCGTCGGACCTGTACGCCGTGCTCGCCGCGGCGACCGGCTGGGTCTTCGGCGAGGTGCTGCGGCAGACGCCCAAGCGGGTCGGGTGGGTGCGGAGTTCGCACCGCGAGATCCGGGTCCTGCTCGGCACCGTCGTGCTGGTGTCCGCCGTCGGCCCGGTCATCGCGCTCGTCTCCCGCGCCCGCGTCGGCCTGCTCGCACCGATCGCTGCCGTCGTCGGCACCGGTCCCGTCACCCCGGTGTCCGGATGCCGGACGGACGGCGTGGCGGGGGAGTGCCTGCGCCACCTGCTGGCGTACCGGGCAACCGACCCGTGGACGCTGCTGCTCGCGATCCCGCCCCTGCTGGTCCTGGTGGTGGGCGGCCTCGGGCTGTTCCGCGGCAGCCGGTTCGCCGTGTGGCTCGTCGTCGTGATCGATCTGGTGACGGCGATCGCCGCAGTGGTGACGTACACGGCGGTCCCCGGCCGGATCGAGCGGCTGCACGGCACCGAGGACCAGTTCATCGTCACGCTGTCGATCGGCGCGTCGGTGTTGGTACCGCTCGCCACGGCGGTCGTCCTGATCCTCCTGCGCCGGTCCTTCACCGTGCTGCCCACCCGCCGACGACTCGCCGGGTTCGGTGCGGTCGTGCTCGGCACGGCCGTCGTCCTGGTCGCTGTCCTGCTCGTCGTGGCCGACGCCTCGCCGACCCGCGTGGCCGACCCCCTGCGCATCGCGGTCGCCGCGCTCGGCCCGATCTCCCCGACGACGTTCTGGGAACACCTGCCGACCATGGACCCGGGGCTGCGGTTCGCGCTCGGCATCGCCGGCCCGGTGCTCTGGCTCGTCGTCGCGATCGCCGCCGTCCGGCCCACGGGCGCGGCCCCGCAGGACCTCGACGCCGACGGCAGCCGAGCCGACCGCGAGCGCGCCCGAGCGCTGCTCAAGGCCGGCGGCGGGGACACGTTCGGGTGGATGACCACCTGGCAGGGCAACGCCTACTGGTTCGCGGACGACGGCCGCGCCGGCATCGCGTACCGGCGGAACGGCGGCGTCGCGGTGACGCTCGGCGGACCCTTCGGCTACGAGGACGCCAGGACCCCGGCGCTCGCCGCCTTCGCCCGGCACTGCGACGACAACGGCTGGACCCCGGTGTTCTACGGCGTCGACGAGCCCGTCGCGGCTCCGCTGCGCGCCGTGGGCTGGAGCACCCTGCCCGTCGCCGAGGACGCCGACTTCGACCCGCGCCCGTGGACGACGAGCGGCAAGAAGAAGCAGGACGTGCGGACGGCGGTCAACAAGGCGAACCGCGAGGGCATCACCGCCACGTGGGCCGCCTGGCACGACCTGCCGGCCGCCACCACCCGGCAGATCGAGGCGATCTCCGAGGAGTGGGTGTCCGAACGCGAGCTGCCGGAGATGGGCTTCACCCTGGGCGGCGTCGACGAGATGCGCGACCCGGACGTCCGGACCCTCGTGGCGCAGGACGCCGAGGGCACCGTGCTCGCCGTGACGAGCTGGCTGCCGTCGTACCGCGCGGGCCGGGTCGTCGGGTGGACGCTCGACGTGATGCGCCGCACGAACGCGGCACCGAACGGCGTGATGGAGTTCCTGGTCGCGAGTGCCGCGGACCGGATGCGCGAGGACGGCGCCGAGAAGCTGAGCCTGTCCGCCGCACCGCTCGCCCAGGCGCCGGGCTCGGCTCCGTCCGGCGACGGCGTGCAGAGCCTGCTCGACCTGGTCGGCGGGGTGCTCGAACCCGTCTACGGCTTCCGGTCGCTCCTGCGGTTCAAGCTGAAGTTCGGCCCCGACCTGCACCCGCTCGTGCTGGCGTACCCGGATGCCGTCGCGCTGCCCTCGATCGGCATCGCGGTCGTCCGCGCCTACCTGCCCGACCTGTCGCTCCGGCAGACCCTGGCGCTGGCGCGCGGGCGCGGCTGACCCCACCCGTGTCCGCCCGGTCAGGCCCGGCCCGCGACCGCGCGGTCAAGCCCGGCCCGTGTCCGCCCGGTCAGGCCCTGCCCGCGACCGCCCGGTCAGGCCCGGCCCGCGACGGCGCGTGACGGTGCGTGACCAGGCCGGGCGCGGGTGTCGGGGTGCTGCGGTATCGTCGGGGGTACGCAAGCGCTCCGGGGTCGGTGCAAGTCCGAACCGGTGGTGACAGTCCACGAGCTGACGACGGGTCCGACCCGACCGATGCTGACCCGGTGCGAACTCCGGGACCGACGGTGAGAGTCCGGATGGAAGGATGCGCTGGCGGACGGCATCGCCGTGCCCGGACCCGACAGGGACCGCGGCCCGGGTGTGGCCGTCCGCTCCGCCGACGACCGTCGTGCACACCCGGAGTCCCGTAGGAAGGGCACCAGTGTTCACCGGCATCATCGAGGAACTCGGCACGGTCACCGCCGTCGAGCCGCGCGGCGACTCCGTCGCGCTCACCATCCGCGGGCCGCTGGTCGTGGCAGACGCAGCGCACGGCGACTCCATCGCGACGAGCGGCGTCTGCCTGACCGTCGTCGAACAGACACCCGAGTCCTTCACCGCGTTCGTCATGAAGCAGACGCTCGACATGAGCGCGCACGGCTCGCTGCGCGTCGGCGACCCGGTCAACCTCGAACGTGCGGCCTCGGTCGGCGACCGCCTGGGTGGCCACATCGTGCAGGGGCACGTCGACGGCACCGCGACCGTGCTCGAGACCGCCGACGGTGACGGCTGGCGACGCGTCCGCTTCGCGCTGACACCCGACCTCAGCCCGCTCGTCGTCGACAAGGGCTCCGTCGCACTCGACGGCGTCTCCCTGACCGTCAGCGCCGTGTCGCCGGAGGACACCGACCCGGCGGAAGCCTGGTTCGAGGTCAGCCTGATCCCCGAGACCCTCGCCGCGACCACCCTGGGCGACCGCGTCCCCGGCGACCGGGTCAACGTCGAGACCGACGTCCTCGCCCGCCACGTCCGCCGCATGCTCCGGCTCGACGCCGCAGCACAGGCAGTCGGCCAGGAGGCCCGGTGATGGGCACCGAGACCGGGCACCTGACCGACGTGGCCGGCCCGGCGGACGCGGGGCGGGCCTCCAGTCCGGTCGCGGACCGGACCGCGCACGGCCTGGCGACCATCGAGGCGGCCGTCGCCGCGATCGCGGCGGGTCGGCCCGTCATCGTCGCCGACGACGAGCACCGCGAGAACGAGGGCGACGTCATCCTGTCTGCCGAGCTCGCCAGCCCGGAGTGGATCGCCTGGACGGTCGCGCACTCGTCGGGGTTCATCTGCGCGCCCGTCAGCGCCGAGATCGCGGACGCCCTCGACCTGCCGCCGATGGTGGCGCACAACGAGGACGTCCGGGGCACCGCCTACACCGTGACCGTCGACGCAGCGGTCGGTGTGACGACCGGCATCAGTGCGCACGACCGGGCCCGGACGCTGCGGGTGCTCGCCGACCCGGCCTCGGTCCGTGACGACCTGCACCGGCCCGGCCACGTCGTGCCGCTGCGCGCGCGTCCGGGTGGCGTCCGCGAACGCGCGGGCCACACCGAGGCCGCGATCGAGCTCGTCACCGCAGCGGGCCTGCGTCCGGCGGCGGCGATCTGCGAGATCGTCGACGAGGACGGCAGCATGATGCGGCTGCCACGACTCCTCGAACTCGGGGCACGTGCCGACGTGCCCGTCATCACCATCGCCGCACTCGTCGAGTGGCTCGACGCGGCAGACCGGGCGACGGCGAGTGCCGTGCCCACGGAAGGAACCGAACGATGAGCGGAGCAGGCGCAGCCGAACGCGACCAGGTCGACGGCAGCGGGGTCCGGGTGGCGATCGTCGCCGGGCAGTGGCACGACACGATCGCCGCGGGACTGCTCGCCGGCGCCCAGCGCGAGGTCGAGCGACTGGGGGCGGATGCCACCGTGCTGCCCGTCCCCGGCAGCTTCGAGCTGCCCGTGGTCGCGAAGGCCGCCCTGGGCGCCGGGTTCGACGCCGTCGTGGCACTCGGCGTGATCATCCGCGGCGGCACCCCGCACTTCGAGTACGTGTCGTCGGCAGCGACCGACGGCCTGACCCGGGTCGCGATCGAGACCGGCAAGCCGGTCGGCTTCGGCGTGCTGACCCTGGACGACGAGCAGCAGGGGATCGACCGCGCCGGGCTGCCCGGCTCGAAGGAGGACAAGGGCGCCGAGGCCGCGCACGCCGCCGTGTCGACGGCCGTGCTGCTGCGGAGCCTGACGGTCCCCGTCGTCTGACCGGGAGGCCGTGCGCGCGTCGCACCCCGTCGCCGACATCGCGCCCCGATCCCTCGGGGCGCGATGTCCGTCAGGGGGTGCGACGGCACCCTGGAACGGCGCACGACCGCGTCGCTGCAACACAGAACGGCCCCGCACCGATCGGTGCGGGGCCGTTCTGTGCGGAGCTGACTACCGCTTGCCGAACACGTGGATCGGCAGGAAGAACGAGAGGCACATGAGCAGCACGCCGCCCATGAAGACGAAGGCCTGACCCGAGGCGACCTGGAAGGCGACACCGAACAGGTACATCGAGACCACGAGCAGCAGGATCGAGAAGACAGCAGCGATGACGCGGCCCACAGTGGTACCTCCGAAGGTCAGGCGGGTGGAACACTGCCAGTCTATCCCCAGGCGGTGACGTCCGGGTTCACGCGCGGGGTCTGCTGGACACGAGACGATCGACGACGGCGAGCAGTGGCTCCATGTCGACGCTCGCCCGGTCCGGACGGCCGTCACTCGCAGCACCGAGGGACGCCGCGTGGTACAGCCCGTCGCCCATGAGCTTGACGGCCTGCGCGGTCGGCGCGTCACCGAGGGCGTCCACCAGGGTGGCGAGCCAGGCGTTCTCGGTCTCGTCGAGCGTGCGGCCGGCTTCCTCGTACCCGGCCTGCTGCAGTCGGCTGGCGGCCAGCAGCACCAGGTCGAGCTCGCTGCCGACGAACTGGCTGTTCCGGACGAAGTACCGCGCTGCGCCGTCCTCCGCGTCCCGCATCAGCTCGACATCGGCCGCGGACAGGTCGGCGAGACGGTCGCACAGGCCCTCGACCAGGGCGGCCTTGGAACCGAAGTGGTACAGCAGCCCGCCCTTCGAGACCCCGGCGCGGGCGGCGACGGCGTCGAGGGTGGCGGGACGCTCGCCTTCGGCGCAGACGATGGCGACGAAGCTGTCCAGGACGCGGTCGCGAGCACTTGCCATGGTGGGGAGTCTAGAGAGTCGTGGGCGGCGGGACGGTACCCGCCCCGCCGCCCGCGCGCGGTCAGCCCTTCAACGCCCCCGCGGCGATGTTCGCGATGAAGTGCCGCGACCCGATGATGAACACCCCGATGAGCGGGAAGATGCTGATCACCGCGCCGGCCATCACGGCGCCGAGGTCGGTCGCGTTCACCGAGCTCAGCCCGGCCAGTGCCACCTGCAGGGTCTGTCCCCTGGGGTCGATCAGCACGATGAGCGGCCAGACGTAGTCGTTCCAGGCCGTGATGAACGTGAAGATCCCGAGGAACGCCAGACCACCGCGCAGCATGGGGACCGCGATCGACCACCACGTCCGGAAGAAGCCCGCGCCGTCGACCCGGGCCGAGTCGATGATCTCGTTCGGGATCGACCCGGTGGCGAACTGGCGCAGCAGGAAGATGCCGAACGCGTTGGCCGCTCCGGGGATGATCAGCGCCTGCAACCCACCGATCCACCCGAGGTGCGACATGAGCACGAAGCTCGGCACCAGCGACAGGCTGCCCGGCACCAGGAAGGTCGCGAGCATCACGGTGAAGAGCGACCGCTTGAACGGGAACTCGTACTTGGCGAACGCGAACGCCGCCAGCGAGTCGAACACCATCACCAGCACCGCGGTGCTGCCCGCGACGACGACGGTGTTCAGCAGCGCCCGCAGCATGTCGACGTTCGCGAACACCGACGCCACGTTCGCCATCGCGTTGCTGCCGAACCACAGTGACGGCGGGTACCCGAAGATCTGCGCGTTCGTCGACGTGGACATGACGAGCAGCCACCAGAACGGGAAGATCGACAGGACGACGCCGATGACCAGGCAGACGTGGGTCACGAGCGTCCCGACCCAGCCGCGGCGGAACCCCCGGTGCGGATCGTCCGCGGCAGCGCCGGGTCGTCCGAGCGCCGCGGCCGTGTTGGTGGTCGTCGTCGTGGGCTGTGTCGCGGTCATGCGTCGACCCCCGTCGAGGTGGTGGTGGCGGTGGTGCGGGCCGAGCGGGGCGTGCGCAGGCGCCGCGGAGTCTTCAGTCCGTCGCGCTCACTGAGCAGACGCCAGTTGATGATCGCGAAGACCACGGAGAAGATGAACAGCACCCAGGCGATCGCCGACCCGTAGCCGAAGTCGAACTGGCTGAAGGCCTGGTCGTACTGGTACAGCACGATCGTCATGCCGGCCTCGTCCGGGCCACCGACCGAACCACCGTTGAACAGGATCTGCGGTTCGGTGAACAGCCCGAGCCCACCGATCGTCGAGGTGATGACGGTGAACAGGATCACCGGTCGCAGCAGCGGCACGGTGATCCGCGAGAAGATCTGCCACGTGTTCGCGCCGTCGACCTTGGCGGCGTCGTACAACTCTGTGGGGATCGACTGCAGTCCGGCCAGGTAGATGATCGCGTTGTAGCCGGTCCACCGCCAGATGACCATCACGGCGATCGTCACCTTGATGCCCCAGTACGACGACAGCCACCCGACCGGGTCGGCGCCGATCGCGCGCATCGCGGCGTTCACCAGGCCGAAACCGTCGGAGAACACCGACCCGAAGACGATCGCCATCGCGACCATGCTCGTCACGTTCGGGATGAAGAACGCCACCCGGTAGAAGCCCTTGCCGCGGATGTTGCCGTGCAGCAGGAACGCCAGCACGAGCGCCAGGAACAGCATCGGGATCGTCGACATCACCCAGATCAGGAACGTGTTGACGACGGCGTTCCAGAACCTCGGGTCGCCGAGCAGGTACTGGTACTGCGCGAACCCGACCCAGGCCGGTGCGCCGATGCCGTCCCAGTCGGTGAAGGACAGCACGATCGAGAACACGATCGGGAACAGTCCGAACACCAGGAACAGCACGTAGAACGGGGCGATCGCGACGTACTGCGGCCAGAAGCGCCGCAGCCCTCGCAGCCCGCCGGTCGCCGCCGTCGTGATCGATGCCGTCGGCGTACCGACCACTGCCGGGATGCTCGTGGTCGGTGGTGCCTGCTTCGTGCTCATGCGCCGAGCCCCCGCTTCTCGAGGACCCGGTTGGTCTGGTCGACGGCGTCCTGCCACGCGCGGTCCGGGTCCTTGCCGGCCGCTTCGACGTTCGTGATCTCGGTGGCGAAGGCACTGACGAAGCGTTCCGCGTTCGAGATGTAGGTCACCGGCACGTCCTTGGCCGTGTCGCTGAAGAAGGCCAGCGGATCCTGGTCCCCGAAGAAGTCCCCGGGCTGCCGCATCAGGCCGTTCGAGAACGAACTCGGTGTCGACGGGAACAGCTGGATGTCGTTGTAGGTGTGCGACTGGACCTCGGGCGAGGTGATCCACTGCGCGAACGCGGTGGCCGCGGCCGGGTTCTTCGACGTCTTCGGGACAGCGAGGAACGAGCCGCCGCTGTTGCCGGGACGCTCGGGCTGCCGTGCGATCCGCCACTGACCACTGGAGTCCGGCGCGGTGTCGTGGATGACCTGCGTCCACCAGGCGCCCTCGATCTGTCCGGCGACCCGGCCCGACACCCAGCCGGCGTTCTGGTCGGTGCCGGACTGCAGGTTGCCCGTGATCCGCGACCGGACACAGGCGACTGCGTTGTCCCACGCCCGGCGGATGCTGCTGTCGTCGCGCTCGAACACGGGCTGGTCGTCGCGGTCGAAGTACCGCGTGGGGCTGGCGTACACGTACTGGTTGAAGAGCTGGTTCGCCGTGATGACCGTCGCGACGTCCGACTGCTTGCGGAGCGTCGCGCCGAACCGCCGGAAGTCGTCCCACGTGCTGATCGCGTCCGAGACCTCGTCGGGGTCGGTCGGCAGTCCGGCCTTCGCCAGCACGTCCTGCCGGTAGAAGAACGCCGTGGGGCCGGTGTCGACGGGCCAGAAGCACTGCCGTCCGCTGGGGGTCCTGCCGAGCGACGTCTTCCAGCCGTAGTACTCCTTCCGCTTCGCCGCGCCCCCGTGGTCGTCGAAGTCGGTGAACAGGTCCTCGTCGGGGAAGTACAGCCAGCAGTTCGAGTTCACCATGAGCACGTCGGGGATGAACGCGTTGCCGGCGAGTGCGGTCCGGAACTTCGTGTCGTACGCCGCGCCGCCGATCAGGTCGGGACGCAGGCGCATCGGCTGGTGCCCCTGGATGCCCCGTGCCGCCTGCTGCAGGAACTTCGGGTCGAGCGACCGGTTCCAGTACCAGAGCACCAGCTCGTCGGGGTCCTTGGAGATGGCGGTGCCGGTGGAGCACCCGGCCAGGAGTGCGGTGGAAGCGAGTGCCCCGAGGGCACCTGCACCGGCGAGGAACCCTCGCCGGCTCAGACTGATCGATGGTGCTGCTGTCACTGGAGACCTGCTCTCGTCGTTGAGATCGGGTGCTGTGCGCGTTCGACCGTGAACGCTCACGGAACTGCAGCAGAGCATTGCCCGGACGACACGCCGTGTCAAGCACCGATGTCGTTGCAGGGCAGGAACGAGCGCGGTACCGTCGTCGGGACCCGCAGGACCGTGAAGGTTCACGAGACGAACAGGATCCGCATGTCAGCGCAGACCGCGACCACTTCCAGCTCCCCGACCGCCGGTTCGGACCGCACCCCCGGCTGGGCCGTCCTCGGACCCGGTGGGATCGCCCGTCGCTTCCTCTCGCAGCTGCCGTCGAGCGCGGTCGGCGCGACCATCGTGGCCGCCGGCAGCTCGGCTCCCGAGCGTGCGCAGTCCTTCGCGGACGACGCCGTCGCGCACGGCTTCACGGACGTCACGGCGACGACGTACGAGCAGGTCCTCGCCGACCCCCGCGTCGACGCCGTCTACGTGTCGACCGTGCACACCGGGCACGCCCACCTGGTGCTCGCCGCGCTCGACGCCGGCAAGGCCGTGCTGTGCGAGAAGCCGCTGGCGCCGAACCACGGCACGGCGATGGCCCTGGTCGACGCCGCGCGCCAGGCGGGCCTGCCGCTCGTCGAGGCGTACATGTACCGCTTCCACCCGCAGACCGCCGCGCTGCTCGACCTGGTCCGCAGCGGTGCGATCGGCGCCGTCACCCACGTCGACGCGTCCTTCGCGTTCCGCGCCGGGTCGCGCACGGGTCGGCTGTTCGACGTCGCGACCGCGGGCGGCGGCATCCTCGACGTCGGCGGGTACCCGGTCACGATGACGGCCGCGATCGTGCAGGCCGCCACGGGTGTCGCCGTGGCCGAGCCCACCGAGCTCACCGCGACCGGCTCGCTCGGGCCGACCGGTGTCGACGAGTGGACCACCGCCCAGCTGACCTACCGCGGTGGCGCCACCGGACCGGACACGATCACCGCGAGCGTCCGGACCGGTGTGCGCGTCGAGGACGAGAACGCCGTCACGGTGTACGGCACGACCGGACGCCTCCGGCTCTCCGACCCGTGGACGCTCGGTGACGACCCGACCATCCAGGTGGACACCGTCGACGCGGACCCGCGCACGCTTTCGTTCGCGGGAGAGCACCCCTACGCACGCGAAGCCGACGCCACGACCGCGGCCCTGGTGGCCGGACAGGTGGAGGTCGCCGAGTACACGCTCGACGAGTCCCTGGCCACGGCCCGCACGCTCGACCGCTGGCGCGCGGCCATCGACCTGCGGTACCCGTTCGAGTCCGAGACCGCCGACATCCCCACGGTCAGCGGCCGACCGCTCACCGTGCAGGACGACAACACCATGCGCTACGGCGAGGTGCCCGGCGTCGGCAAGCGCATGTCCCGCCTGGTGATGGGCGTCGACAACCAGCCCGACCTCGCGCACGCCAGTGCGATCTTCGACCTGTTCGTCGAGCGCGGTGGCAACGTCTTCGACACCGGCTACATCTACGGCGGCGGGGTGCTCGAGGGGCGCCTGGGGAAGTGGATCCAGAACCGCGGCATCCGCGAGGACGTGGTCGTGATCACCAAGGGCGCGCACACGCCGTACTGCGACCCGGAGTCCCTCACCCGGCAGCTGCTCGAGAGCCTCGATCGCCAGGGCACCGACTACGCGGACATCTACATGATGCACCGCGACAACGAGGACATCCCCGTGGGGGAGTTCGTCGACGTCCTCGACGAGCACCGTCGCGCCGGCCGCATCCGCGTGTACGGCGGCTCGAACTGGAGCCTCGCCCGCTTCGACGAGGCGAACGCCTACGCCCGGGCGAACGGCAAGCACGAGTTCGAGGTCCTGAGCAACCACTTCGGTCTGGCCGAGGCGTACGACGTGCCGTGGGACGGCTGCCGGCACGCGACCGACCCGGCGTCCAAGGCCTGGCTCGAGGAACGCCAGGTCCCGCTGCTGCCCTGGTCGTCCCAGGCCCGCGGGTTCTTCACGGGCCGCGCGAAGCCCGAGGACACCAGCGACGCCGAACTCGTCCGCTGCTACTACTCGGACGACAACTTCGAGCGCCTGCGTCGTGCACGCGAGCTGGGCGACCAGTACGGCGTGCCCGCGACGGCGATCGCGCTGGCCTACGTCCTCAACCAGCCGTTCCCGACGTTCCCGCTCTTCGGACCGCGTACGATCGCGGAAGCCCGGTCGTCCATGACCGGCCTCTCCGTCGACCTCACTCCCGAACAGGTGGCATGGCTGGACCTCCGCGACTGACCGACCCGGACACCGTCCCCGGGCAGCCCGCCGCAACCCAGCCCCCCGCAGCCCAGCCCGACTCCGGGCACGTTCCTGTGGGGCGCGCGACGATCATGGACGTCGCGGCGGCCTCGGGGGTGTCCCGGCAGACGGTGACGCGGGCGATGAACGGCATGTCCGGGATCAGCGCCAGCACCAAGCAGCGTGTCCTGGCCGCCGCCGAGGCACTGCACTACCGTCCGTCGCGCTTCGGCCGTGGTCTGGTGACGGGTGGTGACCACCAGCTCGGACTCGTCGTCAACGACCTGCGCAACCCGTACACGCCGCAGCTCGCCGCCGCGGTCGTCGGGCTGGCGGCCGAGCAGGACTGGAACGTCATGCTCGCCGACGTCGACCTGGTGAGCGACCCGGACCGGATGGTCGCGGCGCTGGGCTCGCAGACGGACGTGGTGATCGGGTACTTCGGGTCACGCCGGGACCGCTGGAACGACCTGCTCGGTACGGTCCCGATGGTCGAGCTCGACCCGGCGACCGAGCCGCCGACCGGCGCGGTGTGGATCGACCCGACCGACGCGATCGAGGTGCTGGCGGACCACCTCGTCGCCACCGGGGTCCGGCACCCGGTGGTGCTCGACAACTCCGAACCCGACGTGCCCAGTGCTCGTGGTGCCCTCATGCTGGCGGCGTTGCGTCGACGTGGCTACCTGCCCGAGATCGTGCACGGTCGACACGGCACGGCCGAGTGCGGTGCCGAGGAGACCGAACGGATCCTCGGGCGTCGTCGCCGACTCGATGCGATCCTGGCCTTCAACGACGTGATGGCGCTGGGGGTGCTGTCGGCGTGCCGTCGTGCCGGCGTCGACGTGCCGGGCGACGTGCGCGTGGTCGGTGTCGACGGGCTGCCGCTCGGGGCGCTCGTGACGCCCACGCTCACCACACTGGCGGTCGACCTCGACGCCGTCGCGCGGCAGGCGCTCGACCTGGCCCTCGGGATGCTCGACCGCTCGCTGCCGCGCAGCGGCGCGTCGGTGCAGCGCACCGTGCGCCACCGGCTGCTGCTGCGCGAGTCCGCCTAGGACCGGACCACGGACGGACGGGAGGCCCGTGGCGACCCCGCCACGGGCCTCCCGTCCGTCCGTTGTTGCATTTGCAACGTCAACCGTCCAGACGGTACAGTAGAGGAGACCTGCCGGGCCGCGTGACGACTTCCGCGCCCGTGACGCCACCTCGAAGTCCGTGGAGCACCACCATGTCCGCACTCCTCACCAGTCCCATCGCCACCCGCGTCACCGCGAGCCGGTCGCGACGGTTCCTGGCGCTCGCGGTGCTCATGATGCCCGTGCTGCTGATCTCGGTCGACAACACCATCCTGAGCTTCGCGCTGCCGTCGATCGCCCGCGCGCTCAACCCGGACGCCACCACCCAGCTCTGGATCGTCGACGCCTACCCGCTCGTGCTGGCCGGCCTGCTGGTCGTCATGGGCAGCATCGGCGACCGCATCGGCCGTCGGCGCATCCTGGTGATCGGCGCCACCGGGTTCGCCCTGCTCTCCGTCGCCGCGGCGTTCGCCACCGACGCCTGGATGCTCGTCGCCGCCCGGATCGCGATGGGCGTGTTCGGGGCGATGCTCATGCCCGCCACGCTCTCGATCATCCGCAACGTGTTCCCCGACGCCGGAGAACGCCGGATGGCGCTCGCCGTCTGGTCGACGATGTTCGCCGCCGGCAACGCACTCGGCCCGCTGGTCGGTGGAGCACTGCTGGCGCACTTCCACTGGGGGAGCGTCTTCCTGGTGGCCGTGCCGATCCTGGTCGTGATGCTCGTCGCCGTGCCGTTCTGCGTGCCCGAGTCGCGCGACCGCAACCCCGGGCCCGTCGATGTCGTGAGCATGCTGCTGTCGCTCGGCACGCTGGCGCCGATCGCCTGGGCCATCAAGTCGGTCGTGCACCCGGACGAGCGCGGTCTGGCGATCGCGATGCTCGGTGTCGGCGTGTTGTGCGGTGTCGCGTTCGTCCGCCGGCAGCTGCGCACGCGTACCCCGATGCTCGACCTGCGCCTGTTCCGCAGCACGGCGTTCACCGGCAGCGTGCTGATGAACATGACCGCGATGTTCTCGCTGACCGGGTTCCTGTTCTTCATCGCGCAGCACCTGCAGCTGGTCGCGGGCCTCGACCCGTTCACCTCGGGCGTCGTGCTGATCCCCGGCTCGGTGCTGACCATCGTGGCGGGACTCGTCGTCGTGCCGATCGTCAACCGGGTCGCCCCGCGCTGGGTCGTCGCCGTCGCGCTGCTGTTCTCGGCCGCCGCCTACGCCCTGGTCGCCGTCCTCGGCCACCACGCGTCCATCGCGGCGCTGGCGTTCGCGTTCGTGCTGCTCGGGATCGGCATCGGCGCGTCCGAGACCGTGACGAACGACCTCATCATCTCGACCGCCCCCGCGGACAAGGCCGGTGCGGCGTCGGCGGTCTCCGAGACCGCCTACGAGATCGGCGCGGTGCTCGGCACGGCCATCCTCGGGACGATCCTGGCGACGGCCTACCGTGCGCACGTGATGGTGCCGAACGGGTTGTCCGGCACCCAGCACACCGCGGCGCAGGAGACCCTCGGTGGAGCGGTCGCCGCGGCCACGTCGCTCGGCGGACCGGCCGGGCAGGCGCTGCTGGAGTCGGCCCGCGCGGCGTTCGACTCCGGCGTCACGATCACGGCGGGCGTCGCCGCGGTGCTGATGGTCGTCGCGGCGGCCGGTGCGCTCGTGATGCTGCGGCGGCGCTGAGCGCGCACCGTGCGGGGGTCGGCTTTGCAGCACGGTGCGACGTTGATCGCTGGTGCGGGGTTCGGAGCGTGGTGCGAGGTTGTTCCCGGGCACGGTGCCGTCAACCTCGCACCGGCGGCGAACCGCGCACCGTGCTCGGTCTGCGAACCGCGCACCGTGCTCGGTACGCCCCTGCGGCGCGCCCGAGGCTGTACCCGGAGTGAACCGAACCTGTGAATCGTTGACCTCGACCTTGGTTGAGGTCCTACGTTGGGACATGGCCGCGACGACCGCGACCACCCACCACGACGAGGAACGAACCACGACTCCCATGCCCGAAGCAGCACCGTCGGACGCAGCGCCGTCGACCGCCGTCCCGTCGACCATCGCCGACGCCTACAAGGCGGCGTTCCGCGGCCACCCCGCCGGCGTCGCGGTCATCACCGCCGAGGGACCCGACGGCCCGACCGGACTGACGGCGTCGAGCGTCGCCAGCGTCGCGATCGACCCGCCCGTCCTGGTGTTCTCGCTGTCCACCAACTCGGGTTCCGCCGGCACGATCCTCGGCGCCCCGCTGTTCGTCGTGCACCTCATGGACGCCCACGGCGTCGCACTGGCCAAGCGGTTCGCCAGCACGGGCAGCCCGGCGGCCGACGACCCGGTGTGGGGAACACTGCCGTCCGGCGACCGGTACCTGCCCGCTGCCGCGTCCGCGCTGCGCTGCCGACCGCTGTCGACGACCCCGATCGGCAGCTCGACCGTCGTCGTCGCCGAGGTCCTGGACATCGTGCTCGGATCCGAACGGGGCGAGCCGCTCGTCTACCACAACCGGGAATTCCACTCCCTCACCGATCGTTCCCGGCTCTCGTGAGCTGCGGAGCACCATCCGCCAACCACTGATCGAAAGGAACCTCCATGGCTGAGTACACCCTGCCGGAGCTGCCGTACGACTACGCCGCACTCGAGCCGCACATCAGCGGCAAGATCATGCAGCTGCACCACGACAAGCACCACCAGACCTACGTGACGGGTGCGAACACCGCGCTCGAGCAGCTCGCCGAGGCCCGCGAGTCCGGCAACCTGGCCAACGTGAACAAGCTCGAGAAGGACCTGGCGTTCAACCTCGGTGGCCACGTCAACCACTCGATCTTCTGGACCAACCTCGGCCCGGACACCAAGGTGCCCGAGGGCGAGCTCGCCGCGGCGATCGACGAGTTCTTCGGCTCCTTCGAGAAGTTCCAGGCCCAGTTCACCGCCGTCGCCACGGGCATCCAGGGCTCCGGCTGGTCCGTCCTGGCCTGGGACACCGTGGGCCAGAAGCTCACCACGTTCCAGCTGTTCGACCAGCAGGCCAACGTGCCGTTCGGTCTCGTGCCGGTCTTCATGCTCGACATGTGGGAGCACGCGTTCTACCTCGACTACCTCAACGTCAAGGCGGACTACGTCAAGGCCGTCTGGAACATCGTCGACTGGGAGAACGTCGCCGCGCGCTTCGCGAACGCGAAGTCGCAGCAGTTCGTCACGCTCTGAGCGTGACCACCTGAACGACGGGAGGCCCGGTGCCAGCTGGCACCGGGCCTCCCGTCGTTCGCCGGTACGGTCGTGCGGCGGCCGGGTCAGCCGGTCAGGACCCGGGTGTCGGCCGCGTGCGGCGGCCGGGTCAGCCGGTCCGGACCCGGGTGTCGGGTAGACAGGGCGGCAGCCGGGTCAGCCGGTCAGGACCCGGGTGTCGGCCGCGTGTGGCGGCCGGGTCAGCCGGTCAGGACCCGGGTGTCGGCGGACAGGGCGTCGGCGATCGCACACAGTGCGGCGTGGACGTCGACGTGCTCGCGGTCGACGATCCGACCCCACTGCGTGCCCCGGGCCGCGAGCACCGCGGCCTGCGCCGCCCGGTCGGCATCGGCCGCGCAGCGCCCGTGCTCGACGCACCAGGCAGCCACGGCGTCGACCAGTGCACGGTGGCTGCGGTGTTCGCGGTCGCCTGGTGCGAGTGCCTCGACCGATCCGAGTTCGAACGTCAGCCGCGCGGCGAGGGCACGGTCGGGGTCGTCGAGGCCACCGAACCGCGTCGTGAACCACGCGCGCAGGCCGTCCCGGTCGGTCGTGGGGTCGAGTGGGCAGACGTCCGCGGTGTCGGCCAGGTGCTCGACCACGGCGTCGATCAAGGCGTCGCGCGTGCCGAAGTGGTACACGATGGGGTACGCGCTCGTGCCGAGGACCCGCCCCAGACTGCGGACGGAAACGTCCTCGATCCGGGTCTCGCGGAGGTGTTGCGTGACCTTCTCGATGATCGCGGGCTTGAGGGTCGGGTCGGGCTTGCGGGGCATGGTCTCTCCGGCGGGGCGGGCGTGCGGCGATCGCGTGCGGCGCAGCGGTCGCAGCGCAGTCGCTGGAGTGCGACCAACGGTATGTTACCGCTGAAGTGTGAGTACCGGCCGTGCGCCGGGCGCGTCTCCACCTGAGGGAGCATCCAGGGCTGTTCCCAGAAACCGGAGTATTGCTCGTTTTCAAGTACGATCGACCTGATGACCCTGCCTCCCGAGCGCCCTGTGCCCCCGTCCCGCCCCGGAGACCCCTCCGGCGGGCGGGCGGTCGGGGGTCGGCGCCGCGGGGCCGGGAAGCGTTTCCTGGTCGTCGGTGACGTCCTGGACGGCGTGATCGTCCACACCCGGGCCCAGGCCACCGGCGACCACGACCCGGCCGCGGTGATCCGGCACCGTCCGGCCGGTGCCGCCGGGAACACGGCGACCTGGCTCGGGTGGCTCGGCGCCGAGGTCGACCTGGTGGCGCGCGTCGGCGTGGACGACGTCTACCGCCACGAACGGTCGCTCGAGGACGCCGGGGTGCGACCCCACATCTCCTACGACGCGCGGACCACGACCGGAGCCGTCGTCTCGGTGCGCAGCGACTTCGGGCGGACCTCGATGTCCGACGGCGGTGCGAGCGCGGCGCTCGGTGCCGAGGACGTCCCACTCGACCTGGCCCGGCGAGCGGACATCGTGCACCTGACCGGTGCCGCGATGCTCGGCGCCGGGGGAGTCGACCGGATCGCGGCGCTCGTCGACCGCGCCCGGGCCGGCGCCGCGCGCGTGTCGCTCGACCCGTCCTCCGTGGCCGTCGTCCGGTCCGTCGGTCCCGACGCGCTGCTCGACGCCCTGCAGGGTGTCGACGTGCTGCTGCCCGGACGTGCCGAGGCGGCGGCGCTGACCGGGACGACCGACATGGACGAAGCCGCCCGGCTGCTCACCCGATCGGTGCCGCTCGTGCTCATCACCCTGGGTGCCGACGGTGTGCTGCTCGGTCGGCCGGGCCGTGCGCCGCAGCAGGTAGCGGCGACCCCGGCGACCGTCGTCGACACGCTCGGCGCGGGGGACGCCTTCGCCGCGGGGTTCATCCGCGCGTGGGCGACCGACCAGGTGCGGGTCGGGTCTGCTGCACGCGAGGGGGGCCGGGTCGCGGCACGGGCGCTCGGGTTCGTGGGCGGTCGTCCGCCGGTCTGACACGGACCGGCGGGTCGGGCGCTGCAGGGTGCTGTTCTGCGCGCCGGGCGCTGCGGGCGCTGCGGGCGCTGCGGGCGCTGCGATGTTCGGCGTGTGCTGTGCGGCGGGGTCAGGCGTCGCGCTCGGTCGGTTCCGCCGTCACGAGCAGGGTCTGCACCAGCCCGGCAGCGAGCGGCGCGAGCCGGATCTCGACCCGCAGCCGACCCGACGACCCGGGCAGCCACCACCGCAGGTGCGTCGGCGCGGACGAGGCCTCGGCGACCGGCGCGGCGTGCAGGTCGGCGCCGACCGTGGCGACGGCGCGGGCTGCGGCAGCACGGCGGCGGTCCCACGGGACGTCCATCGGCACGTTCGGCGTGCAGCAGCGCGCGGCCGCCGAGTCGTCCGGGTCGGTCTGGTCCGGCGCGTCGTGCCACGCGACCAGCAGGCGGGACACCGCGGACTGTGCCGCTCGGGTCTCCGGCAGGACCGTGACGGGCCCTGCGGCGACCGGTCGGGCGGGTGCCGGGTGCGCGGCGGGACGGCCGAGCCCGAGCAGCACATCGTGGGCCGTCTCGGTGGCGACCGACACCTTGGCCTGGGTGGCGTTCTCGAACGCGACGACACCGATCCCCGTGCGGACCGACCACCGCATGTGTGCGGAGAAGCCGGGGTAGCCGCCGGAATGCGAGACGATCGGCCCGACCGCGTCGTCCTGCTCGACGAACAGCCCGAAGCCGTACCCGACCGGACGGCGGGCACTCGGGATCGCCGGTGCGGGGATCACCCGCATGGCCTGCTGCATGTGTCGGCGGTCGGCCGGCGACACCGGGCCGGACTCCGCCTGACCCGTCCGGTCGCGGACCGACGCGAATGCCGACGACAGGTGGCGTGCCCATCGCGACAGGTCACGCACGGTGGAGAACAGTCCACCGATCGGCGAGAAGGCACCGGGGCCGCTGAGCGGGAGTGGCTCCCACGTGTCCTGGTGCGGGCGGACACCGGTGACGACGTACCCGCGGGCGTCCGCGGCACGGAACACGGTGTCGTCGAGGCCGAGCGGACGCAGGACGACCTGGGACGCGACGTCGGCGAAGGGACGACCCGCCACGACCTGGATCGCCCGACCGAGCAGCGCGTACCCGAGGTTGGAGTACGCGAAGCCGGTGCCGGGCACGCTGTCGAACAGCAGCCCGTCGCGCAGGACGGCGTCGAGCTCGGCGTCGGTGATGGACTCCTGCCGGTCGCCCCACGGGTCGTCGGTCGGGAACCCCGCGGACATCGTCAGGAGCATCCGCAGGGTCGGCACGGGGGAGTCGGCGGTCGGCAGCCCGACGTCGCCGAAGGCCGGCACGAAGTCGGTGATCGGTGCGTCGAGCGACACCCGGCCGTCGGCCTGGAGCGACAGCAGCGTCGCGGCCGTGATGCTCTTCGTGCACGATGCGATGCGGTAGACCGTGTCGGCGTCCGGTGCGGTGCCGTCGCCGCGGTCACCGTGCCCGCCCGTGGCGATCAGGCCGTCCTGGTCGAACACGCCCCACACCGAACTCGGCGCGACGCCCCGCTCGACGCGCTCGCGGAACAGGGCGTCGACCTGCTCGATCGTCGTCGTGCTGACCTGGGTCATGCGTGCCGCATCTGGTCGTAGGCGTCGAGGGCCCGCTGCCGGGTCTGGCGCAGGTCGAGCATCGGCTCGGGGCGGTCTTCGTCGGCCGGCACCCAGCGCCGCACGTACTCGCGGTGCTTGTCGAAGCGCTCGAGCTGGCGGTCGGGGTTGAACACGCGGAAGTAGGGCGCCGCGTCGAAGCCCGAGCCCGCCACCCACTGCCAGTTGCCCGCGTTGTTGGCGGCATCGGCGTCGACCAGGGTGTCCCAGAACCACTGCTCGCCGATCCGCCAGTCGACCAGCATGTTCTTCACGAGGAAGCTCGCCGTGGCCAGGCGGACGCGGTTGTGCATCGCGCCCGAACTCCAGAGCTCGCGCATGCCCGCGTCGACCAGGTCGAACCCGGTGCGCCCGTGGTACCAGCGCTGGAGTTCGTCGTCCGGAGCGTCGCGCCACGGGAACGCGTCGAACTCGCGCCGCACGTTGACCGTCGCGAGCTGCTCGCAGTGGAAGTACTCGTGCCAGTTGAACTCACGCCACGCGAGCTGCCGCAGGAACGCCGGAGCCTGCTGGCGCTGGTGGGGCTCGAGCGTGCCGTGCAGCCGGTGCCACACCTGGTACGGACTGATCTCGCCCCACCGGATGTGCGGAGACAGATCGCTCGTGGCGGCCACCGCGGGCTCGTCACGCTGGTCGTAGTCCTGCAGGGCGGAGTCGACGAACGCCTCGAGCAGTGTCGCGGCCCCGTGCTCGCCCGGCGTCCACGCGTCACGCAGCCCACCGGCCCAGTCGGGCTTCGTCGGCAGCAGGGCCCAGTCGGCCAGGTCGTCGCTGGCGACGTCGGGCACGGCGGGCAGCGTGCGCGGCTTGGGCAGTGGGTGTCGCGGTTCCGGCATGGCCTGCGCCGCTCGCCAGAACGGGGTGAACACCTTGTAGGGCTCGCCCGACCCGTTGAGCACCGTCCACGGTTCCCACAGCAGCGAGGCCGCGAAGCTGTGCGCGTCGATGCCGCGGTCCTTGAGCGAGGCCTTGATGCCCGCGTCGATCTCGCGCTCGACCGGTCCGTACCGGCGGTTCCAGTAGACCCCGTCGGCACCGGTGTCGGCGACGACGGCGTCGATCACGTCGGCCGCTGCCCCGCGCCGCAGCACCAGGCGCGAGTCCCGCTGTCGCAGGTCGGCGTCGAGCGACGTCAGCGACTGGTGCAACCACCACTTCGCCGCGCCGCCGAGCGGACGGATGCCGTCGCTCTGCTCGTCGAGGACGTAGACGACGGTCAGGTCGCCACCGTGGTCGATGCCCGCGCGGAGCGCCGGATTGTCGGCGAGCCGCAGGTCGTCGCGGAGCCAGACGACGGCGCCGTTCACGCCGAGGCCGCCGCGGACAGGGACGGCACGGGTCGGCGGCCCGGCATCGGCTCGGTCGTCGCGATGCGGAGCTTCGTGCAGAGCTCGGTGAGGGTGCGCAGCTCGGTGTCGGTCAGACCCGCACCGAGCTGTTCGGCGATGCTGGCGGCGTGCTGCACGGCGACGGCCCGGTACACGTCGAAGCCGTGCGGCGTGAGGGCCACGATGACCCCGCGTGCGTCGGTCGGGTCCGGTTGCTTCTCGACCAGGCCGCGGGTGGTGAGCCGGTCGACCAGGCGGCTCACGCTCGGCTGGGTCAGGAGCAGGTGGCCGGTCAACTCGCGCATCCGGCAGCGACGACCGGGCTGCGTGGAGAGGTTGAAGCAGACGTCGTACTCGTTGAACGAGATCTCGTCGCCGGGGAACTCGCTGTTGAGGTTCCGCATCACGCTCACCTGGGCGCGGAAGAGGGCTTCCCAGGCGGCGACGGCGATCGACCTGTCGTTCACGGTGGTGCTCCCTCTGGTCCGGTGGTCCTCCACCCTACCGACGGCCTCGGACACTCCGGCCCAGCAAGGCCCCGGGACGCACGAAGGCCGGCCGTCCTGGTGGACGACCGGCCTTCTCCCTTGCACCAAGAGTGTCCTGCAATCACATTCCACAGGCGGAGCCACAGCAAACCCCGACTGCGCTTCCGACTGTATAACGAAGCGGTAACGGGCGCCAGCCTTCGACGGCCTCGTTCGCTGCGAGTTCACCAAGAGGCCGGTATGCGCGGCCTGGAACCCCGACGACGGCTCAGAACAGGTCGGGCGAGGGCGTCGAGGCGTACCGCACGGCGACGTCGGCGTGCCGGTCGAACCGGTACCCGACACCACGGACGGTGCGGACGATCTCCTCGAACGCGCCGAGCTTCGAGCGGAGCCGGCGGACGTGCACGTCGATGGTGCGCTCGTTCGGCGTCTCGTCCTCGTCGTCCGACCACAGGCCGTCGATGATGGCGGACCGGTCGACCGTCTGCCCCTCGCGCAGCACCAGGAACTGCAGGAGCTCGAACTCCTTGTAGGTCAGCGGCGCGGTCTCGCCGTCGAGCGTCACACGCTTGCGGGAGATGTCGATGACGACGCCGGTCTCCTCGGGCTCGGGCTTCTCGGCCTGCTTGCGCGCGGCCACCGCGGACCGGTCCTGCAGCGCCAGGCGGACCACGTCGACGTCGCGGCCACCGGAGTGCTCGGCGGCGACGGCCACGGCGGCGTAGGTCTCGGCCGCGGGGACGAGCTGTGCCGTCAGCGCCTTCAGCTGCTCGACCACGGCCGCGAGCGTCGTGCCGGCCGCGGCCGCCTTCTCCTCGTCGAGCCCGACGTACAGCGCGAAGCCACGGGCCTCGGTGCCCTCGGGCAAGGACCGGTTGCGCTGCGGTGCGACCACGGGGCTGGTCGGGGCCTCGGTGTGCTCGGGCTGGACCGGCGCACGACGGGGACGGATCGGCGTGACGGTGCCGAGGTCGATCGGGGCGGGGGCAGCGGAGCGGAGCGAGGGACGGGGCTGGGCGATGGTGAGCGACATGGTGGTTCTCCGGGCGGTGTGGCCGGCGCTCGATCGAGCGGTGGGGCCGGTGTCGAATGCGTCAACCCGGGTGTGCTGCGCGGCACTGACGTCCTGCGTGGAGCAGGGCTGGCGACGCGCCCTCGGTCCGTCGTCGGACCGGAGCAGACCCGGTGGAGCGGGGCGACCGCGTGGCGCACGTGTGCGTCGTCGGTGGTCGTCACCCGGGGATCACGCGCCCGCGACGGGGATGGTGTCGCGGGGGATCCAGCTGGAACGGGTACCGGTCAGGCACACATTCGACAACGCATGACGGCCGCCGCCGACATCATCATGCCGACGGTCCCCACTGCCCCTGTGGAGGGGGACGCCTCGGAGAGGACGCGGGACACGGTTGCAGTCATGTCGATGAGTATCAGCGGTATACCAAGCCGCTGTCAACCGTCCGCCCGGACGGTCGGCGGGGTCGGTCGCTACTCGGCCAGTCCGTACAGCCGGTCGCCGGCGTCGCCCAGGCCGGGCACGATGTAGCCGTTCTCGTCGAGGCGCTCGTCGAGGGCACCGAGGACGATCGTCACGTCGCGGTCGCCCACGGCCTGCTCGACGGCCTTGAGGCCCTCGGGTGCCCCGAGGATGCACACGCAGGTGACGTCCTCGGCGCCGCGGTCGAACAGGAAGTCGATGGCCGCCGCGAGCGTGCCACCCGTCGCCAGCATCGGGTCGAGCACGAAGCACTGCCGGCCCGACAGGTCGTCCGGCAGGCGCTCGGCGTAGGTCTGCGGCTCGAGGGTCTCCTCGTTGCGCGCCATGCCCAGGAACCCGACCTCGGCCGTCGGGACGAGCTTGACCATGCCCTCGAGCATGCCGAGGCCGGCGCGCAGGATGGGGACGACCAGCGGACGCGGCTTGGCGATCGCGACACCCATGGTCTGCGCGACCGGCGTGGAGATCGGCGTGGCCGTGACCCGCACGTTGCGCGTGGCTTCGTAGGCCAGCAGCGTGACGAGTTCCTCGGTCAGCGCACGGAACGTGGGCGAGGGAGTGGTCCGGTCGCGGAGCACCGAGAGCTTGTGGGTGATGAGCGGGTGGTCGGCGACGTGGACTCGCATAGGGTCGAGCGTACCGTGCCGCAGGCGGAGGACCGATCCGCCCGCGCACCCGAGACGGCCGGAGGACCCGTGCAGCCAGTCCCGTCCACCACGGACCCCGCGGGCCGTCCCTGGGTGGGGGCGATGACGACGGCGCTCGCCGAGGCCCGGGCATGCCTGGCGACCGGTGACGTGCCGGTCGGCGCGGTCGTGCTCGACGAACACGGTGTGGTCCTCGCCACCGGTCGGAACGAGCGCGAGGCCACGCAAGACCCGACCGCGCACGCCGAGGTCCTGGCCCTCCGGGCAGCGGCCGCCGTCACGGGGGACTGGCACCTCGACCGGCACACCCTGGTCGTCACGCTCGAGCCCTGCCCGATGTGCGCGGGGGCGATCCTGGCGGCGCGGGTGCCGCGCGTGGTGTTCGGCGCGTGGGACCCCAAGGCCGGCGCGGCGGGCAGCGTCTACGACATCGCCAGGGACCGCCGGCTGCCGCACCGGTCCGAGGTGGTCGCCGGCGTGCTCGAGCCGGAGTGCGCGGCCCTGCTCGAGGAGTTCTTCCGTCAGAAGCGCTAGTCCGCCGCGCGGATCACGATCGCCTCGGTCGGCGGCCGCGGCCCCGTCCGGAGCACGTCGGGCTCGACGTAGATCACCCGGGCGATCGGCACGGCTGCCCGCACCCGCTGTTCGACGGTGTCGATGCCAGCGGCGACGTCACCGAGACGCCGGTCGCCGTCGACCGCGACCTTCACGCCGACCATCAGCTCGTCCGGGCCCAGGTAGAGCGTCTTGATGTGGATGATCGACTCGATCTCGGGCCCGTCCAGCAGCGCCGCCTTGATCTTCGCGACGTCCGCCGCGGTCGCACCCTCGCCGACCAGCAGGCTCTTCGTCTCGATCCCGAGCACCAGGGCCACGGCGATGAGCAGCACGGCGATCAGCACCGTGCCGATGGCGTCGAACACCCCGTTGCCGGTGAGCGCGGTCAGGCCGACGCCGAAGAACGCGAACACCAGGCCGAGCAGGGCGGCGGTGTCCTCGAGCATCACGACGGGCAGCTCCGGGGCCTTCGCCCGACGCACGTACTGCACCCATGACATCGAGCCCTTGTGCGGGCGAGCCTCGTTCAGGGCGGTGCGGAGCGAGAAGCCCTCGAGCCCGATCGCGATCACCAGGACCACCATCGGCAGCCACCAGTTCTCGAGCGCGTGCGGATGCGCGAACTTCTCGATGCCCTCGTAGAGCGAGAACACACCGCCGACCGAGAACAGCACGATCGACACGACGAAGGCGTACACGTAGCGTTCGCGGCCGTAGCCGAACGGGTGTTCCTCGTCCGCCGCGCGCCGGGCGCGTCGTCCGCCCAGCAGCAGCAGGAGCTGGTTCGCGGAGTCGGCGAGCGAGTGCACACCCTCGGCGAGCATCGACGCGGACCCGCTGATCGCCGCCGCGATGAACTTGACGATCGCGATGCCGACGTTCGCGCCGAGTGCGGCGAAGATGGCCCGGTTGCCTCCGGAAGCGCTCACTGTGACCCCTGTTCTCGCTGACCTGCTGCACGATCCTACGGGCAGGTCGCTCGGTAGGGTCGGGCCATGACGATCGAACTGCCCCGTACCGCTCTGCTCGGCGTCGGCTCCATGTCCGGCGCGGTCCTCGACGGCCTGCTCGCCGCCGGTCTGGCGCCCGAGACCGTGGTGCTGACGACGAAGTCCGAGTCGTCCGCCGCCGCCCACCGTGCGCGCGGCCTGGACGCCTCCGCCAGCGACACGGACCCGGACGCCAACCGCCGGGCCGTCCGCGGCGCCGCGCTCGTGGTGCTCGGCGTGAAGCCGTTCGTCCTCGCTGACCTGCTCGACCAGATCGCGGACGACCTGGCACCCGGCACCGTCGTCGTCAGCGTCGCGGTCGGGGTGACGACGGCGACCATGCAGGCTCGCGTCCCCCAGGGTGTCCGCGTCGTCCGTGCACTGCCGAACACCCCGATCGGGGTCGGGCACGGGGTCACGGGGGTCAGCGGCGGCGCGTCGGCCGACGCCGAGGCCGTCGCCCTGGCGTCACGGTTGTTCGACGTGTCCGGCTCGGTCATCGAGGTCCCCGAGGACCGTCTCGACGCGCTGTCCGCGGTGTCCGGTTCCGGCCCGGCGTACGTCTTCCTGCTCATCGAGGAGTGGCAGCGCGCCGCCGAGTCGCTCGGCTTCACCGCCGAACAGGCCGAGACGATGGTGCAGGGCACCGTGCGTGGTGCCGTCGAGCTGCTCGAGCGGTCCGGCAAGGAGCCCGCAGCCCTGCGCCGCGCCGTGACCAGCCCGAAGGGCACGACCGAGCGTGCCGTCGCCGTCCTGCAGGAAGCGGACCTGGCGGACACGCTCCGCCGCGCCGCGGATGCGGCGATCGCGCGCGCGGACGAGCTGTCGAAGCTCTAGACGCAACCACCGGAACGACGGGAGGCTCGGTGCCAGCTGGCACCGGGCCTCCCGTCCGATCAGTGGTCTACTCCAGGGCGGCGAAGCGCTCCAGCGCGGTCGTCGATCCGGACACGATGATGACGTCGTGCTCACCGATCACGCTGTCCGGTGTGGCCGGCACGAAGGCCTCACCCGGGGGCTTGATGCCGAGCACCGTCAGACCGAAGCGCGTGCGGATGGCGGTGGTGCCGAGGTCCTTGCCGCGGACCGCGCGCGGCGGGAACATCTTGACCACGGCGAAGTCGTCGTCGAACTCGATGAAGTCGAGCATCCGACCGGACACCAGGTGTGCCGTGCGCTCGCCGGCCTCGCGCTCCGGGTACACCACGTGGTTCGCGCCGATGCGGGCCAGGATCGTGCCGTGCGACCGACTGATCGCCTTCGCCCAGATCTGCGGGATGCCGAGGTCGACCAGGTTCGCGGTGATGAGCACGCTGGACTCCAGGTCACTGCCCGTGCCGACCACGGCGATCGGGAAGTCCTGCGCGCCGATCTGCCGCAACGCGTCGATGTCGGTCGCGTCGGCCTGCACCGCGTGGGTGACCCGGTCCGACCACTTCTGCACCAGGCCCGGGTCGGTGTCGACGACCAGGACCTCGCGGTCCTGCCGCTCGAGCTGTCCGGCGGTGGCGGCGCCGAACCGGCCCAGGCCGATGACGAGCACCGGCGCGTCGTGGCTGACGGCACCGAGGGGGTGGTCGGGACGGGATCGGTCAGCCAACGATCGGCCTCTCTTCGGGACGGCGGAACAGCTGCCGGCTCTGACTGGCGGCCAGGGCGGCGGCGATGGTCACTGTACCGACCCGGCCCAGGAACATCGTGGCCGCCAGCACGTACTTGCCGGACTCGGGCAGGTCGCCGGAGACGCCGGACGACAACCCGCAGGTCGCGAACGCGGAGATCACCTCGAACAGCACGCGGTCGAGCGGCTCGCGGGTGATCTGCAGCAGCACGGTGGTGGACACAGCGACGATCGTGGCGCCCCAGAGCACGACGGCGACCGCGACCCGGAGCACGTCGCTCGGGATCCGGCGACCGAAGGCCTCCATGCTGCGGCGTCCTCGGGCCTCGGCGACCGCGGCCAGGAACAGCACCGCCAGAGTCGTGACCTTGATGCCGCCGGCGGTCGAGGCCGACCCGCCGCCGATGAACATGAGCATGTCGGTGATCAGCAGACTCGAGCCGTTGAGCTGGTCGAAGTCGACGAGCGAGAACCCGCCCGAGCGCGTCATCGTCGACAGGAAGAGCGCCTGGAACGCCGTCCGTCCCGCGCCCTCGCTGCCGAACGTCGTCGGGTTCGACGCCTCGAGTGCGATGTACGCCGCGGCGCCGCCCACCAGCAGCACGGCGCTGGTGGTCAGGGTGAGCTTGACGTGGATCGGCCACTTCCGGGGGGTGCGGAGCTGTTTCGTCAGGGCGCGGATCACCGGGAAGCCGATCGACCCCGCCACCACGCCGATCATCAGGAGCGTCAGGAACCAGTAGTCGTGCGCGAACGGCTCGAGCCCGGTGGCGTTCGGCGCGAAGCCCGTGTTCGTGAAGGCCATCGCGGCGTAGTAGAACGAGTCGCCGACGGCGGTCCAGAACGGCATCCCCGCGATCAGCACCGAGGGCAGCAGGAGCAGTCCCAGGACGATCTCGATCGACAGGGTGCTCACCGCGACCGTCGCCAGCAGGGTGCCGACCTCACCGAGCCGCACGGCCTGCCCCTCGGGGACGGCGCCGTGGTGGGTGCGGAGGGGGTTCGAGTCGCCCGCAGCCATGAGCTTGGCGCGCAGGCCGAGCTTGCGCGTGACGAACAGGCCCAGGATCGACGCGAAGGTCAGCACGCCCACAGCGCCGATCTGCGTGCCGATCACCACCAGGGTCTTGCCGAACACCGACCAGTGCGTCGCCATGTCGACGGTCGACAGTCCGGTGACGCAGACCACCGACGCGGCGGTGAACAGTGCGTCGGCGAAGTGCGTCGACGAGCCGTCCGCGGCGGCGAGGGGCGTCATGAACAGGCTCGTGAAGACGAAGATCAGCCCGACGAACACCAGGATCGCCAGCCGCGACGGGGACGAGCGCAGCGCGGTGCCGAAGCGAGAGGGTCGGCGACGCGTCCCTCCGACCCCGCGGGTCGATGGCGCCGTGCGGTCGAGCATCGTATGCCTCCGGGGACATGGGCGGGACGCCTCGCATGGTACATCGCGGGGCACGCCGGTTAGCCTGGGCCCATGGCCGACATCTTCACCGTGGTCGCGGACCCGACGCGCCGCGAGCTGCTCGGTGCCCTGCTCGGTGCCTACGGGTCGGACGTCACGGGCGGCGAGCTCAGTGTCGGCCAGCTCGTCGAGAAGCTCGGGGTCAGCCAGCCCACCGTGTCCAAGCACCTGCGGGTGCTGCGCGAGAACGGGCTCGTCAGCTCGCGCGAAGAGGGGCAGCACCGCTTCTACCGACTCGACCCGGAGCCGCTGCTGCACATCGAGGAGTGGGTGGTCCCCTTCACCGGGGCCGTCGACGCCGACGGCACCCCGGCGACCACCGCGTGGACGCCGGACGGGCAGCCCGTGTCCGTGCGTCGGAACGGTGCGGCGGGCAAGGCGACCGTCGAGGTCGGCACCGAACTCGGGCGCGTCATGGCCGAGGCGTCGTACCGCGCCACGGCCGCGTTCTCGGGGGCGCAGCAGGGGTGGGAGCGCGTGGTGGACCGGTCGCGCCGACGCTTCACGAAGCGCCCGGACCAGGACTGATCCACGGCGGACGCCCACCGAGCGCCCACGGGTCGCTCACCGTCGTACGCGATGCTGGACACCGGGCCTCACCCGCCCCTACAGTTACCAGTGACCACTCAGGTCACACCAAACATCCGCGCCCGGGACGAATCGATCGGCCCGCGCGCAGCCTGGCGGAGGCGGACCATGAACGGCAGTTTCGACGACGTGCGTTTCCTCACCGTCGCTGAGGTCGCCGAGATGATGCGCGTCTCGAAGATGACCGTCTACCGCATGGTCCACGCCGGTGAACTCCCCGCGATCCGCTTCGGCCGGTCGTTCCGGGTGCCGGAGTCCGCGGTCGCCGCGGTCCTGCGCGGCGGCATCGCCGACGTGGGCTGACAGCCGCCCGGTTCCCGGCGCACGTCCAGCCCGTTCGACATCGGCGCGGGGCTCCGGTAGCATCGACCAGGTTGATTTTCCGCGGCTTCATCGGCCCGGTGTCCGTACATCAGCATCAGTCCGAGCGAGGTCCACATGGGTTCTGTCATCAAGAAGCGTCGCAAGCGCATGGCGAAGAAGAAGCACCGCAAGCTCCTTCGCAAGACGCGTCACCAGCGTCGCAACAAGAAGTAGGTCGCAAGACCGTCGTCGAAGCCCCGGTTCGCCGGGGCTTTTGCGTTCCCCGGGCGCGACCGGCGTTCCCCGGGGCCCGTTCTGCGTCGCTACGCTGGGGGCATGCCCGCCGTGACGCTCCTGACCAAGCCCGGATGCCATCTCTGCGACGATGCCCGACCGGTCGTCGAGCGCGTCGTCGCGGCGCACCCCGGCGCGACCCTGACCGAGCGCTCGATCCTCGATGACGACGCGCTCCGGCTGGAGTACGCCGAGGACATCCCCGTGGTGCTGGTCGACGGCCGGGTCCACAGCAATTGGCACGTCGACGCCGACCGGCTGGCGCGTGCGATCGAGAAGGCCGAGGCCCCCGCATGATCCACCACGTCGTCTCCTGGGGGCTCCGCCCCGAACTCGACCGTGCAGACACCATCGCGCAGATCCGGTCGCTCCTGACCGGACTCGTCGGTGTCGTGCCGTCGATCCGCACGCTGCAGGTCGTCGACAACGTCGCCTACCCGGACAAGAACCACGACGTCGCCGTCGTGGCGACGTTCGACGACCTGGCCGGCCTCGACGCGTACCAGGTGCACCCGGAGCACCAGGCCGCGGCGGCCGAGATCCGCGGGCTCGTCAAGAGTCGCGCGGCCATCGACTGGCAGGAGTGAGCCGAGTCCGGACACTGCTCCCGGCGACCACCGGACCGACAGGAGGCCCGTGGCGGGATTCGACCAGTCCGCGCTCATGGAGATCTTGACCAAGCCGAAGAACGCGCTGGTCCGGCAGTACC
>NZ_JALGRO010000003.1:0-288711 GCF_022815645.1 Curtobacterium sp. VKM Ac-2922 | reverse complement strand
CCCGGGCGGGGACCGCCCGGGGCCACCTGTCGGTCGTCGACGCGCGTCGACTACGGGGTCAGACGCGTCGGGCCGCGGAACAGGTACGTGACCTCGCGGATCGAGGGCTCGCCGAGCATGAGCATCAGGACGCGGGCCAGGCCCATGCCGAAGCCGCCGTGCGGCGGCACGCCGTAGCGGAAGAAGTCGAGGTACCAGCCGAGCTCGGCCGGGTCCAGGCCCTTCTCCTCTGCCTGGGCGGTGAGGACGTCGACACGGTGCTCGCGCTGCGCACCTGTGGAGATCTCGGCACCGTTGAACAGCAGGTCGTAGCTGTTCGTGAGTGTCGGGTCGTCGGCGTGGCGCATGTGGTAGTACGGCCGGATCGAGGCGTCGTAGTCCGTGACGAAGACGAACTCGTTGCCGTGGTGCTCCTTGGCCCACGCGGACACGCGGCGCTCGCCCTCGGGGTCCAGGTCGCCGTCGGCGCGGACGACGTCGTGGCCGCTGTCGGCGACGATCTTCCGCGCCTCGGCCAGGGTCACGCGGGGGAAGGGCGTGGACGGGACCTGCAGCTCGAAGCCGAAGACCGCTTCGATGTCCGCGCCGTACTTCTCCTTGACCGCGGTGATGCCGGCGACCAGCAGCTCTTCGTGCATCGCCATGACGTCCTCGTGGGACTCGACCCACGAGAACTCGGCGTCGACGCTGGTGAACTCGGTGGCGTGCCGGCTGGTGAACGACGGGTCGGCGCGGAAGGCGTCGGCGATCTCGAACACGGCACCGAAGCCGGCGGGCTGGGCCATCTGCTTGAAGTTCTGCGGCGACTGCGCCAGGTACGCGGTCGTCTCGAAGTACTCGAGCTGGAAGAGCTCGGCGCGGGACTCGGACGCCGACGCCATCAGCTTGGGCGTGTGGATCTCGATGTAGTCGCGTTCGACCCAGTACGTGCGGAACGCGTGCTCGAGCGTGGTCTGGATGCGGAAGATCAGGTTCTGCTTGCGGTTGCGCAGGTCGATGAACCGCCAGTCGAGGCGCTTGTCGAGCGAGGAGTCGTCGGCGATCGGCGTCTCCGGGATGGCGGCGCTGACGACGGTGAGCGCGCCGACCTTGACCTCGAGGCCACCGAGCTTGACGCGCTCGTCCGCCTTGAGCGTGCCGGTCACGTGGATGAAGGAGCCGTGCGCCAGGCCCGAGATCGTCTCGGTCGTGGCGAGGGCCGCGGCCGACGCGTCGTCGCCGTCGGTTGCCTCACGCGTCGCCGGGTTGACGAGCTGGACGGCGCCGGTCTCGTCGCGCAGGACGACGAACTGCACCTTCTTCTGGTCACGGACCGTCTCGACCCATCCGGCCACGGAGACGGGACCGTCGGGGAGAGCGGCGAGGTCGCTGATGCGGGTGCGTTCGATCACGGTCGCCGAGTCTATCCGGCTCTGCCGCGCGGCCGTTCTCCACAGGCAGATCCGGCCGGCAGTTGTCCACAGGGGCGACCTGGAGGCCCGGATCACCGCCGCCGCGACCGTAGCGTTCTCGACGTGGCCAGGTCGCGGGCGGGGAAGCGGTCCGCAGGATGTCGGCGGACCGGGGGACCCGCGGCCTGGCCACGCAGGTGCCGGCCGACGCGTGTCCTGTTCGCGGCTGGTCGGGGTGCTGCTCAGGGCAGGGATGCCCGCAGGACGCTCAGCGTGCCGATGAACTCCTCGGCCATGCCGGCACGCTCGACCAACTTGGCGTGCCGGTCGCGCGCGTCCTGCACGAACGCGTCGAGCTGGGCCGCGCGAGCGGCGGTGTCCTCGGGGTCGGTGCCGGGCAGACCGTCGACGATGCGCAGGAGCTCGCCCATCTGGTCGAGCGAGAACCCCAGGGGCTTCATCCGGCGGATCACGAGCAGGCGTTCCAGGTCACGCTCGGTGTACACGCGGAAGCCACCCGTCGTCCGGCCACTCGGCACCAGCAGCCCCACCTCGTCGTAGTGGCGGATCGTCCGCAGGGACATGCCGGCGCGGTCGGCCAGCTCGCCGATGTGCATCGTGCCCGGGTCCTGCGCTTCCGTCATGCGACCAACCCTACCCTGACGTGAGGGTAGGGTTGGCAGCGATGACCTCCCTCACCACGGCCCCGCCTGCCCAGAGCGTCCTGTCGGCCCTCCGATCGCCGCGCATGCTGACGCGCGAGGTCCTGGCCGGCATCGTGACCGCACTCGCCCTCATCCCCGAGGCGATCTCCTTCTCCGTCGTCGCGGGTGTCGACCCGGCCGTCGGACTGTTCTCGAGCGTGGTGATCGCGGTCGTCATCGCGATCGTCGGCGGTCGTCCCGCCATGGTGTCGGCAGCCGCCGGGTCGGTCGCGCTCGTCATCGCCCCCCTCGTCCGCGACCACGGCATCGCCTACCTGGTCCCGACGGTCGTGCTCGGTGGCGTGATCCAGCTCGTGCTCGGGTTCCTCGGTGTCGCCCGGCTGATGCGGTTCATCCCGCGCAGCGTGAACGTCGCGTTCGTCAACGCCCTGGCCATCCTGATCTTCACCGCACAGCTGCCGAACCTGCTCGGGCACGACGTGCCGTTCGTCGTCTGGCCCCTGACCGCCCTGGGGGTCGCGGTGATCGTCGGCTTCCCGTACCTGACCAAGGCCGTGCCGGCGCCGCTCATCGCCGTCGTGGTGATCACCCTGATCACCGTCGTGTTCGGCGTCGTGGTGCCGACCGTCGGCGACGAGGGGGCGCTCCCGACCGCGCTGCCCGGGTTCAGTGGCATCACGGTGCCGATCTCGTTCGACACCCTGGGGATCATCGCGCCGTACGCGTTCGGCATGGCGATCGTCGGGCTCATCGAGACGCTGCTCACCGCCCAGCTCGTCGATGCCCTGACCGACACCGGGTCCAGCAAGTGGCGCGAGTCGTGGGGCCAGGGCATCGCCAACATCGCCTCCGCGTTCTTCGGCGGCACCGGCGGCTGCGCCATGATCGGCCAGACGGTGATCAACGTGAAGACCGCCGGCGCCCGCACCCGGATCTCGACCTTCGCCGCGGGGGTCTCGGTGCTCGTGCTGACGATCGTGCTGCACGACGTCGTCGCCCGGATCCCGATGGCGGCACTCACCGCCGTGATGCTCATGGTGTGCGTCGCGACGTTCGACTGGCACAGCATCCGTCCCCGCACGCTCGGCCGCATGCCGCTCGGCGAGACGGCCGTCATGCTCATCACGGTGGTCGTGGTCGTCGTCACGAACAACCTGGCGACCGGCGTGCTCGTCGGGGTCGTGCTCGCCGCGCTCGTCTTCGCCCGCCGGGTCGCCCACGTGGTCGAGGTCGTCCGCGAACCCGTCGACGACGACACCGTGCGGTACCGCGTGCGCGGCGCGCTGTTCTTCGCGTCGTCGAACGACCTGGTCACCCGGTTCTCGTACGCCCTGGACCCGGCGCACGTCGTCATCGACATGTCCGAGGCACACGTGTACGACGCCAGCACGGTGGCGGCGCTCGACGGGGTCGAACAGCGCTTCGCCAAGCACGGGTCGAGCGTCGAGGTCGTGAACCTCAACACGGGGTCGGTCGCGATCCACGGCCGACTGTCCGGGCACCTCGGCTGAGGGGTCCCGAAGCCGTCAATCCGCTGTGTGGGCAGTGGGAACCACGGCGCGACCTACACTGGAACCCATGCCCGCGTCCCGAATCCACCTCGTCCGGCACGGCGAGGTCCACAACCCGGACCGTGTGCTGTACGGCCGGCTGCCGGGCTTCGGACTGAGCGAACTCGGGCACCAGATGGCCGCCGCGTCCGCCACCGCGTGGAAGGACGCCGGCGTCGACGTCCGCCGGATCGTCGCGTCACCCCTGCAGCGGACGCAGGAGTCCGCCGCGCCCTGGGCTGCCGCCTACGGCCTCGACGTCGCACTCGACGAACGGCTCATCGAGCCCACCAACCGGTACGAGGGACAGCCTCCCGGGTTCACGAAGCGCTCGATCCGCCGACCGGCCGAGTGGCCCTGGATCGCGAACCCGTGGCGACCCAGCTGGGGTGAGGCCTACGAGTCGATCGCCAACCGCATGCTCGCCGCTGTCACCAGTGCGTGGGAGAGTGTCGACGAGGGCGACGTCGTCCTCGTGAGCCACCAGTTGCCGATCTGGATGGTCCACCGTCGTCTCGCGGGGGAGTCCCTGTGGCACGACCCGCGCCGACGCCGGTGCGACCTCTCCAGCATCACGACCCTCGAGCGCGTGCCCGCCACGTCCGGCGGTCGCTTCACCGAGGTCGGGTACGCGGACCCGGCGATGGAACTCCGCCAACGTGCAGTCGACGAAGGAGCAGTGTGATCGTCCGCAGTGTCAAGCAACGTCTCGTCGCGACCGCAGCGACTGCCGTGGTCGCCGCCCTCGCGCTGGCCGGGTGTTCCAGCGGCAGTGACTCCCTGGCGAACCAGTACGGCAAGGGCACCACGCAGAACTACATCTCCGGCGACGGCGCGGTGACCGAGGTCGCCGCCGACAAGCGCACCGACACCGTCGACTTCACCGCGAAGGACACCGACGGGGCGACCCTGTCGGCCAAGGCCCTGCGCGGCAAGGTCGTCGTGCTCAACTTCTGGTACGCCAGCTGCCCGCCCTGCCGTGCCGAGGCGAAGTACCTCAACACGGTGCAGCGCAAGTACGCCGACAAGGACGTGCAGTTCATCGGGGTCAACGTGCGCGACCAGGCAGCGACCGCCGCGGCCTTCGAGCGCACCTTCGGGATCGACTACCCGACGGTGCTCGACGCCGACAAGGGCACGATGCAGCTCGCCCTGTCCGGGCAGATCGCGCCGAACGCCGTCCCCGCGACGATCGTGCTCGACACCAAGGGCCGTGTCGCCGCGCGCGTGCTCGGCGCCATCGACGGCACGAGCATCCTCGACACCCTGGTCAGTGACGAGCTCAGCGGCAGCAAGGCGTCCTGACCCGTGGGCAGCAACCCCTTCTCCGACGCGATCCTCAGTGGGCAGATGCTCGTCGCACTGCCCGTGGCGCTGCTCGCCGGGCTCGTGTCGTTCCTGTCGCCGTGCGTCCTGCCGCTCGTCCCCGGGTACCTGGGGTACGTCAGCGGCATCGCCGACGCGGGGAACCGGGGTCGGGGTCGTGTGGTCCTCGGGGTGCTGCTCTTCGTGCTCGGCTTCACCGCGGTGTTCGTCGCCTACACGACCGTGTTCGGCGCACTCGGCTTCTGGCTCGTCCGCTGGCGTGACCTCATCACACAGGTGCTCGGGGTCGTCGTCGTCCTGATGGGCCTGGTGTTCATCGGGCGCTTCACGTTCCTGCAGCGCACCCTGAAGCCGTCCTGGACCCCCGCCACGGGACTGGTCGGCGCACCGCTGCTCGGCATCGTCTTCGGTCTCGGGTGGACCCCGTGCCTCGGGCCGACCCTGGCCGCGATCAACCTGCTCAGCGTGCAGGCGGGCAGCGCGTGGCAGGGCATGTGGCTCGGCGTCGCCTACTGCCTGGGCCTCGGCATCCCGTTCCTGCTCGTGGCGCTCGGCGCCGGGTGGGCGGCCGGGGCCATCCGCGTCGTGAAGCGCCACATGCGCGTCGTCAACATCATCGGAGGAGCGATCCTGATCGTCATCGGTCTGCTCATGGTCACCGGCATCTGGTCGGCCGTCATGTCGAGCGTCGGGGTGGTGATCCAGAGCTATGTCCCGGCAGTCTGACACCGACGACAGCCGGCTCGAGAACGGCACCGCGTCCGACCCGATGCGGCCGTCGGACCACGTCGACGGCTCCGGCCCCACCGAGGGCGCGGGCGGCGACGTCAACCAGCCCAAGCTCGGCATCCTCGGGTACATCCGGTTCTTCTGGCGCCAGCTGACCAGCATGCGCACGGCGCTGTTCCTGCTGATGATGCTCGCGCTCGCGGCGATCCCGGGGTCGCTCGTGCCGCAGCGCACCGCCGACCCCAACGGCGTCGTGCAGTACCAGGCCGACCACCCGCAGCTGTTCCCGGTCCTCGACAAGCTCCAGGTCTTCGACACCTACACCTCGGTGTGGTTCTCGGCGATCTACCTGCTGCTGTTCGTGTCGCTCATCGGCTGCATCATCCCGCGCACCAAGCACCACTGGCAGGCGCTCCGGACCCGGCCGCCCAAGACCCCGGCACGGCTGACCCGCCTGGCGGGGTACCGCACCGTCGCAGTCGAGCCGGACACCATGACGGACGCCGCGCGCGGGACGGACCCGGCCACGGGCCTCCCGTCCGCCGACCACGCGGTCACGCGTGCCATGGCGATGCTCAAGCGCTCGGGCTACCGCGTCGAGCGGTTCGGCGACTCGGTGAGCGCCGAGCGCGGGTACCTGCGCGAGACCGGCAACCTGGTCTTCCACGCCGCACTCGTCGGGGTCCTGGTCGCCGTCGGCATCGGCGGTGGGTTCGGGTACACCGGCCAGCGGCTGCTGGTCGAGGGGCAGACGTTCTCGAACGTGCTCGGCTCGTACGACTCGTTCAACCCGGGGCGCTGGTTCCAGCAGAGCGACCTGCAGGGCTACAACCTGACGCTCGACAAGTTCGTCACGAAGTACGAAGAGCGCAACCTCGACGCCCTCGGGCAGGCGACCGACTACTCGGCGACGGTGACCTCGCAGTCCAAGGGCGGTCAGCCGACGACCGGCCGGCTCGGTGTCAACGACCCGCTGTCGATCGGCGGCACGAACGTGTACCTGCTCGGCAACGGCTACGCGATGGACGTCACCGTGCGCGACGGCGACGGCAACGTGGCGTTCCAGGACGACGTGCCCTTCCTGCCCGCCGACGCGAACTACACCTCGACCGGCGTCATCAAGGTCCCCGACGCGGCACCGGACCAACTCGGCATGGTCGGGTTCTTCTACCCGACCGCGGTCAAGCTCGGCACCGGCGCGTTCACGTCGAACTACCCCGACGCCGAGAACCCGCTGCTGACGCTGCAGGTCTACACGGGCAACCTCGGCCTGGACGACGGCGTGCCGCGCAGCGTCTACCAGCTCGACACGAGCGGACTCAAGCAGATCGCCGGCACCAAGTCCGAGGCCAAGAGCGTCGAGCTGAAGCCCGGGCAGACCAAGACGCTGCCGCAGGGTGCCGGGTCGATCACGTTCAACGGCGTGAAGCGGTACGTCTCGCTCGACGTGCACCACGACCCGTCGCAGCTGTGGGTCGGCGGGTTCGCCGTGCTCAGCGTGCTCGGGCTGCTGACCTCGCTGTTCGTCCCGCGCCGTCGCGTGTGGGTGAAGGTCGTGCCGCGCACCGGAGCCGAGCACGGCGAGTACGACCTCGAGTACGCGGGGCTGGCCCGCGGCGAGGACCCCAATCTCGAACGGGCCGTGGCGGACATCGCCGCCAAGCACGTGTCAGACCTCGGAGTTAGGATTCCCTCGTGGACATGACGACGAACCTCGCGACCTACTCGGTCGTGCTCACCTACTCGGCCATGGCCGTGTACGTGGTCGCGTTCATCTCGTTCGCACTCGACATGGCCAAGCGGTCCGGCGAGGTCACGGTCGGTGCCGACGGCGCGGCCGTCGCCTCGACCGCGCGTCAGCAGCAGGCCAAGACCGTCGCCACGGTCCAGGGCGGCACCGTCGTCCTCGAACGGGTCGAAGCCCCGGCCAAGACCGGCTCCGGTCGACGCGGCTCACGGTTCGAGCGCGTGGGCATGGCGATGACGATCCTGGCACTCGTGCTGCACGTCGGCGCGATCGTCCTCCGTGGCATCGCGGCCGACCGTGTGCCGTGGGGCAACATGTTCGAGTTCTCGCTCACGGGCACCGGGCTGATCATCGCGATCTTCCTGCTCGTGCAGCTGTGGCAGAACCTGAAGTTCCTCGGCGTCTTCATCACCGGACTCACGCTGATCCTGCTCGGCATCGCGACGGTCAACTACTACGTGCCGGTCCGCCCGCTCGTGCCTGCGCTCGAGTCGTACTGGCTCGTCCTGCACGTGTTCGTCGCCATCGCCGGTACGGGCTTCTTCGCCCTGGGTGCTGGTCTGGCCGTGTCGCAGCTGATCCAGACGTACCGCCTCAGCCACAGCGGTGCATCCAAGCAGCTGCGCTTCATGGAGACCCTGCCCGACGCCGACCGGCTCGAGGTCCTGACCTACCGCGTCCTGCTCGTGGGCTTCGTGCTGTGGACCTTCACGCTCATCGCCGGTGCCATCTGGGCCGAACGAGCATGGGGCCGGTACTGGGGCTGGGACACCAAGGAAGTCTGGACCTTCATCATCTGGGTCATCTACGCGGGCTACATCCACGCTCGGGCCACCCGTGGCTGGCGCGGCGCCCGGTCGTCGTGGCTGGCGCTCGTCGGGTTCTCCGCGGTGATGTTCAACTTCGCCGTCGTCAACGTGTTCTTCAAGGGGCTGCACAGCTACTCCGGGCTGTGAACCACTGACGATCGTCGAACAGGCGCGGTGCGGGACCTTCCCGTGCCGCGCCTGTTCCGTGCACGGGCAGCCACTCGCGTGCGCTGTCCCGAGTCCCGCGTCCCGCGCCCCGCGGGCGCCCTGTTCGTGTCCCGTGGGCGGCCCTGTGCGCGAGTGGTCACGACACGTCGCACGCGGGCGGCGACCGGTCAGAAAACGTCGTTCGCAGCGTCGACGAGCGACAGGATGTGACCGGCCGGCGAACGTGAGCGGGGTGCCGTGACCGGTCGGCGAGGCCGCGCGCGGTGGAGTCCGGACGTGAGCGGGGTGTCGTGACCGGTCGGCGAGGCCGCGCGCGGTGGAGTCCGAACGTGAGCGGGGTGCCGTGACCGGTCGACTGCCACCTGGGCTGATCTGCGCGGTTCTGCGCCTCGCGACCGGGACGGCATCGGTGAGTGGTCGCGAAACGTCGCTCGAGCGTCGGCCGAGCGACAGGATGTGACCGGCCGGCGGACCTGAGCGGGGTGTTGTGACCGGTGGACTCGGGCCGGAGTCGCGCAGCAAACCGTTGCGGAACCTCGTGCGGAGCCGCCTACTCCCGCGCCGACGTGTCTGCGAGCAGTGCGTGCACCCGCTCCACCCGTGCCCGCCACCAGGCGGTCCGCTCGGGTGACGCCGTGTACTGCTCCAGCAGGGACGGGGCGACGTCGACGCGACGCACCCCGATCCTCCCGTTCGTGGGCAGGAGCGGATCCGTCGTGACGTCACCCGCGAACATGGCCGCCGTCCCGAGCCCCGCGGCGTAGCCCGGGCTCATCGCGGCAGCCGCCAGGAACGCCCCCATCCCGAGCCCGACCGACGTGTCGAGGGCGCTGGACACCACGCACGGCAGTCCGGCTGCGGCGATGACGCGCTGCGCCGCGGTGATCCCGCCGAGCGGTTGCGCCTTGACGACCAGCACGTCGGCGGCACCGGCACGGGCGACGGCGAGGGGATCCGAGGCCTTGCGGACGCTCTCGTCCGCCGCGATCCGGACACCGAGACCCGCGGTGCGTCGTCGCAGCGCAGCGAGTTCGGCGATCGTCCGGCACGGCTGCTCGGCGTACTGCAGGTCGAACGGGGCCAGGCGCTCGAGGGCGACAACGGCCTGGTCGACACTCCACAGGCCGTTGGCATCGATCCGGACGGCCGCGTCGGGACCCATCACCCGACGGACCTCGGCGACCCGTGCGACGTCGTCCTCGATGCCGGTTCCGGGTTCGGCGACCTTCACCTTGGCCGTGGTGCAGCCCGGGTACCGCGCGAGCAGACCCTCGACCGCCGACGGCGCGACGGCCGGCACGGTGGCGTTCACCAGGACGGACGAGGCCGCGGGCGCGTGCGGTGTCCACCCGAAGTCGATCGCCGCACGGAGCCACGCGGCGGCCTCGGCGTCGTCGTACTCGACGAACGGCGAGAACTCCGTCCAGCCCTCGGGGCCGCGCAGCACGAGTGCCTCGCGGGTGGTGATGCCGCGGAACCGCACCCGCATCGGCAGGGCGACGACGTGCGCGTCGGACAACAGGTCGGCGAGGTCGGGGAGCACCGGTCCATCCTCGCAGCGGACGTCACAGTTCCTCGGAGGGGAAGGCCAGGGCGGCGCACTAGCATCATGCGGTCAGCGACGGTTCACGGTCGACACGACAGCACACACAGCACGACCAGCACGCACGGCACGACCAGCACGCACGGCACGACCAGCACAACCAGCACACACGGCACGACCAGAGGGAGGCTCCGTGGCGGCAGACCCGCAGCAGCGGCCACCTCGGGCGTCCGGAGCGGCATCGCGGACCACGTCGAGCACCGCACGGTCGAACGCCGCACGGTCGAACGCGGCCACGGCGAACGCCACCAGGCCGACCGGCACCCGGCAGACCGGCGACACGCCGTCGGCCGGTCGCACCCGGGCGGGGACCGACTTCGAGCGGCTCATGCAGCGCGGCACCGTCGACGTCCGCGCCCAGGCCGCCCAGCAGCGTCGTCGGCGGCGGAACCCCATCGTGGGCAAGATCGCCTTCGGACTGGCGATCGTGTCGGCTGCGGTCGACGCCAGTGCCTTCGCGGTGTTCATGGGCGGCGACACCACCTTCGCGTTCGGCATCTGCTTCGTCGTCGTGTTCCTGACCCTGATCGCCGCGATCCTCGGGTTCATCGCCGCGGTCGGTGGGATGGGGCGGTGGTACGGCTCGATCGGTGTCGTGCTGGCCTTCTTCGCCAACCCGGTGATCCTGATCGTGCTGCTGGTGATCGTCGCGCCGGAGATGCTCACCGACATGGGCGGCACCCAGCCCTGACCGGCGGTCGGCACTGGCTGGGCGGCACCCGGCCCTGACCGGCGGCCGGCACTGGCTGGGCGGCACCCGGCCCTGACCGGCGGTGCCGACCACGGCCCGGCCCCGCGGCGCGCCCGCACCGCCCGGCGATAGGTTGGGAGCATGCCCGACACCGTGTCCGACCTGTTCGACCCCGACGTCTGGACGACCGCCCCCGCGGCCGCGTCCTTCACCGACATCACCTACCACAAGCACGTGTCGCAGGGCATCGTCCGGATCGCCTTCGACCGGCCCGAAGTCCGGAACGCATTCCGCCCGCGCACCGTCGACGAGCTGTACCGCGCGCTCGACGACGCCCGCCAGGACCCCCGCGTCGGCGTCGTGCTGCTGACCGGCAACGGCCCCAGCCCGAAGGACGGCGGCTGGGCGTTCTGCTCCGGCGGTGACCAGCGCATCCGGGGCCGCAGCGGGTACCAGTACGTGGGCGACGACGGCGCCCCGCCCGAGGGTGTCGACCCCGCGGCGGCCCAGGCGTCGATGGGCCGGCTGCACATCCTCGAGGTGCAGCGCCTGATCCGGATGATGCCGAAGGTCGTCATCGCGGTCGTCCCGGGCTGGGCTGCCGGCGGTGGGCACTCCCTGCACGCGATCTGCGACCTGACCATCGCGAGCGCCGAGCACGGGAAGTTCAAGCAGACCGACGCCGACGTGGGGTCGTTCGACGGCGGGTACGGCAGCGCCTACTACGCCAAGCAGATCGGGCAGAAGCTCGCACGCGAGGTCTTCTTCCTGGCCGAGGAGTACTCGGCCCAGCGCGCCTACGAGATGGGTGCGGTCAACAGGGTGGTGCCGCACGCCGAGCTCGAGCGCGAGGCGATCCGTCTGGGCGAGACCATCCTGGGCAAGTCGCCGACGGCGATCCGGATGCTCAAGTACGCCTTCAACGCGGTCGACGACGGCATGGTCGGCCAGCAGGTCTTCGCGGGCGAGGCCACCCGGCTGGCCTACGGCACCGACGAGGCGGTGGAGGGCCGCGACGCGTTCCTGCAGAAGCGCGCCCCGGAGTGGACGTCCTTCCCCTGGCACTACTGATGGCCCGATCGCTCGTCACGACGGGCGCGTCCGACCCGGTGCGCGTGCTGCGCGGCCTGGAGGCTGCCCTCGCCGGCGGCCCCGCACTGCTCCCCGTCGCCGAGGGTGCACCCGCGCTGCCGACACCGGCTCCGGTCTCCGTCCCGCAGCGGGTCGCCCTGGTGGTCGAGACGAGTGGGTCCACCGGCACCGGCAAGCGCGTGGCGCTGTCTGCGGACGCGCTGTTGGCCGGCGCCGCCGCCGCCGACCAGGCACTCGGCGGAGCGGGCAGTTGGGTGCTGGCGCTGCCGACGCACTACATCGCCGGGCTCAACGTGCTGACCCGGTCGATCGTGGCGGGGACCACGCCCGCGGTGGTGGCGCCGGGGCACTTCACCGCGACGGCGTTCGCCGACGCTGCCGACCGGCTCGAGGTCGGGCCGGCCGCACCCCGGCGGTACACCTCGCTCGTGCCGGTGCAGCTCGCCCGGGTCCTCGACGATCCCCGTGCGACGGCCGCACTCGCCCGGTTCGACGCCGTGCTGGTCGGCGGACAGGCCACCCCCGCCCCGCTCCGTGAGCGTGCCCGCTCGGCCGGCGTCCGGATGGTCACGACCTACGGTGCGAGCGAGACCAGCGGGGGATGTGTGTACGACGGTGTGGCGTTCGGCACGGTGCAGACCCGGCTGGTCGACGGTGAGCTCTGGTTGCACGGACCGATGCTCGCCGAGGGCTACGTCGGGGACGACGCCCGTACGGCGGCGACCTTCGTGGTCCGGGACGGCCTGCGTTGGTACCGCACGGGTGACGCGGCGACCGTCACCGACGAGGTGCTCCGCGTGCTCGGACGGCTGGACGACGTCATCATCTCCGGCGGTGAGAAGGTCCCGCTCGGCCTGGTCGAGCGTCACGTGCGCGAACTGCCGGGCCAGGACACTGCCGTGGTCACCCGGCGGACGTCGGCGACGTGGGGTGAGGTCCCCGTCGTCGTCACCCCGGTCCCGATCGACCTGCAGCAGGTGCGCGACCACGTCGAGCGGGCCCTCGGCCGTGCTGCTCGACCGGCCGAGGTCGTCGTCGCGGACCCGCTCCCGATGCTCAGCACCGGAAAGCCCGACCGACGGGCGATCCGGGCACTCGTCGACGGGTAGGGTCCCCGCACGCGTCGGCGAATAGGATTGACGGCCGTGGCACGATCCAAGAACGCAACGCACAGGCCGGGCCGCTCCGGCAACCCCGCGAAGGCCGCTGCGCCGACGAACACCAGGCGCCGGGCGACCGCGCGCGACTGGATCGGCGGCGCCCGGCTCCGGACCCTCACGCTCGGCGTGGTCCCCGTCGTGCTCGGCACCGCGGTCGGCTTCGTCGACAGCGGCATCTCGGGTGACTTCGGCGCGTACCTGGCCCAGGACGGCCACCTGGCCGTGGCGCTGCTGGCCCTGGCGGTCGCCCTGTTCCTGCAGATCGGTGTGAACTACAGCAACGACTACTCCGACGGCGTGCGCGGGACGGACGAGTTCCGCGTCGGGCCCGCTCGTCTCACCGGTGCCGGACTCGCCAAGCCCCGCACGGTGCTGACCGTGGCGCTGACGTTCTTCGGCCTGGCCGCGGTGGCCGGCATCGCGATCGTGGTGCTCACCCAGCTGTGGTGGCTGCTGCTGGTCGGTGCCGCGGCGATCGTCGCCGCGTGGTTCTACACCGGCGGCAAGAAGCCCTACGGGTACAACGCGCTGGGCGAGGTGTTCGTCTTCGTGTTCTTCGGCCTGGTCGCGGTGCTCGGCACGCAGTACACCCAGATCCAGCAGGTCACGACGAGCGGCTGGGCGGCGGCCGTCGCGGCAGGGTTCTTCGCGTGCGCGGTCCTCATGGTGAACAACATCCGCGACATCGACGAGGACCGGCTGGCCGGCAAGCGCACCCTGGCCGTCGTGCTCGGCAGTGGCGTGGCGCGGACGCTGTACGGCGTGTTCCTGATGCTGCCGTACGTGGCGCTGCTGTGGTTCGTGCTGCTGTACTTCCGGACCGGCTTCACGTACTTCTCGCTGCTGCTCGCCCTGCCCGCCCTGCTGATCGGCGTGACGTCGAAGAAGCCCCGCGAGCTGATCACCGCACTGCAGCTGTCGTCGTTCGCGTCACTGGTCTACGGCGTGGTGCTCGGCATCACGCTCGCCGTCCAGCCGTAGCCGGGGTCGGGTCAGTCCGCGGCGGGGTGCTCGCGGCGGTCCACGTGCCGGTCGGCGTCGGACACCGGACGGGTCATCGGGGCGTCCGAGTCCTCGGCGTCGACGAAGTCGTCCTCGAAGTCCGAGTCGGCGTCGTGGGCCGGTCGGGGTCGTCGCGACGCCAGGCTCGAGGTCACCTCGCTGCGCAGGCGGGGCAGCGCGATGTACGACACGAGCAGCCCGATCAACGCCGCGCCGATGGTCGCCCAGTACCAGGGGAGCCCGATCACGAACAGGACGACGAGCGCCGCCGCGAAGATCCCGAGACGGGCGAGGGTGTAGACGAGCCACGCTTTCACGCGGCAAGTCTACGGACCCCCAGACCATGAGTTCCGTCACAGACTCGCGACCTAGACTCCGTGCATGATCCGCTTGTGGCTCGTCGTCGCAGTCGCCGCCGTGGCGTTCACGGTGTACGCGCTCATCGACTGCGCCACCATGCCCAAGGCCCGCGTCCGTTCGCTCCGCAAGGGCATCTGGGTCCTGCTCGTCATCGTGCTGCCGGTCCTCGGCGCCCTGCTCTGGTTCCTGCTCGGTCGTGCACCGGCGTCGCCGCAGCCGACCGCCCGGTACCGTGGTCCCGAAGACGACCCGGACTTCCTCGGCGAGCAGGCTCCCGAGCGGCCCCGCACGGACAAGGACCAGGACGACGTCACCCTCCGAGACCTCGAAGAACAGTTCCACGACACCGACGACGACGGCCGCACCGATCGCTGACGGTCCCGTCGGCTCGGGTCAGCCGACCTCGGGCAGCCCCGCGTCGGACTTCGCCCTCGTGCTGCTGCAGGAAGCCGCACGCGCCGGGGTGACCGACGTCGTGGTGAGTCCCGGTTCGCGGTCGCAGGCCCTCGCCCTCGCGGCGGTCGCGCTCGAGCGTGCCGGCGGGATCACCGTGCACGTCCGGCTCGACGAGCGCACGGCCGGGTTCTTCGCGCTGGGGCTGGCGGTCGAGACGGGGCGTCCTGCGCTGGTCGTCACGACCTCGGGCACCGCGGTGGCGAACCTGCACCCCGCCGTGTCGGAGGCCCACCACTCCGGCGTGCCGATGATCGTCGTCTCCGCCGACCGCCCCACCGAACTGCGGGGGATCGGGAGCAACCAGACGACCGTGCAGCCGGGCATCTTCGCCCAGGCCGTGCCGTTCGTCCGCGAGATCGAGGCCCCGACCGCGCACGGCGTCGACGACGACACCCGCGGCATGATCCGCGGCGTCGTCCGCGAAGCCGTTGCCGCTGCGTCGGGACACACCGGCCAGCCCGGGCCCGCGCAGCTGAACGTCGCCTTCCGCGAGCCCCTGTCCGCCACCCTCGTCGACGTGCAGGGCGTGCCGGACACCGAGATCGACGTGGACTTCGCCACCCGGAGGACCCACTCCGGGCTGCCGGTCGCCGACCTCACGCCGGACGACCGGCCCGCGACGGTCGTCATCGCCGGACACGACGCCGGCGCGGGCGCCGAACGGATCGCGTGGGAGCTCGGTGCGCCGCTGGTGGCCGAGGTCTCGAGCGGGGCGCACTTCGGGCGGAACCTCGTCGTCACGTACCGCGAGTTGCTGCGCGACCCGGCGTTCGGCGGCCGTGTCCGCCGTGCCGTCGTGCTCGGCCACCCGACGCTCTCGCGCGAGGTCCCCGCGCTGCTGCAGCGCGACGACGTCGAGGTGGTGACCGTCCGCGGGGCGGGAGCCGACGCGTACGACCCGAGCCGGGCCTCCCGGCTGGTGTCCGACGTCCGCGTGACCGGCCGCACCGGCCCCGAGCACCGTGCGTGGGTCGGCCGGTGGGTGGCTGCCAGCCGGGCTGCGCTCGGCGACGGCGACGCCGGACCGGACCTCGACGCCAAGCGGTCCGAGGACCGCGCTGAGCGGAACCGGTTCCTGAAGGACGAGGTGGCACTCCGACGCCGTCCGGTCGACCGAGCGATGCTCGCCGATGCCGTATGGGGCGTGACCTGGCCGCACGACCGCCTGGTGCTCGGTGCGTCGCAGATCATCCGCGTCGCCGACGGACGGGTCGCCGGCAAGAAGATCCACGTGCATGCCAACCGGGGACTGGCCGGCATCGACGGCACCGTGTCGACCGCACTCGGCATCGCCGCGGCGCTGTCGTCGACCCAGGCCGCCGGGGGCACCACCCGCGTGCTGCTCGGCGACCTGACGTTCCTGCACGACCTGGGCGCCTTCGTCACGGGCACCGACGAGACGACGCACCGCGTGCAGGTCGTGGTCGGCAACGACGCCGGGGGAGCGATCTTCCGCGGGCTCGAGGTGGCGCAGACCACCCCGCCCGAGGACATGCGCCGGATGATGACCACACCGCAGCACGTCGACGTCGAGCGCGTCGTCACCGGCCTCGGGTGGGAGTACCGCCGCGCCGCGACGTGGGGCGACCTCGAGCGCGTCCTGACGGACCCGGCCGACCGCGTCGTCATCGAGGTGCCGCTGGCTGACTGACGGCGTGCGGTGCGCCACGCCGCGCACGGTGCGCCGGCGATCGCGTGGTGCGGGCTTGTTGCCCGGCACGGGCCGGGCAAGTTCGCACCGGGGGCGGACCTCGCACGGTGCGCGCCGGTGCTGTGTCGGACGGGAGGCTCGGTGCCGGACCTGCGCCGAGCCTCCCGTCCGGCGGTGGGTGCGACCGCGATGCCGCGCACGGTGCGCGCTTCGGCGTGCGTGCGTGCGTCGACGGTCGCGTGGTGCGGGCTTGTTGCCCGGCACGGGCCGGGCAAGTTCGCACCGGCCGCGGACCTCGCACGGTGCTCGCGCGGCAAGCGCCGCCGCGCCGCTACGCGAGTGCGTCGCGGATGGGGCGGAACTTCAGCGCCGTCTCGGCGACCTCGCGCTGCGGGTCCGAGCCGGCGACGATGCCCGCCCCCGCCCACGCCGTGACGGTGCCGTCCGGGTCGATCTGCGCACTGCGCAGGGCGAGCATCCACTCCCCGTCACCCGAGGCCCCGAACCACCCCACCGGACCGGCGTAGCGGCCCCGGTCGACGCCCTCGAGCTCGGCGACCAGCCGCACCGCGACGTCGGTCGGCGTGCCGGCGACGGCCGCGGTGGGGTGCAGGGCGTCGGCGACGTCGAGCGAGGTGGTGCCGACGGGCAGCGTGGCCTGCACGTCGCTCGCCAGGTGCCACAGGTTCGGCAGCTGCAGACGGAAGGGCTCGGGATCGACGCGCAGGTCGGCGGCGATCGGCCGGAGCGCGTCGACCAGCGACGAGATCGCGAACGCGTGTTCCTGCACGTCCTTGGCGCTGGCTGCCAGGGCCTCGGCGGCGGCGCGGTCGGACGCGGCGTCCTCGCCACGGGCGGCGCTGCCCGCCAGCACGCGGGCGGTCAGTCGGGTGCCGTCGGTCCGCGCCAGGGTCTCGGGGGTCGCGCCCACCAGCCCGTCCACAGCGAACACGACGCACTGCGGGTACGTGTCGGCGAGGTCGAGGAGCAGTGCACGCTGGTCGGCACCCGCGGGGAGCGTGCCGACCAGGTCGCGTGCGAGCACGACCTTGCGTGCGTCGCCGGCCGTGATCCGACGCACGGCCTCGGCGACGGACGCGGCGTAGGCGTCCTCGTCGATGCGGCCGGGGCGCAGGGTCACGGACAGGTGCCGCCCGACGCGGGGGACGGGTGCCGAGGTCCGGGTGAACGGCAGCGGAGCGGGGTCGGGTGTCGTGTCGATGGCGGTGAGCCAGGCCTTGCCGCGGCGGCGCCCGACGACGACACGGGGGACGATCAGGACGCTGCTGGTTGCGGAGTCGTCGGCGAACGCGAACGCGCCGAAGGCCACCAGCCCCGAACCGCGCAGCTGCACCGTGTCGTCGACGTCGGCGTCGGCCACGATGTCGCGCCAGACCGCCGCGGCGTCGCGCATCCGGCTCGGGCCGCTGAACGTGAACCGGAGGGCCTCGCCGATCCCGACGATGCCGTCGCCGCCGCGCACGAAGGCGAGCGGGTGGTCGGGGAGCGTGTGGCGGAGCACGGCGCCCGGGTCGTCGAGGATCCGGGTCGAGACCGTGAGCGGCGGGGCCGCCGTGGCGGTTCGGGTCACGGACCGATCGTACGCGGCGCAGCCGACACCAGGCCGCGACGCGGGACGCGGGCGGGCCGGGACCCGAGACGCGCGGGCCGCGACGCGAGACGCGCGCGGGAGGCGCCGGGCGTTCCGGCAACGCACGGGACGGACCTCTAGGATTGGGCGGGTGAGCAGAGCGGACATGCACAAGCGGCCGGACGAAGTGGCGGCCATGTTCGACGACGTCGCGGAGAAGTACGACCTGACCAACGACATCCTCTCCGCCGGCAACGCCCCGCTGTGGCGGGTCGCCACCGTGCGCGCCGTCGACCCTCAGCCGGGCGAGAAGGTCCTCGACATCGCCGCGGGCACCGGCACCAGTGCGGCGGTCCTGGCGAAGAAGGGTGCCGAGGTCACGGCACTCGACCTGTCCGCGGGCATGATCGCCGTCGGACGCGAGCGCCACCCCGAGATCACCTTCGTCGAGGGGGACGCCGAGCACCTGCCGTTCGAGGACGACACCTTCGACGCCGTCACGATCTCGTTCGGTCTGCGCAACGTCAACGACCCGCACCAGGCCCTCGGCGAGATGCTAAGGGTCCTGAAGCCCGGCGGTCGTGTCGTCATCTGCGAGTTCTCGACGCCGCCCCTCGCCGCCCTGCGCTTCGGCTACGGCGCCTACCTCAAGCGTGTCCTGCCCGGGATCGCCCGCGTCTCGAGCAGCAACCCCGCCGCCTACCGGTACCTGGCCGAGTCGATCGAGGCCTGGCCCGAGCAGCAGGTGCTCAGCCAGTGGCTGCGCGGCGTCGGCTTCACGATGGTCGCCTACCGCAACCTGACGGCCGGTATCGTCGCACTGCACCGCGGACGCAAGCCCGTCGCCGAGCCCGTCCGCGAATCCGTCGCCCGTCGTGCGAAGGCGCGCCGCGAGCACCAGGGCACCGGCGAGCAGCCGCGTGTCGAGCCGACCGACAGCTGACCGGCACCTCCTCCCGCACACGGCCCCCGAACACGGAGCACCACTTGAACCCGAGCGTCCCGGTCGCACGCCGCGCACCGAGTCTCCGAGCGTCGCTCGGCATCGGCGAGCGGATGTTCGCCAGCCCGTCGGAGCGCCGGTTCATCACCGCCGTGGACGACGGCCTCGAGCTCGTCGAGCAGGAGCTCGAGGACGCCATGCGCTCCGCCGACACCCTGGCCGACACCACCAGCCGCTACCTGCTGTCGGCGGGCGGCAAGCGCATCCGCCCCACCCTGACCCTGCTCATCGCGCAGCTCGGCAACGGGGTGACCGACCACGTCGTCAAGGCCGCGGTCAGCGTCGAGACCACGCACCTGGCGTCGCTGTACCACGACGACGTCATGGACGAGGCGCCGGTGCGCCGCGGGGTGCCGGCAGCGCACGTCACCTACGGCAACAACGTCGCGATCCTGACCGGTGACCTGCTCTTCGCCCGCGCCAGCCTGATCACCGCCGACCTGGGCCCCGAGGGCATCCGCATGCAGGCGGAGACCTTCCAGCGTCTCTGCATGGGGCAGCTGCACGAGACCACCGGCCCGCAGCCCGACGACGACCCGGTCGAGCACTACATCCAGGTGCTCAGCGACAAGACCGGCTCCCTCATCGCGACGGCGGCCCGCGCGGGCGTGCTGTTCTCCGGGGCCGACCGTGCCTACCTCGACGCCGTGGGCACCTTCGGCGAGAAGGTCGGCGTCGCGTTCCAGCTCGTCGACGACGTCATCGACCTGGCCCCGGCGAAGGACAAGACCGGCAAGATCGCCGGCAACGACCTGCGCGCGGGCGTCGACACGCTGCCCCTGCTGCAGCTCCGACGCCGCGCGGCGACCGAGCCCGGCGCCGCCGACCTGCTCGCCCGCATCGAACGCGACGTCCGTGACGCTCCGGACGACGCCGTCACCAGCGACGTGTACCTGTCCGCGGTCGCCGCCCTGCGCGACCACGAAGCCACCGCCGCCACCCGCGCGCTCGCCGCCCAGTGGGCCGGCGAAGCGGTCGTCGCGCTGGAACCGCTGCCCGACGGGGTCGTGAAACGCGCCCTCACGCGGTTCGCCGAGTCCGTCGTCGACCGCAGCCGCTGACCGGCGAGCTCCGGCCGGAGCGCCCCAGCGACACCCCGCCGTTGCCCGGCACCACCCCCGAACGAACCTGGAGACGATTCAGTGCCCACCCTCCGCCTCGCCATCGTCGGCGCCGGTCCCGCCGGCATCTACGCCGCGGACATCCTGCTGCGGGAAGCGCACGCGTACGACGTGTCGATCGACCTGTTCGAGCAGCTCCCCGCGCCCTACGGCCTGGTCCGCTACGGCGTCGCCCCCGACCACCCCCGCATCAAGGGGATCATCAACGCCCTGCGCGACGTGCTCGACCGCGGCGACATCCGGATCTTCGGCAACGTCGAGTTCGGCAAGGACATCACGCTCGACGACCTCAAGCAGCACTACAACGCCGTCGTGTTCTCGACGGGTGCCATCAAGGACGCTGACCTCGACGTGCCCGGTGTCGAGCTCGAGGGCTCGTACGGCGCCGCCGAGTTCGTCAGCTGGTTCGACGGCCACCCCGACGTGCCCCGCACCTGGCCGCTCGAGGCCGAGAGCGTCGCGGTCATCGGCAACGGCAACGTCGCACTCGACGTCTCGCGCATCCTCGCCAAGCACGCCGACGACCTGCTGCCGACCGAGGTGCCGGACAACGTCTACCAGGGTCTCAAGCGCTCGCCCGTCACCGACGTGCACGTCTTCGGCCGTCGTGGCCCGGCGCAGGTGAAGTTCACCCCGCTGGAACTCCGCGAGCTCGGCGAGGTCCCGGACGTCGACATGGTCGTCTACGACGAGGACTTCGACCACGACGAAGCGTCGCTGACCGCGATCCAGACCAACAAGCAGGTCATGGTCATCAACCGCGTGCTCGAGCAGTGGCGGAAGCGCGAGGTCGGGCAGGCCAGCCGTCGCCTGCACCTGCACTTCTACGCCAAGCCGCTCGAGTTCGTCGGCGACGACCAGGGCCGCGTCGCCGCGATCCGCTACGAGCGCACCCGGCCGAACGGGCAGGGCGGCGTCGAGGGCACCGGCGAGATCCGCGAGATCCCGATCCAGGCCGTCTACCGCGCGGTCGGCTACTTCGGCTCCCCGGTACCGGGGCTGCCGTTCGACGAGCGCCACGGCGTCATCCCGAACCACGAGGGCCAGGTCCTCGACGACGACAACCAGCAGATCCCGGGTCTGTACGCCACCGGCTGGATCAAGCGCGGCCCGGTCGGCCTGATCGGGCACACCAAGTCCGACGCGATGGAGACCGTGCAGCACATCGTGCGCGACCAGGCCAGCTGGTGGACACCCGAGGACCCGTCCGCGGATGCGATCCCGGCGCTGCTGCGCGAGCGCGGCGTCGAGTACACCGACCTCGACGGCTGGCACCGTCTCGACGCGCACGAGATCGCGCTGGGCGAGCCCCAGGGCCGCGCGCGGATCAAGGTCGTCCCGCGCGACGCCATGATCGACGCGTCCCTCGGCCGCGAGACCGCCGACCGGGTCTGACACCATGACCGCCGTGCGCCCCGCCCTCGCCACCGAGGTGCGGGGCGCGCGTCTGTCCGGGGTCGACGTGGCCCGTGCGGTCGCCCTGCTCGGGATGGTCGCCGCGCACGTCGGGGGCATCGCCGACCAGCTGGACTGGAGCGACCCGTCGTCGTGGTCGGCCCTGGTCAACGGCCGGTCGTCGTCGCTCTTCGCGGTGCTCGCCGGGGTGTCCGTCGGCCTCGTCAGCGGTCGGCAGCACCCACCCGGCCCTCCGGAGATCTCGCGGGTCCGCCGGCGGCTGGCGGTCCGCGCCGCGGTGATCGTGCTCATCGGTCTGGTGCTGATGGGGCTCGGCACCCCGGTCTACGTCATCCTGCCCACCTACGGCGCACTGTTCCTGCTCGTGCTGCCCGCGCTCCGCTGGCGACGGCGCTCGCTGCTCGTCGCCGCGGGCACCTGCGCGCTCGTCTCCGCCCCGGCGGCGATCGCGATCGTGCCGCTGTACGCGGGCGCCGGCACGTTCGGGGTGCAGCTCGGCCTGGTCTACCCCGTGGTCACGTTCCTGACGTTCGTGCTGGTCGGGCTCGCGGTCGCGCGGTCCGGACTGGAGGCCCGGGGCACCCAGGTCGCGCTCCTCGCGTCCGGCGCGGTGGTCGCCGCCACCGCGTACGTCGTCGGCTCGATCGCGGCTCCGGTTCCCGTCGACGCGGGGGACGCCTTCCCCGGGGTGCCGTTCGTCCCGCAGGGCTCCAGCGTCGGGCAGGGCTTCGCGCAGGTGTTCCTGTCGCCGCGCGACCACTCCGGGTCGATCGTCGACGTCGTGGGATCAGCCGGGGTCGCGGTCGCCGTCATCGCGCTCTGCACCCTGTTGGTCGACGGCCGCGGGCGGGTGGCGGAACGGATCGCGACGCCGTTGTCCGCGGTGGGGTCGATGCCGCTGACGGTCTACGCGCTGCACCTGGTGGTCATCGCCGCGCTGCCCGGGCTGCCGCAGTCGGCCGCGACGTGGTGGTGGTTCGTGTTCGGCGCCGTGGTGGTCGCGGTGCTGTGGCAGCGGTTCCTCGGCCGCGGGCCGGCCGAGCGTCTGGTCGCCCGGATCGCCCGCAGCGTCGTCCCCTGACCCGACGTCGTCCCCTGACCCGACGTCGTCCCCTGACGCGGCGTCGTCCCCTGACCCGGCGCCGCCCCAGACCGGCCGTGCTGCGGACCGGACCGGCGCGCACCCGGCGAGCCGGGCCTCCAGGACGGACCGCTACTGCAGGGCCGCGGTGAGCCGCGCGACGTTGTCGAGCACCTGCGAGCGGCGCGTGCGACCCAGCCACGTCTCGAGGTCGAGCGGGATGCTCTCCTGCCGGTACGAGGCCTGCACGCCGCGCAGGGCGTTGACGAACCGTTCGCCGCGCACCATCACCGAGATCTCGAGGTTCAACGAGAACGACCGCATGTCCATGTTGCTCGAGCCGATCACCGCCACGTCGTCGTCGATGGTGAAGTGCTTCGCGTGCAGGATCGTCGGCGCCCGGTACAGCCAGATCTTCACGCCCGCGCGCAACAGGCCCTCGTAGTACGACCGCTGCGCGTGCCACGTCATCGCGTGGTCGCCGATCTGCCCGACGAACAGCTCGACCTCGACCCCGCGCTGCGCCGTCGTCGTGATGGCGTACAGCATCGAGTCGTCCGGCACGAAGTACGGCGACGTGATCGACACCTTCTTCTGCGCCGCGTACAGCAGCGCGTTGAAGAGACGCAGGTTGTTCTCGCCGTCGAAGCCCGGCCCGGACGGCACGACCTGGCAGTCCAGCGCGTCGCCGCGGTCCGCACGCTGGACGGGATCGCTCTCGCGCAGCAGCAGCTCGTCGGTCTCGCTGTACCAGTCGGTGACGAACAGGGCGTTGATCCCCGCGACGACCGGACCCTCGAAGCGCGCGAACAGGTCCTTGTACGCCAGACCCTTCTGGATGTGGGCCTTGGTGTCGTAGGACCGGTCGATCAGGTTCTGCGACCCCGTGAACGCCACCGAACCGTCGAGCACCATGATCTTGCGGTGGTTCCGCAGGTCCGGGCGCTGGAACTTCCCCTGCAGCGGCTGCAACGGCAGCATCAGGTGCCACTCGATGCCGGCACGGTCGAGGAACGCCAACGTGTCCTTGTACCCGGGGTAGCCGCGGCTGGCCCAGTGGTCCATCAGGAACCGCACCGTCACACCACGCGCCTGGGCCCGCGCGAGGGCCTCGAAGAACGGACGCGTCGTGTCGTCGAGGGACGCGATGTAGAACTCGACGTGCACGAACCGCCGGGACTCGTCGATCGCCTTCGCCATCTCGGCGAAGGACTCGTCGTAGTCCGGGTACAGCTCGGCGGAGTTGCCGCCGACCAGGGGCATCGCGCCGAGCGTCCGGTTCAGGTTCGTGATGCTCTCGAACCACGGCGGCCACGGGTGGTCCCGCCGCACGCGCTCGATGCCCTCGGTCTGCTCGAGGATGTACGCGTTGATCTCGGTCTGCTTCTCGCGACGGGCCTTCGGCAGCTTCGTGGACCCGATGACCAGGAACACGATGAAGCCGATGTACGGGATCAGGAAGATCGCGAGCAACCAACCCGTGGCCGTCTGCGGCTTGCGGTTGATCGGCACGTAGATGATCGAGAACGCGCGGATCGCCAGGTCGAGCAGGACGGCCAGGACGGTCAGGGTGACGGTGAGCCAGTGCTCCACGGGGGTGTCGAGTCGTCGGGGGGTCGGCGCGTCAGCGGAAGTTGATGAACTGCAACGGCACGTCGAACTCTTCGCCCTTGAGCAGCTGGATCGTGTTCTGCAGGTCGTCGCGGCTCTTCGACGAGACCCGGAGCTCGTCGCCCTGGATCTGGCTCTTCACCGTCTTCGGGGCCTGGGCCCGCAGGAACGCACCGATCTTCTTCGCGACGTCCTGCTCGATGCCGTTCTTGAACTTCGCCTCGATGCGGAACTCCTTGCCCGAGGCGTACGGCTCGCCGGCGTCGATGCTCTTCAGGCTGATGCCGCGCTTGATCGCCTTCGACTCGAACACGTCGAGGACGGCCGTGGCGCGCTCCGCGGTGTTCGCCTTGATCAGGACGTCCTCGCCACTGAACGCGATCGAGGCGCCGACACCCTTGAAGTCGTAGCGCTGCTCGATCTCCTTGGCGGCCTGGTTGAGGGCGTTGTCCGCCTCCATCTTGTCGACCTTGCTGACCACGTCGAAGGAGCTGTCTGCCATGCCCGACAGCCTAGCCATCGAGGCTGATCACGGTCGCTCGCGGATGGTCACGACCACCGGCGGCCATCCGGTATGCTGTTCTGGCGCGTCCGGTTGGTGACTACACGGGTCGGAAGCGCACATGGCGAGTTACCCAAGCGGCCAAAGGGATCTGACTGTAAATCAGCCGGCGTAGCCTTCGGGGGTTCGAATCCCTCACTCGCCACGTGTTCATTCGCTGAAGAACTCTCTGCGAGTGGCTGGAACATGAGACAGGGCCCCGTTTTCGACGGGGTCCTGTTCTGTTTGTGGGCGGGCCCCGTTGCAGACGGGGTCCTGTTCTGTTTTCATTTGCTGAAGAACGCTCTGCGAGTGGCTGGGACACGAGACAGGGCCCCGTCCTCGACGGGGTCCTGTTCTGTTCGTGGACGTGCGGGGCTGGGGGCGGTCGGGGGAGTGCCCTGCGAGGATCGGGGCATGAGCGCTGCGCCGACACCGACCGAACTCGCCGACCTGGCCGAGGCCATCGCCATCGAAGCCGCGTCGCTCGCAGCACGCCGCCGGGCCGAGGGCGTCGAGGTCGCCGACCGGAAGTCGAGCATCGTCGACGTCGTCACCGCCGCCGACCGCGAGGTCGAGACCCTCGTGCACGACCGCATCCGCACGGCCCGCCCCGACGACGGCTTCCTCGGCGAGGAGACCGGCGCCACCACCGGCACCACCGGCATCACGTGGGTGGTCGACCCGATCGACGGCACCGTCAACTACCTCTACGGCAGCCCGCAGTACGCCGTCAGCATCGGGGTCGTCCGCGGCGAGCCCGACCCCGCCGCGTGGGAACCCGTCGCGGGCGTGGTGGTCGCTCCCGCCACCGGCGACGTGTACCGCGCCGTCGCGGGCGGACCCGCCACGCTGAACGGCAGCACGATCACCGCCTCCGAGCCGGCCTCGCTCGCCGAGACCCTCGTCGCCACCGGGTTCGGCTACACCGCCGACCGTCGACGCGAGCAGGTCGCGGTGCTCGCCGGGCTGCTCGGCGAGGTCCGCGACATCCGCCGCGGTGGCTCGGCCGCGCTCGACTGCTGCGCCGTCGCGACCGGCACCGTCGACGCCTACTACGAGCGGGGGATCAACCCGTGGGACATGGCCGCGGGGGCGGTGGTCGCGGCCTCGGCGGGGGCGGTCCTCCGCACGTGGGACGCCGGTGGCACCCGCTCGTTCCTGTTCGCAGCGCCGTCGATCGCCGGTCCGCTCGAGGCGCTCGTCCGGGCCGCCGAGGCCGAGGCCCTGCGGGGCTGACACCCGCGGCGAGGACCTCCGACGGTGCTGGGCGCGACTGGCGGAGCGCGATGACCCCTGGTACCGTCGACAGGTCCCGTTATCTGCTCGTTACCAACGAGCGCATCTGCCTCGATCAGGATCTGCACCGTACGTATGCCCCGAACTCCGCTCTCGCCCGTCGCCACCGACCACCAGGTCTCCGATGCACCGGCCGCTGCCGTCCATCTGACCCGCCGGGCCCGGATCGAAGCGGAACGTGCCACCGACAAGCAGGGTGTCCGTCGCGCCCAGCCCGACACGGCTCCGGTCGCGCAGCCCGTCGCGGCGGTCCGTCCCGGCGCCCAGGTCCCGGCGCAGCCGGTCACGCCGCCCGCGCCCGCGTCGCCCGTGCTGCCGGCGTCGACCGCCCAGCCCGAGACGCCCCCGGCGCCGACCTCACCCGTCGTCGCACCGGCAGCGGTCCGCCGGGCCGCAGCCACGGCCTCCCGTCCGAGCGTGCGCAGCACGGGTCACGGCCCCCGACGGTCGGCGCCGACCGCTGCCCGTCCGGCCGCCTCGACCTCGGCTCGTCCGGCCGCTCCGCTGCCGACCGCCGCGCGCGTCACCCAGCCGGCAGCCGCGCAACGTCGCGTCGACCGCGCGACCCGGCACCTCGGCGCGGGCGCGCGTCCGACCACGACGACCGCGCCGCCGCGGGGGACCGCCTTCCGTCGGAACGCCTCGCGGGTGACCGCAGTCGGTGCGCTGCTCTTCGCCGCCGGCCTGGTCGTGTCGACCTCGCTGCCGGCGCAGGCGCTGTTCACGCCCGAGCCTGCGTCCGTCGCGAAGCAGTCGACCTCGGCTGCCGGCACCCAGTCGCTGGCCGTCGGTGACGCCGCCGAGGGTGAGACGAACCGCGACACGTACACCGTCTCGGATGCCACGCAGTACAAGAACGTCGACGCGTCGACCTTCACGAACGACCCGAGCGGCACCATCCAGTGGCCGTTCCTGACCGGGGTGCCGATCACCTCCGGGTTCGGCGGCCGCCAGGTCGAGGGCTGCTCCTTCTGCTCCACCAACCACCAGGGCGTCGACTTCGCCCCCGGCGCCGGCACCCCGATCCGCGTCATCGCCGCAGGCACCGTCATCAAGGTGCAGCCGGACGACGGCGGCTTCGGCAACGACGTCTGGGTCGAGCACGACGTCGACGGCAAGCAGTTCACCAGCGTCTACGGGCACATGATGGACAACTCCTTCAAGGTCGTGAAGGGGCAGCAGGTACAGGTCGGCGACGAGCTCGGTCTGGTCGGTTCGACCGGCAACTCCACGGGCCCGCACCTGCACCTCGAGGTGCACGTCGACGGTGTTCCGGTGGACCCGCTGGCGTGGCTCAAGGCCAACGCGAACTAGCCCCACGGACGGCACGCCCGGGCGTCTCGGTCGGTTCAAGACCACCGTCGGGGTTCTGCTATCCTCGTGTGGTGCCGCTCGCGGTACTCGCCCCGATAGCTCAGTGGTAGAGCACTTCCATGGTAAGGAAGGGGTCGTCAGTTCAATCCTGACTCGGGGCTCCGACCCGGCGAGAACGCTTCGCCGGATCTGTGGCGGGGTAGCTCAGTTGGTTAGAGCACACGACTCATAATCGTGGGGTCGCGGGTTCAAGTCCCGCCCTCGCTACCGCAAGCCCGGCGTCCGCGCCGGGCTTTCGTCGTTCCCGGGGGAGTGCGTGCGGGCGGCGGCGGCCGCGGTTCGCCGGTGCGGTTCGCACAACCGCGATCACCTCGCGCCGCGCAATCGCGTGGTCCCGCGTGCGTTGCGTTGTGCGGACGCAGTTCGCACCCCGTGGCGGCGGTCGCGCCCCGTTCCGCGGGGGCGCGACGGCTGTGCGGGGGTGCGAAGCACAGGCGCGCGGCCGCGGCCGGCCCTACCGGTCGGTGCGCGCGACGAGCAGGCCCGCCGAGCGGAGCGTCCCCTCGACCAAGCCCGTCACCCGCCGCCAGTGCTCGTGCCGTCGGGCGGCGCCGATCGTCCCGCCGATCACCGCAGGCCCGTGGTCGGCGTGCCGCAGCGTCAGGGTCGAGCGCCCACCGGCGGTCGACACGACCAGCTCGTAGCGGCGGTACTCCCGCGTGGGGTGCACGAGCGCACCGAGCAGCACCGTCAGGACACGACTGCCGGACTCGGCGACGATCGTCCCCGGCGCGGCCTCGACACGGTGCCCGGCAGTCCGGAGTGCTGCTCCGGCGAGCTCCATGGCGGTCCGCCGGTCACCGGTGTGCACCGCGTACTCGATCGTGGTCTCCATCGCACCCTCCCAGAGTGAAGACGTCGCGTCGGCACCCCCTCCGGCACCGCGCCCCGCGAGCCTACTCGATCCATCCTCAGGACCTGCCGTCGGTAGACTGCCCGTCGTGTCTGTGAACCCCGAGCTCGTCGGCAGGACGTTCCCGCCGGCCCCGCCGTACCTGGTCGGTCGTGAGAAGGTGCGCGAGTTCGCCCGCGCCACGTTCGCGACCAACCCCGTCCACCACGAGCCCGAGGCCGCCCGTGCCGCCGGGTACGACGACGTCGTGGCCCCGGCCACCTTCGCCGTCGTCGTGCAAGAGGCCACGCTCGCACAGCTGCTCTCGGCACCCGACGCCGGCATCGACTTCTCGCGCGTGGTGCACGGTGAGCAGAAGTTCGCGTACGAGCGGCCGATCGTGGCGGGCGACGAGCTCACTGCCACCCTGACCGTGACGAGCGTGAAGACCCTGGGCGGCAACGCGATGGTCACCGCCGAGAGCACCATGAGCGACGCCACGGGGGAGCACGTCGTCACCGCGACCTCCACCCTCGTGGTCCGAGGAGACGACGCATGAGCACCGCAGCCCCCACCGCGGCCGAGGTCGGCACGGTCGTCGCCGAGCGCGAGGTCCACATCACCCGCGACGCGCTCGTCCGCTACGCCGGTGCCTCGGGTGACTTCAACCCGATCCACTACCGCGACGACGTCGCCGCTTCGGTCGGCCTGCCCGGCGTCCTGGCGCACGGCATGCTCACGATGGGCCTCGCCGTGCAGCCCGTGTCCGAGTGGCTCGGCGACCACGGGTGGATCGCCTCGTACGGCGTGCGCTTCACCCGCCCCGTCGTCGTCGATCCCGAGCAGGGTGCGACCGTCGGCGTCGTGGCCAAGGTCGGCACCGTCGACGAGCAGGGCCGTCCCCACCGCATCGACCTCACCGTGACGGCCGCTGGACAGACCGTGCTCGGCAAGGCGCAGGTCACGGTGGTGTTCCGCTGACCGTGGCACCGAGCACCCTCGCCGACCTGACGACCCTGCGCGTCGGGGGACCAGCCGGGCGTCTCCTCGTCGCCGACACGACCGACCAGCTCGTCGCGCACGCGCTCGACGCCTGGTCGGACGACGACTGGCTGGTCGTCGGCGGTGGCAGCAACCTGCTGGTCGCCGACGCCGGCTTCGACGGCACGGTCGTGCTGGTGCGCACACGCGGCATCGAGCATGACGCCACCGCGGACGGCGTGACCGTCCGCGTCGCCGCCGGCGAACCCTGGGACGCGTTCGTCGCGTCGACCGTCGACCACGGTTGGACCGGACTGGAGGCCCTGAGCGGCATCCCGGGCACCGTCGGCGCGTCCCCCGTGCAGAACATCGGGGCGTACGGGGTCGAGCTCTCCGACGTGCTGACCCGGGTCGAGTTCCTCGATGCGGCCACGGGGGAGCGCGCGTGGCTGGATGCGGCCGAGCTGGCGCTCGGCTACCGCACCTCGACGCTCAAGCAAGGGCGTCGGGGGGTCGTGCTGACCGTCGAGTTCGCGCTCGGCACTGACGTCCAGGACGGCGTGCCCGTGCGGTACGCGCAGCTGGCCGGGTCGCTCGGGGTGTCGCTGGGCGAGCGGGTCGACCCCGCCCAGGTCCGGTCGACCGTGCTGTCGCTGCGGGCGTCGAAGGGCATGGTGCTCGACGCCGACGACCAGGACACCTGGAGTGCCGGCTCGTTCTTCACGAACCCGATCGTGTCGGCCGGGTTCGCCGAGTCGTTGCCGGCCGACGCGCCGCGCTGGCCCGCCGGGCAGGACGTCAAGCTCAGCGCCGCGTGGCTCATCGAGCACGCCGGCGTCCACCGTGGGTACGCGCTCGCCGGGTCCCGCGCCGGGATCTCGTCCAAGCACACGCTGGCCCTGACGAACCGCGGCGGCGCGACCGCGGCGCAGGTCGCCGAGCTGGCGCGCTACGTGCAGGTGAGCGTACTGAACCGCTTCGGGGTGTCGCTCGTGCCGGAACCCGTCGTGGTCGGCGACCTGCTCGCCTGAGCCGCACCGGGCCTCCCGGCCGGCAGTTCCGCCGGAGCTGCGGAGTCGCACCCCCGGAACGACATCGCGCCCCGTGCGAACGGGGCGCGATGTGCGTGTGGGGGTGCGGAGTCGGCCTAGCTGAAGAACTTCGCCAGACGGGCGACGCCCTCGGCGATGTCGTCGTCGCCCAGCGCGTACGACAGGCGCAGGTACCCCGAGGGTCCGAAGGCCTCGCCGGGGACCACCGCGACCTCGGCGTGCTCGAGGATCAGGTCCGCGAGCTCGAGCGTCGTGGTGGGCGTCGAGCCCGCCCATTCGCGTCCGAGCAGCGCGGTGACGTCGGGGTAGACGTAGAAGGCGCCCTGCGGCGTCGGCGTGACGAAGCCCGGGATCGCGTTGAGCCCGTCGACGATGGCCCGGCGACGCCGGTCGAAGGCCTCGCGCATGGCCGTCACCGGTTCCTGCGGACCCGTGAGTGCGGCGATCGCGGCACGCTGCGACACGTTCGACACGTTGCTGGACAGGTGCGACTGCAGGTTCGACGCGGCCTTGACGGCGTCGGCCGGGCCGATGAACCACCCGACGCGCCAGCCGGTCATCGCGTAGGTCTTGGCGACGCCGTTCACCAGGATGGTGGTGTCGGCCAGGTCCGGCACGGCTTCGAGGATCCCGGTGAAGGTGATGCCGTCGTAGACCAGGTCCTGGTATATCTCGTCGCTGATCACCCAGATGCCGTGCTCGAGCGCCCACTCGCCGATGGCGCGGGTCTGCTCGGCGGAGTACACGGCGCCCGTCGGGTTGGACGGCGAACAGAACAGCAGCGCCTTGGTCTTGGGGGTGCGCGCGGCCTCGAGCTGCTCGACGGTGACCAGGTACCCCTGGTCGCTGCCGGCGAAGACCTCGACCGGCTCGCCGCCGGCCAGTCGGATGGCCTCGGGGTAGGTGGTCCAGTACGGCGCGGGCAGCAACACCTGGTCGCCGTCGTCGACGATCGTCTGGAAGGCCTGGTAGACGGCCTGCTTGCCACCGTTCGTGATGATCACGCGGGCGGGGTCGACCGTGATGCCGGACTCGCGTGCGGTCTTGTCCGCGACGGCCTGCTTGAGCTCGGGCAGACCCGTCGCCGGCGTGTACCGGTGGTTCTTCGGGTCCTGGGCGGCGGCCACGGCGGCCTCGACGACGTGGGCGGGCGTGGCGAAGTCGGGTTCACCCGCGGCGAAGGAGATCACCGGGCGTCCGGCGGCCTTGAGGGCCTTGGCCTTCGCATCGACCTTGAGCGTCGCGGACTCGGCGATCGCGGCGATGCGCGACGCGATCCGGGGTCGCTGGGCGGTGGTGGACTCGGGGCCTTCGGCTGCGGTGCTCACCCGTCCAGCCTATCGGCGCGGCACGCCGGAGCACCCCTCAAGTGGACACCGTGTGACGCACTCCCGTACACTCGTCTGCGGTGGTCGCGCCCCGTTGATGACGGACGTGCTCCACCCGGAAGGCAGTTCGTCTTCTGAAGGGCGGTGGCTCAATTGGTAGAGCAGCGGTCTCCAAAACCGCAGGTTGCAGGTTCGAGTCCTGTCCGCCCTGCAACGCTGGAAGGGTGAAGAGTTGGCGAGCAACGACATGGAGACGACGGCGGACGACGTCGTCGCCAAGGCGAAGCAGGACCGGGCCACGCGCCAGGGTCCGTTCGCGGCCATCGCCCTCTTCATCCGCCAGGTCCTCGGCGAACTGCGCAAGGTGGTCACGCCGACCCGCAAGGAACTCTTCAGCTACACCGGCGTCGTGCTGGTGTTCGTCGTCGTGATGATGGTGCTGGTCTCGATCCTCGACTTCGTGTTCGGCCTCGGCGTCGGCTACGTCTTCGGCAACGGCCCCACTGCCTGATCGGGGTCGCACCCGTCGCGGCCGTCCGCACTGGTCGACCACGACGCAGCCCGACCGCGACCTGACCGGCGCGAACACCGACCAGGGCGCACGCCGACCCGATCCGCACCACCGAACGGAAAGAACCGACAGTGTCTGACAACTCCCGCGACGACATCGACCTCGCGACCGCTGCAGAGCAGTCCTCCGAGGTGGAAGAGAACCAGGAAGGCGACGTCGAGACGGGCGAGCTCCGTTCGGCCGAGTCCGCCGAAGAGCGTGCGATGGAGGTCGAGGACGAGGACGACGAATCGCTCGGCCTGTCCGCCGAGCCGGACGACGGTGACGTCGACGGCATCGACGAGACCCTGACGGCCCTCGCCGAGTCCCGCGACGCCGAGGCCGACGCCGTCGTCGACGACGCGCTCGAGATCGACTCCGCCGACGAGGCCGAGGCCGCCGTCGAAGCCGTCGAGGACGAGGAAGAGTCCGAGCTCGAGGACGAGTCGCCCGAGCAGGCCAGCGCCACGATCGCCGCGGAGGAGTCCGCCGACGCACTCGGTGCCATCGCCCCGGAGTCCGAGGTCGACCTGGCCCCCGACACCGAGGTCACCATCGAGGCCGACCCCGACGCACTCGAGGACGACGAGCCGGCCGAGGTCGACCCGTACGAGGCCTTCAAGGCCGAACTGCGGATGAAGCCGGGCAAGTGGTACGTCATCCACTCGTACGCGGGCTTCGAGCGTCGCGTGAAGTCGAACATCGAGAACCGCATGGTGTCGATGTCGATGGAGGACTACATCTACCAGGTCGAGGTCCCGATGGAGGACGTCGTCGAGATCAAGAACGGGCAGCGCAAGCTGGTCACCCGCGTGCGGATCCCCGGCTACGTGCTGGTCCGCCTCGACCTCAACGAAGACTCGTGGTCCGTCGTCCGGCACACCCCGGGTGTCACCGGCTTCGTCGGCAACGCGCACAACCCCACGCCGCTCCGCTTCGACGAGGCCTTCGGCATGCTGAAGTCCCTGGTGCAGGTCGCCGAGACCGCGCCGAGCAAGGGCGGCAAGGGCTCCGGCCTCACGCAGGCCCAGCCGGCCGCCGAGGTCGACTTCGAGGTCGGCGAGACGATCACGATCAAGGAAGGCTCGTTCGCGGGTCTGCCCGGATCGATCGCCGAGATCAAGCCGGAGAGCGGCAAGCTCACGGTGCTGGTCTCGCTGTTCGAGCGCGAGACCCCGGTCGAGCTCAGCTTCGACCAGGTCACCAAGCTCTAGCCCCACCCCACATCGGGTACACTCATCGAGTTTGGGCCAGCGCACCCCCGGGTGTCGCAGGCTCGTCACCGCGAGTCGGAACCGCCGGCTCAGCGGGAGAGTGCACGGAATCCCGTGCGTTCGATCCCAGGAGGAAACACACCATGGCACCGAAGAAGAAGGTCACGGGCCTGATCAAGCTGCAGATCAACGCGGGAGCCGCCAACCCGGCCCCCCCGATCGGTCCGGCGCTCGGTCAGCACGGCGTGAACATCATGGAGTTCTGCAAGGCGTACAACGCCGCGACCGAGTCGCAGCGCGGCAACGTCGTCCCGGTGGAGATCACCGTCTACGAGGACCGTTCGTTCACGTTCATCCTCAAGACCCCGCCGGCTGCCGAGCTCATCAAGAAGGCCGCGGGTGTGCAGAAGGGGTCCTCGACCCCGCACACGGTCAAGGTCGCGAAGATCTCGATGGAGCAGGTCCGTCAGATCGCCGAGACCAAGCAGGCCGACCTGAACGCCAACGACATCGACCAGGCCGCGAAGATCATCGCCGGCACTGCTCGTTCGATGGGCATCACGGTCGAGGCGTAGTGCTGTCCAAGCACTAGGGCTCACCCCTCAGGTCCACACCCCAAACCCTTCCGTGGGAGAGCCTCGCCGGCTCGCCAACCACGTATCTCGCAAGGAGACCACCATGGCGAAGAAGTCCAAGGCCTACCAGGCCGCGGCCGCGAAGATCGAGGCCGACAAGTTCTACACCCCGACCGAGGCCGTCGCCCTGGCCAAGGAGACCGGCTCTGCGAAGACCGACTCCACGGTCGAGGTCGCGCTGAAGCTCGGCGTCGACCCCCGCAAGGCGGACCAGATGGTCCGTGGCACCGTCATCCTGCCGCACGGCACCGGTAAGACCTCCCGCGTCATCGTCTTCGCGACGGGTGCTGCGGCCGAGGCCGCCATCGCCGCCGGCGCCGACGAGGTCGGTGGCGACGAGCTCATCGCCAAGGTCGCTGAGGGCTACACGTCCTTCGACTCCGCCGTCTCGACCCCCGAGCTCATGGGCAAGGTCGGTCGTCTGGGCAAGGTGCTGGGCCCGCGTGGCCTCATGCCGAACCCGAAGACCGGCACCGTGACCCCGAACGTGGCGCAGGCCGTCAACGACATCAAGGGCGGCAAGATCGAGTTCCGCGTCGACAAGCACGCCAACGTGCACTTCGTCGTCGGCAAGGCCTCGTTCACGCCGGAGCAGCTCGACGAGAACATCTCGACCGCGCTCGAGGAGATCAACCGCCTCAAGCCCAGCGCCTCGAAGGGCCGTTACGTCATGAAGGGCGCCGTCTCGACGACCTTCGGTCCGGGCATCCCGCTGGACGTCAACAGCATCTGACGACGACCTGCGGAACAGGGTCCACAGGCCCATCCCGCTGGACGTCAACAGCATCTGAGTCGCTGATCACGGTCACCGACACCACGAACGGCCCCGCATCGCATCAGATGCGGGGCCGTTCTGCGTCTGTGCCCACGACGGCGTGCCCGTCCGGGATCGGGCCGGATAGGTTTGCGGTGTGCGCACCCTCGTCAACGCCCTGCGACTGATCGCCGTCATCGCTGTCGTCGCCGCGATCGTCGCCCAGTGGCTCGTCAGCTCGAAACTCGAGTCGTACCTGTTCTGGAACTTCTTCGGGTACTTCACCATCCAGTCGAACGTGTTCATCGCCGTCGCGTTCGCTCTGACGCTGATCGGCGCGGCGCGGCGCAAGCGCGGCTCAACGGGTCTGAGCGTGTTCCGCGGTGCCGCGACCGTGTACATCGCCACGACGGGGATCGTCTACAACACGCTGCTCGTCAACGCCGACGTGTCTGCGTCGGTGCCGTGGTCGAACGACGTCCTGCACAGGGTGCTGCCCGTGTACGCGGTGCTCGACTGGTTGCTGTTCTCCGACCGGGCCCGGTTGCTGCTGCAGCACGTGTGGTGGTTCCTGCTCTACCCGGCGGTCTGGCTGATCGTCATCCTGATCCGTGGCGCCACAGACGGGTGGGTGCCGTACCCGTTCCTCGACCCGGCGCTGGGCTACGGCGTCGTGGCGCTCTACTGCCTGGGCGTCGCCGTGTTCATCGCGCTGATGGGGATCCTGGTGGTCGGCATGAGCCGGCTGCGCCTCGTCAAGGTCTGACGCGCGGCGCGCCGGATGCGGCATTGTGTCGCAATGTCTGTAGCAATACAATCCTCACCATGCCGTCACCGTTCGTCTCTGCCTCGACCGCCTGGCTCGCCGCGGGGGAGATCGGCGTCGCACTGCTGCTCGTCGTGCTCGCGGTGGTGGTGGGCCGTTCGGTCCGGGCGACGGATCCCACGCATCGGGTGCTCCGCGCCTGGTACCGGCGGCGTCTCGTCGCACTCGCGATCGGCATCGCCGTCGGCACCGGTGTCTCGGTCGTGTACGTGTGGGGGACCGGAGCTGATCGTGGTCGCGCTGTCCCGGACCTGTTGCTCGTCGGCGCGGTCGTCGGTGCGGCGGGTTTCGGCGCGCTGGCGGGACTGGGGCTCCGGTCCCACCATGTGGGTGACCAGCGTGTCGCCTCGGCGGTCGCCCTGCCCGCGCGGGACCTCACCCCGCGGCGGATGCGGCGCGCGGCGCTGATCGCGGTGCTCGCGGCGGTGGGACTGTCCGGTTGGACGGTGCTGGCGATGGTGACGTCGCCGCGGTTCTCCGGGCTGCAGCCGGTGCCGTCGCCCGCGCTGTTGTTGACGATGGTGGCCGTCCTGGTGCTCGTGTCGTCCCTCGTGACCGCCAAGGTGGTCGCAGGCACCCCGCAGCGCGCCGCTGACGAGGCCGAGTTGCAGACCAGGGACCTGGTGCGTCGACTCGTGGCGCAGGACGCCTCGGCTGCAGCCATCGCGACCGGTGTCGCAGCGGCCTTGCTCACCGTCCCCGAGCTGATCAGTGCACTCGACGTGCCGTTCATCGGACCCGGTGCGTTCGCCGCCGTGACCTGGACGGTGACCTCGCTGGCCGCGGCCGTGCTCGTCGTGGTGGCTTTCCCACGTGTCCGGGCGGTCCGGAGCGCGCCGCAGTGATCCGGGTCGACGTCGGGTCCGGCGTGCCGCCCTACGAACAGATCCGCCAGCAGTACCGGACGATGATCACCGACGGTTCCCTCCTGGTGGGTACGCGCCTGCCGACCGTCCGGCGACTCGCCGCGGACCTCGGCCTGGCGGTGAACACGGTCGCCCGGGCCTACCGCGAGCTGGAGTCGGACGGCCTGGTGCGGTCGCGGGGTCGAGCCGGCACCGTGGTCGCGCAGTCGCTCGACGAGGTCCGCAACCAGGCCGAGGCCGCCGCGCGACGGTTCGCCGACGACATGCGCCGTCTCGGGGTGTCATCGGCGCGGGCAGAGGCCCTCGTGCGGACCGTGCTGCGCGAGCCGCTCTGACGCCGCGCCACACGCGCGGCCCGGCGCGTCAGCGCGCGGAGCGCAGGCGGTCGAGCACCGTGTCGGCCAGGGCGACGAGCCCGCGGATCTGGTCGTCGTCGCGGTCGATCCACGTGCACTCGGGTTCGTCGGCGATCGGCACGAAGTCGTCGTGCTTCTCCCACACGAACAACGTGCGGTCGGCGCCGAGCACGTACTGCTGCCACCAGACCTGCCGGAGGTAGTGCCGCGGCACGCGCTTCCAGCCGTGCGAGGTCGTCTTGATCTCGGCGAGCAGCAGGCGCCCGTCGCGGTCGTGCCCGACGCCGTCGGGTGTGGCGAGGTGAGCACGGTTGGCGGCGGCGTGGAACAGGTGGGCCGAGGGCTGGATGCCGTGCGTGGCGGCGACCCAGGCGGCCAGGACGGGTTCGCGGTCCTTGCCGTGCTCGGTGTAGACGTTGCCGGAGAACCGGGAGCCGTACCGCTTGTCGAGCACGACGGCGTCGACGGCGCGCAGCGACGCCAGCCGGGCGACGTCGGTCGCGGTGATGCCGGCGGCGCGGGCGCGGAGCCAGGCGACGCGGTCGGAGGAGTGCGCGACGATCCGTTCGGTGTGGCCGCGCAGGGCGGTGAAGGCGTCGTGGACGGCGCGCGCCGACGTGGCGGACCCGGGTGGGGCCTCCAGGTCGTCCCACAGGGTGGGCTGCACGATCGTCACCGGACGATTCTCCCCCCGACCACCGTCGATCACCGAACCGGCGCACCGACCGGGCCGGGCGGACTGCGCACTGCGTCCGGCGCCCCCGACCGGGACGACGGTCAGGACACGAGCTGGCGGCCCTCGGCGAACGCGACGAGCTCGTCGACGCCGGCGGGGGAGAGCGCGTACCCGATGGCCAGCGACGCTGCGCCCTGGAGGGCCGCCACACCCCCGGCACGCGACGGCGCGATGACCAGGTGCTCGGTCGCGAGCGGCATGGAGCGCGCGTAGACGACCTCGCGGACACCGGCGAGCAGGTGCTCGCCGGCCTGGGTGACGGAACCGCCGAGCACGATGACCGAGGGGTTGATGAGCGAGATGCACGTCGCCAGGACCTCGCCGATGTCGCGGCCGGCCTGACGGACCGCGTAGATGGCGTCGAGGTCGGAACGGTTGACCATCGCGATGACGTCGGCGCTCGTGTGGGTGTCGTGGCCCTTCGCCCGGAGCGCGCGGGCGATGGCGGGCCCGGAGGCGACGGCCTCGAGACACCCCGTGTTGCCGCAGCGGCACGGGACGTCGCCCGCGCGCGACACCCGCACGTGCCCGATGTCACCAGCGGTGCCCTGCGCGCCGCGTTGCAGCCGGCCCTCGGACACGATGCCCGAGCCGATGCCGGTCGCGACCTTGACGAACAGCAGGTGGTCGACGTCGGGCCAGCCGTGTTCGCGTTCCCCGAGGGCGGCGATGTTGACGTCGTTGTCGAGCAGGACGTGCGCCTGGATGTGCTGCCGGAGCCACGACGGCACGTCGAAGCCGTCCCAGCCGGGCATGATCGGGGGGTTCGCGGGGCGCCCGGTCGAGAACTCGACCGGGCCGGGCACGCCGATGCCGATCGCGACGACGTCGTCGCGGGTCCGGCCGACCTCGTCGAGCAGCTCGTCGATCGCCTGTACCAGCCACGTCAGCGTGGGGACGGGGCCGGCGGCGATGTCGATCTGCGCCTCGCGCGTGGCGAGCGGGGCGGCGACCAGGTCGGTGACCGCGACCCGACCGTGCGAGGCGCCGAGGTCGGCGGCGATGACCAGGCGTGCGGTGGGCACGAGGGCGACCTGCGCCGGAGGACGACCGCCCGTCGACGCGGCGGTCTCGACGGCACCGACGAGTCCGACGTCGAGCAGGGCGTCCAGGCGCACGCCGATGGTGGAGCGTGCGGAACCCGTCAGTGCAGCGAGTTCGGCCCGGGTCCGCGGGACACCGTCGCGCAGGATCTGGAACAACTCGCTCGCCCCGACCGGCGGCGACGCTGCCGTCCGAGTCAAGTCGACCATGCAGGGAGTGAAACACACATCGAACGAGCCACGCAATGAAGTGCGTCGAAGTATTGCGGACTTCTGCTTGACCGCCGACAGAAGTGCTCGTAGTGTGACGATCGGTCAGAGACGACCGCACCACTCGATGAGGAGAACACTGGTGACCCAACCGCTTTCGGTCCAGCTCTACACGGTCCGCGACGCGCTCAGTGCCGATCTGCCCGGCACCCTGCAGCGCATCGCCGGCATCGGCTTCACGGACGTCGAGCTCTTCGGCTACGTGGACCGCGCCGACGAGTACGCGACGGCCCTCAAGGACGCCGGGCTGGTCGCACCGAGTGGCCACGCCCGTCTGCTGGACGCCGGCGAGCAGGGCCTCGAGCGCATCTTCCACGCCACCGCGACGGTCGGCACCGGAACGCTCATCGACCCGCACATCGACGAGGCCCGCTGGACCACCCGCGAGGACGTCGAGGCCATCGCCCGCGAACTCAGTGCACTCGCACCCCGCGCAGCCGACCACGGCCTGACGCTCGGGTACCACAACCACGCGTTCGAGTTCTCGAACCGCATCGACGGCGTCAGCGCCTACGAGGTCTTCGCCGACGCGCTGTCCGACGACGTCGTGCTCGAACTCGACACCTACTGGGTCAAGGTCGGCGGTGACGACCCGGTGGCCGTCATCGGCAAGTACGGCGACAAGGTCCGGTTCCTGCACGTCAAGGACGGTGACGGCTCGCACGACGACAAGCAGCAGGTCGCCGTGGGCAACGGCATCATGCCGATCCGCGAGATCCTCGCCGCTGCGCCCGACGCGCAGCACGTGGTCGAACTCGACGACCACGACGGCGACGTGTTCCAGGCCGTCACCGACTCGTACTCGTTCCTGCAGGGGGTCCGCGCATGACCGACACCACCACGACCGCTCCGGCCGACACGACCGCTGCCGCCACGACCCGCCGCACGGGCCCCGTCGGCGTCGGGGTCATCGGTGCCGGCGTCATCTCGGACCAGTACCTCGGCAACCTCACCGTCTTCCCCGACGTGCAGGTCCGCTTCATCGCCGACATCGACGAGCCCCGCGCCGCCGCCCAGGCCGCCAAGTGGGGCGTGCCCGCCTCGGGTTCGGTCGAGCAGCTGCTGGCCGACGACGACATCGAGATCGTCGTCAACCTGACGATCCCCGCCGCGCACGTCGAGGTCGCACTGCAGGCGGTCGCCGCCGGCAAGCACGTGTGGGGCGAGAAGCCGTACGCGCTGGACCGTGCGAGCGCCACGCAGCTGCGTGACGCCGCTGCTGCCGCCGGCGTCACCGTCTCCGTCGCTCCGGACACCTTCCTGGGCGCCGGACTGCAGACCGCCCTGCGCACCATCCGCGACGGCCGGATCGGCACGCCGCTCAACGGTCTGACGCTCTTCCAGAGCCCCGGGCCGGAGTCGTGGCACCCGAGCCCCGAGTTCCTGTTCGCCGTGGGTGCCGGCCCGCTGTTCGACATCGGCCCGTACTACATCACCACACTCGTGCAGGCCTTCGGCCCCGTGTCGAAGGTCACCGCGACGGCGTCGAAGTCCCGTGCCACGCGCACGATCGGCTCCGGCCCGAAGGCGGGCACCGAGTTCCCGGTCGAGGTCCCGACGAACCACTCCGCCCTGATCGAGTTCGAGAACGGCGGGAGCGCGCAGAGCGTGTTCTCGTTCGAGTCCGACCGCGGACGCACCGGCTTCGTCGAGATCGCCGGCGAGACGGGCACCGTGGTGTTCCCCGACCCGAACAACTTCGACGGCGACACCGAGCTCTACGCACACGGCGCCGACGAGCCCGAGACGATCCCCGCCGTCGGGTCCACCTACTCGCGTGGCACCGGCGTGGTCGACCTGGCCCGCTCCCTGCGCGCGGGCGAGACGAACCGGGTCCCCGGTGCGCTCGCCTTCCACGTCCTCGACGTGATGGTCTCCATCGCCGAGGCAGCCGAACGTGGCGAGGCGGTGCTCGTGACGAGCACCGTGTCGCCCTCCCAGACCCTCGACGAGGGGTGGGACCCCGCGGAGAAGACCCTGGTCTGACCCGCACCGTGGGGCGGACTCCGGTCTGACCCGCACCGTGGGGCGGACTCCGGTCCGACCCGCAGCACCACACAGCAGCACCCGAACGCACCATCCCTGCACCATCTCAACGACGAGAAAGTAGAGAGTCATGCGCACTGCCATCCGCGCACTGGCCATCACCGCGGCCGCGGCACTCACCGTGACCGGCCTCGCAGCCTGCTCAGCCGGAGGATCCGGCTCGTCCGGCGACTCCAAGACGCTCACCTACTGGGCGTCCAACCAGGGCACCTCCCTGCAGAACGACAAGGAGGTCCTGACCCCCGAGCTCAAGAAGTTCACCAAGGAGACCGGGATCAAGGTCAACCTCCAGGTCATCGGCTGGAACGACCTGCAGACCAAGATCCAGACCGCCGTCACCTCGGGCCAGGGTCCGGACGTGGTCAACATCGGCAACACCTGGGCCACCTCGCTCCAGGCGACGAACGCCTTCCAGGAGTTCGGCAGCTCCGAGATGAAGGCCATCGGCGGCGCCGACAAGTTCGGCAAGGTCGCGCTGTCCACCGGCGGTGCGCCCGGCAAGACCGTCACGAGCGTCCCGCTCTACGGCCTGGCGTACGGCCTGTACTACAACAAGCAGATGTTCAAGGACGCCGGCATCGAAGCCCCCACCACGTGGGAGGACCTGACCGCCGACGCCAAGAAGCTCACCACGGGCGGCAAGTACGGCTTCACCATCGCGGGTGGTTCGTACACCGAGAACGCGCACTTCGCGTTCATCAACTCGGCGCAGAACGGCGGCGAGTGGTTCGACAAGAGCGGCAAGCCGACCTTCACCTCGTCCGCGAACGTCGACGGCATCAAGCGCTACATCGACCTGATGCAGAGCGACAAGGTCGTCAACACCTCGAACGCCCAGTACGACAACGGCACGCAGGCGGTCTCGGACTTCGCGAACAAGAAGGCCGCGATGATGCTGACGCAGAACAACGCGAACGCGACGATCACGTCGAACGGCATGTCCGCCGACGAGTTCGGCGTGGTCCCCTTCCCCGCCCCCAAGGGCGGCAAGGACATCGCCTCGTTCCCGGCCGGCATCAACCTGTCGATCTTCAAGAACACGAAGAACAAGGACGGCGCGCTGAAGTTCGTCAAGTACATGACGAGCGCGGACACGCAGTCGACGCTCGACAAGCCGTACTCGGCACTGCCGGTGCTCGCCTCCGCTGCTGACTCGGTCACCGACGAGCAGACGAAGACGTTCCTCGACATCTACAACAACAAGGCGAAGCCGCTCCCGCTCGTGCCGGCCGAGGACCAGTTCGAGTCCACGGTGGGCAAGGCGATGAACGACATGTTCGCCAAGATCGCCACCGGCGGCACGGTCTCGGACAGCGACATCAAGTCGGCGCTCCAGACGGCCCAGGACCAGGTGTCCCAGGCGAACGGCTGATCCAGCACTCAGCCAGGAGGCCCGGGGCGCGTCCGCAGGGAACGCCCCGGGTCTCCTCCCCCCACCGCCGCGACCGCTGCCACGGTCGGCGGAGCACCCGAACACGAACACCCCTGACGCCGAAAGGCCCTGCCCATGTCCACGACGGTCCTGCCGGAATCCGAGGCGCCCGACCTGCTGCACACGAAGGCACCGACACTGTCGGGGCCTCCGCCCAAGGGGAAGCGCCGCATCACGTGGCTGCCGTACGCCCTCGTCGGTCCCGCCATCCTCTTCGAGCTCCTGATCCACATCGTCCCGATGCTCACCGGCATCTGGATCAGCTTCATCCAGCTCACCAAGTACTTCATCGCGAACTGGGGCGCTGCGCCGTTCGCCGGGCTGCACAACTACTCCGTGGCCGTGGACTTCAACCAGGCCATCGGCAAGGGCCTGCTCAACTCGTTCCTGATCACCTGCGCGTTCACCGTGCTGGTGGTCGGCCTGTCGTGGGGCTTCGGCATGATGGCCGCGGTCGCGCTGCAGAAGCCCTTCAAGGGTCGCGGCCTGTTCCGCACGCTGTTCCTGGTGCCCTACGCGCTGCCGATGTACGCCGGTGTCATCACGTGGAAGTTCATGTTCCAGCGTGACTCCGGTGCGATCAACCACATCCTGGTCGACCAGCTGCACCTGTTCAGCGGCAGCGGTCCCTTCTGGCTGATCGGCAACAACGCCTTCGTGGCCGTCGTCGTCGTGGCGATCTGGAAGACCTGGCCGTTCGCGTTCCTCATGCTCATGGCGGGCCTGCAGTCCGTGCCGGCCGACGTGTACGAGGCCGCCTCGGTCGACGGTGCGAAGCCGTTCCGGCAGTGGCGCTCGATCACCCTGCCGATGGTGCGCCCGGTCAACGTGACGCTCGTGCTCGTGATGTTCCTCTGGACCTTCAACGACTTCAACACGCCCTACGTGCTGTTCGGCTCGACGGCGCAGCCCCCGGCGGCCGACCTGCTCAGCTTCCACATCTACAACGCGTCGTTCATCACCTGGAACTTCGGCTCCGGCGCCGCGATGAGCGTGCTGCTCCTGCTGTTCCTGCTCGTCGTCACCGGCATCTACCTCGCCGTGACCAACCGGAGGTCCGTCCGTGCGTGAAACAGTGGGCGCCAAGTCCTTCAAGATCATCGTCCTGGCACTGTTGACCGTGTTCACGGTCGTGCCGCTCTACGTGATGATCACCACGGCCATCAAGCCGCTCGGTGACGTGCAGAACGACTTCACGTGGATCCCGACCAACATCACGTTCCAGCCGTTCATCGACATGTGGTCGACGGTGCCGCTGGGGCAGTACTTCATCAACTCGCTCGTGGTCTGCACGGTCGCGACCGTGTTCTCGCTCATCATCGCGACGTTCGCCGCCTACGCGGTGTCGCGGTGGGACTTCAAGGGCAAGAGCGCCTTCACGACCACGGTCCTGTCGACGCAGATGTTCCCCGGCGTGCTGTTCCTGCTCCCGCTGTTCCTGATCTTCACGAACCTCGGGAACTCGCTCGGCATCCAGCTCGTCGGCAGCTGGACCGGCCTGATCATCACGTACCTGACGTTCACGCTGCCGTTCTCGATCTGGATGCTGGCGGGGTACTTCGAGACGATCCCGCGCGAGCTCGACGAGGCCGCGATGGTCGACGGCTCGGGCCCGATGGGTGCACTGTTCCGGATCATCCTGCCGTCGGCCCGCCCGGGTCTGGTGGCCGTCGGGATCTACTCGTTCATGACCGCCTGGGGTGAGGTCCTGTTCGCTTCGGTCATGACGAACGGCAACGGGCAGACCCTGGCGGTCGGCCTGCAGCAGTACTCGACGCAGACGAACGTGTACTGGAACCAGATCATGGCGGCGTCGTTGGTCGTGTCGATCCCGGTCGTCATCGCGTTCCTGATCGTGCAGCGCCAGTTCGTCGCCGGCCTGACCGCCGGTGCCGTGAAGTAGCCGCACGCGCACAACGCACCACCCGCACCGCCGAGTCTCGGCTCGGCGGACAGAATGTGGCTCCCAGACGCCGCAGGATGTCCGCCGGGCCGAGACTCGTCTGCGTCGGGAGCCTGCCCACGCCAGCCACGGCACCACGCACACGACAGGATGAGACCATGACCGACACTCCCCGCGGCCGGCAGCTGCTGCCCGGCCAGACCAGCCGCGTGCACGTGTACGACGTCGCCGCACGGACCAGTCGGCTCGTGTTCGCGTCGGACACCGTGCTGGTCGAGGCGCCGAACGTGCTCGACGCCGACACGCTCGTGCTCAACGGCAACGGCGACCTGTGGCTGCTGCACCTGCCCGAGCCCGGCACCGTGCTCGACGAAACCGCCCTGGTGCCGGTCCCGATGGACGGCGTCGACGAGATCAACAACGACCACGTGCTCGAGCCGTCCGGGGACGCCGTCGTGGTGAGTGCCCGCAACGGCGAGCTGTACCGCGTGCCGCTGCCCGCGGGCGGCGCGACCGAGCAGCTCACCGATGCCGCCGCCGAGCTGCCCGTCAAGCGCAAGTTCTACCTGCACGGCATCGCGCCCGACGGGTCCTCGCTGGCGTCGATCGTGGGGGAGCTGTCCGAGGACGGTGTCTGGACGACCGACGTCGCGCTCGTCGACCCCGCCACGGGAGCGCCGACGTTCGTCACCCGCGACGCGTTCCCGGCCGACGGCTGCTCGTTCGCCGGCGACACGCTCGTGTTCAACTCCGAGGTGTTCACCCCCGGCACGGCGCAGCTCGTCGCCCTCGCGCCCGGTGCGACCGACCCCGTGCGGATCACGGCGGACGACCGGGTGAACTGGTTCCCGCACGTGTCACCGGACGGCGCCCACCTGCTGTACCTGTCGTACGAGCCCGGCGTGCAGGGGCACCCGGCCGACCACCGCGTGGAGCTCCGGCTGCTGCCCGGGGTGCTGGTGCGCGGCGCGCGGATGGCGGTCGTGCCCGAGACCCTCGTGTCGCTCGAGGGCGGGCAGGGCACCGTCAACGTCCCGCCGTGGGCCCCCGACTCGACCTGGTTCGCGTACTGCGACTACCCGACGACCCGCTGACACTCCGGGAGTCCGGCACACCGCACCCCGGCACCGACATCGCACCCCGTTGGAGCGGGGCGCGATGTCGGTGCGGGGGTGCGGTCCGTGGGCGGGGCACGCGATGGCCAAGGGGGGCGGTCCGGCGGACGCGACGTGCGCGGCGGGCGCGCACCGAGCCTCCAGGCCCGCGCAGGTCTGCTGACGCTACTGCACCTCGCGCACCTGCCCCTGCTTGATGTGCAGCCGCCGCTCGGCGCGGCGCGCCACCCACGAGTCGTGCGTGACGATGACGACCGTCAGCCCACGGTCCTTCCACTGCCGCTCGATGAGCCCCATGATCTCGTCGCGCGTGCCCTCGTCGAGCGCACCCGTCGGCTCGTCGGCCAGCAGCACGCTCGGGTTCTTCACCAGCGCGCGGGCGATCGCGACGCGCTGCTGCTGCCCGCCCGACAGCTCGGCCGGCAGGTGGTCGAGGCGCTCGCCGAGGCCGACCTCCTGCAGTGCATCGGTCGCCCGCTGCCGGATCTCGGCGCGGCTGCGGTTCGCCAGCGACCCGGCGAACGCGGTCTCGACGTTCTCCAGCGCGGTGAGCGTCGGGATGAGGTTGAAGCTCTGGAACACGAAGCCGATCTCGGTCGCGCGCAGGTCGGTCAGGGCGCGGTCGCCGAGCTTCGCCACGTCGCGGTCGCCGAGCGCGACGGATCCGGCAGTCGGCCGGTCCAGCGCACCGAGCATCTGCAGGAGCGTCGACTTGCCCCCACCCGTCGGACCCTGCACCGCGACCATCTGCCCCTGCGGGATCGTCAGGTCGACGTTCGTCAGCGCAGTGACCGTCCGGTTCTTCTGCTGGTAGGTCTTGCTCACGTTGGTCAGGTGGTACATCGGCCGGGAGGCCCGGCTGGCGTCCGCCGCGGACGGTGCGGTCTCGGTGCTGGTCACGGTGGGTCCTCCGGTCTGTCGGTTCTTCTCGGGTGTGGCCGGATCGGTCCGGTCAGTGGTTGTGGGGTGCGGTGCGGTCGGGTTCGTCCCGGTGGTGGGGTGCGGTGCGGTCGGGTTCGTCCCGGTGGTGGGGCCCGGCATCACGCAACGCTCCGCAGTGCCTCGGCCGGACGGAGACGCGACGCACGCCACCCGCCGAGCGCGCCGGCGATCAGGCCCCCGAGGACGGCGAGTCCGATCGCGAGCAGGATCACCTCGACGGTCACGGGCGCGTGCAGGACGACGTCGGTGGTGGATGCGCTCGCCCCGCCACCCCCGAACCCGCCCGCGGGCGCACCGCCCGCGGCACCGCTGCCGGCTGCCCCTGTGGCTGCACTGCCGGGCATCCCGCCGCCGGCACCCGGCCGGGCATCGGTCGAGGTCGAGGCGCTCGCCGAGATCGTCGGTGCGATGACGTTGACGACCAGGATGCCGAGCAAGCCTGCCGCGGCGCCGATGACCCCACCGATCAGGCCCTGGACGAGGGACTCGCCGGCGACCTGGCGGGTGATCCGGCCGTTCGACCAGCCGATCGCCTTGAGGGTGCCGAACTCGCGGGTGCGACGGGTGACGCCCGAGATCGTGAACAGGATCGCGATGAGGAACGCGGCGGCCAGGACGACGATCGACAGCCAGGTCCCGAGGTTCGAGACCAGGGTCGACGCGGTCGACAGCGAACCGGAGACGCTCGAGGCCAGGTCGGACTCGGTGGACACGGTCGCGCTGGTCAGCTTCGCCTGCAGTGCGGTCTTGATCGCCTGGACGTCGGAGGACGAGTCGGCGGAGACGTAGATCGAGGTGACCTTGCCGTCCAGGTCGGCGAGCGTCTGGGCGGTGTCGAGCGGGATGTAGGTGTTCGACCCGGTCGTGCTGGCGGACCCCGTCGAGGCGACGATGCCGATCACGGTGAAGTCCTTGCCACCGATCGACAGCGTGTCTCCCACGGCCTTCGACTCGCTCTTGGCGTAGGCGGCGTCGAGGACGACGACGTCCTTGCCGGTGTCGGCCTTGGTGAAGGTGCGGCCCTTCGTGATCTCGGTGCTGGTCAGCGGACCGACGGCGTCGCCCGTGACGGGGATGCCGGTCACGGTGAACGAGTCGACGCTGAACGACCCGCCGCCGAAGCCGCCGCCGCTCTCGCCCGTGCCACCGCTCGGCGGTCCCTGCTGCGTGCCCGTGCTGGTGCCCCCGCTGGTGCCGGAGCTGCCGTCCGTGCCGCTGCCCTGTTGGACCGACCCGGAGAACGTGCTGTTCTCGAGCGTCAGGACACCCGTGGCGGCCTTGACCCCGTCGGTGCCGGCGACCGTCGCCACGTTCGCGGTCGTCAGTGTGCTCGCACCCCGCGAGACGGCGAGCCGCGACTGCGACAGGTCCGTGCTGCCGCCGGAGGTCGAACCCTGGTCGCCGAAGTCGAAGCTCGGGCGTCCACCGTTCGTCGACGACGGGGTCTCGGTCTTCGACACGGTGATGTCGGTGCCGACGCCGTACACGGACTGCAGCACGCTCGACTGCGCTGCCTTCACGCCGCCCGCGATCGAGGAGACGATGACCACGAGCGCGATGGCGAGTGCCATGCCGATCGCGATGATGACGGTCTGCTTCCGGCGGTTCGTGAGTTCGCGCCGGAGGTAGGTCAGGAACATGGTTCTCCTCGGTGGGGCCGGCTCGCTGGTCACCGGTCGCGCATCGGGAGCGCGGCGGGGCCGACCTGAGGAGAAGCTAGGGACGCCGGCGATGACCGGGCCAAGGCGTTCCCATGAGTCGTCTAAGGGGCGTAGGTCCGCCGGAGGTGCTCGGCGTAGCCGCCCGGGGTCCGTCCGTCGAACCGGCCGCTCGTCACCACGGGCAGCTCGGTCGTCGCCCGCACCTGCAGACCCAGCGCGCGAGCCCGTTCGACCAGCCGGACGTCCTCGTGCTCGCGCACCGGGTCGAAGCCGCCGACCGCCACGTACGCGTCCGCGCGGATGCCGAGGTTCGCCCCGTGCACGTGTCCGAGTGCGGCGCCCGGTGGGTGCGCGAGTCGCCACCGGTCGAGGACGTCGGCCGTCAGGTCGTCGGGGTCCGGCACCACCGCACCGACCAGCAGGTGCAGGCCGTCGGACAGGGCGTCGGCCTGCTGCACGAGCCAGCCCGGGTCGACGCGGGAGTCGGCATCGGTGTGGGCGAGCCAGACCGCATGCAGCCCACCCGGTGCGGACGCCAGCGCCTGCGCCGTGCCGAGTGACCGCGCTCGCCCGACGCCCACGTGCGGCGTTTCGAGGACCCGCACCCGGTGCCGGGCAACGAGGCCGGCGGTGTCGTCCGAGCAGCCGTCGAGGACGACGGTGACACCGACCTCGACGCCGGGCCGCTCGCCGTGCAGCCGCCCCACGGCGACCTCGAGCGCTGCCAGACACGCGCCGATCCGGTCCTGCTCGTCGTGCGCCGGGACGACGACGTCGATGCGGGCCGTCACCGGACGAGTCCCTGGGCCCGCGCGACCGAGGACACCGCTGGACCGGGCAGGACGCTCAGCACGAAGTCGTCCTCGACGTGGCGGACCAGGGCTGCGCGGGGCCAACGCGCGGTGAGCCGGGCATCCACGGCGTCGCCACTCGACACCGCCTGGTCGTCGGGGTGCCGCCAGTGACAGGCGACGAGCACGCCGTCGTCGTCCAGGGACGCCAGGACGTGGTCGATCGTGGCGTCGAGGTCCGCTGGCGACAGGTAGTAGCCGACCTCGGACAGCACGACCAGGTCGAAGTGTCCCGCGGGCCACTCGTCGGGCAGCGCCGCCTGCACGAACCGTGCCCGTGGTGCCCGGATCCGAGCCCGGGCGAGGGGAGCGGCGGCGATGTCCGTGCCGAGCACCGCGTCCGCACGCTCGGTGAGCGCTGCCGTCAGCACGCCGGTGGCGCAGCCGATCTCGACTGCGGACCGGTAGCGCTCGCGGGGGATCGCGGCGAGGGTGAGGGCACGCTTCCGCCGCTCGTACCAGGACCCGTCGAAGTCCCACCCCTCGGGCTTCCGCGCGTAGTGCTCGTCGAACGACGCACGGGACCGCGAGCCCGACCCCGAGCCCATCGCACCGAAGTACCACTCGGTGTCGCGCAGGTGGTGCGCAGCGTGCCGCTCGTCGACGACGGGTTCGTCACCCGGCGCCGGAGACAGCGGCAGGACCTGGGAACGATGGGTCCCCAGGGCCGCGCGCTTGCGGGAACGGATCGCCGCCGTGAGCGGCAGCGCGCGGGCGGTGTGCCACGGCGCGGCCGGCGCTCGGACGTCGTCCCAGTGCCAGGCCCAGACCGGGTACGACAGCAGCGCGACGTCGTCGCGGTCCGCGGCGACCGCGGTGGCGACCTCGCCGGCGACGCGGTGGTCGCGGTGACCGTCGCCCGACCACGGCGCCACGAGCAGCGTGCGCCCGGCGGTGGCGTCGAGCCGGGCGAGCAGGGCCGCGCGCAGGACGTCCGGCCGTTCACGGAGCCCGACGTCGGGGATGCCGAGCGGCTCCGCCGTGACGGACGGGTGCAGCGTCGCCACGGCCTCCCGGAACTCGGCGGCCCGGGTCGCGGCGAGCTCGGACGGCGTGGTGGTGGGCGAGTCCGGGTGCGACCCCTCGCCGAGCGTCGCGAGGACGACGTGCACGGGCAGCCCGGCGTCGGCCGCCACGGCGATGAGTCCACCGGCGCCGAGGGTCTCGTCGTCCGGGTGCGGCGCGACGACCAGCACGGCGGCGATGTCGGTCAGGTCGACCAGCACGGGGTGGAGGGTGTCGAGGAAGGCCGTCCAGTCCTCGGGCGCGGTACCCGGTTCGCGGTGGTCGAACGTCACCACGCGACACCGCCGCGCTCGAGGACCATCCGGCCGATGCGCGCCAGGTCCCGGTCGCCGTGGTCCTGCAGGACGTACAGCTCCAGGTCGGCGACCCGGGCCGCCACCGCGGGGTCGGACGTCAGCGGACCCGGGCCCACGGCGCCGACGGTCCTGGTGCGCACGGCGTCCACGGCACGGCGGACCCGCGAGCGGACGGTCTGCGCGAGCAGCGCCCAGTCGACGTCCGGGGCGGCTGGAGCGTCCGTCGGCCGGACGTCGATCCGGGCTGCGGCATCGGCGAGGGCGTCCTCGGCGTCGGCCAGGTCCGCCACCACCCCACCGAGCGCGACGTGCAGCAGCTCCGCGTCCGGGCGGGCCCCGGCGTGCGCACGCAGGACCCGTGCGAGGCCCACCGCACCGCCCCACCAGCACGCCGCCACCGCGATGCCGCCCCACGCGAAGCCCGGACGGGTCAGGTACCAGCCGGGTCCACCGACGGCGCTCGCCGACACCCCGTCGAAGTCGACGGGGCCGCTCGGCACGTCGGGCATCCCGCGCGCGACCCAGGCCTCGTCGTGCGGGGTCACACCGTCCTGGCGAAGGTCGACGGCGAACAGCTGCCGAGCGTCCCCGACGTGCGCGGTCACCAGTGCGTGCGACAGCGACGACGCGAGCGAGCACCACGGCTTGGTGCCCTCGAGCAGCACGGAGCCGTCGGCGGCGGGCATCGCCGTCAACCGGACGCCGGACGCCTCGGCAGCGAAGACGCCCCAGGTCGACCCGGCCGGCGCGGCGACCCTGGCCTGCGCGAGGATCCCGAGCGCGTCGAGGTGCGGTTCGACGGTGCGGGCCAGCGCGACGTCGACCGCGGCGACCGCGGCGAGCGTGACGAACACCCGGCCGGCCGTGCCTGCGGTCAGTGGTGGGGTGGTGGCCGCGACCGCGCGCGCCAGGGCGAGCCGGTCTGCCGGGGCCGAGCCGGTCCTCCCGGCCGCTGCGGTGAGCGCGTCGACGTCGACGGCGGTGGCACCGGCGGGCCAGGCTGCGGAACGGATCATGCGGCCGACGCTACGGAGACGCTCCTCCGCGCACTGCCGGATCATCCACAGAGCGTGGAGGGGTGCTCCACAGACCACTCATAGGAATCCCTTCGACACTCGAACACGTGACCATCTCCCCGCCGCAGACAGCCCCGCGCCTCACACGTGCCGACGGATCCCCGTTGCGCATCCTCGTCGTCGACGACGAGGCCAGCCTCACCGACCTGCTCTCGATGGCGCTCCGCTACGAGGGCTGGGACGTCACGAGCGCGAACGGTGGCCAGGACGCCCTGGCCAAGGCCCGCGAGTTCAAGCCGGACGCCATGGTGCTCGACGTCATGATGCCCGACCTCGACGGCCTGCAGGTGCTGAACCGGCTGCGCCAGAACAACGACGACACCCCGGTGCTGTTCCTCACCGCGAAGGACTCGGTCGAGGACCGCGTCACGGGGCTGACCGCCGGCGGTGACGACTACGTCACCAAGCCGTTCTCGCTCGAAGAGGTCGTCGCACGCCTGCGTGGACTGATCCGTCGTTCGCAGATCTCCGTCTCCGAGGCGGGTGACTCGCGCATCGTCGTGGGTGACCTGGTGCTCGACGAGGAGTCCTACGAGGTCTCCCGTGCCGGACGGCCCATCGAGCTGACCGCCACCGAGTTCGAGCTGCTGCGGTTCCTGATGCGCAACCCCCGCCGCGTGCTGAGCAAGGCGCAGATCCTGGACCGCGTGTGGTCGTACGACTTCGGCGGCAAGTCCAGCGTCGTCGAGATCTACATCTCGTACCTGCGCAAGAAGATCGACGCCGGCGAGCAGCCGATGATCCACACGGTGCGTGGCGTCGGGTACGTCATCAAGCCGATCTCCTGAGCACCCCGTGACCCTGCGCCGCCGGCTCGTCCTGAGCATCGTCGCCCTCGTCGTCGCCGTCAGTGCGGTCATCGGCGCGGGCAGCATCATCGCGCTGTTCTCGATCCAGCGCTCGGCGATCGACGAGCAGCTCCGGTACGCCACCAGTCGTGCGCAGCGGTCGGTGGAACAGCAGGGCGGCAACGGCCCCGGGCTCGACATCGGCCGGCCGTCCGGGCAGGCCTCGGGCACGCTGACGGTGTACTTCCTGAACGGGGACGCCGTCGTCGGCAGCGTGCTCGACAACGACGGCAACATCGAGCGCCTGTCCGGCTCCGTGGTCGCACCGCTCGGATCGGTGACCGTCGACAAGCAGCCGCACACGATCGACCTCGGCGGCGACCTCGGCCGCTACCGCGTCACGGCCGCAACGGTCGGGCCCGCGGTCCTGGTGGTCGGGCTGCCGATGGCGCCGGTGTACCAGAGCGTGTGGAAGCTGTTCGGGGTGGTCCTCGTGGTCACCGCGCTCGCGCTGCTCGCGGCCTCGCTGGGAGCGGCGATCGTGGTCCGACGCTCACTGCGGCCGCTCGAACGCGTCGCCGAGACCGCGTCGACCGTCGCCCGCATGCCGCTGGAGCGCAGCGACGCGCTGGACGGCGTCCGCGTGCCCGACACCGACCCCCGCACCGAGGTCGGCCGCGTCGGCACCGCGTTCAACCGGATGCTCGAGCACATCGGCGGCGCCATGCAGGCCCGTGAACGCTCGGAACAGAAGGTCCGGCAGTTCGTCGCCGACGCCTCGCACGAGCTCCGCACGCCCTTGGCGTCGGTCCGCGGGTACGCCGAGCTCACGCGACGCATGGGCGGGGACCTGCCGAAGGACGTGGTCTACGCCATGAGCCGCATCGAGAGCGAGTCGCTCCGGATGACGAGCATGGTCGAGGACCTGCTGCTGCTGGCCCGGCTCGACGAGGGCCGCGAGATCCAGTTCGACGACGTGGACCTGACCGGGCTGGTGTTCGACGCCGTGAACGACGCGCACGCCGCATCGCCCGAGCACCCGATCGAGGTCGACGTGCCCGACGCGCCCGTGGTCGTCCTCGGTGATGCCGCCCGGCTGCACCAGGTCATCGTGAACCTGGTCACGAACGCCCGCACCCACACCCCCGACGGCACCCGCATCACGGTGGGGATCGCTCCGACCGCCGCGGGTGTCGACCTGACCGTGCGCGACACCGGGCAGGGCATCGACCCGGGGTTCCTGCCGAAGCTGTTCGAGCGGTTCGCCCGTGCCGACAGCTCCCGGTCCCGCAGCGCGGGCTCGACGGGCCTGGGGCTCGCGATCGTCGATGCGGTCGTGCAGGCGCACGGCGGCTCGGTCGAGGTCACGAGCGAGCCCGGGGACACGGTGTTCACGGTGCACCTGCCCGCGGCCGCTCCGCAGGCGGGTGCCTGGGCGGAGACCCCGATGGTCGCGGACGCGACCCGCTGACGGACAGGAGGCGCGGTGCGGGCCGGCACCGGGCCTCCAGTCCGGTGGTTGGTCCGGGCCACCGCGGTCTGCTACAGTTCTCGAAGCCAAAGACCGCCGGTCGTTGTCGTGCTTGCATGACAACCGAAGGTCCTCTCTCACGAGGCAGCCCGCGCAGGTGTTCCGAACCACTCCATCCGCTTGCGGGGGAGCAGCTCCGAGCCTCTGCGCCGGAGCTTTTTTCGTGTGGTGGGTTGTGTACGTCGCAACCGGGGACCTGGGGCTAGCCGGCAAGACCCCCAAGGAGAACCATGGCGAACAAGGAAGCTGCGGTCGCCGAGCTCACGGAGTCCTTCCGTAGCTCGAACGCCGTTCTGCTCACCGAGTACCGCGGTCTCACGGTCGCGCAGCTCAAGGAGCTCCGCAACTCGATCCGTGAGCACGCCACGTACGCCGTGGTGAAGAACACGCTGACCAAGATCGCGGCGAACAACGCCGGCATCTCGTCGTTCGACGACGAGCTCGCCGGTCCGTCCGCTCTCGCCTTCGTCCACGGTGACACCGTCGCCGTCGCGAAGTCGCTGCGTGCATTCGCCAAGGCGAACCCCGAGCTCGTGGTCAAGGGCGGTTACTTCGACGGTAACCCGCTCACCGCGACCGAGGTGGACAAGCTCGCCGACCTCGAATCCCGTGAAGTGCTGCTCGGCAAGCTCGCCGGCGCCTTCAAGGCTTCGCTGTTCGGTGCTGCGTACCTGTTCAACGCACCCCTCTCGCAGGCCGTCCGCACGGTGGACGCCCTCCGCGAGAAGCAGGAGTCCGCGGCCTGACCAGGCACGCGTTCCACAACCACATCACGTACTGAGTAGTAGGAGAAAATCATGGCGAAGCTTTCGCAGGACGAGCTCATCGAGGCCTTCAAGGAGCTCACGCTCATCGAGCTCTCGGACTTCGTGAAGAAGTTCGAAGAGGTCTTCGAGGTCACCGCTGCCGCTCCCGTCGCCGCTGCCGCGGCGCCCGGTGCTGCTGCCCCGGCCGAAGAGGTCGAGGAGAAGACCGAGTTCGACGTCATCCTCAAGTCGGCTGGCGACAAGAAGATCCAGGTCATCAAGGAGGTCCGTGGCCTCACGTCGCTCGGCCTCGGCGAGGCCAAGGCCCTGGTCGAGACCCCCGACGCCAAGGTGCTCGAGGGTGCGAACAAGGAAGCCGCTGACAAGGCGAAGGCTGCCCTCGAGGCTGCTGGCGCCACGGTCGAGGTCGCGTAACTCGTTCCACAGCATGACGGCCGTCGCCCTTCGGGGCGGCGGCCGTCGTCGTGTGCGGGGTGGGTCGTGCGGCGTGCGGGTCGTGCCGGCGCCGAGTCTCGATCTGTCGCTTTCGCGAAAGCGACAGATCAGTTGCAGCTGTTCGGCGCGATCTGTCGCTTTCGCGCGGGTGAGGGATGGCGCGGGGTGAGATCTGTCGCGATTGCGCACACGACGGGCTGTCGGGACGCTCGGCACTTCTCCACAGATCGGCTGACGACCGTCCACGCGGCAGCGCGCAGCGACAGAGTGCCGCCATGCACCCAGCGAACTCCATCGACATGCTCCGGACCACCGCGATCGATCGCGCAGCGGCGCGGCACCTGCAACGCCGTCGCCGTTCCGGCGAGCTCGTGCGGGTGCGGCACGGGGTGTACGTCGAGCGAACGGCGTGGGAGGCGCTTGACGGCCGCGGCCGTCACCTCGTCCGGATGCGTGCGGTGCTGCCGTTGCTCCGGCCGGACGCGGTGTGGGCTCTGGACTCCGCGGCGGCGATCCTCGGCGTCCCGCGGCTCGAAAAGTGGCCTGATCGGGTCCACGTCGTGGATCCGGGCATTGCGCACGACCTCCAACGCGTCGGGCTGACGCTGCACGCTGGCCGACCGCGTCCGTCTGGCGGTCGGTTCCACGGCGTCGAGTACACGGACCTCGCGCAGACCACCGTCGAGCTCGCACGACGCGGATCGTTCTCGACGGCCGTCGTCGTGCTCGACCACGCTCTCCGGCACGGCGGCGCATTGGACGACCTCGCGCAGCTCGCGCTGGACGCCGGACCATGGGGGAGCACCCGTGTCGAGCATGCGCTGGTGGTCTGCGACCCCAGGCACGAGTCGGTGGGAGAGTCCTTCTTCGCCGCTCGCGCCGCCGAGCTCGGATGCCCGGAGATGGAGCCCCAGCACGAGTTCCGCTACGCCGACGGCACCGTCGACCGGGTGGACTTCTGGCTGCCGCGCGAGGGCATCGTCATCGAGTTCGACGGGCGGCAGAAGTACGAGGACCCGGCGATGCTCGGCGGGCGCAGCGGTGCCGAGGCAGTGTGGGTGGAGAAGGTGCGCGAAGACCGCGTCCGTGCCCGGCACGAGGTGAACGGGTTCGTCCGCGTGCACTGGCGCCACCTGACAGACCCGGAACTCCTCCGGGCACACCTCCGTCAGCACCGTGTGCCGTGTCACTGACCGCAGCGGGCTGGGCACCGCGACCACCTCGCCAGAGGGACAGATCGGGCCGGACCCGCACCGTTCCTCCCGTCAGAACGACAGTTCGGGCCGGAACGTTCGCGGAGAACTGTCGCTTTTGCGAGGTCGACAGTTCGGGGGCAGGGGGCAGGGGGCAGGGGGCAGGGGGGGGGGGGGCAGCGGCGCGGGCGGCTCAGGACAGGGTGCTGTGACGACGGCCGTAGAGCAGGTACAGCGCGGCACCGGCGAGCATCCACACGCCGAACGCGATCCAGGTGCCGGCGCCGAGGAAGACCGCGAGCAGCACGCAGCACAGGGTGCCGAGGACGGGGACGACCGGGAACAGTGGGACGCGGTACGAGCGCTCCAGGTGTGGCTGCGAGCGGCGCAGGATGATCACCGACACGTTGACCAGGGCGAACGCCACCAGCGTGCCGATGCTCGTCGCATCGGCGAGCTCGCCGAGCGGGACGAGCGCGGCCACGACGGTGACGACCAGCCCGACGATGACGGTGTTGGCGACCGGGGTGCCGGTGCGCGGCGAGACACGACCGAAGACCTTCGGCACCAGACCGTCGCGGGCCATGGTCAGCAACACGCGGGTCTGGCCGTACAGAACCGTCAGGACGACGCTGGCGATGGCGATGACGGCGCCGATCGAGAACACCAGCGCGACCCAGGGCCGACCGGTGACGTCGACGACGATGCGCACGAGCGAGGCCTCGGTCGACGAGAACGACTCCCACGGGCGGGCGCCGATCGCCGCGATCGCCACCAGGATGTAGAGCACGGTGATGATCACGATCGAACCGATGATCGCCCGGGGCAGGTCGCGGCGCGGGTCCTTCGCTTCTTCCCCGGCAGTCGACGCGGCATCGAACCCGATGTACGAGAAGAACAACCGCGACGCCGCCGCGGTCACGCCGGCGGCTCCCATCGGGGCGAGCGGCGCGAAGTTGCCGGCCCGGAACGCCGTGAACGCCACGACGACGAAGAAGACGAGCAAGGCGATCTTCACGAGCACCATGAGCGTGTTCACCCACGCGCTCTCACGGGCACCCGGCAGCAGCACGGCTGTGGCGATCAGCACGAGCGCCGCCGCGGGCAGGTTCACCAGACCGCCGTCACCCGGGGGAGCGGAGAGCGCCGTCGGCAGGTGCAGGCCGAACACCCGCAGCGTCTCGTCCACGTACTCGCTCGCGCCCACGGCGACCGCCGCGACGGAGACGGCGTACTCGAGCACGAGGCACCAGCCGCAGACCCATGCGATGCCCTCGCCCATCGTCGCGTACGTGTACGAGTAGCTGGAGCCCGAGGTCGGCACCGCACCAGCCATCTCGGCGTAGGACAGCGCGGACAGCAGCGCCGCGACACCCGCCAGGACGAAGGAGATCCAGACCGCGGGGCCGGCGAGCGGGACCGCCGTGCCGAGGACGACCAGGATCCCGGTGCCGAGCGTCGCGCCGACACTGATCATCGTCAGGTGCCAGACGCCCAGGGTCCGGCGGAGCGGCTGGCCGTCCACACCCGCTGCGGCGTCGGCCTGCAGCTGGTCGATCGGCTTCCGCCGGGCGAGCTGGTGGCGGAGGGGCGGAGCAGGACGGGGCGGCGCGGACGACATGGGACCTCGTGATCGGGGGACGGGACGGGTCATGCTCGCACGGCCTCTGGAACGGGTCAATTCCGCTGTCAGCGGCCTTCTCCACAGATGTCCCGACGCGCGTCACGGCTGTCGTACCGCGGGGATACATTTGCTCTCGCGGATGACCGATCGGGCCCTCCGAGCGGAAGGGAACTCGCATGAGCATGATGCGCGGCGGCGGCCACGGCGGTCGCATCTCGAGCGGCGACTTCGACGCGCAGCGCGCCGCGAACGCCCAGGCGCCCGAGGTCCCCCACCTGCTGCGTCGGATCGCCGGGTTGTTCGTCCCGCACCGCCGTTCGATCGTCTTCACGGTCGTGCTGGTGCTGATCGGTGCCGCGCTGTCGGTGATCCCGCCGCTCCTGACCCAGAAGGCGTTCGACCTGGGCCTGTTCCCGAAGTCGGGAACCCCGGACGTGCCCGTGCTGGTCTGGTTGGTCACGGCGATGGTCGTGCTCTGGATCGCGAGTGCGGGCGTCGGGGTGTGGCAGACGTACCTGACCGCGACCGTGGGCAACAAGGTGATGGGCGCGCTCCGGATGCGGCTCTTCGCACACCTGCAGCGCATGGAACTGGCGTTCTTCACCCGTACCAAGACGGGCGTCATCCAGTCCCGACTGCAGAACGACGTCGGTGGTGTGGCGAGCGTCCTGAACAACACGATCTCGTCGGTGCTCGGCAACACCGTCACCGTCATCGCGGCCGTGGTCGCGATGCTGCTGCTCAGCTGGCAGATGACGATCGTGGCCGTGGTGCTGTTGCCCCTGCTGGTCATCGCGCAGCGCCGGGTCGGGCAGGTGCGCGCCAAGATCGCGGGGCAGACGCAGGAGTCGCTGTCGGACATGACGGCCATCACGCAAGAGGCACTGAGCGTCTCGGGCATCCTGCTCGCCAAGAGCTTCAACCAGCAGCGCAGTGAGACCCACCGATACGGTGACGAGAACCGCAACCAGATCTCGCTGCAGGTCCGGCAGCAGATGTCCGGGCAGTGGTTCTTCGCCATCGTGCAGATCTTCCTGTCGATCATCCCGGCGATCATCTACCTGGTGGCCGCCTCCCTGATCCTCGGCGGTGTCCCGATCACCGCGGGCACGATCGTCGCGTTCACGACCGTGCAGTCACGGCTGCTGTTCCCCACGGTGGGGTTGCTGCGGGTCGTGCTCGACCTGCAGACCTCCGGGGCGCTGTTCGCGCGGATCTTCGAGTACCTCGACCTGGAGCCCGCGATCACCGACGCGCCCGCGGCCGCCAAGGTCGACGAGCGCCGGGTCGGGCACGTGGCGTTCGAGGACGTCACCTTCACCTACCCGGACGGCGAAGCCGACAAGCCGACCCTGCGCGGCGTCTCCTTCGAACTCCAACCGGGGCAGTTCGCCGCGTTCGTCGGGCCGTCCGGAGCGGGCAAGACGACGGTGTCGTACCTGGTGCCACGCCTGTACGAGGCCACCGAGGGGTCGGTGCGGTTCGCCGGGGCGGACGTGCGCGACCTCGAGCACGAGGACCTCATGCGCCACGTCGGGATCGTGAGCCAGGAGACCTACCTGTTCCACGCCACCATCGGCGAAAACCTGCGGTACGCCAAGCCGGACGCCACCGACGCCGAACTCGAACACGCCGCCAGGGCAGCCAACATCCACGAGACCATCGCCTCGTTCCCCGACGGGTACGACACCGTGGTGGGGGAGCGTGGGTACCGGCTCTCCGGCGGCGAGAAGCAGCGGATCGCCATCGCCCGCGTGATGCTCAAGGACCCGCCGGTGCTCGTGCTCGACGAGGCCACCAGCGCGCTCGACTCCATCTCCGAGCGGGTCGTCCAGACCGCACTCGACGCCGCAGCCCGGGGGCGCACGACGATCTCGATCGCGCACCGCCTGTCGACCGTGCGCGACGCGGACGTCATCTTCGTGCTCGACCACGGACGCATCGTCGAGCAGGGCACCCATGACGAACTCCTGGCGCTGGACGGCATCTACACGACCCTGCACCAGCAGCAGGCAGCGCCGGTCGACGCCGTCGGCCACTGACGGCGAACGGTGTCGGCAGCGGTGACGGCGCACGTCGAGTCGCAACGCGCAACCGGGCGTCTCGAACGGTGAGGCCGTCGGGGGCCGCGCCTAGACTCGCGGTGTGCGTTACGCGAACTCGGTCGTCGACCTCGTCGGCGACACCCCGCTCGTCCGGCTGAACCGTGTCACCGAGGGGATCCGGGCGACGGTCCTGGTCAAGGTCGAGTACCTCAACCCGGGCGGCTCGTCGAAGGACCGCATCGCCACGCGGATCCTCGACGCGGCCGAGGCATCCGGCGAGTTGCGCCCCGGCGGCACGATCGTCGAACCGACCTCGGGCAACACGGGCGTCGGGTTGGCACTGGTCGCCCAGCAGCGCGGCTACCGCTGCGTGTTCGTCCTGCCCGACAAGGTCGGCGAGGACAAGCGGAACGTGCTGACGGCCTACGGCGCCGAGATCGTCGTCACGCCGACCGCCGTCGCGCCGGACCACCCCGAGTCGTACTACTCGGTGTCCGACCGGCTGGTCCGCGAGATCCCCGGTGCCTACAAGCCGAACCAGTACGCGAACCCGAACGGCCCGCGCAGCCACTACGAGACCACCGGTCCGGAGATCTGGCGCGACACCGAGGGGCGCATCACGCACTTCGTTGCCGGCGTCGGTACCGGCGGCACCATCACCGGCACCGGCAGGTTCCTGAACGAGGTGTCCGACGGCGGGGTCCGGATCATCGGCGCCGACCCCGAGGGATCGGTGTACTCGGGCGGGACCGGGCGTCCGTACCTGGTCGAGGGCGTCGGCGAGGACTTCTGGCCGAGCGCCTACGACCCCGACGTGCCGGACGAGATCATCGCCGTGTCGGACGCGGAGTCCTTCGCGATGACCCGCCGGCTCGCCCAACAAGAGGGACTGCTCGTCGGCGGCTCCAGCGGCATGGCCGTCGTCGCCGCGCTGCGGGCCGCCCGTGACCTGACCGAGGACGACGTCGTGGTCGTGCTGCTGCCCGACGGCGGCCGCGGCTACCTCGGCAAGATCTTCAACGACCGCTGGATGCGCTCGTACGGGTTCGCCGAGACCGACGACGCCCGCACGGTCGGGTCCCTCATCGCCGGCAAGGACGGCCGACTGCCGGACCTGGTGCACGCCCACCCCACCGACTCCGTGCGCGAGGTCGTCGACATCATGACCAAGTACGGCGTCTCGCAGATGCCCGTGCTGAGCGCGGAACCACCCGTCGTCATCGGCGAGGTGATCGGCGCCGTCGCCGAGAAGGACCTGCTCGAGCAGGTCTTCACCGGGGCCGCGAAGATGGCGGACGCCCTGACCGGGTTCGTCGGCGAGCCGCTCCCGCTGATCGGCATCGGCGAGTCCGTCTCGGGTGCGCGCCGCGCGCTCGAGGACGTCGACGCGCTGCTGGTCGTCGAGGACGGCAAACCCGTCACCGTGCTGACGCGACACGACCTGCTCACCTACCTGTCGGAGTAGTCCCGGCCACGCGCGCGACGTGCTGTCCGCGCCCAGCCGACCAGGGCCTCCCGTCCGACCCGATCTGAAGGACCACCACATGACCGAGTTCGACACCCGCGCCGTCCACGCCGGCCAAGAGCCGGACGCTGCCACCGGCGCCGTCATCCCCCCGCTGCACCTGACCTCGACGTACGTGCAGGACGGCGTGGGCGGGATGCGGAACGGCTACGAGTACTCGCGGTCCGGCAACCCGACGCGTGACTCGCTGCAGACGCTGCTCGCCGACCTGGACGGCGGCGCGGCCGCGTACTCGTTCTCGTCCGGTCTGGCTGCCGAGGACGCCCTGCTGCGCTCGGTGCTGGTCCCCGGTGCCCGCGTCGTGATGGGCAACGACGTCTACGGCGGGACCCACCGCCTGGTGAACCGCCTGCACGTGCCGTGGGGTGTGGAGCTCGTGGTGGTCGACATGAGCGACGTCGACCTGGTGCGTGCTGCGCTCGACGGTGCACCGGCCACCACCGTGCTGTGGGTCGAGACCCCGACCAACCCGCTCATGAAGATCGCCGACGTCGCCGTGCTGGCCGAGGTCGGGCACGCCGCGGGCGCGCTCGTCGTCGTGGACAACACCTTCGCGTCGCCGGCGCTGCAGCAGCCGCTGTCGCTCGGCGCCGACGTGGTGGCCTACTCCACGACGAAGTACCTGGGCGGGCACTCCGACATCGTCGGCGGTGCGATCGTGCTCAAGGACCCGGAACTGGCCGAACGGGTCGGCTTCGTGCAGTTCGGTGCCGGAGCGATCTCGTCGCCGTTCGACGCCTGGCTGACGATCCGCGGCATCAAGACCCTGTCCGTGCGCATGGAACGGCACTCGCGGAACGCGCAGGCCGTCGCCGAGGCCCTGGTCGGCGACCCCGCGGTCGAGCGTGTCTACTACCCCGGACTGCCCGACCACCCCGGGCACGACGTCGCGAGCCGACAGATGCGTGGGTTCGGCGGCATGCTCTCGGTCGCGCTGGCCGGGGGTGCCGACGCGGCCAAGCGGTTCGCGGAGTCGACCGAGGTGTTCGCGCTCGCCGAGTCGCTCGGCGGGGTGGAGTCCCTGATCGGGTACCCGAGCGAGATGACCCATGCCTCGGTCAAGGGCACCGAGCTCGCCGTGCCCGAGAACGTCGTGCGGCTGTCCGTCGGCATCGAGGACGCCGGCGACCTGGTGGCCGACGTGCAGCAGGCACTCCGCCGCTGACCCCACCGGACGCGCGGCCGTGCACCGGCGGCACCCCCCGCCCGTCGACCCGCCGTCACCGGCCGGCCCTACGATGAACCGCGTGACGACGACGGCGACGCGGACCACCCTGTTCAGTCGGGGCCTCGCGCTCCCGACCATCGGCATGGTGGCGATCGTGGCCGTCGCGGCATTCCAGAACCTGGCGATGACGACGATCATGCCGGAGATCAGCCGCGACCTGCACGGCGAGACCCTGTACTCGCTGAGCTTCGCCGCCCCGCTGGCCGCCGGTGTGCCGGGCATGGTGCTCGCGGGCAACTGGACCGACCGAGCCGGCGGCCGGGTCGTCGCGTGGGTGTCCGCGTCCCTGTTCGCGATCGGGACCGCCATCGTGATGCTCGCGCCGACGATGCCGGTGTTCCTGGCCGGCCGCCTGGTCGAGGGGTTCGGTGCGGGTGCGATCGACGTCGTGCTGTACGTGCTGGTCGCCCGGATCTTCCCCGAGGACCTGCACGGCCTCGTGTTCGCCGGGTTCGCGGCCGCGTGGGTCGTGCCCGCGCTCGTCGGTCCCGCGCTCGCCGGCATCGTCACCGACCTGTTCAGCTGGCACTGGGTGTTCGCGGGTGCGCTCGTGATCGCCGTCGCCGCGTTCGCCCTGCTCGTGCCGACGCTCGGCCGTCTGCAGGCACCGGCCGTGGCGCTCCGTCCGCCGTGGCAGCGCGGGCGGATCGCCTGGTCGGCGGGCGCAGCGGTCGCGGTGCTGCTGCTCAACGTGGCGCCGGACCTGCCTGTCGCGCTCCGGATCGCCGCCGTGGTGGTCGGGCTCGGTGGCGCGTGGTTCGCGCTCCGCCCGCTGCTGCCGAGGCGGACGCTCACGGCGGCTCCGGGGCTGCCGTCGGTCGTCCTGCTGCGCGGCGTGCTGGCGGCGGGCTTCTTCGGCAGCGAGGCCTACGTGCCGTTCCTGCTGCAGGCCCAGCACGGGCTGTCGCCGTCGGCCGCCGGGTTGGCACTGACCGTCGCCGCGCTGAGCTGGGCGGGTGCGAGCTGGGTGCACGGCCGGATGGGGGAGCGGCGGCTCACCGCTGCCCGGGCGTTCGCCGTCGGCCTCGGGCTGGTGCTCGTGAGCCTGGTGGCCGCGCTGGCCGTGGCGCTCGCGGACCTGCCCGTGTGGGTGCTCGTCGCCGGGTGGTTCGTCGGCGGTGCGGGCATGGGCATCGCCTACCCGCGCACGTCGATGCTCACGCTGCGGTTCTCGACCGAGGGCGACGACGGGTTCGCCAGCTCGGCGTTGACGATCGCGGACGCCGCCGGCAGCGTGGTCGGGCTGGCCGTCGCGGGGCTGCTGTTCACCGGGCTGGGCGGGCGGAGCGACCCGATGGCCTTCGCCGCCGTGTTCGCCGCGATGATCGTCATCGCGCTCGTCGGGCTGCTCGCCGTGGTCCGCCTGGGCCACGTCCCACCGCCCACGAGCGATCCGGCAGCGCCTGCGGGCGACCAGGCAGCGCCTGCGAGCGATCCGGCAGCGCCTGCGAGCGACCGGGCAGCGCCTGCGAGCGACCAGGCGACGCAAACCGGGTAGCGTGGCAGACCCACGACGAGGAGGAACCGTGCGCCGCACCCTGGTCTCCGCCGGACTGATGCTCGCTGCCGCCATCGCGGTGAGCGGCTGCACGGGCACGACCACCGCGGCGCCGACCCCGGTGCAGAGCACGGACCTCACCAGCTCCGACGGGGGCTTCGACCAGCACGCGGTCATCGGCGTCGTCCTGCTGCCCGCCACGGCCACGCCCGGGGCGACCTCGGGCGGTGTGGCGCTGCCCGACCGCTTCCGCTCCGACCTGACGACCGCGGGCTTCCGCCCCGACGTCCGCGTGGCGAGCGCCACCGACCCGGCCGGGTCGCAGACGAGCGACATCCGTGACCTGGTCCGGCGCGGGGCCAAGGCCCTGCTGGTGCAGGCAGCCGACCCCGATGCCCTGACCGGCGCGGTGCAGACCGCGCACGACGCCGGAGTGGTGGTCGTCGCGCTCGGCGACCCGCTGCCGTCGTCCGGCACGGGGGGCGACGGACTGTCGGGCGACTACCGGGTGCAGGGGGCCGACTCGGACGCCGCGACCGTCGGCAGGGCGATCGCGGTCGTCGAGTCGCTGCAGCGCGGCACGAAGCCCGCCGGCGACTGAGCGCGGCGGGCACGCACGCCGCGGGAAGCCCGCCGGCGACTGCGCGCAGCGGGAACGCACGCCGCGGGAAGCCCGCCGGCGACTGCGCGCAGCGGGCACGCACGCCGCGCGAAGCCCGCCGGTGACTGCGCGCGTCGAGCACAAGCCCCCGTCGCCGGGTTCACAGCCGGAACTCAGGAACCATCGCCGTGCCCAGTCCGGCACGGGGGACACGGGCTGAGCACAGCGACAGGGTCGCCCCCCGTCCGGGTGACACCCGGCGTCGGTCGAACCACCGACTGTTCGTTCGTTCTCGGTACTTACTACAGTCAGCTCACCGCAGCCGATGTAGTTCCCGAGAGGACCCGACGTGCAACGACGCTCTCCCACCACCTCCACCCGCAGGCGCCTGACCGCGCTCGCCGTCACCACCGCCGCGTGCACCGTCGGCGCGGTGCTGTTCGCCGGCGGCCCGGCTGACGCGGCGACGCGCCAGGTCCTGCCGGACTCGGTGCCCGCCTGGGCCACCGCGTCCGACGACGCCGGCTCCGTCGCCACATCGACCGACGTCGAGGGCGAGGTCTACCTGCCCCTGAAGAACCAGGCCGGCGCCGAGGCGCTCGCCACCGCGGTGTCCACCCCCGGGTCGCCGCAGTACCGCAAGCCGCTCACGCCCGCCGCCTGGATCGCGGCGTACGCACCGAGCAAGACCGACGTCGACCAGGTGACCGGGTTCCTCCGGGCGCAGGGCCTGTCGATCACCGCCGTACCCGCCAGCCACGAGTACGTCGTGTTCCGCGGCCCGGCCTCGGTCGTGAACTCGGTGCTCGGGACGACCCTGCACTCCTACCGGCACGCCCAGCAGACGCTGGTCGCCCCGTCGACCGCACCGAGCCTCCCGGCATCCATCGCCGGACTCGTGAGCGGCGTGAGCGTCGACCAGGGACGCCTCCTGACCCACCCCGAACTCGTCGAGCAGGGCCAGACGCCCGCCACGTCGACCCCGGCGCGGACCCTGCAGCAGCAGGCGACGGCACCGACCGGGATCAACGCCAAGTGCTCTGCCTACGCCGGTGAGCACACCGCGACCGTCCCCTCGGCGTACGGCAAGACCGTCGTCCCGACCTTCGCGTGTGGCTACGTGCCGTCGCAGATCCGCTCGGCGTACGGGGTCGACACCCTGGCGAAGCAGGGCGTGTCGGGTCAGGGACAGACGGTCGCGATCATCGACGCCTACGCCTCGCCGACGATCATCCACGACACGAACACGTACTCGCAGCAGCACGGTGAGCCGGGCCTGACCAGCGCCACGTTCCAGCAGCGCATCCCGTCGCCGTCGCAGTTCACCGACCAGGTGCTCTGCCAGCAGCCGAGCGGGTGGCAGGGCGAAGAGACCCTCGACGTGCAGTCCGTGCACGCGGTCGCTCCCTCGGCGAAGATCCTGTACGTCGGCGGCACGAACTGCGGTGGTGGCCTGGACGTCGCGATGTCGAAGATCCTCGACCAGGGCCTGGCCTCGATCGTCAGCAACAGCTACGGCGACGTCGGCGAGAACGTCCCGCTGTCGAGCATCCGCGGCCAGGAGAACCTGCACATCCAGGCGGCCGGTGAGGGCATCGGCCTGTACTTCTCCAGCGGCGACCACGGCGACGAGTCCGCGGCGCTCGGCAGCGCGCAGCCGGACTTCCCGGCCTCGAGCCCGTGGGTGACGTCGGTCGGCGGCACCAGCCTCGGCATCGACAAGACCGGGAAGAAGTCGTTCGAGACCGGCTGGGGCGACGTGCTCGACCAGATCGTCAGCAGCCCGCGCGGCAACGTCTACGCGGCAGCACTGCCCGGCAACCTGGACGGCGGAGGCGCCGGTGGTGGCCAGAGCACGCTGTTCGACCAGCCCGCCTACCAGAAGGGCGTCGTCCCGGCGTCCCTGGCCGGTGGCAAGCGCGTCTCGCCGGACCTGGCCGCGCTGGCCGACCCGTACACCGGGTTCTCGATCGGCATCCGTCCGATCACCGACGACACCACGCTCGCCGCGGGGGAGTTCGTCAACGAGACCTACGGCGGCACCTCGCTGGCCTCGCCCCTGACGGCAGCGCTCTCGGCACTCGTGCAGCAGTCGACCAACACCCGGCTCGGGTTCGCCAACCCGACGCTGTACGCGACCTACAAGACGACGCCGAGTGCGTTCTCGGACGTGACCAGCCCGAAGTCGCCGATCGCCCTGGCCTACACCAGTGCGACCAGCGGCAAGGACTTCCTGGTCACGCTCGACCACGACACGTCGCTGACCACCGCCAAGGGGTACGACGACGTGACGGGGCTCGGTGCGGTCTCGTTCACCGGGATGTCGCAGGTGGCGCGTCACTGACGTGACGTGCTGACGGACAGGAGGCCCGGTGCCAGCTGGCACCGGGCCTCCCGTCCGTCATCGGGTCGTCTCCGACCCGGTCGCCCGCAGGCGGGCCAGCTCCACCAGGCGGGTCAGCTCCACCAGGCGGGGAACGACAGGGTGATCGTGTCGACGAGGGCCTTGCGCGAGCGCCGCGGGCCCGCGAGCCAGGCCTCGATCGCGCCGACGAAGCCCTGCGCGACGAAGCCCGCGGCGACGTCGTCGAGCAGGTCGGGGCGCGAGGCCGGGTCGAGCTCGCGGATGTGGATCGCGCTCGACAGCGTGAAGTGCTCGACGAGCAGCCGGTGCAACGAGCCGTCGTCCGGGTCCGGGAGCGCCCGCACGTAGATCTCGCGGTGCGTGACCACGTGCTCGACGACCGCGTTGATGCCGCGCCGGGTGATCGCCGCGAGCTCGTCACGGTCGGCACCACGCTCGGCAGCTGCCCGACGGGCCTCGGAGTCCTCGTCGCGGATGTGGTCGAGCTCCGGTGTCAGGACGTCGGCCAGCAGCGACCCGGGCGAGACGGCGTGCGAGTAGAACGTCGCACGGTTGATGCCGGCGGCGCGGGTGACGTCCGCGACGGTGATCTCCGAGACGGGCCGACCAGCGGCGAGTCGCAGGATGGCCTCGCGCAGGGCTGCCGTCGTGTGCAGGATCCGAGCGTCCACCATGACGCCCACCCCCTCTTCCGTGCCGGCCCGAGGGCTCCCGGGCGGTACGACGGTACCGCAGGTGGGATGTCCCGGCTGCGCGGCAGGGTGCTCGACACGCGGTGCGACGCGGCAACGGGTGTCGCGGGCGGGGTCGTCGCCCGTAGGATGGTTCCACGGGCGAATCGATTCGATCGTCGCCGACCGCACTCCCGCCAACCGCCCCTCACCGCCGAAGGACCCTGCTGTGACCGCGCCCGCGACCACCGGTTCGATCCGGGTCATCCTGCACCCCGGGGACTCCCTGTCCCGCGCCCAGCGCCTGGTGTACGTCTTCGTGCTCGGCGCGCTGACCGCGCTCGGCCCGTTCACGATCGACCTCTACCTGCCGGCGTTCCCGTCGCTCAAACAGCAGTTCGGCGTCACCGACGGAGCCGTGCAGCTCACGCTCACCGCCACCACGCTCGGGTTCGCGGCCGGACAGCTGCTGGTCGGACCCTGGAGTGACAAGGTCGGACGGCGCCTGCCGCTCATCATCGCCACCACGGTGCACATCGCCGCGTCGATCGGCGCTGCGACCGCGCCGAACATCGAGGTCCTCGGGCTGTTCCGTGTCCTGCAGGGCATGGGCGCCGCGGCCGGTGGTGTGGTCGCGATGGCCACGGTGCGCGACCTGTTCGGTGGCAAGCCCCTGGTCCGCATGCTGTCACGGCTGGCGATGGTGAACGGCCTGGCCCCGATCCTCGCGCCGCTCATCGGCTCGCAGATGCTGCGGTTCACCAGCTGGCGCGGCATCTTCGTCTTCCTGGCCTGCTACGGCCTGGCGGTCGTCATCGCGTCGATCCTGCTCATCGTCGAGACGCTGCCGCCGGCACGTCGGCACGAGGCCGGACACTCGACGATCGGGCAGCGGTACAAGGCCCTGTTCAGCGACCGGATCTTCGTCGGCGTCGCACTGATCGGCGCGATGGTGTTCAGCGGGTTGTTCTCGTACCTCAGCGCGTCGCCGTTCCTGTTCCAGGGTGTCTACGGCCTCGATGCCCAGCAGTACGGGTTGCTGTTCGCCGTCAACTCGATCGGCGTCGTGCTCGGAGTGCAGATCTCCGCACGGCTGGCACAGCGGGTCGGGCCGCAGTGGATCCTGGCGTGCTCGACCGCCACGCTGTTCCTGGCCGCCGTCGCGATCATCGTCCTCGACCTGCTCGGCGCGGGGCTGGTCGGCGTGCTGATCCCGCTGTGGTTCTTCATCGCGGCGTGCGGGTTCTCGTTCCCGCTCGTCCAGGTCATCGGCCTGGCCTCGCACGGAAAAGAGGCGGGGACGGCCGCGTCGGTGCTCGGGGCGCTGAACTTCGGCGTCGCGGGGCTCATCTCGCCGATCGTCGGCGTGCTCGGGATCTCGCAGGCGGCGCCGATGGCCGCGGTCATGGCGTGCACCGCGGCCGTGGCGATCCTGCTGCTGTGGATTGTCGTGCGACCTCGGACGGTGCCGGCGCTGACGCACTGAGGGGCGGGTCCGCGTCGTCGGTTGCGCGTGTGCGTGTGTCGCGACACGACCGACGTCGTACGACAGCGGACTTGTCGTTCGGGGTCCGCGTACGTGGCGGGCTGCGCGCGCTGCGACATCGCCGACGTCGTACGACAGCGGGCCTGTCGTTCGGGGTCGGTGCACGTCGCGAGATCGCCCGGGCGCCCGACCCGCCGCGTCCCTAGGCTGTGCCCATGAGTGACGCGGTGGAGCAGGCACGGGCAGCGGCCGAGGCAGCACGGGCCGCCGCCGACGAGGCACGACGACTCGCTGACCAGGCCGTCGCCCGCGCCGAGGAACTGGCAGCGGCGCTCGCTGCAGCAGCCCCCGCGAGCGACGCCCCTGCGCCGGACGCCCCCGCGCCGGAAGCCCCCGCACCCGCACCCGCACCAGCACCAGCACCCGCACCCGCGGCCCCGGACCCGGCCACCGCGGTACCGGCGCCCGCGCCGTCGGCCGACACCGAGCCTCCCGTCGGTCCGCTCGACGACGCCGGCGTCGCCGCGATCCGCGACGGCTACACGGTGCAGGGCAGCGCACTCGAACTCGGCGCCCTGGTGAACGGCGCGGCGCTGCCCGACGTGCAGGTCCGCATTCCGCTCGGCATGCTCAACCGGCACGGGCTCGTCGCGGGTGCGACCGGCACCGGCAAGACCCGCACGCTGCAGGTGCTGGCGGAGCAGATCGCCGCGAACGGTGTACCGGTGTTCGCCGCGGACATCAAGGGCGACCTGTCCGGCCTGGCCGTCGCCGGGGCGAGCAGCGACAAGCTGCTGGCGCGGACCGCCGGCATCGGGCAGCAGTGGGCGCCCGCTGCCAGCCAGGCGGAGTTCTACTCGCTCGGCGGGCAGGGGACCGGTGTGCCGATCCGCGCGACGGTGTCCGGGTTCGGGCCGCTGCTGCTGTCGAAGGTGCTCGGCCTGAACGACACGCAGGAGTCTTCGCTCGGGCTGGTGTTCCACTACGCCGAACAGGCCGGGCTGCCGCTCGTCGACCTGACCGACCTGCGGAGCGTCCTGACCTTCCTGACGAGCGACGCCGGCAAGCCCGAGCTCGCCGACCTGGGTGGGTTGTCGAAGCAGACCGTCGGGGTGATCCTGCGCGAGCTCATCACGTTCGCCGACCAGGGCGCCGACCAGTTCTTCGGCGAACCCGAGATCGACACCCAGGTCTTCCTGCGGACGGCGGCGGACGGGCGGGGGATCGTCAGCCTGCTCGAGGTCCCCGGCGTGCAGGACCAGCCCGCGGTGTTCTCGACCTTCCTGATGTGGTTGCTGGCGGACCTGTTCAACGAGCTGCCCGAGGTCGGCGACCAGGACAAGCCGAAGCTCGTGTTCTTCTTCGACGAGGCCCACCTGCTGTTCGACGGTGCCTCGAAGGACTTCCTCGACCAGATCACCCGCACGGTGCGACTGATCCGGTCGAAGGGCGTCGGCATCTTCTTCGTCACGCAGACCCCGAAGGACGTGCCGAACGACGTGCTGGCGCAGCTCGGGTCACGCGTGCAGCACCAGCTCCGTGCCCACACGCCCGACGACGCGAAGGCGTTGCGGGCGACCGTGTCGACGTACCCGACGAGTGGCTACGACCTGGGTGAGGTCCTGACGTCGCTGGCCACCGGCGAGGCGATCGTCACGGTGATGAACGAGAAGGGTGCCCCCACCCCGGTCGCGTGGACCCGGTTGCGTGCACCGCAGGGATCGATGGAGCCGATGCCGGCCACCGACCTGGAGGCCCGGGTCGCCTCGTCCCCGCTGCTCGCCACCTACGGCACCCGCGTCGACCCCGACTCCGCGCACGAGATGCTGGCCCGCCGGATGGAGGCAGCTGCTGCCGAGGCCGCGGCAGCCGACGCGCACGAGGCGGCCGAGGCCGCTGCTGCCGAGGCGGACAAGGAGGCGGCGCGCGCGGCTGCCGCCGCCGCGAAGCAGGCCGCTGCGGACGCGAAGCGCGAGGCGCGGGAACACGCGAGCGCGCAGCAGGAGTACGAGCGGACGCAGCGCGAGTTCGAGCGGGCCGAGCGTGCCGCCGAGGCGAAGCGCTCGCGCGGCTCGTCCCGGTCGAGCACCCGGACGACGTCGAGGCGCCGGTCGACGGACCCGCTGTCCGACCTGCTCGGCGGCGGGCTCGGGGGGACCATCGCGAAAGAGGTGGTGCAGGGGATCTTCTCGACCCTGCGCCGACGGAAGTAGCCCGGGCAGCCCGCTCCGGAACCCCGGCCGGGTGGTGTCAGCCGGTCCGTTCGGCCGTCACGACGACGTTCCGGGTCGAGGGACCGCCGTCCGGACGCTCCAGGCACGTCAGCAGCACGAGTTCGTCGGGACCGGTCGACCACAGCCGGTCGTCGCCCGGGACGGACTGCTTGGTGGGCGTCCCGATGCTCGTCACCCGCCACGACGCGCCCTCGACGCGCACGACGTCCCCGACCCCGATGCGCGCCCGTCCGGCGTCCGTGTCCCAGAGCGCGTTCCCGGGCGCTCGTCCGCCACCACGCAGGGCGTGCATCGCGATGTAGGTGCCGGTCGCGGTCGGGACGCTGTTCGACAGCCCCACGACCTGGTACGCGGCCGCGAACCCGGGTGGGTCGACCACGCCACCGTGCACGGACATCGTGCCGAGTGGCACGTCCAGGCCGACCGCGGGGACGACGAGCCGGTCCGACGAGTCCGGCGGGACCGCCCCCTGCGCTGGAGCCGGAGTCGCCGTGGCGGTGCCCCCGTCCGTTGTCCGGACGTCCACGGAGACCGGTCGTCCGTCCAGGTCCAGCGCGGCAGAGGGCGCGGGCGCCGGCTGGTGCAGCAGGACGAGCCCCCCGACGACCGCTGCGACGGCGACGAGTCCCAGCAGGGTCGCGGGCAGCGCCTTCACGGGCGGCCCGTGGCGACGTCGGCGAACGCGGGGGTGTCCTCGTGCCGCCGGTGTCGTGCCGCGATGTCGAGGTGGGCCCGCACGGCACGCACCACCCGGCGCGCGGCCTGTCCGTCGCCGTAGGGGTTCGCCACCGCCGCCATCCGCGCCCGCTCGGCCGGGTCGTCGAGCACCCGTCGGAGTGCCGTGGCGACGCCGTCGCGGTCGGTGCCGACCAGGCGGTTCGCCCCGGCGGTGACCGCCTCGGGGCGTTCGGTGGTGTCCCGGGTGACCAGCACGGGCACACCGAGCGAGGGCGCCTCTTCCTGCACGCCCCCGGAGTCGGTGACGATGACCGTGGACACCTGCATCGCCCGGCAGAACGTCGGGTGGGTGAAGGGGTCGGTCACGACGGCGTTCATGATCCGGTCGAGCTCGGGGACGACGGCCGCCCGCACGACGGGGTTCGGGTGGAGCGGGGCGAGCAGCAGGGTGTCCGGTCGGTCGGCGAGCACGTCGGCGAGCCCTGCGGCGACCTGTCGGAGACCGCCGCCCCAGGACTCCCGGCGGTGCGCGGTGAACAGGACGACCTGCCGCGCTCGCGACACCAGGGTCTCGAGCTCCTCGGGCATGCTCGGCCGGGTTCGCTCGAGGGTGTCCAGCAGCGCGTCCACGACGGTGTTGCCCGTGACGACGATGCGGCGCTCGTCGATGCCCTCGCGCCGCAGGTTCTGCTCGGCCGCCGGGGTGGGAGCGAGGTGCAGGCCGGCGATCCGACCGATCACGCTGCGGTTCGCCTCCTCGGGCCAGGGCGACCAGAGGTCCCCGGACCGCAGGCCCGCCTCGAGGTGCGCGACGGGCACGTGCGCGTAGTGGGCTGCGAGTGCGGTCGCCGCCGCCGCGGTCGTGTCGCCGTGCACGAGCACCAGGTCCGGCCGCCAGTCCTCGACGAGCGACCCGACCGCCGTCATGGTGCGTGCGGCGATGGCGCCGACGGACTGTCCCGGTCGTGCGATCGACAGCGTGCGGTCGGGGTGGGTGCCGAACGCGGTGTGCACGGCGGCCGTCAGGTCGGGGTGCTGTCCGGTGTCGACCACCAGGGTCTCGAGGTCCGGGTCGTCGCGCAGGGCGAGGACGACCGGCGCGACCTTGACGGCCTCGGGACGGGTGCCGTAGACGACGAGGACACGTGGGCGGGTGGTCATCGGTGGGCTCCTGTCCGGACGGTGGTGAGGACGATGCGGCGGTGTCGCTGCCGTCCGCTGACGGCGGGACCGCTGCGCAGCAGGACCGCGAGCTGCACGGGCAGCAGCGGGACGAGTGCCAGGGTGGTGGCGGTGAGGACGACCGCGGGGACGGGGTCGGCCGGGTCGCCCGTGAGCACCCAGCCCCAGAACACCGCCCACGACGCCGTCAGCATCACCAGCGCGGCGATCCCCACGCCGGTGGCCCGCGACCCGAGTCGCCGGCGGCCGGCGAGGGCCGCCGATGCCGCTGCGACCGCCAGGTGCAGTCCGAGTGCCAGCAGCGGCAGGCCGGCGAACGCCCCCGCGACGACCGTCACCGGTGTGGTCCCGACGTCCTCGGCCGGCCCGGTGTCCGCGTCGAGGAGCGCCGAGACGGCCCGGTCCGCCAGCACGACCGTCGTGGCGGGGTGCACGAGGGACCCACGGACCAGGGCGAGGTCGTCGAGCGACGCGAAAGCGGGGTCGGGGTCGCCGTCGCGGACGGCGCCGTCCCCGGTGCCCGGGCCGAGCCCGAACGTCGCGCGTGCGACGTCGGACCCGGTCACGGACGTGACCATCTGGACGTGCCGTGTCCGGGCGTCCACGGCGTCGTCCTGGGACGCCAGACGTGCGCCCGCCCAGGCCGTGGTCGTGAGCGCCGCGATCGCTGCGGCGACGACGGCGACCCCGACGACGCGCTCGACGCCCGAGGTGCGGACGACCAGCACCACGACCAGGCCGGCGACGACCGGCACGACGACCCAGCCGAGCGACGGCGAGGCGGTCGACCAGGAGGCCGTGCTCACGGTGGCTGCGATCGTCGCGGTGAACGGACGGCGGGTCAGCCAGGCGAGCGACACCGCGGTCGCCGCGGCACCGACGAGGGCCGCCGACGCCGGTCCGGCACCGAGCAGGACCTTCGTCGACCAGGGGTCGACGAGCACGACGACGGCCAGCACGGCGACGCCGGCGCGGACGAGGGGACGTCCGGGCACCGCCGCTGACCCCGCGACGACCAGGACGGTCATGACGACTGCGAGGACCCCGGCGAGGACGCGCAGGTCGAGTCCCGTGGCGCCGGTCACGAGCGGTGTGAGCTGTTCGGCGAGCCGTGCGGGCAGGGCGGCGCTGGTCACGGTCGCGGTGCCGTCGACGGGAGAGCACGCGGCGGCCGACCAGGCGTGCGCGGGCCAGGTCGTGGCACCAGCGGTCGCGGGCGGTGCCAGGCCGAGCGTGCACAGGACGGCGTCGTCGACCCGGATGCCGGGCAGTGCGCTGCACCAGCGCCAGAGCAGCACGGCGAAGGTCACCGGGCCGAGGGCCCAGCGGAACACGCGGGAGGCGGTGGTCGACACCCGGGCAGCGCGCGCTGTGCGCGCGGCGTCGGTGCGCGTGGGACCGGTTCCCCGGTGCTCAGCGCGGGAGGACGACGACGTCGGTGCGGTCGTCACCGGGTCCACCTCCGATCGTGCAGCGGAGCGTGCTGGCACCGTCGGCCTGGACGACGACCCCGGACGGGGCCAGACCGTCCGGCAGCGGCCCGCCGACGAACGTCTCGGCGGCGTCGCGGCAGCGTGTGGCGACGGTCGCGGGCGAGAGCTCGGCCGCCCCGTCGCGCAGGGCGATCCAGGCGCCCACCTCTTGCGTGCTGTGCGGGAGGTCGCAGCGCACCCGGGCACCGTGCGTGGCCCACGCGGCGCCGGCGGGAGCCTGCTGACGGCACGCGCGGACCACGGCCGACCCGTCCCGCCCCGAGCCCGCACGCCCGGCGATCCCCTGCAACGAGGTCCGGAGCGGCAGGGGTGTCGCGCTCGCATCGACCGGCACGGACACCGTGCAGGCAACGCGGTGCGACCCGTCCGCCCACCCCCGGGCCGACGGCGCGAACCGGCTGATGGTCAGGTCGGTCAGCGCGTCGACGGCCTGGGCACCGAGGAACCCGCGGAGTGCCTCCGGGCCGCAGACACCGGCGGTCGCCGCGGCGAACACGGACGCGGTCGGACGCGTGGTCCACTCGCCCGCCTGACCGGGGACGGCGGCCACGGCGAAGACCTGGTGGGTGTGCTCGTCGGCGCAGGGCACGGTGTCGGGCGCCGTGCGGGCGGCGCGGTCGCGGGCCGTCGGCAGGTCCAGGCACGACCCGACGCCGAGCGCGGTCGCGGCGGCGCGGGGCGGTGCCGCGGCGGACGCCACGGTCACGGCACCCCACACCAGGGCGCCGCTCGTCAGGACGGCGAGGACCGCCCCGAGCAGCCGTCCACGCCCGATCACCCGGCCACCTCCGGCAGCGGTTCCCGGCCGGCGGAACGGCGTCCGCGTCCACGGGCCGGTCGCGACCGGCCGAGCGTCATGCCGAGCTGCAGCAGGAAGGCCGCGGCGAACCCGGCGATCACGAACAGCGAACCGGCGTACTCGTGCACGACGTCGAACCCCTGTTCGCCCCAGGCCTGCAGCGCGAGGGCCGAGCCGAGGTAGCGGATGGTGTTGCACGCCACCACGAGGACGACCGATGCGGTCAGGGCGAGGGCGACGCGGGGTGTCCGGCGTCCGCGGGTGACGAGCGCCAGGACCGCGGACAGCAGCAGCAACGGCACGACGAGCACCACGCTCGAGCACATCGGCGTGATCTGGATGCCGTGCACCGTCGCGGTGCCGATGCCGAAGTACGCGACGTTGCCGGACGCGGCGGTCCCACCGTCGGCGAGCGGAGCCAGCGCGGCGGCGACGCCACGGGCCTCCAGGGGGTGGATGCGACCGGAGGTCGCCAGGACGGCGACCGCGGCGGCGACGGCGAGCGCGGCGAGGACCAGGTGACCGCCGTGGCGGCGAGCGGGGCGGTCGGCGACCGCGACGGCGTGGGACATCAGACCTCCGTGGCCAGCAACAGCGGACCGGACTCGGCGTTCCGGCGGGTCTTCGCCCAGCCCGCGCGCCCGCGGACCAGACGGACGAAGGCGCGGGGCACGCAGACGTAGCTCTGGTACATGTACAGCCAGTAACCGAGCGCCCAGAGCAGCGCGGTCAGCACCCGTGTGCCGGGCTCGGCGCGGCGACGGTAGATCAGCGGCCACATCGCGAACGGCGCGATGCCGGTGACGACGACGAGCGGCAGCAGCCACCAGTTCTCGGCGGCCCAGGCCGCGGCGCTGCCCGCTGAGACGGTGCCGGCGGCGAGCATGGTGACCAGCACCGTCGGCCACAGGACGACCCCGGCGAGCTGGGTGAACGGCTGCACGAGGAAGTAGCTCGCCTCGATCGCGCCGGCGTGGGTGACGTGCCGCGAGGCGAAGATCCGGGGGAGGTACTTGGCGCACTGCATGCCGCCCTGGCACCACCGGGTCCGCTGCGTCAGCAGCCGACGGACGGACGGCAGTCCCTCTTGCTCGACGTGCGTGTCGTGCAGGTACACGTTCCGGAAGCCGGCGAGCATCACGTGCACGCCCAGTTCGTAGTCCTCGAGCAACGACCCGTGCCACGGCGTGCCGTTCGCTGCGCCGATGCGGTCGAGGGTGCTCAGGCGGGTGAACTGCCCGTTGCCACCGAGGCCGACCGACAGCGTGTGGCCGCGCAGGCACTGCATCGCGGCGATGGCCGTGCGGAACTCGATGTCCTGCATCCGGACGAGCCAGCGACCCCAGCGTGACGTCGTGACACCGGCGGCGGAGGAGCCGTCGAGCGGTGTCCGGTTCGACATCCACACCGCGGCCTGTGCGGCACCGACCCGGGGGTCGCCGAACGCGGTCGGTCCGGCGGCCTGGGCGAGGGCGTTCGTGGCGAGGCGACCGTCGGCGTCGACGACCACGACGACGACCCGGTCGTGGTCGTGCTCGGCGGGGAGCCAGGCGGCGAGGGCGGCGTACGCGGCGTTCAGTGCGGCGCCCTTGCCGGTGCGGGCGTCGGGCAGCCGGCGTTCGACGAGGTGGACCATCGGGTCCGTCCGCTGCCGGACGACGTCGCCGGTGCCGTCGGTGCTGGCGTCGTCGACGACCCAGACGTGCGCGGTGGGGAAGTCCCGACGCAGCCGCGTGAGCGTGTCGCCGATGACGACGACCTCGTCGCGGCAGGCGACGAACACGTGCCAGTCGAGTGTCGTGGGGTCGCCGTCGGCGGACGGACGGCGACGGAGGAAGGGCACGAGGATGGCGGTGACGTAGGCGAGGAAGACGACGAGCAGGACGAACGCGAGGGTCTGCGCGGACTCGGAGGCGGACACGGGGTCCTTTCCCTGGAGAAGAGGGTGTGTGAGCGAGGGGCCGCGGACACGCACGTCCCGAGCGTGCGTGTCCGCGGGTGCGATCACCGTGGAGCGGTCAGACCGGCTCCACGGTCATCGGGTCAGGAGGAGTGCGACGACCCTGACGTCGGGCTCCTCCTGGCGTCGCCCGTCCCGTCCTCCTGATCCACAGGACGGGGCAGACGAGCACGGGTCACCGGTCGACGCGGGAGTCGTGTCGACGGCGGTACAGCACGCGCCAGAGCACGAACGCTGCCAGGACGGCGCCGAGCACCAGGAGCGCGATGCCCATCGCGGGGGCGCCGGCACCCGCTGCGACCACGCCGCCCGTCATGACGGACGGCCCGATCGAGCCTGCGCGGTACATCAGACCGCTGCCGTCGCGGCCCGACGACGACGCTGCACCATGAGTGCGGCGATCGCGGCTGCGACGAGGGCGCCACCACCGGCGATGCTCGCCGACGCGGGGTTCACGACCGGCACCGCTGCGATGCCGGCGTTCGGGCCCACGGTGGCGCTGGCCAGGTCGACCGCCGCCACGCTGGCGTTCGGACCGACACCGACACGCAGTGCCGTCTGGGTGAAGGCGCCGTCCGCGCTCGTCGACGACCGGTTCACGTTCAGCTGCAGGGCGGCGTCGATGACCGGGGACAGGTTGGTCGCCAGCGTCGCGCCCAGTCCGGTGAGCACCGGGTTGAGCAGGCCACGGGCGGTGGTGAGCGCCGTGTTCAGGACCGCCCCGGTGAGCCCGAGCGCCGCTGCGCGCGTCGTCAGCTCGGTCAGCGTGGCGTTCACCGACGTGGTGAGCTGCGCGGTCACGGCCTGCGGGACGTAGGTCAGCAGGTTGGTGTTCGCCGGCAGGTCGTTGACGCTGGTGACGCCCGCGGCCGTCAGCAGCTGCTGCAGGGTGACCCGGACCGTGCCGTCGGCAGCGATCGGGTTGGCGACGTTGACGCCGATCCCGCTCGCGACCCCGAGGACCGTGGTGAGCGGTCCACGCAGGCTGTTCAGGGTCGGCGCGAGCACGGTCCCACCGACGATGACGCTGCCGTCGGTGAGCGTGTAGCGCCCCGTCTGGGTGCCGTCCGCCGTCTGCTGGGCGGACGCTGCCAGTCCGGTGAGGGCGACGTTGAGCGAGACCGGGCTGGTGCTCGTCCCCACCGCGACCTGGGCGTTGCTGCCCGCGGTGGGCGACCCGACGTCGCCGCCGGTGACGGTCGTCCCGGTACCGATCAGGCTGGCGGCCTGGGACACCGCTCCGGAGAACGCGGCCGACGAGCCGTCGTCCGCGGCACGGCCGTACTGGCCGACGGCGCCGAGCTGGATGATCCCGTTCGTGCCGAACAGGTTCGATGCGTCCGCCCGGAGCTGGACGAGTTCACCGACCGCCGTGGCGTCGAGCGGCGTGTTCACCACGACGTCGCCGGTGGCGTCCGCGTTGACGGCGGCGGCACCGCGGAGGGAGGCGACGGTGTCCAGCACCGTCGAGCTCAGCAGTGACGTCTGCACGAGACGGCCGGTGCCCTGTGAGACCACAGGGGCGGCAGACGCGGCGGAGGGGGCGAGCAGGGTGACGGCCAGGCCGACGGAGACTCCCATGAGTCCCATCAGTGCTGGTCCACGGCGCGACGAACGCGCACGCGATTGCGACATGGCAACCTCTTTCGGATACGCGGAAAGCGAGGGTAGGGACCTCGAGTTCCGACTGTGCGATGTCCGAGTCACGTTAGGACCAAGCTGAGTGGAATGCCAGGACGTGCGGCCCGCATGTGTCCTCCGACGCCACCCCAGTCCGGGGGAGGGGAGCGCAGCGCGGGCGCGACCAGGGCACGTTCGACGTCGGAAACCGCGTTCCCACGGCAGCACCCGGTACGCTTGCCCGGTTCCCGTCGGATACGCGGGAACACCTGATGACCTGCCGCCGCGTTCACGCGCGACGACAGGCCGTCCCGGGGGCGGCCGGCTGTAGGGGCCCATGAGCGCCGCCCCCGACCCTCCGGGGTGGTTGGTCCCGGCCGGACTGGTGAGGTCCGGATGTGGTGGCACTCGTGTTGAGGCCCTGTCAGGGTCACGCATGGCCCAGCGGCTGTCAAGCGCGTGTGCGCGTTCGGGCGAGCCGCGGCCCCGTCCGGTCGTGCGGGAGCGTCCGGACCTGCGCTACGAGCGGTCGCTGCGTGCGCCGAACACCCGGCGCGCGAAGTCACGCGCCGGCATCGGCCGGGGGTGTTCGGTGACCTGCACGCCCAGGGCCTCGACGACCTGGTCGAGTGCCGGGTCGCCCCAGACGTCCGCCCGCATCCGGAAGAGCTTCGCGCCGTCGGCGTCGAGGGCGACGAGTTCGCGTGTGGTGCGGTCGACCGAGCTGCCGAAGGTGGTGCCGAGGACGATGCCGGCGACCTCGGTGCGTGGGAAGCTGCGGACCGCGAGGACCAGCCCGCGGGCGGTGACCGTGTCCGGACCGATCCCGACGAACGCCGACCGGAGTCGCACGAACACGACGCCGACCAGCACCGCGAGCACCACGACGACCGCCGCGAACACGGGCCAGAGGCGGAGCGGGAACGAGACCCAGACCAGGGCGACGGCCAGTGGGACGACCGAGAAGACGATGCTCAGTGCCGTGGAGCGGACGAGCGACGACCGTGGGCGCAGGACGACGTCGTACGTCGGCCGGGCCTTCGCCGCCGTCGGCACGGTCGTCTCCCCCACGGTGGCTCTCCTCGTCCCCTCGGGCACCCGTGTCGGGCCGCCCGTCCGGTCAGCATAGGGGAGCGTCCCGGGGCTGCGACAGACCGGTCCACCCCTTCGCGTCAGATTCATGGCGGACGGGGTGCAGCGGGGTCCGCAGGGTGGGGGACCGGTGACACGTCATCCCAGGCGGAGTGCCCGGGGAACGACAGAAGCGCGGGGCCCTGACGGGTCCCGCGCTTCGGTTCGCGACCGTACGGACACGGTCGTGTTCGTGCGGAGGCGCTCGTGATCGTGCGGAGAATGGGGGATTCGAACCCCCGAGGGCTTGCACCCAACACGCTTTCCAAGCGTGCGCCATAGGCCACTAGGCGAATTCTCCTGGTGCCATCTCGCGATGACGACACCCCATGGTACAGGTCTTCGCGCCTGTGGAGGACCACCGTCGTCCACCGGTCCGTCGCTCCCAGTGGCCACGGTGAGCGCGCGGATACGCTGGGACCGTGTCGACCCGCATCTACATCACGTCAGCAGAAGGACACACGGGCAAGAGCACGGTGGCGCTCGGTGTCCTCGAGACCCTCGCACGGACGGTCGGCCGCGTCGGCGTGTTCCGGCCGGTCGCCCGTTCGGTGGAGGAACCCGACTACGTGCTCCAGCTGCTGTTGCAGCACACCGGCACGAACCAGGCCTACGACGACGCGATCGGCGTGACCTACGACCACGTCCACGCCGACCCCGACGCCGCCCTGGCCACGATCGTCGGCCGCTTCGGTCAGGTCGAGCGCCAGTACGACGCGGTCGTGGTGCTCGGATCTGACTACACGGACGTCGGCAGTCCGACCGAGCTGTCGTTCAACGCGAAGGTGGCTGCGAACCTCGGTGCCCCGGTCCTGCTGGTGCTCGGTGGTCGCGTCGCTGCCGAGCGTGGCGCCCGGACGCCGGCCGACATGGGCCAGGTCGCCGACGTCACGACGAGCGAACTCCGGGCGGCGCACGCCCAGCTGCTCGGCGTCGTGGTGAACCGCGCCGACCCGGACGCCCTGGCGGCGATCTGTGACAGCGTCGCGGTCGCGGTCGCCGACCACCACCCGGACACCCCGGTCTGGGCGATCCCCGAGGACGCGGTCCTGGTCGCCCCGACGGTACGGGCGCTGCTGGCCGCGACCGACGCCACGTTCGTCCGCGGCGACGAAGCACTGCTCGACCGTGAAGCCCTCGGTACCGTCGTCGCCGGCATGAGCATGGAGAACGTGCTGCCGCGGCTGATCGAGGGCGGCATCGTCGTCGTGCCCGGCGACCGCAACGACGTCCTGATCGCCACGCTGCTGGCGAACCAGTCGGAGACCTTCCCGAGCCTGGCCGGGGTGATCCTGAACGGCGGGTTCGAGACCGCGCCGCAGATCACCCGGCTGCTCGAGGGGCTGTCCAGCTCGCTGCCGATCGCGACGAACCACCTGGGCACGTACGACACGGCGCTCCGCATCACCCAGACGCGCGGGCGGCTGGCAGCCGACTCGCCGCGCAAGGCCGACCTGGCGCTGTCGCTGTTCGAGCGGCACGTCGGTGCCGACGAGCTCCTGGCACGGCTGCAGGTGACGCCGTCCGGGGTCGTCACGCCGCTGATGTTCGAGCACGGACTCATCGACCGGGCCCGCGAGCACGCCAAGCGCATCGTGCTGCCCGAGGGTGACGACGACCGGATCCTCCGGGCCGCCTCGACGCTGCTGCAGCGCCAGGTGTGCACGCTGACCATCCTGGGCGACCCCGCCGCCATCCGGACCCGGGCCACCGAGCTCGGGCTCGACCTCGACGCCGCCCAGCTGCTGTCGCCGTTCGACCCCGAGCTGCGCGAGCGCTTCGCCACCGAGTACACCCGCCTGCGTGCGCACAAGGGCATGAGCATGGAGCTCGCGCGCGGCACTGTGACCGACGTGTCGTACTTCGGCACGATGATGGTGCACCTCGGGCTCGCCGACGGCATGGTCTCCGGCGCCAAGCACACCACCGCGCACACCATCCGCCCGTCGTTCGAGATCATCAAGACCCGTCCGGACACCTCGATCGTGTCGAGCGTCTTCCTGATGGCACTGGCCGACCGCGTGCTGGTGTACGGCGACTGCGCGGTGATCCCGGACCCGTCGAGCGAGCAGCTGGCCGACATCGCGATCTCCTCCGCCGAGACCGCCACGCAGTTCGGCATCGAGCCGCGGGTCGCGATGCTCAGCTACTCGACCGGTGACAGCGGCTCGGGCGCCGACGTCGACAAGGTCCGCGCCGGCACGGCCTTCGTGCGCGAGCGCCGTCCGGACCTGCTCGTCGAGGGTCCCATCCAGTACGACGCAGCCGCCGACCCCACCGTCGCCAGCACGAAGATGCCGGACAGCCCGGTGGCCGGACACGCGACGGTCTTCATCTTCCCGGACCTGAACACCGGCAACAACACCTACAAGGCCGTGCAGCGCTCGGCCGGTGCGGTCGCGATCGGCCCGGTGCTGCAGGGGCTCCGCAAGCCCATCAACGACCTGTCCCGCGGGGCGCTCGTCAGCGACATCGTGAACACCGTCGCCATCACCGCCATCCAGGCCGGAACGGCCGACGCACCCGCGGACGGCACCGCGCCCGACGCGGTCTGACCCGCCGGATCCGCACCCGAGCCTCCCGTCCGGCCCACCGGGCCACACAGAAAGCGAGCCACACGTGACCTCCGCCCTCGTCGTCAACTCCGGATCGAGTTCGTTCAAGTACCAGCTCATCGAACTCGACGGCGAGCGGACGCTCGCGTCCGGGCTCGTCGAGCGCATCGGTGAGTCCTCGGGGTCGTGGAAGCACACGAACGCGCTGACGGGGGAGTCCGCGTCCAACGACCACGCAGCGGTCCCCGACCACGCCGCGGGGTTCCAGGCGATGATCGACGCCTTCGCGAGCACCGGGCCGTCGTTCGACGAACACCCGCCGTCGGTGGTCGGCCACCGGGTCGTGCACGGCGGGACCACCTTCGACCGGGCGACGATCGTGACGCCGCAGGTGGAACAGCAGATCGACGAGCTCTCCAGCCTGGCGCCGCTGCACAACCCGGCGAACCTCGAGGGCATCCGCGCCGCGCGGCAGGTCTTCGCCGACGTGCCGCACGTCGCCGTGTTCGACACCGCGTTCCACCAGACGATGCCACCCGAGGCCTACACGTACGCCATCCCGACCGACCTGGCGTCGCAGTACGCCGTCCGCCGCTACGGCATGCACGGCACCAGCCACAAGTACGTCTCCGAGCAGACCGCCCTGTTCCTCGACCGGCCGCTGTCCGAGCTGAAGACGATCGTGCTGCACCTGGGCAACGGGGCGTCCGCGGCGGCGATCGACGGTGGTCGCTCCATCGAGACGTCGATGGGCCTGACCCCGCTCGAGGGCCTGGTGATGGGCACCCGGTCCGGCGACCTGGACCCCGCGGTGCTCATCCACCTGCACCGGCAGGCCGGGCTGTCCTTCGACGAGCTCGACGACATGCTCAACAAGCGCTCGGGCCTGCTCGGGCTGACCGGCAACGGCGACATGCGCGACGTGCAGGCCGCGGCGGTCGACGGGGACGAGACCGCCGAGGCAGCGCTCGCCGTGTACCGGCACCGCATCCGCCGCTACGTCGGGGCGTACACGGCGCAGCTCGGCGGACTCGACGCGGTCGTGTTCACCGCGGGCGTGGGCGAGAACAACGCGCTGCTGCGGCGCCGGGTGCTGGCCGGCCTCGAGCACCTCGGCATCGAGATCGACGACGACCGCAACGAGTTGCACTCCCGGGACGCGCGGCTCATCTCCACCGACTCCTCGCGGGTGGCGGTGCTGGTCGTCCCCACGAACGAAGAGCTCGAGATCGCGCGCCAGTCCGCGGCGGTCGCGTTGTAGCGACACCCGACGGACAGGAGGCCCGGCGCACGTGGTGCGCCGGGCCTCCTGTCCGTCTCGGGTCGGCTCGTCTGGCTCGGGTCGGCTTGTCGGGCTCGCGTCAGCTGAGCGCGCCCAGCGCCGCCGGGATCGGCGTGTTGCCGCTGGTCACCTCGAACTGCACACCCACGGCGGTGTCGTCGAGCAGCGCGTGCAGCACCAGCGCGGCGACGTCGGCTCGGGGGATCGATCCCCGAGGGACCGTGCGCCCGACCGTGACGGTGCCCTGTGGGGGCGTGTCGAGCAGCCCGCCCGGGCGGACGATCGTCCACCGCAGCCGGCGGGCACGGAGGTCGGCGTCAGCCTCGGACTTCGCCCGCAGGTACACCTGGAACACCGCGCGGTCGTCCTTCGCCGGCACGACGGCGGCCTCGCGGTCGTAGGCGTCCGCCCCGAGCGCCGAGATCATCACGTAGCGCTCGATGCCCAGTCGGACGGCGGCGTCGGCGAGCAGGATCGCCGCGTCACGGTCGACGGTGAGCTTGCGCTCGGCACCGCTGTTCGGACCGGCCCCGGCGGCGAACACCACGGCGTCCACACCGCGCAGCCGCAGGGCGAGCTCGTCGTCGTCGAGCTGTTCGAGGTCGGCGATCATCGCCGTGGCACCGGTCTGCTCGACGTCGGAGACGTGTGCGGGGTTCCGGACGATGCCGATGGCCTCGTGTCCGGCGTCGACGATCAGTCGGGCGAGGAGGAGGGCGATCTGGCCGTGGCCTCCGGCGATGGCGATCTTCATGTGTCCGATGATGCCCGAGGGTTCCGGTAGACTTCCGGAGGCTCCTCACGTGACGCCATCCAGGCCAACTCCCCCAGGGCGGAAACGCAGCAAGGGCAACCGGGCTCTGGCGGGTGCGTGAGGAGTCTTCTTCGTTCCCGGGTCGGTCCAGGACAGCCGTTCCGACGCCTGTGGAGAACGGCCTCCGGCTGTCGGCCGTCCCGGCTACCCTTGTCGCGTGGTCACCGCCCTGTATCGCCGTTACCGGCCCGAGAACTTCGCCGAGCTGATCGGGCAGTCGCAGGTCACCGATCCGCTCCGCACCGCCCTCCGCACCAACCGTGTCAACCACGCATACCTGTTCAGTGGGCCGCGCGGCTGCGGCAAGACGACCTCGGCCCGCATCCTGGCCCGCTGCCTGAACTGCGCCGAAGGCCCCACGGACACCCCGTGCGGGGTCTGCCCGAGCTGCCTCGAGCTCGCGCGCGGCGGAAGCGGTTCGCTCGACGTGATCGAGATCGACGCGGCCAGCCACAACGGTGTCGACGACGCACGTGACCTGCGCGACCGCGCGGTGTTCGCGCCCGCACGCGACCGCTACAAGATCTTCATCCTCGACGAAGCGCACATGGTGACGCCGCAGGGCTTCAACGCGCTGCTCAAGCTGGTCGAGGAACCGCCCGAGCACGTCAAGTTCATCTTCGCGACGACCGAGCCCGAGAAGGTCATCGGCACGATCCGTTCGCGCACGCACCACTACCCGTTCCGGCTGGTCCCGCCGGCCGCGATGCTCGAGTACATCGAGCAGCTCTGCACGCAGGAATCCGTGACGGTCGACCCCGGCGTGCTGCCGCTGGTCGTGCGTGCCGGCGGTGGGTCCGTCCGCGACACGCTCTCGTTGCTCGACCAGCTCATCGCGGGCAGCGAAGACGGCGCGCTGCGCTACGAGCGTGCCGTCGCGCTGCTCGGGTACACCGACAGCGCCCTGCTCGACGACGTCGTCGACGCCCTGGCCGTGGCCGACCCCGGTTCGGCGTTCGCGGCGGTCGACCGTGTCGTGCAGACCGGCCAGGACCCGCGACGCTTCGTCGAGGACCTGCTCGAACGCCTCCGTGACCTGATCGTCGTCGCAGCCACCAACGAGAGCGCCGGCGCCGTGCTGCGCGGCATCTCACCCGAAGAACTCGACACGATGTCGCGGCAGGCCGGCGTGTTCGGTGCCACCGGGCTGTCCCGCGCAGCTGACATCGCCAACCGTGCCCTGACGGACATGACCGGTGCGACCTCGCCCCGACTGCACCTCGAACTGATGGTCGCGCGGATGCTCGTCCCCGAGGCCGACGACACCCAGCGTGGCGCGCTCGCCCGGGTCGAACGGTTGGAGCGCCGGGTCGGTGTCGGTGACGCCGGCGGACACCAGGCGGCAGCCGAGGTGCCGACATCGCGTGCCGCCGCGCCGCAGGCAGCGCCGAAGGCGGGTCCGGTCGCTGCGGCTGCGTCAACGCCCGCTCCCACGCCGGCCCCAGCGACGCTGGCGCCCTCGGCGCAGGCGCCCTCGACCCCCGCGACCTCGGCGCAGGCTCCGAACGCCGGGTCGCCCCAGCCCCAGGGCGCGCCCGCGGCAGCGGCGAACGCAGCGCAGGACGCCGCGGCGTCGTGGGCTGCCGTGGCGCCGAGCACCCCGCACGCGGAGTCCACCATGCCGGCCACGTCGTCCGAGCCCTCCGAACAGGCATCGTCGTCCTCGACCGGGCAGGGCACCGTCATCGGCTCCGAGCCCGCGGTCCAGCCCGTCGCGGCGGTCGGACTGCAGCAACTGCGCGACGCCTGGCCCCAGGTGCTCGAGCACGTCCAGCGGGCCAAGCGCTCCGCGTGGACGGTCATCGTCACCGCGCAGGTCACCGCGTTGCGCGACGACGTGCTGGCGCTGACGTTCCCGAGCCAGCAGGACGTCGCCTCGTTCAAGGAGATGTCCGACCCGGCGACCAGCGTGAGCGAACTCGTCCGTCAGGCGATCATCGACGTCCTGGGCTTCCGGGTGAAGTTCGTCGCTCGTGGTCCGGGCCAGGGGGGCCCGGGCGGCTCCGGCCAGCAGCGTCCGACCGGTGGCGCTTCGGCGCTGTCCGACGCGGCGGGTCCATCCGGTGCGGGTGGTCCGTCCGCCGTCCCCACGCAGACACCGTCTGCCGAACCCGCGGCACCGGCGGTGGCGTCCGCTCCCGCCGCTCCGGCGCAGGCGTCCGAGCGCGCAGACACGGCGCAGGCGACGGCGCCCGCTGCTGCTGCGTCTGCGTCGCAGTCCCCGGCTCCCGCACCGACGTCCGAGACCGCTGACACGGCACGGGCGTCCGCACCTGCCGTTCCGTCGCCCGAGCCCACGACGGCACCACCGTCCGACGAGCCCGTGACCGCCTGGGCCGTCGCATCCATCCCGGCGACCGACCCGACGGCCGGCGCGGTGCCCGACGACGTCGAACCCGCCTGGGGGGCCCCCTTCGGGTCGACCGGCCCGGGAGACACCGTCGCACCCGCCACGGTCGCCACCGGCACCGGCACCGCCACCGGCACCGGTGCGGCATCGCAGCAGTCCGCACCGACCGATCGGCCCGCGCCGTCCGCGCAGACCGCGTCCAACCAGCAGCGCACGCCCGCGCCGGCCTCCGCGCCAGCGCAGGCTGACGGGTCCACGCCAGCAGGGCCTCCTGATCGGACCGCCGCTGCACCGGGTGTCCCGGTGGACGACTACCCGCTCGACGACGGTCCGTTCGACGACGTCCCGCCCGACGACGGTGGGATGGCTCGCGGTATCGGTCCGGCGACGGCGGCGCCCGCCCCGGCGGCGGCCCCGGTGCCTGCGACGTCGACCGCGACGCCTGCCGAACCGCCCAGGCCGCCCCAGCAGCCCCGCCGCGCCGCGGTCCCCGGCCGATACGGCGAGGCCGTGGTGCGTGAGATCCTCGGTGCGCAGTTCATCGAAGAGACCTCGTTGAGCGAGGGAGCCTGATGTACGACGGCATCGTCCAGGACCTGATCGACGAGTTCGGCCGCCTGCCGGGCATCGGCCCGAAGTCGGCGCAGCGCATCGCCTTCCACATCCTGCAGAGCGAGTCGTTCGACCCGACGCGCCTGTCCGAACTGCTGTCCGACGTCAAGGAACGCGTGCGGTTCTGCGAGGTCTGCGGCAACGTGACCGAGTCCGAGCGGTGCAGCATCTGTCGCGATCCCCGACGCCAGCCGGCCGTGATCTGCGTGGTCGAAGAGGCCAAGGACGTCGCCGCGATCGAGCGCACCCGTGAGTTCCGCGGCCTGTACCACGTGCTCGGCGGCGCGATCAGCCCGATCGACGGCGTGGGCCCGGACGACCTGCGCATCCAGCAGCTCATGACGCGCCTGGCCGACGGCACGGTGGAAGAGGTCATCATCGCGACCGACCCCAACCTCGAGGGCGAGGCGACGGCCACCTACCTGAGCCGCCTGCTCGTGCCGATGGGGATCCGGACGACCCGGCTGGCATCCGGTCTGCCCGTCGGCGGTGACCTGGAGTACGCCGACGAGGTCACGCTGGGTCGTGCGTTCGAGGGTCGGCGGCTCGTCGGCGGCTGATCGCCGCACCCCGACGGCCCGGGCGTCCGCGCAGGATCCTTGCGTGGACGGCCACCCGGACGCAACATCCACGAAACACCGTCTACGATTGTCGAAGCCGCGCACCGTCGCGGAACCTCGTCCCAGGAGTACCCGCCCGTGGCCTTGATCGTGCAGAAGTTCGGTGGATCGTCCGTTGCGGACGCCGAGAGCATCAAGCGCGTGGCCAAACGGATCGTCGAGACCAAGAAGGCCGGCAACGACGTCGTCGTGGCGGTGTCCGCGATGGGCGACACCACCGACGAACTCGTCGACCTGGCGCACTCGGTCACGCCGATCCCCGCCGGCCGCGAACTCGACATGCTGCTGACCGCGGGGGAGCGCATCTCGATGGCGCTGCTGGCGATGGCGATCAAGAGCCTCGGGGTCGAAGCCTCGTCGTACACGGGCAGCCAGGCGGGCATGCTCACCGATGCCCAGCACGGCAAGGCACGCATCGTCGACGTCACCCCGAAGCGTGTGCGCGAGGCCCTCGACGCCGGCCAGGTCGCGATCGTCGCCGGCTTCCAGGGCTTCAACCGCACGACCGGCGAGATCACCACGCTCGGTCGGGGCGGCTCGGACACCACTGCGGTGGCACTCGCCGCAGCGCTCGACGCCGACATCTGCGAGATCTACACGGACGTCGACGGCATCTTCTCGGCCGACCCGCGCGTCGTCCCCAAGGCCCACAAGATCGACCGGATCACGAGCGAGGAGATGCTCGAGCTCGCGGCGTCCGGCGCCAAGGTCCTGTACATCCGTGCCGTCGAGTACGCCCGACGGCACGGCGTCACCCTCCATGTCCGCTCGTCGTTCAGCAACGCCGAGGGCACCATCGTCTACAACCCCGCGAAGGGGGAAACCGTGGAAGAACCGATCATCACCGGGATCGCCGGCGACCTCTCCGAGGGCAAGATCACCGTCGTCGGGGTCCCCGACCAGCCGGGCAAGGCCGCCGAGATCTTCACGATCGTGGCCCGTGCCGGCGCGAACATCGACATGATCGTGCAGAACGTGTCAGCGTCGAACGGCCGGACCGACATCTCGTTCACCCTGCCGAAGGACCAGGGCCAGAACGTCCTGACCGCGCTCGGGGTCGCGAAGAGCGACATCGGCTTCGAGGGGATCCAGTACGACGACCAGATCGGCAAGCTCGCCCTGGTCGGCGCCGGCATGCGCACCAACGCCGGGGTCTCCGCCGAGCTGTTCCGGGCGCTGCACCAGGCGTCGATCAACATCGAGATGATCTCCACGTCGGAGATCCGGATCTCGGTCGTCACCCGTGCCGACACCCTCAACGAGGCGATGCGCGTGGTGCACGAGGCGTTCGGCCTCGACGCCGACAACGAAGCCGTCGTCTACGCCGGCACCGGCCGCTGACCAACCACCGGCCGCCGACCCACCACCGCAGGAGCCCCCACCGTGTCTGACCTCACCATCGCCGTCGTCGGCGCGACCGGCCAGGTCGGCGCCGTCATGCGCCGCCTGCTCGAGGAGCGCGCCTTCCCCGCCACCACCGTGCGCTTCTTCGCGAGCGCCCGGTCCGCCGGCACGACGCTGCCGTTCCGCGGCGAGCAGATCGTGGTCGAGGACTCCGAGACCGCCGACCCGTCGGGCATCGACATCGCGCTGTTCTCCGCCGGAGCCACCGCATCCCGCTCGCTCGCACCGAAGTTCGCGGCAGCCGGCGCCCTGGTCATCGACAACTCGAGCGCGTGGCGGCTCGACCCCGAGGTGCCGCTCGTCGTCAGCGAGGTGAACCCGCACGCCATCGACGCCGCCGGCAAGGGCATCATCGCCAACCCGAACTGCACCACCATGGCGATCATGCCGGTCCTGAAGGTCCTCGATGCCGAAGCCGGTCTCCGCCGCCTGGTCGCAACGACCTACCAGGCCGTGTCCGGTTCCGGGCTCGCCGGGGTCGAGGAACTGCTCGGTCAGGCGCGTGCGGCACTCGAGCAGGACACCGCGGGCCTGACCCACGACGGCTCCGCGGTGACGTTCCCCGACCCGGTCAAGTACGTCCGGCCGATCGCGTTCGACGTCGTCCCGTTGGCGGGCAGCATCGTCGACGACGGCTGGGGCGAGACCGACGAAGAACAGAAGCTCCGCAACGAGAGCCGCAAGATCCTCGAACTGCCCGACCTGCTCGTCGCGGGCACCTGCGTGCGGGTGCCGGTGTTCACGGGGCACTCGATCTCGGTGCACGCGGAGTTCGACCGGACCCTGACGCCCGAGCGTGCGACCGAGATCCTGGCGGACGCCCCCGGCGTCGAGCTGTCCGAGGTGCCCACGCCGCTGCAGGCAGCGGGATCCGACCCAACGTTCGTCGGCCGCATCCGCGCCGACCGGTCCGCGCCCGAGGGACACGGCCTGGTGCTGTTCGTCAGCAACGACAACCTGCGCAAGGGGGCGGCGCTCAACGCCGTCCAGATCGCCGAAGTGGTCGTCGCGCGCCGCGCGGTCGCGGCGTAGGGACGTCCTGACCGGAGGCCCGGTGCCAGCTGGCACCGGGCCTCCAGTGTGTCCGTCTGCTGTTCACCCTGTCGGCGCACGCTTGTAGGATCGTGTGGTGGCAGTGAAGCAGGTGGAACCGATCGACGTCGTCCTCATCGGCGGAGGGATCATGAGCGCCACGCTCGGTGCGCTCATCCACCGGCTCGAGCCGAGCTGGAAGATCCGCGTGTACGAACGCCTGGGCGGTGTCGCGCAAGAGAGCTCGAACCCGTGGAACAACGCGGGTACGGGGCACTCGGCGCTGTGCGAGCTGAACTACACGCCCGAACTGCCCGACGGTCGCGTCGAGATCGCGAAGGCCGTCACCGTCAACGAGCAGTTCCAGGTGTCGCGCCAGTTCTGGTCGTTCCTGGTCGAGAACGGCACGCTGCCCGACCCGTCCAGCTTCATCAACCCGACACCGCACATCTCGTTCGTGTGGGGTGCCGACAACGTCGAGTACATGCGCAAGCGGTACCTGGCGATGAAGGACCACCCGCTGTTCGCCGGGCTCGAGTTCAGCGACGACGCCGAACAGATCCGCAAGTGGGCACCCGCGCTCATCCCGGGGCGCAAGAAGGACCAGCCCATCGCTGCCACGTACTCGGCTGCTGGATCGGACGTCGACTTCGGGTCGCTCACACGGCAGCTGTTCGACCAGCTCGAGGTCGACGGGGTCGAGTTCGAGCCGAACCACCAGGTCCGGGGCATCCGCCGCGGCAAGGTGTTCGACGGGTGGGCGCTGGACGTCCGCAACGAGGTCGGCCGCTCCACCCAGTCCATCGCCGCCAAGTTCGTCTTCGTCGGCGCCGGCGGCGGGGCCCTGCACCTGCTGCAGAAGTCCGGCATCCCCGAGATCCGCGGCTACGGCGGCTTCCCGGTGTCGGGCGAGTTCCTGCGCACCGACGACCCCGAGGTCGTGCAGAAGCACGCGGCCAAGGTCTACGGCAAGGCCAGTGTCGGCGCTCCGCCGATGTCGGTCCCGCACCTCGACACCCGCATCGTCGACGGCTCGTCCTCGCTGATGTTCGGCCCGTACGCCGGGTTCAGCCCGAAGTTCCTGAAGCAGGGTTCGCTGTTCGACCTGGTCCGCTCGATCCGGCCGCACAACCTCCGCCCGATGCTCAGTGTCGCGTTCTCGAACTTCGACCTGCTCCGGTACCTGATCGGGCAGCTGCTGGCGTCGAAGCAGACCAAGTTCGAGGCGCTGCGCGAGTTCATGCCGGCCGCCGAACCCGAGAACTGGCACAAGATCATCGCCGGACAGCGCGTGCAGGTCATCAAGCCCGACAAGGACAAGGGCGGCGTCCTGCAGTTCGGCACCGAGGTCATCACCAGCGCCGACGGCTCGATCTCGGGCCTGCTGGGGGCATCGCCGGGTGCGTCGACCGCCGTGCCGATCATGCTCGGGCTGCTGCGCAAGTGCTTCCCGGACCGGTGGGACCGGTGGGAAGACGCCGTCCGCGTCATGGTGCCGACCTACGGCAAGGACCTCGGCGAGGACCCGGCGCTGGCGGACGAGACCCTGACCCACACCGCGAAGGTCCTCGGACTGCACCACTGACCCGTCCAGGCTTGCGTCGCATTCGAACGTGTGTTCGAATGAGTGCATGCGATGGGACGGACAGGCGATCGATGCCACACGCAGTGACATGCTGCCGGGGCTCGAGTCGAACAGCGGGTTCGTCCGCAGCGTGACGACGCCGGAGTTCGCGGGTGTCACCTTCCACGAAGTCCTGGCGAAGTCGGCGCTCAACCGCGTCGGTGCGATCCAGGGCGGGACCTGGGGGATGACGATCAACCCCTACCGCGGCTGCTCGCACGCCTGCGTGTACTGCTTCGCCCGGCCGACCCACACCTACCTCGAGTTCGACGGCGGTGCGGACTTCGACCAGCAGATCGTCGTGAAGACCAACGTCGCCGACGTCCTGCGGCGCGAGCTGGCCAAGCCCACGTGGGACCGCCACCCGGTCGCCCTCGGCACGAACACCGACCCGTACCAGCGGGCCGAGGGCAAGTACCGGCTGATGCCCGGCATCATCGCGGCCCTGGCCGACTCGGGCACGCCGTTCAGCATCCTCACCAAGGGCACGCTGCTGCGGCGGGACATCCCCGCGCTGGTCGAAGCCGCCCGCACGGTGCCCGTCGACCTGGCGATGTCGATCGCGGTGTACGACGACGACCTGCAGCAGTCGGTCGAACCCGGGACACCCAGCACGGCCGCTCGGCTGGCCACGGTGCGGGCCGTCCGTGACGCCGGGCTGTCGTGCTCGGTGTTCCTGATGCCGGTCCTGCCGTACATCACCGACACGGTGGCGCACCTGGACGACGCGATCGGTCGCGCCGCAGCGGCGGGTGCGTCGAGCGTGATGTACTCCGCCCTGCACCTCAAGCCCGGGGTCAAGCCCTGGTACCTCGAGTGGCTCTCGCGCACGCACCCGGACCTGGTGCCCCGGTACCGCGCGATGTACCTGGACAACACCCACGCCCCGAAGGACTACCGCCGATGGCTCGGGGAGCGCATCCGACCGATCCTCCGTGTGCACGGCGTCGGCGTCGGGCACGTCGACCCGGCCACGGGCTCGATGGGGTTCTCGGACCCGGTGGGTGCGCAGACGGATGCGGGTGCGCAGGCGGGTGCGGCGAGCGGGCTGCCCGGTCACCCGGCCGACGGTCCCGGCAGCGATCGCGCCGCCGGCATCTCACCGCTCAAGCGCGCCGACCGCACGTGGGACGACCGGCACCGCCACGACGGGCACCGGAGCGACGCACGCGACGTCCGCACGCGCGCGCTCGTCCCCGTCGGTGTGCGGACCACCGGCATCTCGAACGGTGGTCCGACCCTGTTCTGACGGGCGCCGGCATCCGCGGCCGTGCGGTGGCCGAGGAGCGCGTTCGGGGGACACCGGGGGTCAGTGGGGGCCGGTATCATCGAGGCAGTCGTCTCCCGGTACCCGATCCGGGGTACACGGTCGCCTCGATGGTGGTTGGATCGTGGGCGGCGCTCCCTGGCTCCCGGAAGGACGACGCACCGTGCTCGGCATCCCCACGCACCTCGCACCGCGAGTCAACGCGTGGTCCACGGTCCGTGCCTTCCACGCCGCCGCGATCGGGTCGCTCGTCGCGGCGGCGATCACCCTCGTGCTGTTCCGGATCGACGACCCCCGCGTCGGGGTCGTGCCCGCCGTGGTGGCCCTGCTGCCCATGCTCGCGATGACCGCCGTCCACGTGCAGTTCAGCACCCGGCGATCCGCGGTCGCGTTCCTCGCCGTCGGCGGTGTCTGCGCCTGGTGGTTCTCGGTCGTCGTCCTGCACGAGGTCCCGGTGCCGTGGGTCGCCTCGTACCTGCTCTCGCTCGTCGTCGTGCCCCTCGTGCTGGTCGGCGGCGCGGGCGCGGTGCCCGGTCGCGTCGTGCTGTGGTCGGTCGGCGGGCTGCTGGTCGGGCGGGTGGCGACGTCCCTCGCCACGCTGCAGACCGGTGGTCCGGAGCACCCCCTCGTGCTCGCCTGGTTCACCCTGGCGTTCGTGGTGGCCATCGTGCTGGTCGCCGGCCGGACGACGCGCCGGTCCCAGCGCGTGCAACCCGAGCTCCTGCGGTCCGCGCGCGAAGAACACGCCTCGGCGTACCGTGCGGGCGTCGAACTCGAGGCGTCCGCCGTCCTGCACGACACCGTGCTCAACCACCTCGGGGCGATCACCCTGGCTGCGGACGGGCCGATGGACGCCCAGCTCGCCCGGATGGTCGAGTCGGACGTCGCCATGCTCACGGGGTCCGAGTGGTTGGCGCCGGCACCGGAGACCGATGCCGGTGCGGCGGTCGACGCCTTCGAACACATGCTCGACCAGGAGCGCGCCGAGGGGCTCGAGGTCCTGATGACCGGTGACCCCGCAGCGATGGACCGACTCGAACCCGGCACGGTCACGGCACTGGTGCGCGCGGTCGGGCAGTGTCTGGCCAACGTCCGCAAGCACGCGGGCACCGACTCGGCCGAGGTCAGCGTGTTCGACGACGGCGTCGCGTGCACCGTGATGGTCGTCGACGACGGACGCGGCTTCGACGAGCAGCAGACGGGTGCGGACCGCATGGGGCTCCGCAACTCGGTCCGCGAACGCATCGGTCGGGTCGGCGGTGACGTGCAGGTCTGGTCGTCCCCGGGCACCGGTACGAGCGTCATGATGACGGTGCCCTTCGGCGCGCGGACCGGCGTCGTCCAGGTCGCCGACGGAGTGGCTTCGTGACCGCCAGGGCTGCGGTGCCGTCCGGACGACGTCGCCGCGACGGTGCCCGGCGTCCGCCGCACGGCATCGTGCGTCCACCGGCGGGACGGACCGCGCAGCAGTACGACCCGCTCGGCGCGATGGGCGCACGGCCGCTCGCCGTCGTCCTGGGGGCCGCCGGGGTGCTGTGGGGGATCGTCACCTCGGTCTTCGACCGTGACGTCGTCGGCAGTCCCACCCTCAGCGCGATGGCGGTCCTGCTGCTCGCCGCGTCGGCAGCGGTGGTCCTGGTGGCGTCGAGTCCGTTCCGGGCCCCGTTCCCGCGATGGGCGTTCGTCCTGCACGTCGGGCTGCTCGCCGCGGCAGCGGTCTCCAGCGTCGCCGCGCAGTGGGGGCCGGACCGCAACGCGTTGAACGACTTCATGGCGTTGCTCACGGCGACCGGCATCGTGATGGCCGCGCCCTACCGTCCCTGGGTCGACCTGGTCGTCGGTGGTGTCGTGCTGGCCGTCGTCGATGCGCTGGCCTGGGGGACCGCAGCGTCGGTCTTCCCGCACGGGGTCCCGGTGTCCGTTGCCGCGTTCCTGGCGGCCGCGCCGACCCTCGTGCTCACGGTGGCGGCGGGGGTCTTCGCGTGGACGTTCAGCGGCCTGGCCGAGCGGGTCCAGATCCGGGCGGGGTCGTACTCGGTCGAGCGGGCAGAGCGCGACGGCATCGCCGCCAGCGTCGAGGCAGACCGGTCGACGATCCTGGCGCGGGACGTCGGGCCGTTCTTCGCCGAGCTGCGCACCCGCGAGACCATCACCGACGCCGATCGCAATCGGGCCCGGTCGATCGCCGACGGCATCCGTCGCGCCATGGTCGCCGATGCGGACCGCACGTGGTTCGAGCAGGCCGTCCGCGCCGACGGTGGGGCTGCCGCGGTGGTCGACGACCCCGACGGGCTGATCGCCACGCTCGACACCGACCAGCGCACCGTCGTCCGCACGGTGGTCCGGGCCGTGCTCGGCGCTCCGACCGTCGACCCCGCGGCCTTCCGCGCGACGGTCCGACCCGGGACCGCCGCCGACGGCAGCCCGTCGACCGACCGTGTGTCCGTCGCGCTCGACGTCGGGGTGGACGACTCCGACGTCGGCATCCACCGCACGTTCGACCCCTACTTCGCCGTCCTGCGCGTCACGTTCCCCGACCTCGACGTCGCCGTCCGTCCCTCGTCCCTCGCATTAAGGTTCTCCTATGACCAGCACTGACCCGAACAGGCTGACGGAAGGCACCCCTGCCCTGCCGAACCCGGGCTCCCGCCGGGTCCGTCTGGCCATCCTCGACGACCACGAGGTGCTGCTGGACAGTCTGTCGAGCTGGATCGCCGTCAACGCGTTCGACTTCGACCTGGCCCTGACCGCGCACACCTGGCTCGAGATGGTGCACAGCGACAGCTTCCCGACCGACCTGGTGTTCCTCGACTTCCAGCTCAAGGAACCCGTCTCGATCGAAGCCCGTGTGCGCACCTGTCGTGCCGCCGGTGCGAAGGTCATCGTGCTGTCCAGCGTTGACACCCGCGAGTCCCGCGACCGCGCCCTGGCGGCCGGTGCGGCGGCGTTCCTGTCCAAGTCCCTGCCGATGCGCGAGGTCATGGACGTGGCACGCGACGTCATGGGCGTCGCACGTGAGACCCCGCCGCAGCGCGAGTGGCGTCCGCTGCCCACCGGTGCCGCCGCGCACCAGCGCCCGAAGCTCAGTCACGGCGAAGAAGAAGCGCTGCGCCTGTACGTGTCCGGCTACTCGACGAACGAGGTCGCCAGCCAGATGAACGTGCAGTACGAGACCGCCAAGACCTACCTGCGGCGCGTCCGCGAGAAGTACGCCAAGGTCGGCCGTCCGGCGTCGAAGAAGTCCGACCTGATCCGTCGCGCGGCGGAGGACGGCTTCCTGGCGTAGTGGCGAAGCTCTACTTCCGGTACGGCGCGATGAACAGCGGCAAGAGCACCGGACTGGTGCAGGCCGCCTACAACTACGAGGAACGCGGCCACCGCGTCCTGCTGGCGAAGCCGTCGGTCGACACCAAGGGCGACCGCGAGATCGTGTCGCGGCTCGGCGTCACCCGGCAGGTCGACATCGTGCTGGCTGCCGACGCCGACGTCCGGCACGCCGTGGCCCAGGCCGGCGCGGTCGACCCGCGGGCGCCGCGGCTCGACGGCATGGTCCGGCCGGTCAGCTGCGTGCTCGTCGACGAGGCGCAGTTCCTCAGCCCACGGCAGGTGGACGACCTGCTGCGGATCGCGGTCATCGACCAGATCCCGGTGATCGCGTACGGCATCCGCACCGACTTCCGGACCGAGGCATTCCCCGGCAGCCGACGCCTGCTCGAGCTCGCGCACTCGCTCGAAGAACTCAAGACGATCTGCCGGTGTGGTCGCAAGGCGGTCTTCAACGCGCGCAAGGTCGACGGCCGGTTCGTGTTCGACGGCTCCCAGGTGGCGATCGACGGCGTCGACGTCGAGTACGAGTCGCTGTGTGCGAACTGCTACCTGACCGAGTCGGGCGGACGACTCGACGGCGACCTGGGCTGACGGACCCGGCCGTCGCGTCGTGACCCGGCCACCTGCCGGACGGCCGGCGGGGCACCACCGTGCACCGGGCCTCCCGTCCGGCGGAATGCGCCCGCGGTGACCCGCGTTGTGACCGACATGAGCGACGCCCCCCTGCACCTGTCGGTCCTCGACCTGGCCACCCGTGAGTACGGCCAGAGCAACACCGAGGCCCTGCAGGGCTCCATCGACATGGCCGTGCACGCCGAGCAACTCGGGTACGAACGGTTCTGGGTCGCCGAGCACCACGGCATGCCCGGCATCACCTCGTCGGCCCCCGCGGTGCTGCTCAGCGCGGTGGGCGCCGCCACCAGCACCATCCGCATCGGGTCGGGTGGCGTGATGCTGCCGAACCACGCCCCGCTCGTCGTCGCCGAGCAGTTCGGCACCCTGCGCGCGCTGTACGGCGACCGCGTCGACCTGGGGCTCGGCCGCGCGCCGGGAACCGACGGCGCGACCGCGATGGCGCTCCGCCGCACCGACCGGCTCGACGTCGACGACTTCCCCCAGCGCCTGGCCGACCTGATCGGCTTCTTCACCGGCATGGACGCCGACAACCCGCTGTCGCGGATCCGCGCTGTGCCCGGCTACGGCGACGTGCCGGAGTTCTGGCTGCTCGGGTCGTCCGGGTACAGCGCGCAGGTCGCCGGTGCCCTCGGCATCTCGTTCGCGTTCGCACACCACTTCGCGTCGGACAACACCGAGGCCGCACTGGCCCTGTACCGCGATGCGTTCCGTCCGTCGCGCTTCCGGTCCGAGCCGAACGCCCTGATCGGCGTGCAGGTCGTCACCGACGAGGACCCCCGTGTCATCGACGAGCAGAGTGCCCCGGGCATGATCTCGTTCATCCGGATGCGGCAGGGTGTGAAGCCAGAGCCGGTCTCGATGGACGAGGCCCGCGCCTACGAGTTCAGCGACCTGGAGCGCCGGTTCATCGCCGCGCGCACGGAGCGTCAGGCCTACGGCTCGGCCGAGCAGGTGGCGGACAAGATCAACGCGCTGGTCGAGTCGACGGGTGCGAACGGTGTGATCGTCGCCCCGGGCGCGGCGCAGGCGCGGTACCGGCACCAGGCGCTCGACGTCGTCGCCGCGCTGCACCGCGAGAGCCGCCTGGTCCGCGCCGCCGTCGCGGCCTGACGCGCTGCTGCGTGCTCCGCGCTGCGCTCCACTCTCCGTCGAGGGAGCAGCAATCGTCGGGTCGCCGGGTGGCACCCACGACAGCTGCTCCCTCGACTGCGCGTCGGACGGCCAGGAGGCCCGGCTCAGCGCAGCAGACCGAGTCGCGTGGCCGTCGCCACGGCTCCGACCCTGCTGGTCACGTCGAGCTTCCGGAACAGGTTGTAGACGTGGCGCTTGACCGTCCCGACGGCGAGTCCCAGGTCCGCGGCGATCTCGGCGTTCGAGCGTGCGTTGGCGATGCGCTGCAGGACCTCGACCTCGCGGTCGCTGAGCGGTGACCCCGCGCGGGCGTCGGTGACGACGTCGACCGGGAACGTCACGGGTGCGCCCGGCTCGGTGCCGGCGCGGACGATGCGCTCGACGAGTTCGCGGCTCGGGGTGTCCTTGGTCACGAAGTCGACCGCCCCCGCGTCGAGCAGTGCCCGGCGCAGCACGGCGTCCCGGTGCATGGTCAGGACCACGACGGCGATGCCCGGGTGGTTCCGCCGCACGGTCGCGATGGTGGTGCGTGCGGGCGGCCCGTCGAGTTCGACGTCGAGCAGCAGCACGTCGACGGCGGCCGCCTCGGGGCCGTCCAGCACGTCGGACGGCCGTTCGCCGTGGGCGACCACGCGGATCGTCGGCACCGAGGCCAGGATCGTCGCCAGTCCCTCACGGAACAGCCGGTGGTCGTCGACGATGGCGACGTGGGTGATGCCGGGGCTCACAGCGCGCCCTCCGGCACGACGAGCGTCACGGTCGTGCCAGCACCGGGGGCGCTCACGACGTCGAGGGTGGCACCGACCAGGGCCGCGCGCTCACGCATCGTGGACTGACCGAGCCGACCGCCGACGCGCTTCGCCTGGTCGAACCCGGGGCCGTCGTCCTGCACAGTGATCGTGACGGTGTCGTCGGTCCACGTGAACACCACGCGGACGGCGGCGTCGCGGGCGTGCTTCCACCAGTTCGACAGCGCCTCGAGCAGGATCGTCAGGGACTCCTCGGCGCGCCAGTTCACCAGGACGCTCGGTGTGCCGTGGGACTCGATCGTGACGTGCTCGGTGTCCGGGAACAGGTCGGCGACGTGTCGGGCCAGCGCGGCGTCGAGCAGGTCGTCCCCGACACGGGCGTGCAACGCGACGGCCAGGTTCTGGACGTCACCGAGTGCCCGTCGGAGCTGTGCCGCCGCGGCCTCGAGCTGCGCGGTGCGCTCCGGTGCCGGGGGATCGGTGAGCAGGGCGAGGTCGATGCGCTGCAGCCCGGCCAGGATCCCGTGGGCGACCCGGTCGTGCAGGTCGCGGGCGATGTGCGCTCGCGAGTCCAGGTTCGCCGTCGTGACGCGTTGGCGGAGTGCTTCGGTGTACGCGATGGCCCCGGCAGGGAACCGTCGCCAGATGCCCGCGTGCAGTGCCCTGGAGGCACGGAGCAGTTCGTCGAGGGTGGTCGCGCCGACCTCGGCGACGAAGACGGGCAGGTACTCGTCGAACAGCACCTCGGCCGCCAGCATCGCGCCCGCCGGGTGCTGCATGCGCTCGGCGTGCAGCGCTCCCGTCGCCAGGTGCTCGTCGGCGATCAGCGTGTCGCTCGTGATCGAGGCGTCGTGCCCGCTGGCGTAGTGCCGGTGTGCGTCGGCCAGCATCGACGTGACGTTCTCGACCAGGCTCGCCGCCAGGACCGGGTCGTCGCCCAGGTCGGGTGACATCGCGGCGATGCGGTGCAGGACGGGCGTCAGGTGCTCGGCGATCTCCATGGCCCTGTCAGGCTAGCGGGGGAGCGGAGACGGCCCGGTGTGCGGGCCCGCCGGTGTGTCCCGGGACACAAGCACGACATGCGGAAGGCCCGGATCCGTGTGGATCCGGGCCTTCGACTGTCGGGGTGACAGGATTTGAACCTGCGACCTCCTCGTCCCGAACGAGGCGCGCTACCAAGCTGCGCCACACCCCGAGGTGTGTTGGCCACTTGCGTGAAGCGACCTGAAGCAGTCTAGCGGATGATCGAGGGTGTTCTCGACCACCGCCCGGCCGGTCAGACCGTGCGGGCCGTCAGGGTGACGACGACGGCTTCCGGGCGGCAGGAGAACCGCACGGGGGCGTAGATCGACGTGCCGAGCCCGGCCGACACCTCGAGCCACGACCAGTGCGTCTTGTTCTGCCACCGGTGCAAACCGCTGACGTACTCGCGCGGCAGGTCGCAGTTGGTCACGAGTGCGCCGACGCCGGGCACCTGGACCTGGCCGCCGTGGGTGTGTCCCGCGAAGACGATGTCCGCGCCCTGGGTGACGAAGGCGTCGAGGACCCGCCGGTAGGGCGCGTGCGTGACGCCGATCGACACCGGTGCGGGGCCGTCCTCGTCCTCGGACCAGGGGACCTCGCCGCGCATCTCGTCGACGTTGGTGGGCAGCAGGTCGAGACGGTCCCAGTCGCGGTGCGCGTCCGAGGTGCCGAAGAGCTCGAAGCGCGACCCCCGGACCTCGATCGCCCGGGCGTGGTCGTTGAGGTCGAGCCACCCGAGCGACTCGAAGAACGCCGTCTGGCGCTCCACGTCGAGATCGACCTGCGCCTTCTGGTGCACGGCGCTCGGGCCGCTGAAGTAGCGCAGCGGGTTGCGGGGCGACGGGCCGTAGAAGTCGTTCGAGCCGTACACGAACGCGCCGGGGACGCCCCGGAACGGTTCGAGCGCGTACTCGATCGCGGCGTTGGCGGTCTCGTGGCCCAGGTTGTCGCCGGTGTTCACGATGAAGTCCGGTTCGACCAGGCTCAGATCGCGCAGCCACTGCTGCTTGTCGGACTGCCACGGCGCCATGTGGATGTCGGACAGGTGCAGGACCGTGACGTCACGCGACCCCGGCGGCAGGACCGGGACGGTCTCCCACCGGATGCCGAACCGTCGCCGCTCGACGAGCGTTCCCCACGCGGCGGCAGCAGCACCGGCGGCGGCACCCGCGGCCAGGACCCCGAGTGCCGCTCGACTGGTGCGCGTCACTTGCAGCCCTTCGGCGCCTTGCCGTCCTTGTCCCCGTAGAGCTTCACGGTGACGGCGGTGTCCTTCGAGGTGGCGGTGCCAGCTGCCGGGTCGATGCTGGCGACCGTGCACTGGTTCTTGCCGTCGCCGTTCTCGAAGTCCCCGGCGACGGCGACGTTGCCGAAGCCGGCTCCGTTGATGGCCGAGCGGGCGTCGCCGACGGACTTGCCGGTCACCTCGGGCACCGTGGCCTGTGAGCCGTCGGTCGTGTACACGGTGACCGTCGAACCCTTCGACAGCAGCGACCCGGAACCGGGCGAGGTGGACGAGACCGTGCCCGCCGTCCCGCCGCCGGGCTGCGTGCCGCCGTCGACGTACGTGAACCCGGCGTTCGCGATCAAGGAGCGGGCCTCGTCGGTGGTCTTGCCCGCCAGGTCCGGCACCGCGATGCTGTTGCCGCGGATGGCGGACTGCGACGGCGTGGGGAAGGCCTCGCCCGGGAAGTACTGGTTGATGGGGGTCATGGCCTGACGCCACACGCTGGCACGGGCGCTGGCGTACGACCCGCCGGCACCGCTGTAGTAGTGCCGCAGGTTGGTCTTGCCGCCGTCCCAGTTGCCCTGCCAGTAGGCCGTTGCGACCTTCGAGCTGCCGCCCACGAGCCAGATCTGGTCGGCGTCGTCGGTGGTGCCGGTCTTGGCGAACATCGGGGTTCCGTCAGCCGTCTGTGCTCCGACCGCGGTGCCGTACTTGATCGTGCCTTGCAGCGCGTACGCCGCGGTGGCCGCCACGCTCGGGTCGAGGACCTGCTTGCACTCCTTGGGCTGTCCGCCCAGGCTCTTTCCCTCGGCGTTCGTGACGTTGTCGATCGCGATGGGCTTGCAGTAGGTGCCGTTGTTGGCGATCGTCGCGTAGGCCGAGGCCATCGTCATCGGGGCGATCGTGTTGGTGCCGAGAATCGACGACGGGTACGAGTTGAGTTCGGTCTTCTCGTCCGCCGAGTGCACGCCGAGGTCCTGCGCGGTCTGCTTGATGTCGCACAGGTCGAGCTTGGCGGCCATGGACGCGAAGGCCGCGTTCACCGAGAGCGCGGTCGCGCGGGCCACGGTGAAGTTGCCGTTCTCGCCCGCGGAGTCGTTCTTCGGGCCGTAGGCGGTGTAATCAGGCGAACCGCAGTGGGTCCACCGGTTGATGATGTGCGGCGTGCCGTTCACGGTCTCGTTCAGGCCGTGTCCGTCCTTGAGCCAGTCGAGCAACGTGAAGAGCTTGTACGTGGACCCGGTCTGGAACCCGGACGAGCCGCCGTACTCCTTGTCCGCGCTGAAGTTCAGTGACGTCGCGGTGGACGGTGACTGGATCGACTGGTCGTAGTCCTTGTTCTGCGCCATCGTCAGGATGCGCCCCGTCGCGGCCTCGACCGAGTTGAACGTGGCGCCCAGCTGGAACCGGGCCTCGGTGTTCGGGTCGTAGGTGTTGAGCAGGTCCTTCTGCTGGCTGTTCAGGTCGAGGTTGAGCGTGGTCTGGATGGTGTAGCCACCGTTCCGCCACGCTGCATCGCGCTCCTTCTGGGTGCCACCGAGCTGGGACATCTGCTTGACGACCTTGATCGCGTAGTCGCAGAAGAACTGGGACCCGTTGCCGGCGGCAGACTGGCAACCCTGGTTCGGGGCCGTCAGGTGCACGTAGTCGGCCGGCTTCGAGGCGATGGCCGCGTCGTACTGCTCCTTCGTCAGGTGCTTCTGCGCGTACATCGACTTGAGGATGACGTCGCGGCGGGCGACGTTGGCGTCGTAGTACTTCGGGTCGGACAGGTTGCGCGTGTTGGGCGACTGCACGATGGCCAGGATCGAGGCTGCCTCTTGCGGGGTCAGGTCCGTGGCGTTCTTGTTGAAGTAGTGCTGCGCAGCGGCCTGCACGCCGTAGGTCTGGTCGCCGAAGTAGGCGATGTTGAGGTACCCGGTCAGGATCGTCTGGTGCGAGTACTTCTTCGCCAGGCCGATCGCGAGCTTCATCTCCTCGAGCTTGCGGGGGATGGTCTGCTCGACCGCGTCGTTGTAGGCCTTCGTGCGCTCTTCTTGTGTGGGGAGCTCGAGGGCCTGCTGCATCTTGATGTTGCGGACCAGCTGCATGGTCAGCGTCGAACCACCGCCGGACTCGCCGAGCCCACCGGCGAGCGAACCGACACCGGCGCGCACCAGTGACGTCATGTCGACGCCGCCGTGGTCGTAGAAGCGCTTGTCCTCGCCGTCGATCGCGGCGTTCTTCAGCTGGTCGCTGATCTGGTCGAACTTGAGTTCCTGCCGGTTCTGGTCGTAGACCGTCGCCAGGTGGACCGACTGTCCGCCCTGGTACGCCAGGACCTCGTTGCGCTGCGGGAGGTCACCGATCTCGATGTACTCCGGCAGCGACTCGAACACGCCGATCGTCGAGGTCGTGGTGACCCCGGCCACCGCGATCGCCGGGGTCACACCGATGGTGACCAGCAGGCCGGCCAGCACGCTGAAACCGACGAAACCGACGAAGGCGCCGACTGCAGAGACTGGTTTGGTCCGCGAGGCAGACGTCTTCTGGGCAGACATATGATGCAGCCTAAACGACACCCATGACTGAAAGGCTGGCAAGGAACCGCATGACTCGCTGGGAGTACTTCACCACACCGCTGATGATCCACAACACCGCCGCCATCCTCAACGCCCACGGGGACGAGGGCTGGGAGCTGGTCCAGGTCGTCACCGGACCCGAGGGTGGACTCGTCGCCTACCTGAAGCGCCCGAAGGCCGACGCGTGAGCATCGCGGCACGCCTGCAGGAGCTCGGGCTCGAGATCCCGGCCGTCGCGGCCCCCGTCGCCGCCTACGTGCCGGCCGTCGTGACCGGACAGTACGTCTACACGGCCGGCCAGCTGCCGTTCGTCGACGGCGCGCTGCCGGTGACCGGCAAGGTCGGTGCCTCGGTGGACGCCGAGACCGCCACCGCCCAGGCGCGACAGGCGGCGCTCAACGCGCTGGCCGCCGTGCAGTCGGTCGCCGGCTCGCTCGACCGTGTCGCCCGCGTCGTGAAGGTCACCGTGTTCGTCGCCTCGGACCCGGCGTTCACCGGCCAGCCCGGCGTCGCGAACGGTGCGTCCTCGCTCGTCGGGGACGTCTTCGGTGACGCGGGGGTCCACGCGCGGAGTGCGGTGGGTGTCGCAGTGCTGCCGCTGGACGCGCCGGTCGAGGTCGAGCTGGTGGTGGAGCTCACCGCCTGACGGCGGTGACCGACGCTGCACACGCAAGTGGGGCCTCCCGTCCGGATCCGGACAGGAGGCCCCACTCGCGTCCGCACGACTACATCAGTTCGGCGATGGTCGCCATGATCGTCGGGTCGGCCAGGGTGGTCGTGTCACCGATCCTGCGGCCCTCGGCCGCGTCGCGGAGCAGCCGGCGCATGATCTTGCCGGACCGGGTCTTCGGCAGTTCCGGCACGATGACGACCTGTCGTGGCTTGGCGATCGCACCGATGCGCTGCCCGACCCAGGCGCGCAGCTCCGCGGCGACGGCGTCACGGTCGACGCCCTCGGCGGCCTCGGTCGTCAGGATGACGAAGGCGACGATGGCCTGACCGGTGGTCTCGTCCGCAGCGCCCACGACCGCCGCCTCGGCGACACCCTCGTGCCCGACGAGCGCGGACTCGATCTCGGCGGTCGAGAGCCGGTGGCCGGACACGTTCATGACGTCGTCGACCCGGCCCTGCACCCATATGTCGCCCTGGCCGTCCAGCCGTGCCCCGTCACCGGCGAAGTAGCGGCCGGGGAACCGGTCCCAGTACGTCTCGACGAAGCGGTCCGGGTCGTTCCAGATGCCGCGCGCCATCGACGGCCACGGCTCGGTGATCGTGAGGTAGCCGCTCTCGCCCGGGTCGGCGCGGTTGCCGTCCTCGTCCACGATCTCGGCGACGATCCCGGGCAGCGGGGTCTGCGCGGCACCGGGCTTGAGCTTGGTGACCCCCGGCAGCGCCGAGATCATGATCGCGCCGGTCTCGGTCTGCCACCAGGTGTCGACGATCGGCGTGCGGTCATGGCCGATCACCTGGCGGAACCAGTGCCAGGCCTCGGGGTTGATCGGCTCGCCGACGCTGCCGAGCAGCCGGAGGGTGTCCAGGCTGCGGGCGTCCGGGACCTGGCGACCGCCCTTCATCGCGGCGCGGACCGCGGTGGGGGCCGTGTACAGGACCGTGACGCCGTACGCGTCGACGATGTCCCACCAGCGGCCGGGCTTCGGCTCGTCCGGAGTGCCCTCGTACAGGACCTGGGTGACGCCGTTCGCCAGCGGACCGTAGACGACGTAGCTGTGGCCGGTGATCCAGCCGATGTCGGCCGTGCACCAGTACACGTCCTTGTCGGGGTGCATGTCGAACACGTTGCGGTGGGTGTACGTCGCCTGCGTGAGGTACCCGCCCGAGGTGTGCACGATCCCCTTCGGCTTGCCGGTCGTGCCTGACGTGTAGAGGATGAACAGCGGGTTCTCGGCGGGGAAGGCCTGTGCGTCGTGGTGCGGGTCGGCCTTGGCGAACTCGTCGTGCCACCACAGGTCGCGGTCGTCGTCCCAGGCGACCTCGTTGCCGCCGCGCTTGACGACGACCACGTGCTCGACGCTGTCGGTGCCCTCGCCGGCCAGGGCCTCGTCGACCGCGGGCTTGAGCGGGGTGACGGCGCCGCGGCGCCAACCGCCGTCGGCGGTGACGACGAGCTTCGCGCCGGCGTCCTCGATGCGGGCGCGCAGGCTCTCGGCGCTGAACCCGCCGAACACGACGGAGTGCACCGCGCCGATCCGTGCCACGGCGAGCATCGTGACGACGGCCTCGGGGATGAGCGGCAGGTAGACGACGACGCGGTCGCCCTGCGTCACGCCCAGGTCGGTGAGCATGTTCGCGGCGCGCTGCACGTCGGCCGTCAGTTCGGCGTAGGTGATGCGTCGCGTGTCACCGGGGGCGCCTTCGAAGTGGATGGCCACCCGGTCGCCGTTGCCGGCCCGGACGTGGCGGTCGAGGCAGTTCTCGGCGACGTTGAGCGTGCCGTCGGCGAACCACGTGGCGAACGGGGCGTTCGTCCAGTCCAGGGTCTGCGTGAACGGTGTCCGCCAGTCGAGCAGCTGTCGTGCCTGGTCGCCCCAGAACGCCGGGCGGTCGGCACTGGCGGCGTCGTGCAGGTCTTCGTGGGCGACCGCATCGGCGACGAAGTCGGGGGAGGGCGGGAACGTCGGCGCGCCGTCGGGGGCTGCGTCGTCGTTCCGGGGGTCGACCTGGGTCGGAGTGGACATCGATGTCCTTTCGCGTCGTTGCGTCCGTGGTGCATCGCGTGCCGCTGGAGCGCGCCCTCGGAGAATACTCCGGGCCTCGGCCGCTCCGATCCCCGGACGCCCGCGGGTGTGTGCACCCGACCAGCCGCTCGACGCACACCGGCGCGTCGGGATTGCCCGGGATGCCGTCTCGTGGGGTACACTCGTTCCTGCCGGACTCGTTTCCGGCGGCATCGGATCGGATTCCCCCCAATCCTCCGTTGTCCTGGCGGCACCTGTTCCCCCCAACCGGTGCCGCCTCTTCTTTTTCCTGCACTCCGACGACACGTGTCGTTGAGATCAGGACGGGCCGCGTCGGCGTCGATCGGCATGGTTGCGCGGAACCGTGGACAGACCGGTCCATGCTGATGCATGCAGTTGCGATACAACATCCACCCGGTTTGACATCGCTGAAGCGCGCCCGGGCGTCGCGGTCGGCGTGGAACGGGCTGTCCGCGGAGTGCGGCACTCGGCGGGGTACGCGTCGAATCAACGGGGTACAAATCGTCCCACTGCTTGGGGACATGCTCTGTCCTCCACAGGTGCATCCACGGCGTCCCGGCTGCTGGTCGAGCAGACCTAGCGTGCCGGGATGCACCGTCACCGCGCCGAGTCCGCACCGTTCCTCCCCGGTCAGCACACCCCTGTCCGCCTGCGCCACGGCCCGGACCCCCTGGTGTTCGAGGAGCTCGCGCCGCTCGTCCTCGACGATGCGGTCTCCGACGTCCTGGTGCAGGGCGATACCGGCGTGTGGGTCGACCGGGGCTCGGGGCTCGTCCAGACCGGCATCCGCCTGCGCGAGCGCCGCACGCGCGAGCTCGCGACGAGCCTGGTGGCCGCGGGCGGTCGACACGTCGACGAGACGACCCCCGTGGCCGACGTCCGGCACGGGGACGGCATCCGGGTCCACGTCGTGCTCGCTCCGGTCGCGGTCCGGGGCACGGCGATCTCCATCCGGCTCCCCGCCGGGCGACGTCCGACGCTCGACGACCTGGAAGGCTCCGACACCTTCTGTCGCGTCCCACGACGGGTCGTCGAAGACGCCGTCCGGCTGCGACGGAACGTGCTGGTGTCCGGCGCCACCGGCAGCGGCAAGACCACCCTGCTCGGCGCGATGCTCGCGCGGGTGCCCCACACCGAACGCATCGTGACCGTCGAGGACGTCGCCGAGCTCCGGATCGACCACCCGCACGTCGTCGGACTCGAGGCCCGGCAGGCCAACGCCGAGGGGGCCGGCGCGCTCGGGCTCGACCGTCTCGTGCGGGAAGCACTGCGCATGCGCCCCGACCGGCTGGTCGTCGGGGAGTGCCGTGGCGCCGAGGTCCGCGAGCTCATGTCGGCGTTGAACACCGGCCACGACGGCGGCGCGGGCACCGTGCACGCCAACGGTCTCGACGACGTCCCGGCACGGCTCGAAGCGCTCGGGGCACTGGCGGGACTCGACCCGACAGCACTGGCTCGGCAGGCGGTCAGTGCCTTCCACCTCGTGCTGCACGTCGAGCGCCGCCGCGGGATGCGCCGGCTCGGGGCCGCGGGCCGGTTCCGTCTCGACCCGCACGGACGGCTCGTCGTCGAGCGGGTGACCGGGGGAGTGGGGACGTCGTCGCGCCGGGGATGACCGTCCCGCCGGGGGCGAGCGGTGTCGCTGGCGCGGGTCCGCTGGCGAGTGCGCGGGTGCTGGACCGCGTGGCCACGCTGGTGGCGGCTGGCGCGGCGCCGACGCGGGCCTGGGAGCTCGTGGGGGGCGATGCCGCGGGGGACGGCGACGGCGCGGGTGCGGGTGCTGGCGCTGGCGCGGGTGCTCGACTTCGTGGTTTCGGTCGTGGTCGTGGTGGTGGTCGTGCACGCTCGGTGTCGGCGGAGGCGGACGTCCGGATGGTGCTGGCGGTCGCGGCACGGACCGGCGCGCCGGTCGCTCCGACCCTCCGCGCCCTGGCTGCGGCGCTCCGCCGGACGGCTGCGGCAGACCGGGCCGTCCACGTCGCGCTCGCCGGACCCCGCACCAGCGCGAACGTCGTCCTGGCGCTCCCCGTGCTCGGGGTGGTGCTCGCGTCCCTGTGGGGTGTCGACACCCTCGGGGTGCTGCTCGGCTCGCCGTTCGGATGGCTCTCCCTCGCCGCTGCCGGGGGTCTCGTCGGCGTCGGGCGCGAGTGGTCCCGACGGTTGGTCCGGTCCGTCGAGCCCGACGGCCGGATCCCCGGTGTGCTGCTCGACGCCTGGGCGGTCGCGCTGTCCGGCGGAGGCTCGTGGTCCGGGGCCGGCGACGTCGTGCACCAGGCAGCCGGCTCCCGCCCGGTCGACGCGGACGCACAGGACCGGCTCGCCGAGACCCTGTCGCTCGCGCGTCGGGCCGGTGTCCCTGCGGCGGCCCTGCTCCGGTCGGCTGCCGAGGACCTGCGCGACGACGTCGCCGCGGCATCCCTCGCGGCGGCGGAACGGCTGGGTGTGCGACTCGTCGTCCCGCTCGGGGTGTGCGTCCTGCCCGCGTTCGTCCTGGTCGGCGTCGTGCCCGTCGTCGTCGCGCTCCTCTCCTCCACCGTCGCGGGCCTGGGGTGACGTCTCCACAGCGTCGTCCGGCGAGCCCCTGGCATGTGTCGACGTCGCCAGGCTGGGACCACCACCGAGAAGGGACACCCCATGACACCGCTCACACACCCTGACCGCCCACACCGTGTTCTCCCGTGCCGTGCGCGTTCGCGCGCGCACCGCGCGCTGCGCCACCGTGATCTCCTGCGCTCGCCGCGGGTCCTCGGCGACCGGTCCGTGCGGATCCGCCTGCAGGGGGACCGGGGATCCGCCACGGCCGAGTACGCGGTCGTGATCCTGGCGGCCGTCGCGTTCGCCGGGGTCCTCGTCGCCGTGATGCGATCCGGCGAGGTGCAGTCGATCCTCACCGACCTGGTGCGTGGTGCGCTCTCGCTGTGACCGGGGGGCCGTCACGGTCGAGTTCGCCGTCGCGCTGCCCGTCATCGCGATCGTCGTGACGCTGGCGATCGCGGGCGTCCTGCTCGTCGACACCCAGGGCCGGCTGCAGCTCGCCGCGGCAACTGCGTCGCGCGCGCTCGGTCGCGGCGACGCCGAGACCGGACAGGCAGCGTTGGCCGCCCTCGGCGCCGACGCGTCCAGTGCGGTGTCCCGCCACGGCCACCTGGTGTGCGTCACGGTCGAACGCCGACCCGGTGGCCCGCTCCCCGTGGTCCTGCGGGGTGCTGCCTGCGCTGCGGACGGCGGCGGGTGACCACCCCGGACACGCGCGACCGTGGATCGGCCACCGTCGTGATGGTCGCGGTCGTGGCGGCGGTGCTCGTGCTCAGCAGCAGCGTGCTCGCCGCGGCGGCGATCCGAGGTGCCGAGGTCCGTGCCCAGGGCGCCGCCGACGCTGCTGCACTGTCCGGGGCCGCTGCGCTCGTCGGGCTCGTGCCCGGCACGCCGTGCTCGATCGCCGCCACGGTCGTGGTCGCCGCCGCGGCGAGCCTGGCCTCGTGCGACACGGCAGGCAGTGTGGTCCGCGTGGCCGTGACGGTCCGCTCCGGACCGATCACGGTCGGGGCGGACGCCGTGGCAGGTCCCGAGCCCGCTCCCTCCCCTCTCCACCGATGACCGAGACCGGCGGGCATCCCCGGCACGGTGTGTATGGTGTGCCTGTCGGCCCGCCGGTCATCGATGTCCCGGTCGACCCGGACGCTTCCGCGTCCCAGGGCCGACAGCACCATCGATCAAGGAGTCACGTGCCAGGCACGAAGAAGCTCGTGATCGTCGAGAGCCCTGCGAAGGCGAAGACGATCGCGCAATACCTCGGTGACGGATACGAAGTCCAGGCGTCAGTCGGGCACATCCGTGACCTCATCGAGCCCAAGAACCTCCCCGCCGAACTCAAGAAGGGTTCGATCGGCAAGTTCTCCGTCGACGTCGACAACGGGTTCGAGCCCTACTACGTCGTCTCCGACGCCAAGAAGAAGACGGTCGCTGACCTCAAGCGTGCCCTGAAGGACGCCGACGAGCTCTACCTCGCCACTGATGAGGACCGCGAAGGCGAAGCCATCGCATGGCACCTGCTCCAGGTGCTGAAGCCGAAGGTCCCCGTCAAGCGCATGGTGTTCCACGAGATCACCAAGGAAGCGATCCAGCGCGCACAGGAAGCCACCCGCGAACTCGACACGGCGCTCGTCGACGCGCAGGAGACCCGACGCATCCTCGACCGTCTCTACGGCTTCGAGGTCTCGCCCGTGCTGTGGCGCAAGGTCGGCCCCGGTCTGTCCGCTGGTCGTGTGCAGTCGGCCGCCACCCGTCTGGTCGTGGACCGTGAGCGTGAGCGCCTGGCGTTCGTCTCGGCGAACTACTGGGACCTGACCGCCCGGTTCGAGAAGGCCGGCGACAGTGCCTTCACCGCCCGGCTCGCCCGCATCCACGGGACCCGCGTCGCCTCCGGACGCGACTTCGACGACCGCGGACAGACCACGTCCGAAGCCGTCCGTCTCGACGAGGCCTCGGCCACCGCGCTCACCGGCGTGCTCGAGCGTGCTGGTGACGCCGTCGTCCGCAGCGTCGACTCGAAGCCGTACACGCGTCGCCCGGCGGCGCCGTTCACCACGTCGACCCTGCAGCAGGAAGCCGCGCGCAAGCTCCGGTTCTCGGCGCGGCAGACGATGAGCGTCGCGCAGTCGCTCTACGAGAACGGTCACATCACCTACATGCGAACCGACTCCGCGTCGCTCTCGCAGCAGGCCGTGACCGCTGCCCGCAAGCAGGCAGCAGACCTGTACGGCGCGGACACCGTGCCGGACAAGCCGCGCAGCTACGCCGGCAAGAGCAAGAACGCGCAGGAAGCGCACGAGGCGATCCGTCCCGCCGGTGACGTGTTCCGCACGCCGTCGCAGATGGAGAAGGTGCTGCGCGGCAACGACTGGCGGCTCTACGACCTCATCTGGAAGCGCACCGTCGCCTCGCAGATGGCCGACGCCAAGGGCTCCACCGCGTCCGTGGTGCTGGGCATCACGTCGACCGAGTCCGTCACGGGGCTGGCGTCGACGGCGTCCGGCACCGACGTCGAGTTCACCGCGTCCGGCACCGTCATCACCTTCCGCGGGTTCCTCAACGCGTACGAGGAAGGTCGCGACGAAGAGCGCCACGAAGCCTCGGCGAACGGCGCGGACGCCAAGCTCCCGGCGATGACCGAGGGTGACCACCTGGGTGTCGACGAGGTCGAGGCGAAGGGGCACGACACGTCGGCTCCGCCGCGGTACACCGAGGCCAGCCTGGTGAAGACGTTGGAAGAGCTCGGGATCGGCCGCCCGTCCACGTACGCCGCGATCATCTCGACCATCGTGGACCGCGGGTACGTCACGCCGCGGGGCACCTCGCTCGTCCCGAACTGGATCGCGTTCAGCGTCGTCCGGCTGCTCGAGGACTACTTCGGCGACCTGGTCGAGTACGACTTCACCGCCGAGATGGAGAACGACCTCGACCGGATCGCCGCGGGCGACGCGGACCGGGTCGACTGGCTCAAGGGCTTCTACTTCGGTGGAGGTGACCAGCGCGGTCTGCGCACGGTCATCGACAACCTGGGGGAGATCGACGCCCGGGAGATCAACTCGGTCGAGCTCTCGCCGGGGCTGACCCTGCGGATCGGTCGCTACGGGCCGTACATCGAGACGCCGAGCGACGACCCGGAGAAGCCCCGCCGCGTCAACGTCCCCGAGGACCTGGCACCCGACGAGCTCACCCCGGAGAAGGCCCGCGAACTCGTCGAGGCACCGGTCGTCAGCGACCGCGTCGTGGGCATCAACCCCGACACCGGGAAAGAGGTCCTGGCGAAGGACGGTCGGTTCGGTCCCTACGTGACCGAGCGCACGCCCGAGCCCGAGCCGTCGGTCGACCCCGCCACCGGCGAGGTCCTCGACCAGGCCGCAACAGCGAGCACCGCGACCGCCACCACGTCGACCGCGAAGTCGGCGACCGGTGCTGGCGCGAAGGACGACACCGCTCCCGCGCCGAAGAAGAAGACGACGAAGAAAGCCGCGGCCCCGAAGGAACGCACCGCATCGCTCTTCAAGTCGATGGACCCGCAGTCCGTCGACCTCGAGACGGCGCTGAAGCTCCTCGACCTGCCGCGCACGGTCGGGCTCGACCCCGAGTCCGGTGCCGAGATCACCGCGCAGAACGGTCGGTACGGCCCCTACCTCAAGAAGGGCACGGACACCCGGACCCTGCCGAGCGAAGACGCCATCTTCGACGTCGACCTGCCCGGTGCGCTCGAACTGTTCGCGCAGCCGAAGTACGGCGCGAAGCGGGCTGCGACCGCGGCGCTGAAGGAGTTCGAGGCCGACCCGGTGTCCGGCAAGGCGATCAAGGTCAAGGACGGCCGCTTCGGTCCCTACGTGACCGACGGCGAGACGAACGCCACGATCCCGCGCGGTGAAGAGGTCGAGGACGTCGACTTCGAGCGTGCCGTCCAGCTGCTCGCCGACAAGCGTGCCAAGGGTCCGGTCAAGAAGAAGCCCGCCGCACGCCGCGCACCGGCGAAGAAGAAGTGACCGGACGCTTCATCACGCTCGAGGGCGGCGACGGTGCGGGGAAGACCACCCAGGCCGAGCTGCTCACGGCGTGGCTCGAAGCGCACGGTCGGACGGTCGTGCGGACGCGTGAGCCCGGAGGCACCGACCTCGGGCTCCGCATCCGCGAGATCGTCCTGCACGAACGCGGCCACGTGTCGCCCCGGGCCGAGGCCCTGCTGTACGCGGCCGACCGTGCACACCACGTCGAGACGGTCGTGCGACCGGCCGTCGCGCGCGGCGACGTCGTGCTGCAGGACCGCTACATCGACTCGTCGGTCGCCTACCAGGGCGTCGCCCGCGGTCTCGGTGCCGACCAGGTCCGCGGCGTGTCCGACTGGGCTGCCGACGGACTGGTCCCGGACGTCACCGTCCTGCTCGACCTCGACGTGACCGTGGGGCGTGCCCGCGTCGCAGCCGCTCGGGGGGACACCTTCGACCGGCTCGAGTCCCAGGCGGCGGCGTTCCACGAGTCGGTCCGGCAGGCCTTCCTCGGCATGGCCGCCCACGAGCCCGACCGCTTCCTGGTCGTCGATGCCGCCGCGCCCTCCGAGCAGGTGCAGGCAGCCATCCGCGCCGGCATCGGTCCGCTCGTCGGGATCGCGTCGTGACGGTGGTCGCTGTCAGGATGGGCTCGTGAGCGTCTGGGACGGCCTGACCGGGCAGGAAGAAGCGGTCGCGTCGCTCCGCAACGCGGCCGAGTCGCCCGACGGCAGCGGCGGGATGACCCACTCGTGGTTGATCACCGGTCCGCCCGGGTCCGGACGGTCGAACGTCGCGACGGCGTTCGCCGCGGCCCTCGTCGGTTCCGGTCCGGACGACGACCACACCCTCCGCCAGATCACGGCGCACACCCACCCCGACGTCTCCGTGCTCACGACCCAGCGCGTCATCATCACCATCGACGAGATCCGTCACCTCGTCACCTCGTCGTACTACTCACCGTCCGTGGGCCGGTGGCGCGTCGTCATCATCGAGGACGCCGACCGCATGACGGAGCGCACCTCGAACCTGTTGCTCAAGGCGCTCGAAGAACCGCCGGAGCGCACGGTGTGGATCCTCTGCGCGCCCAGCGAAGCGGACCTGCTGCCCACCATCCGGTCCCGTGTCCGCTCGGTGCGCCTGCGTGTGCCGGGCGTCGAAGCCGTCGCCGACCTGCTGGTCGCGCGCAACGGCGTCGACCGCTCCCTGGCGCTCGACGCCGCGCGGCAGGCGCAGAGCCACATCGGCATGGCGCAACGCCTGGCCACCAGCGCGGACGCCCGCGACCGCCGACGTCGGACCCTGCAGACCGTCCTGCGCATCCGGAGCGTCGGCGAGGCCGTGACCGCCGCCGCCGAACTGCTGGCCGTCGCGGACGAGGACGCCAAGGCCATCACCCTCGAGCGTGACGCCGAGGAACGCGACGCCGCGCTGCGCTCGCTCGGCGTGGAACCGGGCGGGACGATCCCACCGGCGCTCCGGTCCCAGCTGCGCGCGATGGAGGACGACCAGAAGCGTCGGGCGACACGCAGCCTGCGGGACGGTCTCGACCGGATCCTGGTCGACGTGTCCTCGCTGTACCGCGACCTGCTGCTGATGGGGCTGGGTGCGCCGGGTGAGCCCGTCAACCTGGCGATGCAGGACGAACTCGACCGTGCGCTCGGATCGGTGCCGCCGGCGGCAGCGCTCGAGATCCTCGACGCCGTCGCGCTTGCCCGTCAGCGGATCGCGGCGAACGTCGCGGCACTGCTGGCTCTCGAGGCCCTGCTCGTCACGGTCGTCCGAGCGCTCCGCTGAGCGGCCTGCCCGTCGGAACGCTCCGCTGAGAGCAGACCGAGGCAGCGCCATCGGTGCCCTTCGACATGGGACAATCAGCCCATGCCCGAAGCAGAACCCGGCCTGCGTGAACGGAAGCGACGCGCCACCCGACTTGCCATCCAGCAGGCTGCCCTGCGCATCGCAATCGAGGACGGGCTGGCGGCGGTCACCGTGGACGAGGTCTCGCGGCGCGCCGACATCTCCCCGCGCACCTTCTTCAACTACTTCCCGAGCAAGGAACAGGCGATCCTGGGCGACGATCCGACCCTGCCGGACGACGACGCCGTCGATGCCTTCGTCACGGGCGGTCCGACGGGGCAGATGCTCGGTGACGTCGGGGCGCTGCTGGTGCACTCGGCCCGCGAACTCATCGAGGAACGGGGCCTGATCGGCGAGCGGCAGCAGGTGTTGCGCGCGAACCCGGAGCTCTTCAGCCAGCGGATGGCGTCGATGAAGGAGTTCCAGGCCGAGCTCGAGTCGGTGATCGCCCGGCGCATGACCCACGACGACCCGACGGTCGCCGACGACCAGGCCGGGCTCCATCGTCGCGCCCGGCTGGCGTCGCTGGTCTCGTTGGCGACCCTGCGGCACGCGTGGTGGGAGTGGTCCGACTCCGCGGCTGACTCGCACCTGGTGGACGATCTGCAGCGGTCGTTCGACGAGCTCGGGTCGCTCGTTTCGCGCTCGCTCGTCTGAACCTGTATAGTCGTGACCCGTGCCGCTCCGGTCACCGGAGCGTCCGCCGCCTTAGCTCAGTCGGTAGAGCGATTCACTCGTAATGAATAGGTCGTCGGTTCGATTCCGACAGGCGGCTCCACAGGGCAACAACGAAACCCCCGGTCACCCGGGGGTTTCGTCGTTCCGGTGCCTGGGGCGTCACACGTCGCGCGACCGTGCTGCCGTCATCGCCAGGGCGCCGACCACGACGACCTCGGCCGCGAGCACGCCGAAGCCGCCCCAGCCGTTGAGCACGAGCCCCGACTGCGCCGCCGGCGCCCCCGGGGCCGCGTAGGCGAAGAGCTGGCCGCCGGCCTGGGACGGCAGCAGGTTCGTCACGTCGACGATCCACTGTGCGTTCGTCAGGCTGAAGAAGATCGACAGGATGACCGGCAGCACGAGCAGGATGCCGAGCGTGATCGCGATCCCACCGGCGCTGGATCGGACGAGCAGGCCGATGCCGTACGCCAGCAGCGCCAGCAGCGTGACGTAGACCGACGAGCCGAGGATCGGCAGGACCACGGCGGGGTCGCCGAGGTCGGGATGGACGTTGTTCGCCGCCTGCAGCGCGGTCGACACCACGACGCCGATCCAGGTCGACACGGCACTGACCAGGAAGGTCGTCAGCGCGAGGACGAAGGCCTTCGCCAGGACCACACCGATGCGGCCGGGATCGGCGGTGAAGGTCGACCGGATCTGACCGGTGCCGTACTCGCCCGTGATGATGAGCACGCCGAGCACGCCGACGACGAGCGCCGTGATGGTCACCCCGGCGGTGTTGATGTTGACGATCTGCGCGTTCGCCTGGTCGGTGGGCAACGTGGCGCCGTCCTGGTTGACGAGCGCACCGAGCAGCACGGCCATGGCGATCGTCAGGACGACGAGCACCCCGTAGCACCAGACGGTGGAGCGGATGCTCCGGAGCTTGATCCACTCGCTGCGGATCAGTCGCGGGAAGGACAGGCGGGCGTCGGCCGGCATGGTGGCAGTGGCGGTCAACGGGTGCCCTCCGACCGGTACTCGACGTCGTCGCGGGTCAGGGCCATGTAGGCCTCCTCGAGGCTGGCGCCCATCGGGGTGAGTTCGTGCAGGACGACCCCCGCCTGCGCGGCGATCGCCCCGATCGTGGGAGCGTCGGGACCGACGACCAGGAAGGACCCGTCGTCCCGTGGCGTGACCGCGGAGGCGGCCGTGCCGATGGCGGGGAACAACCGGTCGGGGGTCGGTGTGCGGACGACGACGCGGGTGCCACCGCCGTCGGACCCGGCCACGAACTCCGCGATGGGGGCGTCGGCCAGTACCTTGCCCCGGCCGAGCACGACGACGCGGTCGGCGGTCTGCGCCATCTCGCTCATCAGGTGGCTCGACAGGAACACCGTCCGGCCGTCCGCGGCCAGACGTCGGGCGAGCTGCCTGACCCACAGCACGCCGTCCGGGTCGAGGCCGTTGACGGGTTCGTCCAGGATGAGGGTCCGGGGATCGCCGAGGAGTGCCGCGGCGATGCCCAGGCGCTGCCCCATGCCGAGCGAGAACCCGCCGACACGTTTGCGCGCCACGGACTCCAGCCCGGTCATGTCGATGACCTCGTGCACCCGGGCCTTCGGGATGCCGTGGGTCGCTGCGAGGGAGAGCAGGTGGTTGTACGCGCTGCGGCCGGTGTGCACCGCCTTGGCCTCGAGCAGGGCCCCGACCTGCCGCAGCGGGTCGCGGAGTGCCTGGTAGGACTTCCCGTTCACGGTGGCACGTCCGGCGGTCGGCCGGTCGAGTCCCATGATCATGCGCATCGTGGTGGACTTCCCGGCGCCGTTGGGTCCGAGGAAGCCGGTCACGCTGCCCGGTCGGACGACGAAGGAGACGTCGTCGACAGCGAGCTTCGGACCGTATCGTTTGGAGAGATGGTCGACTTCGATCACGGCGGCCACGGTACGGCAGGGCTCACGCTCGGAGCCTCCCCCGGAAGGTTGACATCACCGGCGAGATGTCATCCCCGGGGGCGGCGCAGGTCCTCGTGCACCCGGGCTTCCCAGGGCCGCAACGCACCCACGCCGTCCGGTGCGGGGACCCCGAGGTTCCCCAGCACGCAGCCGCCGAGCCGCTCCGCGATCCCGTCCGGCAGCAGCATGCTGGTGGAGGACAGGTTCGCGACGACGACGAGCCCGGGTTCCGAGGCGTCCTCGAGCGAGCGCGTGAACGCCCACAGCTCGGGGTGGTCCGGCTCGAGCAGGGTGAAGTCGCCGAGCTGCACCGTCCGCGACGCATGCCGGAGCGCGATGAGCCGGCGGTGGTGCTCGAAGACCGAGCGCTCACCGGCCGCCCGGTCCCCGGCCACGGTGACCCGCGGCCAGCCCTGTCCCATGCCGATCCAGGGCTCGACGTCGGAGAACCCGCCGGCCGGCGCGGAGTCGTCCCACGGGATCGGTGTGCGGGCGTTGTCGCGGCTGCGGAACGCCAGGGCCTGCAGCGCCTCGCCCACGGGCATGCCGCGCCCGACCGCGCCGCGGTACCAGTTGAGCGACTCGATGTCGCGGTACTGCTCGATCGCGGTGAAGCCCGCGTTGACCATGCCGATCTCGTCGCCCTGGTACAGGTAGGGCGTGCCGCGGTGCAGGTGCAGGACCGTCGCCAGCAGCGTGGCGGACTCGTACCGGAGCGCGAAGGGGTCCGCGTCGGAGCCCTGGGCGGTCGCGACGGCGGCGGCACCGAACCGCGACACCGGCCGCGGCTGGTCGTGGTTCGCCAGGTACAGCGAGTTCCACCCGGTGTCGGCGAGGCTGGTCTGCCAGCGCCCCAGCGAGGCCTTCAGCGCGGGCAGGTCGAAGGGTCGGTTGTCGAACTTGGACGCCGGGCCGTGGTCGAGTCCGACGTGCTCGAACTGGAACACCATGTCGAGCTCGTGGCGGTCCGGGTCGGTGAACAGCACGGCGTCGTCGACGGTCACGCCGGGCATCTCGCCGACGGTCAGCAGGGCGTCGCGACCGGCGAAGACCTGCTCGTGCATCTCCTGCAGGTGGTCGTGGATGCGCGGCTGCATGACGTACGCGGCGCTGCCGTCGACGAGCGCCGCCGGGTCCTTGGCGATGTGGTTGATGACGTCCATGCGGAAGCCGTCGACGCCGCGGTCGAGCCAGTGGTTCATCATCGCGTACACCGCGTGGCGCATGTCCGCGTCGTCCCAGTTCAGGTCGGGCTGCTGGGGCGTGAACATGTGCAGGTAGTACTGCCCGGTGCCGGGGTCCCACGACCACGCCGGTCCGCCGAACGCGGCGCGCCACTCGTTCGGTTCGTGGCCGTCCACCGGGTCGCGCCAGATGTACCAGTCGTGTTTCGGGCAGGTGCGGGACAGCTTGGCCGCGCGGAACCACGGGTGTTGGTCGCTCGAGTGGTTGACCACGAGGTCCATGACGAGCTTCATGCCGAGCCGGTGCACCTCGACCAGCAGCGCGTCGAACTCGTCGAGCGTGCCGAACAGCGGGTCGATGTCCTCGTAGTCGCTGATGTCGTAGCCGTTGTCGGCCTGCGGCGACCGGTAGACCGGCGACAGCCAGACGACGTCGACCCCCAGGTCGGCGATGTGCTGCAGGTGCTGTCGGATCCCCGCCAGGTCCCCGATCCCGTCGCCGTTGCCGTCGGCGAAGCTGCGTGGGTACACCTGGTACACGACCGCACCGGTCCACCATGGCTGTCGATCCGTCATGTCCGCCGCCTCCTCGCGCACACCGTGCCGCAGCACGGGACCGGATCACGGACGGCACGGGAGGATCGTGGCGGGCCCGCCACGGGCCTCCAGGACGTCGGCCGGTCACCGCGGACGGTACGCGCGCCGCCCGAGGGCCCGTCCGGACTCCGGAGGCGTGCCTGGTAGACAGGCCCCATGACCGTTCGATGGGGAGTCATCGGGACCGGCGGCATCGCCCGGTCCTTCGTCGGCGACTGCGCCCGGGCGGGGGTGGAGTTCGTCGCGGTGGGCAGCCGGACGCTGCAGGGCGCTCAGGCCTTCGCAGCCGAGTTCGGCATCGCGCAGGCACACGGCAGCTACGAGGAACTGGTCGCCGACCCGCGGGTCGACGCGGTGTACGTGGCGACGCCGCACTCGCGGCACGCCGAGGACGCCCTGCTCGCGATCGCGGCCGGCAAGCACGTGCTGGTCGAGAAGGCCTTCACCATCACCGCAGCCGAGGCCCGGCTGGTCATCGACGCGGCTCGCGCGGCGGGTGTCGTCGTGATGGAGGCGATGTGGACACGCTTCCTGCCCCAGATGACGATGATCCGGCAGGTGATCGCCGAGGGGCGCATCGGCCGTCCGCGCGTCGTCGAGGCGACGCACCACCAGTCCTTGCCGAGTGACCCGGACCACCGCCTCAACGACCCGGCACTCGGTGGTGGCGCGATCCTCGACCTGGGTGTCTACCCGATCTCGTTCGCGGTCGACGTGCTCGGCGTGCCGACGAGCGTCGTCGCGGACGGCACGCTGAGCGACCGTGGCGTCGACACGCAGATGGGCATCGTGCTGACCCACGAGGGGGGAGCACAGTCGATCGTGCACTTCGCCCTGGACGTGGGGAGCCCGAACACCGCGTCGGTGATCGGCGAGGACGGCCGGATCGACATCGACGCCACGTGGTACACCCCGACCACGTGGCGGATCCGCGACGGTGACGGCGTCGTGGTCGAGGAGTTCGACGGCCACGAGCACCTGGCCGGCTACGCGCACGAGGTCCGCGCGTTCGAGGGCATGATCGCGTCCGGCGACCACGAGACCAGTGCGATGTCCCCGGCGGGCACGATCGCGGTGATGGCCGTCATGGACGAGGCCCGTCGTCAGGTCGGCGTCCGCTACGCCGCCGACGACCCCTCCACAGCCCCGTAACGCGCGGTCGTCCTCCACGACCACGGGTCCACCCTGGAGGCTCCTGCCGCAGTTCCGTAGGATCGCTTGCGATGTCCGAGCAGCCGACCCACCCCGACCGACCGTCCGACCCTGACGCGCGCGCTGGCGCGTCGAAGCCGGGCGCGCCACGCGCGGGTCGCGTGAGCGGCGTCGTCGCTGCGGTCCGCGCCTCGATCGCGCGCAAGCCGGTGGCCTGGGCCGTCGGTGGCCTGGTCGCCGTCCTGGTGCTCGGGTCGGGTGGCGCCGTCGCGGTCGCCTCGGCCACCGCTCCGGGGGCCGCGCGTTCGCCGGTCGCGGCGGCCTCGACGCGGGCGAGCGCGTCGAGCGACCCGTCGTCGTCCACACCGGCGCCGTCCGTCACGCCGACGGTCCCGCCGCGCACCGTGCCGTCGGACGCCCCCGGTCCGAGCGCCCTGCGCACGTGCTCGATCGCCGGTGCTGCCTCGGCCGCGGGCCTCGGCAACTTCGAGGGCTACGTCATGAACGCCAGCACCGGCGAGATGCTGTTCTCGCGGAACGGCGACACCGCGGCGCAGACCGGCAGCGTCATGAAGACCCTCACCACGGCGACCGCGCTCGCCGTGCTCGGTGGTGGCTACACCATTCCCACGACCGTCACGGACGAAGGCAACGGCACGATCGCCATCGTCGGCCACGGTGACGCCACGCTGTCGGCGGGTGGCGCGACCGTCTACCCGGGCGCGCCGACGCTCGGCCAGCTCGCGCAGCAGGTGAAGGCGAAGCTCGGCACCACCCCGGTGACCACGATCGTCACCGACGACACCTACTGGGACGACGCCGACGCCTGGGACCCGACCTGGCCGGTCAGCGAGCGGACCATCGGGTACCAGCCCGAAGTCACGGCGCTCATGGTCGACGGCGACCGCGCGAACCCCGGCGCTGCGACCTCACCGCGCTCCGAGGACCCGGTCGGCCGCGCCGGAGCCGCCTTCCGCACGGCACTGGCGAACGCGGGGGTCGTCGGCGCGGGCAACGCCCAGGTCGTCAAGCGGGCCACCACCAGCCAGTCCACCATCGCCCAGGTCGACTCGCAGCCGGTGTCCACGCTGATCGGGCAGATGATCCCGAACTCCGACAACACCCTGGCCGAGATGCTCGCGCGGATCTCCTCCCGCGAGTCCGGGGCGAACGGCTCCGCGGCGTCGCTGACCGGGGTCTACCAGAAGGCGCTGTCCTCGTACGGGGTCGATCCGGCCGGCATCGTCATCAAGGACGGTTCGGGAGAGAGCGCCGCGAACGCCGTGTCGCCGAACTTCGTCGCGCACCTCATGGTGCAGGTGGCCTCGGGCGCGAAGGGCCTCGGCACCCTGGCCCAGGTCCTGCCGGTGTCGGGGCAGTCCGGCACGTTGGCCGGGCGCTTCACGGGGGCGAACGCCGTCGCCCGGGGCAAGGTGCACGCCAAGACCGGGTGGATCGACAGCGCGAACACCCTGGGCGGGTACATCGACGCCGCGGACGGCACGAAGCTGACGTTCGCGTTCTACGCCATCGGGTCCTCGCGGGCTGCAGCGTTGCCGGCGCTCGACGCGGTCACCACGGCCGCCTACACGTGCGGCAACAAGCTCACGAACAGCTGACCTGGTCCCGGGCCGCTGGCCGGTCGGTGTTGGATGGGTCCATGACCCGCGCACTCATCGTCGTCGACGTGCAGAACGACTTCACCGAGGGCGGTGCGCTCGGCGTAACCGGCGGAGACGACCTCGCCCGTCGCATCACTGCGTTCCTCGCCCGGCACGCTGACGAGTACGACCTGATCGTGGGGTCCCGCGACTGGCACCACGGCGACGACGACAACGGCGGGCACTTCGCCGTCGGCGGCGATCCGGACTTCGTCACCACCTGGCCGGTGCACTGCGTCGGTGGGACCCCGGGGGCCGAGTACCACCCCGACCTCGACACGACACCGATCGACGTGCACGTGATGAAGGGGCAGGGAGAGCCCGCCTACTCGGCGTTCGAGGGGACGACCGACACGGGCCAGGACCTGGCCGACGTGCTGTTCGACCGCTCCGTCCACGAGATCGCGATCGTCGGCATCGCGACCGACCACTGCGTGCGCGCCACCGCGCAGGACGGTCTGCGCGCCGGACTCGACGTCGTCGTGTACCGCGACCTGGTCGTGGGCGTCGACCCGGACCGCAGCGCCACCGCGCTCGCCGAGATCGACAACGCCGGTGGTCACGTCGATCAGAGCGACATGGACGAGGGGATCGGCCGGCCCGGGGGCGCGCAGCTCTGACGACGTCCGCACGCCGGGCCTGTCGACGACGCGGTCCGGGGCTCAGACCAGCAGCTGGTGCTTCGCCAGGTCGCGGTACAGCGGCGTCGACTCGACGAGCTCGGAGTGGGTCCCGACGCCGACGACTCGGCCGTGCTCGAGCACGACGATGACGTCGGAGTCCACCACGGTCGACAGGCGGTGCGCGATGACCAGCAGGGTGCGGTCCTCGGCCACGGCGTCGATCGCCAAACGCATCTTCTGCTCGTTGACGCCGTCGAGCGACGAGGTGGACTCGTCGAGCAGCAGGATCGGGGGAGCGGCGAGCAGGGCGCGGGCGATCGCCAGCCGCTGACGTTCACCACCGGACAGCATCACGCCGTCCTCGCCGACCTGCGCGTCGAGGCCGCGCGGATCGCGGTGCAGGACGTCGCCCAGGTTCACGGCCTCGAGCACGCGGACGCACTCGGCCTCGTCGGCGTTCGGCGACCCGAGCAGCAGGTTCGCGCGGATCGTGCCGGCGAGCACGGGGGCGTCCTGTTCGACGTACCCGATCTGCGCGCGGAGCTCGTCGCGGTCGAGCCCGCGCACGTCGATGCCGCCCAGGCGGATGACGCCGTCGGTGGGGTCGTAGAAGCGTTCGATGAGCGACAGGGTCGTCGACTTGCCGGCGCCCGACGGTCCCACGAGGGCGACACGCGAGCCGCGGGGCACGCGGAACGACACGTCGTGCAGCACCACCTGGTCGGTGTCACCGGTGTCGGGAGCGGCACCGGGGCCTCCAGGGCGGGTGGCGGCTTCGGCGCCGTCGGCACCCGATGCGTCGGCGGACCGGGCGTACCGGAACGAGACGTGCTCGAAGGTGATCGCGTCCTCGGTCGCGATGGCGGCTGCGGGGCGGACGGCTGCGTCGTCCTGGTCCTCGGTGGGCAGGTGCAGGATCTCCTCGATCCGACCGAGCGCGCCGAGTGCCTGGGCGACGGCGACCGCGGCGCCCATCGCCTGGCCGAGCGGCATGATCATCATGAACAGCAGCAGGATGAACGTGATCAGCGTGGCGATCGTGATCGTCCCCGCGGCGACCTGTGCGCCACCGACCCCGAGCACGGCGATGAACGCCACCTGCATCACGATGCTGGCGACGGGGACGACGAACGCCGACATCTTGGCGATGTCGAGACCGCGCTTGTAGGCCTCGGTCGCGTGTGCGTCGACCTCGTGCACCTCGCGCTCGGTGGCACCGGCGGCACGGATGGTCCGGACCGCGCCGATGCCACGCTCGACGGCGGCGGTCAGGTCGCCGACCTTCTCCTGCGCGCGCTTCGACGCGATGCGGATGCGCCGGCTGAGGCCACCGACGACGACGATGGCCACGACCACGATGGCCAGGGTGATGCCGAGCAGCAGCGGGTCGATGATCGCCATCGCGATGATCGCGCCGATGAACGTCAGTGCACCGCCGATCGACTCGATGAGTCCCTGTGTCAGGACCGCGCGCAGCAGGGTGGTGTCGCTGCCGACGCGGGACACCAGGTCGCCGGTGCGGCGGGTGTCGAACTCGGAGATCGGCAGGTTGAGGATCCGGGCGATGAGCTTGCGGCGGGTCGACAGCACGACGCCTTCACCCGCGCGCTGGAGCAGGAAGTGCTGGATGCCGTTGAGCAGTCCGGACACGATGACCAGCACCACCAGCAGCCAGACGAGGGTGCTCAGCGTGTTGCCGTGCTGCACCGCGGTGACGACCTGGTTGACCAGCAGGGGCTGCGCGAGCGAGGCACCCGCGCCCAGGATGCTCAGCACGATGATGACCACCATCGCGGGCTTGTTCTCGAACAGGTACGACAGCAGTCGACCGAACGTGGCGCGCGGTCCGTCGGTCTTCTTGGGGCGGGCGAAGGGGAGACTCATCGTGTCCTAGTTTCTGCCGTACTTCTTGTGCACTGCCTGGCGACTCACGCCGAGCAGCGTGGCGATCTCCTGCCACGAGGCACCGGCGTTCCGCGCACGGCGGGCAGCGAGCTCCTCGGTGCGGTCGAGTTCGCGCCGGAGTTCGCGCACGCTGGCCAGGGCGTCGAACGGGTCGTCCCCGCTGGCGCCCGCCGCGAGGTGCGTGATGGTCGGCCGGTCCATGCCTGTCAACCTACATTGACGCACCGACCGTGTCAACCTGAGTTGACGTGCAGGCGTTCTCCTGGTGGCCGTTCCGCGCATGGGAAGTCGAATCGCGCGTTGGCAGTCGGAACTTCCGACCTCGAACGCGCGATCCGACTTCCTCTGAGGTGTCGCGTGCGTCGTCAGACCCGTGCGGCGTCCTCCGTCGGTACCGCGTCGGCGGCGTCGAAGTCGCTGCCGCGGGTCTCGCGGACGAACAGCAGGGCGACCAGGGTGACGACGGCCGCGACGGTCAGGTAGAGCCCGACCAGGACGATGTTGCCGTCGGCCTTCCAGAGTGCGAACGCGATGGTCGGCGCGAGCGAGGCGCCGATGATCGACGCCACGTTGTAGGCGATCGCCGAGCCCGTGTAGCGGACGTTCGTCGGGAAGAGCTCGGGCAGCAGGGCACCCATCGGTCCGAACGTCAGCCCCATCAGCGAGAGTCCCACGATCAGGAACGTCACGACGGTGATCGGACCGGTCGACGCCGCGAACCAGAACTGGAACGTCAGCCCGAACAGCGCGATGCCGATCGTGGTCGGGATGAGGGTCTTCCGACGGCCGAACCGGTCGGCGAGCAGCCCGGCGATCGGGGTGAAGATGCCGAAGAAGACGACGCCGATCATCAGCAGGGTCAGGAACTCCCCGCGGGAGTAGCCCAGTCCGATCTTGGGGACGAGGGTCGACGCCGTCGTGCCGTAGGACAGCGTGAACGTGGTCATGAAGTAGAAGAGCACGTAGGTGGCGACCATCCCGAAGGTGCCGACGATCAGCGCCTTCCACGAGGTGCGGAACACGCGGCCGAGCGGGATCTTCGCGACGGTGCCGGACTCCTGCACGCCGCGGAACACGGTCGACTCGACCAGGCGGAACCGCACGTACAGGCCGATGACCACCAGGACGGCGGACAGCAGGAAGGGCAGCCGCCAGCCCCACGCCTGGAAGTCGGGGTTCGGGGTGCCGTCCGCGCCCGCCGGCATCGCGGCGTTGATCACGATGAACAGGCCGTTGGCGAGCAGGAAGCCGATCGGTGCGCCCAGCTGCGGCATCGAGCCGAAGACGCCGCGCTTGCCTGCCGGGGCGTTCTCGGTCGCCAGCAGTGCGGCTCCCGACCACTCGCCGCCGAGCCCGACTCCCTGGGCGAAGCGCAGCACGGCGAGCAGCACCGGTGCCCAGACGCCGATCGAGTCGAACGTGGGCAGGCACCCGATCAGGAACGTGGCCGTGCCCATGACGAGCAGCGACGCGACGAGGGTGGTCTTGCGGCCGATGCGGTCACCGAAGTGGCCGAAGACCACCGAGCCGACCGGCCGGGCGAAGAACGCCAGCGCGAAGGTGACGAAGGACGACAGCTGCGACGCCGTCGGGTCCTCGTTCGGGAAGAACAGCGTCGGGAACACCAGGACCGCGGCGGTCGCGTAGACGTAGAAGTCGTAGAACTCGATCGAGGTGCCGATCAGGCTCGCGATGACGACGCGCGAGCGCGGGTTGGTCGTGGCGGGGGTGGGGGCAGCCGAGGTGGCAGACATGCGGGGGACTCCGAGGAGAGCGTCGGGGGACGCAGGCGGCGCGAACGGCGGACACCGACCGTTCCGCGTGGTGCGCGGGGGATCGGTCGGGTGCGTTCGGGTGGTGGTGGGCCGCTCGTGACGGGGTCTCGAGTCTACGACGGATGTCGCGAACCTGCGAATCCGCCGAGCGAGCGGTGTCCCACCCCGTGACGTCGAACCTAGTGGTGCGCGCCGGCTTCCAGGTGCTCGGGCAGCTGGTGGCCCATCCGGTCGCGCTTGGTGTCCAGGTAGCCCGCGTTCTGCACGGAGATGCCGACCACGAGCGGCACGAGGGTGTCGACCGCGATGCCGTGCTCTTCGAGCTGACGCTGCTTCTCCGGGTTGTTCGACAGCAGTCGCACGCGGTTGATGCCGAGGTCGGCGAGGATGCCGGCCGCGCCGCCGTACGCGCGCGAGTCGGCGGGCAGGCCGAGCGCCAGGTTGGCATCGAGCGTGTCGAGGCCGTCTTCCTGCAGTCGGTAGGCCTTGAGCTTGTTGACCAGGCCGATGCCACGCCCTTCCTGCCCGCGCAGGTAGACGACCACGCCGCCCTCGGTGGCGATCGTGTCGAGGGCGGCGTCGAGCTGGGGGCCGCACTCGCACTTGAGCGACCCGAACGCCTCGCCGGTCAGGCACTCCGAGTGCACGCGGACCAGCGCGCCGTCGGTGGGGGCGGACCCGTCGGGCATCGTGCCGATGATGGCGACGTGCTCGGCGCCGGTGACCAGGTCGCGGTAGGCGCGCATCTCGAACGGGCCGTGGGTGGTCGGGACGTTCGTGGCGACTTCGAACTGGACCGGACTGCCCGGGGTGGGGGATGTCAGTGCGTCGGTCATGGGGTGCTCCGGTCGGTACGGGCCCCGTCGTCAGCGTGCTCGTCGTGGGGCCGAGGGGAATCGGTGTGGACGGGTCGAGCACGCACCAGCAGGTCGGGGCCGAGGCTGGTGGTCGATAGTACGTCCAACCGCCGACGTTGGTTCATGCTTCCCACACCGATGTCGGAAAGTGCAACATTCTGACCGCCGAGCAGCACCGGGGCCAGGTAGACCAGGACCTCGTCGACGAGGCCGGCCGCGATGAACGCCGACGCGACGGTGGGGCCGCCCTCGACGAAGACGGTCCGGACACCGCGGTCCGCCAGGGACCGCAGTGCGACGTGCAGGTCGTGGCCGGGCAGGTGCACGAGCCCACGCGGGTGCCGACGGACCGCGGCGTCGTCGGGCACGTCACGGTCGCCGAGCACGACGGGGAGCGGCTGGTCGGCCAGCAGTTCGCCGGCGTCCCCGCGGGCGGTCAGCGATGCGTCGTCCGCGAGCACCGTGCCCGTGCCGACCAGGATCGCGTCGTGCAGGGCTCGCTGCTCGTGCACGTGCTGGCGTGCGGCTGCGCCGGTGATCCACCGACTGGTGCCGTCGGCCGCAGCCGCGCGGCCGTCCAGGCTCGATGCCCACTTCACGGTCACCCACGGACGGCCCTGGCGGACGGAGACGAGCCAGCGCTCGAGGAACGCGCTCGCCTGGTCGGCGAGGACGCCGGAGGTCACGTCGACGCCGGCGTCTCGCAGCCGGTCGGCCCCACCGTGCGCCTGGGGTCCCGGGTCGTCGATCGCGTACACGACCCGCGCGACACCCGCCTGGATGAGCGCGACCGAGCACGGGCCGGTGCGGCCGGTGTGGTTGCAGGGTTCGAGGGTGACCACGACGGTCGCGCCGCGGAGCTGCTCCGGCGACAGGTGCGACATCGCATCGACCTCGGCGTGCGGGGTGCCGGCGCCGCGGTGCCAGCCCTCGGCGAGCGGCTCGCCCTCGGCGGACAGGACGACCGCGCCGACCCGGGCATGGTCGCCGAGGGCGGGACCGCGCGCGGCGAGTTCGAGGCCGCGGCGCATCGCGCGGACCTCGGCCGGTGACGCCCCGGCCGACGGCTGCTCGTTCACGACCCGAGACTACCGGCGGGACCGGCACCCGTGGCGTCGCCTGCACCTGGCCGGAACGACTCCGCCGGCCACGGCAGGTCGGACGCCGGCCGGCCGTCGGCACGCAGCAGCCCCTTCCACGCCGACGCCGGCGAGCCGTCACGGTTCGGGATGTTCGCGTCACCGGTGCCGGTGTACGAGAACCCCGCACGCCGTGCCACCGCCGCGGACGCCGTGTTGCCGACGTAGCACTCCCAGTACACGTCGGGCGCGCCACGGTCGAAGGCCCAGCCGACGACCAGGGCGACGGCGTCGTGCACCAGGCCCTTGCCGCGGGCGGACGGCGCGAGCCAGAAACCGAGGTCGCGTCGCTCGGCGCGCCACGAGATCACACCGTCGAGCCACGTCGATCCCGGCTGCCGGATCGCCCACGTGTACTCGCGGTCCGAGGCCCACCCGGGACCGACGAGCGCGTCGACGAAGGCGTTGGCGTCCTGCGGCCGGTAGGGCGTCGGGATGGTCGTCCACCGGATGACCTCGGGGTCCTGGCAGCCCTCGGTGATCGCGACGGTGTCGGCGCGGGTCGGGACCTCGAGCAGGACCCGGTCCGAGCGCAGCGTGACGGGCAGCACGTCAGCGACGCCCGCGCGGCACGAAGCCGATCCGGTCGTACACCCGGGCGAGGGTGTCCTCGGCGATGGCTGCGGCGCGGTCGGCCCCGACCGCGAGCAGCCGGTCGAGCTCGGCCGGGTCGTCGAGCAGCTCGAGCGTGCGTGCCCGGACCGGTTCGAGCTCGGCGATCACGGCGTCCGCGACCTCGCCCTTCAGGTCCCCGTAGCCCTTGCCCGCGAACGCGGTCTCGAGCTCGGCGACCGGCGTGCGGGTGAACGCCGACAGGATCGACAGCAGGTTCGTGACACCGGGCTTGGCCTGGCGGTCGGCACGGATCTCGCGCTCGGTGTCGGTCACCGCCGACTTGATCTTCTTGGTGGTGCGCTTGGGCTCGTCGAGCATGAGCACCAGGCCGGAGTCGGTGGCGGCGGACTTGCTCATCTTGCTGGTCGGGTCCTGCAGGTCGTAGATGCGGGCCGTGTCGGTCAGGATGCGGGCTTCGGGCACCACGAACGTCTCGCCGAAGCGGCTGTTGAACCGGCCGGCCAGGTCTCGGGTCAGCTCGACGTGCTGCCGCTGGTCGTCACCCACGGGGACGACCTGGGCGTCGTAGAGCAGGATGTCGGCGGCCATCAGCATCGGGTAGGTGAACAGCCCCACCGACGCGGCCTCGGCACCCTGGCGCGCGGACTTGTCCTTGAACTGGGTCATCCGGCTGGCCTCGCCGAAGCCGGTGATGGTGTTGAGGACCCAGGCGAGCTGCGCGTGTGCGGGCACGTGCGACTGGATGAACAGCGTCGACTTGTCGGGGTCGATGCCCGCAGCGATGTACTGCGCGGCCGTGCGGCGGGTGTTCTCCCGCAGCGCGGCCGGGTCCTGCGGCGAGGTGATGGCGTGCATGTCGACGACGCAGTAGATGGCGTCATGCTCGTCCTGCAGGTCCCTCCACTGCATCAGAGCGCCGATGTAGTTGCCGAGGTGGAGTGAGCCGGCGGACGGCTGGATGCCCGAGAAGATGCGGGTCTTGGTCATGGTGCTGGTCCTGTACGTGACGTGCTGGGAAGTGGGGGAGTCAGAGTTCGTAGTCGACGACCACGGGGGCGTGGTCGGACCACCGCTGGTCGTACGCGTCGGCGCGGTCGACCGTGTACGAGCGGACCTTCGCCGCGAGCTCGGGCGTGGCCATCTGGTAGTCGATGCGCCAGCCGGAGTCGTTGTCGAAGGCCTGGCCGCGCCACGACCACCACGTGTACGGACCGTCCACGTCGCCGGCCTGTTCGCGACCGACGTCCACCCAGCCGAGCCCCGGCCCGGTCGAGCCGTCGGCCCCGGTGACGTCCGTGCCCTCGGCCCCGAAGAAGCGGCTGAAGTACGCGCGCTCCTGCGGCAGGAACCCGGCCCGCTTGACGTTGCCCTTCCAGTTCTTGATGTCCCGCTCGTCGTGTCCGACGTTCAGGTCACCGACGACGACCGCGAGCGGGTTGTGCGCCCGCAGTGCCGGCAGCCGCTCGGTCATCGCGTCGAGGAACTGCCACTTCTGCTCCTGCTTGTCGGTGCCGACCTCGCCGGAGTGCACGTAGGTCGACACGACGGTCACCAGGGTGCCGCCGATCTCGTAGTCGGCCTCGAGCCAGCGGCCGGCGGAGTCGAACTCCGACGGGCCGAGCTCGACCCGGTGGACGTGCGCCCGGTGCCGCGAGGCGATCGCGACACCCGCGCGGCCCTTCGCCGACGCCGGGTCGTGCAGGACGTCCCACTCGTCGCCGAGCAGCCCGGTCAGGTCGTCGGTCGAGGCGCGCACCTCTTGCAGGGCGAGCACGTCGACGTCCCGCGTGGCCAGCCAGTCGCCCATGCCCTTGCGGAAGGCGGCGCGGACGCCGTTCACGTTGACGGATGCAAGGCGCAGGCGGGTCATGCCGACCACCTTATCGGCGGCGGCCGACGGCCTGTGGACACGGCCGACAGACGGACGGGAGGCCCGTGGCTGCGCAGCCACGGGCCTCCCGTCCGTCTGGTGGTCGCGTCGTCGACGCGACGGTCGCGGTCAGGCCGCGTCGTGGTCCGTCTTCAGGAACTCGACCAGGCTGTCCGAGGTGGTCTCGGCGTCGTCACCGGTCACGGTCAGGGTGACCTCGTCGCCGTTCTCGACCCCCAGGCCGAGCAGACCGAGGATGCTGCCGGCGTTGGCCGACTTGTCGCCCTTGGCGATCGTGACCTGGTGGCCCGACGCGGTGACGGTCTGGACGAACAGCGACGCCGGACGGGCGTGCAGACCGGATCCGCTGGCGACGGTGACGGTGCGGGTGGCTTCGGACATCGATTGACTCCTCGTCGATGGGTGGAGCGCTCATGGTAGCGAGCACGGGGTGGGTGGCGCCGGTACGGCACTCAGGAGCGGCCGGGCCAGAAGACCTCGGTGCCGGCGGCCTCGACCTCGCGGACCAGGTCGAGGTTGACGCCCGGGTCGGTGATGATCGTGTCGATCGCGGCCAGGGGGGCGACGCGGCCGAACTCCTCGCGCCCGAACTTGGTGTGGTCCGCCAGCAGGATGCTCCGGCGTGCGGACTTGATCATCGCGGACTTCACGGCGGCCTCGGCCATGTTGTGCGTGGTCAGGCCGCGTTCCGGCGTGATCCCGTTGATGCTGATGAACGCCACGTCGACGCTCACCATCCCGATCAGCTGGTGCGTCCACGTGCCGACGCCGGCCAGCGAGTCACTGCGGATGTTGCCGCCGAGCAGGTGCAGGTCGATCCCGGCACGGTTCGCGACGGCCATCGCCACCGGCAGCGAGTGCGTGACGACGGTCAGGCCGCGGTCCGTCGGCAGCAGCTCGGCCAGGCAGATCGTCGAGGTGCCGGCGTCGATCATGATCGAGCCGTTCTCGGGGAGCTCCTCGATCGCGGCCTCGGCGATGACCATCTTCTCGGTCTGGTTGATGCCGCCGCGGTCGCCGACACCGGGGTGCAGCGTGATGCGCTCGACCGGGATGGCGCCGCCGTGTGCGCGCCGGACGAGTCCGCGGCGCTCGAGCGAGGTGAGGTCGCGACGGATGGTCTCCGGAGTGACCTCCAGCAGCTCGGCGAGCTCCTTGACGTCGACCCGGCCCGCCGCGCGTGCCTGGTCGACGATGCGCTGGTGACGCTCTGGTGCGTACATGGGACCTCGTTGTCGGGCTGGGATCGGGGCGGAACGGACACGGACGGGCAGGTTCCGCCGCGGACACCCGGCGAGCGGGTTGTCCACAGACCGAAACGGGCATCTGTTTGTGTATTTTTATCCCCGGATGTGTTTGTTTGTCAACGCGGATCGGGGTATGGTGCTGCCAAGCCGCACGGGCGTGGTCCGTTCGGTGGTGCACTGCACCGACTCGAACCACTCAGCCCCACCGCCCCACCGCCGTCGGCCAACCGCCCCGCGCGTGAGATGAAGGAGTCTCGAATGCCCGAACTGCTCGGAACCGGCGTCGGCCGTGGCGTCGCCCACGGCCCCGTGCTCCGGATGGCGGACCCGCTCGGCGAACCGTCGACCGCGGCACTCGAGGGACCTGCCGACGACGCCAAGCAGCACGTGCACGACGCGCTCGCCGCGGTGGCGGACGACCTCAACGCGCGCGGGCAGCTCGCCGGTGGCGATGCCCAGGCCGTGCTCGAGGCCCAGGCGCTCATGGCGCAGGACCCGACGCTGCTCGACGACGTGACCGCGCGCATCGACGGTGGCACCAACCCCGAGCGCGCGGTGTACGAGGCCTTCGCCCAGTTCCGCGACCTGCTCGTCTCGATGGGCGGCTACATGGGCGAGCGCGCCGCCGACCTCGACGACGTCGCCCAGCGCATCATCGCCAAGCTCCGCGGGGTGCACGCCCCGGGCGTCCCCGAGTCGGACACACCGTTCGTCCTGGTCGCCCGTGACCTGGCCCCGGCCGACACCGCGCTGCTCGACCTCGACAAGGTCCTGGCGCTCGTCACCCGCGACGGCGGACCGACGTCGCACACCGCGATCCTGGCCCGCGCCAAGGGCATCACCGCGATCGTCGGGGTGACCGGCGCCGACGGCCTGTCGGACGGCACGCACGTCGTGGTCGACGCCGCCGCCGGCACCGTCGTCACCGAGCCGTCGGCCGAGCTCGTCGCCGACGTCGACCAGCGCATCGCCGACCGCCTGGCCGCCGCTGCCGCACCCCTGACCGCGGGTGCCCTGGCCGACGGCCACACCGTCCCGCTGCTGGCGAACCTCGGCAGCCCAGCCGACGCCGCCGGCGCCGTAGCTCTCGGTGCGGAGGGCGTGGGGCTCTTCCGCACCGAGTTCCTCTTCCTGGACTCGCCGAAGGCACCGACCGTCGACGAGCAGCAGGAGTCCTACCGGCAGCTGCTCGCGGCGTTCCCCGGCAAGAAGGTCGTCGTCCGGGCGCTCGACGCCGGTGCCGACAAGCCCCTGCCGTTCCTCACCGACAAGGACGAGGAGAACCCGGCGCTCGGCCGCCGCGGACTGCGTGCGCTGCGGAACCACCCCGAGGTGCTCCGTGACCAGCTCACCGCGCTGGCCCGGGCCGACGCCGAGACCGAAGCGGACCTGTGGGTCATGGCACCGATGGTCGCCGACGCCGAGGAGACCGCGTACTTCGTCGACCTGGCCCGCGAACTCGGCATCCGCACCGCGGGCGTGATGGCCGAGGTCCCCTCGCTCGCGCTCATGGCCGAGCAGGTGTTCCAGTCCGCCGACTTCGTGTCGATCGGCACGAACGACCTGACCCAGTACACGATGGCGGCCGACCGCATGCTCGGCACCGTCGCGTCGTACCAGGACCCGTGGCACCCCGCCGTCCTGCGCCTGGTCGCGCAGCTCGGCAGCGCCGGTGCCGACGCCGGCAAGGGGGTCGGGATCTGCGGCGAGGCCGCGGCCGACCCGCTGCTCGCCGTCGTCCTGGTCGGTCTCGGCGCCACGACCCTCTCCATGACCCCCGCAGCCCTGGCCGACGTGCGTGCCGAACTCGGCAAGCACACGCTCGACCAGGCCCGCGAGATGGCCCGGGCGGCCCTCGCCGCGTCCACGGCAGCGGCCGCCAAGTCCGCCGCCGCGGCAGCGCACGCCGTCTAGACCCCTGCTCCACAACCCGTCACCCTCCACACAGCAGCAGCACCACCACACAGAAAGTCACCGCACATGACAACGTCGTCCGTTGCAGCGCCTGACGCTCCCGCGAACTCGCGAGGAGGCGCCCGCGTCGCCGTCCAGAAGTTCGGCACGTTCCTGTCCGGCATGGTGATGCCCAACATCGCGATCTTCATCGCGTGGGGCATCATCACCGCCTTCTTCATCCAGACCGGGTGGACGCCCGTCGGCGTGCTCGGCGGCTTCGGCGAGACCGGTGGTGTCGCGAACCCGGGCCTGGTCGGTCCGATCCTGACCTACCTGATCCCGCTCGCGATCGCGATCCAGGGTGGCCGGATGGTCTACGACACCCGCGGTGCGGTCGTCGGCTCGATCATGACCATGGGTGTCATCGTCGGGGCCTCGGGCACCACGATGATCCTCGGCGCGATGATCTGCGGGCCGCTCGGCGCGTACCTCATCAAGCAGATCGACAAGATCTGGGACGGCAAGATCAAGCCCGGCTTCGAGATGCTCGTCAACAACTACGCGGCCGGCATCCTCGGCTTCGTGCTCGCGATGATCGGCTTCTTCTGGCTCGCGCCGCTGTTCAAGCTCATCGCCGAGGGCCTGGGGTCCGCGGTGAACTTCCTCGTGCAGCACTCGCTGCTGCCCCTCGCCAGCGTCATCATCGAGCCGGCGAAGGTCTTCTTCCTCAACAACGCGATCAACCACGGCGTGCTCGACCAGCTCGGCGCGCAGCAGGTGCAGTCGTCCGGCAAGAGCATCCTGTTCCTGCTCGAGGCGAACCCCGGCCCCGGCCTCGGCATCCTGCTCGCCTTCACCTTCTTCGGTGTCGGCATCGCCCGCTCGACCGCTCCCGGCGCGATCATCATCCAGTTCCTCGGCGGCATCCACGAGATCTACTTCCCGTACGTGCTGCAGAAGCCGGTCCTGTTCATCGCCGTCATCCTGGGTGGTGCGACCGGTGTCGCGACGAACGTCGCGTTCCACTCCGGCCTCGTTGCTCCGGCGTCGCCCGGGTCGATCTTCGCGGTGCTCGGTGCGACGGCCAAGGACAGCTTCGTCGGCGTCATCCTGTCGGTCATCCTGTCGGCAGCGGTCACGTTCGCGGTCGCCTCGTTCTTCCTCATCACGACCCGCAAGCGCGACCTGGCAAACGGCGGTGGCGACATGAGCGCCGCGATGGCCAAGCTGCAGGCGAACAAGGGCCGCGACGTCAACGCCGCGACGGCCGGGCTGCTCGGCAACACCAGCCCCGCCAACGAGCAGGAGTCCGAGGCGGTGCTCGGCGGTGCCGGCTCGGCTGCCACCACGACCGCGACGAAGATCCACAACGTCGTGTTCGCCTGTGACGCCGGCATGGGGTCCAGCGCGATGGGCGCCAGCGTCCTGCGCAACAAGGTCAAGAAGGCCGGCATCGAGGGCGTGACCGTCGTCAACAAGGCGATCGCGAACCTGTCCGGTGACGAGGACCTGATCATCACGCAGGAAGAGCTGACCGACCGCGCCAAGCAGAAGAACCCGAACGCGCAGCACGTGTCGGTCGGCAACTTCATGAACGCGCCGCAGTACGACCAGGTCGTCGAGCAGCTCAAGAACCAGTAACACAGCACGGTCCAGTCAGACAGTGCAGTATCGGAGGGGACGGGCCACGGCTCGTCCCCTCCACCACGTCCACCAACGAAGGAGAACCCCCGATGCCCGTCCTGCAGGAGAGCCAGATCCGGATCCACACCGAGGACACCGCCCCGACCAAGTCGGAGGCGATGAAGGAGGCGGCCGAGATCCTCGAGGCTGCAGGCGCGGTCACGGCGGAGTACTACCCGGCGATGCTCGAGCGTGAGAAGAGCGTCTCGACGTACATGGGCAACTTCCTCGCCATCCCGCACGGCACGAACGACGCCAAGGACGCGATCAAGTCCTCGGCCCTGTCGTTCATCCGCTACGCAGCGCCGATCGACTGGGACGGCAACGAGGTCCGCTTCGTGGTCGGCATCGCCGGCGTCAACAACGAGCACCTCGACATCCTGTCCAAGATCGCGATCGTGTTCTCCGACGAGGACGAGGTCGCCAAGCTGACCGACGCTCCCGACACCGCCGCGATCCTGTCGATCCTCGGCGAGGTCAACGAGTGAGCAACGGCCACCGCACCGCGGTCCACTTCGGCGCCGGCAACATCGGCCGCGGGTTCGTCGGGCTGCTGCTGCACCAGGCGGGCTACGAGGTCGTCTTCGCGGACGTCGCTGCACCGCTCATCGACGCCCTGGCCGCGGCCGACGCGTACACCGTGCACGAGGTCGGCGCCGACGCCCAGGACCACCGGGTCACCGGCTTCCGGGCCCTCAACAGTGCCCAGGACGAGCAGGCCGTCATCGACGCGATCGCGACTGCCGAGATCGTCACGTGCGCCGTCGGGCCGAACGTCCTGAAGTTCATCGCCCCGGTCATCGCGAAGGGCCTCGCCGCGCGCGCGGCCGGTGCGGCACCGGTCGCGGTGATGGCGTGCGAGAACGCCCTGAACGCCACCGACCGGCTGCGTGGGTTCATCGTCGACGACCTGCCGTCGGACACCCGCGACCAGACGCTCGCCAAGGCCGTCTTCGCGAACACCGCCGTCGACCGCATCGTCCCGGCCCAGGCCGCCGACGGTGGTCTCGACGTGACCGTCGAGACGTACTACGAGTGGGCCATCGACCGCACGCCGTTCGGCGGGAACGAGCCGGAGATCCCCGGCGCGCACTACGTCGACGGCCTGGCCGCGTCGATCGAGCGCAAGCTCTTCACGGTGAACACCGGGCACGCCACGGTCGCGTACCACGGCTTCCTGGCCGGCGCGGACAAGATCTCCGACGCGATCGCGATCCCCGCGGTCCGCTCCGAGCTCGAAGCCGTGCTCGCCGAGACGAGCGACCTGCTGGTCCGCCGGCACGAACTCGACCCCGAGGTGCACCGCGCGTACGTGCAGGCGATCATCGCGCGGTTCGAGAACGTGCACCTGCCCGACACGGTCACCCGCGTGGGGCGTCAGCCGCTCCGCAAGCTGTCGCGCGACGAGCGCTTCGTGTCGCCCGCCGCGGCGCTGGCCGAGGACGGCACCGAGCCGACCGCCCTGCTCGACGCGATGGGTGCGGCGCTCCGCTTCGACGTGCCCGACGACGAGCAGAGCGTCGAGCTGCAGGCCCTGCTGGCATCGCAGAAGTCCGATGCCGAGGTCGCGACCGAGATCACCGGGCTCGACACGGCGCACCCGCTGCACGCGGCGTTCGCGGACCGGGTCCGGTCGGCGCGCTCGTAGCGTCACCCCTGACGGACGGGAGGCCCGGTGCCAGCTGGCACCGGGCCTCCCGTCCGTCAGCGGGTCGCCGACCAGCGGTCGCGGCTCAGGCGCCGCGGAGCGTCAGCCCGCCGTGACGGACCGTCAGGACCGCCCGCACCACCGTGCCGAACGGATCCCCGTCCAGCTGGATCTGCTGCGGATCGTCGAGCGTCATCTCGAGCCGTCGGGCCCGCGTGTAGCCCATCGTGCGGGACCGGGGCAGCAGCCAGGCGAACAGGCGCCCGAAGCGCGTGCGGTGGTGGAACCGGTTCATCGACAGGCCGTAACCGACCTTCGTCCACCCGAACGCGCCGTCGGGCCGGAACGCGACCGCGTCGAGCACCCCGTCGTCCGGCTGCGCCGCGGGCAGCAGGAGCATGCCGGCCGTCAGCGTGCCGCAGTTCCCGACGATGACGGTGTGGGCGCGCATGTGCCGTTCGGCCTGGTCGTCGAGGCGGTAGCGCAGGTCGATCCGGCGGTTGCCGATCACCGACCGGGCGATCGGGTCGGAGTACGCCACCCAGCCGAACCGCTTCTTGAGTCGGGCGTTCGTGTTGGCGGCCATGCTCGCATCGAGGCCGATGCCCGCCATCACCAGGAACGCGTGCCGGGTGGTCACGCCGGCCTGGGTCGTCAGCTCGGCGAAGGCGATGTCGACCTGCCGGTCCGTGCCGTGGAAGGCGCGACGGACCGAGCCCACCACGTCGTTGAGGCGCAGGCCGAGGTTCCGGGCGTACAGGTTGCCGGTTCCGGTCGGCACGAGCGCCAGGGGGATGCCCGAGGTGTGCAGTTCCTCGGCGGCGACCCGGAGCGTGCCGTCCCCACCCGCCACCAGCACCACGGCGGCACCGCTGTCGCGGGCGGCGCGGGCGGCGGCGCGACCGTCGTCCTGCCGGTCGGTCTCGAACCAGCGGGTGTCGGCCCAGCCGAGCGTCTCCTGCTCGGTCGTCACGGCGGCACGGAGCACGCGGACGTCGATGCCGGACGGGTTGACGACGACGGCGGCGAACGGCGCGGCAGCGGGGGACGACGACACGCAGCCGAGGGTACCGTGGCGCGGCGTAGCGTCTGGTGCATGACGAGACAGTGGGTGGCATCGCGCCCCGGCGCGAGCGAGGTCCTGGAGTCCATCGACACCGACGTGCGCCCGCCGGGGCCGGGGGAGGTCACGATCGCGGTCCGTGCGGCGGGCATGAACCCAGCCGACACGAAGCACACCCGCGGTGGGAGCGCCGACGCCTACCCGATGCCGATCGGGTACGAGGTGGCAGGGGTCATCAGCGCGATCGGTCCGGACACGCAGATCGCGTCCGGCGGCGGAGCCGTCGGCGACGAGGTCCTGGCCTTCCGCGTCGCGGGCGGCTGGACCGAGGCGCTCACCGTGCCGGCCGCCGACGTGTTCGCCAAGCCGGCGTCCCTGGACTTCCCGCAGGCCGCGAACCTGCTGCTGGCGGGCACGACCGCAGCCGACGTGATCCGGGTGACCCGGGCCTCCGGGCGGGACACCGTCCTGCTGCACGGGGCGTCCGGCGCGGTCGGCGTGAGCGTCCTGCAGCAGCTCCGCCCGCTGGGCGCGCGCGTGATCGGCACGGCGTCGGAGCGTGGTGCGGACACCGTCCGGGGGTACGGCGGCGAGTGGGTCGCCTACGGCGACGGACTGGAGGCTCGTCTGCGTGATCTCGCACCGGACGGGATCGACGTGGCCATCGACTGCGTCGGCACGGACGAGGCGATCGACGTCTCGCTGGCGCTCGTGGCCGACCGCAGTCGGATCGTCACGATCGCGGCGCAGCAGCGCGCGTCTGCCGAGGGCATCCCGATGGTCGGGGGAGCGCAGCCGGAGAGCAAGGCGTTCCGCGACTCCGTGCGGCAGCGGCTCATCGACCTGGCTGCGGCGGGCCAGCTCGAGGTCCCGGTGGCGCGGACCTTCCCGCTCGCGGATGCCCGACAGGCCGCCGAGCTGCTGGAGTCCGGACACCCGGGCGGCAAGCTCGCGCTCGTCCCCTGACGCCCTTCCTGCCAGACTGGAGCGCGACGAGCGGGGGAGACGCCGATGAGCAACGACGGGATCGACCAGGGGCGGGGCGTGCCGCCGACACCGGGGTGGCCCCAGCAGCCACCGGCCTGGCAGCAGCCGCCGCCGCAGGCCTGGCAGCAGCAGCAGCCTGGATGGCAGCAGCAGCCACCGCAGGCCTGGCAGCAGCAGCCCGGATGGCAGCCGCCGCGGCCGATCCCCCTGGACGCCGACGGTGTCCCGCCGCTCTGGGCTCCGTGGTACGGCGCCGGCATCGGTGACGCCATCGGGCGGTTCTTCCGCAAGTACGCGCGCTTCGACGGCCGCGCCAGCCGGAGCGAGTTCTGGTGGTGGTTCATGGTGAACGCGATCGTCGCGGCGGTCCTCGGCGCGGTCGCCGCGCTCATCGTCACGCTGACGGGCACCCGCGAGTGGACCACCGACGTGTACGGGCAGACGACCAGCCAGTTGCACACCGACTCGATCTGGTGGGTGATCCCGATCTGGATCTGGGCGCTCTGGTTCCTGGGGACGGCCGTCGGCAACATCGCGCTGATGGTCCGGCGACTGCACGACGTGAACCTCAGCGGCTACTTCGCGTTCTTCTTCGTGAACACCCTGGGGTGGATCGTGCTGTGGATCATGGCGATGCTGTCGTCGAACCCCACCGGGCAGCGGTTCGATCGCGTTCCCGGCCCCTGAACGGGGTGGTCGGCCGCGAGGGCGGTCGTGCCCGCGTTCTGGTTGACTCAGGGCGACGACCACTCGACTCCCAGGGGGAACCCGTGTCCGACCAGTACCCGCCGCAGGACCCGAACGGGCAGCAACCCGGCGGGCAGCCGAACCCGTACGGCCAACCCGGGCAGAACGGGCAGCCGAACCAGTACGCGCAGCCGAACCCGTACGGCCAGCCCGGGTCGGGTCAGCCGCAGTACGGTGCTCCGGTGCCGGCTGGGCCCGGTGGCGAGCCGCCGCTGTGGGCACCGTGGTACGGCATCTCGCTGCCGAAAGCTGTCAAGCGCTTCTTCACGAAGTACGCCCGGTTCGACGGACGCGCCAGCCGCAGCGAGTACTGGTGGTGGGTCTTGGCCAACGCGATCGTCCTGATCGTGCTCTACGTCATCCTGCTGGCTGTCATCTTCAGCACGGGCTCGACCTCGACGACGACCACCGCAACCGGCGTGCAGGCCTCGGCGGGCTCGACCTCGCCGCTCATCGCGATCCCGATCATCCTGTTCGGGCTGTGGTGGCTCGGGACGCTGGTGCCGAGCCTGGCGCTCGGCTGGCGACGGCTGCACGACGCGAACCTGCCCGGCGCCCTCTGGCTCATCGCGCTCGTCGTCGGCATCGTGGGCATCGTCTTCGCCCTGCTGCCGTCGAACCCCGAGGGTCAGCGATTCGACCAGCCCGACCGCGGCTGACCGCACCCGCAACGACGAAGCCGCCATTCCCTGGAGAGGGGACGGCGGCTTCGTCGTTCGTGACGGTGCGGATCAGACGGCGCGGACCCGCACGAGTGAGCCGTCGACGACCAGGTCGCGGATGGTCGTGGTCGGGTTCGCGACCACGAAGCGCAGCGCGCCACCCGGCTGCTCGAACCACGGCTGCACGAAGCGGACCGACACCAGGAACGGACGGTCGACCACGTAGCGGTGCACCTCGGGCGCGGCCAGCACGTGGTGCGGCAGCGAACGCGATGGCATCGGGGTGTCGAGCGGGTGCAGCAGGTACCCGTCCGGGCCGCCGATGCGGTCGACGGGCACGCCCGCCGGGATCTGGATCGTCAGACCGTCCGGTCCGGCCTGCGAGACCTGCTGCGCGAGTTGCGGGTACGTCGAGGCCGCACGGTCACGCAGCCCGTCGAGCTCGTGGCGCGGCAGGTCGCGCGGTGCGGGGAACGGCCGGTTCAGGAACCGACGGAGCATCTCGACAGCGTCGTCCTCGCCACGCGCGCTCGCCAGACGACGGGCGGTGCCGTAGTCGACGACCTCGAGCGCGAAGGTGTCGGTGCCATCGGCAGGGACGATGCGCAACGCCCCCTCGACCGGCGGTTCGTGCAGGCTCTCACCGGGGAGCTGCACGTACCGGATCGTGTATCCGAGCTGGTCGAGGATGGGGCGCGTGTCCGCGAACGTCATGACGGGGAGCCTATCGGTCGGACCTATGCGCGCCCTCGCATGACGGCCTGCTTGACCTCGGAGATCGCCTTCGTCACCTGGATCCCACGCGGGCACGCGTCGGTGCAGTTGAAGGTCGTGCGGCACCGCCAGACGCCTTCCTTGTCGTTGAGGATGTCGAGGCGCACGTCGGCGGCGTCGTCGCGCGAGTCGAAGATGAACCGGTGGGCGTTCACGATCGCAGCAGGGCCGAAGTATTGCCCGTCCGTCCAGAACACCGGGCAGGACGACGTGCACGCGGCGCAGAGGATGCACTTGGTGGTGTCGTCGAAACGGGCACGGTCGGCGACGGACTGCACGCGCTCCTTGCCCTTCTCGGGGACCGACTTGGCCTGCAGGAACGGCTGGACCTCGCGGAACGACTTGAAGAAGGGCTCCATGTCGACGATGAGGTCCTTCTCGAGCGGCAGGCCCTTGATCGCCTCGACGTAGATCGGCTTCGACACGTCGAGGTCCTTGATCAGCGTCTTGCAGGCCAGGCGGTTGCGGCCGTTGATCCGCATCGCGTCCGACCCGCACACGCCGTGCGCGCACGAGCGACGGAAGGTCAGGGAGCCGTCCTGCTCCCACTTGATCTGATGCAGCGCGTCGAGGATGCGGTCGGTCGGCAGCATCATGACGTCGAAGTCCTGCCAGCGCGGCTCATCGTCGACGTCCGGGTCGAACCGGCGGACGATGATCGTCACCGGGAACGATCCGGGAGGGGCCGCCTGCACCGTGTCGGTGCGGGGGGCGTCGGAGACCAGCGTGTCGGTCATCAGTACTTCCTCTCCATCGGCTCGTACCGCGTCACGACGACGGGCTTCCAGCCGAGCGTGATGTGGTCGTCGGCGAGTGACGAGTGCGGATCGCCCGTCAGGTACGCCATGGTGTGCTGCATGTAGTTCTCGTCGTCGCGCTTGGGGTAGTCGTCGCGCATGTGACCACCGCGCGATTCCTTGCGGTTGCGCGCGGAGTACACGACCACCTCGGCCAGGTCGAGCAGGAACCCGAGCTCGACGGCCTCGAGCAGGTCGGTGTTGAACCGCTTGCCCTTGTCCTGGATCGAGACGTTCATGAACCGGTTGCGCAGGGTGTGGATGGTCTCGGTGACGCGGGCCAGGGACTCGTCGGTCCGGAAGACCTGCGCGTTCTTGTCCATCTCCTCTTGCAGTTCCTTGCGGAGCAGCGCGACCTTCTCGGTGCCGGTGGCGGCACGGAGCTGCTCGAGCATCCCGCGCACGTTGGCTGCGGGGTCCTCGGGCAGGGGGAGGAACTCGGCGGTCTGCACCCACTCGGCGGCGTTGTTGCCCGAGCGCTTGCCGAACACGTTGATGTCGAGCAGCGAGTTCGTGCCCAGGCGGTTCGAGCCGTGCACCGAGACACAGGCGCACTCGCCGGCGGCGTACATGCCGGGGACCACGGTGTCGTTGTCCGACAGGACCTCGGCCTTGACGTTGGTCGGGATGCCACCCATGGCGTAGTGCGCGGTCGGCATCACGGGAACGGGTTCGACCACGGGGTCGACACCGAGGTAGGTGCGCGCGAACTCCGTGATGTCCGGGAGCTTGGTCTCGAGGACCTCGGCGCCCAGGTGCGTGCAGTCGAGCAGCACGTAGTCCTTGTTCGGACCGGCGCCGCGTCCCTCGGCGACTTCCTGCACCATGCAGCGCGCGACGATGTCGCGTGGGGCGAGGTCCTTGATGGTCGGTGCGTAGCGCTCCATGAAGCGCTCACCCGAGGCGTTGCGCAGGATCGCGCCCTCGCCGCGGGCACCCTCGGTCAGCAGGATGCCGAGTCCCGCGAGCCCGGTCGGGTGGAACTGGAAGAACTCCATGTCCTCGAGCGGCAGGCCCGTGCGCCAGACGATGCCGACGCCGTCGCCGGTCAGGGTGTGCGCGTTCGAGGTCGTCTTGAACATCTTGCCGAAGCCGCCGGTGGCGAAGATCATCGCCTTCGCGTGGAAGACGTGCAGTTCGCCGGTCGACAGCTCGAAGGCCACCACGCCGGCGGGCTGCTTGCGCGTGACGCCGTCGTCGCCGACGACGTCGACCATGATGAGGTCGAGCGCGTAGAACTCGTTGAAGAAGTTCACGCCGAGCTTGACGCAGTTCTGGAACAGCGTCTGCAGGATCATGTGGCCGGTGCGGTCGGCGGCGTAGCAGGCGCGGCGGACCGGGGCCTTGCCGTGGTCGCGGGTGTGGCCACCGAACCGCCGCTGGTCGATCTTGCCCTCGGGCGTGCGGTTGAACGGCAGACCCATGTTCTCGAGGTCGATGACCGCGTCGATCGCCTCTTTCGCCAGGATCTCGGCGGCGTCCTGGTCGACCAGGTAGTCGCCGCCCTTGATCGTGTCGAAGGTGTGCCACTCCCACGAGTCCTCTTCGACGTTCGCCAGCGCTGCGGCCATGCCACCCTGTGCCGCGCCGGTGTGCGAGCGCGTCGGGTAGAGCTTGGAGATGACCGCGGTGTTCGCCTTCGGACCGGCTTCGATGGCGGCACGCATGCCGGCCCCTCCGGCGCCGATGATGACGATGTCGAACTGGTGGTGGTGGACGGTGATGTCGCTCAAGGATGTCTCTCGGTCGGTCGGGTGACGGTCGCGGGGATCGGCTGGTGCCGGGCTGCTACTGCGCGGGGCAGAACGACGGCAGGTCTGCCGCGGCTGCTCCGGCGGGGCACGGGTCGAACGTCCAGCACACCAGGGTGCCGAGGACGATGAGCAGCACGCACGCGACCAGGATCGCGATGAGCAGGGTCTTGCGGATGCCCGGCTTGGCGACGTAGTCGTTGACGATGGTGCGCATGCCGTTCGAGCCGTGGATCAGCGCGAGCCAGAGCATGAGTGTGTCCCACACCTGCCAGAACGGGCTGGCCCACTTGCCGGCGACGAATGCGAAGTCGATCTGCTTGACGCCCTGGCCGGCCACCATGTTGACGAAGAGGTGGCCGAAGATCAGCACGACGAGCAGGATGCCCGAGCCGCGCATGTAGATCCAGCCCCACTTCTCCCAGTTGGTGGTGCGGCGAGCGGCCTCGGCACTGCGAGGGGGCGCGATGGTCTGCGTGGTCATGGAGTGCCCCTGGTTCAGTGGAAGTCGGCGACGAGGTTCATGAGCTGGCGCGGCAGGAAGCCCGCGATCGCCACGGCCCACAGCACCAGGACGATCCAGAACATCGCGCGCTGGTACTTCGGCCCCTTGGACCAGAAGTCGACCAGGATGATGCGCAGCCCGTTGAACGCGTGGAAGACGATCGCCATCACCAGGGCGATCTCGCCGAGGTTCATGATGGGGGTCTTGTAGGTGCTGATGACGGCGTTGTAGGCCTCGGGTGACAGCCGCACGAGCGCCGTGTCGAGGATGTGCACCAGCAGGAAGAAGTAGATCGCGACGCCGGTGATGCGGTGGAGCACCCAGGACCACATCCCGATGCTGCCGCGGTACAGCGTGCCCTGCGGGCTGCGTGTGCGCGGCGCCTCGATCGTGGACCCGCGAGAGGTCCGTCCGTCTATCGACACCGATGGTGCTGCGGTCGTCGCCGCACCGCCTGCGGTCTGCTCGGCCATGAGCTCGCCCTTCCGTAGGACTGGCTCGTCGATCGGCGAGCCGTTGCCGTCATGTTCTGGTGGAACACGTCCATCCTACGACCGGCCGCTGACCTTCTCGTTCCACCCCGTGAGAACGCCGCGCGCCGCGGGCGGAGCGCCGATGTTCCGCGCGGTGTCGTGGTGCGCCAGCAGCTCGTCGCCGACGGCTTCCCACGTGGTGCCCTCGACCCGCAACCGTCCCGCCGACCCCATGCGTGCAGCCCGGGCGCGGTCCAGGTGCAGGCCGAGCACGGCCGCCCGGAGTGCCTGCGGCTGGTCCGGGTCGTACAGCTCGCCGTCGAGCCCCGGTGCCACCAGGTCGAGCGGTCCGCCGGACGCCGGTGCGACGACCGGCAGCCCCGAGGCGTGCGCCTCTTGCAGGGTCTGCCCGAAGGTCTCGGCGGGTCCGGTGTGCACGAAGACGTCGAGCGCCGCGTACGTGTCGGCCAGGTCGTCACCGCGGAGCGGACCGGTGAACGTCGCGTCCAGGTGGCGGAGTCGCCGCTCCAGGGCCGGACGGGAGGGTCCCCCTCCCGCGACCACGACGCGGATGCCCGGGATGCCACCGAGCTCGGCGAGCCGTTCGACCTCCTTCTCCGGTGCCAGCCGGCCCACGTAGCCCACGATGGTCTCGCCGTGCGGAGCGAGTCGCCGCCGCAGGGCGCGCACCGCCGACGAACTGCGGCGCGACGGGTGGAACAGCGTGGTGTCGACCCCGCGGCCCCAGCGTGCGACCCGTGGCACGCCGTCCTCCAGCAGCATCGCCGCGGTGGCGGACGAGGGCGCGAGCGTCAGCGAGGCGCCGGCGTGGATGCGCCCGAGCACCTTGCGCACCAGGGGAGCGGTCGCTGCCAGGCCGTTCCGGCGGGCGAACCCGGCCACGTCGGTCTGGAACACGGCGACGGAGGGGATGCCGAGCCTCCCGGCCGCCGTGATGGCGCGCCCACCCAGCAGGAACGGGCTGGCGGCGTGCAACACGTCGGCGCCGGAGGCGGCGAGGATGGTGTCGAGCACAGGGTGCGGCAGGGCGACGGGGAACTGGCGGTAGGCTACCGCGGGCACGCGATGCACGTCGAAGCCGCGGTACCGCTCGAGCTGGGTGCGCGACCGCAGCCCGGCCAGGCCGGGGGTGTCCGGCGCGATCACGACCGCGCGGTGGCCACGGCGTTCCAGGTGGTCCAGGACCGCGAGGACGCTCGTGGTCACGCCGTTGAGGGTGGGCAGGAAGCTCTCGGTCACGACGGCGACGGTCCGTGAGGACGTGCCGCGCTCCACGCTGCGTGCGTTCATGGCGACGCCCATGCTGTTCGCCGGACGTGTCCCGCAGCGGGTCGCCGCGGTGAACGGGACGCACGGAGGGGGTGAACAGGTCGTGCGGTTTCCCGCCGAACGTCCGGGCAGCACCCAGCGATCGGACGGACGCGACGGTAGATTGAGCGCGTGGCTGCACCCCTGGACGACTTCTACGCGATCATCCCTGCCGGCGGCATCGGATCGCGCCTCTGGCCCCTGTCGCGCGCCGACGCCCCCAAGTTCCTGCACGACCTGACCGGGTCGGGGACGTCGCTGCTGCGCCAGACCTGGGACCGGCTCGCGCCGCTGGCCGGCGCCGACCGCATCATGGTCGTCACGGGTCGTGCGCACCGGGTGGCCGTGGAGTCGCAGCTGCCGGGCGTGCCCGACCACAACATCGTGCTCGAGAGCGAGCCGAAGGACTCCACGGCGGCGATCGGCCTGGCCGCGGCCATCCTGCACCGGCGCGAGCCGGACGTCGTCATCGGGTCCTTCGCCGCCGACCACGTGATCGGGGACGCACGCGGGTTCCGCCGGTCGGTCGCCGAAGCAGTGGCGGCTGCCCGCGCCGGGTACGTGACCACGATCGGCATCACGCCGTCCGAGCCGGCGATCGGCTTCGGCTACATCCACGTCGGCGACTCGCTGGGCATCGAGTCCGCGCCGCAGGCCCACACGGTCAGGTCGTTCGTCGAGAAGCCCGACCTCGAGACCGCCACCGGGTACCTGGACGACGGCAACTACCTGTGGAACGCGGGCATGTTCATCTCGCGCGCCGACGTGCTGCTCGCCGAGATCGGCCGCAACGAGCCGAAGCTGCTCGCCGGCATCGAGGAACTGGCCGCCGCGTGGGACACCTCGGCCCGGGGCGCGGTCGTCGACGCCGTCTGGCCCGAGCTCAAGAAGATCGCCATCGACTACTCGGTCGCCGAGCCCGCAGCCGCCGCCGGACGCCTGGCCGTCGTGCCGGGCGACTTCGACTGGGACGACGTGGGCGACTTCGCGTCGCTGGCGAAGCTGCAGTCCGGCGGGCTCGCGAACCACCTGGCCGTGCTCGGCGACGGGGCCCGGATCCTGGCGGACTCGTCCAGCGGCATCGTGGTGTCGCACAGCCAGCGGCTCATCTCGCTGATCGGTGTCGACGACATCGTGGTCGTGGACACCCCGGACGCACTCCTCGTGACCACCAGCGCGAACGCGCAGCGGGTCAAGGGTGTGGTGGATGCCCTGAAGATCAGCGGCCGGGACGACGTGCTCTGAGGTTGCGAACGCTGAAGTACCAGATGTAGGTTCGATCGGGGGATCGAGGCGGGGGGACCACCATGGCGGACATCGAGTTCGACGCTGACAGCGCGAGGGCACTGGCGACGGCTGCGCGAGCGGCGGCCCGGACGCTCCGTGGGCAGGGCGGAGCCCGGTCGTCGGCCGTCACGTCGGCGCTGACGGACTTCGACGGTTCGTACGCAGACCGCTTCCGCGACGCCGCGGTCGTCGAAGCCGAGGACCGCGGTCGGCTGGTCGGCGTGCTGACCGACCTGGCGTCCGCGGTCGACCGCAGCATCCTCGTGGCCGAGCACGAACGTGACCGGGTGCGTTCGCGCGCGGCGTGGCAGGACCGAGAATCCGCGCGCCGCGCGGCGGGCGTCCACGCGCTGGCCGGCCCCTTCTCCGGGGCAGCGGTGTCGGTGTGGGACGCGCTGACCGACCCGGAGCCCTCCAGCGAACCGCTGCCACGCCCGGTCGTCGATGCTGAGTTCCGTGGTCGCGAACGGTCCCGGTACGGCACCGGGGCGCGCGGTGGCAGGAGCTCGGCGGACCCGGCGGCGTTGCGCGGCTTCGTGTCCGCGACCTCGGGGCTCGACACGGCAGCGTCGGGCGAGGCCACACGGGTCCGAGCTGCCTGGTCGAGGTTCCGGTCCTCGTGCGCCTGGGTGCAGGTCGACCGGGGGAGCATGCCGGCCGGATTCGACCGGTACGTCCACGAGAACGACGAGGCCCGCTCGTGGATCACGAAGGTCGCCCAGGCGTTCGAGGACGCCGGCGGCAACGGTGCACTGTCCGATGCCGTGCTCGACATCGCCGCGGTCGGGCGGGCTGCTCCGGCTGTCCAGGGGCTGCTGGCCGCGGGACTCACACCCGCAGCGGTCGCAGCGAAGTGGGCTGCGCTCGGCCTGACCAAGGCCGACGTGTCTGCCTTGCGCGCGCTCCCGACGTCGGTGCTCTCCGAGCTCGGCAACCTCGAGGGCATCCCGTACTGGGCCAAGAGCGCTGCCAACGTCGTGGTGCTGAACCAGCGGATGGCCGACGTCGAGCTCGAGATCGATCGGCTGCAGTCGATGGTGGCGTCGGCGGGCGACGGATCCCGAGTGCTCGCGCAGCAGCTGACGACGCTCCGATCGGACCTGCGGTCGTTGCGGAACATCAACGCGACCCTCAACGAGAAGCGGTTTGACGGCCCTCGGTACCTCATCTCGCTCACCGATGACGAGCCTCCGCTGGCGGCCGTGTCGATCGGTGACCTGGACACCGCCGACTCGGTCACCTGGGCGGTGCCGGGGATGAACACGACGACCGCTGACATGAGCTCGTGGACGACGGCGGCGCAGAACATCTACGACCAACAGAACCGACGTGGCAACGCTCCTGACCGTGCCGTTGTCGCTTGGATCGGGTACGACGCCCCAACACCATCCGAGGTCTTGTTCATGAGCAAGGCAACGAAGGGTGGTGCTCAGCTCGCGGCATCGATCAGGGGATTGGCATCCGTCCGCCCCGGACACACACCGGAGACGAACATCGTCGCGCACTCCTACGGCACGACGACCGCGGCTGTTGCGCTCGCCGAGGACGACGTGAGTGTCGACCGGTTCGTCGCGCTTGGTTCGGCTGGCTTGCCGGACAACATCAAGACGGCTGACGACCTTCACGCTGGACACGTGTACGCATCACAAGCGAAAGACGCCCCGCTGGGACACGTCGGACAGGGTGATGAGTGGGCGTCTTTTGGACGCGACCACAGTGTCGCTCACAAGGTCGATCCCACGGCGCCGTCGTTCGGCGCGACCGTGTTCGGTTCCGACGGAACGACGACGGCCGGTGGAGAGCGATTGAAGCCCGTCCTCCACCACGATCCGCTCAACGGCGATGGGCAGGGCTACCTAGACCGTGGCACAGAGTCGGTGCACAACGTGGGGCTTGCCACCACTGGTCGGGATACGGAACTCTCTCCGGCGGAACCTCGATGATCGTGCGCCGTGACAAAGGAGAACGATGAACGTTTCGAATATCCGGTCCCGACGTCGTGTCGTGACAATCACATCGGCGATCGTGATGGTGGCCTCTGTGCTCGTCGGATGCACCGCCCAGCACGTGGAAGAGGGGAAGCCGTCGATGGATCCAGATGTCGCGAAGCAGAAGATGATCGATGCAGTCAATGACGTGATTGGCCGACTTGGCGGCCAGTGGAAGCCGCGAACTGGGCCTGATGCGCCGGAGAGCTGTCAGCTGTCGAACGGTCAAAAGGGAGCCCACTGGGTCTACCTCACCGGCAGCGCAGACGGGGGAGACCCGGAGCCTGACGCTGCGGCGACGAAGAAGCTCTGGAGGTCCCAGGGGATGGCCGTCGAACGGTGGGCCGACCCGGACGGCCCGGTGATCGTCGGTCGGGGCGGGGGGTCGGTGGACTCGATCAACCTCTACGCCTTCCCTGGTAACTACACCGTTGAAGCAATTTCGTTGTGTTTCCCCGGCGACGCTGACCGATTGTGACGCAGCGCCGAACACGGTTCTCCAGACGGAAGGCGACGAGCTTGCGGAAAAGGATCTGCCGCACGACGGTGGGCCTGATCGCGGTGATCGCCTGCGGAGTTTCGACAGCTGCGTGTGCAGGAAGGACCGCGCAGCCGCAACCAGAAGGCACTTCGCCGACCAACGCTGCGTCAGCGAAGCAGAAGGTGATCGACACGGTCAGCGCGGTGACCGAGCGTCTCGGCGGTGTCTGGACGACTCGTTCTGGACCTGGTTACACCCAGATCTGTCAGCTGCCAAACGGCGAGTCCGGTGCGCACTGGGTCAATCTCGTCGCCAATGCGGAAGGCGGCGACCCGGAGCCAGACGCCGCGGCGACGACCGCGCTCTGGAAGTCGCAGGGGATGACCGTCGAACGTTGGGCTGATCCAGACGGGCCGGGGATCGTCGGTCGACGGCGAGATTCCGTGGAGTCGATCAGTCTCTATGCGTCCCCCCGCAACTACACCGTGCAGGCCGTCTCGCTGTGTTTCCGCGGCGACGCCGACCGCCTGTGAGAGGAGAGCGATGATCGTCGCAACCACGACCGTCCTACGAACGAGGGCCAGCACGATGATGGTGCTCGCCGCGGTGCCCGTGCTCGCCGGTTGCTCTGCCAATCCGCCAGAACACAGGGGCCCCGCGGTCACCGCTGAAACCGCGAAGCAGAAGATGATCGATGCCGTCGACACAGTCACGGGACGGCTCGGAGGCACGTGGACGCCACGGACCGGGCCCGACTACGCAGAGAGCTGCGAGCTCGAGACCGGTGACGAGGGCGCGAACTGGGTGTACCTCACCGGCAGAGCCGACGGCGGAGACCCGGAACCAGACGCTGCGGCGACGCGTCACCTCTGGAAGTCGCAGGGGATGACCGTCGAACGGTGGGCTGATCCGGACGGGCCGGCGATCGTCGGCCGAGGGGGAGATTCCGTGGACTCGATCAGTCTCTATGCGTTCCCCGGCAACTACACCGTGCAGGCCGTCTCGCTGTGTTTCCGCGGCGACGCCGACCGCCTGTGACGCGTCCGCTGAGGGCGTCCACGCTGAAGTCGGCGACCTGGCAGCGCGGAACTGACCGGGCGGCGTTCAGCCTTCTCTCCGTGGTCCTCGTCGGTCTCGCGGCGACGAGTTGCGCTCGCGGACCTGCGCAGCCGCAACCACACGCTTCCGCGACCGTGGATGCTGGGACCGCGAAGCAGCAGACGATCGACGCGGTGGATGACGCGACAGCGCGTCTCGGGGGTGAGTGGCGTCCTCGAACTGGACCCGATTACGCGGAGCACTGTGTGTTGCCCAGCGGTGAGCGGGGCGCTCACTGGCGCTACCTGACGGGGAGCACGATCACGGGAAGTCCGGCGGAGGATGCTGCGCGGATGTCGGAGCACTGGCGTGCGCAGGGGATGAGCATCGTGCAGCGGGACTCCAGCGACGGTCCTGCGGTGTTCGGCCGTGGTGGGGGGAAGATCGCGGCGATCAGTGTGTACGCGTACTCGGGGAACTCCACCGTGCAGGCGGTGTCGCTGTGCTTCCCGGGCGACGCTGACCGGATCGACGACGACACCGCGGACGACGCCGATCTGGGGTGACGTGTGCTCGTTCCCCCAACGACAGACAGACGCACGCCGGTCCTGTAGCGCTCCATCACGAAAGGCGGAAACACGGCGGCCCCAGCGGGCCCCGCGTTACGGGCGCGTTTCGGCGCGGTCCCGATCCCGTAACCGATCCACAGGGGCCCTCCGGGGCGTTCTGTACCGGCCGGGCGGTCGTGTACTGTCGCCACGATCGCCCGGTGCAGTGACCGGGCCGAACTCCCCGGAGGAACCCACCCGTGTCATCCCGCACCCGTCAGATCGCACTCAGCGGCCTCGCACTCGTCGGCACCGTCGCCGTCCTCGCCGGCTGCTCCGCCGCTCCCTCCGACACCTCGTCGGCGAAGACCACCAGCTTCCGTCCGTGCATGGTGTCGGACTCCGGCGGGTTCGACGACAAGTCGTTCAACCAGCTCGGCTACGAGGGCCTGCAGGACGCCGCCAAGGAGCTCGGCGCGACGTACAAGTCGGCCGAGTCCAAGGACTCCACGGTCTACGACTCGAACATCGAGCAGCTCGTCAACCAGAACTGCAAGCTCATCGTCACGGTCGGCTTCAACCTCGCTGACGCCACGAAGAAGCAGGCTGCGGCGAACCCCGACACCGACTTCGCGATCATCGACGACAACTCGATCGACGCCAAGAACGTCAAGCCGATCACGTTCGACACCTCGCAGGCGGCGTTCCTGGCCGGCTACGCGGCCGCGTCGTACTCCAAGAGCGGCGTCGTCGGCACGTTCGGCGGCATGCAGATCCCGACCGTCACGATCTTCATGGACGGCTTCGCGGACGGCGTGAAGTACTACAACGACCAGAAGAAGAAGGACGTCAAGGTCGTCGGCTGGGACGTCGACAGCCAGAAGGGCTCGTTCACGGGCGGCTTCGAGGCGGGCACGCAGGCCAAGTCGGTCGCGCAGACGCTCATCGACCAGGGTGCCGACGTGATCCTGCCCGTGGGTGGTCCGATCTACCAGTCCGCAGCAGAAGCGATCAAGGACGCGAACAACGGTTCCGTGCTGATCGGCGCGGACAGCGACCTGTACGAGGCCGACCCCCGCTACAAGGACATCGCGCTGACCTCGGTCGAGAAGGGCATGCGCCCGGCGACCAAGGACGTCGTCGAGCAGGCCGCCAAGGGCGACTTCTCGAAGACCCCCTACGTCGGCACGCTGAAGAACGAAGGCGTCGGCATCGCCCCGTTCCACGACTACGAGTCCAAGGTCGACTCGGGTCTGTCGAAGGAGCTCGACACGATCAAGTCCGGCATCATCGACGGCTCGATCGCGGTCAAGACCAAGGCAACCGTCAAGTAACACCATCGATGCGGGCGGGGGAGCGATCCTCCGCCCGCATCACCGTGCGCTCGAGAGAAGAAGAACCCGCCCCATGAAGCTCGAACTCCGCGGCATCACCAAGCGGTTCGGCCCGCTGGTCGCGAACGACCACATCTCCCTCACCGTCGAACCCGGCGAGGTGCACTGCCTGCTCGGCGAGAACGGCGCCGGCAAGTCGACGCTGATGAACGTGCTGTACGGCATGTACCAGGCCGAAGAGGGCGAGATCCTGCTGGACGACGTCGTCCAGGACTTCGACGGCCCCGGCGACGCGATGCGTGCCGGCATCGGCATGGTGCACCAGCACTTCATGCTCGTGCCGGTGTTCACCGTCGCCGAGAACGTCATGCTGGGACAAGAGGAGACGTCGTTCGGTGGCCGCCTGAACCTGGCCGGCGCCCGTCGACGTGTCCGCGAGATCTCCGACCGGTTCGGCTTCGACGTCGATCCCGACGCCCGTGTCGAGGACCTGCCCGTCGGCGTGCAGCAGCGCGTGGAGATCATCAAGGCCCTGTCCCGCGACGCCTCCGTCCTGGTGTTCGACGAGCCCACGGCCGTGCTCACACCGCAGGAGACCGACGAGCTGATGGGCATCATGCGCCAGCTGCGCGAGGCCGGCACCGCGATCGTCTTCATCACCCACAAGCTCCGTGAGGTCCGCGAGGTCGCCGACCGCATCACGGTGATCCGGCTCGGCAAGGTCGTCGGCGAGGCATCGCCCACCGCGACCAACAACGAGCTCGCGGCCCTGATGGTCGGTCGCGCGGTGTCGCTCGTCGTCGAGAAGGCGCCGTCGACCGGTGGCGAGGACGCCCTGGTCGTCGAGGGGCTCACCGTCACCGATCCGAACGGCATCGTGCTCGTCGACGACGTCTCGTTCACCGTGCGCCGGGGCGAGGTGCTGGCGATCGCCGGCGTGCAGGGCAACGGCCAGACCGAGCTGACCGAGGCGATCATCGGGCTCGAGCCCGTCCGCGCCGGCCGCGTCACGCTCGACGGCAAGGAGCTCACCGGCCGCAGCGTCAAGCAGGTGCTCGACGCCGGCGTCGGGTTCGTGCCCGAGGACCGGAAGGAAGACGGGCTGGTCGGCGAGTTCACCATCGCCGAGAACCTGATGCTCGACCGGGCCGACCACGCCGAGTTCGTCCGCGCCGGCACCATCCGCGCCGCCGAGCGTGACGCCTTCGCCGACGACAAGATCGCCGAGTTCGACATCCGCACCCCCGGACGTACGACGGCGGCCGGTCGGCTGTCCGGCGGCAACCAGCAGAAGATCGTGCTGGCCCGCGAGCTCAGCCGCGAACTCCGCCTGTTCGTCGCCGCCCAGCCCACGCGCGGCATCGATGTCGGGTCCATCGAGTTCGTGCACAAGCGCATCGTCGCCACCCGCGACGCCGGTGTCCCCGTGATCGTCGTCTCCACCGAGCTCGACGAGGTCGTCGCGCTCGCCGACCGGATCGCCGTGATGTACCGCGGCGCGGTCATCGGCATCGTCCCCGCGGACACCCCCCGCGACGTCCTCGGTCTCATGATGGCCGGCGAGCTACCAGAAGGAACGGAGCTGGCAGCGTGAGCACCCCCACGCCAGACAACACCCCGGTGACCGACGACCGTCTGCAGGACGTTGAGAGCACTCCGCACCTGATGACGGACTCCGCGGCCGACACCGAGCGCCGTGCCGCGGACCGTTCCGGCGCCGAACGCTGGCAGGCCGCAGTGCACGGCATCGTGAACGGTTCCGTGCTCGTCACGATCCTGGCCGTCGTGCTGGCCCTGGTCGCGTGCGGCATCCTCATCGCGATCACCGACCAGGGCGTGCAGCAGGCCGCCGGGTACTTCTTCGCCCGGCCCGGTGACACGCTGCGTGCGATCGGCACCGCCGTGGGTGGTTCGTACGCGTCGCTGTTCCAGGGCTCGGTCGTGAACTTCGGCGCGGACTCGTTCGCCCAGGCGGTCGTGCCGATCACCCGGTCGATCGACTACGCCGTGCCGCTCATCGTCGCCGGGCTCGGCATCGCGGTGTCGTTCCGCGCCGGTCTGTTCAACATCGGCGGCCAGGGGCAGATCCTGATGGGGGCCGCAGCCGCCGGCTGGTTCGGCTTCTCGTTCGACCTGCCCGCCGCGATCCACATCCCGCTGACGATCGTCGCCGGCATCGTCGGTGGTGCGGTCTGGGGTGGCATCGTCGGACTGTTGAAGGCCCGCACCGGCGCCAACGAGGTCGTCCTGACGATCATGCTGAACTACGTCGCGCTGTACCTGGTCAGCTACATGCTGCGCACCCCGGGGCTGCTGCAGGCCGGCGGCAGCCCGAACCCGATCTCGCCCGCGATGAAGGACACCTCGGTCCTGCCGGCGCTGTTCGGCCCGCGGTACGGGGTCGACCTCGGCTTCATCGTGGCGATCATCGCGGTCGTCGTCGTGTGGTGGCTGCTCAACAAGTCCTCGCTCGGGTTCCGGTTCCGCACGATCGGCGAGAACCCGCGTGCGGCACGGGTCGCCGGCATGAGCGTGCCGTCGCTGACCTTCTGGGTCCTGGTCATCTCCGGTGCGCTCGTCGGCATCGCGGGCGCCTACCAGGTGCAGGGCGCGGTCACGAGCGGGTTCACCTCGAACATCGATGCCGGCATCGGTTTCGACGCGATCACGGTGGCATTGCTCGGGCGTTCGAAGCCGTGGGGCGTGTTCTGGGCGGCCATCCTGTTCGGCGTGCTGAAGAACGGCGGCTACGCCATGCAGGCCGCCAACGGCATCCCGATCGACATCGTCGGGGTCATCCAGGCCCTGATCGTCCTGTTCATCGCTGCACCGCCCCTGGTCCGTGCGATCTTCCGGATCCCGCAGCCCGGCGCCCGTCGCAAGCGCTCCACGAAGTCCGAGCGGAAGGCAGTCGCCGCGTGAGCACCATGAGCCCCACCGCCCCCGCGCCGCACGCCCCCGTGGCGGAGCGCGCGGTCGAGACCACCCGCAGCTGGAAGCTGCCGATCGCGTACGCCGTCTTCACGGTCGTCGCGCTCGTCTTCTTCGTGCTGCTGCACCGTTCCGGCGACGCCACCTTCCGGCTCGCCAACGCGGGCGACTTCGTGCAGCTGCCCGACGTGCCGCTGCCCGCCACCGGCACCGGGATCGTCGTCACGGTCCTGCTCGCCCTGACCACCGTCGTCGCGATCGTGCAGGTCCGCGGCTTCCGCAAGGTCCCGCTGTGGGTCACGTCGGTCTTCGCGCTGCTGTTCGTGGTCGGGTTCCTGGCGTGGGCCGCGGCCGGCGCCACGATCCCGCTGCCCGGCCTGCTGGTCGGCGCGCTCGGCCTGAGCGTCCCGCTGGTGTTCGGCGCGCTGGGCGGTGTGATCTCCGAGAAGGTCGGCGTCGTCAACATCGCGATCGAGGGGCAGTTCCTGGCCGGGGCGTTCGTCTCCGCCATGATCGGCTCGCTGACCGGGTCCGCCTGGGTCGGCCTGGTCGGTGCCCTGGTTGCCGGCGTGCTCGTGTCGTTCGTGTTGGCTGCCTTCAGCATCAAGTACCTGGTCGACCAGGTCATCGTCGGTGTCGTCATCAACGCCTTCATCTCGGGTCTGACGGGCTTCCTGTACTCGCAGGTGCTCTCGCCGGCCGAGCAGACGCTCAACACGGGCATCCGCTTCCCGGTGCTGCCGATCCCGGTCCTGCACCAGATCCCGGTCATCGGCCCGGTGTTCTTCGAGCAGAACGTCATCGTCTACCTGGCGTACATCGCGGTCGCGGTCGTCACGTTCGCGCTCTTCAAGACCCGCTGGGGTCTGCGGCTGCGTGCCGTCGGCGAGCACCCGCAGGCGGCGGACACCGTCGGCATCAACGTGCTGAGCACCCGGTTCTGGAACGTGTCGCTCGCCGGCGCGATCGCGGGCCTGGGCGGGGCGTACTTCACGCTCGGCTCCGTCGGGCCGTTCGCCAAGGACATGACCGCGGGCGCCGGCTACATCGCGCTCGCCGCCGTCATCTTCGGTCGGTGGGACCCGATCCGCGCCACCCTGGCCGCGCTGCTGTTCGGCTTCGCGTCGAACCTGCAGAACGTGCTCGGGTCGATCAACTCGCCCGTCCCGAGCGAGTTCCTGCTGATGCTGCCCTACGTGGTGACGATCTTCGCGGTGGCCGGCCTGGTCGGGCAGTCGCGTGGTCCTGCCGCCAGCGGCAGACCGTACGTCAAGAGCTAGCCAGGAGGCCCGGCACATGACCCACACGAATGCTCCGGGTGACCAGACGGCCGGCGAGCCCGCCTGGACGGACCCGGCCACGGCCCTCCAGTCCGACCCTGCGGTCGACGCGAGCGTCGACGTCGACTGGACGGCCCTGCGGCAGGCCGCGACCACGGCCATGGGCCGTGCCTACGCGCCGTACTCGTCGTTCCCGGTGGGGGCTGCGGCCCTGACCGACGACGGCCGGATCGTGTCCGGCTGCAACGTCGAGAACGCGTCGTACGGGGTGACCCTGTGCGCCGAGTGCTCGCTCGTCTCGCAGCTGCACATGACCGGCGGCGGCAAGCTCGTCGCGTTCACGTGCGTGGACGGCGACGGCGCGACCCTGATGCCCTGCGGGCGGTGCCGGCAGCTGCTGTTCGAGCACTCCGCCGAGGGCATGCTGCTGGAGACCGTCTCCGGCGTCCGCACCATCGACCAGGTCCTGCCCGACGCGTTCGGGCCGCGCACCCTGGTCACCTACCAGCAGGAGCACTGATCCCCATGGCCGTCGAGCCGTTCGACACCGTCGACCTGATCCGCACCAAGCGTTCCGGTGACGCGCTCAGCACGCCCGAGATCGACTGGCTGGTCGACGCCTACACGCGCGGCTACGTCGAGGACCCGCAGATGGCGGCCCTGGCGATGGCGATCTTCCTGAACGGGATGGAACGCCGCGAGATCAAGGACCTGACGCTCGCGATGATCGCGTCGGGGGAGCGGATGTCGTTCTCCGCGCTCGGCAAGACCACGGTCGACAAGCACTCGACCGGCGGTGTCGGCGACAAGATCACGCTGCCGCTGGCTCCGCTGGTGGCGTCGTTCGGCGTCGCCGTGCCGCAGCTGTCCGGGCGCGGGCTCGGGCACACCGGTGGCACGCTCGACAAGCTCGAGTCCGTGTCGGGCTGGCAGGCCGCGCTGTCGAACGAGCGGATGATGGACGTGCTGGCCGACGTGGGCGCGGTGATCTGCGCCGCCGGCTCGGGGTTGGCTCCGGCCGACAAGAAGCTCTACGCACTCCGTGACATCACCGGCACGGTCGAGTGCATCCCGCTCATCGCGTCGAGCATCATGTCGAAGAAGATCGCCGAGGGCACCGGTGCGCTCGTGCTCGACGTGAAGTTCGGGTCCGGCGCGTTCATGCCGACGTACGCGGCGTCGAAGGAGCTCGCGCAGACGATGGTCGACCTCGGCAACGACGCCGGTGTCGCCACGAGCGCGCTGCTGACCGACATGGAGGTCCCGCTCGGGCTGACCATCGGCAACGCCCTCGAGGTCCGCGAGTCCGTCGAGGTGCTCGCCGGCGGGGGACCTGCCGACGTGGTCGAGCTGACCCTGGCGCTGGCGTCCGAGATGCTGCGGCTCGCCGGGCTGCCCGACGCGGACCCCGCGGCGGCCCTGGCCGACGGACGGGCGATGGACAGCTGGCGCCGGATGATCCAGGCGCAGGGCGGGGACCCCGACGCGGCGCTGCCCGTCGCCCGCGAACAGCACGTCGTGACGGCGCCGACGTCCGGCGTGCTCGCCGAGCAGCAGGCGCTGCCGTTCGGCGTGGCCGCCTGGCGGCTCGGTGCCGGACGCGCGCGAGCCCAGGACCCGGTGCAGGCCGGTGCGGGCATCGAGCTGCACGCCAAGCCCGGCGACACGGTGACCCAGGGGCAGCCGCTCTGGACGCTGCACACCGACGACGCGTCGCGCATCCCGCGGGCGCTCGAGTCGCTCGAGGGGGCCTGGTCGATCGGCGAGTCGGCCGCGGCACGCGGGCCGATCGTGCGCGAGCGCATCGCGCACTGACCCGTCGGCTGGCCGGCTGCGCCGTACCGGACGTGCGCCGCACCGGACCGGAGGCTCCGCACCGGACCGGTGGGGAGCCTCCAGCCCGGTGCGCCCAGCGTTGTGCACCGGCGCCAGCGCGGAGTCGGTGACCACCGCTAGCCTGGTCCCCATGAGCGCCGACGCCGTCCCCACGTACCGACTGCCCGACGCGGGCGCCGTCATCAACGACCTGCCCAAGGTGTCGCTGCACGACCACCTCGACGGCGGGCTTCGCCCGGCGACCATCATCGAGCTCGCGGCGGCCGACGGGGTCACGCTGCCCACGACCGACGCCGACGCGCTGCGCCAGTGGTTCGCCGACCAGTCCGACTCCGGATCGCTGGTCGAGTACCTGAAGACGTTCGACGTCACCACCAGCGTCATGCAGACCGCCGACGGGCTCGAGCGCGTCGCTCGCGAGTTCGTCGAGGACCTGGTCGCCGACGGCGTCGTCTACGGCGAGGTCCGCTGGGCACCCGAGCAGCACCTGCAGCGCGGCCTGACGCTCGACCAGGCGGTCGAGGCCGTCCAGGCCGGCGTCGAGTCCGCGGTCGACGCCGCCGGCGGAGCCATCCGGATCGGACAGCTCGTCACCGCGATGCGGCACGCCGACCGCGCCCTCGAGATCGCCGAGCTCGCCGTGCGGCACCGCGACCGCGGCGTCGTGGGGTTCGACATCGCCGGGGCCGAAGCCGGGTTCCCGGCCTCGAACCACCGTGCCGCCTTCGACTACCTGGCGTCCGAGCTCTTCCCGGTCACGGTGCACGCGGGCGAAGCCGACGGCCTGGCGTCGATCCGCAGCGCACTCGTCGACGGTCGGGCACTGCGCCTGGGGCACGGCGTCCGCCTGTTCGAGGACGTCACCCTGTCGGACGCCGGCGACGGCTCGACGTTGGCGTCGCTCGGCGAGGTCGCGTCGTGGGTGCGCGACCGCGAGATCCCGCTCGAGGTCTCGCCGTCGTCGAACCTGCAGACCGGGGCGATCGCCGCGTGGGGCGACGACCTCGCCGACCACCCGTTCGACGTGCTCTACCAGCTGGGCTTCCGGGTGACGGTGAACACCGACAACCGACTGATGAGCAACACGACGCTCACCCGCGAGCTGGCGCTGCTCGCCGGCACGTTCGGCTACGACCTCGACGACCTGGCCGCGTTCCAGATCAACGCGGCACTGTCGTCGTTCCTGCCGCTCGAGGACCGCGAGGAGATCATCGCGCTGATCACCTCCGGGTACGCGGAGGCCTGAGCCGATGCCGCTCCCGCCGCTCTCCGACGCCGCCGTCGTGCTCGGCGCGACCGCGCCGTCGTGGCGTGACGCCCTCCGGCTCGCCGGCGGCGCCCTGGTGGCGTCGGGGGCGGCCACCGACGAGTACACGGACGCCATGATCGCCATGGTCGAGGAGCACGGCCCGTACATCGTCATCTCGCCCGGACTGGCCTTCGCGCACGCCCGACCCGGGTCGTCGGTGCTGCGCGACGGGCTGTCCGTGGTCACGCTCGCCACGCCGGTCGCGTTCGGGCACCCCCACAACGACCCCGTCAGCGTCGTGCTCGGCCTGGCCGTCGCGGGGATCGGCACGCACCTCGAGTCCATCGGCGAGATCGCCAACCTGTTCAACGACGCCTCGGTGACCTCGCGCCTCGCCGCTGCCACCTCGGCGTCCGACGTGCGCGCCATCATGGGGGTCTCGGCATGAAGATCGTGACGATCTGCGGCGCGGGCATCGGCTCGAGCGGCATCCTGAAGGTCAACGCCGAGAAGGCCCTGGCGACGCTCGGCCTGTCCGCCGAGGTCGTGGCGGCCGACGTGGCATCCGTGCGACAGGTCTCCGACGACGCGAACGTGATCCTGACGTCGCAGGAGTTCGTCGCGGCGATCGGCGACACCTACGCCGAGGTCATCGTCATCCGGAACCACTTCGACCAGAGCGAGATCACCGCGGCTGTGGAGAAGTCCCTGGGGGATCCGACCGCCCCGTAGCATTGCGGCATGGCAAGCACGAACCCGCTCAACGACCCCTCCGTCGACCCCTTCGACGTCGCTCGCGATGCCGCCGCCGTCATCGCCACGACGTCCGGCATCGAGCGGCACGACATCGCCCTCACGCTCGGTTCCGGGTGGGGTAAGGCCGCCGACCTGATCGGTGAGACCGTCTCCGAGATCCCGGCCGACCAGGTCCCCGGCTTCAGCGCCTCGGCGGTGCCCGGGCACTCCGGCACGGTCCGGTCCATCCGCCTGGCCGACGGGCGGCACGCGCTCGTCATCGGCGCGCGCACGCACTACTACGAAGGCCACGGCGTCCGTCGGGTCGTGCACAGCGTCCGTACCGCGGCAGCGACCGGTGCCGGCACGATGGTGCTGACGAACGGAGCCGGTGGCATCAAGGAACACTGGACGCCCGGCACGCCCGTGCTCATCAGTGACCACATCAACCTGACGGCGGACAGCCCGCTCGAAGGCGCGACGTTCGTCGACCTGACCGACCTGTACTCCGCCCGGCTGCGGGACATCGCGCGCACGGTCGACCCCTCGCTGGACGAGGGCGTCTACACCCAGTTCCGCGGGCCCCACTACGAGACCCCGGCCGAGGTCCAGATGGCCAAGACGATCGGCGGGCACATCGTCGGCATGTCCACCGCGCTCGAAGCGATCGCCGCGCGCCAGGCCGGCATGGAGATCCTGGGCTTCTCGCTCATCACGAACCTGGCAGCCGGCATCCAGACGACGCCGCTGTCCCACACCGAGGTGCTCGAGGCCGGTCGTCAGGCCGAGCCGGTGATCGCGGACCTGCTCGCCCGGGTCGTGGCTGCACTGTGACCGGGTACGCCGGCCCCTCGGACGGCGCGATCGCCGACGGTGACCTGACCGCCGACACCACGCCGCTCGACACCGCGCGGGCGTGGCTCGTGCAGGACCCCGACCCCGAGACCCGCGACGCGCTCGACGCCGTGGTCGCGGCGGCCGGCAGCGGGGACACGTCGGCCCTCGCCGAGCTGCAGGAACGGTTCGCCGGTCGGCTGCAGTTCGGCACGGCCGGGCTCCGCGCCGAGCTCGGGTGGGGACCGCTGCGGATGAACCGCGTGGTCGTCACACAGGCTGCGGCCGGGCTCGCCCGGTTCCTCATCGACACCGGTCGTGACCGCAGCGTCGTGATCGGGTACGACGGCCGGGTGAACTCCGACGTCTTCGCGCGCGACTCTGCCGAGGTCATGCGGGGCCTGGGCCTCGACGTCACGCTGCTGCCGTCGGCGCTGCCAACACCCGTGCTGGCTTTCGCCGTGCGGCACCTGGGCGTCGGTGCCGGTGTGATGGTCACCGCGAGCCACAACCCACCGCGTGACAACGGCTACAAGGTCTACCTCGGTGGCGACGACGACGGTTCGCAGATCGTGCCGCCCGTCGACGGTGCGATCGCCGCGGCCATCGATGCCGTCGCGGCAGCGCCGCTGGGGGACCTGCCCAGGGCGACTGACTTCGTCGTGGCGGGTACGGACCTGGTCCAGGCGTACGTGGCCGCGACGGCCGCGATCGTGCCGGCCCCGGCCCTCCCGGTCGATGCGCAGCCACGCGTCGTCTACACGGCCATGCACGGGGTCGGGTGGCAGACCGCCCGCGCGGTGTTCACCGCTGCCGGGTTCGCCGAGCCGGCCGTCGTGACCGAGCAGATCGAGCCCGACGGCGCCTTCCCGACCGTGGCGTTCCCGAACCCCGAAGAACCAGGAGCGATGGACCTGGCGATCGCCCGCGGCGTGGCCGTCGGCGCCGACCTGGTCATCGCGAACGACCCGGACGCCGACCGGCTCGCACTGGCGATCCCGGACGGTGCCGGATCGTACCGGCGGCTCTCCGGCAACGAGGTCGGGTGGCTGCTCGGGTGGAGCGCGGCCAAGCGTGCGACAGCGGCAGGGCGCTCCGGTGTGCTCGCCGCGTCGATCGTGTCGTCGCCGGCGCTGTCCCGGGTCGCGGCCCGGCACGGTCTCGGGTACCGCGACACGCTCACGGGCTTCAAGTGGGTCTCGCGCGTGCCCGACCTGCTGTTCGGGTACGAAGAAGCCCTCGGTTACCTGGTCGACCCCGACGTCGTCCGCGACAAGGACGGCATCTCGGCGGCGCTCGTGCTGCTCGACCTGGCGACGTCCGTGGCGGCAGCCGGTTCGAGCATCGCCGGGGAGCTCGAGGCCTTCGCGACGGAGTTCGGTGCGTTCGCCTCCGGGCAGGTCGCGACCCGGGTGGACGACCTCGCCCGCATCGGCACGATCATGCAGGAACTCCGGTCGTCGCCGCCGTCGATGCTGGGGCCGCTGACCGTGCTCCGGAGCACCGACTACGCCGGTGGGGTGGACGGCTTCCCGCCGTCCGACATCCTGCGCTACGACCTGCAGGGCGAGGCGCGGGTCATCGTCCGCCCGAGTGGCACCGAGCCCAAGGTGAAGGTCTACATCGACACCGTCGCAGGGACGCCCGCCCAGGCCCAGTCGCTGGTCGACGCCCTCGCCGAGGCGATCCGCCCCCGCGTGTCGTAGGGGCCGCGGGCCCCGCGGCCCGGCCGCCTGGCCGCCCGGCCGCCCCGCCGCTTCGCACCCCCGCACGAACATCGCGCCCCGTCTCCTCGGGGCGCGATGTTCGTGCGGGGGTGCATTGTCGATCAGCCCGCTCCTCCACAGCGGAGGCTCCGCTCAGCCCCGTCCACCGGCTCGCTCGGTCAGTCCCCGGCACCCGTGACGAGTGCGATCGTCGACCGATGTGCATCGAACTGGTCTCCACGGGCGCCGGCATGGACGCCGCGTCAGCCGCTCAGGTCCGACGCAGTGCGGACCGCGGCGTCCTGGTCAGGGTCCGCCGAGGGCACTTCGCAGACGCGACGCAGTGGAACGGAGCGAGTGCACGTGATCGTCACGCAGCGCTCGTCCGGGCCGTGGACTGGCTGCCCGGATCGGGGCTCGTCGTGTCCCACCGATCGGCCGTCGCGCTGCACGGCCTGCCGTGGATCGGCGCGTTCGGCGACCACGTGATCGTCACCGACCCGTCGCGCGACCGTGGGCAGAGCAAGGGTGTCATCCGGCGAGTCGGTACGGCGGGCCGGATCCCGGACATGGTGCTGCTGTCGGGGGTCGCGACCACGTCCCTCGTCGTGACGGCGGTCGATGTTGCGCTCTCGGAGCATCCGTGGCGAGCGATCGTCGTCCTCGACGCCGTCCTCCGTCGTGGCATCACACGAGCCGCCCTGTGCGCGGAACTCGCCAGTCGAGGCGCGGCACGAGCGCGGCGGCGTGCTGCGGAGCTCATCGAGGTCGCTGATGCCGGGGCAGAGTCACCCGGCGAGAGCATCACGCGATGGGGTGCGCACGTCCTCGGGGCACCAGAGCCGGTCCTGCAGCACGCCTTCGACACCGAATGGGGCGGGCAGGAGCGGGTCGACTTCTGGTTCCCTGCATCGGGCACGGTGATCGAGTTCGACGGTGACGTGAAGTACCTGGATCCTCGACTCCGGAAGGGGCGGTCGCCTGACGAGGTCGTCGTCGAAGAGAAGCGACGCGAGGACTCCCTCCGCCGGAAGCCCGGGGTCATGCACTTCGGCCGAGTCGTCTGGGCTGATGCCATGCCGGGCGGGCAGCTGCCGCGGCGACTCCACGACGCCGGGGTCGCTCTCGGGCCGAACTGGGCGGGTGCTTGGCGTGCCGCAGCGCTTCGCGCCCTCTGAAGAACATCGCGCCCCGTGGCAACGGGGCGCGATGTTCGTGCAGGGGTGCTAAGCGGCGCGGCGCAGCGGCCGCCGGCCGCGGCCGCGCCGCGGCTACGCGAGCTCGAGCAGGACGTGGCCGGACGAGATCGTCTGGCCGACGGGGGCGTTGAGCGACGTGACGACGCCGTCCTTGTGGGCCTGCACGGGCTGTTCCATCTTCATGGCCTCGAGCACGACGAGCAGGTCGCCCTTCACCACGGTGTCACCCTCGGCGACCGCCAGCTTGACCACGGTGGCCTGCATCGGCGAGGTCACCGCGGCACCCGAGGACGCCAGGCCTCCGCGCACGGCAGACGAACGACGACGCGGGGGAGCGGACGGACCGGCCGGGCGACGACCCGCGGCACCGGCAGCGCCGCCGCCGACGATCGCGGGCATGGTGACCTCGATGCGCTTGCCCTGCACCTCGACCACGACGGTGTCGCGCTCGACGGGCGACGGCAGTTCCTCGGGGGAGCCGCTCCACGCCGGGATCTCGTTGACGAAGTCGGTCTCGATCCACTGCGTGTACACGCTGAACGGGACGTCGTCGGGGGTGGCGAACGCCGGGTCGGACACGACGGCGCGGTGGAACGGGATGACCGTGGGCAGCCCGGCGACCTCGAACTCGGCGAGGGCACGCCGCGACCGCTCGAGCGCCTCGGCGCGGGTGGCCCCGGTGACGATCAGCTTCGCGAGCATCGAGTCGAACGACCCGGAGACGACGTCACCCGACACCACGCCGGAGTCGACGCGCACGCCGGGGCCGGACGGTGCGTGGAACACGTGCACGGGTCCGGGCGCGGGGAAGAAGTTGCGGCCAGCGTCCTCGCCGTTGATCCGGAACTCGAACGAGTGCCCGCGCGGCGCCGGGTCGTCGTAGTCGAGCACGCCGCCCTCGGCGATGCGGAACTGCTCGCGCACCAGGTCGATGCCGGTGACCTCTTCGGACACGCAGTGCTCGACCTGCAGGCGCGTGTTCACCTCGAGGAACGACACGGTGCCGTCGGCCCCGATGAGGAACTCGCACGTGCCGGCACCGACGTAGCCGACCTCGCGCAGGATCGCCTTCGACGAGTCGTAGAGTGCGGCCGTCTGGGCGTCGGTCAGGTACGGCGCGGGTGCTTCTTCGACGAGCTTCTGGTGGCGGCGCTGCAGCGAGCAGTCGCGCGTCGACACGACGACCACGTTGCCGTGCTGGTCGGCCAGGCACTGGGTCTCGACATGCCGGGGCTTGTCGAGGTACTTCTCGACGAAGCACTCGCCGCGTCCGAAGGCGGCGATGGCCTCGCGCGTCGCGGACTCGAACTGCGCTTCCACCTCGTCGCGCGAGCGCACGACCTTGAGGCCACGGCCGCCGCCGCCGAACGCCGCCTTGATCGCGACGGGCAGGCCGACCTGGTCGACGAAGTCGACGACCTCGGACACGTCCTGCACCGGCTCGATGGTGCCGGGGGCGAGCGGCGCGCCGACCTTCTCGGCGACGTGGCGCGCGGAGACCTTGTCCCCGAGGCGCTCGATCGAGTCGGGCGACGGGCCGATCCAGACCAGACCCGCGTCGATGACCGCGCGGGCGAAGTCGGCGTTCTCGGCCAGGAAGCCGTACCCGGGGTGCACGGCGTCCGCGCCGGAGCGACGGGCGACCGAGATGATCTTGTCGATCACCAGGTACGTGTCGGCGCTGGTGGTGCCGTTCAGCGCGTAGGCCTCGTCAGCGAGGCGTGCGTGCAGGGCGTCACGGTCCTGGTCGGCGTAGACGGCGACCGAGGCCTTTCCAGCATCGCGGGCCGCACGGATGATGCGGACGGCGATCTCGCCGCGGTTCGCGATGAGGACCTTGCTGATACGGGGCATGGTAAGCCAGCGTATTCGTGCAGCGCACCCGTGAATTGAGCGGCATCCACAAAGAACGGCCCCGAAGCAGTGTGGATGTCTACAGTGCCCACAGATCGTGCCACGCCACGCCGAACCCCCGCAGCAGCATCGAGCGCAGGACCGGCAGCGACAGTCCGACCACGGCCGACGGGGCGCCGTCGATCCGGGTGATGTACGCGGCGGCCCGGCCGTCGATCGTGAACGCCCCCGCCACCTCGAGCGGTTCGCCCGTCGCGACGTACGCGTCGATCTCGTCCGGGGACACGTCGTCGGCGAAGGTGAGCACCGCGCTGTCGACCGCGACGACACGGTCGCCGTCGACGACGAGCGCGGACCCGCCGGGCGCGACGTCACGGAGCGCGGCGAGCGGGTCCGGACCGGCCACCGTGTCGGCACCGGCCATCGCGTCGGCACCGGCCACCGGGTCGGCACCGGCACCGCGACGGACGGGAGGCGCGGTGCGGGCCGCACCCGGGCCTCCCGTCCGGACCGCGGCCGGGTCCACGTCGCGGCGCCGGTCCACCACACAGTGCCCGCTCCACAGCGTCCCGCCGCCGGCGGCCAGCATCCCCCGCCAGCGCTCCCGAGCCACCTGTGGGTCGTGGGGCTTGCCGTACAGGCGCCCGTCGACCTCGAACGCCGAGTCGCCCCCGAACACGAACCCGTCCACCGGCGACCCGGCGACGGCGGCGTCCGCGACCGCCGACGCCTTGGCCATCGCGAGCAGCGACACGAGTTCGGGTCCGGTCAGGGCGCGCCCGAGCCGCGCCGACTCGGCGGCCGCGGCGGCGTCCTCGTCGACCCCCGGCGACACCAGTACCGGCTCGATGCCGGACTGGGCGAGCAGGGCTCGGCGGGCGGGGGACGTACTCGCGAGGTACAGACGCATGGGAACATCGAACCATGGGTGAATCGGTCGGAACGCTGCTCGAGCTCGACGTCACCGGGATCGCCCACGGCGGGATCTCGGTGGCACGACACGAGGGGCGCGTGGTGTTCGTCTCGGATGCGATCCCGGGTGAGCGCGTGGTGGCCCGGGTGACCGAGGACCGCAAGAAGTCGTTCTGGCGCGCGGACACGGTCAGCGTCGTCACGCCCAGCGAGCACCGCGTCGACCACGTCTGGCCCGAGGCCGCGCTCGACCGCGACCCCGCCGAGCGTCCCGGCGGCGCCGAGTTCGGCCACATCGCGCTGGCCCACCAGCGCACGCTCAAGCACGACGTGCTGGTCGACGCGTTCGCGCGGTTCGCCCACCTCGACCTGGCCGAGACGCTCGGCCACGACGTCGTGGTCGAGGCCGCACCCGGCGACGACGCGGCGAACGGCCTGGGCTGGCGCACCCGCGTCCGGCTGCACGTCGCCGAGGACGGCACGGCCGGCCCCTTCGCCGCACGGTCGCACGACGTGGTCCCGGTCCGTTCGCTGCCCCTGGCGACCGCCGCCGTGCAGCAGAGCGCCCCGCTCGGCCGTGCCGCGATGCCCGGCGCGTCGGTCATCGACGTGCTGGCGCCGAGCGACGTCGACGGAGCGCGCCTGGTCATCGACGACCAGAAGCCGACCGTCATCACCGAGACGGTCGGCGAGCGGACGTTCCAGGTCGACGACACCGGGTTCTGGCAGGTGCACCACGCCGCGGCGGCCGTGCTGACCGAGGCCGTGCAGGACCTGGTCGACCGCGAGCGCCTGGATGCCGAGGGCACCCACCTGGACCTGTACGGCGGCGTCGGACTGCTGGCGGCGGCGCTCGGCGACCTGGTCGGCCCGAAGGCACGCATCACGAGCGTCGAGAGCTCCGGCCGGGCGACCGAGCACGCGCAGGAGAACCTGGCGGAGTGGATCGGCGCCCGCGCCGAGACCGCCCGGGTCGACCGCTGGCTGGCCCGCACCGCGTCGACCGCCACGCCCGCCGAGCGGCAGCGGTACCGCGCGGGAACGATCGTGCTCGACCCGCCGCGCTCCGGAGCCGGGCGTGAGGTGGTGGTGCAGATCGCGGCACTCCAGCCGGCGCAGGTCGTCTACGTTGCCTGCGACCCCGTCGCCCTGGCGCGTGACGTCGCCACGTTCGCCGACCTGGGCTACCGGCTCCAGGCGCTGCGGGCGTTCGACCTGTTCCCGCACACGCACCACATGGAGGCCGTCGCACGCCTCGTGCCGATCGCATAGCGCCGGGTGGCCGGGTCGGGGCTCAGACCCCCTGGCGACCTGGGTATCCTCGTTGCTGACGACAACCCGGTTTCAGGGGCCGGGCCCGTCGGAACGAGAGGTCACCGTGCCAGCAGAAACGACCACAACCACAGGGACGACCGGACTGACCACCAGGCCGGTGCGCGTCGCGATCGTCGACGACCACGAGTCCGTCCGGCTCGGCATCCAGGCCGCGTGTCAGAACGAGGGCTTCGAGGTCGTGCTGACCGCGGCGAGCGTCCCCGAGTACATCGCGAACCTCGACGGCCGCGAGGTCGACGTCGTCGTCCTCGACCTGTCGCTCGGTGACGGCTCGACCGTCACCGAGAACGTCAAGGGCGTCCAGGGCACCGGGTCCGCCGTCCTGGTGCACAGCATCGCCGACCGCGTCGCGAACGTGCGTGAGGCGCTGGCAGCAGGGGCTGCCGGCGTGATCCCGAAGTCCTCGGCGACGAAGACCGTGATGGCGGCCGTCGCCACCGTGGCGCGCGGTGACGTGCTCAACAACCTCGAGTGGGCGAGCGCGATCGACGCCGACCGTGACTTCGCCAAGGCTCAGCTGGGTCGGCGTGAGCGCGAGATCCTGCACCTGTACGCATCGGGCCTGCCGCTCAAGCTCGCGGCACAGCAGCTCGGCATCGGGTACTCGACCGCCCGTGAGTACCTCGACCGCATCCGCGTCAAGTACGTCGAGGTGGGGCGTCCCGCGCCGACCAAGGTCGACCTGCTCCGTCGTGCGGTCGAGGACGGCATCCTCCCCGGCCTCGACTCCGGGCTGGACACCGACGGCGACGGGCGCTGACCCGACCATGGACCGTCGATCCGCGGCGGGCGCTGACTCGACCATGGACCGTCGATCCGCGGCGGTGACACGATGACGTCCGAGGTCGCACCCTTCGGGTCGGACCCCGCACGTGGCGTGCGGGCGACGATCTCCGAGCGGTCGGTCGAACGGGTGCTCTCGATCATGCTCGCCGTCGGCGGCGTGTGCCTCGGGCTGGTCAACGCGGCCCAGGTGCTCGACCAGCTCCCGCACCTCGATCCGTTCTGGGGTCCGGTCGCGGTCGGCGTCTTCGGCGCGGCGCTGCTGTTCGTGGGCGCTTCGGCGTTCGCCCCGCAGCTGGCGCAGCCGGCGCAGATCGTCTGCGCACTGCTCTTCGTGGTCGCGCTCTTCACCTGGCCGGCCACGGTCGTCGATCCGCTCGACCCCGGCAAGGCGCCGTGGCCGTGGTGGTTCTGCAACGTCGGGACCATCGCGGCCGCGATCGGCATGGCACCGTGGCGCGCGACCGTGTACAACGTCGTCGTGCCGGCGGGGTACGTCGTCATCCGGATGCTGCCGGCCGGTGGTGGTCTCGGGTTCACCCGTGCGCTGCTGGACGGCGTGTACGTCGCGATCCTCGGTGGCGCGGGGCTCGTCATCATCGTCGTGCTGCGTCGTGCAGCCGCGGCGGTCGACACGGCCCAGGCGACCGCGGTCCGGCGGTACGCCGATGCGATCCGCGCGCACGCGACCGAGGTGGAGCGTGTGCAGGTCGACTCGATCGTGCACGACAGCGTCCTGACGACCCTGCTGTCTTCCGCACGCGCCGACACGCCTGACGGCATGCAGCTGTCCGCGCGGATGGCCAGGAACGCGATCGACCACCTGGGCGCGGCGGCTGCCGACGCCCCGGGCGACGTGCCGCCCGTGACCCTGGTGGAGCTCCGACAGCGGATCGCCGCGGGCGTCGCTGCCCTGGCGGCCCCGGTCCGCGTCACGGCGGCCCCCGCCGGTGCCGCCGCCACGAGTCTGCCGGCGTCGGTGGCGGACGCGATCGCATCCGCCGCGCTGCAGGCAGCCGTCAACAGCGTGCAGCACGCCGGTGACTGCGTCGACCGGTGGGTGGCCGTCCGACACGTCGACGGTGACACGGTGCGGGTCGAGGTCGGGGACGACGGTGCCGGCTTCGACGTGGGCTCGATCCCGCCCGAGCGACTCGGCGTCCGACGGTCGATCATCGAACGGGTCGCGACGGCGGGCGGGGTCGCACACATCGACTCGGCACCGGGAGCCGGGACGCGGATCGTGCTGACCTGGACCGGGACCCAGCGGCACGATGACGACGAGGAGCTCCGCGGATGAGGGTCTCGATCCCGGCGAGCATCGCGACCGGCCTGGCGACGCTGTTCTCCGTCTACCACCTGGTCCTCGCGCTGACGACGCTGCCGCAGATGACCTCGGTCGGGCCGGTCGTGGCGTGCATGGTGCTGTACGCGGCTGCCACGGGTGCGGCGCTGTTCGTCCGCGGGCGTGCGCTGCCCGTGTGGGTCGCGTGCTTCTCGCTGGCGACGGTGGTCGCGATCCCCGTCGTCGCGTCACCCACGGTCGACGTGGGCGAGCCGCTCGGCCACACCACGTGGTGGGTCGCCGCCGTCTGCACGCTGATGGTCGTGCTGGCGGTCCGTGGGCGGGCACCGTTCGCGTGGGCGGGGGTCCTGTTCCTGGCCGTCTACACGCTGTTCTGGGCGGGCCCGGGCGCGCTCGTGTCGCTCGGCGTGCTCGGCAGCACCGCCTGGTTGGGCGTGGCGTCAGTGTTCACCGCGGCGATGAACCGTGCGACCCGCGTCACCCGGGACTTCATGCGGGCCGAACAGGAGACCGCCGACTGGCAGGCCGCCCAGGACGCGCACGTGTTCGAGCGGCAGTTCCGCCTGAGCCAGACCACGCGGATGGCGCTGCCGATGCTCCAGCGGATCATCGACGTCCGCGGCGACCTGACCGAGGACGAGCGCACCGAGTGCCTGCACCTCGAACAGGCAATCCGCGACGAGATCCGCGGTCGCTCGCTGCTGTCCGACGACGTCCGCGACGAGGTGATGCGCCTGCGTCGGCGCGGGGCCGTGGTGCAGCTGCACGACGACGGTGGTCTCGACGAGTTGCCGGTCGACGACCTGCGTCGCATCCACCTGCGCCTGGCCGATGCCCTCCGGCAGGCCCACGACGCCGACAACGTCATCGTGCGCACCGTCCCCGAGGGCTCCGGCGCGGCCGTCACGGTCGTGGGCCTGCGGCTGGACCTGGCGGCGAGCGAGTCGGCGGCGCTGGGCGCGGGCAACGACGACGACGAGGACGGCGACGAGGACGACTCCGTCGCCCTGTGGCTCGAGATCCCGCGGCACGAGTCCGTCTGAGGCGGCCGGGGCCGCCGACCCGGTCTGGAGGCTCGGTGTGGGTCCGCCAAGGACCTCGCCCGGGCTGGCCGGTCACGTCGCCGGATCCGGAGCCGAACGTCGAGTGGTCGCAGATCGTCGGTCCGCAGGACTCGAGCCGACCTTCTTCGATCAGTCGGCGGTACTGAGCGGGGTGTCGCGACCAGTCGGCCGTGGACGACGAGGGAACGGGGAACGGGCCGGCCGGAGAACCCGACCGGCCCGTTCACGACCCGAGGCAGAGCGACAACCCGAATATCGCCCTGACTCGCAATGGACGATGGCGTCGTACCCTAGTCGGCCACCGTCCGGCGATGTACTTCGTAGAAGGACACCGAACACTGACTACTATGCCGACTGCGATCCCGCATGTCAGTCGTCATTTCGGGGGACAATTCTGCCCATTTCGCCGAGTTCCTCAGGAATCCTGCCCCCCGATCGAGGGGAGACGGACCGGGAAGTGCAGGGGACGACGCCGACGGGGTGGTCGAGGGCAGGGGTACATCGTTGCACGGAGCTCCCGCGCCACGGAAGGGGGCTCGAGCGTCGTGCGGGCGGGTTGCGGGCTACCGCAACGAGCGCGACCAGGCCCCGTGACCCGCGGGCAGGGAACCGCGGAGCCCACGCGCCGATGCGTCCCACGATGCGCGCGGCGAGACCGTGATCCGTGCTCGACCGGATGCGGCGGCCTCGTCGGCCTGTCGCTGCAGGACGGCGACGACCGCGGCCAGTTCCTCGGGTGTGGGGTCGCCGGACACGACCCGCACGTCCGCCACCGATGCCGGTTCGTCCGCGGGGACCGCTGCTGCGTGCTTGGCCATCAGCGCACCGTCACAGCGGGATGTTGCCGTGCTTCTTCGGCGGCAGCGACGCACGCTTGCCCCGGAGTGCACGGAGGGCCTTGATCACGGACACGCGGGTGGCGTGCGGTTGGATGATGCCGTCGAGCTCCCCGCGCTCGGCCGCCAGGTACGGCGACGCGACGTTGTAGGTGTACTCGTTCGCCAGTCGGGAGCGCACGGCGGCGACGTCCTCGCCGGCTTCTTCGGCGCGCTTGATCTCGGACCGGTACAGGATGTTGACGGCGCCCTGGCCGCCCATCACCGCGATCTCGGCCGTCGGCCACGCCAGGTTGATGTCCGCGCCGAGCTGCTTCGACCCCATCACGATGTACGCGCCGCCGTAGGCCTTGCGCGTGATGACGGTGACGAGCGGGACCGTGGCCTCGGCGTAGGCGTACAGCAGCTTGGCGCCGCGGCGGATCACACCGGTCCACTCCTGGTCGGTGCCGGGCAGGTACCCGGGCACGTCGACGAGGGTCAGGATCGGGATGCCGAACGCGTCGCAGAACCGGACGAAGCGCGCGGCCTTCTCGCCCGCGTCGATGTTGAGGGTGCCCGCCATCGCCTGCGGCTGGTTGGCGATGATGCCGACGGTCCGGCCTTCGACCCGGCCGAACCCGATCAGGATGTTCGGCGCGAAGAGCGGCTGCACCTCGAGGAAGTCGCCGTCGTCCACCACGTGCTCGATGACCTGGCGGACGTCGTAGGGCTGGTTGGCGGAGTCCGGGATCACGACGTCGAGCTCGCGGTCGGCGTCGGTCGTCTCGAGCTCGGGGGCGACGTCGTAGGCCGGCGGGTCCGACAGGTTGTTGTCCGGCAGGAAGCCGATGAGCGACCGGGCGTAGTCCAGTGCGTCGGACTCGTCCTCGGCCAGGTAGTGCGCCACGCCGGAGATCGCGTTGTGGGTCTGCGCGCCGCCGAGTTCCTCGAAGCCGACGTCCTCGCCCGTGACGGTCTTGATGACGTCGGGCCCGGTGACGAACATGTGGCTGGTCTTGTCGACCATGATGACGAAGTCGGTGAGGGCGGGGGAGTACACGGCACCGCCGGCCGCCGGCCCCATCACGATCGAGATCTGCGGGATGACCCCGGACGCCTGCGTGTTGAGCCGGAAGATCTCGCCGTACTTGCCGAGGGCGACGACGCCCTCCTGGATGCGGGCGCCGCCCGAGTCGAGGATGCCGATGATCGGCACCCCCGTCTTCAGCGCGTGCTGCATCACCTTGATGATCTTCTCGCCCGCGACCTCGCCCAGCGAGCCGCCGAAGACCGTGAAGTCCTGCGCGTAGACCGCGACCTGACGGCCGTGGATCGTGCCGAAGCCGGTGACGACCGCGTCGCCGTACGGGCGCTTGGCGTCCATGCCGAAGGCGGTCGTGCGGTGCCGGACGAACTCGTCGAGCTCGACGAAGGAGTTCTCGTCGAGGAGCTGTTCGATCCGCTCGCGCGCCGTGGTCTTGCCCTTGGCGTGCTGCTTCGCGATGGCGGCTTCGCCTGCGGCGGTCACGGCTTCGTGGTACCGCACGCGCAGGTCGGCGAGCCGGCCGGCCGTCGTGGAGAGATCGGGGGTGTCGCCTTGAGTCACCCGCTCACCCTACCGGGGGACCCACGGCCGACGGTTGGAGGACCCCCACGGTTCCTGCCCGTACATTTGCGTGCATGTCCACACCCGCGCTCCCGCGCTCCCGTGCCGTCGTCGCGTCCGCCGGAGCCGTCCTGGACCTGCGGGAGACGACCGGTTCGACCAACGCCGACCTGCTCAGCGCGGCGCCGGACCTGGCCGACGGCAGCGTCGTCGTGACCCTCGACCAGACCGCCGGGCGCGGACGGCTCGACCGGACGTGGTCCGCCCCGGCCGGCGAGACCCTCGCCGCCAGCCTGCTGGTCCGTGCCGACCTCGACGACCGCAGCCGCGGCTGGCTGCCGCTCGTGGCGGGCGCGGCCATGCGCGACGCGGTGGCGGCGGCCCTGGGGCCCGCACCGGCGGACGCGACCGGCGTGACGGCCGTGGGGCGCGCCTCCCGGGTCGCGGTGAAGTGGCCGAACGACGTGCTCGTCGACGGCCGCAAGGTGTGCGGGATCCTCTGCCAGGTCGCGCCCGACGGCTCCGTCGTGGTCGGCGCCGGTGTCAACCTGACCATCCCGGCGGACCGGCTGCCGACGCCGACCGCGACCTCGCTGGCCGTCGCCGGCGCGACGGACGACGCGGCTGCGCTGGCCGACGCCGTGCTCTCCGCCTTCGTCGTCGCCGTCCGACAGGCGGTGGTCGGCCTGACGGCCGGCGGTGCGGCCGCCGAGTCGGTGCGCTCCCACGTCCGCGCGGTCTGCGGCACCATCGGCGCGCGGGTGCGGCTCGAGCTGCCCGACGGCACGGTGGTCGAGGCGGACGCGGTCGGCATCGACGACGAGGGTCGCATCACGATCCGGGACCGAGACGGCTCGACCAGGGGCGTCGCCGTGGGAGACCTCACCCACCTGCGGTATGCATGACGCCATGACCGCCGAGCCGCCGCCGGAACGCGTGGTCGCACGCCTCCGGCCGCACGCCCGGAGCTTGGTGCGACCGGCGGTGTTCGTCGTGCTCGTGGCCGTCGCCGGGGGCTTCGGCTTCGGGGTCTTCCAGGCGCAGCTCGCGTGGATCAACGTGGTGATCGCGGTGCTCGTGGTCGTGCTGGTGCTGTTCGGCGGCCTCGTGCCCCTGGTCCGGTGGCTCACCCAGCGGTACGTCGTGACCACGCGGCGGCTCGTCGTCGTGCGGGGACTCGGCACCCGGACGCGCCAGGAACTGCTGCACTCGCGCGGCTACGACGTCACGGTGCGCCGACGCGGCCTGCAGGGGCTGTTCCGCTCCGGTGACGTGCTGGTGTTCCCCGGTGACGACCCCGCCGTGGTGCTGGCGGACGTCCCGCACGCCGACCTGGTCGTCGCCGTGCTGCACGACCTGGTCGAGACGTACGAGGCCCGTCGCCGCCACCGCGAACCGGACTGGGACGAGATCGTCGGCGGACCCGACCGGCCGCCGTGGGGTGACGTGCGGCGCTGAACGTCCGGCAGCCGGTCGACGTCCGGTAGCGTCGTGGCGTGAAGATCTCCGTCATCGGCTGCGGGTACCTCGGTGCCGTGCACGCCGCCTCCATGGCCAAGCTCGGACACGAGGTCGTCGCCGTCGACGTCGACCCGGTGAAGATCGAACGGCTCGCCGCGGGCGACGCCCCGTTCTTCGAACCCGGACTGCCCGAGATCCTGTCCGAGGCCATCGCGTCCGGGCGCATCCGGTTCACGACCGACGTGGCCGAGGTCGCCGGGTCCCGTGTGCACTTCGTCGCCGTCGGCACGCCCCAGGGCCCGACCGGTGCGGCCGACGTCACCTACGTCGACGCCGCCGTCGCTGCCCTCGTCCCGCACCTGTCCGCCGGTGACGTCGTCGCCGGCAAGTCCACCGTCCCCGTGGGCACGGCCGCACGGCTGGCAGCGTCGGTCTCCCAGGCGGTGCCCGGCGCGACGCTGGTGTGGAACCCGGAGTTCCTGCGCGAGGGCTTCGCGGTCAAGGACACCGTCTCGCCCGACCGCCTGGTGTACGGCGTGCCGTCCGGGCCCGACGGCCAGGCTGCCGTCGACGCACTCGACGAGGTCTACGCGACCACCATCGCTGCCGGCACCCCGCGCCTGGTCGTCGACCTGGCCACCGCCGAGCTCGTCAAGGTCAGCGCGAACGCGTTCCTGGCGACGAAGATCTCGTTCATCAACGCGATGGCCGAGATCGCCGAGGTCGTCGGAGCCGACGTCACGGCGCTCGCCGACGCCATCGGCCACGACGAGCGCATCGGACGGAAGTTCCTGAACGCCGGGCTCGGCTTCGGCGGCGGGTGCCTGCCGAAGGACATCCGCGCGTTCCAGGCCCGGGCGACCGAGCTCGGCGTGGGGGAGTCGCTCGACTTCCTGGCCGACGTCGACGCGATCAACCTGCGCCGCCGCGCGCACGTCGTCACCCTCGCCCAGGAGCTGCTCGACGGCGACGTCACCGGCAAGCGCGTCGGGGTGCTCGGGCTCGCCTTCAAGCCGAACTCCGACGACGTCCGCGACTCGCCGGCGCTCGACATCGCGGCCCGTCTGCACGAGCTCGGCGCCGTCGTCAGCGCGTACGACCCCGAGGCGAACGGCACCGCGGCCCGCATCCGCCCGGAGCTGACCTACGTCGACTCCGCCACCCAGGCGGTGCAGGACGCCGACCTGGTGCTCGTGCTCACCGAGTGGTCGGAGTTCCGCACGCTCGACCCGGCCACGGTCGCTGACCTGGTGGCACGGCCGGTCGTGGTCGACGGACGCAACTGCCTGGACCGGGACGCGTGGACCGCTGCCGGGTTCACCGTGCGCGGGATGGGTCGCTGAGCGCCCGGGGGACGAGGAACACCCGAACGCGATCGGGCCGGCCGCGGGATGCGTCGCAGCACGGAGCCTCCGGGAATCCGTAGAGTTGAGCCGACCGCCCGGTCGGGCGGTGGTGCTGCCGTGGCAGCCTCCGGAATCGTCGAGGTGCGCTGCTCCCGTCAACGTGGGAGAGCGCGGAAGGAACGTTCAGCATGACCCTGCGCGTGGGTGTGATCGGTGGCGGGCAACTCGCTCGGATGATGGTGCCGGCGGCGGTGGAACTCGGGATCGACATCCGGGTGCTCGCCGAGGGACCCGGCATGTCCGCCGCGATCGCCGCGACGGCCGAAGGGGACTACCACGACGTGGACACCGTGCTCGCCTTCGCACGCGAGGTCGACGTGGTGACGTTCGACCACGAGCACGTCCCCCAGGACGTCCTGCGGGCGCTGGTCGACGCCGGCGTGGCGGTGCGCCCCGGGCCCGAGCCGCTCGCGGTCGCCCAGGACAAGATCACGATGCGCGCCCGGCTGTCCGAGCTCGCGCTCCCCGTCCCGGACTGGGCGGCGGTGCGCGACCCCGACACCCTCGGTGCGTTCATCGCCGAGCACGGGGGCCGAGCGGTCGTGAAGACCCCGCGCGGTGGCTACGACGGCAAGGGCGTCCGCGTCGTGTCCGACCCGGACCAGGTCGAGGACTGGTTCGCGGCCGCGGCCGAGTCCGGCGGGGACCAGGCGCTGCTGGTCGAGGAACTCGTCCCGTTCACCCGCGAGCTCGCCCAGTCCGTGGCACGCCGGCCCTCGGGCGACATCGTGGCGTGGCCACTCGTCGAGACGGTGCAGCGCGACGGGGTCTGCGCCGAGGTGGTCGCCCCCGCTCCGGACAGCGCCGGACGGATCGCCGACGTGGCCGAGTCCATCGCCGTCCGCGTCGCCGAGGCACTCGGTGTCACCGGGGTCCTCGCCGTCGAGCTGTTCCAGACCGGCGACGAACGCATCCTCGTCAACGAGCTCGCGATGCGTCCGCACAACACCGGGCACTGGTCGATCGACGGTGCGACCACGAGCCAGTTCGAACAGCACCTGCGCGCCGTGCTCGACCTGCCGTTGGGCGCCACGGGCATGCACGCCCCGCACGCCGTGATGGTGAACGTGCTCGGTGGCCCCGCCGACGGCGACCTCGCCGCCCGGTACCCCGCCGCGCTCGCCGCGTTCCCCGAGGCGAAGTACCACTTCTACGGCAAGGCCCCGCGGCCCGGCCGGAAGATCGGACACGTGACGGTGACCGGTGACGACGTCGACGACGTCGTGTACCGGGCACGGTCCGCCGCGGCGCACTTCGACGACTGACCTGCGGATGCCACCTCGACGGGTGGCACCCGGACTGGCGGCTGGCGGTCGGGACCCGCGGATGGTCCCATGGGGGGCCAGGGAACACCGACCGACCAGGGGAACCACCACATGCGCACCACCACGGTCGCCGCTTCTGCGATCGCGCTCGTCGCCGTGCTGTGCGGCGTGCTGACACCGATCAGCGCCGACGCAGCCACGACGGCCACGGACATGCGCGCCCGGACGGCATCGCAGCTCTTCGGCGCCGGGCAGTACCGGTCGCCGACGAGCGAGGCCGCGAAGGCCGCGGCAGCCCTCCGCGCCACCGACCCGGCGGGCGCGGACGCGGCCGCGACCATCGCCCGCTACCCGGTGGCGACCTGGCTCGGGGAGTGGACCACGGGGGCGACGTTGACGAAGACGATCGCCGCCGCGACTGCCGGCGCCGACGCGACGGGGACCACCGCGGTCTTCGTCACCTACGCGATCCCTGACCGCGACTGCGGCGGGTACTCGGCCGGCGGGTTCGACGAGGCGTCGTACGACGCGTGGATCGACCAGGTCGTGCGCGCCGTCGCCGGCAAGCGGGCGGCCGTCGTCGTCGAGCCCGACTCGCTCGCGATGCTGAGCGACTCCCGGTGCACGGCAGCACTCGGGCAACAGCGCTTCCGCATCCTTTCCCGCGAGATCGCCGCGTTCACCGCGGCGGGCGTGCCGGCGTACCTGGACGCCGGCAACTCGAACTGGATCCGCCCGGCGCTGATGGCCGAACGCCTGCAGGCGGCCGGGGTGCGCGGCGGGCGCGGGTTCTTCACGAACGTGGCGAACTACTACCCGACGGCACGGGAGCAGGCGTACGCCGAGCAGGTCTCGGCCCTCACCGGAGGCTCGCACTACGTCATCGACACCTCGCGCAACGGCACGGGCTGGCGGGGGACCTGGTGCAACGCGCCCGGCGCCGGGCTCGGGACGTCGCCACGGGTCGCTGCCGACGGCACCGGACTCGACGCGCTGCTGTGGGTCAAGACCCCGGGCGCGAGCGACGGGACCTGCAACGGCGGTCCGGCAGCAGGCACGTGGTGGTCGGCCGCCGCACAGGGTCTGGTCGGCGCGGCCCAGCTCGGTGGCCCGCAGGGGTCCCCGGCGTCGTCGGTGTCGGCACCCGGGGACGACGCGACCGACGACGTCCCACACACCCCGGTCCTGGCGTTCGACCGGGCTGGCGTCGCACGCTCCGGCATGACCGTGTCCGGCTGGAGCATCGACGAGGACGAGCCGGCCTCGGCCGTCACCGTCGCGGTCACCGTCGACGGGCGGTCCGTCGCGACGCTGACCGCCGACGCCCAGCGCCCGGACCTGGTCGGGCTGCCGACCGGGGCAGGCACGGCACACGGGTGGTCGGCGACGGTCCCCGGTGGGGCGGGGACGCACCGTGTCTGTGCCGTCGCACGCAACCTGGGGCCGGGCAGCGACAGCCCGGAGACCTGTCGGACCGTGAGCGTGACGGCGAGCGCCCCCTTCGGCACGTTCGGCTCCGCATCATCGCCGTCGAAGCGTCGCGTCGACGTGGCGGGGTGGGTCTTCGACCGCGACCAGATCGCCTCGGCGGTCACGGTCACGGTCACCGTGGACGGATCGCGGACGGCCCGGTTCGCCGCCGACGCCGCCCGACCCGACGTCGACCGGTCGTACGCGTCCGGCCCCGCCCACGGGTTCGCCGCGCGGGTCGTCAGCCCCTCGGGGCAGCACCGGCTCTGCGTGACGGCGTCCGGGCTCGGGGCCGGCGGCGACACCGTGCTCGGGTGCCGGACGGTCACCGTCCGCTGACCGGCCGGCGGCGCACGAGCGTCCGGAGGGCCCGCACGACCGCCGCTAGGCTCGACCCGTGACCGACACCACTGCTCCCGCACCGCTCGTCTCGATCATCATGGGCTCCGACTCGGACTGGCCCACCATGCGGGCCGCGGCGGACCTGCTGGGCGAGCTCGGCATCCCGTTCGAGGCCGACGTCGTCTCGGCACACCGCACCCCGGACAAGATGATGGCGTTCGGACGCGGCGCCGCTGCGCGGGGCATCCGGGTCGTCATCGCCGGTGCCGGCGGCGCCGCGCACCTGCCCGGGATGGTCGCCGCGGTGACCACGTTGCCGGTCATCGGCGTCCCGGTGCAGCTCGCCCGGCTCGACGGTCTGGACTCGCTGCTGTCGATCGTGCAGATGCCGGCAGGCGTCCCCGTCGCGACCATGGCGATCAACGGCGCCGCGAACGCCGGCCTGTTCGCCGCCCGCATCATCGGCAGCGCCGACCCGGTCGTGGCCGGCCGGCTGGCACGCTACGCCGAGGGACTCGAGCAGGTCGTCGAGCGCAAGGCGCAGGCCCTCCGCGACGCGCTCTGAGCCCGTCGCGGACGGCCACGCGTCGCGTGGTCAGTCGGTCCGCGCCGCGAAGATCCGGAGCGACCGGATCGAGTGCACCGTCACGTCCTGATCGCCCGGGAACGTGCCCTCGGCTGCCCACTGCCAGAAGGTCCACCGACCCCAGCTCGCGCCGACGGTGCCCGGGGTCGTGAAGTCGTTGACCGGGTAGAGCGCCACGAAGAGCGGGTTCCCGGCGAACGACGACGAGTTGCCCGTGCAGCGCTTCCACCAGTCCGTCGTGGTGTAGATCGCCGGCCAGCGGTGGATCCGCTGGTACACGGCGTTGGAGAACTGCGAGATCCACGCCGACATCGCGCCCTGGGTCATCCCGTAGCAGGTGCCCTGGGCGGCGGTGCCGTACTCGATGTCGAGCAGCGGCGGCAGGGTCTTGCCGTCGTTGCTCCAGCCGCCCCCGTGTGCGAAGAAGTACGCGGCCGTGGCGGCCCCGCTCGCCTGGGACGGCTGCGCGTACACGTACCCACCCCGGATCAACCCGGAGACCGCCGACGCGTTGTACTGCCGCACGTAGTACGGGCTGGTGTAGCTGACGCCCTCGCTCACCTTCATGTAGGCGAACCGGGCACCCTTGGCGTATGCAACACCGAAGTCGACGTCGTGCTGCCAGGCACTGACGTCCATCCCCTGCAGCCGGCCGGGCGGAGGCCCCCCGGCGGTCGCCTGCACGCTCGCCTGCGCCCGTGCACCGGCCGCAGTACCCACGGGCGCCACGTGGGCAGCGATGCTGGCACCCATCGCGTGGTTGCCGGTGGCGTCCATCGTGGCGAGTGACGGATCCGGAGTGGTCGTCGCCTGGGCCGACCCGGCCGCCGGAGCGGCGGTCGGTGCTGGTGTGCTCACCGGGGGTGCGGCGCTCGCCGGTCCCGCGGCCAGCGCGGTGACCACGGCCATCCCCAGGACCGTCGTCGTCGCGATGCTCGTCAACGTGTTCTTCTGCATGCCGTCTCGTGCTCCCTGTCGAGGACGACCGCGGCGGACCCACCTCGGTCGCGTCCGGCGAGCATACGCCTGACCGACGACGTTCCGAGGTCGGTCAGGAGGCCGTGGCAGCGCCCGTCAGGCCGTCCACGGTCACGGTGCGGGTCGCGCCGCTGGCCGTGACGGTCGCCGTCCACACCGGTGCGCCGGCAGCGCCGCCGAGGACCAGCGACGCCAACGTGCTGCCCGGTACGGCCCGTTCGGCCGCGGTCGCGGCGGCGGAGGCGGTCGTCTTCGCCGCCGTTGCGCGCGCGAGGTCCGCCGTCCCGGTGGCCGCGTCGACGGACTTCGGGAACGGACCCGAGGTCACACGGCCGAGCGTCGCCGACACGACGGACTGGGTCTCGGCACCGTCCGGGCCGTTGACCACGACGACCGTCCAAGAGTCCCCGGAACCGGCGAGCGACAGGACCGCGCCGCCCCCCGCGGCGGCGATGCCCTGCTGCGTGACCGTTGCCCAGTCGACCGAGGTCGGAGCGTCGACTCCGCTGCCGTTGCCCGTCCCCGGACCGGTCCCGTCGTCGGCCGATCCGGTCTGGTCGTCCGACGGGGTCGCGCTCGGTGCCGCCGCGCCGCCGCTCGCCGACGGTGCGGGCGAGCTGCTGCGCGACGAGGTCGCCGAGGCGCTCGGGGCCGGGTCCGACCCGCCCGAGCACGCGCTGAGCACGGTCGTCAGGGCGACGGCGATGACGATCGAGGCGGTCAGGACCGGTGCGTGGTGTCGGCGTGCCATGCGCCGATGATGGCAGTCCGCACGTGTCGCGCCGCTCGCCGACACACGGTCCGTCCAGGGATCGATGCCGTCCCGTGATGCAGGGCCGCCTACAGGTCGGCGTGCAGCTGCCAGGTCTCGAGTGCCGAGTCGTGCCAGTCGAACATCCGCGCCCGGTCCGGTCCGGCGACCGCGAGCTGACTGGCGAGGTGGGTGTCGTTGACGACCTGGTAGGCGGCCTGCGCGAGTCGCTCGGGGTAGCTGTCCCGCGGTTCTCGGGCGACGCTGACCCCGGCGTCGGACGCCACTTCGCGCACGGCGTCGTCGTCGGAGTGGATGACCGGCGTGCCGAAGGACATCGCCTCGATGACCGGCAGGCCGAACCCCTCGGCCAGGCTGGGGAAGACGAAGACCGTCGCCCGGTCGTACACCACGGCCAGGTCCGGATCGTCGACACGGCCGAGCACCTTCACCCGGTCCGCTGCCAGCCCAGCCCGTTCCGCGGTGCCGACCACGTCGACGTCCCCCCAGCCGTCCGGGCCCGCGATGACGAGCGGGACGTCCTGCGGCGCATCGGGGTGGGCCATCGCCTGGATCAGCGCGGTCAGTCCCTTCCGCGGCTCGAGCGTGCCGACGGCCAGCACGTACCGGTCCGGCAGACCGAGGCGTTCGGCGCGCAGGTCGGCGTCCACGGGGACCCGGAGGCGTCCGCTCGGTGCACCCCCGATGACGCGCAGACGGTCGTCGAAGCGGCGGATCTCGTTGAGCTGCGCAGCCACGGCGTGCGTCGGGACCACCACGGCGTCGGCGTGCCGGAACGCCCGCTTCACCATCGCCTTGTGGAAGTGCACCCCCCGGCTGGTCAGGGTCTCCGGGTGCGTCCACGGCACCGTGTCGTGCACGGTGACCACGGTCTGCCGTCCCGGCTCCTGGAAGCGGTTGTGCCCGACCAGCGGCGCGAGGACGCTCGGTGCGTGGACCATCCCGCGCGACGCGCCACGCGCCATGCCGCCCTGCCACGCGAGCGCCAGTTCGCGACGGGGGAGCGCGAGGCGTTCCAGCCCGGCGAGGCCGGGCAGGAGGGTGCGCAGGTGCTCGATGTCGGCCGGGGGTGCCGCGGACACCACCCCTTCGACGTCGCACCCCGCCGGAGCCGTCGCGATGAGCTGCCGCGTGAGTTCCTCCGCGTAGCGGCCGATGCCGCCGGGGACCGGGGCGATCACCTGGTCCACGATCACGCGGAGTGTGGTCATCTCGTGGGGCTCCTCGAGGGTTCGGGCGGGGACGTCCCCGGGAAGGTCGACAGCGAGGGTATCAGTGGCGGTCGTGTGCACCGGGCGGCGTCGCCGCGGACCGTGCGACGGCCCTGCGGTGCCGGACCGCCAGCGCGGACCCCACCCCGGCGAGCAGCACGTCGCCGATCGTCATGAACACCCGGCTCACCACCGCCAGCGCCAGGGCTGCACCCCCGGAGGGCGATGCGACGCTCGCCAGCAGCAGCACGAGGACGCCCTCGCGTGCCCCGAGCCCGGCGGGAGCGACCACGACCAGGAAGCCCACGAGCCACGCCACCGCGTACGCACCGGTCGACACCGCGAACACCGACGGCGAGTCCGCGCCGAAGGCGTGCAGGACGAACGTCGCCTGGATGCCGTAGAGCAGCCACATCACGACGGACCACGCCATCGACGCCGCGGTGCCGCTCCACGTGAGCGCGACCGCTTCGGGAGGGCGACGGAGCAGCCGGAGGGCCAGGGCGATGAGGCGACCGAGGACCGGCGGCGTGAGTGCGACCAGACCGATGGCGACGACGACGACCAGCCACCAGTAGTGCGCCAGACCGTCGCTCGCCGAGGCCAGCAGCGCCACGATGCCGACCAGTGCCGCCGTCACCATGCTCACGAGCATCGAGGCGAGCGAGGCGACCGCGCTGCCCGTCCGCGCGAGACCGTGGGCCCGCCCGAGTTCGGCCTGCGCGGCGATCGACCACACACCGCCGGGGATGTACTTGCCGAGCTGCCCCACGAAGAAGATCGACGCCGCCGCCGCGAGTCGCACCCGGAAACCGGTGGCCGCCATCATCGCGCGCCAGGACAGCATGTTCGCCACCAGGGCCGCGACCGTGGCGACGAGGCCGACGACGACGGTGAGCACGTCCAACCGGGCGAAGTCCGCGACGATCGCGTCCCACTGCCGCGCGATGCCGAGCACGAGCAGACCGACGGCGACCACGGCAGCGGCCCACTTGACGGCCGTCAGGGCGCGCGCGCGGCGGCCACGGCGGGCGGGCGTGCCGTCCGCGGCGGGTGTGGTCGTCGGTCCGGGGTGTGCCGCCTGGGACCCCGTAGGCTGTCGTGCGTCCATCGACCGACAACTCTAAGCGAGCGCGCTGCATGCAACCCGACTCCGCCGTCCGTCCGACCCTGCTCGTCGCCGCGTCGACGTTCCCGGCCGAGCCGGGCGACGGGACCCCGGGGTTCGTGCTCGACCTGGCACTGGCGCTCTCCGACGAGTACCGCGTGGTCGTCGTGGCACCCATGACCCGCGGTGCAGCGGCACACCAGCGCATCGGTGACGTCGAGGTCCACCGGTACGGGTACTTCCCGGCGCGCTGGCGTGACCTGGCCGACGGTGCGATCGTGGACAACCTGCGGGCGGAGCCCGCGCGGTGGCTGCAGGTCCCGTCCTTCTTCGCGGCCATGGCCGCCGCACTCGTGCGCGAACGGCGCCGGTCGCGTCCCGACGTCGCACTGCTGCACTGGATCATCCCGCAGGGTGCCGTCGGCCGGCTCGTGCTGGGCAGGCTGCCCCGCGTCGTGACCACGCTGGGTGGTGACCTGTACGCGCTGCGGCACCCGGTCCTCCAGGCCGTCAAGCGCGCCGTCGTGCGGAACGCATCGTCGGTGACGTGCATGAGCACGGACATGGCCCGCGAGCTCGGCGCGCTCGGTGCCCGCGCCGACCAGGTCCACGTCGTCCCGATGGGGGTGGACCTGGCACCGATCACCGCCGCGGTGGCACGCGAGGACCGGGTCGCCGGGCGGGTGCTCTTCGTCGGACGGCTCGTCGAGAAGAAGGGCGCCGTCGTCCTGCTCGATGCCCTCGACCGGATGGCCGAGCGCCCGGCGACGGTCGTCGTGGTGGGGGACGGGCCGCTCCGGGCGGACCTCGAACGTCGCGCCCGAGCCGAGGTCTCCTTCGTGGGTGCGCAGGGCAAGGACGCCCTGGCCGCGGAGTACGCCCGTGCCGCCGTCGCGCTCTACCCGTCCGTCCCCGCAGCGAACGGCGACCGTGACGGACTGCCCGTGGCGCTCCTGGAGGCCATGAGCGCGGGGTGCGCGATCGTCGCGTCCGCGGTCCCCGGCATCGTCGACGTCATCGAGGACGGCGTCAACGGGCTGCTCGTGACGCCCGGGGACGCCGACGACCTGGCAGCCGCCGTGGACCGACTGCTGGGCGACCCGGAGTGGGCCGCGTCCCTCGGGGCGGCGGCCGCGCGGACGGCGGCAGCGCACACCGTCGACGCCGTGGCCGACCGCTACCGCACGCTGTTGGCCGAGGCCCGCGCCTCCTGATCGACCGCGGACGCCGGCGGGGTGTCGCGGAAGGCCCGCGGTCCGGCGGGCAGAGCGGCCGGTTCCCGGTGGCGCTGGTCGACGAAGGCACCGACGACGCAGCCGACCGCGGCGAGGACCGAGACGGCGAACATCAGCTGCACCACGCGAGCGGCATGCGGGACGATCCCCGCCACGTGCAGGTCGACCAGGGACAGGTACGGCACGAACGACACGGCCACCCAGAGCAGGACGAGCGCGCCGGAGGCACGGCGGAAGCCGGTCAGTCCCGCTGCCATCGCGATCGTGATCACCGGCAGGATGGTCAGGGCGTAGCGGGTGTTCGCCGCACCGCCGCCGTGGACGTAGTCGATCTCGATCACCGTCAGCAGCGCCGAGACGACGACGAACATCGCCACGATCAGCCAGGTGGACAGGCGGTCGCGACGCCGGAACCGTGCGGCGGCGCGGCCGACGGCGGGGGAGCGGCGACGTCGGATGAGCACGACCACGCCGACGACCGCTGCGAGCAGCATCGGCAGGATCATGAGCACCCACTGCACCGGGGTGCTCGGGGGGAGCACGCCGCGGTAGATGCCGAACAGGCCGGTCCAGAAGCCGCCGTCGAGTGCGACCTCGCGCACGGGGCGGACGACACGGCCCATGTTCTCGATGCCCCACTCGGCGTGCCGGCCACTGAAGTTGCCCGACGTCGCCTTGTTGTGCAGGTAGAACCACCCCGACGCCGCTCCTGCCGCGACGACGGGAGCGGCCGCGGCGACGATCCTCGCCCACACGCCGCCGAGCCCCCAGAGCTGCACCCGACGGGCGAGCACGGTGGCGACGACCAGCGCGACCAGCCACAGCGCGAAGGACAGACGGGTCGTCATGCCCGCGGCGCCGACGACCGCCGAGGCGACGGCGAGACCGGGCCCCATGCCGGTGCGGATCGCCGCGCCGGCGACGCCGCAGGCCAGCACCAGGAGCAGCACGAACAGGATGTCGTTGTAGATGGAGCCGCCCTGCTGGATGACCATGCCCGCGAACGCCGTCACGACGGCGACCGCACCAGGGAGCCGACGTGAACCCGGGAAGCACCGCCAGGCCGCCCACGCGGACGCCACGACGACACCGCCGGCCATCAGGCCGCTCATCAGGCGTCCGGCGATGACCGCGACGAGCGGGTGGCCGCCGTCGAAGAGCGGGCCGACGACGGGCGCGAGCACCAGGTAGTACAGGGGCGGGTGCTGGGAGACCCACTGCACGGGCGTCGTCGCGCCGAAGGGGGCGTGGTACGTGATGCCCTTCTCGAACACCGGCAGGTGCAGGTGCCACACGCTGATGACGTAGTCGAGGTGTGCGGGCTCGTCACCGCCGTTCAGCGGGGGGTAGGTGAACGCACGGGCGACGGAGGCCGCCAGCATGAACACCACGGCGGCCCAGACGGTGAGGCCGGCCCACGGGTGCCGTGCGATCCAGGCGGTGGTCCGTGCCCAGCGGGGTTCGGTGCGGGTCATCGTGACAGGTCTCCTCGGTGCGGCGGCACGGGTCCGGCAGGCGGGTGGCCGTCGGCTCGGGCAGCGTGTCGGACGTCGTCGACGGTGCGTTGGACGTCGACGGTGCGTCGGACGTCGTCGACGGTACGTCGCACGCCCGCGTCGAACGGCGTCAGGAGGCGGTCGTCGACCTCCGGCAGCACGATCGACCGGAACCGCAGGTCCCGGCCCTGGGCCGACGCGGAGGGGTCCTCGCCCGTGCGGACGTCGAGATCCACGCCGACGGCGGCCCCGACGGCGTCGAGGACCTCGCGGATGGTGCGGCCCTGCTGCGACGCGAAGATCTTGGTGACCGGTGCGCCGGGCTCCGCACGCACGCGGTCCAGGGCGTCGACGACCATCGCGGCGGCATCGTCGATGAACAGGTAGTCGCGGGTGGTGTCGAGCGGGACGTACAGCGAGGACGGGCGCCCTTCGACGTGGGCGAGCGCGAGTTGCGAGACCAGTCCCTGCGGCTTGCCCAGGTTCGCGCCAGGCCCGTAGAGGTTGGCGATGCGGCCGATCAGCGCACGGGCACCGACGGCCTCGGCCCAGTCACGGAACCGCTGCTCGGCCAGCAGCCGGCTGGACCCGTAGGGCGCCAGCGGGCGCGGCTCGCTCGTCTCGTCGAACGGGACACCGACGGACCCCGCGTAGGCAGCCCCGGCGGAGGACGCGAAGAACACGGCGCCCGGGGCGCCGGCTGCCGCGGGTGCGGTGGCCACCGGGTCGAGCACCCGCTCGAGGAGCTCGGCCTCGGCGGCGAACGCGTCGGCGCCGGTCGCCACGATGCCGGTCCCGGCGCACCACACCAGGGACCACGGGCGGCCGCCCGCACGCATCGACCGGATCGCGTCGACCAGGTCGGCTGCCGCGTCCGCGGTCACCGACCAGCGGACGCGGGGGACGACCACGTCGGTGCCCGCGGCCACGAGTGCGCGGACGACGGCGCGACCGAGGAAGCCGCCGCCCCCGACGACGAGTGCGGTGGACGCCGTCACGCGGCGAGGACCCCAGCCCGGGCAGCGGCGTGCAGGGCTTCGCGCCAGTCGCGCATCGGGGGGACGCCCGCGCGTGCCCAGCCGTCGTGCCCCAGGACGCTGTAGGCCGGTCGGGGTGCCGGTCGGACGAACGCCGAGCTGTCGGTCGGCAGCACCCGCTCGGGGTCGAGTCCGACCTCGGCGAAGATCGCCTTCGTGAAGTCGAGCCACGACCCCTGGCCGGCGTTCGTGCCGTGGTAGATGCCGGCCGGTGCGTCGGCGTCGAGCATCGCGACGATCTGCCGTGCCAGGTCGCCGGTCCACGTCGGCTGGCCGACCTGGTCGGTGACGACGCTGACGGTGTCGTGCGAGCCGGCGAGCCGGATCATGGTCTTCGCGAAGTTCGGGCCACCGGCCCCGTAGAGCCAGGCGGCGCGGACGATGTACGACGAGTCCGGTGCGATCCGGCGAACAGCGGCTTCGCCGGCGGCCTTGGTGCGACCGTAGGCACCGATCGGGTCGGTCGGCTCGTCCTCGGCGTACGGCGATGTGCCGTTGCCGTCGAACACGTAGTCGGTCGACACGTGCACGAGCTTCGCGCCGGCAGCGACCGCGGCAGTCGCGAGCACCTCGGGGCCGCGCGCGTTCACGGCGTACGCGTCGTCCTCGTGGGACTCGGCGTCGTCGACCTTGGTGTAGGCGGCGGCGTTGATGACGACGTCGTGTCCGGCGACGGCCGCCGCGACGGCGTCCGGGTCGGTGATGTCGAGATCGGCGCGCGCGAGCGCGGTGACGTCACGCCCGGCGAGGGCCTGCTGGAGGTCCTGGCCGAGCATGCCGGCAGCGCCGGTGATCAGGTAGCGGGTCATGGTGTCCGTCCGGCTCAGGCGAGCGCCGCGCGCTCCTTGAGGGGCTCCCACCACGCGCGGTTGTCGCGGTACCACTGCACGACGTCGGCCAGGCCCTGCTCGAACGGCACCTGGGGCTCGTAGCCGAGCTCGGCCTGGATCTTGGAGATGTCGACGGAGTAGCGCAGGTCGTGCCCCAGACGGTCGGCGACGCGGTCGACGTACGACCAGTCCTTGCCGGTCGCCTCGAGCAGCATCTCGGTGAGCTCCTTGTTCGTGAGCTCGGTGCCGCCGCCGATGTTGTAGATCTCGCCCGCGCGGCCCCTGGTGAGCACCATCGCGATGCCACGGGTGTGGTCGTCGACGTGCAGCCAGTCGCGGATGTTGTTGCCCTCGCCGTAGAGCGGGACGTGCCGGTCGTCGATCAGGTTCGTGACGAAGAGCGGGATGACCTTCTCGGGGAAGTGGTACGGCCCGTAGTTGTTCGAGCAGCGCGTGATCGACAGGTTCAACCCGTGCGTGCGGTGGTAACTGCGGGCGAGCAGGTCGCTGCCGGCCTTCGACGCCGAGTACGGCGAGTTCGGCTCGAGCGGACGGTCCTCGGCCCACGAGCCCTCGCTGATGGAGCCGTAGACCTCGTCCGTGGAGACGTGCACGAAGCGCTCGGTGCCGTGCCGGAGCGCCGCGTCGAGCAGACGCTGCGTGCCGACGACGTTGGTCTCGACGAAGATGCCGGAGTCGCGGACCGAGCGGTCGACGTGGGACTCGGCGGCGAAGTGCACGATCGCGTCGATGCCCGGCACGACCTCGTCGAGCTTCGCGGCGTCGGTGATGTCGCCCTGCACGAACGAGTAGCGCGGCGAGTCCGCGACGGGCGCCAGGTTCTCGAGGTTGCCCGAGTAGGTCAGCGCGTCGTACACCACGACGTCGGCGCCTTCGAGGCCGGGGTAGGCGTCCTGCAGGGTGCGGCGGACGAAGTTCGAGCCGATGAAACCGGCCCCTCCGGTGACGAGGATCTTCACGCGTTGTTCCTTCTGGTCGGTTCCACGGTCGGCGGAGAGTCTAGCGGGGCGCCGTGCCCGGGGTCGTCGGTGGTCTGGGCCGCCACGTGCCCGGGGGTCGTCGGTGGTCTGGGCCGCCACGTGCCCGGGATCGGCGTCGGTCTCGCCGGCCGCACCCGCGTCCGGATCGGCAGCCGAACCAGCATCGGCGGCGGTGCCGGTGACGGTGTCCTCGGACTGGTGGGCGGGGCGGGTCGCGAGGACGACGAGTGTGACGAGCGCGACCGCCGCCACGACCACGACCAGGCCGACGGCCGCGACAGGGCGGATGCCGAGCGGTGTCGCGGCGGCGAGGGCGTGCAGGCCGGCAGTGGTGGGCGTGAGCCGTCCGCCCTGGTAGGCGCCGGCGACACCGACCGCCAGGCCGTACCCGGCGATCAGCACGGACCCGATGGTCCCCACCACCGCGGCGCGCCGCCGGGTCCGTCGTGCGGGCCAGACGCTGGCGGTCACCACCGCGAAGGAAGCGGCGAGCACCGGCGCTGCCACGAGCAGCACGCTGCCGTTCGACGTCGCGATCTGCCCGTCGGCGACGGCGTTCCGCCACGCGTAGACGAGCGTCGCCACCACGACCGACGCTGGCCAGACCAGCACGGTCCAGGTGGGTCGGAGTGCTCGGTCCCGGCGCAGCGCAGCCCAGACGAGGAGCCCGAGCGCGGTCGCGGACAGGCCGGTGACGAGCGGCGGGGTGAGCCCGTACGTCTCGAGTCCGAGCGAGCCCCAGAAGGACCCGATGCCGCCACGCCACTGGACGTCGAGGAAGGTCCCGATGTTCAGCCCGCCCGGGACGTCGGCCGGGGGAGTCGCCGGGGCCGGCGCGCCGTCCGGCACCCACCCCGAGCGCAGGGACCGCCACAGCGCGAGCCCGACGGCCAGGTCGACGACGACGGCGACGGCCGTGTCGACCAGCCGGCGAGCACGGGGACGTCGCGCGACCACGAGCACGACGAGGGCGAAGCCGAGGAGCACCAGGCCCATCGCGTTGAGGGTCGCCGCAGCCCCAGCCACCAGTGCCAGCCCGATCGACGCCCACCACGAGCGGTCGCCGGTGAGCACCCGTGCCGCGAGCCAGACGGCGACGGTCGCGAGCAGGACGACGGCGGTCCAGATCGTGACCGCCGCACCGAACTGCGCCGCCTTGGGGATCGCGAGCATCAGGACCGGTGCGATGGCCGCGAGCAGCCGGATGCCGGACAACCGACGGGCGATCGCCCAGACGAGCACGGGGACCGGGGCCAGCAGGACCACGTCCACGAGCCGGAGCGCGAGGACGGCGAGGTCCCACCGCAGCGTCTCGAAGTGCAGGACGCGCAGGACCGCGCCGGCGGCGAGGAACCAGGTCTGCGGGTTCTGCGACAGCGGGTTCACGATCGACGTCTCGCCCGGGTGCGCTGCCAGGACGGCTGCGAAGGTCGACCGGTCGCCGGGGTTGTCGATGACCCATCGGCTGGCGGCCAGCGCGTGCATGGAACCGGGCGGCGGCCAGCCGGCACCGAGAGCGGTCCGGAACACCGCGTCGACGGTGTCGGTCTCTCCCGGTGCGCCGAACAGCGGGGTGACCAGCGCCCAGAGCGTCAGGAGCGCCACCCAGAGGAGCGTGGTGACGACGAGCAGCAGCACGGTGGCGCGGCGGACGTCGACGGGACGGCGGGTCGTCGCGGCGCTCACCGGGGGGCCTCCGAGTGGGACGTGCCGGACGACGCCGACGCCGACGTCGACGTCGCTGTCGACGGCGCGGGCCTGTCGGGCGGGCACGTGGTCGCGGTCCCGCCGGTCACCCGCAGGGCGAGTCCGCCCGCGACGACGGCTCCGACGCCCAGCAGCACGACGAGCACGAGGACGACGGCACCGGGCACCGGACCCGCGTCGGCGTAGGCGTCCATGCCGCCCCTGGTGACCAGGATGGTCCCGCCTTCCCAGCTCACACGCCACTGGAACCAGACGCCGTACGCGGCGACGACGAGGGACGTGACCACCAGGCCGGACGCCAGCCGCCCGCGTCCGGCGTCGGTCCGCGGCAGGCGCCGCCAGGCGAGCGCACTGAGTGCGATGAGTGCGATGAGTGCGGGGAAGTAGTACCGGCCCTGCGTGCCGTTCACGCCGGTGGTCCGCAGGTACGAGGACCAGGTCGTCGCGGTCTGCAGCAGGATGAGCAGGAGCGGGAACACCGCCAGGACGACGGCCGGCACGAGGGTGCGTCCACGTCGGAAGGCGTAGGCCACCAGGACGACGACGGTCAGCACGGTGGCGACGTCGCTCAGCACCGGCGACACCGCGTGACCGGCGTTGTGGCCGCTGCTGCCCCAGAAGGTCCGGGTGATCGTGTCCCAGCTCACCTGGACGAACTCGGCCAGGTCGGGCCCCTGTCCCTTCGGGAACGACTGGTCCGTGCGCCCGACGAACCCGTCGGGCTGCAGACGCCCGAAGACGACGATGTTCTGCAGCCACCACCACGCACCGACGAGGGCGGTCCCGGCGCCGACCGCGACCGTGCGGACCAGCGCGCGCCGCCAGCTGACACGGCGGCCGGCGACGAACACCGCGACCAGGACGAAGGGGACCGCCGGCAGGCCGGTCCCCTTCACCCAGACGAGCGCGCCGAGCAGCAGGACGAGGAGCACGAGCGTGCGCCGTCGGTCGTCCCCGGTGAGGACGCGGACGGTGACCAGGGTCACCAGGCCGGCCAGCAGCAGGACGGGTGCGTCGTTCGTCACGACGCTGCCCACCACGGCGATCTGCGGCACGAGGAGCACCGCCGCTGCGGCCACCACCCCGCCGCGTGCGGACCGGGTGAGCCGGCGGACGGTGGCCCAGGCGATCACCGGCAGTGCGGCGACGATCGCGACGTCGAGCAAGCGGACGGCCAGGAACGCGTCGGACCACAGCAGGTCGCGGAACCCGATGAGGTGCAGCAGGCCCGCGGCGACGAGGTAGTAGGTCGGCGGGTGCTGGGTCATCTGGTCGACCGCCGGGTCCGACGCGCCCGGGTAGGCCCGCAGCAGGTCGCCCCAGGTCGCGGTCGCCGCCGAGGGCGACGTCACGCTGGCCCGCACGGCGTCGAGGACGTGCACGGTCCCGGGCGTTCCCCACCCGTTGCCGAGGGCCAGCTGCATCACGGCGTCGAAGTGCGCCATCTCGTCAGCAGCGTCGTACGGCTTCGTGACGACCGCGAACAGCAGCAGGACGAGCACGAAGACGACCGTCAGCGACGCGACCGCGAGACGTTCGCGGCGCCCGACGGCCGGCCGGTCAGTCACCGTACCGCTGGAGCTTCTGCAGGTCGAGCTGTTCCTCCGCCAGCGTGCGGTTCAGCCGGGTCAGGTCCGCCACCACACCGATCGTGATGGAGAGCAGGGCGGCGATCACGAGGGTGACGCCGAGGATCAGCGACTGCAGGTGGTTGCCGCCGCTGTCCGTCCACAGCAACACCAGGTACCGCACGAAGGGGATGAGCCCCGCCGCGCCGAAGACCGCACTCACCCCGGCGAACAGGGCCATCGGTCGGTACATCAGGTAGACGCGCGCGATCGCGGATCCGGACTGGAACATGTGCTGCCAGATGTTCTTGAAGAGCCGGGACTCGCGGGTCTTCGCGTTCGTGGTGATCGGGATGCTCGCGATCGCCAGCCGCTTGTAGCCGGCCTGCACGATGGTCTCCATGCAGTAGCTGAAGCGCGTCACGATGTTGAGCCGGATCAGCGAGTACTTCGAGTAGGCACGGAACCCGCTGGCCGCGTCGGGCAGGTCGAGCCCCGCGGCACGGCTGGCGACCCAGGAGCCGAACCGCTGCATGACCTTCTTGAAGCCGGAGAAGTGCTCGATCGTGCGGGTCTGCCGGTCGCCGATGACGATCTCCGCGTCGCCGTGCACGATCGGCTGGACGAGGTCGGCAATCTGCGCCTGCGGGTACTGGTTGTCCCCGTCGGTGTTCACGACGATGTCCGCACCGTGCAGCAGGGCGTAGTCGACGCCGTCCCGGAACGACCGGGCGAGTCCCATGTTCGTCGTGTGTCGGACGACGTGCCGGACCCCGTGGGCACGGGCGACCTCGACGGTGCGGTCGGTCGATCCGTCGTCGATGACGAGGATCTCGATCTCATCGACGCCGTCGATCACGGTCGGGATGGACTCGAGCACGGACGGGAGCGTCTGCTCCTCGTTCAGGCACGGGATCTGGATGAAGAGCTTCACGGAGTTCTGCGGTCTCGTTCTGTCTCGGGTGGGCGGCTGCGCAGCGTCATGGTCGTCCCTGGTGGTCACATGGCCACCGACACCCTATGCGAGATCATCCCGAAGGGGGATGCCGTGGCAGGATGACGCGGTGTCGACCATGCGTTCCCGTCTCGCTCGCCTGCTCGGACGGGATGCCCGTCCCACCGCGCCCACGCCGCCGCCGACCCCGTTGATCGGGTTCGTGGTGCACGGCGCAGGCGGTGTCCACCCGGCGTCCGCCCACATCCGCGTGACCGGTCGGATGTCGGCGCTGGCCGCCTCGGGCGCCGCCCGCGTCGCCCAGGTCGACCCGGTCCGCTGGGCAGACGGCACCGACACCGCGCACCTCGACGCCGTCCTGGTCCAACGGGACGCGTTCCCGGTGACCGCCCTCGACGCGGCCTTCGCCCGCGCCCGGTCCGAGGGCACCCGCATCGTGGCCGAGGTCGACGACGACTTCTTCTCCCAGGAGGCCCGTGCCCGGCTCGCGCGGGCCGAGTACGACCCGCAGCGGCTCGCGTCGGTCGACCGGCTCGTCCGGTCCGCGGACGCCGTCGTGGTCTCCACCACGGCGCTGCAGGAGGTCCTGGCGGCCGAGGGCATCGCATCCGTCGTCGTCCCGAACGCTGTGCAGCCCGGCCTGTGGTCGACGGAGCCGGTCCGGCCCGACACGGACGGCCCCCGGCGGGTCCTCTACATGGGGACGGCCACGCACGGTGGCGACCTCGACCTGCTGCGGCCGGTGTTCGACGGTTTCGTCGACGACGACGGCCGACCGGTGCGGCTCGAGGTCGTCGGGGTCACCTCCGATGACGACGGGTGGTACGACCGCCTGCCGGTGCCCGAGGGCGGGACGCACTACCCGGACTTCGTCGCGTTCCTGCGGCAGCACACGCGCCGCTGGTCGGCGGGCGTCGCCCCGTTGACCGACGACCGGTTCAACGACGCCAAGAGCGACCTGAAGTTCCTGGAGTACACGATGCTCGGACTGCCCTTCGTCGGATCGGACCGGCCGTCGTACGCCGGGGTGGACGCTGTCGGCGGTCTGCTGGCGGCCGACGATCCGGAGTCGTGGCGGCGTGCGCTCCGCACGGCCTTCCGCGACGCCGACGCCCTGGTGGCGCGCGCTCGGGAGCACGTGCTCGCCGAACGCGTCGTCGTCGACGGCGCCGAGCCGCAGTGGCGAGTGGCGCTCGGGATCTGAGGCGCGCAGCCGGTATCGTCGTCCGGGTTGCCCGACCGCGCTGCCCGCGCGCCGCCCGACAGAGGAGAACCGTTGTCCGACACCGCACCCACGCCGATGGCGTCGACGACCGCGACCCCCGGGGAGACGTCCTCGCACCCGGTGCCGGCGACGGAGTCGACGCCCGCGACGAGCCCGACCGTCCCCCTCGGTGCCGAGACACCCACGACCGCGCACCGTGTCGACGACCCCCGACGACGCACTCCGGTCCGCAGCGGGTTCACCGGACCCGGCGCGCTCTGGCAGTACATCGCGTTCCTGTTGCTCTTCGTGCTCGGCGGCGCCACGTTCATCGCGGTGACCCCGCCGGGGCTGAACCCGGATGAGCCCGCCCACGTCTACCGCGCCTACCAGGTGGCACACGGTGGGCTCGTCGCGCAGGAGGCGAAGGGCATCGAGGGCATCCACGACGGCGACCCGGGCGGGTACATCCCCACGGCGTGGCCGAAGCTCTTCTCCGAGTCCCACTTCACCCGCGGGTTCGACGACGAGACCTCCTTCCGCGACCTGGACTGGTCGGCGCTCGCCGCGCTCCACGAGGACGGGACGACGGGATGGCAGACCTTCACGAACACGGTGCAGTACCCCCCGGTCGCGTACGTGCCGCAGGCGGTGGCGCTCCGTGTCGGCGAGGCGCTGGGCCTCGGTGTGCTCGCCCAGCTCGAACTCGGCCGTGCCCTCGGGCTCCTCGCGGTCGCCGGCCTGCTGCTCGCCGCAGCCCGGCTCACCCCGGTCGGACGGCTGGCGTTCTTCGCGGTCGGTCTGCTGCCGTCGGTCGTCGGGCAGGCAGCGTCCTTCAGTGCCGACGGCGTCACGATCGCGCTGTGCTTCCTGGCGACGGCGCTGGCGCTGCGGTGGGCCCTGCGCGAAGGCGCACCGACCTGGTGGCGATGGGTGCTGCTCGGGGTGCTGTTCGTCGCCGTGGCGCTCGTCAAACCGACCTACGCGCCCATCGCCGTGGTGGCTGCCGTCATCCCCGTCCTCAACCCGGCGGCTCGTCGGCTGTGGCACCTGGTCGGCGCCGGGGCCGTCATCGCGATCGCAGCGGGCGTGACGCTCGGCTGGCTGCGCGCGACCTCGTGGGTGACGCAGGGCGTCAACCCGCTGAACCACCCGGACCAGCAGCGCGCGTTCCTGCTCGAGCACCCGCTCGTCTTCGTCAAGGCCGTGTTCCGGTCGATCGTCCTCGACTACCCGACCGGGCTCACCACGCAGAAGGGCGAGATCTGGCGCGGCGTGTTCGGGTCCTTCTCGTGGCTGCGCGCCCCCCTGCCGATGGCCTTCGTGATCCTGTTGGTCATCACGTTGGTGCTGTCCATGCTCGTCGTCGAGCGGCACGAGCGGGGCGCCGTCGCACGCCTGCGGTCCGGCGTCCTCTGGCGGGTCGTCGTCGTGGTCGCCATCACCATCGTCGTCGCCGGTGTCTGCCTGGCGCTGTACGTCTACTACACCGAGGACCGTGGCCAGTGGCTGCAGGGCCTGCAGGGCCGGTACTTCCTGCCGGTCGTCCCGGCGGTGATGCTGCTGTTCATCGGCGGACGCCTGGTGTCCACGCGAGGGGTGCGGGTCGTCGTGTTCGCGGTGGCGGCCGTGTCCCTCGTCGCGGCGATCGTGACGATCGACCTGCACTTCTACCAGTCCGTCACACCGTTCTGGGGATGACCAGGTCCTCGCTCGCCGTCCGGGGACGGGTCGGCCTCCGCCGCCGGCTCGCCACCCGGTCGACGCTGGTCTTCCTGGGGGCCTGGGCGGCGCTCTTCGTCGTCGCCATGGCCTGGGTCGTCGCGAGTCCGCTGTCCTCCGGCCCGGACGAGAGCGGGCACGTGGCGAAGGCCGCCGGCGTGGTCCGCGACCAGCTCGACGGCGCTCCGACCTCCAGCGCGGGCGTCACGACGTTCCGGGTCCCCGCCGACGTCGGTGATGTCGGCGGCGCGATGACGTGCTTCGCCGGGAACCCGAACCGGTGGGCGGCGTGCGCGCCGTCGGCCGACAGCCTGTCCCGCGCGGCGCACGTGGTCCGTTCCGGTGTCGGCTCCTACGACCCGCTGTACTACGCGCTGGTCGGCTGGCCGTCCCTGGTGCTGCACGGCGCGCACTCGTTCTTCGCGATGCGCGCGACGTCGGCGTTGCTCAGCACGTTCCTGCTCGCGATCGTGTTCTGGGTCGCGGCACGGTCCGACCGTTCGCGGCCGCTCGTGATCGGTGCGGCGATCGCGACGACGCCGATGGTGCTCTACCTCGGTGCGGTCGTCAACGCCAGCGGCCTCGAGGTCAGCGGCACCGCGGCCGTCACGGCGCTCGGCTGGTCGATCCTGCACGGGCGACGACGACCCGCCACGAGTGAGGTGGTGCTGTTCGCCGTCGCGGTCGTCCTGACCGCGAGCGCCAGGACGACCTCACCGCTCTTCGTGGTCATCGTCCTCGTCGCGCTGTGCTGCACCGTGCCCTGGGCGCGTCTGCTCGCGGTCGCCGGTACGCGGACGGTCTGGCGCGCGGCGATCGTGGCGGCGGTGCTGGTGGTCCCAGCGCTGGTGTGGACCGTAGCCGTGGCGGTGCCCGGCGGGTACATCCCCTCGTCGGACCCCGCCCGCCCGGGCATCCGTGCTGCGGTCTGGCACGCGCTCTGGAGCCTGGGTTCCTACGGTCAGGGGATGATCGGCGTCTTCGGATGGCAGGACTCCGTCGCGCCCGGACCGGTCCTCACCGGGTGGACGGCGGGCATCGGCGCTGCCGTCGTGCTCGGTCTCGTGACGATCCGACGGGCCTGGATGCCGGTCGGGCTGCTGTCGGCCTCGGTGCTGCTGTTGCCGGCTCTGCTGCAGGCCACGTCCGCGCACCGGCTCGGGTACGTCTGGCAGGGCCGCTACGGACTGCCGGTCCTGGTCGCCCTGGTGCTCGTCGCCGTCGCGCTCGGCGGACGTGCGGCCTCCGTCCGGACCTCACCGGTACCGCTCACCGCCGTGCTGTGGACCGCCTGGGGCGTGGCGCAGGTGACGTCGTTCGTGATGGTCTACCACCGGTACTCCGTGGGGGTCGGGGGGCCATGGGACGTCGTGTGGCGCGGTGGCGGATGGCAGGCGCCGCACGGTCTCGCGCCGTGGCTCGCCCTGGACGTGATCGGCTCGGCCGGACTGCTCGCCGTGGCGATCCTGGTGGCCCTCGGCCCGCGTTCCCGGGACGCGCTGCGGACCGAGGTCTCCGCCGTGAGCGGGGTTGCTAGGGTGTCCGGGTGCAGATCCGCGAACTGAAGATCCAAGGCGCGTGGGAGTTCACCCCCGTCCAGCACGGCGACGCACGAGGAGCCTTCCTCGAGGCCTACCGCGCCGACGTGCTCGAGACCACCGTCGGACACCCCCTCGACCTCCGTCAGGTGAACATGTCGATCTCGTCGCGCGGTGTCGCGCGCGGGATCCACTACGCGCTCGTCGCCCCCAGCCAGGCGAAGTACGTCACCGCCGTGCGCGGGGCGTTCATCGACTACATCATCGACATCCGCGTCGGGTCGCCGACGTTCGGGCAGTGGGACTCGGTCCGCATCGACGACGTCGACCGCAAGGCCGTGTACCTGTCCGAGGGTCTGGGCCACGCGATCGTCGCGCTCGAGGACCAGTCGACGGTGAACTACCTGGTCAGTGCGCACTACGACCCCCAGCGCGAGAAGGGGATCAGCATCCTCGACCCGACGGTCGGCCTGGTCCTGCCCGACGGCATCGGCGAGCCGGTGCTGAGCGAGAAGGACACCAGCGCCCCGACCCTCGTGCAGGCCGCCGAGCAGGGCCTCCTGCCGACCTACGACGAGTGCATCGCCTACACGGAGTCCCTGAGGAGCAGCAAGTGAAGGGCATCATCCTGGCCGGCGGTTCCGGTACGCGCCTGTGGCCCATCACCAAGGGCATCAGCAAGCAGCTCATGCCGATCTACGACAAGCCGATGGTCTACTACCCGCTGTCGACGCTCATGATGGCCGGCATCAACGAGGTCCTCGTGATCACGACGCCGGAGTACAACGAGCAGTTCAAGGCGCTGCTGGGCGACGGGTCCAGCCTCGGCATGCAGATCGAGTACGCCGTGCAGCCGAGTCCGGACGGCCTGGCCCAGGCGTTCGTCATCGGCGAGGACTTCATCGGTGACGACAGCGTCGCACTGGTGCTCGGCGACAACATCTTCCACGGCACGGGCCTGGGCACCAGCCTGAAGCAGAACACCCGGGTGCAGGGCGCGACGATCTTCGCGTACCACGTGGCCGACCCGACGGCGTACGGCGTCGTGGAGTTCGACGACGACTTCACCGCGGTCTCCATCGAGGAGAAGCCGACCGCGCCGAAGTCGAACTACGCGGTCCCCGGGCTGTACTTCTACGACAACAAGGTCATCGAGATCGCCAAGACCATCGAGCCGAGCGCACGCGGCGAGCTCGAGATCTCGACGGTCAACGAGCGCTACCTCGACGCGGGCGAGCTCGGCGTGCAGGTGCTCGACCGTGGCACCGCATGGCTGGACACCGGCACGTTCGAGTCGATGATGCAGGCCTCCGAGTACGTCAAGGTCATCGAGGACCGTCAGGGCTTCAAGATCGGCTGCATCGAGGAGATCGCCTGGCGCAACGGGTGGATCGACGACGCGCAGCTCGCCGACCTCGCAGCACCGCTCGTCAAGGGCGGCTACGGGGTCTACCTGCAGAACCTGCTGCGCGGCTGACGATGGTGCGGCCGTCGCGACTCGGCCGGCTGCTGGGACGGCCAGGCGCGGTCCAGGCGACCCCGTCGGAACCGGCGACGCAGGGCGGAGCCGACCCGGGCCTCCCGGTCGACACGTCGCTCGTGTCGGACCCGCCGCACCCCGGTGACGGCGGGTTCGACGTCGTCGTGACGGTCGCCGAGTCGTCGTTCCGCGACGGCGCACACCTGCCCGCGGTGTCCGCGGCCCGGGCAGCTGGTGCCGTCGTCGTGGTGGTGGCGCCGTACGACGTGCACGCCGGCCCGACCAGCACCTACCCGGCGGTCACCGGGGGAGCCGACCACGTCGTCGCGCGGCCCACGGTGGCGGCAACGTGGGGCGGCGCGGTCGCTGCCGCCCGCCCGCTGCTCGCGAGCGCGGTCGTGGTGGTGCAGGACGCCTCCGTGACCCTGCCGCAGGGCGGGTACGACGTGCTGGTCGCCGCGACCGACCAGGAGGCCCCGGTCGCCGTGGCCGTCGTCCGGACCGTCGACGACGTGGTCGCCAGTGCGGGCGCCGCCCTGGTCCGCGGATCGGCGCCGGTCGCGTCGCTCCTGCGTGGGCACCCGCCGGAGGACGCCGAGGCGCTGGCGGGGGTCGCCGTCTTCGCCGCCGACGAGCCCTGCTTCGCGGCACGGACCGATGCACTGGCCGTGCCGATCCGCACCGTCGACACCCGCACCGCGGTCGCCCGCCTGACCCGTGACACCGCCGACGCCGCGGGCGGCCGGTGCGTCGTCGTGCCCCTCGGCCGCGTGTACCGGTCGCGGACCATGCGCGAGCAGCGCTACGACACCGACGCTGCCGAGGCCCTGGCCGTGTGGCGTGCGCGCACGGACGACGCGGCCGTCCGGGCACTGGCGGCCGCCGGGTTCGTCCCGGGCACGCCCTCGGCCGACGCCGCCGGTGCGCCCGTCGCACTGCGGGAACCCGTCGTGCGGGCCGAGCGCGGCGCCGATCGGATCGCGCTGCGCGACCGGGGCGAGCGGTTGCGGTGGTCGATCCGCATCGCGGCGCACCCCGGGCCACGCGGCGACGACTGGGGGGACACGTTCTTCGCGCGCGACCTGGCCGCTGCGCTCCGGGGCCTGGGACAAGAGGTGGTGGTCGACCACCGCGAGTCGCACGTCCGACCGTTCTCGGAGCACCTCGACGACGTCGCCCTGACGCTGCGCGGGCTCGACGACACCCCGGTGCACCCGAGCGCCGTGAACGTGCTCTGGGTGATCTCGCACCCCGACCTGGTGACCGCAGCCGAGCTCGCCCGGTACGACCTGCGGTTCGCCGCCGGACCGGTCTGGGCTTCCCGGGTCGCCGAGCAGACGGGGCTGCCCGTCGCACCGCTGCTGCAGGCCACCGACCCGACCCGGTTCCACCCGGGCCCGGTCGACCCCGCGTACGCCGGGCTCGACACCGCCTTCGTCGGCAAGACGCGCGCGGTCTTCCGGCCGGTGGTCCGCGACGCGGTGGATGCCGGCGTCGACCTGGCGGTGTGGGGCGAGGGGTGGGAAGGACTGCTGCCGGACGGCGTCCACCGGGGCGTGTTCGTGGCGAACGACGCGCTGCCGGCCCTGTACCGGAGTGCCCGCGTGGTGCTCAACGACCACTGGGACGACATGGCGCGCGACGGCTTCCTGTCGAACCGGCTGTTCGACGCCGCTGCTTCGGGCGCGCTCGTGGTCACGGACCCGGTGCCCGGCGTCGACGAACTGTTCCACGGGGCGGTCCGCACGTACGACTCGGTGGAGGGCCTCGGTGCGCTGGTGCGGGCGGGGGAGTCCGTGTCGTCGGACGACCGTGCCGCGCGCGGTGCTCGGATCGGCGCGGAACACTCCTTCACACGCCGGGCGGAGACGCTGCTCGACGCCGTGCGGGCTGCGCACGCGGCGCGGTCGGGGCGCTGAGCGCGGTTCCCGCAGGCCGGGCCCGCCGCCGGTGGCTGGCGCTGGCTGCCGCTGGCAGCGTCGCTCCCCGTCACGCACATCGCGCCCCGTCGCCGCGGGGCGCGATGTCCGTGCGGGGGTGCGACCCGCGCCGTGCACGCCGTGCGGCGGACGCGTCGGCCAGCGCGGCGCGGCGGGCAGCGCGGCGGACGCGCGGCGCGGCGGCCAGCGCGGCGGACGCGCGGCGCGGCGGCCACGTGCGCCGGCGCGGCGCACGCGCCCGCCGGGGCTCAGCGGCGGACGCGCCGTGCGACCTCGCCCACCTTGTCGGCGAGCCGGACGACCCGCCGCGCGTGCATCGCCGTGAGCTCGGCGTCGCGCGCGGCGGTCTCGCGCTGCGCGGCCATCGCCCGGTCGCGCTCGAACTGCACCGTGGCGCGCAGCGTGTCCGCCGTGGCCTCGCCGGCGCGGACCGCGTCCTCGAGTTCCTCGATGCGCAGGTCCCGCGTCACGACGGCCCGGCCGAGCGCCTGCAGCCGTGCCAGGTCGTCGACGGGCACGAGCGGGTCGGCCGGACCGTCGAGCACCGGCGAACCAGCGCGCCGCAGGACCTCGGCGATGCCGTCGTCGCGGGTGAACGGGCCGGCCTCGGCGTCCTCGTCGGTGACGAAGCGCAGCGCGAAGGTCGCCTGCAGGACGCCCTCGTGCAGCCGCCGGTAGTCGCGCATGCCGTGGTGGCGCGGGCTCGGCGTCAGGTCGGGGTTCGCCTCGTAGGCGCGGCCGCTCACCTCGACGCGGTGTTCGTACTGCGCCCAGGACCGCCACGGCAGGTGCAGGACCTCGAGCCGCAGCCCGTCGGGCACCGGGGCGCCGTTCGCGACGCTGACCTGGTGGTTGCCCTGCACGACGGTGACCTCGGGGTCGCCGACGTGCACCGCGTTCGTCGAGGGCGGTGCGAGCAGCCCCGCGGCGTGCAGCGCGTCGAGCGGACGCTCGTCCCGCCAGTGCAGCCGCTCGACGCCGCTGCCCGACTCGGCCAGACGTCCGGTCAGGTTGACCACGGGCACCGTGAAGGCACCGATCGCCGGGTCGAGCTGGTCGAACACCCGGCGCACGGTCAGCGACCGGTCGACGGGCAGGATGAACTCGTCGGCGTCGGCGTTGACGACCCAGTCGGCGTGGTGGATGCTGGCGGCGTCGCGGGCCATGCCGGTCACGACGACCCCCTGCTGCTTGTGGTGCAACGGGTCGTGCCGCAGGTCCACGGTGACGTCGTCGCGGGCGGCGAAGGCGGTCAGGATCTCGGTGGTGCCGTCGACCGAACCGTTGTCGGTGATCACGAACACGTCGAAGCCCTGGGCGACGTGGTGGTCGAGCCAGGCGGGCATGACGTCCGCTTCGTCGCGGACCATCAGCGTGACAGCGAGGTTCATGGGCACTCCTGTGCTGGTTCGGGGGAGGAGTCGTTCGGGGCGGGCGCCGGGGCGTCCCAGCGACGCTACCGCGTCAGCGCGTGTGCGTGGCGCGGGCGCGCACGGCGAGTGCGACCCGCAGCACGGCGCGCAGCGGCCAGAGCCACCAGGCCGCGTACTTCTGCGCCAGGAACCGGTACGCGCTGTGGTGGTGTGCGCGGCGCATCCGGTCCGAGGACCCCTGTGTGGCGGTGCCGCCGATGTGGATCGCTGTGGCGGCGGGCTCGTACACGTTGCGCAGCCCCGCCCGGCCGATGCGCCATCCGAGGTCGACGTCCTCGAAGTACATGAAGTAGTCCTCGTCGAAGCCACCGAGGCGGTCGAACACGTCACGGCGCACCAGGACGCACGCGCCGGACAGCCACCCCGCGTCGCGCCGACCGGAGTGGTCGCCGTCCTGCCGGTACCGCTTGGTCCAGGGGTTGCTCGTCCAGACGTTGGCGAACAGGGCGTGCCCGAGTCCGGTGCGCAGCGAGGGCACCGCCCGGGCCGACGGGTAGACCTCGCCCGAGGGCTCGAGCAACCGTGGTCCGACCGCGCCGATGCTCGGGTCCGCCGCGGCGGTGTCGATCATCCGGTCGAGGGCCAGCGGTTCGAGCACGACGTCCGGGTTCGACACGAGCACCCACCCGACGTCGGGGTCGAGCGTCGCGACCGCGCGGTTCACCGCGGTGCCGTAGCCCCGGTTCGCCCCGACCGCGTAGAAGCGTGCGGACGCGGCCTCGGTGATCTGCCGGAGCTCGTCGGCCGTGGCGGAGTCGTTGTCGGCGACGACGACCTCGACGCGCCCGGCGCTGGCGTCCTGGGTCGACGCCAGGAACGCGGGCAGGACGTCCACCGAGTCGTACGTCACGGTGACGATGGCGGCTCGTGCGCTGCCGCCGCTCATCCGAACACCTCGAGGTGGGCGCGCGCGCAGGCGGACCACGTGAACCCGGCGGCGCGGGCGCGGGCACGGCCGACGCGGTCGGCGCGGGCCCCGGGGGCGTCGGCGAGCAGGCGTTCGAGAGCGGCGCGGATCGGTCCGGCGTCGGGTTCGGTGTAGGTGACGGCGTCGCCGCCGACCTCGGGGATCGCCAGCCGGTCGGTGGTCAGGACGTCGGCACCCGAGGCCATCGCCTCGAGTACGGGCAGCCCGAAGCCCTCGGCGATGCTCGGGTACGCCACGACACGCGAGCCGCCGAGGAACGCCCGCAGCTCGTCGACCGGCAGGTACCCCAGGTACCGCAGCGGTTCGCCGGGCACGTCCCCGGCCGTGCGGAGCTCGGCGGCGGCGGTGTCGTCCCACCCGAGGCCACCCGCGACGAGCAGCGCGGGTGCTGCGCCCGATGCCGTGTCGAGCGCCCGGTGCGCCGCGATGAGCTCGGGGACGCGCTTGCGTGGTTCGATGGTGCCCAGGAAGGCGATCCACTCGGTGTCCGGCGCGATGTCGTGGGCCCGCCGGAACGCGCTGACCTCGTCAGCGGTCGGCTCGTGGAACTGGGTGGCGTCGACGCCGAGGTGCGCGACGACGGTGGGGCGACGGGGCCGACCGGTGAACCGGTCGAGCTCGCGGACGGTCGCCGCGCTCGGGGCCACGGTCGCGCGGGCCCGTCGACGGGCGAGCCGCGTCCAGGTCCGGAAGAACAGCACCTTGAGGCGCGAGTGCGCGGCCGGGTCGCTGAAGAACGTCGCGTCGTGCAGGGTGACGACCGTCCGGGAGGCCCTGGTCACCGGGAACGTGTAGTGCGGGCTGTGCAGGGTGGTCGCCCCGACCCGCCCCACCAGGGCGGGCAGGCCGGTCTGCTCCCACAGCAGGCGGAGCGGACGCGAGGACGTCCACGCCGGGGCCGCGTGGTACCCGTGCACGGGTGCGAGCCCGCGGAGCCAGTCGAGGTCGGCCGCCTTGCCGACGACCTGCACGCGCACGTCGAGTTCCGCGAGCCCGGTGAGCAGGCCGGAGATGTACCGGGCCACGCCTCCGCGGTTCGGCGGGATCGACGTGGCGTCGACCAGCACCGGCAGGTCCCGCAACGTCAGCCCTTGACCTGTCGCTCGGTGTTCTTCGTCCAGGCGATGCCCGACTGCGTGTCCTCGTCGGCGACGACGAACCGTGCGGCCTCGCGCTCCATGACGATGTGCTCACCGTTCGGCTTCGCCAGGAACACGTGCACGAAGTACTGGCCACCGCCCAGGCGCAGGTCGCTCAGGCGCCACTCGATGGTGGCCGAACCGCGCAGGGGGTCGTGCCGGACCTGGGTCTGGCGGCTGTCGACGCCGAACGCGGGGTTGCCGAGGTGGTTCTCGATCTTGATGCCGGCGCGCCACTCGGGCAGGACGTCCTTGTGCGAGAACGTCGCGCGGATGACCAGGTCGTCGCCGTGGTGGTGTTCGGCGCCGGGGGCGCGACCGGGGATCTCGAGCGTGACGTGCTCGACCTTGCCGGGCTTGGCGTCCTCTTCCGGGTGCGCGGCCTCGGCCTCGGCGATCCGTCGTCCCTCGAGGATCTCGCGGAAGTTCTTGACGGCCAGCCGGGCCGAGCCCTGGAACTTGACCTCGCCGTGGTGCAGCACCACCGCGGAGTCGCAGAGCTCCTGCACCTGGCCGAGCGAGTGCGACACCAGGATGATCGTGCGACCCTGCGCCTGGAACTCGCGGATCTTGTCGAGGCACTTCTTCTGGAACTGCTCGTCGCCGACGGCCAGCACCTCGTCGACCAGCAGGACGTCGGGGTCGGTGTTGATCGCGACCGCGAAGGCCAGTCGGACGTACATGCCGGACGAGTAGAACTTCACCTGGGTGTCGATGAAGTCGCCGATGCCCGAGAACTGCAGGATGTCGTCGAACCGGGCCTCGGTCTCCTCTTGCGTCTGGCCGAGGATCGCCGCGTTCAGGTAGACGTTCTCGCGCCCCGTCAGGTCGGGGTGGAACCCGGCACCGAGTTCGATGAGCGCGGCCAGGCGACCGCGTCGCTCGACGGATCCGGTGGTCGGCTCGAGGATGCCGCCGATGGTCTTCAGCAGCGTCGACTTGCCCGAGCCGTTCGGGCCGAGCAGACCGATCGTGGTGCCGGCGGGGATGTCGAGGTTGATGTCGCGCAGCGCCCAGAAGTCCTCGCTGTGGCGGCGGCCGGCGCGGCCCAGCGTGACGACGCGCTCCTTGAGCGAGTTGTCCTTGCGGATCGTGAAGCGCTTCGAGACGTTCTTCACCGTGACGACGGCGGGGGCGTCCTTGAAGGGCGACGCGGTCTCCTGCGTGGCGATGTTGCTGTCGATGCTCATCGGGTCAGATCTCCTGGGCGAAGTTGCCCTGCAGCTTGGCGAACACGCGCTGGCACAGCAGGAGTGCGATCAGGCCGACGACACCGACGACCACGAGACGGATCAGCAGGTGCGTCGGGTACTCGGAGTCGGGCCCAGCGGTCCAGAACGCCCGGTGGAACCCGAGGACCGCGAGGGTGATCGGGTTGGCGGTGTAGAGGTTCAGCAGCCACTGCGGCGCAGCGTTCGCGACCTGCTGCCAGCTGTAGACGATGGGCGACGCCCACATCAGCAGGAGCACCAGGACCTCGACGAGGTACTGCATGTCGCGGAGGTACACGTTGGCAGCGGCGAGGAGCAGCGCCAGAGCCGTCGCCCAGATCAGGATCACGAGCGTGGCGGGGAAGAAGTAGAGCAGGTCGAGCCGGACCCACGCGAAGCCGCTCTGCAGGATCGTCGCCACCAGGAGCACGACGATCTGCACGCCGAAGTTGAACAGCGCTGCTCCGACGCTCGCCAGCGGGTAGATCTCGCGCGGCAGGTAGATCTTCTTGATCAACCCGCCGTTCGAGACGATCGACGCCGTCCCGGCGGCGACGATCTCGCTGAACAGCCCGTAGAGGGTCAGCCCGGCGAACACGTAGACGGCGAACTCGGGGATGTTGCGCGACGCGCCGAGGATCTTGCCGAGGACGAAGTAGTAGATCGCCAGCTGCACCAGCGGGCGGATCAGCGTCCAGGCGAAGCCGAGCGCACTGTCCTTGTACCGGGACTTCAGGTCGCGGCGGATCAGCAGGTCGAGCAGCTGCCGGTGGGCGAAGATCTCGCGGATCGACCCGATGACGGCGGTGGCCGGGCGGCCGGCCGGGACCATCCGTTCTTCCCGGAGGCGCTCGAACCGCTCGGTGACGATGTTGCTCAAAGGGGGTCCTTACGTTCGACGCGGGCGACGGACAACTGTACATCGGCGGCCCGGGGCGACCACCGGGGCATCAGCGCCCGTTCTTGCTCTCGCGCATGATGCGCACGCGGTTCTGCACCTTGTTCCGCAGCCCCGAGACGCCGTTCTCGCGGAGGTACCACGTGGCGAGGCGCACGTCGCGGGAGATCCCGTGACGACTGTTGGCGATCTGGTGGAACTGCAGCTCACGCTGCCGTGCCGGGCTGAGTGCCACCCGCGGACGGCTCGCGGCCGACAGCGATCCGGCCGGCACGGCGGCGTCGTGGGCGCGGTCGGCGGCCACGTGCGGGTCCTTGCAGAACTCGACCAGCGGCGCCAGGGCGCGCTCCCACGTGAAGTCGGAGCGGACCCGGCTGACCGCGTCGCGAGCCGCCTGGGCCGCTTCGGGGTCGTACAGCATCGACTCGAGCGCGGCGGCGAGTCCGTCGACGTCGCGCTCCTTGACCGCGACGCCCATGCCCTCGGCACCGATCAGGTCGCCGAAGCTGTCGCCGTCGGTCGTGACGATCGGCAGGTTCGCCCACATGTAGTCGAGGATGCGGGTGCGGAACGAGAACGTGGTCTCGATGTGCGCGAAGTGGGTGCTGACGCCGGCGTCCGCCTCGAGCAGGTAGTTCTGGCGGTCGTCGAGGGCGACCCACTGCTCGTTGAAGAAGACGTGCTTGTTCGTCAGCCCCAGGTGCTCGCTGATCCGGCGGGTCTCGGAGACGATCGCCATCTCCGGCACGTCCGGGTTCGGGTGCGCGACGCCCAGGAAGAAGAGCCGGATGTCGTCGTGCGTCTCGGCGACCTTGGCGATCGCGCGGACGAGCGACGGGGTGTCGAACCAGTTGTAGATGCCGCCACCCCAGATGACGACCTTGTCGTCCTCACCGATGCCGGGCGTGACGCCGCGGATCGCCTTGCGGGTGTGCTCGGGCGGCGTGGAGTCCATGCCGAACGGCGCGATCGCGATGAGCTTGTTGAGGTTGTCGTCCGCCAGGTAGTTGTCCGGGTTGACGCGACCGACGGCGGCCAGCTGTCCGAGCCAGAACAGGCGCTGCCGCTCGGACGCGCACAGGAAGAAGTCGCCGCGCTCGAGCTGGCGGTTGATGACGTCGGTGGTCGAGGTCACCTGGTTGCGCCAGCCGACGTCGCCGTTGTCGCGGGCCTGCTCGAGCTGCTCGAGGTGCATCGGGTCGTACAGGTCGACGACCATGATCTTGTTCGAGTGCTGCAGCGTCGTGAAGTGGTGCAGGGCGTAGCCCTGGAAGAAGATGACGTCGGCCCACTCCTCGTGCTCCCGCATCGCGCGTTCGTGCTGCAGCGGCACGCGGGAAACCTCGAAGGCGGTGGACTTGCGGTTCGCGACGTTCCAGGTCACCAGTCGGACGTCGTTGTGCTCGCTGAGGGCCTCGGCGATCTTCCACGCGCGCATGCCCGGACCGGCCATCTTCTCGCCGAGCGCGTCGCCGGTGATGACGAGCACGCGGGTGCGGTGCATCGGCTGTTCGACGTCGAAGGCCTCGATGATGGCCTGGTAGCCCTCCAGGAAGTAGCCGTCCTCGAACAGTGGCTTGAAGGCGTCCCCGAACAGGCGGAAGACCTCTTTGTCGGTCTTGACGCGCTGCCCCTGGATCCGGCGGCGCTCTTCGGACAACCGCGGCAGGTCGGACACGAACTGGTCGAGCGCGTACAGCCCCGCGACGGCTTCCTTGGACATCGGCGTCGTCGGGTCGAACTCGTCCGGCGCACCCGTGAACCGGCGGATGTCGAACTCCTCGGAGTCGCGCCCGCTCTTGGCGACCGCGCGACGCGCCAGCAGCGCCAGGGCTGCCGGCAGGAAGGTGCCGAGGTTCTCGTCCGACAGGTTCTTGTAGAGCAGGTGCAGGGCGTTCCGCTCGAGCAGGTACATCTCGCGGTGGTCGCCGAACGACTTCATCGAGCCGTGGTGCTTGTGGTAGACGACCGAGCGTGGCGCGAACCGGACACGGTAGCCGAGCAGGTTGAGGCGCCAGCCCAGGTCCACGTCGTCGTAGAACATGAACAGGCCCTCGTCGAAGCCGCCCACCTCCAAGAAGACGTCGCGACGGACGAACAGCGCCGAGCCGGTACCGAACAGCAGGTCCTGCGGCTCGTCGAAACGGCCGTCGTCGAGCTCGGCGATGTGGTTCTTGTAGCCCATGCCGAACCAGCTCAGGCCGGACTCGACGAAGTCGATCGTCTTGCCCTCCCAGTCCAGCACCTTGCTGGCGACGGCGGCGACGCGGGGGCTCGGCGCGAACCCGGCGACGCCCTCCTTCACCCAGTTGACGTCGGGCTTGGCGTCGTTGTTGAGGAACGCCACGACGTCCCCGGTGGCCTCACGCGCGCCGAGGTTGCTGCCGCCGGTGAACCCGAGGTTCTCCGGCGACACGATGATGCGCACGTTCGCCTGGCCGCCGAGCGCCGCCCGCAGGCGCGCTTCGCTGTCGTCGCCGGAGCCGTTCTCGACGACCACGATCTCGAGCCGGTCCGCCGGCCAGTCGACCTCGCTCAGACGGGCGATGCACTCGAGCGTGTCGTCGGTGCCGCGGAAGTTGATGACGACGACGGACACGCGGGGCGCGAAAGTGGACACGGAAGGACTCCATACGTCGGCAGGCGGTGGTGCCTCGGAAGGCGGCACCACTATACCGACCAGACCACCGGGGTCCCGGTCGGCCGGCGCGCGCCTGGGAGACTGGCCCGGTGGACCTCTCCGTCATCATCGTCGACTGGCACCAGCCGGACCTCACCCGCCGCGCGATCGACTCGGTGCTCTCGCAGCGCGTCGACGCCTCCGTCGAGGTCGTGCTCGTGGTGAACGAGGCCGACGACGCCACGGTCGACGCCTACCGTGCCGAGTACCCCGACGTCGTCCTGGTCGCCGAACCGACGAACGCCGGGTTCGCCGGTGGGGTCGAGCGCGGGATCGCCGCATCGAGTGGTGCCGTGCTCGTCCTGGTGAACAACGACGCCGTCGCCGACCACGGGTTCCTCGACCGGGGGCTCGCCGTCCTCGCCGCGGGTGGACCCGGCGTGGCCGTCGTCGCCGCCACGGCGGTGCTCGAGGGGCGCTTCGTCGCCGCGCCGTCGGACTCGCGCGCCCCGGACGACCTGGTCGCGGGGGACGGGCGTCGGTGGCGTCGCGCCGAGGTGGGACAGACACTGGTCAACGGCACCGGCGTCGTGCTCGACCGCTCGGGCAACGGCCGTGACCGCGACTGGCTGCGTCCGATCGACGACGCCCCGGAGTCTGCGCCGCTCTTCGGGTTCTCCGGTGGCGCCGCCTTCCTGCGCCGCGCTGCGGTGGCCGAGGTGGGCGGCTTCGACCCGACGCTGTTCATGTACTACGAGGACCTCGACGTCGCGTGGCGGCTCCGCCTGGCCGGGTACGAGATCCGGCACGCGCCCGACGCGGTCGTGGTGCACCGCCACGCCGCCAGCTCCGGCAGCAACGGTCCGCTGGTCCGGTACCAGAGCATGCGGAACCGCCTGGCGGTCGTGGTGCGGAACGGCTCGCCGGCCCTGGTCACGCGGGTCGTGTTCCGCACCCTGGTGCGGATGGTGCGCGACCTGGCGCAGCCGCGTCGGGCGCAGCTCGCACCGGCCGCGTGGCGGCGGCTCGTCCTGGAGGCCCCTGCCGTCCTCCGTCACGCGCGTCGCGCCCGGCGCGACGACGGTCACGACGCGGCGGCGCGTCGCCGCGTCGAAACGCTCCTGGCGGGCTGACACTGAGTGGGCACTCAGGCGCGACCAGGCGCTCGAGGTGCGGTCCGCGGCGGACGCACGGCGCCCCTCCCGTTCGGGGGTGCACTTGGGGGCTGTGTGATCGCTGTGATCCAGGTAGCCTGATGTGACTCGTGTGACTCGGTCCGGACAGGGCCAGACCGACCGCACCCCACAGCCCGCGTGCTCACCACACCGCGTCGCCGCCCAGGGAGGCACCCCGTCGTGAAGAAGGCCATCGCCGCCGTCGCGAGCGTGCTCGCAGTCGCGAGCATCCTCGTCGGATTCCAGATCGCCGGACCACAGGCGTCCGTGGAACCGGCCTCTGCCCTGAGCGGATCGCAGTTCGACCCGGGCAACATCATCCCGGACTCCGAGTTCTACAACGGCTCCGGCATGAGCGAGTCCGCGATCCAGACGTTCCTGAACGCGCAGATCGGCACGTGCTCGAACTCATCCTGCCTGAACGTCGGACGCTTCTCGCTGAACAGTCACGGCGCCGACGCGATGTGCAACGCGCTCACGGGTGGCTCCTCGCTCTCCGCCGCGCAGATCATCGCCCGCGTCGGTGCCGCGTGCGGGATCAACCCGAAGGTCATCATCGTCACGCTCCAGAAGGAGCAGACGCTCATCAACGGCTCCACTGCTCGCGGGCCGTCGGCCGGTCGGCTGGACCGCGCGATGGGCTACGCCTGCCCGGACAGCGCCAACGGCGGCTGCGACCCGGCGTACGGCGGCGTCGGCAACCAGGTGTTCTGGGCGTCGTGGCAGTGGAAGCGGTACGGCAACCCCGCCGGCACCAGCAACTACTTCACGTGGTTCGGCCCCGGAGCGAACCGCGCCGTGCAGTACAACCCGAACGCCGGCTGCGGCACGAAGACCGTCTACATCCAGAACAAGGCCACCGCGGCGCTGTACTACTACACGCCCTACACGCCGAACCAGGCCGCGCTGACCAACCTCTACGGCTCGGGCGACTCGTGCTCGGCGTACGGCAACCGGAACTTCTGGCGGCTGTACAACGACTGGTTCGGCGTCTCGACCGCCGACAACCCCTTCGGCGGCATCGACGCCAAGCAGTTCGGCCCGGGCTACGTGCAGGTCGGTGGCTGGGCGCTCGACCCGAACGCCGGCACGCAGACCGTGCAGGTGCAGTGGTACTCCGACGGCAAGCTCCTCGGCACCCTGCCCGCGAACGCGTCCCGACCCGACGTCGGACGGCGCTACCCGGGCACGGGGAACAACCACGGCATCCTGAGCACGCTGACCGTGGGCGGCGGCACGCACTCCATCTGCGCGGTCGGCGTGAACATCGGCGCCGGTTCGAACGCCCAGATCGGTGCCTGTCAGACCGTGACCGTGATGAGCGGTTCGCCGATCGGTGGCATGGACGCGGCGTCGGCGACCGCCGGCCAGGTGACGGTGAACGGGTGGACGATCGACCCCGACACCGCGTCGCCCGTGGTCGTGGACGTGTACGTCGACGACGTGATGGCCAGCCGGACGACGGCGAACGCCTCGCGCCCGGACGTCGGCCGCCGCTACGTCAACTACGGGGACGCGCACGGGATCGCGACCACGGTCGCCGCGACCGGCGGCACGCACCAGGTCTGCGCCTACGCCTTCAACATGGTCGGGACGGGTGCGACCACACGGCTCGGCTGCGACACCGTGACGGTCGCGGACACCTCACCCTTCGGCGGCATGGACGTCACCACGAGCGGGTCGACCGCGACCGTGAACGGCTGGACGATCGACCCCGACACCAAGAACGCACTGCAGGTCCGGGTCGCGATCGACGGCGTCCAGGTCGGCACCTCGACCGCGAACGCCCCGCGTGGCGACGTCGGTCGTCGGTACCCGGCGGCGGGTCCGAACCACGGGATCAAGGCCGTCTACGACCTGCGTCCCGGAGCGCACACCATCTGTGTCACCGCGGTGAACGTCGCCGGCGGCGCGGACAAGGCCCTCGGGTGCGACACCGTCACGATCGGCGCGAGCTCGTCGCCGTTCGGCGGCATGGACGCGGCGTCGAGCGTCGCCGGTCGTGTGCAGGTCAACGGGTGGACGATCGACCCGGACCAGCAGGCCACCGCGCTGCGCGTCGACACCTACCTCGACGGGGTGGGCGTCGCGTCCGGGCCCGCGAACGCCGCACGGTCGGACATCGGACGGAAGTACCCGGCCGCCGGGGCCGCGCACGGCATCAACCAGTCCTTCGCTGCGCGAGCCGGTTCGCACACGGTCTGCTCGTATGCGATAAATGTCGGGGCCGGGAAGAACGTGTTGCTCGGCTGCCAGGTCGTCACCGTTCGGTGACGCCGGCGGTCGGCGACGACCACCGCCCCCGAACCGAGAGACCCACCGCGTGAGCCGTCCCACCGTCGACCGACCTCGACCCGACAACCGTCTGCTCGCGTTGTGGATGCGGACGGAGACCGCCTGGCAGCGCGTGGTCGCACCGCGGCCGTCAGGTCTGCCGAACCTGCTCGTCCTGGTCGGCTTCCCGGTGGTCGCGCTGCTGATCGTCGTGGTGCTCGTCGCCCTCGGGGTCTCGGGCAACTCCAGCGGCGTGTACTGGCAGTCCTTCGGGACGGGCGGCGCTGACCCGGACCTGCTCGCCGGGCGGCCGCAGGGCATCCGCAGCGACGAGTGGCTGGTGCAGTCGAGCTGGATCCTCTCGCAGGTCCGCGAGGGCTTCCCGGTCGTCAACCAGTCGTTCCCCGGCGGGATGGACGCCACCATCCAGAACGACCTGCCCACGTGGGACTGGTCCAGCCTGTTCCGCCCGCACGTCGTCGGCTTCCTGTTCCTGCCCCTCGACCAGGGCATGGCGGTCCGCTGGTGGCTGCCCGTGGTGTCCGCGCTGATCGCGGCCTACGTCTTCGCCGTGACCGTGATGCCGCGCCGCCCCGCGACCGCCGCGTTCCTGGCGATCGCGCTCTGCCTGTCGCCGATGATCCAGTGGTGGTTCCTGCCGACGACGATCTGGCCGGTGGCCTGGGCGTTCGCCGGGTTGACGGCGGTGCTCTGGGCCTTCCGGTCGTCACGGCGCTGGCCGGCGGTCGTCGCGGCGGTCGTCACCGGGTACCTGACGGTCACGATGGTCATGAGCATCTACGTGCCGTACATGGTCCCGGCGGCGGTCGTCCTGGTCGCCGTGGCGGTCGGGTTCCTGGTCGAGCGGCTCCGGACCCCCGGCACGACGTGGTGGCGCACGGTCCGCAGCCTCGTGCCCCTCGCGTTCGCCGCCGCGGGCGCCGTCGTCGTCATCGGCGTCTGGGCCCTCACACGGCTCGACACGATCAAGGCCGTCCTGGGGACGGTCTACCCCGGGCAGCGCCTCGAGCTGACCGGGGCGACGAGCGTCGAGGCGCTCGGCTCCCTGTTCAGCGGCCCGTTCCAGCGGTCGCTGCAGTACGGCGCGGTCGGCGGCCTGTCCGTCAACCAGTCCGAGGCCGCTGCACCCCTGATGGTCGTGGTGTTCCTGCTGCCGGCCCTGCTCTGGGTCCTGTGGGCGGGCCTCCGTCGCCGCCGCGCGATGGACTGGCCGGTCCTGGCGACCGTCGTCGTGCTCGGCGTGCTGTTCGCCTTCCTGCTGGTCCCACACTGGGACGCCGTCGCCCACCTGCTGCTGCTCGACCGGAGCACGGACGCACGCATCCGGCTGGCGTTCGACCTGCTCGGACTCGTCGCGGTGGCGCTCGTCGCGGCGCGGCTCGACGCCGGGGTGGGCGCGCGTCCGGTGGAGGACGCACCGACCGGGGACGTCGGTGCACCCGTGCGCTCGCGCGTGCCGTGGGGGACCGCCGGCTACGGCCCGGTCCTGGTCCTGGTGAGCGCCGGCTTCGTCTACATCGGCCTGCGCATCGGTGGCTCGAACGTCCTCGGCGCCTCGCACGCATGGCGCATCGTCGTCGTACTGCTCGCCGTGGGCGTCCTGCTGGTCGCCCGGCGGTGGATCGCCCCGGGCGCCCTGCTGCTGCTCGTCGCGGCGGTCGTGGTCGGTGGGGGCGTCAACCCGCTGTACCGCGGCGTGTTCGACCTGGCGACACAGACGACGGCGGGCAAGGCCGTCAGCCGGATCGTCGACCGGCAGCCGGATGCCCGCTGGGTGGGCATCGGCGGCTACGTGCCGACGGCGATGCTCCTGGAGACCGGGGCGCACTCGTACAACGGCGTGCAGACCTACCCGCCCGAGGAGATGTGGCACGAGATCGACCCGAGTGGCCGGTACGAACCGATCTGGAACCGCCTGGCCAACGTGAACTGGCTCGACGGTGACGGCGCGCCGAAGCTCTCACTGCCGGTCCGCGACCAGATCCGCGTGAGCTTCGACGGCTGCAGCCGGTTCGCGCAGCAGAACGTGCAGTACGTGCTCTCCGACCAGCCCGTCACCGACCAGTGCGTCTCCGAGGTGCGCGAGGTGACCCAGGGGCAGCAGTCGCTCTGGATCTACCGGGTCGACCGGCGCTGACGGCGGGGAGCGCGCCGGGTCGACCGGTGCGCTCTCCTGCCCGGGGTCAGACGATCTCGGCGACCGCCTCGGCAGCGCCTTCCTTGTCGTCCTTGAAGACGAACTTGCCGTAGGCGAAGTAGCGGAACACGGTCGCGACGCCCTGCCCGATCAGCGTGCCCGAGACGTTGTCGGCCAGCGGTGAGTCCAGGTGCAGCACGTAGCGGGAGAACCCGAGGCAGCCGAGTTGCAGCAGGATCGCGACGACGTTGAGCAGGGCGAACACCAGGAAGCTCCTGAGGGTCTGCGCGTCCGCTCGGTCCCGGTAGGTCCAGAGCCGGCTGCCGAAGTAGGTGACCACGCTGGCGACGGCGATCGCGATGATCTTGCCCACCAGGGGCAGCGCGAAGAGCGGGCCGTGTCCGCCCCAGAACACCAGGGCGTTGTACACGACCGCGTCGACGACGAAGCCGATCCCACCGACGACGAGGAACGAGCCCCCGCGCTTCAGGTGCCCGAGGAACCACTCCGATGCGTTCGACACGCTGTCCTTCCCGTCCCGGGTGGCGAGCGCCGTCGACCCGGGGAACTGTTAATCTCTCGCAGGGGTTTCGTGACCGCAGGCCCCGCCGCTCGACGGATCCGCGACCACTGAAGGACCCTATCCCGTGACTCCCGACGACCTCGTCATCGCCGCGATCGTTCCCTGCCACAACGAGGCACCGGCGATCCACAAGGTCGTGACCGACCTCAAGGCCGCCGTGCCGGGCATCCACGTGTACGTCTACGACAACAACAGCTCCGACGGCACGGACGAGGAAGCCCGTCGCGCCGGGGCCGAGGTCCGGTACGAGCACACCAAGGGCAAGGGCAACGTCATCCGCCGCGCGTTCGGCGACATCGACGCCGACGTCTACCTGATGATCGACGGCGACGACACCTACGACGCGTCCGCGGCACCCGAGATGATCAGGACCCTGCTCGAGGGCCCCTACGACCACATCCTCGGCGTGCGGCAGGACGACCCGAACGCCACCGCCTACCGGCCCGGTCACGAAGCCGGCAACCGGATGTTCAACCGTGTGGTCGGCAAGCTGTTCGGCACCCCCGTCTCCGACATGCTCAGCGGCTACCGCGTGATGTCGCGCCGCTTCGTGAAGTCGTTCCCCGCCCTGTCGCGCGAGTTCGAGACCGAGACCGAGCTCACCGTGCACGTGATGAACCTGCGCGTCCCGCACACCGAGGTCCCGGTGGGCTTCAAGGACCGCGCCGAGGGCACCGAGTCCAAGCTCAACACCTACAGCGACGGCTTCAAGATCCTCTCGCTGATCGCGCACCTGATCCGCTTCGAGCGCCCGGTGCTGTTCCACGGTCTCATCGGTGCCGTGTTCGCCGTCGTCGCGATCGTCCTCGCGATCCCGCTGTTCATCGAGTTCGGCCGCACCGGGCTCGTGCCCCGGTTCCCGACGGCGTTCCTGGCCGCGTCGCTCATGGTCATCGCCTTCCTGACGTGGACCCTCGGCTTTATCCTCGAGGGCGTCACCCGGTTGCGTCGCGAGACCAGCCGACTGAACTACCTGACCTACTCGGCACCCGGTGGCACGGTCCGACGGCTGCTGACGGAGCACTCCGCACCCGAGGGCGACACCCCGTCCGAGGTCGCGCGGCAGACGATGGGTCGTGAGCGACCAGACGACAGCACGGCCCGATGACGGTGCCGTCCGCCCTGGTCATCGTCCCGACGTACGACGAGGCCGAGAACATCACGGACGCCCTGGCCCTCGTGCTCGCCGCGGTCCCCGATGCGCACGTGCTGGTCGTCGACGACGCCAGCCCCGACGGCACCGGCGACGTGGTGCAGGCCATCGCCGCGTCCGACGACCGCGTGCACCTGCTGCGCCGGACGGGCAAGCTCGGGCTCGGCACGGCCTACGTCGCGGGCTTCCGCTGGGGTCTGGAACGCGGCTACGAGCTGCTCGTCGAGATGGACGCGGACGGCTCGCACCCGGCCGATCGGCTGCCCGCGCTCGTCGACGCGGTCCGCTCGCAGCCCGACGTGCAGCTCGCGATCGGGTCGCGCTGGGTCCCCGGGGGATCGGTCGTCGACTGGCCCTGGTACCGCCAGGCCCTGAGCCGTGGCGGCAACGCCTACGCCCGGTGGATGCTGCGGATCGACGTGCGGGACATCACCGCCGGGTTCCGGGTCTACCGGGCACAGGTCATCGCCCGGATGGCCCTCGACACCATCGACTCCAAGGGGTACTGCTTCCAGGTCGACATGACGCTGCGGGTGCACGACCTGGGCGGCCGCATCGTCGAGGTCCCGATCCGGTTCCGCGACCGCCTGCACGGGGTCTCCAAGATGAGTCAGGCCATCGTGGCCGAGGCCATGCTGCGCGTGACGCAGTGGGGCCTGCAGCGACGGTTCACCCGCCGCGGCTGACCCCACCGGTCCTCACACGCAGCTGACGTCGCGCAGGACGCCGGCTGACTGGTACTGGGTCATCTCGACGCGGCCACCGGCCTTGAACGGCGTGGACGAGCACGCAGCCTGCGCTGCGGCCAGCGTGCCGGTGCCGATCGGACGCCAGGTCGGCAGGCTGTACAGCGAGCTGGACTGCGGCACGGAGCCGAACAGCTGCGTCCACTCGGCAGGCGACGAGTACAGCCCCACGCTGCCGCCGACGCTGGTGAAGTACGCGGTCATCCCCTCGAGGCTCGCGCGGTTGAGCGCGGTGCTGCTCTGCCACGTGCCGTCCGTCTCGGCGTCCAGCCACCAGCGGTGGGCGCCCGGGTCGGCGACGCCACGGACCGTCCCGTCCTCGTACGCGCGCGTGTAGCCGTACATGAAGGTGCACGCGAGGTCGTAGGCGCCCGTGCACACACCGTACGGGTTCTGGCTGCCGGTGAGCGTCGGGCCGTTCGGGACGGTGTTGCTGCGGGGCCACACCGAGGCCTTGTTGCCCGGGTTCGCGGTGTTGACGTACAGCTGCAGCTGCGCCTGCCCGGCACCGCCGGTGGTCTGCTCGGCCCAGGCGCGCTGCTCGGCGAAGCAGGGGTTCGTGGTGTTCGCGATGCCGTCGTTCACGCCCACGATCCCGAAGGCCGCGTCGGCGGGCCACGAGGAGGGGGCGTCGCACTGCGGCCACGACACGTCGGCGCCGGTCCCGGCGCCGGTGGAGCCGTCCATGAAGTACCCGGAGACGTCCAGGTCGAGGGTGGCCGAGCCCGCGGAGACCTTCGCCTGCACCCGGCGGTCCGCCGTGCTGCCGGTGACGCCGGTCATCGTGAGGTTCGAGATGGCCTGGCCGGCGCGGAACACCTGCGTCGCGACCTGGGCGTCGGTGCCCGCCGGGGTGATGCGGAGGTACCCGCCCGAGGTCGTCTTCTCGGTCTCGGCGTTGGCCACGACCGCGGTGGCCGTGCCGGGCACGCCCGCGGTGCCGGTGAGGCGGATGCTGCGTGGCGTCGTCGTCACCGGACCGGCGTACGCGCGGGTGGTGTCGATCGGGACGAACACCGAGCCCGTGTCCGAGTCGCTGTAGTAGCCCGTCACGTCCATCGACACGACCGCGGTGCCGGCCGACACCTTCACCTGTGCCGCACCGCCCACGAGCTTCACGATGACGAGGTTCGAGACGGCTGCGCCGGCGGTGTACACCTGGGCGGCCACGGCAGGGTCCTGACCGGCCGGGGTGACACGGACGTAGCCGTTGGCCGTGGTGGCCTCGACCTGCGTGTTCACGGCCACGGCGGTGGCGTCGTCGGGGATGCCACCGGCACCGGCGAGCGGGACCGCGACCGGACTCGTGCCGACCTGCTGCCGGAACACACGGGACGCGGCGACGGGCGTGTAGGTCGCCCCGTCTCCGTCGACGTAGTACCCGGAGACGTCGAGGAACACGGTGGCGGAGCCCGCGGAGAGCTTCAGCTGGACGCCGCCGGGAGCGAGCTTGACCGTCGCCAGGTTCGAGATGCTCTGCCCGGCGCCGAACTCCTGCGTCGCGACCTGGGCGTCGGTCCCCGCGGCGGTCACGCGGACGTACCCGGCTGCGGTCGGGTTCGCGACCTCGACGTTCACCACGACGGCCGTCGCGTTCGCCGGCACGCCACCGGTCCCGGCGACGGGGACGACCCGGGGCGTCGTGCCGACGGTGCCGGCGAAGACCCGGGACGTGTCGAGCGGGACGTACCGGCCGGTCGACGGTGCCGCCGCGTGCGCCGGTGCCGGTGGGCCCGCCAGGACGGCCAGGGCGACGAGCACGACCGCGACGACGGCGGTGACGAGCGGGCGGACGGCGGAGCTGTGGAGCAGACGCGTCATGGCGTTCCTTCGGTCACGACCGTCCCCCTGACGGCCACCGGCAGTGTATTGGGGCCCGGTGGCCGTGTCACGACCGTCGACCTGAGGAAGAACACCACGAACACCACGAGCAACGCCGCCCGACCCCAGATGCCCACCGTCATCGCCTGGTACGCCCAGGTGTCCGTGCCGGCGCCGATCGCCTGGTAGTAGGTGTTCCGGAAGAACCCCACGACGGCGCAGACGTCGGCGACCAGGTACGCCCCGATCCACCACCCGGAGATCCGCACGACGACGAGGAACGGCAGCAGCCACAGGACGTACTGCGGCGAGGCGACCTTGTTGCAGACCATGTAGACGGCCAGCAGCGCGGCGGCGGACTGCACCCACGGTGCGCTGCCACGGCGCCGGGCGAGCACGACCGTGACCACGAGCACGGCGATGATGCCGAGGGCCGTCGCCAGGGTCGACATGGTGCCCATCGCCTGCTGGGCCGGTCCGTCCAGGTCGGCGGACCAGGGGAGCAGACCGTAGTACCAGACCGACATCGTCGACGCGCCGATCGGTCGGGACGCCTGGAACTCGAACACCGACAGCCAGCCGGGGGCGTTGACCAGGACGAAGGGCACGTTCGCGGCGAGCACGACCCCGACCCCGGAGCCCAGGGCGGCGACGGTCCGCCGGACGCGGACGCGGAGCACGGCGTCCTGGTCGAGCAGCGCGGCGATCGCCAGCGGTGCCAGGAACATCAGCGGGTAGAGCTTGAACGCGCCCCCGAGCCCGAAGGCCAACCCGGCGACGGCGTACCGCGTGGTGGTCGACCACGACGACGGCGGGCGCAGCATCACGACCAGCCCGGCGACCGTGCAGACGACGGCCAGCAGGTCCCAGTTGTACGCGGCGTACAGCGCGAGCGGGGGTGTGGCCGCCCAGATCCAGGCGCGACGACCGGCGACGCGCACCAGCAGCAGGGTCACGACGACCGCGAGGACGCCGGCGACCGCGCCCGTCACCAGCAGGAAGCCGTGCGCCGAGCCGACGGGCAGCGCGGTCAACCAGACCCAGACGCCCGTCAGCGTCGGGTACTCGACGGTGCCGTTGCCGAGCTGGGACCCGGTGACGTAGGGGAACACGTGCCCGACGAGCTGCCGTGAGTTCCACAGCGCGGCCACGTCCGACCAGCAGCCGTACCGTGACACGAAGGCACCACGTGGCACGTCCGGTGGCCCCGGGACCGTGCACGGCAGCTTCAGCAGCACGTTCAGGACCGTGGCGACGGCGGCGACCACGCACATGGCGAGACGTTCGGGCAGGCGGGGGTGCACCCGAACACGGTAGCCGTTCACGGCCCGGACCGGTCCGCGACGGACGGGAGGTCCGTGGCGGTCGGGTCCCGGGCCTCCTGTCCGGTACGGGGACCGGCCCGCACCCGACGGGTCAGGTCGGGTGCTCGGTGCGCGGCAGGTGCCGCCGCCAGGAGCGGCGGCGCGCCGCGACGACGATGACGGTGGCGAAGAGCATCAGGCCGGCGCCGTGCAGCAGGTAGCTCTCGGCGGTGCTCGTCACCCCGAGCAGGACCAGGATCGCCGCGGGCCAGACGTACGCCACGCCGGGGAAGGTGGTGGCGGTGACCCAGGCGCGTGCGAAGGCCAGCAGCGCGGTGGCGAGCAGGATGAGCATGCCGGCCAGGCCGATCTGCAGCCAGGCGTCGACGAAGGCGTTCAGGCCCGAGGTGAAGCGCACCCCGTCGGGACCGATGAACGTGGAGTACGGCACGACGGCCTCGTGCGGCCAGGTGCCGACCCAGCCCCAGCCCTGGATGGGGTACTGCGTGCTGAGCAGCCGGATCTGTGCCCACAGGTCGAGGCGGATGGCGCTGCCGCCGGCGGCACCGATCTCGGCCAGGATCCGGTGCCGCGCGAGCACCCCGACGATCCCCATCCCCACGACCACGGCCCCGAGCACCGTGTTGACGACCGGTCGGGTACGGGGCTGCGCGTGCCGGAGCGACCACAGTGCCAGGGCGGTGACGGCCAGCGCGATCATCGCCAGGCCCGTGATGGGGGACTGCACCAGCATCAGGGTGATCACGGCCAGTGCCGTCGAGGTCACGGCGCGCCACATCGTCACCGAGCGCGTGAGGAACTCGACCACGAACGTCACCAGGGCGACCGCGGCGACGAACCCCATGACGTTGCGGGTGCCCCCGATGCCCTGGATCGGGCCGCCGTACGCGATGTCGCCGCGGATGCCGAACGCGGGGAGGGGGACGTCCAGCACCAGCCCGGACAGGACCTCGAGGCCGAGGGCGACGACGAGCAGGATGCGGAACGCGTCGCCGGCGGCGCGGATGACCTGCACCAGGTCGCGGCCGAGCGCCAGGTAGAGCCCGAGGCCGATGAAGCACACGGTGGCCACGAACCCGCGGAGCGCCACCCACGAGTACTCGCTCCACAGGACGCTCAGCGCGCAGTAGCCGACGAAGGCGAGCAGGGACAGTGGGAGCACGCCGTGCCACTCGATGCGGTAGCGCTGGCCGAGCAGGCTGAGCCCGGCCAGGACGACGAGCGTGACCAGGATCGCCCACGTGCCCGCGGTGCCGACCAATGCGTGCACCGTCGGCTGCCCGAAGGCGAACAGCAGCACCACGGTGGCGAGGGCCTGACTGAACCGCCCGCCCGCCGAGAACCCGATCCACGCGGACAGGTACCGGCGCGCGAGCGCGCGCCTGGTCACCCGGTGGTCCGTCACCGCTCCATCCTCTCGCACCCCTCTGGGTGTCGCCGCCGCTGACGCGGTGCGTCGGGCTCGTGCCGAGTCGGCATCGCGGTGCGTCGGGCTCGTGCCGAGTCGGCATCGCGGTGCGTCGGGCTCGTGCCGAGTCGGCATCGCGGTGCGTCGATATCGCGGGACGCGATATCTCGGGTAGCGTCGGCGGGCGATGGAGCGCGTGCCGAGGACCCTGTCGACGGCGATCGCCGCGCTGGTGGTCGCGGTGTGCGCCGCCGGTGTGGCCTGGTACCGACTCGGGCCCCTCACCCGTGCGACGGTCTGGGCCGAGGACGGGGGCCCCTTCTTCCGGGACCGGGTGGCGTACGGCGCCGGCGAGTCGCTGTTCCACCCGTACGCCGGGTACCTGCACCTGCTCCCGCGGCTGGTCGTCGACGTCGGGTTCGCCCGTCCGATCGAGCAGTACGCGGTGACGGTCGCCGCCACCTGTTGCGTGGTCGTCGGGATCGTCGCCGGGTCGGTGTTCGTCCTGGCCCGTGACCTCGTGCCCGCGTGGCCACTCCGGCTGGTGCTGGCCGCCGTCCCCGTGCTCGTGCCGGTCGTGCCGTACGAGATCAGCGGGAACGCGGCCAACCTGCACTGGTTCATGCTCGTGCTCGTCCCGTGGCTCGTCAGCGCACGGGTGCGCACGTGGTGGTCGTCGGCCGTCGTCGCGCTGCTGGCGGCCGCCGCGGTGCTCACGGAACCGCAGACGCTGCTGTTCCTGCCGCTGCTCGCCGTCGCGTGGTGGCGGCCGACAACCGCGGAACGCCTGCGGGCACTCCCGGTGACGATCGTGGTCGTCGCTGCCGGCACCCTGCAGGTCGTCACCGCGCTCACCACGTACCGGCCGTCGCACCCGGGTGACCCGACCGTCCGCGACGTCGTGCGCGGCTACCTGCTGCAGCCCGTCGCTGGCGCCTGGACCCGCGGGGTCGGCTCGGTCGCCGACGCGGTGGGCAGACACGGCTGGGTCGTCCTGGCGGTCCCCGTGGCCGTGGTGGCCGTCCTGGTCGTCGCAGCCCTGGTGGTCGGCACCTGGCGTGCCCGGATCCAGGTCGTCGCACTCGCGGGCGGGTCGGTCGCCGTCTGGACCGCGGGGCTCGTCGCCAACGTCACGGCGAACGGCGGGTGGGGTGAGCGGGCCGTCGCCGAGTTCGTCGGCGCCGAGCCGTCCCGCTACGGGGCCGCGTCGGCGGTGCTGCTCACGTCCGCGGTCGTGCTCGCGGCGGCGGTCCTCGCCGACGCACGGACCTGGTCCCTGCGACGGCCGGCTTCGCGACGGGGGGTCGTCGCCGGGCTGGCCGGCGGCACCGCGGCCTGGGTCGCGATCGCCGTGGTGGTCGCCGCGGCGGTCACGAACGTCGCGCCGGGCGTCACCCAGCGCAGTGACGGTCCGGCCTGGGCCCCACAGGTGCAGGCGGGGGTGACCGCCTGCCGGGCGGACCCGTCCGGATCCGTCGAGGTCCGGACGGCACCGTGGAGCACGGCCGTCCCCTGCGCCCTCGTGCTGCGCTGACGGGACGCGTCAGCGGGTGCCGGCCCAGCGGAACTCCCGCTTCGCCGGCGGTGTGCGCGGGCCGTCACCGATCGACACCGGCTCTTCGCCGACCAGCACGATGCGGGACTTGATCGCGATGAGCGCGAAGAGGATCCAGTTGCCCTGGTACAGCAGCCGTGACTCGGCGACGGACTGCACGAGCAGGGCGACCACGACGAGCAGGGGCAGCAGGGACACCGGGTCGAACGAGCGGGGTCGGAGTGCGGCGTCGTACCCGATCCGCGTCGCGCACGCCCACGACCGGGCGAGCGTGGTGGCGACGTAGACGACGAACAGCGCGAGCCCGACGACACCGGTCTGCATCCAGACGTCCAGGTACGCGTCGTGCGCCTGCAGGTAGGTCACGCCCTTGCGGTGGGCCAGGTCGGCGAGCGTCGGGATCGACGGCCACCAGTACCCGATCCAGCCCCAGCCGATGACCGAGTGCTGGTCGATCAGGCCCTGCACGTGCCCCCAGATCTCGCCGCGGCCGGTCAGGTCCGAGCTCTTGCCGAGCAGTCCGAGCAGCACGCCGCGCGCTGCGACGCCGACGCCGGCCACCACGACGACGACCCCGGCGAGCGCGAGGTACCGGGGTGTCCGGCGGTCCGTCGGCGTGCGACGGATCCACACGGCCACCAGGAACACGACCCCGACGACCAGGGCGGCGACCACCACCGTGGACGAACGCGTCAGCAGGAACACGACCGCGGCGACGACGAGCCAGCCGATCGCCCGGGCGCGACGCATCCGGCCCTCGGCGAGCTGGACCGCCACCGCGATCGCGGCGAGCAGCGCCACCATCGCGAGCAGGTTGGCGTTGCCGGGCAGACCCTGGATGCGCCCGCCGGTGAACAGCTCGGCGCGCGAGAAGTAGAAGGCGTCCGGCACCGTCCGGTCGCCGTAGTCGGTCCAGATCGGGGCGATCGGGTGCCGGACGACCACGGCGACGACGGCCTCGAAGAGCAGGGACAGCAGCAGCACCCACCGCATCGCCAGGCTCACCGCGTCGAGGATGCGGCGCCACGTCAGGGTCGAGGCGATCACGAAGGCGACCAGCGCGCAGAGCACCTGCGCCACCATGCTGGCGAGCGTCGCGGCGTGCCAGTGCGACCACGCCACCGTGACCAGGCACCACGCCAGGAAGATCCACAGCGCGCGCGGTGTCCGGGCGACGGTCGGCTTCGCGCGCACCGTCAGCACCACGCCCCAGGCGCCCATGGCCGCCCACACGAGTGCGGCTCCGTACCAGGTCAGCGCGTTCGGCACGGCGTCGCCGGCGAACACCGTGAACAGCACGGCGGCGCCGAAGGCGAAGGCCTCGCGCTCGGACACGGCTCCGCGGGCCAGCGGCCAGGTGTTCGTCACGGGGTCCAGGCTAACGCCGCGCGAGCGGCCGATACGCTCGGGGCATGTTCCTCGGCATCACCAACACCCCGCGCGACTACGCCTGGGGGTCCGTCACGGCCCTCCCGGAGCTGCTCGGACGGACCGTCACCGGCGCCCCGCAGGCCGAACTCTGGCTCGGCGCCCACCCGGGCAGCCCGAGCGTCGTCGTGAACCCGGCGATGGTCGGTGGTGCCGACACCGTCCTCGACTGGATCGCCGACGAGCCGCAGACGGCGCTCGGCGCGGACCGCACGGGCCTGCCGTTCCTGCTCAAGGTCCTGGCCGCCGCGGCACCGCTGTCGCTGCAGGCGCACCCGACACCCGAGCAGGCGCGCGAGGGCTTCGACCGCGAACAGGCGGCGGGCGTCCCGATCGACGACCCGGCGCGCAACTACAAGGACCCGTTCCCGAAGCCCGAGCTCGTGGTGGCCCTGAGCGACCGGTTCGAGGCCCTGAGCGGCTTCCGACCGGTCGCCGAGACCCTGGCCGACGTCCGGGCGCTCGACGCCGGCAGCGGGCGGCTCGGCCCACTGGTGGCGCACCTGCAGCAGGGCCTCGAGGACACGGTCCGCTGGCTCGAGACGGCCGACCCGTCGGCGCAGGCGGTCGTCGACGCCGCCAGCCACCTGGCCCAGGACGTGCCGGACCCGAGCCCGAACACCGCCACGGTGGCGTCGCTCGCTGCGTCGTACCCCGGTGACCCCGGCATCGTGGTCTCGCTGCTGATGCACCGCGTCACCCTGACCCGCGGCCAGGCGATGTACCTGCCGGCAGGCAACATCCACGCGTACCTCGACGGACTCGGCATCGAGCTGATGGCGCCGTCGGACAACGTGTTGCGCGGCGGTCTCACCCCCAAGCACGTCGACGTGCCGGAGCTGTTGCGCGTGCTCGACTTCACCGCGTACCCGGCGCCGCTGCTCGAACCCGAGCAGCTCGCCGTCGGCGTCGACCGCTTCGCCCCGGCCGGCGTCGGGTTCGCCCTGGTCCGGGTGACCGGGGACGGTGCGCCCGTCGGGTTGAGCACCGGCGGCGTCGCCCCGCTGTCCGGTCCCTCGATCGCCGTCTGCACCGAGGGGGTCGTGACGCTGGTGGGCGCGACGTCGGCGACCCTGCTGCGCCAGGGGGAGTCCTGCTTCATCACGCCGGACGAGGGCGACGTCACGGTCGAGGCCGACTCGGCGGCCGGGCTCACCTCGACGGTCTTCATCGCGACCGGCACGCCGACCGACTGACGCACGGACGCCGACCGCGTCGTCCGGGTCCGCTACCGTGACCAGCATGAGTTGGCTGGTCACCGGCGGTGCCGGGTACATCGGGTCCCACGTCGTCCGCGCCCTCGGCGCCGCCGGCATCGACACCGTCGCGTTCGACGACCTCTCGAGCGGGTTCCGCGGCTTCGTGCCCCGGGACGTCCCGTTCGTCGAGGGCACGATCCTCGACGGCGCGCTGCTGGCCGACACGATGCGCCAGCACGCGGTGACCGGCGTCGTGCACGTCGCGGGCTTCAAGTACGCCGGCGTCTCGGTGGAGCGCCCGCTGCACACCTACGAGCAGAACGTCACGGGCATGGCGACGCTGCTGCGCGCGATGGCCGAGGTCGGCGTCGACAAGGTCGTCTTCTCGTCGAGTGCCGCGGTCTACGGCACGCCCGACGTCGAGAACGTCGTCGAGTCCACGCCCAAGGCCCCGGAGTCGCCGTACGGCGAGTCCAAGCTCATCGGCGAGTGGCTGCTGCGCGACATGGAGGTCGCCCGGGGCTTCACCACGACGTCGTTGCGCTACTTCAACGTCGTCGGCTCGGGGGAGCCCGACCTGTACGACGCCAGCCCGCACAACCTGTTCCCGCTCGTGTTCGACGCGCTGCTGGCCGGTCGCACGCCCCGCATCAACGGCACGGACTACCCGACGCCCGACGGCACGTGCGTGCGGGACTACGTGCACGTGGCCGACCTGGCGCACTCGCACGCCGTCGCGGCCGCGAAGCTCGAGGCGGGTGCGCCCCTCGACCGCGCCTACAACCTCGGCAGCGGGGACGGCGTGAGCGTCCGCCAGATCATGGACGCCATGGCGCGGGGCACCGGCATCGCCTTCGAGCCCGAGGTCGCGCCGCGACGCGCCGGGGACCCCGCCCGCATCGTCGCCACGGGCGAGGCAGCGGCGCGCGACCTGGACTGGGCGATGCGGCACACGCTCGACCAGATGGTCACGAGTGCCTGGGAAGCCCGCCGACGCGTGGCCTGAGGCACAGGGCGCGTGTCCTGAGGGACAGGAACTGTCCCCCGCTCGGCCGACAGAACCGGCGCGACACGCCCGTACGGGGGACATGACACGCCGGAACGGTCAGTGCGTTCTATGATCCGCGACTTGACCTTTCGGAATCACACCGCTGTAATTACAGGCAACGACATCGTCCGACAGGGTCCGGGGCGCTGCGTTGCGAGCGAGAAACCAAGGGGTGATCAGGGTGAGCGGTTCCGACTTCCACGCCGGAGTTCCGGAAGACTGGCACGTCGACCCCGTGGCGCTCGGCGTCCCCGGTGTCCGACGAGCGGACACCGACCAGGACGACGCCCTCGCGTGGCAGGTCGACTCGCTCTGCGCGCAGACCGACCCCGAGGCCTTCTTCCCCGAGAAGGGCGGCTCCACCCGCGAAGCGAAGAAGATCTGCACGTCGTGCGAGGTCCGGTCGCAGTGCCTGGAGTACGCGCTCGAGAACGACGAGCGGTTCGGCATCTGGGGCGGCCTGTCCGAGCGTGAGCGCCGGAAGCTGCGGAAGCGCGCCTGAGCGGTCAGCGCGACGGGAACCCGCCGTGGAGGCCCGGTGCGGGCCCGCCCCGCACCCTGCGGTGATCGTCTCCACAGGTTCACGGCGCGCCGCCACGGCGGGCCGGTGCCGAGCCTCCAGACCGTAGAGTGACGCCCGTCATGCAGCCCAGTTCCGCTCAGCCCCGTGTCACAGCCGTCCTGGTGGTCGCGAACGGGGCCGACCACCTCGACCGGACCCTGGCAGCCCTCGCGAGCCAGACCCGCCACCCCGACAACCTGGTCGTCGTCGACGTCGGGTCCACGGACGGCTCCACCGCCGAACTCGAGTTCGGCGGCTCGGCCCAGCTGACGCGCATCCCCGCCGGACGGTCGTTCGGCGACGCGGTCGCCGTCGGCGAACAGGCCGCACCGCACCCCGAGTCGGACGAGTCCGTCGACGAGTGGCTCTGGCTCGTCGGGCACGACAACGCGCCCGCGCCGACCGCGCTCGCCGAGATGCTCGCCGCGGTCGAGATCGCTCCGTCCGTCGCGGTCGCCGGCCCGAAGCTCACCGCGGTCGACGACCCGTCCCGCATCCGGGCGTTCGGCGAGAGCATGACCCGGTTCGGCCGGTCGCTCGTCCTGGTGCAGGACGAGCTCGACCAGGGCCAGCACGACCGGAACACCGACGTGATGGCCGTCGCCGCCGGCGGCATGCTCGTGCGTCGTTCGGTCTGGAAGGTGCTCGGCGGCTTCGACCCCGCGCTGCCCGACGTGGACGCCGCCCTGGACTTCTGCGTGCGCGTCCGCCTCGCCGGCCACCGTGTCGCCGTCGTCCCGGACGCCCGCGCGACGACGGCCGGCCCGATCGAGGAGTTCGGCCGCAAGCGCGTGTCCGAGGCCCGCCGGGTCCGGTTGCACCGTCAGGCGCAGCTGCACCGTCGCATGACCTACGCGCCCGCCGGCCTGCTGTGGCTGCACTGGCTGACGCTCGTGCCGTTCGCGGTCGGACGCGCGGTCGGGCACCTCGTCGCGAAGCACCCGGCCGCCGTGTCCGGCGAACTCGCCGCGGCGTTCGCGGTCGCGTTCGGCGGTGGCACCGCGCGGTCCCGCACGGCACTCGCGCGCTCGAAGCGCCTCGGGTGGGCCGCGGTCGAACCCCTGCGCATCAGCTGGCGGCGGGTGCACGAGCGGCGGACGACCTCGCGCGACGTCGAACTCGCGCGGGTCGAGGACGCACCGCTGGCCCGCGCGTCGTTCCTGGGCGACGGCGGCATCTGGGTCGTGCTGGCGGCCGCCCTGCTCAGCGTCGTCACGCTCTTCCCGCTGCTCGGCTCGCCGGCGCTGACCGGCGGGGGTCTGCTGCCGCTGTCGACCTCGGTCGCGCAGCTGTGGCAGAACGTCGGCTACGGCTGGCACTCGCTGGGCACGGGGTTCACCGGGCCGAGCGACCCCTTCGCCGCGGTGCTCGCGGTGCTCGGCTCGATCGTGTTCTGGTCGCCGTCGACCGCCGTCGTGGTCGTCGTGCTGCTGGCGTTCCCGGTGTCCGCGCTCGGCGCGTGGTTCGTCGTGCGGAAGCTGACCACCCGCATGTGGGTGCCCGTCATCGGCGCGGCGCTCTACACGATCGCTCCCACGCTGGTCGGTGCCGTGACCACGGGGCACCTCGGCGCGGTCATCGCCCACGTGCTGCTGCCGTGGCTGTTCCTCACCGTGCTCGAGGCGCACCGGTCGTGGGCCTCGGCCTCGGGCGCCGCGCTGCTGTTCGCCGCCGTCGCAGCGAGTGCTCCGTCGCTGCTGCCCGTCCTGCTGATCGGGTGGCTCGTCGCGCTGGCTGCTGGATGGCGTCACGCGCACCGCCGGGTCTTCATCCCCGTGCCGGCCGCGGTGCTGTTCGTCCCGCTCGTCCTGACCCAGGTCGCCCGCGGCAACCTGCTCGGCGTCTTCGCCGACCCGGGCGTGCCCTCGGCCACCCGGGCGCCCTCGGCGCTGCAACTCGCGATCGGGCAGCCCCTGCCCGACTGGAACGGCTGGCTGTCGGCGAGCTCCCCGCTCGACCTGGTCGCCGCGGCGCTCCCCGTCGCCCTGGCCGTCCTGGCACTGCCCATCGCCGCGACCGCGATCGGTGCGGTGCTCGGGCACCGCTGGTCGGTCGCCGGCACGGCGCTGCTCGCGGCGCTGCTCGGGTTCGCGACCGCCTTCGCCGCGACCCACGTGACCGTCACCGGCGTCGGGTCGACCACCACGATCGTCTGGCCGGGCAGCGGGCTCAGCGTGTACTGGCTCGCGATCGTCGTCGCGGCCTGCATCGGCGTGGACACCGTGCCACGCCAGGCGCCCGTGGTCGGCCTCGTCGCGACGGTCTTCGCCGGGGTCGCGGTCGCGCCGGCCTTCGCGGCCTTCTACCTCGGCACCGCGGTCATCCAGCCGACCACCGGCCGCGTGCTCAGCGCGTACGTCAACGCCGAGGCGCAGGCGAACCCCGACGTCGGCACGCTCGTCGTCGAACCGCAGTCGGACGGCTCCCTCGCGGTGTCGCTCGAGCGTGGGCAGGGGTCCACCCTCGACGACCAGTCGACGCTCGACGCGACCGCGTTGTCGCTGAGCCCGTCCGGGTCGCGGTTGGCGACGCTCGCGGGCAACCTGGCCAGCCGCAGCGGCTACGACCCGGAACCCGCGCTCCGCGAGCTCGGCATCAGCTTCGTGCTGCTCGACGACGCCTCGGACGACGCACTCGCCCAGCAGGTGCACGACCGTGCTGCCGGTGCGATCGGGCAGGACGCCCGGTTCACCAGCATCGGCGACACCACGAACGGCCAGCTGTTCCACTACGACGGCACGGTCGACCGCACGGGCGGTGGCTCCAGCGCGTCGAAGGCGACCCACGCGCTGTACCTGGTCGTGCTCGGGGTGGTGTTCGGCGCAGCGGCACTGCTCGCCGTGCCGACCGCACCGCGCCGACGCCGCGCCACCTCGAACGTCCTCGAGGCCGACGAACCCGCCACCACCTTCGACGAGGAGCGCGACGAATGACCTCCACCGCTCGCCGCTGGGTCCTCCGCGGCACGGCCACCGCGATCGCCGTCGTCGTCGCGGCGGGCACCATCGCCGCCGCGCACACGCTCGGCACCACCGAGACCCCTGGTCGCCCCGCCGGCCGCACCGTCACGCCGGTGCCCGCGGACGCCGAGCGTGTCTGCGCCGGCAGCGCCCTGCGGCTCTCCGACGAGTCGGGCAACGACGCGACCACGGCCAGCACGGTGGGCCGCCCGACGATCGCGACGGCGACCACCGGGCAGACCGTCGACCGGACCGACCTGCAGGCCGGATCGACCGGCAGCAGTGACCCGACCCTGCTCACCGCGCCCGCGGGGGACACCACCCCGCAGGTCGCCGGGTCGAGCTACCAGAGCGTCTCCGACGGCGACCTGGTCGGGATCGCGGCAGCGTCCTGCGACGACCCGTCGCCGTCGACCTGGCTGGTGGGCGGTTCCACCGAGACCGGGCGCACCAGCCTGATCACGCTGTCGAACCCGACGGACGTCAACGCGACGGTCGACCTGGCGATCTACGACGCGACCGGCTCCGTCAGCGCCCCGGGCACGACGGGCATCGTCGTCGCACCGAACTCGCAGAAGGTCGTGCCGCTGTCCGGCTTCGTCTCGGACCAGGGCTCGACGGTGGTGCACGTCACCTCGTCCGGCGGGCAGATCGTCGCCCACTTGCAGGAGAGCGTCGTGCGCACACTCACCCCCGGCGGGTTCGACATCGTCTCGGGCGGCGCCGCACCGTCACGCAACCAGGTCATCCCCGCGGTCGCACTGCGGGGTGCGCAGGAGTCCCAGCGCGGCGACGACACCGCCGACGCCGCGCCCGTCGTCCGGATCTTCGTGCCGGGCACGACCGCGGCGCGGGTCACCCTCGGCATCACCACGGCCGACGGCGGCGGCACGACCGTGAACACCACCGCCGAGCCGGGTGTCGTCACCGACGTCGCGCTCGACGACTTCCCCGACGGTCGGTACTCGTTCACCGTGAGCTCCACCGAGCCGGTCGTCACGGGTGCGCGCACCACGACCCCGACCGAGGACGGCGCGACCGACGTGGGGTGGTTCGCATCGGCCGAGCCCCTCGGCAGCCGCGTGATCACGGCGGTCGCCCCCGGGGACACCAGCCGGATGAACCTGGTCAACCCGACCACGCGCGACGCCCAGGTCACGATCCGTTCCGGTGACGACCGACAGCGCGTCGAGGTGCCGTCGCAGTCCACCGCGTCGGTGTCCGTGCCGACGTCGAAGCAGCTCGTCATCACCGGAGCGCGCGGACTCTCGGTCGGGGTGACCTACTCCGGACGCGACGGGGTCGCTGGGTTCCCGGTCCGGCCGGCCAGCGAGGTCTCGACCCCCCTGCGCGTCTACCCCTGACCCGCGACGCCGTCGTCCCGCGCGGGGCGGACACGGCGGAGCTCTCCGGCCCGGAACCGCGTCGTCACCAGTGACGGTAGCGGTCCGGCGCCAGGTCCCACGGGTCCTTGTCGAGCAGCTCGGCGACGGCGCGGAACACCGCGGTCTCGACGATCACCCGACGATCGGTGTCGTCCTTCTCCGGCGACCGGGTGACCCGCTCGACCGGGATCCGGAACACCGTCACACGGCGTTCGTCGTGCTCGACCCGCCACCGGGGCATGGCGTCCGGGACGGCGGTGTCGGTCGGCATGTCCGCCACCTGGAACACCACGCCGTGCAGTTCCTCCGGCCACAGCCCGAGCAGGTAGTGGGCGGTGTCGCCGACGATGCGGTCGAAGGCCTCGGCCCGCGTGATGATCGGCGCGAGCTCGGGCCCCGTGACGCTCGACCGCGAGCCGCGACCGTGACGGGAACGTCCCCGTCCGCGGTCGACCGGGATGACGAGTCGGGGCTTGCGGCGCATCCCCACATCGTACGCGGCGGGCGCCCCGGGGCCGGGCCGGTAGGGTCGAGGTCGGGATGGACGTACGGATCTGCAGCAAGGTCGCGTGTGGCGCGAGTGCATCGGCGACCCTGACGTACGACTACGGCGACTCGATGGTCGTCGTCGGGCCCCTCTCCACCCGGGTCGAGCCGCACGGCTACGACCTCTGCGCACGGCACGCCGCCGGCCTGCGCGTCCCGCAGGGTTGGCACGTCATCCGCCGAGCGCCCCTGCGCGAGGAGCGCACCGCCGACTGACCTGGCCACGACCGGTCCGCGACCGGGCCACGGCCGGACGGGAGGCACGGGCCGGGCCCGCCACGGGCCTCCTGTCCGTCATCCCGCGCAGTCCGGGGCCCCCGGCACGGTGCCCGTGCCAGACTTGCGGCATGACCACCGACACCCAGGCCGCACCGTTCCGCGTGGCCGACCTCGGCCTCGCCGCGGCCGGTCGTCACCAGATCCGACTCGCCGAGAACGAGATGCCGGGGCTGATGTCCCTGCGCGAGGAGTTCGGCCCCACGCAGCCGCTCGCCGGTGCCCGCATCGCCGGGTCGCTGCACATGACCGTGCAGACCGCGGTGCTCATCGAGACCCTGACGGCGCTCGGCGCCCAGGTGCGGTGGGCCAGCTGCAACATCTTCTCCACGCAGGACGAAGCCGCCGCGGCCGTCGCCGTCGGGCCGACCGGCACCCCCGACGCACCCGCGGGCGTGCCGGTGTTCGCCTGGAAGGGCGAGACCCTGCAGGACTACTGGTGGTGCACCAGCCGGATCTTCGACTGGAGCGCCGAGGCCGCCGCGGCCGGGGCGTCCTGGACCGGCCCGAACCTGATCCTCGACGACGGTGGCGACGCGACGATGCTCGTGCACACCGGAGCGGACGCCGAGGCCGCCGGTCGTGTGCCGGACGCCGGCCCCGACGCCAGTGCCGAACACCGGATCGTGCTCGACACGATCGCCGCCTCGCTCGCGTCGTCACCGGACCGTTGGACCCGGATCGCCGCCGACGTGCAGGGCGTCACCGAGGAGACCACGACGGGCGTGCACCGGCTGTACGAGCTGTTCCGCACCGGCGAGCTGAAGTTCCCGGCGATCAACGTGAACGACTCGGTCACGAAGTCGAAGTTCGACAACAAGTACGGCATCCGGCACTCGCTGCCCGACGGCCTGAACCGTGCCACCGACGTGCTGATCGGCGGCAAGGTCGTGTTCGTGGTGGGCTACGGCGACGTCGGCAAGGGCGCCGCCGAGGCGATGCGCGGCCAGGGTGCCCGGGTCATCGTCAGCGAGGTCGACCCGATCTGCGCGCTGCAGGCCGCGATGGACGGCTACCAGGTCGCGCGGCTGGCCGACGTCGCCGACCAGGTCGACATCGTGGTGACGTGCACGGGCAACCTCGGCGTCGTGGGCGTCGACGACATGCTGGCGCTCAAGCACCTGGCGATCGTGGCGAACGTGGGGCACTTCGACAACGAGATCGACATGGCGGGGCTCGAGTCGTTGGCCGGTGCCGAGAAGGTCGAGATCAAGCCGCAGGTGCACGAGTGGCGGCTGCCGACCGGCCGGTCGATCCTGGTGCTCAGCGAGGGCCGGCTGATGAACCTCGGCAACGCCACCGGGCACCCGTCCTTCGTGATGAGCAACTCGTTCACGAACCAGGTCCTGGCGCAGATCGAGTTGCACACCCGGCGGTCGGAGTACCCGACCGGCGTGTACGTGCTGCCGAAGCACCTGGACGAGAAGGTCGCGCGCCTGCACCTCGACGCGCTCGGCGTCCGGCTCACCACCCTCCGCCCGGAGCAGGCCGCCTACATCGGGGTCCCCGTCGAGGGCCCCTTCAAGCCCGACCACTACCGCTACTGACGGCGGGCCGGTCCCGTCGACGCCGGCCCCGGCGTCAGCGCGGGAAGCCCGGCGGGCGGGCCGTGGCGGTGACGGCAGCGTCGGCGAGCACCCGCGCGCGGGTCTCGAACGCCCGGCGATCGCGGCTGCGGCGGAGGGCGACGACACCGGCCAGGAACTCCTCGGCGGGCACCGGCGGCACCGGGTGGGCGTAGGCGGCGACCTCGGCGGCCAGTGACCGGGCCGTGGCGTCGCGGAGCGCGGGCTGCACCGTCGCGGCCCCGCGGAAGAACGCCCCGAGCCGGTTCTCCAGACCCTGGGGGAGCGCCCGGACGTCGGCGACCGAGGCCCACCCCGCCAGGGTCGGCGGCATCAGCACGATCGGGTCGCGGGTGCGGGGGAGGCGTTCGTGCTGCACGACCGTGCCGGCGAGCAGGTCCCCGAGCCGCCGGGGCCGTGACCCGAACAGTGCCACCAGCAGCGCGACCGAGCCGAACGTGCTCCACAGCTCGAGCAGGCCGACGAGGGCCCGGGTGACGGCGTGCCGGAACGACACCGCACCCCCGTCGAGCCGCACGACCCGGGTGCCGAACGCGTACCGGCCGACGCTCTTGCCGCGCGTGACGGTCTCGACCGCCGCCGGCACCAGCACGAGCACGACGACGAGCGACGCGATCTGGGCCGCCGCCAGCCACGCGTCGTCGAGCCCGCGCGGCCAGAGCCGGGCGAGCCCGAGCAGCAGCATCACGTACAGCACCACCAGGCAGAGGCCGTCGAGCAGCGCCGCGGCCAGGCGGAGCACGATGCCGGCGGGCAGGACGTCGAGCGCCACGGCCTCGCCGACGACGAGCTCGTCCCCGGCGTCGTCGAGCGCCCGGACGAACCGGGCGTCCGTCAGGTCACGGGGCGTCGATCGCTTCGGCATGGGACCATACTGGCGGAAGGACCGCACAGCGCACGAGGGGGAGCCGCATGGACCTGGACGCGTACTCCGAGGTGCACCGCGACGCGTGGCAGGACCTCGACGCGCTGGCCGCGCGGCGGCCCCGCACGGGCGAGGACGTCGACCGCCTGGTCGCCGGGTACCAGTCCGCCGCGACCGACCTGGCGCGGATCCGCGGTGTCGCGCCCCGTTCGACCACGGGTGACCGCCTCTCGCTGACGCTGCACCGCGCCCGGCTGCGGTTCACCGGGACCCCGACCGACCCCCTGACCGTGCTGACCACGTTCTTCGGCCGACAGCTGCCCGCGGCGCTCCACCGGATCCGCTGGGTCACGATCTGGGTCGCCGTGGCGACGTTCGCCATCGCCGGCATCACTGCGGTCTGGATCAGCACCACCCCCGGCGCGGTGGCGACGTTCGGCACCGATGCGGCGCTGCGGCAGTACGCCACGCAGGACTTCGTCGACTACTACTCCGCCCACGGGCTCGGGGCGTTCACGGCGCAGGTCTGGACCAACAACGCGTACATCGCCGCGAGCATGGTGGCGTTCGGGATCACGGGGCTGTTCGTGCCGTACTCGATCGTGCAGAACGCGCTGAACCTCGGCGTCTCGGCGTCGATCATGCACTCGCAGGGCCGGCTCGGCGACTTCTTCCTGTACATCGCCCCGCACGGGCAGCTCGAGCTGTACTCGATCTTCCTGGCTGGTGGCGCGGGGCTGATGATCTTCTGGTCGTGGGTCGCACCCGGTGCCCGGACCCGCGCCGACGCGTTGGCGCAGGACGGTCGAGCGCTCATCGCCGTCGCCGCCGGACTCGTGCTGACGCTGCTGCTCTCGGGCATCGTCGAGGGCACCGTGACGCGGCAGGACTGGCCCTGGCCCGTGAAGATCGGCATCGGCACCGTGGCCCTGGCGCTCGTCCTGTACTACCAGTGGGTGATCGGCGGGCGTGCGGCCCGGGCGGGCGAGCGTGGCGACGTCGAGGAGTTCGAGCGTGGCGCGTCGGCCATCGTCGCCGGCTGAGCGGTCCGCCGTAGATCGCACCCCCGGGGTGACGTCGCGCCCCTGCGCACCGGGGCGCGACGTCCGCACCCGGGCGCGAAACGGCACGACCTGACCCCGCGCCTGGCCGGCGGCCGGTCAGAGCCTCCCGGCCGCCTTGGCCCGCAGGTAGGCGTCCGCGACCAGCGGCGGCACCTGTTCCGGCGTGCCGCTGACCACCTCCGCGCCCGCGCGGCGGGCGACGTCGGCCACGCCGTCCGCATCGAGCAGCGTGCGTGCGGCGGCGGCCCGGCGGTAGACATCACGTCCGGCAGCGGTCGGGAGGCCCGGGGCGCCCCCGTCCCGCCCCGCGCCGCCGCCGGCGCTCGCCATCATCGTCACGGCCGGGTCCTCGATCGCGGTCACCACGACGGCGTGCCGCCGCGCCAGCGTCGGGAGCACCGCGAGCAGGTCGCCCGAGGCGCCGACGGAGTCCAGGCTGGTGGCGAGCACCACCAGGGAGCGCTGCGTCGTGACAGCGTCGACGAGCGCCGGCACCCCGGCCCAGTCGGTCGCCGCCAGGCCCGGCTCGGCGAGCGCGAGGGTCTCGCCGAACCGCTGCACCACGTCCACGCGGGTGGCGCCGTGCACACGGCCCCGGACCCGGTCGTCGACGACGGCCAGGTCGACCCGGTCGCCCGCCGCCGCGGCCAGGGCCCCGGTGAGCAGCGCGGCCTCGATCGCGGTGTCGAGCCGGGGTTCGTCACCGATCCGGCCCGCACCCGCGCGACCGGCGTCGACGACGACCACGACGCGGCGGTCGCGCTCGGGTCGCCAGGTCCGCACGACCAGGTCCTGCCGCCGCGCCGTGGCCCGCCAGTCGATCGAGCGCACGTCGTCGCCGCGGACGTAGTCGCGCAGCGAGTCGAACTCGGTGCCGTGCCCGCGCAGCTGCAGGGTCGTCTCACCGTCGAGCTCGCGCAGGCGGGCCAACCGCGAGGGCAGGTGTCGGCGTGACCGGAACGGCGGCGTGACGACCAGCTCCGCCGGGGCGACCAGGACGCGCTGCCGGGCGGCCAGCCCGAGGGGACCGAACGCCCGCACGGCGACCCCGGCGCTCCGGCGACGGCCGCGGCGGAACGGTGTGAACCGCATCCGCGCCGTGCGTCGTTCGCCGGGCGGCACGGTCAGGCGGATCCGGTTCGGGGTGTGCCCGGCTGACGGCTCCCACATGTCGCGGACCAGGGCGCGCAGGGGGCGCTGGCCGTCGTTTTCCAGCACGAGCGTGCCCTCGGCGGTGGTGTCGCGCCGGGCGAGCCGGGGCATCCGGCGCTCGACGCGGACGGCGCGCAGGTCTGCGGCCAGCAGGACGTCGGCGGTCGCCGCGACCAGCATCACGCCGACCCACGCCAGACCACCCCACCCGCTGCCGAGCAGCACGGTGGGGACGATCGCGACCGCGAGCAGCGCGACGAACCGCCCGGAGATCGCCACTAGATCGGCACCCGCACCTGCTCGAGCACCTGCTGCAGCACGCCGTCGGCCCCGATTCCCTCGAGTTCGGCGTCCGCGGCGACCCGCATCCGGTGCCGCCACACGGGCAGCAGCATGGCCTGCACGTGGTCGGGCGTGATCGCGTCGTAGCCGGTCAGCCACGCCCAGGCCTTGGCGGCGGCCAGCAGCGCCGTCGCGCCGCGTGGGCTCACGCCGACCCGCACCGACGGTGCCGCGCGGGTCGCACGGGCCAGGTCGACCACGTACGCCAGCACGTCGTCGCGTGCTCCGACGGCGCGGACGGCGCGCTGTGCGGCGAGGACCTCGTCGACACCCACCACGGGGGTGATGCCCGCCGACCGGACGTCGCGTGCCACGAAACCGTCGGCATGGCGGCGGAGCACCTGCCACTCGACGTCCCGCGGCGGGATCTCGAGCGTGAGCTTCATGAGGAACCGGTCGAGCTGGGCCTCGGGCAGCGTGTAGGTGCCCTCGAACTCGATCGGGTTCATGGTCGCTGCGACGAAGAACGGGTCGGGCAGCGGCTTGGGGGACCCGTCGACGCTGACCTGGCGTTCCTCCATCGCCTCGAGCAGGGCGGACTGGGTCTTCGGCGGTGTGCGGTTCACCTCGTCCGCCAGCAGCACGTTCGTGAACACCGGCCCCTGGCGGAACGGGAACGTCCCCGTCGAGGCGTCGTAGACCAGCGAACCGGTGACGTCGCCGGGCATCAGGTCGGGCGTGAACTGGATCCGCTTGGTGTCGAGCGACATCGCGGCGGCCAGGCTGCGGACCATCAGCGTCTTCGCCACGCCGGGGACGCCCTCGAGCAGGACGTGGCCCTGGGCGAGCAGGCCGACGATCATGCCGGAGACCGCCCCCTCTTGCCCGACGACGGCCTTGCCGACCTCGGCGCGGACCTGGCCGAAGGCGTCGCGCAGGTCCGTGGTGCTGGTGGTGGTGGGCAGGTCGGTCATGGTCGTCCTCCTGGTCGGGGGTCGGTCGGCGGTTCCGGCTGCGGTGGTCCGGTCGTGTGGTCGGTCGGACGGGAGGCCCGTGGTGCGTCCCCGGCGACGGCGCGCGTCACGGCGTGCTCGAGTTCGTCCAGTGCCCGCGCGCCGCCGACGAGGCTCCGGTCGTCGGTGGCCGGACCACCGACGAGCACGGCCCCGACCGCGTCGGCCGGACGACCGGTGGCCGCCGCGACCCGTCGGACGACCTCGTCGACGTGGGCGGAGCGGGGGAGCCCGAGCGCACGACCCAGGCGACGGACCGCCGCGATCCGCAGGGTGTCGAGGGCGTGGGTGCGGTCGCGGGTCCGCGCAGCCAGGCGAGCGCGACCCTCGGTGGTCTCCGACGCACGGACCACGACCGGTAGCTGCTCCACCACGAGCGGGCCGAGCCGACGGCCCCGCCAGATCCCGGCGGCGACCGCCACGGCTGCCAGCAGCGCGATCGCGCTCGGGACCCACAGCGGTGCGAGTTCGCCGAGCGAGGGCGCCGCGTCCGTGCTGCCCGCGGTCGGGACGTACCAGGCCAGCCGGTCGTCGCCACCGAGCAGTCCGAGCGCCAGGGCGGCGTTGCCGGCGGTCGTGATCGAGTCGTTCCGGAAGGCACCGGTCGTGCCCACCAGGGTGACCTGACCGGCAGGCGTCGACGCCTGGACGAGTCCCCACGCCCGGTCGCTCCCGGTCCCGGTGGGGGCACAGCGCACCACTCCGCTCCCGTGCGCGCTGTAGGCGACCCCGGTGGTCGAGACCCGGCGCGCCGAGCCGGCTGCCGGGATGCCGCACGACGCGGTGCTGACGGTGTCGTCCGACTCGACCTGTGCGGCGGGGGTGGCCCGCGTGCGGAAGGCCTCGAGCACGGCACTGTCCGTCGTCACGAGCACGACGTCGGGCACGGTGCGGGCGATGCGCCGGGCGACCGACGGGGCCAGCACACCGGCCGAGTCGTCGACGAACACCGTGCCGGGGTCGGCGCCGAGCCGGTCGGCGTCGTGGACGACGTCGACGTCGGTGCCCTGCTGCTCGAGGACCCGGACGAGCGCGCGGGACCCGCTCGCCGCGGTCGAGGTCGGGTCGAGCGGTGTGTCCGTCGGGCCCGTGCCGCCGCCGATGGCCGCCGTGAGCGCGGCGAGCAGGACCCCGATCAGGACGATCGCGACCCAGGACACGATGCGCAGTCCACGGCCCGCCCGCACCGGCGCCTCGGCGCTCTCGGTGTCGTGTGGCCGCTCGTCGGTGCGTCGGGGTGCGACCGTCGGCGCGCTCATGCGGGCACCACCGGACCGTCGACTCGTGTCGGTCGGGCGTCCTGCACTGCGCGTGTCGTCTCGAGGACCTGGCGGGCCGCGGCGTCGTCGGCGTGCTCGTCGAGGTACCGGACCCGGTCGAACGTCGTCGCGGCGGTGTGCACGGCATCGGCGAGCGCCGGGAACGGCGTGCTGGCACGGACGGCGATCGCCCGCGCCGTGGCTCCCGGGACGTCGGGGACCAGGTCGCGTTCGCCGAGGCCGCGCGCGAGCGCTCGGTAGCCCTCGAGCACGGCCCGGTCGAGGTCGCCCGCTGCCAGTGCCGCGCGAGCTGCGGCCGCGATGGTGGCGGCGCTGCGCTGGTCGTCGCCGTCGAAGACCCCGCCGGGACCCTCGGCCGCGAGCCGCGCCCGACGCCGGGGCAGACCGCGCGCGACGACGACGAGCACGACGACCGCCACGAGCACCACGACGGCGATGACCAGCACCGTGCGGCCGAAGCCCTCGGAGCCCAGCCCGTCCGGGCGCAGCGAACCGAGCCAGTCGAGGAACGACCGCGAGGCACGGTCCCACCAGGTCACGTGGGCGCCGCTGTAGTCCTGCTTGGCGAGCTCGCGTTCGAGCAGTCGGCGAGCCTGGTCCGGGTCGACGCCCGTCATCCGCGCCCGCCGTCACCGGGGGGTCCCCACGGCGGCTGCTGCTGGGGCCACGGGCCCGGCTGCTGCGGCGGCTGGGGCCACTGCTGCTGCGGAGGCTGCTGCGGCCACGGGCCCGGCTGCTGCTGCCACTGCTGCTGGCTCGGCTGCGGTCCGCCCCACGGCGGGCGTGCGACGGGTTCGGCCGGGGCGAACGGGTCACTCGGCGACCCGGTCTCCAGGTGCGACGCGATGCGCTGGTCGAGGGCCTCGGTCCGGATGCGCCGGTCGATCGCCAGGAAGGTGGTGACAGCGGCGCTGAGCACGTCGGTGACGCACTGCACCGCGATCACCAGCAGGCTGCCGACGACGAGTGCGACGACCGCTCCGACCGACGCGCCCGGTCCGGTGCTCGTCTGGCCGAGCGGGTCGAACACCCCCGACACCAGGCTCGCTCCGAGCGACAGGGGGATGCCCGCGATGCCCGCCGCGATGCCGAACCCGATCTGCACGAGCAGCAGGATGCCGAACGTGCGCCAGAACGCGCCGCGCGTGAGCCGCCAGGACTGCGCGGCCGCCGCGAACACGCCGCGGCCCTCGAGCGCGATGGTGGGGACGGTGAAGGCGAACCGGGTGCTCAGGAACGCCAGCAGGACGAACAACCCGAGCGCCATGCCGATGATGCCGAGCACGAAGGCCGCGATCGTGCCGCCGCTGTTCGCGGAGACGGCACCGACCAGCCCGACGACGACCAGCAGGAACAGCACGGCGACGACGATGCCGGCCGCCAGCTGCAGCAGGATCCACCACACGACGCTCCACCGGCGCCCGGCCAGCAGCGACCAGAGTCCGCGGAAGGTGCCGCGACGTCCGAGCACACGCTGCCCGGTGTCCACGGCGACCGGTGCGACCAGGAAGCCGCGGCCGAGGTAGGCCAGGAAGGGCACCACGGTGGCCAGGACCAGGTACAGGGTCAGACTGCCCGCGATGATGCTGGTGCCGTCGTCCCCACCGTCGAACGCCGACAGCATCCGGGACTGCAGCGAGCGTTGCCCGAACGTCGTCACGAGGGTCGATACCAGCCCGAGCACGCCGGACAGCAGCACCGCCCACAGGACCAGCACGCGGGGGTTCCGGCGGAAGACGGTGAACGCTCCGGCCAGTACGTCCCCGAACCCGAGCGGACGGAGCGGGATGACCGGACGCTGCGACGGCGGCGGGCCCTGCTGGCCGGACGGACCCTGCTGGCCGGACGGAGCCTGCTGCCCGGACCAGCCCTGCTGGCCGGACCATGCGGGGGCTGCTGGTGTGCCCTGGGACGGCGGCTGCGTCGGCGGCTGCCGTGGGCCTCCTGGTCGGTCGTCCGGACCGTCGGACGCCCCGGGTGCACGCCATTCGTCGTTCGCCATCGGACCGCCCCCTCACGTCGGCCGCGCTGGGACACGCGGACACGTCCATCCTGGCGGAAAACCCGTCGTGATGGGGCCTCGGCTATCGTGAACGACACGTGCCCGCTCGGGTACGTCCGCACGCCACCGAAGAGCAGCCATCACCATGACACCGCGCATCCTCGTCGTCGACGACGACCAGGCCCTCGCCGAGATGATCGGCATCGTCCTCCGCTCCGAGGGCTACGAGCCCGAGTTCAGCGCCGACGGCAACGACGCCGTCGACGCCTTCCACGCGACCAAGCCCGACCTGGTGCTGCTCGACGTGATGCTGCCGGGGATCGACGGCATCGAGGTGTGCCGTCGGATCCGCGCCGAGAGCGGCACGCCGATCATCATGCTGACCGCCCGAGGCGACACCTCGGACGTCGTCGCCGGGCTCGAGAACGGCGCCGACGACTACGTGGTGAAGCCGTTCAACCCGAAGGAGCTCGTCGCGCGGATCCGCACGCGGCTGCGACCGGCGGCCTCGGACGCCACCGTCCTGAACGTCGGGGACCTGACGGTCGACGTCCCCGGGCACGAGGTCCGTCGCGGTGACGCGGTCATCGCGCTCACCCCGCTCGAGTTCGACCTGCTGCGGGCCCTCGCCGAGAAGCCGAACCAGGTGTTCACCCGCGAGATGCTGCTCGAACAGGTCTGGGGCTACCACTACAAGGCCGACACCCGTCTGGTGAACGTCCACGTGCAGCGCCTCCGCGCGAAGATCGAGCACGATCCGGACAACCCGCGCATCGTGACCACCGTCCGCGGCGTCGGGTACCGCGCCGGGGGAGCCTGAGCACCGTGCCGCCGACGACGTCCGGTGCGTCGGGCCTCGGCCAGGTGCGCCGGCGGTTGCGCCACTGGGCCCGACGCGGGTGGCGCGCCGTCGCGTACCTGTGGCGTCGATCGCTGATGTTCCGGTCGGTGGCCATCACCGTCACCACGACCGGACTCGCGGTGGTCGTGATCGGCACCGCGGTCATGCTGAGCATCTCGAGCAACGTGTACGCGCAGCGCCGCGACCAGATCGAGGCGGAGTCCGCTCGGGCGACGAACGTCGCGCAGGGCATCTTCGACGCGGCGACCGCGGCCGAGGACAACAACCAGTCCGAACTCGAGACGCTGCAGAACGAGGCGCAGCGCGCGATCCTGTCGAACACGACCAGCCCGGGCGGCACGAGCATCGCGATCGAGCGGTCCCCGAACCAGTCGACGCCGCAGACCCTGCAGAACCGGGCGAGCCAGTACTTCCCCGACGCGGTCATCACCGACGCGCTCCGGAAGGAGGTGGGCAAGGACACCGGGCGGTTGCACCTGCAGGCGGTCCGTCTCGACGACGGCGGTCGGCGCGAGCCGGGGATCGCGGTCGGGTCGACGCTGCAGGTGCCGAGCGCCGGGCAGTACGAGCTGTACCTGGTGTACGACCTGTCCGACGCGCAGAAGACCCTGGACTTCGTGTCGCAGACGCTGTCGATCGGCGGCGTCGCGCTCATCGTGCTCATCGCCCTGGTCACGTCCCTCGTCGTCCGGCTCGTCGTCGTCCCGATCCGCGGTGCTGCCGAGACGAGCCGCAAGATCGCCGCCGGACGCCTGGACGAACGCATCCCGGTCCGCGGGCAGGACGACGTCGCCACCCTCGCTCGGAGCTTCAACGGCATGGCGGACGCCGTCAGCCGGCAGATCACCCAGCTCGCCGAGCTCTCGCGGGTGCAGCAGCGGTTCGTGTCCGACGTCTCCCACGAGCTCCGGACGCCGCTGACGACCATCCGCCTGGCCGGTGACGTCCTGTACGACGCGCGGCACGCGTTCGAACCGTCGGCGGGTCGCTCGGCGGAGCTCATGCACGACCAGATCGAGCGGTTCGAGCTGCTGCTGTCCGACCTGTTGGAGATCTCGCGGTACGACGCCCAGGCGGTCGAGCTCGAGACCGAACCGGTCGTCCCCGCGGCACTCGCCACCGACATCGTCGACGAGTTCCGGCCGCTCGCCGAACGCGCCGGCGTGGAACTCCGGCTGGCGACGCCGGGGGGCCACACGACGATGCAGCTCGACGCCCGCCGCATCCGACGGATCCTGCGCAACCTGGTCGGCAACGCGATCGAGCACGGGGACGCCAAGCCCGTGCACGTCGTCGTCGACAGCGACGCGAAGACCGTCGCCATCGCCGTGCGGGACCACGGCGTCGGCATGCCCGCCGAGGACACCACGCGGGTGTTCGACCGCTTCTGGCGGGCTGATCCCAGCCGCAAGCGCACGATCGGCGGGACCGGCCTGGGACTGGCCATCAGCCTCGGCGACGCCAAGCTGCACGGGGGCCGCATCGACGTGTGGTCGCGGCTCGGTGAGGGATCGGCGTTCGTGCTGACCGTCCCACGGCAGGGGCAGGAACCCACCGCGACGAGTGCGATCCGGTTGCCGGAGCTCGACGAGTCCTACGACGGCCCGCGAGAGGAGCCCACCCGATGAGCCGCACGCGCCCCGCCACGTCCGCACCCGTCCGCACGCGCCCCGCACGCGTCCGCACGCGCCCCGTCCGCCGCGCCCTCGCGGTGGCGCTCGCCGCCCTGACGCTCGTCGCCGTGTCCGCCTGTGCGGCGATCCCCACCGGCGGTCCGGTCCGCACCGGCCAGAGCCTCAAGGACGAGTCGGTCTCCGGTGTCGACTACCGGCCGAGCGCCCCCGAGGACGGCTCCACGCAGAGTGCGATCCTGCGCGGGTTCGTGAACGCCGCCACCGGCGCGCAGGACAACTACGCCGTCGCCCGCGAGTTCCTGAGCGATGGGTTCGCCCAGAAGTGGAACCCGCGCCAGAGCACCACGATCCGGCAGGGGGACGGCGACGTGGAACAGGTGGGGGACCGCGAGCTGACCTACACGCTCACCGCGAGTGCCACGGTGGACAGCGACGGCGAGTACACCCAGGCGGTCCGACCGACGTCGTCGACGCTCACGTTCCAGTTCACGAAGCAGGACGGCGAGTGGCGGATCAGCTACGCGCCCGACGGCATCATCCTGACACCGGGCAGCTTCGGGCAGGTGTTCCAGCCCCACGCGCTGTACTTCTACGACCCGACCTACCGCTACCTGGTCCCCGACGAGCGCTGGTTCCTCGCCAGGTCCTCCACCAGCACGCGGATCGTCAGCGCCCTGCTGGCCGGCCCGGCGGACTGGATGAAGGGTGCCGTGCTGTCGTCGTTCCCCGAGGGCACGCAGCTCTCGCTGAACGCGGTGACGGTGGACAACGGCAGCGCCCAGGTGGACCTGTCGAGCGAAGCGCTCCGGGCCAGCACCGTCGACAAGGTGCGGATGCGCGAGCAGCTCGCCCGGTCCCTGTCCTCGGTCGCGACGATCTCGTCGGTCGAGCTGACCATCGAGGGCGGCAGCTTCTCGATCCCCGACTCCAGCGGCACGAGCGCGGTGGTCAACCCCGACGTCGACCCCAGGCCGCTCGTGGTGTCCTCCGACGGGGTGGGCTACGCCGCTCCCGGGACCGGCGACGTCGCGAAGCTCGGCAGTGGTCTCGGCGACGCGATCGCCGCACTCACCCCGGACGCGCTGTCCCTGAACGCGGCCGGGACCGACGCCGCGGTGCGCAACGGCGACGGGGTCTTCGTCGTCCAGAGCGGCAAGAAGCCCGTCCGCGTCACCTCGAGCCAGGACCTCGTCCCGCCGTCCGTCGACGACCAGGGGTTCGTCTGGACGGCGCAGTCCACGAACCCGCGGGCGATCACCGCGTGGAGCTTCCGCGGCGAGCAGCACCAGGTGACCTCGACGCTGCCGGACGGCCAGCTCGTGTCGTTCCAGGTGTCCCGCGACTCGACCAGGGCGCTCGCCCTGATCGACACGGACGGAGGCCCGGCGCTCTACGTCATGGCGATCGTCCGCGACTCCGACCGCGCCCCCACCGCGCTCGGTGCCCCGGTCCGTCTGCAGGCCGCAACGGGCACGGCGGTCGGTGCCACCTGGGTGAGCGACCTCGACGTCGCGACGCTCGGGCAGACCGCCAGCGGGCCGAGCATCGTCCGGTCGACCATCGGCGGGCAGGCGACGACCCTGCAGAAGCCGGACGGCACGGCGAAGCAGATCGTCGGCGGCAGCGGGGGAGCGCTGCTGCTGCGGATGTCCGACGGCCAGGTGCTGCAGTCGGCCGGGGGCGGATGGGACCGCACCGGCATCAAGGCCTCGGTGCTCGGCACGCAGCGCTGACGACCGGTCCCGTCGGCTGGTCCCCCACACCCCGCCGGACCGGAGGCTCGTCCACCGTCCCCGGGGTCGGCCGCCGTCCGGTGGGCTCCGGCCACCAGACTCGGCGCATGTCATCGACACCGCCGCCACCCCGACCCGACACCGATTCCCCACCGCGTCCCTGGTCGGACGCCGTGGCCGCGGTGGTCGGGCTGTTCCTGCCCGTCGCCTGCCTGGGGTGCGGGGCACCCGACCGGGCCCTCTGTCGGCGGTGTCGCGCCGACCTCGCCGCCCGACCCCGACGGGTCCGGCTCGTCGCCGGCGCCCGGCTCGATGCCGCCTTCGAGTACGAGGGGCTCGTCCGCACGCTGCTGCTCGAACTCAAGCTCCGGGGGCGGGTCGACGTCGCCACACCGCTCGGACGACCGACGGCCGCGCTCGTGCGTCAGGCGCTCGCCGGAGCACCGCCGGGTACCCGCGTCCTCCGGGTGCCTCCGTCTCCCCGGGGCCGTCGACGCCGCGGGTTCGACACCGTGGTGCTCCTGCTGGCGCGGGGCGGCGTGCACCGCACCGGACGACTGCGCCGGTCGCGGCGGTCCGTGTCCGACCGGACGGGCGGCGGTGGTGGCGGACAGAAGGAACGGACGGCGCTCGAGCGGGTCGACGCCACGGTCGGCACCCTGCGCGCGGTCGGTGTCCGCGGGCGGCACGTCGTGCTGGTCGACGACGTCGTCACGACGGGCGTCACCATGGCCGAGGCGGTCCGGGCCGTCCGGGCGGCCGGCGGTCGGGTGGTGCGGTGCGTGGCGACGGCCAGTGTCGAGCGCTGACGGCCGGGTGAACGCCCGGTGTCCACTGTGCATCCGGTGGGTGTCTTCGCGAACCACGGTTCCGACGTGACGCGCGATGGTCTGCGGGTCTAGCGTGTGGCGACAAGGCGCCGTAGATCGCCGGATGGAGGCGACGCGCCGAAGTACGGATGGGAGCCGCCATGGACGTGACGATCACGGGCCGGAACGTCGGGATCACCGATCGATTCCGCACCTACGTCGAACAGAAGTCCGACAAGCTCGACGTGCTCGCCGACCGCGCCCTCGCCTTCGAGGTGCGCATCAGCCGCCACCACGAGAAGAGCGGCAGCAGCCAGGGCGAGGACCGCGTCGAGCTGACCCTGATCGGACCCGGGCCGCTCGTCCGGGCCGAGTCGGCGGCATCGGACAAGTACGCGGCGTTCGACCTGGCGTTCGCCAGGATGTCGGAACGGCTGCGTCGGGCACGCGACCGCAAGAAGGTCCACCGTGGGCGTCACCGTCCCACCTCGGTGGCCGAGGCGTCGGGGTCGGCCTTCGACGGCATGGGTGTGGTCCCGGCCGACGCCAAGCTCATCGAGGACGTGGCGACGGGGACGATCAGCGTCGTGGACGAAGCCGCGCGTGAGGACGCCGAAGAGGTCTACTCGCCCGTCGTCATCCGCGAGAAGGTGTTCGAAGCGGCCCCGATGACCGTCGACGACGCGCTCTACCACATGGAGCTCGTCGGGCACGACTTCTACCTGTTCGTCGACGCCGACACCCACCGTCCGAGTGTCGTCTACCGGCGCAAGGGCTGGGACTACGGCGTCATCGGTCTCGACGGCACCGACAGCACCGCAGCTGCCGACGCCCAGGACCGCCGCACCGAGCCGGCCAGCGCCATCGCCTAGCAACGGACGACGACCAGTCGGTGTGCACGGTTCGTCCGCGGGCCGTGCACACCGCTGCTCACAGCAGCCCGCTCGTGCGGGTTGCTAGCATGACTGGCTGATCGGCGCGCCACCCGCGCGCGACGACCCCGTAAGGAGTTCACGTGGCAAACGTGCTGGAGAAGGTCCTCCGCATCGGTGAAGGGCGCACCCTCCGTCGGCTGAAGGCGTACGCCTCGGCCATCAACGACCTCGAGGACGACTTCGCGAGTCTCACCGACGCCGAGCTCCAGGACGAGACCAAGGAGCTCCGCGAGCGGTACGCCAACGGCGAGACCCTCGACGACCTGCTGCCCGAGGCCTTCGCCGCCGTTCGCGAAGCCGCCAAGCGCACGCTCGGCATGCGGCACTTCGACGTCCAGCTCATGGGCGGCGCCGCACTGCACCTCGGCAACATCGCCGAGATGAAGACCGGTGAGGGCAAGACCCTCGTCGCGACGACCGCCGCGTACCTCAACGCGATCCCGTCCCGCGGCGTGCACGTCATCACCGTCAACGACTTCCTGGCGTCGTACCAGTCCGAGCTCATGGGCCGCGTGTTCCGCGCGCTCGGCATGACGACCGGGTGCATCGTGGCGAACCAGTCGCCGATCGAACGCCGCGAGCAGTACGCCGCGGACATCACCTACGGCACGAACAACGAGTTCGGCTTCGACTACCTGCGCGACAACATGGCGTGGCAGGCCGCCGACATGGTGCAGCGCGGCCACTTCTTCGCGATCGTCGACGAGGTCGACTCGATCCTCATCGACGAAGCCCGCACGCCGCTCATCATCTCCGGCCCGTCTTCTGGCGAAGCCAACCGCTGGTTCACCGAGTTCGCCTCGATCGCGGGTCGTCTGACCGCGGGCGAGGACTTCGAGGTCGACGAGAAGAAGCGCACCGTCGGCGTGCTCGAGCCCGGCATCGAGAAGGTCGAGGACTACCTCGGCATCGACAACCTCTACGAGTCGGCGAACACCCCGCTGATCTCGTTCCTCAACAACGCGATCAAGGCCGACGCCCTGTTCAAGCGCGACAAGGACTACGTCGTGATGAACGGCGAGGTCCTGATCGTCGACGAGCACACCGGTCGCATCCTGATGGGCCGTCGCTACAACGAGGGCATCCACCAGGCGATCGAGGCCAAGGAAGGCGTCGAGGTCAAGGCGGAGAACCAGACGCTGGCCACAGTCACGCTGCAGAACTACTTCCGGCTGTACCAGAAGCTCTCGGGCATGACGGGCACCGCCGAGACCGAAGCGGCCGAGTTCATGTCGACCTACAAGCTCGGCGTGGTCCCGATCCCGACCAACAAGCCGATGCAGCGTCTCGACCAGACCGACCTGGTCTACAAGAACGAGAAGGCCAAGTTCGAGCAGGTCGCCGAGGACATCGCCGAGCGGCACGAGAAGGGCCAGCCGGTCCTGGTCGGTACCACCAGCGTCGAGAAGTCCGAGTACCTGTCCAAGCTGCTCGCCAAGAAGGGCGTCAAGCACGAGGTCCTCAACGCGAAGAACCACGCACGCGAAGCAGCGATCGTCGCCCAGGCGGGTCGCGTCGGCGCTGTGACCGTCGCCACGAACATGGCCGGTCGTGGTACCGACATCATGCTCGGCGGCAACGCGGAGTTCCTCGCGGTCCAGGAGATGCACGCCAAGGGCCTGTCGCCGACCGAGACCCCGGACGAGTACGAGGCCGCGTGGGACGAGGTGTTCGCCGCGACGAAGGCCATCGTCGAGACCGAGGGTGACAAGGTCCGCGAAGCCGGCGGACTGTACGTCCTCGGCACGGAGCGCCACGAGTCGCGTCGCATCGACAACCAGCTCCGTGGTCGTTCCGGCCGTCAGGGTGACCCGGGCGAGAGCCGTTTCTACCTCTCGCTCACCGACGACCTGATGCGGCTCTTCAACTCCGGCGCCGCCGAGAGCCTCATGGGCCGCTCGAACGTGCCGGACGACCTGGCGATCGAGAACAAGCTCGTCGGGCGTGCGATCCGCTCGGCCCAGTCGCAGGTCGAGGGCCGCAACGCCGAGATCCGCAAGAACGTGCTGAAGTACGACGACGTCCTGAACCGCCAGCGCGAGGCGATCTACAGTGACCGTCGCCACATCTTGGAGGGCGACGACCTGCACGAACGCACGCAGTCGTTCCTGAAGAGCGTCATCGACGACGTCATCGACACCCACACCAGCGAAGGTTCCCCGGACGACTGGGACCTCGACGCGATGTGGACCGAGCTCGGCACGCTGTACCCGATCTCGATCACCATCGACGAGGTCATCACCGAGGCCGGCTCCAAGGGCAAGGCGACGCGCGAGTTCCTCGGTCGCGAGATCCTCTCCGACGCCAAGCTGGCCTACACCCAGCGCGAGGAGACCCTCGGCGAAGAGGCCATGCGTGAGCTCGAGCGCCGCGTGGTCCTCTCCGTGGTCGACCGCCGCTGGCGCGACCACCTGTACGAGATGGACTACCTGAAGGACGGCATCGGCCTGCGTGCCATGGCGCAGCGCGACCCGCTCGTCGAGTACCAGCGCGAGGGCTTCGCGCTGTTCCAGAGCATGATGGGCCAGATCCGCGAAGAGTCGGTCGGCTTCCTGTTCAACCTCGAGGTGCAGGTGCAGTCCGACGGCGAGAACGCGGTCATCCAGGCGAAGGGCCTGGACGAAGAAGAGGTCGCTGGCCTCGAGTTCTCGGCACCGTCCATCGACGGCGAGGTCGAGGTCCGCGACGAGCAGGGGCGCCTCGAACAGGCCGCAACCGCGCTCGCGCAGCGCGCCCAGGCCGAGGAAGAAGCGGAAGTCGCGCCCGAGAAGGGCTCGGCGTTCGGCTCGGCTGCCACGGCTACCGGCCAGGCGACGGCGACCAACCGTGCCGACCGTCGTCAGGCCGCCAAGAAGGGCTGACGCTCCCGGACACCGCCCACGACGAGCCGCTCAGGGGCCCGGCGACGGTCCGACACGACCGCGCCGGACTCAGGGCGGCTTCGTCGTGGCCGGCGTCGGCGTCGGCGCCGTTGCCGCCGAGCGGTCGCGTCGGACCCCCGGGCGGACATCGCGCCCGTCGGTGACGGGGCGCGACGTGCGCACGGGGGTGCGGTGCGTGTGTGTGCCGCTGCGGAGGCTCGGCGTCGGTCTGACGGGTGGTGCCTGTCCCCGGGGTGGGCGCGTTGCACCCCCGGGCAGGCGTCGCGCCCGTGGCTGACGGGGTGCGATGTGCGCACGGGGGGTGCGGTGCGCGCGTGTGTGCCGCTGTGGAGGCTCGGTGTGGGTCTGGCAGGTCGAACCTGCCCCGGGGCGGTTCCGTCGCACCCCCGGGCGGACGTCGCGCCCGGGGGTGACGGGGTGCGACGTCCGCACGCGGGTGCGGCGCAAAGCCGGGCGCGTCGCGGCGTGCCGCTCACGGCACGCCGGGCGCGTCGCACACCGTGCTCGCGGCACGGCACGCCGGGCGCGTCGCACACCGTGCTCGCGCCCCGCCGGGCACGCCCCGCCGGGCACGCCCCGCCGGGCACGCCCCGCCGGGCGCGTCGCATGCCGGGCACACCACGCCGGGCACACCCCGTCGAGCGCGTCGCCGCCGTCAGAGCATGGCGACCGCGGTCGCCCGCCACCGGCCCGACCGCACCTCGAGCCGGATCGCCACCGCTCGGGCGTGCGACCGCGTGTGCACCACGACACTCGCCTCGGCCACGCCCTCTGCCGGACGGCTGACCACGGCACCGCCGACGCGGATCGACGCCCGCCGGCTGTGTCGTCGCGCCGCCGATCGAGCCCGCGCGGCGTACGCGGCACGCTGCTGCAGATGTCGATGCACGTCCTCGGTGATCCACCGCGCGATGCTGTCGACCTCTCGTGCTCCCGTGAGGATCTCGGCGACGCAGAGCGCCAGCGCGCGGGCTGTCTCCGCCGGGTCACCTGGCCCGGTCGCCTGGCCGTCGGCCCCGCCCGCTGGCTGGTCGGGCCGGCGTGCGACTGCGCCGCCCGAGCCCGGCCGCAGTGCTCGTCGCGGCTCCTCCGCATCGTCATCGATCCGTTGTGCTTCCCGCGCCACCCGGGCCCCTTCCGTCGGAGATCGAGCGTATGGGGAATGCAACATTCAGATTTCATCGACCGTTCACCTGTGGACGGAGAGCGATTCTCCACAGGCCGTCGCACCTAGACTGATGCGGTGTCGACCCTCAGTGATCTCGTCCTCGCGCAAGGCCGGTCCTCCGAAGCCGACGTGGAGTGGCTCCATCTGCTCGTCGGCGACTGGCAGCTCCTGGCGGACCTGTCCTTCGCGGACATGGTGCTGTGGGTCCCGACTGCCGAGGACGGCTCGTTCGTCGCGGTCGCCCACGCCCGTCCGTCGTCCGCTGCGACCCTGTTCTACCGCGACATCGTCGGGCAGGAGATCCGCGAGGAGTGGCGCGAGCAGGTCACCCAGAGCTTCGCCAGCGCGCGCGTCACGGACTCCGCCGAGCCGGACTGGTACGAGGACACCCCGACCCGCGTCCGCGCCATCCCGGTGCTGCGGCGGCTCAGCCCGAAGAGCAAGCAGACGACCGACCGTCCGATCGCGGTGGTCACCCGCCACTCGAACCAGGACGAGTCCCGCACGCCGAGTCGTCAGGAACTGAACTTCACCGCGAGTGCGAACGACCTGTTCGGCATGATCGCGACCGGGGACTTCCCGGACCTCGGCGCACCGGCCGGCCCGCGCCGCGGTGCCCCGCGCGCGAGTGACGGTCTGCTGCGCCTCGACACGAACGGCATCGTCACCTTCGCGAGCCCGAACGGACTCAGTGCCTTCAACCGCATGGGCTACGAGGAAGAGCTCGAGCGGAAGTCCCTGGCCGAGGTCACCACCGAGCTCCTCGGGCAGCAGCTCGACGTCGACGAGTCCCTGCCGCTCGTCGTCACCGGTCGCGCACCGTGGCGCGCGGACATCGAGTCCAAGGGCGTCACGGTCACCCTGCGGTCGATCCCGCTCCGCGACCACGGCGAGCGGATCGGCGCCGTGGTGCTCTGCCGCGACGTCACCGAGATGCGGCACCAGGAGCGCGAGCTCATCACCAAGGACGCGACGATCCGCGAGATCCACCACCGCGTCAAGAACAACCTGCAGACGGTGGCGTCCCTGCTGCGCATCCAGGCTCGGCGGACCCACTCGGACGAAGCCCGCACGTCGTTGCAGAACGCCATGCGCCGCGTCGCCGCGATCGCCGTCGTGCACGACACGCTGTCGACCGGGCTCAGCCAGAACGTCGACTTCGACGAGGTGTTCGACTCCGTGCTCAAGCTCGTCACCGAGGTCGCGGCGTCGCACAACACCACGGTGCACCCGAAGAAGACGGGGGAGTTCGGCGTGCTGCCGTCCGAAGCGGCCACACCCCTGGCCCTCGGGCTCACGGAGCTCGTGACCAACGCGGTCGAGCACGGCCTCGACGGTCGTGACGGCGAGGTCGAGATCGTCGCGCACCGCTCCGACGACCACCTGTCGATCCAGGTCCGCGACAACGGCGTCGGGCTCCCCGAGGGCAAGGTCGGCTCGGGGCTCGGCACGCAGATCGTCCGGACGCTCATCCAGGGTGAGCTCGGCGGCACGATCGACTGGCACACCCTGACCGGCAGCGGCACCGAGGTCACGATCTCGATCCCGTTCCGGTGGGAGACCGCCGCCGCGTAGCGACGCGACCGCCTGGAGGCCCGCCACCGATCCGTCGGACCGGTCGCGGGCCTCCAGGCGGTTGCGACTGCCCCCGCACAACGGAAGTCACCCCGCGCCACGTGTTCGCGTGGTGCGCCGTGCTCCTGGTTGTGCGAACGGGCCGGCATGCACCCCGCACCGCGCGCGCACGACGACGCCCGCCGCGCCCCGAGGGGCCCGGCGGGCGTCGTCGTCAGTGCTGGTGCGTCAGTGCTGCTGCGTCAGGAGGCGCGGCGAGCGCGAGCGGCGCGGCGCTTGAGCGCGCGACGCTCGTCCTCGCTGAGGCCGCCCCAGACGCCCGAGTCCTGGTTGTTCTCGAGGGCGTACTGCAGGCACATCTCGGTCACGGTGCACCGTGCGCACACCGACTTGGCCTTCTCGATCTGGTCCACCGCGGGACCAGTGTTCCCGACGGGGAAGAAGAGCTCGGGGTCCGCGGTGAGGCAGGCTGCCTTGTCACGCCAGTCCATGTGGTGGTGCTCCTTGATGTCGATGCTCGAACGGCAGGCCGGGGCCGTGGTTCGGGGCTCGAGGACTCTGCACATGCTCATGTGACGTACGGGAGGATCCTGTGGGGAGGAAACCGTGCGGGGAGAGTCCGACGCCCGCAGATGCTCAGGGGAGGAGCATCGAACCACGGGAGACGCACACCACATCGTGCCGTCCAAACGACCTCGAACATCGTTCCATACTGATATGGCCAAATCAAGGGTTGCAATGCTGGAGGATCACTGTGTCTGAGCCCACCTCGAATCTGCTCGACCCCCACGAGCCGCCGCGCCAGCCGCGTTCCCGGGCGATGCTCGTGCTGCTCGTGGTGGTCGCGCTCGAGTTCGCGGCCCTGGTGGCAGCGACGGTGTTCCTGCTGGTCGAGGTCCTGGTCTCGCCGGCGTCGAGCATCGCCTCGGGCATCGCGCTCACGGTGCTGACGGCCATCGCCGCGCTCTGGCTCGGTTCGATGCTCGTCGGACTCTGGCGGTCTCGCTCGTGGGTGCGCAGCGGCATCATCGTGTGGCAGGTCCTGCAGGGAGCGCTGGCGATCGGTGCGTTCCAGGGCGTGTTCCGCGTCCCGTCGGTCGGCTGGGCGCTGCTGCTACCCGCCCTGGTCGCCATCACGCTGGTGCTGTCGAAGTCGGTGACGGCCGCGCTGGCGCGTCGCGTCGAGTAGCCCCGCACCGCACGGACCGGGGGCGGGGGCCCGGCGCCCCCCGCGCCTCCGGTCCGTGCGCTGCGTCCGGTCAGACCAGGCCGAGCTTCTTCCGCAGGCTCGCCACGTGGCCCGTGGCCTTGACGTTGTACAGCGGCAGCTCGACGCGGCCGTCCTCGTCGACGACGATCGTCGAACGGATGGTGCCGGTGACGACCTTGCCGTAGTTGTTCTTCTCGCCCCACGCGCCGTACGCCCGGTGCACGGCCAGGTCGGGGTCGCTGAGCAGCGGGAAGGTCAGTGCCTGCTCGTGCTGGAACCGCTTGAGCGCCGGCAGGTCGTCCTTCGAGACGCCGAGGACCTGGTACCCGGCGGCCTGCAACGACGACATGTTGTCGCGGAAGTCGCACGCCTCGGTGGTGCAGCCCGGGGTGGACGCGGCGGGGTAGAAGTACACGATGACCTTGCGCCCACGGAGCGATCCCAGGGCGTGCTCGACACCGTCCTGGTCGGGCAGCGTGAAGTCGGGTGCGGTGTCGCCGGCGGCGAGACGATCGGTCATGGTGCTCCTGTTCAGTCGGTGCCGACAGGTGGTCTCCGGCACGCGAAACCCATGCTATTGTTGATTCCCGTTGCGGCACACACCACAACACCGCCCAAGCATCACGGGCATGCACCTCTAGCTCAATTGGCAGAGCAACTGACTCTTAATCAGTGGGTTCTCGGTTCAAGTCCGAGGGGGTGCACCACGAACAAGGAACCCTCGCTCCGGCGGGGGTTCCCGTGTATCCGAGGGGGTCGGGAAACGTGATGACACGGGAACCCAAGGGTGGTGCCCTCGACGCGGCCGAGCTCGCTCGCCGTCTCAACCTGCTGCTCGACTTCGAGGAGTCCCAGCGCGGCACGCCGGTGCCGTTCTCGGCGATCGAGGACTACGTCGACTCGCGCGGAGGGTCGCTCTCGCGGGCCAAGTGGACCTACATGCTCTCCGGTGACGGTCGGCGCAACCGGGACACCGCGCTGCTGCAGCTGCTCGCCGGCTTCTTCGAGGTCGACGAGCGCTTCCTGCTCGAGGACAGCGACGTCCCCGAGCGCATCGGCGCCCAGCTCGCCCTCGTCCGTTCGCTGCGGTCCGCCCGGGTCAGCGGGTTCGCAGCGCGGACGTTCCCCGGCGAGCTCTCGCCCGAGGCACTCCGGCGCATCGCCTCGGTGATCGAGGAAGAGTCCCAGCGCGGGATCGTGCCGTGAGCGACCACGTCGCCGAGTTCTGGGCACGGGGTCGTGCCGAGGGATGGTCGAGCGTCGACCAGGCCGTCTCCGCTGCTGCGCAGGTGGTCGGCAAGCCGATCGTCGTCCGCGAAGAAGCCTTCCTGGCCGCTGAACCCGTGTGCGGGTTCGTCGCGACGCTCGAGCACCAGCACCTCATCATGATCTCGCCCACCCCCTCCTCGACCTTCCGGTCGTTCGTCATCGGCCACGAGCTCGGCCACGTGCTGCACGCGCACCACCAGGCCTCGGCGCAGGCGGCGTACATCCGTGACGTCATCCCCGACCTGCCCGAGTACAAGGTCGAACGGGCGATGGCCCGCGGGCTGTTCGAGAACGACTTCGAGCGCGAAGCCGAGCTGTTCGCCGACGAACTCGCCGCCCTGATCCGCGACCACCGCGGGCGCCCGAGCGCGTTCCGCGGCGTCTTCGGATGATGCCGCGTCGCTCGCCGACGGGAGCGTCGCGGTGATCCTGGCCGTCGTCCAGGCGGCGCTGCTGGTCGTGGGGGCCGTCGTGCTCTTCGTGCTGCAGCGCGGGCAGGATCGCACCCTCGCCGTCACCTTCCTGCTGTTCTGCGCCACGATCGTCACCAACATCGACCCGCTGTACCGCTGGCTCGACCCGGTGTTCGGCGGGTTCAACCTGGTGACGGTGATCAGCGACTGCCTGATGATCGCGGGGACGAGCACGCTGCTGTGGGGCGTGGCGAAGGCCGTCGGTGCCGCTGGGCCCTGGCTGCGCAACGCGATCATCGTGGCGTGCGCGGTCGTCGGCATCGTGATCGTCACCGCGTTCACCGTGCTCGACAAGCCCCCGACCACGACGACCTTCATGCTCGACGCCGGCGGCCACGCTGCGGCGGCGGTGTACTCGATCGCGCAGACGGTGTACCTGGGCGTCGCGCTCGGCGCCACGGGCGTGATCTGCGTGCTGCGCCTGCGCGAAGCCCGCTCCCGCACCGACCTGGTCGGACTGTGGGTGCTCGTGGTCGGCGGGGTGTTCGGCGTCGTGCGGATGGTCGTCGTCGTGGTGATGGACCTGGCACACGTGCTGGGGGACCTGTCCGTCACGCGGGCACTCTCGCTGCCCTACGACGTCCTGACCCCGGGCGCGGTGGTCTTCGTCGCATCGGGCATGCTCCTGCTGGTCATCGGACACCGGACCGCCCGTGCGCGACGGTCACGCCAGGTCGAACGGGCGATCCAGACCCTCGCGCCGCTGCACGCCCGGCTCGGCAGCGACAACGAGTACCCCGACACTGACGACCCGGCGACGCGGCTCAGTCGGCTCATCGTCGAGATCAACGACGGCGTCCGCAGCACACGGTCCTCGCTGAGTGATCGCGAGCGCGCGGTGCTCGCCCGCGCCGAAGCCGCGCTCGATGTGGCGTAGCGGCCGCCCCGCGCTCGTCGTCGGCAGACCCGGCCCACCGGCTCGTGCCACCGCGGTCGGAGTCGCCCTCGCCGCGGCCACGTTCGCGCTCACGGCGACCGCGCTCGTCGCCCGCCGTGCGGCTGCGGTGCACGAGCCACCCGCGCCCGCACCGCAGCCCGACGCCGGACTGCGTGGCGTGCACGTGCACGACGTCGACGGACACGAGCTGCGGGGGTGGGTCGCGCCGAGCGTCGGCGACGGTTCGCGGTGGGCCCTGGCTCTGCCGGGCCTGGGTTCGCACCCGCTCCGCCACCAGGAGATCGCCCCGGGTCTCGCCGTGCTCGGGTACACCTGCCTGTTCGCGGCGCACTCCGCCCACTGGCCGACGCGGCGCCACGGCTTCGGCGTGCGGGAGACCGACGAGGCCCGCGCGTGGCTGCGGTACGCCGCCGAGCACGGTGCGCAACAGGTCGTCCTGCTCGGCTGGTCCTTCGGCGCGTTCCTGTGGCTGCGAGCGCTGGCGTCCGACGACCCGCTGCCGGTGACGGTCCGCGCCGTGGTGCTCACCGGACCGCTCACCGACTGGGTCCCCACCATCGCGCACGGCGTCGGCGGTGGCGTGCTGGGACGGAGCCTGGGTCGTGCCGTGTCGGTGGTGCTCGCGGTGCCCGGACTGTCGCGACTCGCCGGACAGGCCGCACCCGTCCAGCTCCGACGGCCCAGGGTGACCGGGCACGCGATGCCGCTGCTCGTCGTGCACAGCGACGCCGATCGAACCGTTCCCCTGGCGACCAGTCGTGCCCTCGTCGCGGCGTGGACCGGTCCGGCACGACTGCGGATCGTGCACGGAGCCCGGCACGGCGCCGAACGCGACGTCGCCCCGAACGGGTGGCTCGACGACGTCTCGACCACCGTGTAAGGTCTGTAGCAATTGCTACATCCGTGTGGTGATCGCCGGTGGGACTCGGCCGCGTTGGGGGCGGCCGAGCGCCACCGCTGGCATCTGGCCCGCTGGCATCAGGCCCGCTCGGCCGATCGGTAGGATCAACGGGTGCTCGTCTTCGCCGCAGTCGTCCTGTTCGTCGGTGCCCTCTTCAACCTGGTCGCCTGGCCGCGCTTCTTCCAGCGCGTCGCCAAGGACACCCGCGCACGCGACGCATCGGGCCGTCCGACCACCTTCTACCGCGTGCACCTGGTCCTGCTGGTCATCGCGATGGCGATCACGCTCGCGTCAGTGGTCGCGGGGATCCTGCTACTGGTCTGACCGCGGTCTGACCCCGGCCCACACCGGACGGGAGGCCCGTGGCGACGCCGCCACGGGCCTCCCGTCCATCTCGGCGCCAGCCGCGACTTCAGCGGCGCTTCAGCGGCACCCGACAGACTGCCGTCCATGCGTGTCCTGGTGGTCGATGACGAGGTCCGGCTGGCGGACGGCGTCCGCCGAGGGCTCGAGGCCGAGGGATGGGCGGTCGACGTGGCGCACGACGGCGTCGACGGCCTCTGGCACGCGCGGGAGTTCGACTACGACGCCATCGTCCTCGACCTGATGATGCCCGGCCTGAGCGGCTGGGCGGTCTGCGCCGCACTGCGCGCTGAGCAGGACTGGACGCCGGTGCTCATGCTCACCGCGAAGGACGGCGAGTGGGACCAGGTCGAGGCGCTCGATGCCGGCGCCGACGACTACGTCACGAAGCCGTTCTCGCACCCGGTGCTCGTCGCGCGCCTGCGTGCCCTGGTGCGTCGTGGTGCTCGCGAGCGCCCGGCGGTCCTGACCGTCGACGACCTGGCGCTCGACCCGGCGGCCCGCACCGTCTCGCGCGGCGACGTCCCGCTCGACCTGACGAGTCGAGAGTTCGCGGTCCTCGAGTTCCTGGTCCGCCGGGCAGGCCAGGTCTGCTCGAAGCGGCAGGTCATCGAGAACGTCTGGGACGTCGACTTCGACGGCGACCCGAACATCGTCGAGGTGTACGTCGGGCACCTGCGGCGCAAGGTCGACCGGCCGTTCGGGCGAGCCACGATCGAGACGGTACGCGGTGCCGGCTACCGGCTGGCGGTGCACGGTGGGTGAGCGCACAGCACGCTCCCTGCTGCGGCCGCCGCGGAGTGTGCGGGCACAGACGACGCTGGCCGCCGTGCTGCTGGTGTCCGCCGCGCTGGTCGTCGGGTCCGTGCTGTTCGTGACGGTCCTGCGGCTGGTGCTGCTCGACGGCGTGCGGACCAGCGCCGAGAGCGGACTGGAACAGGCAACCGCCCGGGTCGAGACCGACGGCGCACGGGCGGTCGACGGGTACGACGACGTGCTCGTGCAGGTCGTCGGCGATGACGGTCGGGTCCTGGCGCACGGCGACGACGCCGACCCACCCGCGCTGCCGAGCACCGACGAGTCTCGGTGGTCGCACGACGGGGAGCGGTGGCTGCTCGTGGCGGACGACGTCGACCTGCCGGACGGTTCCGAGGCCACCGTGGTGTTCGGGTCGTCGCTCGAGGCGGCGGACACGGCGACGACCACGGTGGTGACACTGCTCGCGGTCGGGGTGCCGCTGCTGGTCCTGCTCATGGGCATCGGCACGTGGGTCGTCGTGGGCCGGTCGTTGCGACCGGTCGAACGGATCCGGAGCCAGGTCGCCGAGGTCGGCGGTGGGTCCCGAGGTGTTCGCGTCGTGGTGCCGTCGACGGGCGATGAGGTCGCTCGGCTCGCCGCGACCATGAACGACATGCTCGAGCGACTGGACCGGTCGGCTGCCGCGCAGCGTCGGTTCGTGTCGGACGCCTCCCACGAACTGCGGTCGCCGATCGCCTCGGTGCGCCAGCACGCGTCGGTTGCCCGGGCACATCCGGACCGGATCGGTCTGACCGACCTGACCGACGTCGTGCTCGCCGAGAACGACCGGTTGGCCGCGCTCGTCGACGGGCTGCTGGAACTCTCCCGCCTGGACGAACGCGGGCTCGTCGAGCGGCGGCCGGTGGACCTCGACGACCTGGCGCTGTCCGAGGTGTCACGGGTGCGCGCCGAGGGCCGGGTGCGCGCGGACGGCTCGGGGATCGGCCCTGCTCGCGTCAGCGGCGACCGGCGGCTGCTCGGCCAGGTCGTCCGGAACCTCGTCGACAACGCTGCACGCCATGCCAGCGGCATCGTCGCGGTCGGGGTGCGGCAGGTCGGGACCATCGCCGAGCTGACGGTCCAGGACGACGGCGACGGGATCGCCGTGGCGGAGCGGGAGCGGGTGTTCGACCGGTTCGTCCGGTTGGACGAGGCCCGTGGTCGCGATGACGGCGGGTCCGGCCTGGGCCTGGCGATCGTCCGCGACGCCGTGAGCGCGCACGGTGGCAGCGTGGTGGTCGAGGACGCGCCCGGTGGTGGTGCACGGTTCGTCGTGCGTATGCCGGTCGGCGACTGACGCGCGTCCCGGGCGCCCGGTCTCCGCTCAGCCCACTTCAGGTCTGCTTCAGCACTCGCCAGCCAGGCTCGCTCCCATGATGATCACCGACATGACCCGGACCAGCCGCATCGCGCTCTCCGCCGCCGTCCTCCTCGCAGGCGGCCTCGCCGTCAGCGGCTGTGCCGATGCTGACGACCCCTCGGACGGCGCCACGGTGGCCGCCGGCGACACCCCCGGCGGGGCCACGACCGCTCCCAGCGCCGCTGCCCGGTCGAACGACGCCCTCGTCGACGCAGCCGCCACCGCCCGCAAGGCCGTCGGCTCTGGCACCGTGGTGTCGATCGAGCAGGAGCGGAACGGCTCAGCCTGGGAGGTGCTGGTCGTCGCCGAGGACGGCACCGAGCGCGAAGTCCACACCGACGCCGCGGGCACCGGGGCCGAGGGTGCGCCGCGGACCGACGGCACGGACCCCGACGACGTCGAAGAGAACCAGCGGATCGTCGACGCTGCCGAGCTCGACGTGGCGGAAGCTGCCGACCGACTCACCGGCGCCGTCGCGGGCTCGGTCACCGAGCTCGGACTCGACGACCACGCCGGCACCGTCGTCTGGGAGGGCGACGTCCGCGATGCCTCGGGTACGAAGCACAGCATCCGGATCGACGCAGGGTCCGGTGACGTCGTCACGAACACCGTCGACACCGACGACTGAGGCGCTCAGTCCCGGTCCGGGAGCTGGTCACGGAGCACGGTGACGGAGTAGACCGGGGCGCATCCGCCGCACCTGACCGGAGGCCACGATGACCGACGCGACACCGCGCACGTACCCGCAGGGCGTCCCGAGCTGGATCGAGGGGAGCTTCCCCGATCCCGACGCCGCCGCCGACTTCTACGCCGCCCTGTTCGGCTGGCAGCTCGAGGAGCGACTGCCGCCGTCCGTGCCGGGGTCGTACCGGATCGCCACACTCGACGGCCGTGACGTCGGCGCGATCGCCTCGAGCGACGACCCCGCCGCGTGGTGGACCACCATCGCGGTGGACGACGTCGACCAGGTCGTCACCCGCGTCGTCGACCTGGGCGGGACGGCGACCGCGCCGACGGACGCCGGACCGGGTGGCAGCGCCGGACGCGGCGCGACGTGTGTCGATCCGCGCGGGGCAGCCTTCGCGCTGTGGCAGGCCCGCGACCGCCTCGGCGCGCAGCACATCAACGCGCCCGGGGGCTGGGTGTTCAGCGACCTGCGTTCCACCGAGCCCGACGCGGCGTTCTCGTTCTACCAGCAGCTGTTCGGCTGGGAGCTCTCCGGTGTGCAGGAGGGGCCGAGCACGATGCTCTTGCTCCCCGGGTACGGCGACCACCTGGCCGCGACGTCGGACCCGCACATCCGCGAACGTCAGGCCGGTGCGCCGCCCGGGTTCGCCGACGTCGTGGCCGCCCTGGCCCGCATCGACGCCGGCCCCGACGACTGGTACGTCACGTTCGGGGTCGTCGACCGCGACCGGACGACGGCGCTGATCGAGTCGCTCGGTGGCCAGGTGCGCTCGACGTGGGAGGGGCCGTTCACCCGCGCCGCGGACGACGTCGACCCGCAGGGGGCACCGTTCCGGGTGATGCAGTACGCCGTGGGCTGAACCCGCGCCGGCCCGCGCCGCGGGGTGGACCCGCGCCGGTCCGCGCCGCGGGGTGGACCCGCACCGGTCCGCGCCGCGGGGTGGGCTGCGCCGGTCGGTCAGGACTCGGTGGGTGCCGGCTGCCCGAGGACCCGGCGGAGCGCCAGCGCGGCGACCTGCTCGTCGGACGTGTCGAGCAGCACCCGCCAGGTGTCGTCCGGGGTGAGGAACTCCACGCACACGGCATCGAAGTCGCACGGCTCGATGCGCCAGCCGCGCACCGCGTCCATCGGCACCGGCTCGAGGGCGTCCCGCTCGAAGCTGGTCTCGGCGTGCACCCGGTCGGGGAACACCCGGACGCGCCCGAAGCAGCCCCGCCAGGTCAGCTGGAGGTCGAGCATCGGGGGAGCGGCACGGTCAGGCACCCGCTGATCGTACTGGCGGGTGCCCGACCGGCCGACGCTGTCGCCGCGCGGTTCGCGCTGGATGGACAGGGTCAGTTCCCGTCGCCGTCGCGGCGCACCTGGTTCGCGGGGTCGCGCCCGGTGATCGGGTACGGGCCCGTGACCCCCTCGCGCAGCTGGGCGATGCGCAGGATGCGGTCGCGCTGCAGGAACCAGCCCACGATCAGCAGCGGGATGATGATCACGAGCGACGCGATGGTGAGCGTGCCGACGGGCCAGTCGATCGCCATGAGCACGAGCACCGACACCAGGAACGCCAGCGTGAGCCACGCGGTCACGGGGGCGCCGGGCAGCTTGAACGACGGTTCCTTCGCCTTGCCCTGCTTCGCCCACTGCCGCAGCCGCATCTGGCACAGGATGATCGTGCCCCAGGCGGTGATGATGCCGAGGCTGGCGATGTTGAGCGCGATCTCGAAGGCCTGCTTCGGGACGAAGTAGTTCAGGGCGACACCGGCGACGGTGAAGGCCGCGGTGAGCAGGATGCCGGCGAACGGCACACCGCCCTTGGTCATCTTCGTGGTCCACTTCGGCGCCGAACCGTTCATGCCCATCGAGTGCAGTGCGCGGCCGGTCGAGTACAGCCCGGCGTTGAGCGACGACAGCGCCGCGGTCAGCACCACGAAGTTCATGATCGAACCGACGATCACCCCGACCTGCGGGTTGCCGAGCGACGAGAAGAACGTCACGAAGGGGCTCTCGCCCTCCTTGTACGACGTGTACGGCAGCAGCAGCGACAGCAGCACGACCGACCCGACGTAGAACACCGCGATGCGGAACACGACGGAGTTGATGGCGCGGGGGATGACCTTCTCGGTGTCCTGGGTCTCGCCGGACGCCGTACCGACGAGCTCGATCGCGGCGTAGGCGAAGACGACGCCCTGCACCACGAGCACCGCGGGCAGCAGGCCGTTCGGGATCAGGCCGCCGTTGTCCTGCCAGATCGAGAAGCCCGTCCGGACGGCCTCGCCACCCGTCTCGACCGGGAACGCGAAGATCAGCCAGATCAGGGCGACGACCAGGAACGCCACCAGGGCGACGACCTTGATGATGGCGAACCAGAACTCCAGCTCACCGAAGACCTTGACGGCCACCATGTTGGCGGCGAGCACGACCACGAGCGCGATCAGGGCGAGCAGCCACTGCGGCGCCGCGGTGAAGGCCCGCCAGTACTGCAGGTAGAGCGCGACCGCGGTGGTGTCGACGATCGAGGTCATCGCCCAGTTCAGGAAGTACATCCAGCCCGCGGCGTAGGCGAACTTCTCGCCGTAGAACTCGCGCGCGTACGAGATGAAGGACCCGGACGACGGACGGTGCAGCACGAGCTCGCCGAGCGCCCGCAGGATGAAGAACGCGAACACGCCCGCGATCAGGTACACGACGGCCAGGGCGGGCCCGGCGGTGTGCAGGCGTCCACCGGCACCCAGGAACAACCCGGTCCCGATCGCACCGCCGATCGCGATCATCTGCAGCTGCCGGGGCTTCAGCCCGTGCTGGTAGCCCTCTTGCTCGTGCGAGAAGTCGTTCGCTGGCGCCTGCTCCACGCCTGTGTCGTTCTGCGCTGTCATGGCCGACACGCTACATGCGCACCGAGTCGTCCGGCGACTGGGCCACGCCCGTCGTCGAGTTGGCACCATGGGCGGATGGACATCCTCCTCCAGCTCCTGGTCGCGGTCGGGTTCGCCCTGCTGGCGACCGCCGTGGCCGCTCTCGTCCTGCACCTGGTGTTCCGCGGGCTCGGTCGACGCGAACGCTGGGCCGCCGCGCTCTCGCGGCGCACCAAGCACCCCGTCCGCACGATGCTGCTCGTCGTGCTGCTCTGGATCGCGTTCGCGTCATCCATCCCGAACACCGACGCGTACCCGTGGCGTGACCACGTCTCGCACGCGTTCCTCGTCGTCACGATCGGTGTCGGGACCTGGCTGGCGTGCGAGCTCGCGGTGTTCCTCGAGAGCCTCGGCCTGCACCGCTACCGCGTCGACGTCCCGGACAACCGCGTCGCGCGACGGGTCCGCACGCAGGTGCTGATCCTGCGGCGGGTCACCGTCGCCGTGCTCGTCATCATCGGCGTCGGCGCGATCCTGCTGACCTTCCCCGGGGTCGAGGCCGCCGGCGCGAGCGTCCTGGCCTCGGCCGGACTCATCTCCGTGATCGCGGGCCTCGCAGCGCAGTCCACCCTGGGCAACGTCATCGCCGGCATGCAGCTCGCGTTCTCCGGGTCGATCCGCGTCGACGACGTCGTCGTGGTCGAGACCCAGTGGGGCCGGATCGAGGAGATCACGCTGACCTACGTCGTCGTCCACCTGTGGGACGACCGCCGGTTCGTGCTGCCCTCGACGTACTTCACGTCCACCCCGTTCGAGAACTGGACGCGCACCAGCAGCGAACTGCTCGGCGCGGTGGAGTTCGACCTGGACTGGCGTGTCAGCCCCGCCGAGATGCGGAAGGAACTCGACCGGATCCTCGAGACGTCGACGATCTGGGACCGCCGGACCAAGGTGCTGCAGGTCACCGACGCCGTGGGCGGGCTGGTCCGGGTCCGTGTCCTGGTCACCGCCCCGGACGCGGGCGGCCTGTTCGACCTGCGGTGCTACGTCCGCGAGGAGATGGTCGACTGGCTGCAGCGCACCCACCCGGACGCCCTGCCCGTCCAACGCGTGCAGCTCGCCGAGCCTGCGACGCCGCTGCGCCGACGCGGCCGCTCCACCGAGGGGGACAGCTCGCTCTTCCGCGAGGACGACGAGCGCGGAGCGCTCTTCACCGGACCGATCCAGACCGCGCACATCCCGCCGTCCGAGCGGTAGACCAGACCCGGGACACACAGGAGGCCCGGTGCCAGCAGGCACCCGGCCTCCGGTCCCTCAGCCCCCGATGATTGACCCCGCAGGGCACGGCTGCCGCGCGCGGACCGCGCGGTCGTCCTCCACCACCGTGCCGATCGCCACCACCGTGGTCGCCAGCCAGGCAACCCACGTCAGGGCGAGGCGCCAGTCACGCGGACCCTGACGCGTCGTCTGGATCACGCTGTAGCCGCTGATGATCGAACTCCACACCGCACCGTTGAACAAGAACTTGCGCACGGATTCCTCCTGTCGTCGTCTCAGGCCACGCTACTGGTCGCTACATTGGAGCGCCGCCGGTGGCGGTACCCCACACAAGGAGTCGTCGTGCGTCAAGCCGTCATCGGTGCAGTGCTGTTGGTCATCGGCGCGGTGTGCGTCGCGCTCGGCCTGCTGCCCGTTCCCGACCTGATCGAACTCGCCGACCGGGTGCTGCCCGTGCTGGGGTTCGTGCTCGGCCTGACGATCGTGTCCGAGCTCGCCGCCGACGCCGGGGTCTTCGACCGTCTGGCCGACCTGGCCGCGCGCGTCGGTGGTGGCCGCGCCATCGGGCTGTGGGGCGCGGTCGTCGTGCTCGCCGTGCTGTGCACCGTGTTCCTGTCCATCGACACCACCGCCGTGCTGCTGACACCCATCGTCATCGCCCTCGCCCGCCGGGTGGGCCTGCCGCCGATGCCGTTCGCGCTCACCACCGTGTGGCTGGCGAACACCGCGTCGCTGCTGTTGCCCGTGTCGAACCTGACCAACCTGCTGGCCGTCGACAAGATCGGGCTCGACGGACCCATCCCGTTCGCCGGGCTGATGGTGTGGGCGGCGCTCGCGGGGGTCGTCGTGCCGTGCGCGGTGCTGCTCGTCGTGTTCCGCGGCAAGCTCTTCGGCCGGTACACACCGGTGTCGGTGCGCCCGCCGGCCGACCGGGTGTTCTTCACCGCCGCGTCGATCGTGCTGGTCGCCCTGGTGATCGCGCTGACCGCCGGTGTCACCGTGTGGATCGCCGCGGTCCTCGCCGCACTCGCGCTCGTCGTGGTCGCCGCGTTCCGGGCACCGTCCGAACTGAAGCCCTCGCGCGTGCCATGGTCGACGCTCGTGTTCGCGGCCGGGCTGTTCGTGGTCGTCGAGACGCTGCACACGACCGGCATCACCGACCCGCTCGTGAACGCGCTGCCGGGCGGCTCGGGCACCGGCTCGCTGCTGGCGCTGGCCGGCGCTGGCGGGGTCGCCGCCAACGCGATCGACAACCTGCCGGCGTACCTGGTGCTCGAGCCGGCGGCCGGGCACGACGCCCTGCGCTACGCGGCCCTGCTGATCGGCGCGAACGCGGGCTGCCTCATCACGCCGTGGGCCTCGCTCGCGACGCTGCTGTGGCACGCGCGGCTCGCCGCCGAGGGTGTGCACCTGTCGTGGGGTCGGTACATGGCGCTCGGCTGCGTCGTCGCCCCGCTCACCGTCGTCGCCGGCGTCCTCGCGCTGCGGCTGTAGCGGAGCGCGCCGTGCTCGGTTGTCTGCTGGTGCGAGCTTGTTCGCCCCGTGCGTGCTTGTTTCCTCGCACCACGCCGTCAACCGGGCACGTGGCGCGAACCTCGCACGGTGCTCGCCAGCGCCGTGCGAGGTCGTGCGCTGCGGCTACAGCCAGTCGCGGTGCTTGAACGCGCGGTAGAGCACGAGCGACGTCACCACGATGAGCGAGAGCGACAGGAACAGCCCGCTCCACGAACTCTCGCCCGGGAACGTCACGTTCTGCCCGAAGAAGCCGGTGATGGCGGTGGGGATGGCGATGATCGCTGCCCAGCTCGTGACCTTCTTCATGACGGTGTTCTGCCGGTTCGACGCCAGGTTCAAGTTCGTGTCCAGCACGCTCGACACGGCGTCGCGGAGCTGGTCGACCGAGTCGGCGATCGACACCAGGTGGTCCTCGACGTCGCGCAGGTACGGACGCACGCCGTCGACGATCGTGTCGGCGTCGCCGTGCAGCAGCGACGCCACGCTGTCCCTGGTGGGCACGACCAGCCGCCGGAGCACCCCGAGGGCCTTCCGCAGGGCGAACGACCGGCGCTGGATCTGCTGTTCGCGCGGGTCGCTGCGCTCGAACAGGTCGTCCTCGAGCTCGTCGATGTCCTGCTCGATCGCCTCGACCTCGGCCGTGGCGTGGTCGACGACCGCATCGAGCAGTGCCCACACCAACCAGGGCACACCGTGCCCGGCCAGGTCGGCGTTCGAGTCCAGCCGGCGTTCCATCGCCCCGGTGTCGACCTCGGGTCCGTGGATCGTCACCAGCGCGTGCTTCGTGATGAACGCCTTGACCTCGCGGGTGACCAGCGCGCCGGCGTCGTCGCGTCCCTGCACGTCGTAGACGACCAGGAACAGGCTGTCGCGGTACCGGTCGAGCTTCGGTCGCTGCCCCCGTTCGACCGCGTCCTCGACGGCGAGCGCGTGGATGTCGAGTTCCTCTTCGAGCTGTCGCAGGTCCGACGCCTGTGGGTCCGTGTAGTCCACCCACACGAAGCCGTCACCGTCCGCGATGCAGTCCGACACCCGCTCCACCGGGAAGTCCCGCTCGGCTGCCGATCCGTTCCGCCACGAGCGCGTGCTGACCATGTGCCACAGCGTAGTGAGCGACGACTGCGCGCCCCGGGCAACGTGGTGCCCGGGGCTCGCAGGACGGACAGGGTCCGGATCGTCGTCAGTAGGCGCTGACGAGCTTGCCGTCCTGCACCTTCAGGTACTCGTTCACGTCGAAGTTGTCCTCGGCGTGGCCGGAGTCCCCGAAGAACGACGTGTAGTCGTACCCGATGACGCCGTCCGACGTGCTCCGCACCTCGACCGTGCCCGACCCGGTCGCCTCGATCTCGAGCTTCGGCATCGTGGTGACCGTGTACTTCACCGGGCCGTCGGCGTCGTACGGCCCGTACCAGGGGCAGCCGTCCAGCGCGTCGACGTCGGTCTTGGCGGCGCAGGTGGTGATGAGGTCCTCCACCCACTTCTGGGCGTCGGTCGTCAGCTGCTCCGTCGCCTTCGGCTCGAAGTCCACGTACGAGCTCGACGCCGACGAGCCGGCCGACACCGTCTTCGTGCCGCCGACGAAGTACTTCGACCCACCGACCTGGATGCGGTACGTGCCGGGGTAGGCGAGCGAGGCGAACGTGCCGTCCTCGATCTTCCCGACGCGCTTGCCCGCGACCGTCACCGGAGCGCCTTCGAGTGCCGACGACGCGGCCACCGACAGCCGGGTCGCGAGCGGCGTCGTGATCCGCCACTCGTCCTTGACCAGCCAGCTGGTGCCCGTGCGGCGCAGCGCGACCTGCCCGGAGCGGTTCTTGCCGCCCTGCGTGTAGCTCACCGTCGCGGTCGCGGTGTCACCACTCGTCACGACGCGACCGACGCGGACGTCGGCCGGCCGGTCCGTCGCGCTCCGCAGCACCGTGGCGTCGAGCATCGACGCGTCGCCCGGGACCTCGCTCATGCGGTCGGCGGCCGTGGCGTCGCCGCGGGCGATCGCCGCGACGTAGCTGCGGACGGTCGGGGCGGGGCCCCACACGTTCGACCGGAGCACGCCGGTGGTGACCGCTCCCGCGACGACCACGACGACGACCACGCCGGCCGCGACCAGGGAGCGGACGAGGACCTTGCGGGCGCGGGGCGACATCGGCGCAGCGGCGCTCGCCGCCTCCGGCCCGACGAAGGCCCGCGACCCGGCACCGGCGAAGTCCTGCGACCCGGTACCGACCGTACCGGTGTCGGCAGCCGAGGCGGGGCCAGCCGTGCCGACACCGGACCGGCCGCCGTCCCACGCCGGAGGAGCGGCTCCCCACGCCGGGGCGACGACCGCACGCGGATCAGCGCCGACGACCTTCGACGCCAGCAGCACGACGCGCCCACCCAGCACGGGCAGCAGCAGGGGCGCCAGGAACCGTGCGACGACCTCGATCACCGCACCCCAGACGGCGAACACGACGGGCGTCCACGGCGCGACGCCCGCCGACCCGGCGCCGGACACCGCGCTCGACCCGGTCGCGCTGTACGACACGACGACCGTCCCGAGCACGAACACCACGACACCGGCGAGCAGCCAGACCGCCGGGGTCACCACCCAGTCCAGCGTCGTGCGGACCCGGTCGTTGCGGCGCACGGCGAGCAACAGCCCGGCGACGAGCGCGGCGACGACGACGAGCAGGACGACCAGCCAGATCCACCCGGTGGTCCCGCCGAACGCCGAGCCGGTCTGTGCCGCGCTGCCGAAGCCGGACGCCCCGATGCCCCCGAGGAACCCGAGTGCGACGAGTGCGAGCGCGAGGTTGCCGATGGCGACGGGCAGCGCCGACCCCCACGACGGCTGGGTAACGAGCGCAACGAGCACCAGCACGACGGCGACCACCACGGTCAGGGACCCGAGCTGCAGGGTCGCCACCCGTGCGGTCCCGAGCGCGCGGGCCAGCACCACACGACCCCGGACGAGCATCGCGGGACGGGCGAGGAACGCCGACGCGGCACCGACGACGAACGCGCCGACGATGCTGCTCGCACCGACGGCGTGCACCGCCCCGATCGTGACGCCGGAGGTCGCCGGGAAGCGGATCGCGAGCACGAGCCCGGCGATCGTCGTGAACGCCGTCAGCACGATCCCGGTCACAGCGGACGTGACGAGCACCTGGGGGAGTCCGAGCACACGGCTGCGGATCCGACGGGTCAGCACCACGGCGAGCACGACCTGGGCGACGAGCACCAGGAGCGGGACGACCCCGATCGACGCTGCGCCGGACACCCCGAACAGGGCGACGGACCCCGACACGTGCAACCGGCCGAAGTCGGCCAGCGCGACGAGTTGCGCCGGGGCACCGAGCAGCACGCTGACACCGGACAGCAGGCTCTGCACGTCCGGGGTCGATGCAGCGCCACCCGTCTCCGGCAGTGTGGCGCCACCGAACGAGTCGCCCGATCCGCCGGCCGCCACCACGGCGACGGTGAGCAGCAGCGAGATCCCGGCGACGACGTACGCGGCCACCCAGGCGCCGACTCCGGCCAGGGCGGCGGCGAGCCAGTCGCGTCCGCCGATCGAGCCGAGCAGACGACCGAGGGCGTCCGGCTCACGCGGCGGTCCAGCGGCGGCACCGGCACCACCGGGGCCACCAGGGCCACCAGGGCCACCGGCAGCACCGGCACCACCGCTGCCGTCGGCCCCCGGACCGGGCATGGGCGGTCCTGAAGGACCCCAGGATTCGGGCGGGACGTCGCTCACGGCGGATTCCTCTCCGGCCGGGCGGCCGCGCACCGCCCTCCGGCACGCCGTGTCCCCCCGACACGACGCTCAGCATACGCTCAGCCGCAGGGCAGCCGGGAACCGGGTGTCGGCGCGCTGGTAGGTTGCGAGCCGTGTCTGCTCCTTCCAGTTCGTCCAGCAAGTACTCCTTCGTCGTCGCCTCGAACCGCCTGCCGGTGGACCGCGTCGTCGACGAGGACGGCAACGAGGGCTGGCGGCACTCGCCCGGCGGGCTGGTCACGGCGCTCGAGCCGGTCATGCGCGCGAACGACGGCGCCTGGGTCGGATGGGTCGGCCAGCCGGACGTCGAGGTCGAGCCGTTCGACAACGAGGGCATCCACATCGTCCCGGTGCCCCTCAGCGCGAGCGACGTCGAGGACTACTACGAGGGCTTCAGCAACGACACCCTGTGGCCGCTGTACCACGACGTCATCGAGCACCCGAGCTACCACCGCGACTGGTGGAACGCGTACAAGAGCGTCAACCAGCGCTTCGCCGAGCAGATCGCCGAGATCGTCGAGCAGGACGGCATCGTCTGGGTGCAGGACTACCAGCTGCAGCTCGTGCCCGCGCTGCTGCGCGAACTGCGCCCCGACCTGACGATCGGCTTCTTCAACCACATCCCGTTCCCCCCGGTCGGCATCTACGCGCAGCTGCCGTGGCGTGCGCAGATCCTGGACGGGCTGCTCGGGGCGGACGTCATCGGGTTCCAGCGCCACGACGACGCCAGCGACTTCCTGCGGGCCGTCCGCCACATCAAGGGCTACACGACCAAGGGCACGACGATCGACGTGCCGGTCGACGACCCGGATGCACCGCGCAGCCGCAAGGGGATCACCGTCCGTCACGTCGAGGCGCGCCACTTCCCGATCTCGATCGACGCCGAGAGCTTCGAGGAGATCGCCCGCCGCCCCGAGGTGCAGGAACGGGCCCGTGCGATCCGCGAGGGCCTCGGCAACCCCAAGACCGTGCTGCTCGGGGTCGACCGACTCGACTACACCAAGGGCATCCGGCACCGCATCAAGGCGTTCGGTGAACTGGTCGAGGACGGCCGGGTCGCGGTCGAGGACGCCACCCTCGTGCAGGTCGCCAGCCCCAGCCGCGAACGGGTCGACTCGTACCGGCTGCTCCGCGACGAGATCGAACTGAGCGTCGGACGGCTCAACGGCGACCTGGGCACCATCGGTCACCAGCCGATCTCGTACCTGCACCACGGCTACCCGCGCGAGGAGATGGTCGCGCTCTACCTGGCCGCCGACATCATGCTCGTGACCGCCCTGCGCGACGGCATGAACCTGGTCGCGAAGGAGTACGTCGCCAGTCGGTTCGACAACGACGGGGTGCTGATCCTGTCCGAGTTCGCCGGTGCCGCCGACGAGCTGAAGCAGGCGGTCATCATCAACCCGCACGACATCGGCGCGCTGAAGGACTCGATCGAACGCGCGATCGAGATGCCCCGCCGCGAGCGTTCGACCCGCATGCGCGCGCTCCGCAAGCGCGTCCGCGACAACGACGTGGCGCGCTGGTCGCGGTCGTTCCTCGAGGCGCTCGACCGGCACGCCCCCCGCGACGCGCGGATCGATCCGTCCGCGACCGAGCCCGCACACCGCGAGGCACAGACCGACAACATGTCCATCTTCGACCAGGACGCGCAGACCGCGCGTGCCGCCGAGGACACCCGGGAGGACCGTGATGCCTGAGCAGACCCCGCACGTCGACGAGACGGCAGCCCCAGGGCTCGACACGGCCCTGGCAGACCTCGCCGGCTCCGGCACGCTCCTGGTCGCGCTCGACTTCGACGGCACGCTGGCACCCTTCGCCGACGACCCCGGCCAGGTCGGTGCGCTCCCCGGCAGCTGGGCGGCCGTCCTGACCCTGCAGCGCGCGGCACGGACCGAGGTCGTGCTGGTGTCCGGGCGTCCCCTGGACAGCCTGGCCCGCGTCAGCCACGCACCCGACGACATGTCCCTCGTGGGGTCGCACGGCGTCGAGTGGCGGGTGGACGGCCACGACGAAGCGGCCCTGACCGACGACGAACGGGCGCGTGTCGCCCGCATCGGTGCCGCGCTCGACGCCGTGGGGGAGCGCTTCCCCGGCGTCGTCATCGAGCACAAGCCCGCGGGGCACGGCGTGCACACCCGCCGGGTCAGCGCCGAGGTCGCCGCCCAGGCGAACGCCGCCGCCAGCCAGGCCGCGCACGACGCAGACCCCCAGGTGCTCGAGCGCGGCGGCAAGGACATCGTCGAGTTCGCCGTCCGGCACGTCACGAAGGGCGACGCGATCGCCCGGTTGCGCGAGCTCCGCCGCGCGGACTCGGTCCTCTTCGCCGGGGACGACGTCACCGACGAGGACGCCTTCCGGGTGCTCGGCGCCGGTGACGTCGGCGTGAAGGTCGGCCCGGGCGACACCGTCGCCGGGTACCGCGTCGCCGACCCGGCGGCCCTGACCGACGTGCTGAAGCAGCTCGCTCGCCTGCGGGCGACACGCTGACGGACCGGGCGCGCCCGCCCGGGTGATCCGTGCCTCCAGGCCGGTGCGTCCGTCGGGCCGGAACATGCGGACGCATGCAGGTGCACCACTGGTATCCCAATCCGTCCTAGACTCAGGCCATGCCTGACATCGACGTGAAGCCGCGCAGCCGGGTCGTCACCGACGGGATCGAAGCAACCACCTCGCGTGGCATGCTGCGGGCCGTCGGGATGGGCGACGAGGACTGGGAGAAGCCGCAGATCGGCATCGCCTCGTCGTGGAACGAGATCACCCCCTGCAACCTGAGCCTCGACCGGCTCGCCCAGGGCGCCAAGGAAGGCGTCCACGGCGGCGGCGGGTACCCGCTGCAGTTCGGCACCATCTCGGTGTCGGACGGCATCTCGATGGGTCACGAGGGCATGCACTTCTCGCTCGTCTCGCGCGAGGTCATCGCGGACAGCGTCGAGACCGTGGTCAGCGCCGAGCGCCTGGACGGCACGGTGTTGCTGGCGGGCTGCGACAAGTCGCTGCCGGGCATGCTCATGGCCGCCGCGCGCCTCGACCTGGCGAGCGTCTTCCTGTACGCCGGATCGGTCATGCCGGGCTACGTCAAGCAGGCCGACGGCTCGATGAAGGAAGTCACGATCATCGACTCCTTCGAGGGCGTCGGCGCCTGCAAGGCGGGCACGATGACCGAGGCCGAGCTCAAGGAGATCGAGTGCGCGATCGTCCCGGGCGAAGGTGCCTGCGGCGGGATGTACACGGCCAACACGATGGCGAGCCTGGCCGAGGCCCTCGGCATGTCGCTCCCCGGCTCCGCGGCACCGCCCAGCGCCGACCGCCGCCGCGACTACTACGCCCACCGCTCGGGCGAAGCCGTCGTGAACATGCTGCGCCACGGGATCACCGCGCGGCAGATCCTGACCCGACAGGCGTTCGAGAACGCGATCACCGTGCTCATGGCGCTCGGCGGCTCGACCAACGCCGTGCTGCACCTGCTCGCCATCGCGCACGAGGCCGAGGTCGAACTCGACCTCGACGACTTCAACCGCATCGGCGCGAAGGTCCCGCACCTGGCCGACATGAAGCCCTTCGGCCAGTACGTCATGGTCGACGTCGACCGCAACGGCGGCATCCCGGTCATCATGAAGGCGCTGCTCGACGCCGGCCTGCTGCACGGTGACTGCATGACCGTGACGGGCAAGACCGTCGCCGAGAACCTCGCCGAGATCGACCCGCCCGCGCTCGACGGCAAGGTCTTCCGCACGCTCGACAACCCGATCCACGCCACCGGCGGGCTGACCGTGCTGCAAGGCACCTTCGCGCCCGAGGGCGCCGTCGTGAAGACCGCCGGCTTCGACGCCGAGGTGTTCGAGGGCCCCGCGCGGGTGTTCGACCGCGAGCGCGCCGCGATGGACGCCCTGACCGAGGGCGGGATCGCCAAGGGCGACGTCGTCGTCATCCGCTACGAGGGCCCGAAGGGCGGGCCGGGGATGCGCGAGATGCTCGCCATCACCGCCGCGATCAAGGGCGCTGGGCTGGGCAAGGATGTACTACTCTTGACCGACGGCAGGTTCTCGGGCGGCACAACCGGCCTGTGCATCGGCCACATCGCACCAGAAGCGGTGGACGCAGGTCCAGTCGCCTTCGTGCGCGATGGCGACCGCATCCGTGTCGACATCGCGGCTCGCTCGCTCGACCTACTGGTCGACCCGGCCGAGCTGGAGTCCCGCCGTGACGGCTGGGCACCGCTGCCCCCGCGCTACACCCGCGGAGTCCTCGCGAAGTACGCCAAGCTCGTGCAGTCCGCCGCCAAGGGCGCGGTCACCGGCTAGCCGTTCGCACCATCGCCATCTCGTCAGGCAAGGAACCCCTCATGCCCACGGAAGCCACACCGCTCTCCGCGGCCACCGGAACACGCCGTTCGCCGGAGGTCCTGACCGGCTCGGGCGCCGTCCTGCGGTCGCTCGAGCACCTCGGGATCACCGACGTCTTCGGTCTGCCCGGCGGCGCGATCATCCCGTTCTACGACGAGCTCATGGCGTCGACGACCATCCGGCACATCCTGGTCCGGCACGAGCAGGGCGCCGGGCACGCGGCCGAGGGCTACGCGTCCTCGTCCGGCAAGGTCGGGGTCGCCATCGCCACGTCCGGTCCGGGTGCGACCAACCTGGTCACCGCGATCGCGGACGCCTACATGGACTCGGTGCCGCTGATCGCGATCACCGGCCAGGTGTTCTCGACGCTCATGGGCACCGACGCCTTCCAAGAGGCCGACATCGTCGGCATCACGATGCCGATCACCAAGCACTCGTTCCTGGTCACCAAGCCCGAGGACGTCCCCGCGACGCTCGCCGCGGCGTACCAGATCGCGACGACGGGCCGTCCGGGCCCGGTGCTGGTCGACATCACCAAGGACGCCCAGCAGAAGTCGGCACCCTACGTGTGGCCGCCCAAGGTGGACCTGCCCGGCTACCGGCCGGTCACCAAGGCGCACGGCAAGCAGATCACCGCGGCCGCGCAGCTGCTCGCCGAGTCGTCGAAGCCCGTGCTCTACGTCGGTGGTGGCGTGATCCGCTCCCGAGCCTCCGCCGAGCTGCTCGCCTTCGCCGAGGCCACCGGCGCACCCGTCGTCACCACGCTGATGGCGCGCGGCGCGTTCCCCGACTCGCACCCGCAGCACCTCGGCATGCCCGGCATGCACGGCACGGTGCCGGCAGTGCTCGGGCTGCAGGAGAGCGACCTGATCATCGCGCTCGGCGCCCGGTTCGACGACCGCGTGACGGGCAAGGTCGACGACTTCGCGCCCGATGCCAAGGTCGTGCACGTCGACATCGACCCCGCCGAGATCTCCAAGATCCGGTACGCCGACGTCCCCATCGTGGGCGACGCGCGCGAGGTCCTGGTCGACCTCACCGCCGCGTGGGCCGAGGTCCCCGTCGCCGAGCGCGCGTCGACCGCCGACTGGCACGCGCACCTGCAGCAGCTCCGCACCGAGTTCCCACTCGGGTACACCGAGCCCACCGACGGGTTGCTCGCCCCGCAGGCGATCATCAAGCGCATCGGCGAGATGACCGGACCCGAGGGCGTCTTCGCCTCGGGCGTCGGGCAGCACCAGATGTGGTCCGCGCAGTTCATCAAGTACGAGCGCCCGAACGCGTGGCTGAACTCCGGTGGCGCCGGCACGATGGGCTACTCGGTGCCGGCCGCGATGGGCGCCAAGGTGGCTCAGCCCGACCGCGTGGTGTGGGCGATCGACGGTGACGGCTGCTTCCAGATGACCAACCAGGAGCTCGCGACCTGTGTCATCAACGACATCCCGATCAAGGTCGCGATCATCAACAACTCGTCGCTCGGCATGGTGCGGCAGTGGCAGACCCTGTTCTACGACGGTCGTCACTCGTTCACCGACCTGCAGACCGGCCACGGCACCCGCCGGGTCCCGGACTTCGTCAAGTTGGCGGACGCGTACGGCGCGCTCGGCATCCGCGTCGAGAAGGCCGAGGACGTCGACGCCGCCATCCAGCTCGCGCTCGACACGAACGACCGTCCGGTCGTCATCGACTTCGTCGTCAGCCGTGACTCCATGGTGTGGCCGATGGTCCCGCAGGGCACCGGCAACTCCTCGATCGAGTACGCCCGCGACCTCGCTCCGACGTGGGACGACGAGGACGCCGACATGACCGGAGAACCCGCATGAGCCACGTCCTGTCACTCCTGGTCGAGGACAAGCCGGGCCTGCTGACCCGCGTCGCCGGGCTCTTCGCCCGACGGGGCTTCAACATCGAGTCCCTCGCCGTCGGCAACACCGAGGTCGCGGGCCTGTCCCGCATCACGGTCGTCGTCGACGTCGAGGACCTGCCGCTCGAACAGGTGACCAAGCAGCTCAACAAGCTCGTCAACGTCATCAAGATCGTCGAACTCGACTTCTCGCAGTCGGTCCAACGCGAGCACATGCTCGTCAAGGTCCGTGTCGACAACCAGACGCGCTCTGCCGTGCTCGAAGCAGTGACCCTGTTCCGTGCCCAGGTGGTCGACGTCGCGAACGACTCGCTCATCGTCGAGGTGACCGGCGACCCCGGCAAGATCCAGGCGATCCTCCGCGTGCTCGAGCCCTACGGCATCAAGGAGCTGGCACGCGCCGGACTCCTCGGCATGGGCCGCGGACCGAAGAGCATCACCGACCGCGTGCGCTGAGCGCGCCGGCCGATCAACGAACCACCAACAAGGAGATCACGCACCGTGACTGACATCGTGTACGACGCCGACGCCGACCTGACGCTCATCCAGGGCAAGAAGGTCGCGGTCATCGGCTACGGCTCGCAGGGCCACGCCCACGCACTCAACCTCCGCGACTCCGGCGTCGAGGTGCAGATCGGCCTGCAGGAGGGCTCGAAGAGCCGCCAGAAGGCCGAAGAGGCAGGCTTCGCGGTCCACACCCCGGCCGAGGTCACGAAGTGGGCGGACGTCGTCGTCATCCTGGCTCCGGACCAGGTCCAGCGCATCGTCTACAAGGACGACATCGAGCCGAACCTGCAGCCGGGCGCGACGCTCGTCTTCGGCCACGGCTTCAACATCCGCTACGGCTACATCCAGGCTCCCGAGGGCGTCGACGTGTCGCTCGTCGCGCCGAAGGGCCCCGGCCACACCGTCCGCCGCGAGTACGAGGCCGGCCGCGGCGTCCCGGTGATCGTCGCCGTCGAGGTCGACGCCTCGGGCAGCGCCTGGGACCTGGCATGGTCGTACGCCAAGGCCATCGGCGGTCTGCGCTCCGGCGGCATCAAGACCACGTTCACCGAGGAGACCGAGACCGACCTGTTCGGCGAGCAGGCCGTCCTGTGCGGTGGCACCTCGCAGCTGATCCAGTACGGCTTCGAGACCCTGGTCGAGGCCGGGTACCAGCCGCAGATCGCCTACTTCGAGGTCCTGCACGAGCTCAAGCTCATCGTGGACCTGATCTGGGAGGGCGGCCTCACCAAGCAGCGCTGGTCGATCTCCGACACCGCCGAGTTCGGTGACTACGTCTCCGGCCCGCGCGTGATCTCGCCCGAGGTCAAGGAGAACATGAAGGCCGTGCTGAGCGACATCCAGGACGGCACGTTCGCCAAGCGCTTCATCGAGGACCAGGACGCCGGCGCTCCGGAGTTCACGGCCCTGCGCGAGAAGGGCGAGGGCCACCCGATCGAGGCCACCGGTCGCGAGCTGCGTGCGCTCTTCGCGTGGAAGCAGACGGACTCCGACTACGTCGACGGTTCCGCCGCGCGGTAGTCTTCCGGAGACCACTCGATGACGAGGCGGCGGTGTGCTCCGGTGCACCGCCGCCTCTCGATGTGACCCGAACGGTATGCAGCAACTCTCCACCACCACGAGCGCCCCACCCGAGCACGCCCCTGCCCTGCGTCAGAGCACGCCCGTTCCGCATGGGATGATCATCGGATGGCGGTGACGAAACGAGCGGTCCACATCGGCGCCGGCAAGATCGGGCGCGGTTTCGTGGGCCAGTTCCTCGTCGCGAGCGGCTACGAGCTCACCTTCGTCGACGTCGACGACCGGGTCGTCTCCGCGCTCAACGAAGCGGGCCGGTTCGTCGTGCACGAGGTCGGCGAGATGCCGGTCGAGCACCTGGTGTACGGCTTCACGGCGCTCAACAGCAAGACCGACCGCGCCCGCGTGGTGCAGGCCATCGCGAACGCCGACGTCGTCACCACGGCCGTCGGCGCCCGGACCCTGCCGCTCGTCGCACCCGTCATCGCCGAGGGTCTGGCTGCCCGCCCGCTCGAGCGCGGTGACGTGACCATCGTCGCCTGCGAGAACGCGTTCAACGCCACGGACTCGCTGCACGCCAGCATCCGTCGCGCCCCCATCCTCGAAGACCGTGACATCGCCGCGGTCTTCGCGAACTGCGCGATCGACCGGATCGTCCCCGACCAGTCCGGCGTGCTCGGACAGTCCGGTGGTCTGGACGTCGTGCTCGAGCCGTTCTACGAGTGGGTCATCGAGCGCACGCCCTTCGCCGACTCCGACGTCGAACCGCCCGAGATCCACGGGGTCACCTGGGTCGACGACCTGCAGCCGTTCGTCGAGCGCAAGCTCTACACGGTCAACACCGCGCACGCCACGGCCGCGTACCACGGGTACGTGCGCGGTATCGGGCTCATCCGCGAGGCGCTCGAGGACCACGACGTCCGCGCCGAGGTCGACGGCGTCCTCGCCGAGACCACCGAGCTCCTGGTCGCCAAGCACGGCTTCGACCCGGCCGACCACGCGCGCTACGTCGCGGCGAACCTGTCCCGCATCGCGAACCCGCACCTGCCCGACACCACGGTCCGCGTCGGACGCAACCCCCTCCGCAAGCTCGGGCGCCGCGAACGGTTCGTCGGGCCGGCCGCACAGCTCGCCGAGCGGGGGATGCCCGTCGACCACCTGCTCGGTGCGATCCGCGTGGCGCTGGCGTTCGACGACCAGGACGACCCCGAGTCGATCGAGCTGCACGCGCTGCTCCGCTCGGGCGCGACCGCACACGCGCTCACCGAGATCCTCACGGGCCTGATGGAGAGCCACCCGCTGTTCCCCGCCGTGCGTGACGTCGTCGCCGAGGTCCTGCAGGCCCAGGCCGCCGACGTCTGAGCCGGCCGACGTCTGAGCCGGCCGACGTCTGAGTCGGCCGACGTCTGAGTCGGCCGACGTCGGACGGGAGGCCGTGGCTCTCGTAGAATCGACGGCATGACTCCGGCACCTCCCGCACGCGACGGCCACGCGGCGTCCCCGCCGGACGGCGCGGTCGACCACGACGACGAAGCCGCGCTGTCCTGGGACGACGCCGACGACGCCACCCACGTCGACGCCGCCCACAACCCGGTCCGTGCGAAGGCCCGACCCGAACCCGACGCCGAACGCCCGCTGGGCTCCGGTGCCCTGGTGGGCATGGGCGTCTTCGGTGGCATCTACCTGCTGTACACGGTCGCCTGGCTCGTCAGTGCGAGCCTGCTGACGGTCACCGGCACGGGCGTCGCCGGCATCGCGTCCGAGGCCATGCGCGTCCTGGCGATCATGGCGCCGGCGTTCTGGTTCGCCGCCACGCTCTGGCTCGGTCAGGGCAGCCGGGACCGCACCAAGTTCACGTGGTTGCTGGTCGGCGCCCTCGTGCTGATCCCGTGGCCCTTCATCATGACCAGGAGCTTCGGGTGAGCGTCGTGACCGACCGTCCCCGCACCGTCACACCGGGCAAGGTCGCCGTGTGGGTGGTCGCCGCCGTGTGCCTGGCCTGGGTGACCTGGCAGGCCGTCGGCAACCTGGTCGGCGTCGCGAAGTCGGTGTCCGACTTCAACGCCTTCGTGCGCCAGAACGGCGGCAAGGGCCTCGAGACCGCCACCCCCTGGACCGTCCTGATGATCGACGTGCTCATCGCGCCGGTCGGTTTCGTCGTGGCCTGGCTGGTGTCGCGGCGGATGGACCTGGTCCGGACCGTCGTGGTCTTCGTCGCCGCGCTCTGCGCGGTGTCGGCACTCTGGTTCACGCTCCTGCAGTACGTGTCCTCGACGCTCCGGATCGGTGCCTGACGCACCATCCCCACCGACAGGAGGCCCGTGGCGATCCCGCCACGGGCCACCTGTCGGTTCCGGCGTCCCCAGGACCGTGACGCGCGGTCGTAACGGACCGGTCGCGTCGATACGATGGTCGGACATCGCCCGTCTCGTGTGAGGAAACAGCAACTGTGCCGAAGCCGGTCGTCCTGATCGCCGAAGAACTCTCGCCCGCCACCGTCGACGCCCTCGGGCCCGACTTCGAGATCCGGAACGTGGACGGGACCGACCGTCCGGCTCTCCTGGCCGCCCTCGCCGACGCGCACGCCGTGCTGGTGCGCTCCGCCACCAAGGTCGACGCCGAGGCGATCGCCGCCGCGCCGAACCTCAAGGTCGTCGCGCGCGCCGGGGTCGGCCTGGACAACGTCGACATCAAGGCGGCGACCACCGCCGGGGTCATGGTCGTGAACGCGCCGACGTCGAACATCATCTCGGCCGCCGAGCTGACCGTCGGCCACATCCTGTCGCTCGCCCGCCACATCCCGGCAGCGCACGCGTCGCTCGCCGCCGGCGCGTGGAAGCGGTCCGCCTACACCGGCGTCGAGCTCTACGAGAAGACGGTGGGCATCATCGGCCTCGGCCGGATCGGCGCGCTGATCACGCAGCGGCTGCAGGCCTTCGGGGTCTCGGTCATCGCGTACGACCCCTACGTCACGACCGCCCGTGCCCAGCAGCTCGGGGTCGAACTCGTCCCGCTCGACGACCTGCTCCGCCGCGCGGACTTCGTCACGATCCACATGCCCAAGACCCCCGAGACCCTCGGCATGATCTCGGACGAGCAGTTCGCGATCATGAAGCCGACGGCCTTCGTCGTGAACGTGGCCCGCGGCGGCCTCATCGACGAGGACGCGCTGCACCGTGCGCTCATCAGCGGGCAGATCGCGGGTGCCGGACTCGACGTCTTCGTGTCCGAGCCCCCGACCGACTCGCCGCTCGTGGCGCTGCCGAACGTCGTCGTGACCCCGCACCTCGGCGCGTCCACGGGCGAAGCCCAGGAGAAGGCGGGCGTCTCCGTGGCCAGGTCGGTCCGTCTGGCACTCGGCGGCGAACTCGTCCCGGACGCGGTGAACGTCGCCGGCGGCATCATCGACCCCTACGTCCGTCCCGGCATCCCGCTCGTCGAGAAGCTCGGTCAGGTCTTCACGGCGCTCGCCACCTCGCCCGTCACCAGCATCGACGTCGAGGTGCACGGCGAGCTCGCCCAGTACGACGTCAGCGTGCTCAAGCTCGCTGCGCTCAAGGGCGTCTTCACCGACGTCGTCAGCGACCAGGTGTCCTACGTCAACGCACCGTTGATCGCCGAGCAACGTGGTGTGAGCGTGCGGCTCATCACCGACGTCGACAGCCCTGAGTACCGGAACGTGCTCACGATCCGCGGTGCCCAGTCCGACGGACCGGCCATCAGCGTCTCCGGCACGCTCACCGGCCCCAAGCAGGTCGAGAAGCTCGTCGAGATCAACGGCTACGACGTCGAGGTCGCGCTCGACAAGCACCACGTCGTGATGGACTACACCGACCGACCGGGCATCGTCGCGGTCTACGGCAAGGAGTTCGGCGAGGCGGGCATCAACATCGCCGCCATGCAGATCGCCCGTCAGGCCGCCGGCGGACAGGCCCTCAGCGTCCTGACCGTCGACTCGCCCGTCCCGACCGAGATCCTCGAACACGTCCGCCGGACGATCGACGCCTCCTCGCTCCGCGAGATCGACATCACCCTGTAGGGGAGCACCCACATGACGCAGACCCTCCGGCTCGCGGTCATCCGCGGCGACGGCATCGGACCCGAGGTGGTCGACGAGGCCCTCAAGGTCCTGCGCGCCGTCACACCCGACGACCTGGTGATCGACGAGACCCCGTTCTCGCTGGGTGCCACCCGGTACCTCGAGACCGGCGACATCCTCACCGAGGACGACATGGCGGCGATCGCCGCGCACGACGCGATCCTGCTCGGTGCCGTCGGCGGGGACCCCCGCGACCCACGGCTGGCCGGCGGGATCATCGAGCGCGGGCTGTTGCTCAAGCTCCGGTTCGCGTTCGACCACTACGTCAACCTGCGTCCGACCAAGGTCTACGACGCCGTGGAAACACCGCTCGCGTCACCCGGCACCGTCGACTTCGTCGTCATCCGTGAAGGAACCGAGGGCCCGTACGTCGGCAACGGCGGGGCGATCCGCGTCGGCACCCCGCACGAGATCGCGACCGAGGTCTCCCTGAACACCGCGTACGGGGTGGAACGCACGGTCCGGTACGCCTTCGACCTGGCGAACCGCCGCCCACGCAGGCACCTGACGCTCGTGCACAAGAGCAACGTGCTCGTGCACGCCGGAGCCCTCTGGCAGCGGACCGTCGCCGCCGTCGGGCAGGAGTACCCGGACGTCACCGTGGACTACCAGCACGTGGACGCGGTCACCATCCACATGGTGCGTGAGCCCTCGCGGTTCGACGTCATCGTCACCGACAACCTGTTCGGCGACATCATCACCGACCTGGCCGGCGCGATCAGCGGCGGCATCGGTCTGGCGGCCTCGGGCAACATCAACCCGGACGGCACCTTCCCCAGCATGTTCGAGCCGGTGCACGGATCCGCGCCGGACATCGCGGGTCAGCAGAAGGCCGATCCGACGGCCGCCATCCTCTCCGTCGCACTCCTCCTCGACCACATCGGTCGCGGGGACCTGGCGACGGCGGTGACGCGGGCCGTCGAAGCGGACCTGGCTGACCGGGGCACATCGCAGCGCAGCACGGCCCAGATCGGCGACGCGATCGCCGCCGCGGCCACGGCACGCACCACCACCGCCTGAGAAGGAGCCACACCGATGAGCACCGACACCGTCAGCGCCGAACCCGTCTTCGGGCTCGAGTTCTCCACCACCCCGTCGGCAGAGCGGCGTGCGGAGGCCGAGCGCGAGGTCATCCTGGCCGACCCGGGCTTCGGCAAGCACTTCACCGACCACATGGCCACCGTCCAGTGGACCCTCGACGCCGGCTGGCACGACGCATCGATCCACCCGTACGGGCCGCTCTCGCTCGACCCGAGCGCGAGCGTGCTGCACTACGCACAAGAGATCTTCGAGGGGCTCAAGGCGTACCGCCACCCCGACGGATCCGTGTGGACGTTCCGACCCGACGCGAACGCCCGTCGGTTCCAGCGGTCCGCGCGGCGCCTGGCCCTGCCGGAGCTGCCGACCGAGGTGTTCGTCGAGTCGATCCGACAGCTCGTCCAGACCGACGTCGACTGGGTGCCGTCCGCGCCCGAGACCAGCCTGTACCTGCGCCCGTTCATGATCGCGACCGAGTCGTTCCTCGGGGTCCGCGCAGCCCAGGCCGTCGCGTACCACCTGATCGCCAGTCCCGCCGGTGCGTACTTCACCTCGGGGCCGAAGCCCGTCTCGATCTGGTTGTCGACGACGTACGCCCGGGCCGGCCGCGGGGGGACCGGGGCCGCCAAGACCGGTGGCAACTACGCGGCGTCGCTGCTCCCGCAGCAAGAGGCGTACGAGCACGGCTGCCAGCAGGTGATGTTCCTGGACTCCGAACAGGGCAAGTACCTCGAAGAGCTCGGCGGCATGAACGTCGTGCTCGTCAAGGCCGACGGCACGCTCGTCACCCCCGACTCCGACTCGATCCTCGAGGGCATCACCCGCGACTCGATCCTGCAGCTGGCCGAAGACCGCGGGCTGCGCGTCGAGAAGCGTCGCGTGACGCTCGACGAGTGGCGTGACGGAGTGGCCGACGGCACGATCACCGAGGCGTTCGCCTGTGGCACTGCCGCCGTGGTCACGCCGATCGCCGAGCTCCGGGGCGACGGCTTCACGATCGGTTCCCCGACCGAGGGCGCCGGCGAGCTGACGATGTCCCTGCGCCAGGAACTCACCGACATCCAGTCCGGCCGGCGTCCCGACCCGCACGGGTGGATGACCAAGCTGACCGACGCGTCCTGATCGCGGCGCGGACGTCGGTAGGGTCGAACGGTGAAGATCGCACGGTTCAGCAGCAAGGGTGAAGACCCCCGGTACGGCATCCTCGACGAGCGCGCTCTGGTGGTGCTGGCGGGTGACCCGATGTACCAGGGGTTCGAGACGACGGGGGAGCGCGTCCCGCTCTCCGAGGCCAAGCTCCTGGCCCCGGTGATCCCCCGCTCGAAGGTCATCGGTGTCGGGCTCAACTACGCCGAGCACGCGGCCGAGATGGACGACGTGTCGGGTGACGACCCCGTGGTGTTCCTCAAGCCGAACACCTCGGTGATCGGACCCGACGAGCCGATCCGTCTGCCCGAGGGAATCGGCCGCGTCGACCACGAGGGGGAGCTCGCCATCGTGATCGGCTCCCTCGCCAAGAACGTCAAGCGCGAGGACTTCGCGAGCGTGATCCTGGGCTACACGATCGCCAACGACGTGACCGCTCGCGACCTGCAGGCGCGCGACGGCCAGTGGGCCAGGGCCAAGGGCTTCGACACGTTCTGCCCGCTCGGCCCCGTCATCGAGACCGAGATCGATCCGTCGGACATCCGACTCGAGACCCGCGTCGACGGCGACCTGCGTCAGGTCGCGTCCACCAACGAGATGGTCCACGACATCCCGTCGCTCGTCGAGTTCGTGTCGTCGATCTGGACACTGCTGCCGGGTGACGTCATCCTGACGGGGACACCCGCCGGTGTGGGGGAGATCCGTGACGGCGAGGTCGTCGAGGTCACCATCTCCGGCATCGGCACCCTGAAGAACCCGGTCATCGCGCGTCACTGAGCTCCGGACCCCTGCGCGTCCGGTCACGAACACCGACGGCCCGACATCCACCCGGATGTCGGGCCGTTGTCGTTCGACGACACCTGTTCCCCGTCGTTCCGGGCGACACGCCGTGGTGCGCGCCCGGTTTGCCCGATCGGGGGATCGCCCGTAGAGTTCTTACTCGTCACCCCAAAGGTGCGGCGGAGAAGCCGAGACGGTCACCCGGAACGCGAGTTCACGGAAAATGCAGTCCGACGGAGCCGACCTCAAGCGGGACCACCCACTCCAATGAAGCCGGTCGATTCGACCGCCACTGAAGTAGTGGTACAGTACCGAAGTTGCCCGAGCAGGCATTCCTTGACGGAGAAGAAGCTCGGTGCGTCTGGTCCTTGAGAACTCAACAGCGTGCACATTGTCAATGCCAATTTATTGACCCCGTGGCGTTCCACTTGTGGGACGTCCGGAGACAATTCCTTTTGGATTGAAGATTGTCAGTAGACAGTCAACAGTCAAGATCAACTCGGTCTGATGCTTTCGG
>NZ_JALGRO010000029.1 GCF_022815645.1 Curtobacterium sp. VKM Ac-2922 | reverse complement strand
AAGACCACGGTCTCCCTCGCCGCTGCCGGCGCGATCATCCTGGGCGGTGCCGGGTTCGGCATCTCCGCCGCGAACGCGTCGACCCCCACGGTCCACACCGTCGCGTCGTCCTCGTCGAAGATCCCCGCCCCCGTCGCGTCGGTCCCGAACGTGCTCGGTGGGAACACCTCCGTCGCCCTCGACAAGGGCTTCACCGACGCCCTCACCAGCCTGAA
>NZ_JALGRO010000028.1 GCF_022815645.1 Curtobacterium sp. VKM Ac-2922 | reverse complement strand
GTCCCGAACGTGCTCGGTGGGAACACCTCCGTCGCCCTCGACAAGGGCTTCACCGACGCCCTCACCAGCCTGAAGCTCACCCCGGGTGTCTCCGGCACCGCGAAGCTCGAGAACGGCGCCGTGTCGTTCCCGATCACCGCCGGCTCGGTCACGTACTGGTCGCCGGACGGGTCGTACCGTCCCTACGTGCAGGGTCTGCTGAACCACAACGGTTCCGGCCTGACGCTCAAGGCCGGCGACAC
>NZ_JALGRO010000027.1 GCF_022815645.1 Curtobacterium sp. VKM Ac-2922 | reverse complement strand
CACACCGTCGCGTCGTCCTCGTCGAAGATCCCCGCCCCCGTCGCCTCGGTCCCGAACGTGCTCGGTGGGAACACCTCTGTCGCCCTCGACAAGGGGTTCACCGACGCCCTCACCAGCCTGAAGCTCACCCCGGGTGTCTCCGGCACCGCGAAGCTCGAGAACGGTGCCGTGTCGTTCCCGATCACCGCCGGCTCCGTCACCTACTGGTCCCCCGACGGGTCGTACCGTCCCTACGTGCAGGGTCTGCTGAACCACAACGGTTCCGGCCTGACGCTCAAGGCCGGCGACAC
>NZ_JALGRO010000026.1 GCF_022815645.1 Curtobacterium sp. VKM Ac-2922 | reverse complement strand
TCGGTCATGACGCGAATCTAAAGATGCTCGCGTCCACTGTGTAGTTCTCAACATACGATCGGCACCGCACTCCCCCATGACATACGCCATGGCTTCATGCGGCCCATCGAAGGACACCCACGAACCAAAACGGTCCGTGTGGCCCAACCCTGGTGACCCGAAGATCACCAGCAGCCTGGTCCCTCAGGACCCAACAACGTGCACCAGCCAGCAGCTCCACTTCCGACCCGTCCCAACCGAACCCCCGCAAAGGAGCCTGGCGTACTGAGGTCGGAAGCATCACTCCCAACTGCACTGTCAATGTTCCACCCATGAGCTACCCGTCG
>NZ_JALGRO010000025.1 GCF_022815645.1 Curtobacterium sp. VKM Ac-2922 | reverse complement strand
TCGGTCATGACGCGAATCTAAAGATGCTCGCGTCCACTGTGTAGTTCTCAACATACGATCGGCACCGCACTCCCCCACAACCAACCGGTCATGGCTTCACACGGCCCACCGAAGGACACCCACAGATCATCACGACCCGTGCGGCCCAACCCTGGCAACCCGAAGATCACCAGCAGCCTGGTCCCTCAGGACCCAACAACGTGCACCAGCCAGCAGCTCCACCTCCGACCCGTCCCAACCGAACCCCCGAAGGAGCCTGGCGTACTGAGGTCGGAAGCATCACTCCCAACTGCACTGTCAATGTTCCACCCATGAGCTACCCGTCGGAC
>NZ_JALGRO010000024.1 GCF_022815645.1 Curtobacterium sp. VKM Ac-2922 | reverse complement strand
TGCTGTGAGCACGCCGAACACACCCCCCAAGAGGGTGGAGAACCAGCTACCTGCGGCTGGTGAGCGCTCCGGGTGTTTCCCGGCTGGTGACAGTGATTCGGCGCCCCTGCCGGAGTGGTTTGGTCAGTTCTCGTCCGTTACCACTTCGTGACCAACCGCCCCTGCTGCGGGCACCAACGACTCCAGCAACCGCAGCACCCGTTCGCCGTCGACCGCCTCGGGATCCAGCAACCACTGCACCTGCAACCCGTCCGACGCGGCGATGCTCAGCGACGCCAGATCGGTCGGGTCCAGGTCCGCACGGATCCGCCCGTCCGCCTGGTCCCGCGCGATCAGCTCGGACAGCTGCCCGCGCAGCCGGGCGAAGCGCTCCCGCATGAACTCGGTCGTCGAGGGGTGCCCCTGCCCGACCGCGTCGGCCGCCAACGTCGTGTAGAGCTGCACGAGCCCGGGGACCTCGCGGTTCCGGCCCGCGCTCTCACGCATGTCCCCGATCGCCGACTGCAGGCGGTCGGGAGCGTGCTGCTCGCGGACCTCGTGCTCGCGGTACACGGCGAGCAGCAGTTCGTCCCGCGACGGGAAGTAGTGCCGCAGCGCCGCGTGGGTGATGCCGAGCGCCTCGGCGACGGACCGCAGCGACGACGCGTCCACGCCCTGTTCGGCGACCATCCGGATCATCTCGTCGAGGATCTGCGTCCGCCGCTCCGCGCCCTTGCGGTAGCTGCGCCGGGGCGCGGTCTCGGCGTCGTCATCGGCGGTCATCCTGTCAACTTACCGCTGGAAGGTTTCCGGTGGGGGAAACCGACGGGAGGCACGGTGCGGGTGAACTGGTCCCCGGATATTGGACTCTTTAGTCGGTTCAGATCCGGGGATGGTTCGTGTGGGTGGCAACAGGAGTT
>NZ_JALGRO010000023.1 GCF_022815645.1 Curtobacterium sp. VKM Ac-2922 | reverse complement strand
GTGAACTGGTCCCCGGATATTGGACTCTTTAGTCGGTTCAGATCCGGGGATGGTTCGTGTGGGTGGCAACAGGAGTTCGTTGACGAAGGCGCAGCAGCAGGCTGCGGTGGGCTGGTTCGAGCGGGGGTTGGCTGACTGGGCGGCGGCGAGCCGGTTGGGTGTTGCGCGGACACCGGTGAAACGCTTGCATCGACGGTGGTCGTTGCATGGTCCGGAGGTGTTGGTGGAGGAACCACGACGCTCGTACTCGTTTGAGCTCAAACGCGATCTCGTGCGACGGCTCTTCGCGGGCGAGGATCCCGACGCGCTCGCTCGCGAGGGCGGGCTCTCGTCCGCGTTGCTGCTGCGGAAGTGGGCCGGGCTGGTCCGCCGGGATGGTGAGGACGCGTTACGGCCCCGGCCCAAGGGACGGCCGCGAGCGAAACCCGAGGGCGAGCTGAGCGAGTTGGAGCGGTTGCGGCGGGAGAACGAGTTGCTGCGGGCGGAGAATGCGTACTTGGGAAAATTGCGGGCCTTGCAAGCCCAGCAACGGCGGCAGTGAGAACTGCTGCTGTCGTGGCTTGCAAGGCCAACCACCGGCTCGATGATCTGCTCCGGTTCGCAGGCCTTGCCCGGTCGACGTTCTTCTACCACCAAGCCCGACTGGGCCGAACTGACCGGCATGCGGACACCGTTGACGCGATCCGCGCCGTGTTCGTCGCCGCGAAGGGCCGGTATGGGCACCGCCGGATCCACGCCCAGATCCGTTCCGATGGGCACCGGGTGGCGAAGAAGACGGTGTTGGCGTTGATGCGTCGGGAACAGCTGATCTGTCTGGTTCGCCGCAGGAAGCGGTACTCGTCCTACGGCGGTGACGTCGGCAAGGTCGCACCGAACCTGCTCGATCGAGACTTCACCACGACGGGACCGAACCAGAAATGGGTCACCGACGTCACCGAGTTCCGTGTTGGCACCAGCAAGCTCTACCTCTCCGCGGTGATGGACCTGTTCGACCGCAGGATCATCGCGTATCGGACCAGCACCTCACCCAACCTGGAACTGACCAACGGTTCCCTCCGGGACGCCTTCACCGCAGAGCCCGGCGCGACACCGTTGGTGCACTCCGATCAGGGGGTGCACTACCAGCACCGGTCCTGGCGGGCCGTCCTGGCCGCTACCGGTGCGACGCAGTCGATGTCGCGGAAGGGTAACTGTCACGACAACGCGGTGATCGAGAACTTCTTCGGCCACCTCAAAGCCGAGATGTTCCACCCAACCCGCTTCACCGACACCACCACGCTCAACACCGCAGTCCGGGACTACATCGCATGGTGGAACACCGACCGCACCCAGGAACGACTCGAGGGCATGAGCCCGGTCAACTACCGAGCCCACGCCCTCGCGGCCTAACCTGACTTCACAGTCCAACCTTCGGGGACCAGTTCA
>NZ_JALGRO010000022.1:1872-5387 GCF_022815645.1 Curtobacterium sp. VKM Ac-2922 | reverse complement strand
ACGTTGAGTCCGGCGGCGTCCTACTCTCCCACAAGGTCCCCCTTGCAGTACCATCGGCGCTGAGAGGCTTAGCTTCCGGGTTCGGAATGTGACCGGGCGTTTCCCTCTCGCTATGACCACCGGAACACTGTCGACCATGAACGGTCTCAAACAGGCTCCGCCGTATGCGAAGTATTCAGTTTGATTCCCGATCGTCTGTCGGGAACCACAAAGTGGACGCGAGCCCCACACCGAGGTGTGGGAAATAATTGTGTTGTCAAGTCTTCGGCTTATTAGTACCGGTCAGCTCCACGGGTCGTTAGTCCCCGCTTCCACATCCGGCCTATCAACCCAGTAGTCTGCTGGGAGCCTCTCACACTCAAGGTGCATGGAAATCTCATCTCGAAGACGGCTTCCCGCTTAGATGCTTTCAGCGGTTATCCGGTCCGAACGTAGCTAATCAGCGGTGCCCTTGGCAGAACAACTGACACACCAGAGGTTCGTCCATCCCGGTCCTCTCGTACTAGGGATAGATCTTCTCAAATTTCCAACGCGCGCAGCGGATAGGGACCGAACTGTCTCACGACGTTCTAAACCCAGCTCGCGTACCGCTTTAATGGGCGAACAGCCCAACCCTTGGGACCTACTCCAGCCCCAGGATGCGACGAGCCGACATCGAGGTGCCAAACCATGCCGTCGATATGGACTCTTGGGCAAGATCAGCCTGTTATCCCCGAGGTACCTTTTATCCGTTGAGCGACAGCGCTTCCACAAGCCACTGCCGGATCACTAGTCCCGACTTTCGTCCCTGCTCGACCTGTCAGTCTCACAGTCAAGCTCCCTTGTGCACTTACACTCGCCACCTGATTGCCAACCAGGTTGAGGGAACCTTTGGGCGCCTCCGTTACTCTTTGGGAGGCAACCGCCCCAGTTAAACTACCCATCAGGCACTGTCCATGAACCCGATCAGGGTCCTACGTTAGACATCCAAAGTGACCAGAGTGGTATTTCAACAATGACTCCACGAACACTAGCGTGCCCGCTTCACAGTCTCCCACCTATCCTACACAAGCCACTCCGAACACCAATACCAAACTGTAGTAAAGGTCACGGGGTCTTTCCGTCCTGCTGCGCGTAACGAGCATCTTTACTCGTAGTGCAATTTCGCCGAGTTCGCGGTTGAGACAGCTGGGAAGTCGTTACGCCATTCGTGCAGGTCGGAACTTACCCGACAAGGAATTTCGCTACCTTAGGATGGTTATAGTTACCACCGCCGTTTACTGGGGCTTAAATTCAGAGCTTCGCCCAAAGGCTAACCCCTCCTCTTAACCTTCCAGCACCGGGCAGGCGTCAGTCCGTATACATCGTCTTGCGACTTCGCACGGACCTGTGTTTTTAGTAAACAGTCGCTTCCCACTGGTCTCTGCGGCCTTCAACGCTCACGGAGCAAAGTCCGGTCACGTGTCCGGCCCCCCTTCTCCCGAAGTTACGGGGGCATTTTGCCGAGTTCCTTAACCACGATTATCTCGATCTCCTTGGTATTCTCTACCTGACCACCTGAGTCGGTTTCGGGTACGGGCGGCTGCAACCTCGCGTCGATGCTTTTCTCGGCAGCATAGGATCACTGATTTCCCCTTGACGGGTACGCGTCGGATCTCAGGCGTACAGACGACGGATTTGCCTATCGTCAGCCCTACATCCTTACACCAGGTTCACCTTACGGATACCATCGCCTGGCTCAGCTACCTTCCTGCGTCACACCTGTTCATACGCTAACCGCACCAGCATGGGGTCGAGCGTTAGACCGGCCACCATCACCCCGAAGGGATCCGGATGTGCCGGGTTAGGACTCTTAGCACCACTGGATTAGCTTGGGCGGTTGTTCGCCGGTACGGGAATATCAACCCGTTGTCCATCGACTACGCCTGTCGGCCTCGCCTTAGGTCCCGACTTACCCAGGGCGGATTAACCTGGCCCTGGAACCCTTGGTCTTTCGGAGGACGGGTTTCTCACCCGTCTTTCGCTACTCATGCCTGCATTCTCACTCGTGTAGCGTCCACGGCTGGATCACTCCGCCGCTTCACTCGCCACACGACGCTCTCCTACCACTCCGCACGACTGAACCACGAAGGCTTGTCTATAGTGCGAAATCTACAACTTCGGCGGTGTGCTTGAGCCCCGTTACATTGTCGGCGCGGAATCACTTGACCAGTGAGCTATTACGCACTCTTTCAAGGGTGGCTGCTTCTAAGCCAACCTCCTGGTTGTCTGTGCAACTCCACATCCTTTCCCACTTAGCACACGCTTAGGGGCCTTAGTTGGTAGTCTGGGTTGTTTCCCTCTCGACGATGAAGCTTATCCCCCACCGTCTCACTGCTGCGCTCTCACTCACCGGCATTCGGAGTTTGGCTGACGTCAGTAACCTGTTGAGGCCCATCGGCCATCCAGTAGCTCTACCTCCGGCGAGAAACACGCAACGCTGCACCTAAATGCATTTCGGAGAGAACCAGCTATCACGAAGTTTGATTGGCCTTTCACCCCTATCCACAGCTCATCCCCTCCATTTTCAACTGAAGTGGGTTCGGTCCTCCACGACGTCTTACCGTCGCTTCAACCTGGCCATGGATAGATCACTTCGCTTCGGGTCTAGGACATGCGACTGAATCGCCCTATTCAGACTCGCTTTCGCTACGGCTGCCCCACACGGGTTAACCTCGCCACATATCACTAACTCGCAGGCTCATTCTTCAAAAGGCACGCCGTCACATCAACAAGGATGCTCCGACGGTTTGTAAGCAAACGGTTTCAGGTACTATTTCACTCCCCTCCCGGGGTACTTTTCACCTTTCCCTCACGGTACTTGTCCGCTATCGGTCATCTGGGAGTATTTAGGCTTATCAGGTGGTCCTGACAGATTCACACGGGATTTCTCGGGCCCCGTGCTACTTGGGATACACATCCGGCCATAACACCATTTCGTCTACGGGGCTGGCACCCACTACGGCCCGGCTTTCAAACCGGTTCGACTATGATGCGCTGTAACCGCCCCAGTCCGGCAGAACTGAGTGACGTGTCCCACAACCCCGACCATGCAACGCCCGCCGGCTATCACACATGATCGGTTTAGCCTCATCCGCTTTCGCTCGCCACTACTCACGGAATCACATGTTGTTTTCTCTTCCTGTGGGTACTGAGATGTTTCACTTCCCCACGTTCCCTCTACCCGCCCTATATATTCAGGCGGGAGTCACCAGGTCACAAAAGCGCCTGGCGGGGTTTCCCCATTCGGAAATCCTCGGCTCACAGCTCGATTATCAGCTCCCCGAGGCTTATCGCAGATTTCTACGTCCTTCTTCGGCTCCAGATGCCAAGGCATCCACCGTTTGCTCTTAGAAACTTGACCACAAAGATTAAAATTGCGATCCAACGCCACACCAACCACCACCCCGAAGGATGATCTCGGTCATGACGCGAATCTAAAGATGCTCGCGTCCACTGTGTAGTTCTCAACATACGATCGGCACCGCACTCCCCCA
>NZ_JALGRO010000022.1:0-1772 GCF_022815645.1 Curtobacterium sp. VKM Ac-2922 | reverse complement strand
GAGCCTGGCGTACTGAGGTCGGAAGCATCACTCCCAACTGCACTGTCAATGTTCCACCCATGAGCTACCCGTCGGACACGTTCGGTCCGAACCGGGCGCCTGAACCCAAACCCCCACCACGAACCGTGGGGGAACCTGAGCCAGATGCTCCTTAGAAAGGAGGTGATCCAGCCGCACCTTCCGGTACGGCTACCTTGTTACGACTTAGTCCTAATCACCGATCCCACCTTCGACGGCTCCTTCCACAAGGGTTAGGCCACCGGCTTCGGGTGTTACCGACTTTCATGACTTGACGGGCGGTGTGTACAAGGCCCGGGAACGTATTCACCGCAGCGTTGCTGATCTGCGATTACTAGCGACTCCGACTTCATGAGGTCGAGTTGCAGACCTCAATCCGAACTGAGACCGGCTTTTTGGGATTCGCTCCACCTTACGGTATCGCAGCCCTTTGTACCGGCCATTGTAGCATGCGTGAAGCCCAAGACATAAGGGGCATGATGATTTGACGTCATCCCCACCTTCCTCCGAGTTGACCCCGGCAGTCTCCTATGAGTCCCCGGCATAACCCGCTGGCAACATAGAACGAGGGTTGCGCTCGTTGCGGGACTTAACCCAACATCTCACGACACGAGCTGACGACAACCATGCACCACCTGTACACCGACCACAAGGGGGCGACCATCTCTGGCCGTTTCCGGTGTATGTCAAGCCTTGGTAAGGTTCTTCGCGTTGCATCGAATTAATCCGCATGCTCCGCCGCTTGTGCGGGCCCCCGTCAATTCCTTTGAGTTTTAGCCTTGCGGCCGTACTCCCCAGGCGGGGCGCTTAATGCGTTAGCTACGACACAGAAACCGTGGAAAGGTCCCTACATCTAGCGCCCAACGTTTACGGCATGGACTACCAGGGTATCTAATCCTGTTCGCTCCCCATGCTTTCGCTCCTCAGCGTCAGTTACGGCCCAGAGATCTGCCTTCGCCATCGGTGTTCCTCCTGATATCTGCGCATTCCACCGCTACACCAGGAATTCCAATCTCCCCTACCGCACTCTAGTCTGCCCGTACCCACTGCAAGCCCGAGGTTGAGCCTCGGGATTTCACAGCAGACGCGACAAACCGCCTACGAGCTCTTTACGCCCAATAATTCCGGACAACGCTTGCACCCTACGTATTACCGCGGCTGCTGGCACGTAGTTAGCCGGTGCTTTTTCTGCAGGTACCGTCACTTTCGCTTCTTCCCTACTAAAAGAGGTTTACAACCCGAAGGCCGTCATCCCTCACGCGGCGTTGCTGCATCAGGCTTTCGCCCATTGTGCAATATTCCCCACTGCTGCCTCCCGTAGGAGTCTGGGCCGTGTCTCAGTCCCAGTGTGGCCGGTCACCCTCTCAGGCCGGCTACCCGTCGTCGCCTTGGTGAGCCATTACCTCACCAACAAGCTGATAGGCCGCGAGTCCATCCCCAACCAAAAAATCTTTCCACCACCAGACCATGCGGCCAGTGATCATATCCAGTATTAGACGTCGTTTCCAACGCTTATCCCAGAGTCAGGGGCAGGTTACTCACGTGTTACTCACCCGTTCGCCACTAATCAACCCAGCAAGCTGGGCATCATCGTTCGACTTGCATGTGTTAAGCACGCCGCCAGCGTTCGTCCTGAGCCAGGATCAAACTCTCCGTAAAAAATTACAGACCCGACACCCGAAAGCATCAGACCGAGTTGATCTTGACTGTTGACTGTCTACTGACAATCTTCAATCCAAAAGGAATTGTCTCCG
>NZ_JALGRO010000021.1 GCF_022815645.1 Curtobacterium sp. VKM Ac-2922 | reverse complement strand
ATCGGTGCGTCGGTCACACCCCCATCCAACCCGCGCGCGCGGTGGGCGCGGCCACAGACGGGCTGGAGGCCCGGTGCCAGCTGGCACCGGGCCTCCAGTGGGAACGTGGGGACGTCGACTACGCGACCTCCACCGACTCCGTCTCCGGGTCGAACAGGCGGGAGGCCTCGTTGCGGGTGATCGCGGCCTCGACCAGTCCGGCGAACAGCGGGTGCGCGTGGTTCGGCCGCGAGCGCAGCTCGGGGTGCGCCTGCGTGCCGATGTAGAACGGGTGCTCCGCACGGTCCAGCTCGACGTACTCCACCAGCGAGCCGTCGGGCGAGGTGCCCGAGAACACCATGCCGGCGTCCGCGATCTGCTGACGGTACGTGTTGTTGACCTCGTAGCGGTGACGGTGCCGCTCGGACGCCTCGGACGCGCCGTACAGGTCGGCGGCCAGCGAGCCGTCGGTGAAGACCGCCGGGTACAGGCCCAGCCGCATCGTGCCGCCCAGGTCACCGCCGGCGATGATGTCGACCTGCTCGGCCATGGTCGCGACGACGGGGGTCGGGGTCTCCGGGTCGAACTCGGAGCTCGACGCGTCGACCAGACCGGCCTCGTGGCGGGCGTACTCGATGACCATGCACTGCAGTCCCAGGCACAGGCCGAGCGTGGGGATGTGGTTCTCGCGCGCGAACTTCAGCGCGCCGAGCTTGCCCTCGATGCCGCGCACGCCGAACCCGCCGGGGATGCAGATGCCGTCGACGTCGCCGAGCTGCTTGGCGGCACCCTCGGGCGTGGTGCAGTCGTCCGACACGACCCACTTCAGCGTGACCTTCGCGTTGTGGGCGAAGCCACCCGCGCGGAGCGCCTCGGTGACAGAAAGGTACGCGTCCGGCAGGTCGATGTACTTGCCGACCAGCGCGATCGTGACGTCCTTCTTGGGCTCGTGCACGGCCTGCAGCACCGGGTTCCACGAGGTCCAGTCGACCGGACCGGCGTCCAGGTGCAGCGCGTCGACGATGACCTGGTCGAGGCCCTGCGTGTTCAGCAGCGTCGGCAGGTCGTAGATCGAGGGGACGTCGACGGCGTTCACCACGGCGCCCTCGTCGACGTCGCACATCAGCGCGATCTTCTTCTTGTTCGAGTCGGACACGGGGCGGTCGCTCCGGAGCACGAGCGCGTCGGGCTGGATGCCGATCGAGCGCAGCTGCGCCACGGAGTGCTGCGTCGGCTTGGTCTTCTGCTCACCCGAGGCGTTCATGAACGGCACGAGCGACACGTGCACGAAGAACACGTTGTTGCGGCCGAGCTCGTGGCGCACCTGGCGTGCCGACTCGATGAAGGGCTGCGACTCGATGTCGCCGACCGTGCCGCCGACCTCGGTGATGATGACGTCGGGCTGCGGGTCGTTCTCCGCCTGCTCGCGCATCCGCCGCTTGATCTCGTCGGTGATGTGCGGGATGACCTGCACGGTGTCGCCGAGGTACTCGCCGCGGCGCTCCTTGGCGATGACCGTCGAGTACACCTGGCCGGTCGTGACGTTCGCCGCCTGCGACAGGTTGATGTCGAGGAACCGCTCGTAGTGCCCGATGTCCAGGTCCGTCTCGGCACCGTCGTCGGTCACGAAGACCTCGCCGTGCTGGAACGGGTTCATGGTGCCCGGGTCCACGTTGAGGTACGGGTCGAGCTTCTGCATGACGACCTTGAGGCCGCGTGCCGTCAAGAGGTTGCCGAGGCTGGCCGCCGTCAGGCCCTTGCCGAGAGACGAGACGACCCCGCCGGTCACGAAGATCTGCTTCGTCACCTTCGAGGTCGTGTGTTGCGTGTTTGCCTGGGTACCGCTGGAAGTGTCCGCCACGGGATTCCATCGTACGTCAGAACTGCCAGGAGGCGCGACCCGCGTTCGCCGCGCGCGTGTCCGCCCTGCTCTGGCCGGACCGGTGGTCCGTGGCCGGGCTCGACTGATCCCTCGCGCTTCGTGCTCGGCGCCTGGCGTGCTGCGGCGCTCAGGCGGTCTGCGCTGCCACGGCGAGCAGCTCGCGGGCGTGCTCCATGCCGCTGGCGCTGTCGCCGAGGCCGGAGAGCAGCCGCGCCATCTCCTGCAGCCGGTCGTCGCCCTCCAGCCGTCGCACGCTCGACGAGGTGACCGCGCCGCTGGCGTCCTTCACGACGTTGAGGTGGTTCGTGGCGAACGCGGCGACCTGGGCCAGGTGCGTGACGACGATGACCTGCGTGCGCTCGGCGAGCTTCGCCAGGCGTCGGCCGATCTCGATCGCCGCGGCGCCACCGACGCCGGCGTCGACCTCGTCGAACACGAACGTCGGCACCGTCGTGCTGCCGGCCATCACGACCTCGATCGCGAGCATCACACGCGACAGCTCGCCGCCGGACGCACCCTTGCTGATCGGCCGCGGGTCGGTGCCCGAGTGCGGCTGCAGCAGGATCGCGACCTGGTCGCGGCCGTGGCGGCGGAACTCGCCGGCGTCGGTGACCTCGACCACGAGCTTCGCACCGGCCATCGCCAGGGTCCGGAGCTCGGCGGTCACGCGCTTCGCCAGGTCGTTCGCGGCCGTCGTCCGCGCCGCCGTCAGGGTTGCACCGGCTGCTTCGAGGGTCGATTCGTCCTGCTCGACGGCCTGCTGCAGCGCGACGATCCGGTCGTCGTCGCCGTCGAGCTCGAGCAGTCGGTCGCTGGCGCGCTGGCCGAACGCGATGACGTCGTCGACGGTGTCGCCGTACTTGCGACTCAGGGCGGACAGCACCGCGCGCCGTTCGTTGATGAGCTCGAGGTCGTGACCGGCTTCCGGTTCGAGCGACCCCAGGTAGCTCGACAGGCTGGCCGAGGCCTCGCTGGCCTGGATGCCGAGCTCGGTCAGTTGCTCGAGCACGGGCTGCAGTGCGGCGTCGGCGCTCGTCACCCGCTCGATCGCGCGACGGGCCGCCTCGACCAGCCCGATGACGTCGGTCGCTCCGTCGAGGGACTCGGACGAGATCGCCTCGTGAGCCAGGCCCGCGGACAGCCGGAGCTCTTCGAGGTTGCCGAGCCGTTCGGCGCGTTCGGCCAACTCGTCGTCTTCGCCCGGCTGGGGTGCGGCAGCCTCGATCTCGTCGGAGGCCTCGCGCAACCGAGCCGCCTCGGCCAGGCGTTCGTCGCGATCACGCGTCAGGATCTCGAGGTCGGCCGTGTGCTCCTGCCAGGCGTCGAAGGCGCGGACGTACGCCGCCAACGCCTTGTCGACGGCTGCCCCGCCGAAGCCGTCGAGTGCGGCGCGTTGCGCCGTCGACGAGGTCAGCCGGATCTGGTCGGACTGCCCGTGCACGGTGACCAGCTGGTCCGCCAGCTCGCCGAGCACCGCGACCGGGGCGCTGCGACCGCCGACCGTGGCGCGGCTGCGGCCTTCGGCGGAGACGGTCCTGGTGAGGATGAGCTCGCCGTCCTCGACCGCTCCCCCGGCGTCCTCGACACGTTCGGCGACCGCGGCGTGGTCCGGCACGTCCCAGCGGCCCTCGACGACGGCGCTCGACGCACCACGACGCACGGAGCCCGCATCGGCCCGGGCACCGAGCAGCAGCCCGAGTGCGGTGACGATCATCGTCTTGCCAGCACCGGTCTCACCGGTGACGACCGTGAATCCGGGACCGAGCTCGAGCGTGGCGTCACCGATCACCCCGAGGTCCGCGATGCGGATCTCCTCGATCACCGGTCGTCTCCGTGTTCGTCGTCCTGGTGGGGTCCGCGCCACCCGGCGACGGGCAGCCGGAACTTCGCGACCAGCCGGTCGGTGAACGGGGCGTCCTTCAGCCGCGCGACACGGACGGGTTCGGGCGACCGCCGGACCTCGACGCGCGCACCCGGGGGCAGGTCGTGCGTGCGACGACCATCGCACCACAGCACGCCGACGCCGCTCGTCCGGCGCAGGACCTCGACGGCCAGCACACGGTCGGGGCCGACGACGATCGGCCGCGAGAACAACGCGTGGGCGCTCAGCGGCACCATGAGGATGGCGTCGACGTCCGGCCACACGATCGGGCCGCCGCCGGAGAACGAGTACGCCGTCGACCCCGTCGGGGTGGCGACGACGACACCGTCGCACCCGAAGGACGACAGCGGACGACCGTCCACCTCGGTGACGACCTCGAGCATGCGCTCGCGCGAGGCCTTCTCGATCGTCGCCTCGTTCAGTGCCCACGACGAGTAGACCTTCTCGTTGCCGACCACGACGTCGACCTGCAGGGCGACGCGCTCTTCGACGTTGTACTCGCCGGCCAGGGCACGCTGGACGGTCTCGGCCAGGCCGTCCCGCTCGCTCTCGGCCAGGAACCCGACGTGGCCCAGGTTGACGCCGATCAGCGGGGCGCGCGTCCCGCGGACGAGTTCCGCTGCGCGCAGGATCGTACCGTCACCGCCGAGCACGATGACGATCTCGAGGTCGTCGGGCTGCACGTCGACGCCGAGGATGTCGACCTTGCCGACCGACGCTTCGGCGCGGCGGATGTCGGCGTACTCGTCGAAGGGCATCACCGGGGTCAGGTCGGCCGCGTTCAGCAGGTCGCAGACCTCGACCGCGGCGTCGATGGAGTCGCGCCGGCCCGTGTGCGAGACGAGCAGGATGTGCCGTTCGTCGCTCATGGAGCCCCTTCCGCCAGTTCGGTCGCCCGTGTGATCCATTCTGTCGGATTGGACCCTGCGCCCCGCTGGAGACGCGCGAGGTACTCGTGGTTGCCGTGGGTCCCGAGGATCGGCGAGGCGATCAGGCCCGACGTCCCGAAGCCGAGGTCCCATGCGGCCCACAGCACGTTCATGAGTGCGTCGTTCCGCAGGTCGACGTCGTGCACGATGCCCTCGCGCACACCGTTCCGGCCGACCTCGAACTGCGGTTTCACGAGCAGCACGTACTCGTCCGCCGGCACGGCACGGGCCAGTGCGGGCAGGACGATGCGCAGGCTGATGAACGACAGGTCCCCGACCACCAGCGTGGTGTCCGCCGCGGCCGGGTCGAACGCCAGGTAGTCCTCGGCGGTCAGGTTCCGAGCGTTGACGCCCTCGACCACGACGACCCGGTCGTCCAGCGCGACGACGGGGTCGAGCTGGCCGTGACCGACGTCGAGCGCGACGACCCGCCGGGCACCTCGGGCGAGCAGCACCTGCGTGAACCCACCGGTGCTGGCGCCGACGTCGAGCGCGACGCGGCCCGTCGGGTCCACCCCGAAGGCGTCGAGGGCCCCGACGAGCTTGAGCGCTGCCCGCGAGACCCAGTCGTCCCCGGCATCGACCTGGATCACGGTGTCGGGCAGCACCGGGGTCGAGGCCTTGACCACCGGCACGCCGTCGATGCTGACGCGGCCGTCCGCGACGAGCTTGGCTGCAGCGGTTCGGGACTTGGCGAGTCCCCGCGCAGCCACGGCCGCGTCCAGCCGCACGGGCCGGACGTCGGAGCGCTGCATGTCCGCCCCGGGCCCGTCGGCTCGGGGGAGGTGGGTGTCAGGCACTCGCGGTGCCGCCGTTCTCGAGCCGCGTGCGCAGCTCGTCGTGCAGCCCGGCGAAGACGTCCGCACGGTCCGGCAACGGCAGGTCCTCGGCCCGACGAGCGCGCGCTGCGACGTCGCCGTCGTTGTCGATCGGCTGCGGTCCGGGGGTGTCTGACACGTCCGACACGCTACTCGCCGCCGTGGAGCGCAGGGTCGACGTCGAGCCCGTAGATCGCCAACCCGGAGTCCCAGATCGCTGCGGCACCAGCGCGCAGCAGGTCCATCGGGTCGTCGCCGCGCTGCTCGACGCGGACGACGTTCCGCTGCATCCGGACCGTCGACTCGCCGACGCTGACGTACCGCGTGCCGTCAGCAGATCCGTGCCGGTGGGTCACCGGGTAGGGCTCGGACAGACCTCGCAGGTCCTGCAGCACGTACGTCGGCCGCGAACGCACATCGGCCGCGAGCACCTGCTTCGCCTGGTCGATGCCGGTCAGCACGAGGACACTCGGGATCCCGACGTCGTTCGCGCCCTTGATGTCGGTGTCCAGGCGGTCGCCGATGAACAGCGGCCGCTCCCCGCCGAAGCGAGCCAGGGCCGCGTCGAAGATCGGTCGCTCGGGCTTGCCGGCCACGACCGGCATGCGTCCGACGGCCTGGTGCACGGCGGACACGAGGGTGCCGTTGCCGGGCGCGATGCCGCGTTCGACCGGGATCGACCAGTCCATGTTCGTCGCGACCCACGGGATGTCGGGATCGGCCAGGGCGAACGAGGCCTCGGCCAGCTGCTGCCACCCGAGGTCCGGCGAGAACCCCTGGATGACCGCAGCGGGCGCGTCCTCGGCACTCGCCGTGACCGTGAAGCCCGCCTGTTCGACGATGCTGGTCAGACCGATGCCGCCGATCACCAGGACCGTCGACCCGGCGGGCACCAGGGTCTCGAGCAGCCGGACGCCGGCCTGCGAACTCGTGACCACGTCGTCCGCCGTGACGTCGAGGCCGTAGCGCTGCAGGTGCTCAGCGACGTCGGACGGACGACGCGAGGCGTTGTTCGTGATGTAGCCGACCCGCGCCGTCAGCGAGGCGCGCGTCAGCGACTCGACGGCGTGCGGGATGGCGTTGCGGCCACGGTAGACGACGCCGTCCAGGTCGGTGAGGACCAGGTCGACGCCGTCCGTCGGTGGACGCGGGGTGTCAGCCGGCTGCGGAGCCGTCGACGTCGCGGGGGTTGTCCTCGTCGATCTCGCCGAGGTCGTCGTCGGGCTCGTCGGACTCGGGCTCGCCGAGGGGCGCGAGCTGGTCGGGCTCCCCTGGCTCGTCGACGTCGTCGAGCTCGTGCTCGTCGGACTCGTGTCCTTCGACTTCTTCCTCGACCACATCCACTGTCTCCCAAGAGTCTTCGTCAGCAGCTTCGGCGAGGGCTTCGGCCGCGCGGTCCACACGCGCCCACCACTCGTCGGCTTCGTCCTGGCGACCGAGCTCCTCGAGCGTGGCCGCGTAAGCACTGTAGAGCGCCGGCGACCAGCTGTAGGCCGTCGACGGGTCGAGCTGTGGAATCTCCAGCTCGCCCAGTGCGGCTGTGGGATTCCCGAGGTCGATCCGGGCTCCGGACATCGCGATGGACAACTCGACCTGCACCGCCGGCTCGAGCGCCGCGCGGTCCACGGAACGACCGAGCTCGAGCGCGCGCTCGGGGCGCCCCAGGCCGCGTTCGCAGTCGACCATCATCGGCAGCTGGTCGTTGCGACCCGAGATGCGACGGTAGGTCCGGAGCTCGCGGAGCGCCGTGGTGAAGTCCCCGAGCCGGTAGGCGGTGATCGCCGCGGTCTCGCGGACGACTGCCACACGACCGGCGCGACGTGCGGCGCTCAGCGCGTGCTGGTTGGCGAGCTCCGGGTCCTCGTCCACGTACATGGCGGCCGTGAGCAGGTGCCGTGCGACCCAGTCCGCGTTGTCCTTGCTGAGCGTCTTGAGCTCGGCCCGGGCTTGCGGGTGGAGGTCACGCGCCGAGATCTCGTCGGGGATCTCCGGGTCCTCGTGACGCGGGCGGATCGACCGGGTGCCGTACGGGTCGCGGTCCTCGAAGTCGTCGCGGGCAGCCTCGCCGAAGCGGGCACCGGGGCCGCGGCTGCCGTCGCCGAAACGCTTGCGGTCGTCGCTGCCCCCACGGGTGCTGAACTGGCCCCGTTCGGGCCGGTCGGAACCTCCGCGGAAGGGTCGGTCACCATCACGACGCGGACGGTCCGAGTTGTACGCGGGACGGTCACCGTCACGACGAGGACGGTCGGAGTTGTACGACGGACGATCACCATCACGACGCGGACGGTCCGAGTTGTAGGACGGACGATCACCATCACGACGCGGACGGTCCGAGTTGTACGACGGACGATCACCATCACGACGCGGACGGTCCGAGTTGTACGACGGACGATCCCCATCACGACGAGGCCGGTCCGAGTTGTACGCGGGACGGTCACCGTCACGACGAGGCCGGTCCGAGTTGTACGCGGGACGGTCACCGTCACGACGCGGACGGTCGGAGTTGTACGACGGACGATCACCATCACGACGCGGACGGTCCGAGTTGTACGCGGGACGGTCACCGTCACGACGCGGACGGTCGGAGTTGTACGCGGGACGGTCACCGTCACGACGCGGACGGTCGGAGTTGTACGCGGGACGGTCACCGTCACGACGCGGACGGTCGGAGTTGTACGACGGACGATCACCATCACGACGCGGACGGTCCGAGTTGTAGGACGGACGGTCACCATCACGACGCGGACGGTCCGAGTTGTACGACGGACGATCACCGCGTGGGCCACTCGAACGGTCGGACCGCTGCCCACCGTCGCGGAAACCACGCCCCGGAGCGCTGTCGCGGCTCGGTCGATCTGATCGGAACGGACGGTCACCGTCGCGCTGCGGACGGTCGGAACGCGCACCTTCGCGCCGCTCGAACTCGCGCGGGCCAGAGGACCAACCGCCTCGGCCACCACCGTTCGAACCACCGTCACGGCCCGCGGGACGATCGCTGTCACGGCGCGGAGGCCGCTCTCCGCGGTCGTCGTTGCGGTCGTTCCGCCGCTCGTCGTCGTTCGCCACCGTTGCTCCTCATCGCGTGCCGGAGCGCAAGCCCCGGCGATCGTCCGCTGTGTCGTTGTGTGTGTCCGCGCCGTCCCTGGCTCGTCGTCCCAGTCCATCACGGACTTGCCCTGACGTCGAGCGTCGGTGTCCGACGCGCAAAACAGAAATGGCCACCGGCCCCGATCGAGAACGAAGGGTGCCCTTCGTGTTCTCGATGGAGGGCCGATGGCCACATCTTCTTACCTACGTTGAGTCCGGCGGCGTCCTACTCTCCCACAAGGTCCCCCTTGCAGTACCATCGGCGCTGAGAGGCTTAGCTTCC
>NZ_JALGRO010000020.1 GCF_022815645.1 Curtobacterium sp. VKM Ac-2922 | reverse complement strand
AGGCGCGGGGCGGGCCCGCACCGCGCCTCCCGTCCGACGGCGGTCCCGCCGGGCTGGCGCCGCGTCAGCGCGCGCTGGGAGCGCCCGGCGCGCGATGGGAGCGCAGCTCGGGGAAGTGCTCCTCGCGCCACTCGCCGGCGGACGGCGTCCCGCTCGCGGCAGCCCGTTCCTCGAGCTCGCGGAGCTCGACACGGCGGATCTTGCCGGAGATGGTCTTCGGCAGCTCGGCGAACTCGACGCGGCGCACCCGCGCGTAGGCGGGCAGGACGGCACGTGCGTGCGCGAGGACCTGACGTGCGGTGTCCGCGTCCGCCGCGTACCCGGCGGCCAGGGTGACGTACGCCTTGACGATGTTGAGCCGCGCGGCGTCCGGCGCCGGGACGACGGCGCTCTCGGCCACGGCGGGGTGCTGCAGCAGCGCACTCTCGACCTCGAACGGCGACACCTTGTAGTCGGAGGACTTGAACACGTCGTCGGTCCGGCCGATGAAGGTGAGCTGCCCGTGGGCGTCGCGCGCGGCGATGTCGCCGGTGTGGAAGTGCCCGTCGCGCATGGCGTCCGCGGTGCGGTCCGGTTCGCCGAGGTAGCCCGCCATCAGGTTGACGGGGCGTTCGGTCAGGTCGAGGCAGACCTCACCCTCGTCACCGGCCTGCCCCGTGAGCGGGTCGAGCAGCACGACGCTGACGCCGGGCAGCGGGGTGCCCATCGCGCCGGCCGTCACGACCGCGCCCGGGGCGTTGCCGATGATCGCCGTCGTCTCGGTCTGCCCGTAGCCGTCGCGGATCGTCAGACCCCACGCGTCGCGGACCCGGTCGATGACCTCGGGGTTGAGCGGTTCGCCGGCGGACACGACCTCGCGGAGCGCTCGGGGGCGTGCGCCGAGGTCGGCCTGCAGCATCATCCGCCAGGCCGTGGGCGGCGCGCAGAACGTGCTGACCTCGGCACGGTCGAGCTGCGCCAGCAGTGCCCCCGGGTCGAAACGCGGGGTGTCGTGCACGAACACGGTGGCCTCGGCGATCCACGGCGCGAAGAAGCAGCTCCACGCGTGCTTGCCCCACCCGGGCGAGCTGATCGCCAGGTGCACGTCACCGGGGCGCACGCCGATCCAGTGCATCGTGCTGAGGTGCCCGACGGGGTAGGACGTCTGGGTGTGCACGACCATCTTCGGCTTCGAGGTCGTGCCCGACGTGAAGTACACCAGGCACGGGTCGGTCGTGCGCGTCGTGACGACCGGGCGCCGTTCACCCGCGGGCGCCGGCTCGCCGAGGTGGTCCGGGTACGACGTCCACCCGTCGGCAGCACCGCCGATCACGATGCGCGAGAAGTCCCCGTGCACGCCCGCGTACTTCGGGGTCTCTCCCACGTTCGTGACCACGTGGGCGACGGACCCGCGGTCGACGCGGTCCTGCAGGTCGGCGGTGTCGAGCATCGTCGACGTCGGCAGGATCACCGCGCCGAGCTTCATCACCGCGAGCATCGTCTCCCACAGCTCGAGCTGGTTGCCGAGCATCACCAGCACGTGGTCGCCCTTGCGCACGCCGTGCGCGTCGAGCACCACCGCCAGCCGATCGGACCGGGCTGCCATCTCGGCGTAGCTGAAGCGGCGGTCGCCGTCGGCGTCCACGAGCCACAGCGCCGTCCGGTCGTTGCCCGCGGCGATGACGTCGAACCAGTCGTCCGCCCAGTTGAACGTGTCGCCGAGGTCCGGCCACGCGAACGCGGCGGTGCGCTCGGCGGCGTCCTCGGGGCCGTCGGGGTCGGGGCGGTCCGGGTCGGTCAGGGCGAGGAGCTGGTCACGGGCGGCGCGGTACGCGGTGGTCACGGTCGGGTTCGGCACCTGTCGATCATGCCGGATCGGCCGCGGAAACGGGGTGTCAGAGCACCTTCCGGAGCAGGATCGAGTCGCCGTGCAGCGCATCGGGTTCCGTCTGCCCGGTGTCGGTGAACCCGAGTTTCTCGAGCACCCGGAGCGATGCGGTGTTCCAGGCGCGCACCGTCGCGGCGAGGTGGGCGTACCCGACGGTCCGGGCCTGGTCGACGACCGCCGTCGCGGCCTCGGTCGCGAACCCGTGGTTCCACGACGAGCGCAGGAACTCGAACGCGAGCTCTGGTTCGTCCGGCTGCCCGACGCTGTTCGCGACGAGGCCGCAGTACCCGACGGGGCCGGGTTCGGCCAGGCGTTCGACGACGAGCAGGCCGGGTGCCGGCCCGGGGTCGTGGGAGCGGGCCCAGTCCTGCAGCTCGGCGGTGGTCGGTCGCCCGTCGGGGCTGATCCGACGACGTGCGGGGACCCGGGGGTCGCGCTCCTGCCACAGCCGGCGGTGGAAGGCCGCGTCCTCGGGCCGCCAGTGCCGCAGGCGGAGTCGATCGGTCACGAGCGCGTCGTCGTGCTGCTCGTGTGCGTCGCTGTCGGCCATGTGGTCAGTCTGCCGCCCGAGGGGTTCTTGGTGGTTCCTGGGTGCCGACCCGCCACGATCACCGTGTCGGTCCTGCGCCGTGTGCGGCAGGATCGGTCCCGACGCGGTGCCGTCGGAACGCATCCCCCCTCGCGTTCCGGCGGCGCCGCAGTGGAAGGAGCGCTGGTGTCGTCATCGTGGTGGTCGTCCGTCGCCGACGCGGCGACCCGGTGGTCGTTCCGGTCCGGGCAGGAGCGGGATCCGGACCGGCTGGCGTACCGACGGTCGGTGATCGGGATCGGGTTGCGTGTCGCCGTCGTCTCCGCCGCGCTGGTCGCCGCGATCATCGTGCTGGTGGTCGGGTACGTCCTGTGGCAGCTCACGCCCGGCCAGGTGCACGAACCGCCGGGGCCTGCCGACGTGCACATCACCCTGGACACCGTCGACCTGAGCATCGCCGTGGTCGGGGTCGGTGGGTTCGCGATCGTGCTCGCCGGGATCGCCGCGTGGGTGATCGCCCGCCGGGCCGTGCGGCCGATCGCCGAGGCAGCGCGGGTGCAGCGCACCTTCGTCGCCGACGCCAGCCACGAGCTCCGCACTCCGCTGACGGTCCTGCACGCCCGGGTGCAACGCCTGCAGAAGCTGACACCCGCGGACGACCCGCGGCGGGACGTGGTGGACGAGTTGCGGAGTGACACCCGCGTGCTGATCGACATCGTCAACGACCTGCTCGACGCCGCGGCCGGCACCACCGAACCCGGCGGCACGGCCGACCTGGACAGGGCACTGACGACGGTGCGACGGGACATGGCCGTCCTGGCCGAGGAACGCCAGGTGCATCTGGACGTCCGTGCGGACCCGGGCGACACGGGTGCCGTGGTCGCCGTGTCCGAGCCACAGCTGCACCGGTGTCTGGTCGCACTGACGGACAACGCGATCGGTCACACCCGCCCGGGCGGACACGTGCGGGTCGAGGCGACGACCGCCGGGCCCTCGGTCGTCATCCGCGTGACCGACGACGGATCCGGCATCACCGGCATCGCGCCGACCCGGGTGTTCGACCGGTTCGCGCACGGCACGAGCGCCTCGGCCACCCGGACCGGTCACGGCATCGGGCTCGCCCTGGTGCGGGACGTGGCCGTCCGTGCCGGCGGGGACGTCACCGTCGAACGGACCGGTCCCGGCGGCACCGTGTTCGCGCTGCGTCTCCCCCTGCTCCGGAGCACACCAGTCCCCCGTGACCGAGAGGACCACCCGTGACGCCCCGCCTGCTGCTCGTCGAGGACGACCCGCGCCTCGGACCGCTCGTCGCCGACGTCCTGCAGGACGACTGGAACGTGACGCTCTGCGCTGACGGCGAGTCCGCGCTGCAGGTCGCCGCGGATCGGTACTTCGACGTGATGGTCGTCGACCGGCGGCTGCCCGGGATCGACGGCGCCGAGGTCGTCGCGACGTTGCGGGCCCGTCGCGTCAGCACCCCCGTGCTGATGCTGACGGCGCTCGGGAGCGTCCGGGACCGCGTGTCGGGGCTCGATGCCGGAGCGAACGACTACCTGGTCAAGCCGTTCGACTTCGACGAACTCGCAGCGCGGCTCCGGGCGCTGACCCGGGACTACACCGGGACCGGCGACGGCATCACGATCGGCGGCTGGGCGTTCCACCCGGACGACAGCAGCATCACCTCGCCGTACACCGGCCGGGTGATGCTGACGGAGAAGGAGACCGCGATGCTGCGGCTGCTCGCGAGCGAACCCGACCGCGCGTTCACCCGTCAGCACCTGCTGTCCGCGGTGTTCGAGCACGGTGAGCAGCTCAACACCGTCGACACGTACGTGCACTACGTCCGCCGGAAGACCGACCGCGACCTGATCACCACGATCCGCGGCGTCGGCTACCGACTCGGCACCCCCGCCTGAGCGCCGTCGGGCGGTCGGTGGTGCGCCGACGGGGGCGGTGGGTCGACCCGGCGGACGCGGGTGGGGCCTCCAGACCGGACGGTGTCAGCGACCGCCGGTCGAGGGACGCGTCCGGACCGGCGCCGACCACCAGGTGAGCAGGACGGCGGTGCAGGTGCCGGTCGCCATGATCGCGGCCAGGACGACGATCTGGAAGCGGCCGGCCTCGATCGGGGACACGCCGCCGAAGACCGCACCGACGAACGCCCCGGGCAACGTCACCAGCCCCGTGGTGCGGGTCTGGTCGACCGTCGGCACGAGCGCCGCGCTCACTGCACGACGGACCAGGTGCCGGGTGGCTTGACGCGGGGTCGCACCGACTGCCAGCCAGCCCTCGACGTCGTCCCAGCGGTCGTCGACGAGTTCCCGGAAGCGCCGGCCGGAGATCGTGGCGATCGTCATCGCGTTGCCGATCACGATCCCGCCGACCGCCAGCGCGTACCGGGGGCTCAGCTCGATGGCGCCGGTCCCGAAGACGACGACGCCACTGACCAGGACACCGACGCCCATCGACACCGCGACCGGCACCACCATCTGCCGCACCGAGCCCAGCCGGCGCGACGACGTCAGGACGGCGACCGTGAACATCACCGTCAGGGCCAGCGCGATCAGCGGCGGCGACGTGATCACCCCGGCCAGGACCAGGCTGATCGCCGCCAGCTGCGCGGTGCCGCGCAGGATCGCCAGGGCCGGTGCCCACGGTGCGTCCGCCTTCGTGACCAGCAGCACGGCGGTCGCCAGCGCGACCAGCACCGCGACCCCGAGCAGGGTGTGCAGCAGCGCGTCGGTCACGTGCGGCCCAACTCGTCCATGTGCTGCACTGTACGGGCGTCGGCGCTCAGGCCGCGGTCTCGCTCAGCGATCGGGTCGGCTGCCGTGTGCCGGCCCACACGACCCCGGCGGCGATCGCGAGCACGAGGACCACGCTGACCAGGCCGGTTCCGACGTCCAGTCCACCGCGTGCTCGGGGCACCGCGACCCAGTCCGCGAACGACGCGCCGATCGGCCGGGTGAGCACGTACGCGGTCCAGAACGCCGTCACGGGGCCGAGCAGCCGGCCGACCCGGGCCAGGACGACCAGGACCATCGCCCCCACGAACAGCAGTCCGCCACCCAGGTACCCCAGGTGCAGGGTGCTCGCAGCCAGGTCGCCGGCGGCGGTGCCCATCGCGAACGTCGCGACCACGGCGGCCCAGGAGAACAGCTGCCGGCGCATGCTGGTGATCCCGTGGACGTCGACCGTGCCCTCGACGCGACGCCAGAGCACGAACACCACGACGAGTGCGACCAGGAACACGAGCGTCGACACCGCGTACGGCACGCCGAGTGCGACGTGGGTGACGTCGGCGACCATGGTCCCGAACACCCCGACCATCGACACCGCGCCCCAGTACCGCCACGGCCGGTACCGGTCAGCGCGCAGCTGCAGGACGAGCACCACGGCGAACAGCACCGCGGTCACCAGCACCGTGGGCACGGGGTCGAAGCGGGTGACGAGGAAGTCCGACAGCGCTTCGCCCATGCCCGTCGACAGGACCTTGAGCACCCAGAACGACGTCGTCGGGTCCGGCACGCGGTTCCGGGCGGCGCTCACCGCTCCTGCCGTCCGGACGGGTGGACCGGCTCGGGTCGCGCGGTCGCACCGGTACGGCGGCGCGCCACGTGCCGTCGGCGCAGGGCGCCGATCACGATGGGCAGGACGGACACCAGGACGATGACGATCATCAGCGCGTCGATGTTGTGCGCGATGACCGGGATCCCGCCGAGCAGCACCCCGACGACCGTCAGTCCGACGGCCCACGAGACCGCCCCGATCAGGTTGAACAGCAGGAACCGTCGGTAGTGCATCTGCGCGGTCCCCGCGGCCAGCGGGACGTAGGTGCGGACGATCGGCACGAAGCGGCCGAGGACCAGGCTCAGGCCACCCCACCGGGCGAAGAACGCCTCGGCTTCGTCGAGGCGGCTCGTGGTGAGGACTCGGGCTTCGTCGCGGAACAGGCGCCGGCCGAAGCGCTTGCCGATCCAGTAGCCGACCTGGTCGCCGGCGATCGCGGCGAGGGAGGCCACCAGGGCGACCTGCCACGGCGCGATGCCGAGGGCGCCGCTGATGATCGCGGCCGTGACCAGGAGCGAGTCACCCGGCAGGAACGGGAACAGCACGCCCGACTCGATGAAGATCAGCACCGCGATGCCGGCCAGGACGTACGGGCCGAACGCGTGCAGGACGGACGCGGCGTCGAACAGGTTCACGGGGTCAGCCGATCAGCTGCGAGCGCAGCGCGGGCTCGTCGCGGCGCCGGCGGACCGACAGCCACGTGATGATCGCCGTGATCACGACCAGGAACACGATGCTGGTGGTGATCGTGCCGATCCCGAGCCCGCCGTCCTTCGTGGACGACGACAGCAGGTCCCCGGTCGAGGCCCCGAGCGGGCGGGTCAGGACGTACGCGATCCAGAAGCACACCACGGGGCCGCGGCGCCCGATGAACCAGACCGCCGCGGTGGCGGCGATCGCTGCGGCGAACAGCAGCAGCGACGGGAAGTACCCCAGGCCGGTCTGCTCGGCGATCAGGTCGCCCGCCGCGGTGCCGAGGGCGAAGGTGAACAGGATGGCCAACCAGTAGAAGGCCTCACGGCGCACGGTGTCGATGCTGTGGATCGAGAGCGTGCCCTCGGAGCGGTACCAGACGACGAAGACGGCGGCCAGGGCGACGGCGAACACGGTGGTGCTGACCACCAGGGGCACGCCCAGTCCATCGGTCAGGTTGTCGGTGATGCACGTGCCGACGATGCTGATCAGCACGACGGTGGTCCAGTACAGCGGCGGTCGGTAGGCACGGGCCCGGAACTGCAGCACCAGGAACACCACCAACGCCACCGCCATGATCACCGTGGTCAGCGGCAGGCCCAGTCCGACGGTGTCGCTGAGCAGGTCCGCCGCGGTCTCACCGACCGTCGTGGCCAGGACCTTGATGATCCAGAACGACGCGGTCGGGTCCGGCACCTTGTTGGCGTGGGTCCTGTGTCGCAGCGGTGCTGCGGGCGAGTGGGACATGACGTGCTCCTCGTCGGACGTGCCCGGTCGCGCAGGGTGCGGCGCCGGGTGCGGTGTCGACGCTAGGAACCGGGTCACAAGACTTCGCCAAGAAACGTCGGGCCGGCATCGACTGTGCATGTCGCCCGAGTTCACGAGTCGGAAACGACAGTCCGCACATGGCCCCCCATCCAGGGGCTCACTACGGTTGCCCCAACCCGCCGGCCACCCCGGCCGACACCCTTCCCCAGGAGCATCCGATGGCCAGTGCAGCGTCAGCACCACCAGCCCCGTCCGTCGTCGTCGACGACTACTCCCTGTCCCGTGTCCCCACGTCCGCCCGCTACGGCTGGTTCCAGGTGGCGGTGCAGCGCTTCGGACAGATCTCCGCCCTGTCCCAGTTCCTGCTCGGCGCCACGCTCGGCTTCGGCATGGGCTTCTGGGAGGCGTTCTGGGCGATCACCCTCGGCGCCGTGATCCTCGAGGTCGTGTCCGTGTTCGTCGGCGTCATCGGCATGCGCGAGGGCCTGAACACCTCGGTGATCGCGCGGTGGACGGGCTTCGGCAAGGCCGGCTCCGCGCTCGTCGGCCTGGCGATCGGCCTGAGCCTGATCGGGTGGTTCGGCATCCAGTCCGGGGTGTCCGCCGCCGGGCTCGTCACGATCCTGCCGGTGCTGCCCGCGTGGGCGTGGTCGCTCGTGTTCGGGCTGCTCGTCACCGCGATCGTGCTGCGCGGCTTCCACTCGATGCAGTGGCTGGCGAACATCACGGTGCCGCTGTTCCTGATCCTGGTCGGCTGGGCGGTCATCGTCGAACTGAGCCAGCACTCCCTGGCCGAACTCGCCGCCAAGGCCCCGGCCGGGCCCGAGCTGAGCTTCGTCGCCGGCACCACCCTGGTGGCCGGCGGCTTCATCGTCGGCGCGGTGATCACGCCGGACATGACCCGCTTCAACCGCTCGGTCGGCGACGTCGTCAAGCAGACCGCCCTCGGGGTCACCCTCGGTGAGTACGCCATCGGGCTCGCCGGCGTCCTGCTCGCCCACGCCGTGGGGTCCTCGGACATCACCCGCGTGATCACGTCGAGCGTCGGCTGGGTCGGCATCCTGGTGATCCTGCTCGGCACGTTCAAGATCAACGACTGGAACATCTACAGCTCGAGCCTCGGCGTGACGAACTTCATCGACGTGGTCTTCGGCCGCAAGGTGAACCGCGGCGTCGTCACGATCGTGCTCGGCGTCGTCGGGTCGGTGCTCGCCGCGGTCGGGTTCCTCGACGCCTTCACGCCCTTCCTGATCGTCCTGGGGGTCGTCTTCCCGCCGATCGCCGGGATCATGGTCGCCGAGTACTTCGTCGTGAAGCGGTGGCGCGGCGAACTCAGCGCGAGTACGGCCCTGCCCGCGACCAGCCCGACCTGGGTCCCCGCGACGCTCGTCATCTGGGCGATCGCCGCGGTCGTCGGCTACTTCGTCGCGATCGGCATCCCGTCGATCAACTCGGTCGTCATCGCCTTCGTGCTGTACGTCGTGGCGGGCAAGGCCGGCTGGGTCCGGGGTGTCGGGACCAGCCGCACCGAGCAGGAGCCCGTCGTCGAGACGGCCACGGAACCGGCGCCGGCGCCGACCCCCGCCCCCACCCCCGCGAACTAGCCCGAGCACGATGCCGGAGCACGACACCGGCGAACCAGACCGGCGGGGGGGGGGGGCCCCCCCCCCCCCCCCCCCCCACGACTCTCTAGACTCCCCACCATGGCAAGTGCTCGCGACCGCGTCCTGGAC
>NZ_JALGRO010000002.1 GCF_022815645.1 Curtobacterium sp. VKM Ac-2922 | reverse complement strand
CGCCCCCCCCCCCCCCCCCCCACCGCCGGTGCGGTGCGCCCACACCGCGCGCGACGGAAGTCGAATCGCGCATCGTGGGTCGGAACTCCCGACAGTCTGTGGGCGATCCGACCTCCCACGCGCGGAACGTCCACTCCCACACGCGGAACCTCCACTCCCGCGGTGGCCGACACGCCCGGGCGGGTACTGGTAGAGTTGTGGACGACTTCGGCGAGGGCCGCGTACGCGCGGCCGTGATCGACGCGGCGGATGACCCGGCAAGCTCTGGGACCGTTCCTCACGCGTGCACGCGTTCGAGTTGCAACACCACAGACCCCACGATGCCGGCACCCCGGCCTCGTTCCCCAGACCAGGAGGCACCATGGCCGACTACACCAAGCTCGCAGCGGAAGTCCGCACCAAGTTCGGCAAGGGCGCTGCCCGCAAGCTCCGCGCTGCCGACAAGATCCCCGCCGTGATCTACGGCCACGGGACCGAGCCGAAGCACGTGAGCCTGCCCGGCCACGAGACCATGCTGCTCGTCCGTACGGCCAACGCGGTCGTCGACCTCGACATCGAGGGCACGGCGCAGCTCGCCCTCGTCAAGGACGTCCAGCGTGACCCGGTGCGTCAGATCATCGAGCACATCGACCTGGTCGTGCTGCGTCGTGGCGAGAAGGTCACCGTCGACGTCCCGATCGTCGTCGAAGGCGAGTCCTTCTCCGGCACCATCCACGTGCAGGACCTGAACACCGTGTCGCTGCTGGTGCTCGCCACCGACATCCCCGAGCACGTCGTCGTCGACGTCGAGGGCCTCGAGGACGGCAAGCAGATCCACGCCTCCGAGCTGGTCCTGCCCGAGGGCGCCGAGCTCGAGACCGACCCCGAGGCACTCGTCGTGCAGATCGTCACCCCGCGTGCGACCGCCGACGACGAGGCCGCGGACGAAGCCGCAGCCGAGGCCGGTGCCGAAGCCGGCGCCGAGGGCGGCTCGGAGCCGGTCGAGACCGAGTCCGAGTAACACCCCCGTTCGAACGACATCTGGTCGACGCTGATGACGGATCGTGTCCTCGTCGTGGTCGGGCTCGGCAACCCCGGGCCCGACTACGCGGGGAACCGTCACAACGTCGGCCAGATGGTCCTCGACGAACTCGCTGCCCGGATGGGTGCGACGTTCAAGAAGCACAAGACCCCGAACACCGTCGCCGAAGGGCGGCTCGTGCCGGGGGGGCCGCGTCTGGTACTCGCCAAGCCCGGGTCGTTCATGAACACGTCGGGCGGTCCGGTCTCCAGCGTGCTCGGGTTCTACAGCGCGGCCCCGGCCGACCTGGTCGTCGTGCACGACGAGCTCGACCTGCCGTTCGACACCGTCCGGCTCAAGGGCAACGGCGGCCACGGCGGCCACAACGGGCTGCGCGACATCATCAAGGCCACCGGCACGAACGAGTTCTCCCGGGTGCGCGTCGGCATCGGCCGCCCGCCCGGACGACAGGACCCGGCCGACTACGTGCTGCGCGACTTCTCGCCCACCGAGAAGAAGACGCTGCCCAACCTGCTGGCGGACGCGGCCGACGCGGTCGAGGCGATCGCCGACCTCGGGCTGCTCGCCGCCCAGCAGCGCGTCCACGCGCCGTCGTGATGCCCGTCACCCCGCTCGTCGTCCTGGCGGCCGCCGGACCGCTGCAGTGGGTCGCGCTCATCGTGGTGGCCGTGGCCGGACTGACCCTGGCGTTCACTGCCCGGGTCCTGACGCGGCGGGTCACTCGCGGTGACCGCGACGACGTCCGGCCGACGCAACCAGACGACCTTGAGCCCGGCGAACACTGACGTCGGCGTGCAGGCCGGCCGTCCAGTCGCCGTTCGCCCGTCGCGCACCGCGCGGTCGCTGTCGGGCGTCGCCGGTACCATGTCCTGAGTGACGATCTCGGGCATCATCCCTGCGCTCTCGCGCGCCTCCGCGTTCGATCGCGTCCTGCGTGCCGCTCCTCGCGACGCCGACTTCTCGGTGGTCGACGGCCTGCGCGTGCCACTGCTGGCGGCGCTCTTGGCCGAGCGGAAGGGGCCGCAGTGCGTCCTGGTCATCACCGCCACCGGGCGTGAGTCCGAGGCCGTGCGCGGCGCGCTGTCGAGCTACCTGCCCGACACGCAGGTGCTCGAGTTCCCCGCGTGGGAGACCCTGCCGCACGAGCGCCTCTCGCCGAGCGCGCAGACCGTGGGCACCCGCATCGCCACCCTGCGCGCCCTGCAGCGATGGCAGGACACCGACGCTGCCGACCGCCAGACCACCGTCGTCGTGGCGAGCGTCCGCGCCGCGCTGCAGCCCATCGCCGACAACCTGACCGAGCTCGCGCCAGTCGTGCTGCGCAGCGCGTCACGCGGCAACGACCTGGGCGCGATCGCGGCGCAGCTCGTCGACCTGGCGTACGCCCGCGTCGACCTGGTCACGCGCCGCGGTGAGTTCGCCGTGCGCGGCGGCATCCTCGACGTCTTCCCGCCCACGGCCGACCACCCGGTGCGCGTCGACTTCTTCGGCGACGAGATCGACGGCATCAAGGCGTTCTCGGTGGCCGATCAGCGGTCCACCGACGACGACCTGCAGTCGGTCGAGCTCACCGCCTCGCGCGAGCTCCTGCTCAGTGACGACGTCCGGCAGCGCGCCCGCGAGATGCTCCACGAGTTCCCGAACCTGTCGCAGATGCTGGCGAAGGTGGCCGAGGGCATCCCGGTCGAGGGCATGGAGTCCCTCGCACCGGCCCTGGTCCGCAAGCTCGTGCCGATGACGACGTACCTTCCGACCCAGGCGACGATCGCGGTGTTCTCGCCCGAACGGGTGAGCGGTCGTGCGCACAGCCTGGCCGAGACCAACCAGGAGTTCCTGCAGGCCGCGTGGAGCGCCGCCGTCGCGGGAGCCCAGGCGCCGATCGACCTGGACGCGGGCAACTTCCTGACCGTGCCGCAGCTCCGTGCCGCGCGGGGTGACCGCACATGGTGGACGATCTCGCCGTTCGACAGCGGTGCCGACGAGCCCCTCAGCGACGCCGACGCCGCGGCCGAGGCGGGGGAGTACGTCCGCGTCCGGGCCGACGCGGTCCCGAGCTTCGCGGGCAGCGCCGACGGAGCGATCGCGCACGTCAAGGCGCTGACCGACGACGGCTGGGCCGTGGTCGTCACCGCCCAGGGGCAGGGGCTCGTCGAACGCGCCGTGCAGGTCCTCGCTGACGCCGGGGTCGCAGCCCGGGCCGAGGCCGTCACCGCACCGCCGCAGCCGGGCGTCGCGATCGTCACGATGGCGACGGTCGAGCACGGCTTCTCGATCCCGGACCCGCGCATCGCCGTGCTGAGCGAGGCCGAGTTCTACGGTCGGACCGCCCAGCAGGGTGCCCGCACGGTCAAGAAGCTCGCCAGCCGCCGCAAGAACGTCGTCGACCCGCTGCAGCTGAAGCCGGGCGACGTCGTCGTGCACGCCACGCACGGCATCGGCAAGTTCGTCGAGCTCGTCTCGCGCGAAGTGAGTTCCGGTGGCCGCAACGCCGTCAAGACGCAGCGCGAGTACCTGGTGCTCGAGTACGCCCCGTCCAAGCGTGGCTACCCGGGTGACAAGCTCTTCGTGCCCACCGACCAGCTCGACCAGCTCTCGCGCTACGTCGGCGGCGAGTCCCCGAGCCTGTCGAAGATGGGCGGCTCGGACTGGTCCGCGGCCAAGTCCAAGGCCCGCAAGGCCGTCCGCGACATCGCCGTCGACCTGGTCAAGCTCTACTCGGCCCGGATGGCGTCGAAGGGGCACGCATTCGGTCCGGACACACCCTGGCAGCGCGAGCTCGAAGAGGCCTTCCCGTTCGCCGAGACCGCCGACCAGCTCACCACCATCGACGAGATCAAGCGCGACATGGAGCGCCCGATCCCGATGGACCGGCTGCTCTCGGGCGACGTCGGGTACGGCAAGACCGAGGTGGCGATCCGCGCCGCGTTCAAGGCCGTGCAGGACGGCAAGCAGGTCGCCATGCTCGTCCCGACCACCCTGCTCGTGCGCCAGCACATGGAGACCTTCGCCGAGCGGTTCGCCGGGTTCCCCGTGCACCTGCGCGCGCTCAGCCGGTTCCAGTCCGAGAAGGAGTCGAAGGAGACCCTGGCCGGCCTGGCCGACGGCACGGTCGACATCGTCATCGGCACCCACCGTCTGCTGTCGCAGGGCGTGCAGTTCAAGGACGTCGGGCTCGTCATCATCGACGAAGAGCAGCGTTTCGGCGTCGAGCACAAGGACCAGCTCAAGAAGCTCAAGACCAACGTCGACGTGCTGGCGATGTCCGCGACGCCGATCCCGCGGTCGCTCGAGATGGCCGTGACGGGCATCCGCGAGATGTCGACCCTCGCCACCCCGCCCGAGGACCGCCACCCGATCCTGACCTTCGTCGGCCCCCAGTCCGACCTGCAGGTGGCCGCGGCGATCCGGCGCGAGATGCTCCGCGAGGGCCAGGTCTTCTACGTGCACAACCGCGTCAAGGACATCCAGTCGGTCGCCGCACACCTGGCCGAGATCGTGCCGGACGCCCGCATCGCCGTCGCGCACGGGCAGATGTCCGAGACGACGCTCGAACAGGTGATGGTCGACTTCTGGGAGCGCCGCTTCGACGTGCTGGTCTCGACGACGATCATCGAGACCGGGCTCGACATCGCGAACGCGAACACGCTCATCATCGACCGGGCCGACAAGTACGGCCTGTCGCAGCTGCACCAGCTGCGCGGCCGTGTCGGTCGTGGCCGTGAGCGCGGGTACGCGTACTTCCTGTACGACGCCGACAAGCCCCTGTCCGAGACGGCGCAGGACCGGCTCGAGACCATCGCGGCGAACAACGAGCTCGGCGCGGGCATGCAGGTCGCCATGAAGGACCTCGAGATCCGTGGGGCCGGCAACCTGCTCGGCGGCGAGCAGTCCGGCCACATCGCGGGGGTCGGCTTCGACCTGTACCTGCGCATGATCGGCGAAGCCGTGTCGCAGTTCCGCGGGGATGTCGCCGAGGGGCAGACCGAGTTGCGCCTCGAGATCCCCGTCGACGCGCACATCCCCGAGGACTACGTCGAGTCCGAACGGCTGCGGCTCGAGGCCTACCAGAAGCTGTCGGCGGCGTCGGCTCCCACCGCACAGCACGACGCGATCGACCTGGTGCTCGACGAGCTCACCGACCGGTACGGCAGCCCGCCGCAGCCCGTGCAGACCCTGGTCGAGGTCTCGCGGCTCCGACGCATGGCCCAGCAGGTCGGCCTGTCCGACGTGGTCGTGATGGGCTCGAACCTGCGCGTCGCGGGCAAGGAGCTCGCCGACTCGTCCCAGGTCCGGCTCAAGCGGATGTTCCCCGGTGCCCGGTGGTTCCCGCAGCAGAACGCGTCGAGCATCCCGATGCCGCGTCCCCACGACCAGGCGCTGCCCGACGACGCGCTGATCCAGTGGGTCGAGAGCATCCTGACCGCGGTCTACGGGGCGGCCGCTCCGGCCGAGGCGCCCGCGGCCGGGTAGTCACCACCCGACTCGTCGCGACAAGTCCGGTGTCGTACGACAGCGTCGGTGTCGTTCTGCCGGACGGCTGCCACCCGCGCGACATGTCCGATGTCGTACGACGGCGACCCTGTCGTTCCGCCGGACGGCTGCCGCGCTCGCGCCGCCGCCCTACTCCGTCGCCTCGGCCTCGGAGAGCTCGCGCCGTGCCCGGTGGTGCCGCGCGCGCAGGCTGACCACGATCGCCGAGGCTACCATCGCGATGCCGGACCCGACCAGCACGGCCAGCACGCCCTCGTCGACGATCTCGGCGTTGCCCGCGAAGGCCAGTTCGTTCATCAGCAGCGACACGGTGAACCCGATGCCGCCGAGCACCCCGACGGTGACGATCGACCAGAACGACAGCGACGGTCGGCCCGGCCCGCGGAACAGCCGTGTCGCAACGACGCCGAACAGGGTGATGCCGACGACCTTGCCCACCGGCAGCGCGAGCACGACGGCCCAGAACGTGGGGGAGAGCTCGCCGACGCCCACGGCCGGGATGACCACCGCGGCGGACGCGAACGCGAAGACGGGCAGCACGATGGCATTCGACCAGGGTTCGACCCGCTCGTGCAGGGTGTGGCCCGGCCGGCGCGGCAGCACGAGGCCCAGGGCGACGCCGGCGATCGTCGCGTGCACGCCCGAGTGGTAGACCAGCCACCACGTCACCACGCCGACCACGACCATGCCGGCGATGAACCACCCCTGGCCGGTGCGACCCGGGCGGAGCATCCGGCCGAGCAGCCAGAACACCACGAGCAGCACGGCCGCGCCGCCGAGCGCCAGGAAGTCCGTGTCGTGCGCGAACACCACGGCGATGATGATGATCGCGATCAGGTCGTCGAGCACCGCCAGCGCCAGCAGGAACACCCGGAGCGTCGAGGGGAGCCCTCGGCCGAACATCGCCAGCACACCGAGCGCGAACGCGATGTCGGTCGCCGTGGGGATCGGCCAGCCGGACGTGTACTGCGTGCCGGCGGTGACGGCCAGGTAGATCCCCGCCGGCACGACGACACCACCGATCGCCGCGATGGCCGGGACGACAGCCGTCTTCGGGTTCGACAGCTCACCGGCGACCAGCTCGTGCTTGAGCTCGATCGCGACGAGCAGGAAGAACACCGCGAGCAGGCCGTCGCTGATCCAGTGCGTGACCGACAGGTCGAGGCCGACGGCGCCCCACGGGGCGTGCGCGTCGAGGACGTGTTCGAGGCCGGGGCCGATCGGCGTGTTCGCCAGGACGAGGCCGAGGACGGCTGCGGCCAGCAGGGCGATGGCGCTGAAGCGTGGGGAACGGATTGCTGCGAGCATGGGACTCCGTGAGGGTTCGGAAAACGGTCCGTCGACCAGACTTCCCGACACGCCTGGGCCAGGATATCCGATACTGACGACATGACCGTCTCGGACCTGACCGCCGTCGTCGACCGCCTGCTGGACCCGGACAGCGGCTGCGTCTGGAACCGCGTACAGACCCATGCATCGCTCGCCCGGTACGCCGTGGAAGAGGCGTACGAGCTGGTCGACGCGATCGAGGACGGCGACACCGACGATGTCCGCGAGGAACTCGGCGACGTGCTCTACCAGGTCGTCCTGCACGCCGGGATCGCCGCACGCGCAGGGGAGTTCGACCTGGACGACGTCGCCGAGTCCGCCCGCGAGAAGATGGTCCGGCGGCACCCCCACGTCTTCGGCGACGAGCGTGCGGACACCGTCGACGAGGTCGTCCGGGTGTGGCGTGCGGCGAAGGCGGCCGAGAAGTCGTCGCGCACGAGCGTGTTCGACGGGGTGCCGCGGGCGATGCCACCGATGGAGCGTGCGGTGAAGCTGCTGGAGCGCCTGGAGGAGCGGGGTGACGTCGACACGGTCGTCGCGTCCGTCGTCGGCTCGGCCGAGGCCGGGGCCGGGGCCGGGGCCGGGGTCGTCGTCCAGCCAGGCGTCGGGGCTGCGGGTGCGGACGCCGGCTGGGGCGTCGACATGCTCGGCGCGATCGCGGAGGCCCGACGGTCCGGGATCGACCCGATCGAGAGCCTGCGCGCAGCGGTGCGACAGCTCGAGGCCCAGGGTCGAGCCGCCGACTGAGTGAGCGGGGATGCCGGGGCGGGCGTCGGCTGCGCGAGTGGGGACGCCGGGGCGGGCTTCGGCTGCGCGAGTGGGGACGCCGGGGCGGGCTTCGGCTGCGCGATTGGGGACGCCGGGGCGGGCGTCCACTGCGCGAGTGCAGGAGAGAAGTGCGGGCGTCCTCCTAACCCGAAAAAGGAGGACGCCCGCGAGCGGGCAGACGACGCAACCAGGGACAGTGCGCCGGCAGGGAAGCCCGCTCGAACCGCGGGGCACACTGCAGCACGGTGCCCTCGCGAACGGTACGGCGGGTGGATCAGGCACCTGCCGTACCGAGGTTCTGCATCCACAATATCAGTGGGTCGGGATGCTCGCAACCCGACGGGCACGATCTGACAGGATTGGGGGCATGGCAACGACCGTGACGGCACCCCGTGGCATGCGCGACTTCCTCCCCGCGGACAAGGCACGGCGTGAGCACGTCCTCGGTGTGGTGCGGAGCGTGTACGCCCGACACGGCTTCGACGAGATCGAGACGCCCGTGGTCGAGGACGCGGCTCGGCTGCACTCCGGGCTCGGCGGCGACAACGAGAAGCTCGCGTTCGGGGTCATGCGCCGCGGACTCACGGTCGAGGACCTGCGCACCGCGGACGCGCCGCTCGACCTCGCCGACCTCGGGCTGCGCTTCGACCTGACCGTGCCCCTCGCCCGCTTCTACGCCTCGCACCGCGCCGAGCTGCCGACGGTGTTCCGCTCGGTGCAGATCGCACCCGTGTGGCGCGCCGAGCGTCCGCAGAAGGGCCGGTACCGGCAGTTCGTGCAGTGCGACATCGACATCCTCGGCGAACCGGGGCAGCTCGCCGAGATCGAGCTGATCCGGGCGACGACGGCCGCGCTCGATGCCCTCGGCGTCACCGGCACCTCGATCCGCATCAACGACCGCAGGATCCTGCTCGCGCTGCTGGCGTCGTGGGGCATCACCGACCCGGCAGCGGCCGACCGGGCGCTCATCACGGTGGACAAGCTCGACAAGATCGGGACGTCCGGGGTGGCCGCCGAACTCCGCGAGCACCTGGGCGCCGAGCTGCCCGGGCTCGAGGACACGATCAGCGCGCTCGAGGCCGCCGACTGGGACAGCGTCGCGGGCGCCGACTGGCTCGACGACGCCGCGTTCGACGACCTGCTCCGCCTGCGTCAGGCGCTGCCCGGTGTCGCCCTGCGCTTCGACCCGACGCTCGTGCGCGGCATGGGCTACTACACGGGGACGATCTTCGAGGTCGCACACCCCGACTTCGGGTACAGCCTGGGTGGTGGCGGGCGGTACGACGGCATGATCGGACGCTTCCTCGGCCAGGACGTGCCGGCGGTCGGGTTCTCGCTCGGGTTCGAACGGCTCGTCGACCTGGTGACCCTGCCCGAGGCCACGGCGTCCGACGCCGTCGTGCTGGTCTACGACAGGGACGCCGACCCGGTCCGGCTCGCCGCGCTCAAGGCCGAGGCACTCGAGCAGCACCAGCGGGTCCGGCTCGAACGGCGGACCAAGAACACGAAGAACCTGCTGGCGGGGTTGGCGGCACAGGGGTTCGGGTCGTTCGCGTCCGTGCACGCCGACACCGAGTCGCTCACCGGTGTGGAGTTCCGCCCGCTCGCCTGAGTTCTCCACAGTCGACACCCGGTGGCGCAGAACCGTTCACCGCGCGTCGGTAGGATCGTCCCGCAAGCACCACAACCGCAACGTGTAGGGAGTACCCCGTGGCCGTGATCGATGCCGTAGGAGCACGCGAAGTCCTCGATTCCCGAGGAAACCCGACGGTCGAGGTCGAGGTCCTCCTCGACGACGGCGTCGTCTCGCGCGCGCTCGTCCCGTCCGGCGCCTCCACCGGCGCCTTCGAAGCGTACGAGCTGCGTGACGGCGACAAGGCCCGCTACGGCGGCAAGGGCGTCCTCAAGGCGGTCGAAGCCGTCCTCGACGAGATCGGCCCCGCGCTCGAGGGCTTCGACGCCACTGACCAGCGTCTCGTCGACGCCGCGCTCATCGAGCTCGACGGCACCGAGAACAAGTCGCGCCTGGGTGCGAACGCCATCCTCGGCGCCTCGCTCGCCGTCGCCCGTGCCGCTGCCGACTCGGCCGACCTGCCGCTGTTCCGCTACCTCGGTGGCCCGAACGCGCACACGCTGCCCGTGCCGCTGATGAACGTCGTCAACGGTGGCGCGCACGCCGACACCAACGTCGACATCCAGGAGTTCTTCCTGGTGCCCTACGGCGCCGAGTCGTTCTCCGAGGCACTCCGCTGGGGCGTCGAGACCTACCACGCGCTCAAGGGCGAACTGAAGAAGCAGGGCCTGGCGACCGGCCTCGGTGACGAGGGCGGCTTCGCACCCGAGCTCGCGTCGAACCGTGCCGCGCTCGACTTCCTGCTCGCCGCCATCGAGAAGGCCGGCTTCACCCCCGGCAAGGACATCGCGCTCGGGCTCGACGTGGCCGCGACCGAGTTCTTCTCCGACGGCAAGTACGCGTTCGAGGGCAAGCAGCTGTCGGGCGAGGAGTTCACGCAGTACTTCGTCGACCTGGCCCGCGACTACCCGCTCGCCACGATCGAGGACCCCCTGGCCGAGGACGACTGGGAAGGCTGGTCGCACCTGACGAGCCAGCTCGGCGACAAGCTGCAGATCGTCGGCGACGACCTGTTCGTGACGAACCCGAAGCGCCTGCAGCGGGGCATCGACGACAAGGCAGCGAACTCGATCCTGGTCAAGGTGAACCAGATCGGCACGCTCACCGAGACCCTCGACGCGGTGTCGCTCGCACAGCGCCACGGCATGACCGCGATCCTGTCGCACCGCTCGGGCGAGACCGAGGACACCACCATCGCCGACCTCGCGGTGGCGGTCGACGGCGGTCAGATCAAGACCGGCGCCCCGGCTCGCTCGGACCGCGTCGCGAAGTACAACCAGCTCCTCCGCATCGAGGAAGAGCTCGGCGACGCCGCGGTCTACGCCGGCCGCACCGCGTTCCCGCGGTCCGCGTCGCTGTAGTCGACGCAGCCACCAGCCGGACCCGACGGGTCCGGACCACGCGCCCCGTGCCTCCAGTCCGCTGACCCGGACCGCAGGCACGGGGCGCGTGTCGTCTGCGGCTGCACCGTCTCGGCGCCGTGGTCCTGAGAGGCTGCCGACACGAGGCGCGGCGGCACGGACGCACCCGGCAGCCGGGTTATCGTCGACACGTGCCCAGCCAGAGACCCCGTGTCCGCCGCGTCCCCGTGGCCATGCCCGAGGGCGCCACGCCGGAACAGCCCTGGTACCGCACCATCCGCTTCTCCGGGTTCAGCCTGATCATGCTGGCGGTCATCGTGCTGTTCGTCGTCGTCCTGGCGCCGTCGCTCCGCACGCTCATCCAGCAGCAGGAGCAGATCGCCCAGAAGCAGCACGAGGTCGCCGCGCAGAAGTCCGACGTCGCGCAGAAGAAGAAGGACGTCGCGCGGTGGGACGACCCCGCGTACATCGAGGCGCAGGCACGCGACCGTCTGCTCTACGTCTACCCGGGTGAGCAGAGCTTCCTGGTCATGGGTGACGGCGAGAGCGCCGGGACGGGTGACGCCAAGCCGACGACGGACTCGGGGACCCCGGTCAGCGCGACGGTGCAGACCCCGAAGGTCGACTGGGTGCAGGCGATGATGTCGTCCGTCCTGAAGTCGGGACTGTCGGACGAGACCGAGCAGGAACTCGTCGCCCCCGACGTCTCCGGCACCGGCAGCACCAGCAAGTAGCCGTTCCGTCACACGGTGCGAGGTCGGCGCGAACTCGGGTAGCCTCTTGTACCCGTGACGACCCCTCCGTTCGACCCGCCGTCCGACCGCGACGTGCAGGTGGTCTCGGCCCAGCTCGGCCGGCCCGCCCGCGACGTCGTCGGCATCGCGGCACGCTGCGTCTGCGGCAACCCCACGGTCGTCGCGACGAAGCCGCGCCTGGGCAACGGCACCCCGTTCCCCACGCTGTACTACCTGTGCCACCCGGCAGCCACCGCTGCCGTCAGCACACTCGAGGCGACGGGCGTCATGCCCGAGCTGGCCTCGTTGCTCGAGGACCCCGACATGGCGCAGCGGTACCGCGCGGCGCACGAGTCCTACCTCGCCGACCGCGAGTCGATCGAGCACGTCGACGAGATCGACGGCATCAGCGCGGGCGGCATGCCCGTCCGCGTGAAGTGCCTGCACGCACTCGTCGGTCACACCCTCGCTGCCGGACCCGGCGTGAACCCCATCGGTGACCTGGCACTCGACCGTGCTGCATGGTCGCCCGACCGGTGCGAGTGCCGGGCGTATGATGGGCTCGCAGACGCTGGAGTCGGGGCGGGTGGCGGCGAAGTCTGACCAGCCGCCCGGCTGGCCACCCCACTCCAAGGAGATCATCCCCCGTGCCCAAGATCCTCGTCGTCGGCGGCGGTTACGCCGGCTTCTACACCGCCTGGAAGCTCGAGAAGCACCTTCGCCCCGGCGAAGCCGAAGTCGTGATGGTCGACCCGCTGCCGTACATGACGTACCAGCCGTTCCTCCCCGAGGTCGCCGCCGGGTCGATCGAGCCGCGTCACGCGGTCGTCTCGCACCGTCGTCACCTGAAGAAGACCCGCGTCGTCACGGCGAAGGTCACGAAGGTCGACCACGCCACCAAGACCGCGACGATCACCCCCGAGCTCGGTGAGCCCTGGGAAGAGTCCTACGACCTGGTCGTCATGACCGCCGGCGCCGTGTCGCGCACTTTCCCGATCCCGGGTGTCGCCGACGAGGCGATCGGCCTGAAGACCATCGAGGAAGCCGCCGCGATCCGCGACAAGGTGCTGACGAACTTCGCCAAGGCATCGAACCTGCCGGCCGGCCCCGAGCGCGACCGTCTGCTCACCGTCGTCGTCGTCGGTGGTGGGTTCGCCGGCATCGAGGTGTTCGCCGAGCTCCGCTCGTTCGTCACCGACCTGCTGAAGAGCTACCCGCAGCTGTCCTTCGACGACACGCACTTCCACCTGGTCGAGGCCATGGGCCGCATCATGCCCGAGGTCTCGCTGGAGACCTCGCACTGGGTGCTCAAGAACCTGGCCGAGCGCGGCGCGAACGTGCACCTCGAGACCCAGCTGGCATCGGCCGTGGGTGGCGTGTGCCAGCTCAAGGCCAAGGACGAGTCCATCGAGACGATCGAGTCCGACCTGATCATCTGGACCGCCGGTGTCATGGCGAACCCGATGGTCAAGGGCACCGACTTCCCGCTCGAGCCCCGCGGCCGCATCACCGTGCAGCCCGACCTGCGCATCGTGAACGAGGGCGAGATCGTCACCGACGCGTGGGCCTGCGGCGACGTCGCGGCTGTTCCCGACCTGACCGGTGGTGGCGTCGGTGGCATGTGCGTGCCGAACGCCCAGCACGCGGTGCGTCAGGCGAAGCAGCTCGCGAAGAACCTGGTCGCGACCATGCGCAACGAGGCCACGGTCGACTACAAGCACGAGAACCTCGGCGCCGTCGCGGGTCTGGGGCTCGGCATCGGTGTGTTCCAGTCCGGCAAGTTCGCCATGAAGGGCTTCCTGGCCTGGGGCGCGCACCGCGGCTACCACGGTCTGGCCATGCCGTCGTGGGAGCGCAAGTGGCGGGTCATCGGCGACTGGGTCGGCGGCTTCTTCCTGGGCCGCGACATCGCATCGCTCGACGACCGCGAGACCCCGCGTGCCGCGTTCGAGGCGTTCGCGTCGCGTCCGAAGCCCGCGACCGCCGACGAGCCCAAGGCCGTCGCTGCGCCGGCGCCGGAAGAGGGCAAGCCGGCCGACGCTGCCGGTCCGGCCTACGCCACCCCGGCGGAGGACGTCTCGAAGGACGCCGAGCCGATCAAGGCCGACTCCAAGTAGTCGCACCGCGCACGACGACGGCGGCCGCCCCTCGGGGTGGCCGCCGTCGTCGTCGATAGGCTTGTGCCGCCGCGCCCCCGTGGCCCAATCGGTAGAGGCACGCGACTTAAAATCGCTGAGTTGTGGGTTCGAGTCCCACCGGGGGTACCGCTGCGTCGTGCCTCCGGGCGCGGTGCGGGCCAGCACGGTGCGGGTCTGGCGGGGTGGTGCGGCGTTGTTCCGCCGCACGGCGCCGTCAACGGCGCACGGGGTGCGAACCGCGCACGGTGCTGACGGGAGGCCGTGCTGGCGACGTGCGCCGATCCTCCCGTCCGGCGCGGTGCGGGCCGCAACGCGGTGCGGGTCTGGCTGCCTGGTGCGGCGTTGTTCCGCCGCACCGCCCCGTCAACCTCGCACCAGCCGCGAACCGCGCACGGTGCGAGCACCACACGGCAGCAGCACGACACGGCAGCAGCACGACACCCCAGCACGACACCCCAGCACGACAGAGCGGCGCGGCCCCGAGGGACCGCGCCGCTCCGGCACGCAGGATCGTGCGACTCAGTGCAGACGGAAGCCGGTCACCATCGGGCACGTGAACGGGTCGCGCGCGGCGAGCCCGACGCGGTTCAGGTACGCCACGACGATGGCGTACGACTGGCCGATCGAGGCCTCGGTGTACGGGATGTTGTGCTTCGCGCAGTGGGCCTTGACCATCGGCTTGGCCTTGCGCAGGTTGGGGCGCGCCATGCTCGGGAACAGGTGGTGCTCCGCCTGGTGGTTCAGACCGCCGAACAGGTGGTCCGCCCAGACACCGCCGGTGATGTTGCGCGAGGTGCGGACCTGGCGGGACAGGAAGTCGATGCGCGCACCCTCGGCGATGATCGGCATGCCCTTGTGGTTCGGGGCGAACGAGCCGCCCATCATGACGCCGAACACGGCCATCTGCACGCCGATGAAGGCGACGCCGACGCCGAACGGCATGAGCGTGAACACGGCCCAGAAGTACAGCGCGAAGCGGGCGGCGATCAGGACGCCCTCCAGGATGCGGTCACGGCCGGAGCCCTTGATGTGCTGACCGGTGACGAGTGCCTTGACGCCCAGGAAGTGCAGGTTCGCGCCCTCCATCGTCAGCAGCGGGAAGAACGCCCAGCCCTGCACGCGCGTCAGTGCGCGGAGGAGTCCACGGCGTTCTGCGGCGTCTTCCTCGATGAAGGACACCGTGTCCTGCGCGATGTCGGGGTCCTTGCCGATGGTGTTCGGGTTGCCGTGGTGGCGGTTGTGCTTGTTCATCCACCACGTGTACGACAGGCCGACCAGGAACGTGCCGACGATGCGTCCGGCCCGGTCGTTCCACTTGCGCGACGCGAACACCTGGCGGTGCGCGGCTTCGTGCGCCAGGAACGCGAACTGCGTGAACAGCGCGCCCAGCACGCCGGCCGGGATGAGCACGAACCACGAACCGTCGAGCATCACGACCGCGACCCAGCAGATCGCGACGAGGGCGATCAGCACGCTGAAGACACCCCAGTAGAAGCCGACGCGGCGCTCGAGGAGGCCAGCTGATCGGACTTCTTCGAGGAGGTCCTTGTAGGTCGAGGTACCGGAGGTCGCTCCGGGTGCTCGGGGAGTCGTGGGACGGTACAGGGTCGATGAAGACGGCAACGAGCTGCTTCCATCAGGAACAGCCCTTCGGCCGAACAGGAGAGTTCCCGCGATTGCGATTGCTAGGGAACCTAGGGGTCGAACCTGGGCAGGAACCGTGGAATGCGCGTACCGTCCGTCCGACGTCGTTCGGAGCTCGGCATCCGCGTTCTGCGACGTCCGGGCGCGCTCTGACGGGGGCGGTTGCTCGGTACCATGACGCACGTGGTGGGATTCGGCAGTGCGCTCGCGAACCTCCGTGGCGTCCTGCGACAGCCGGAGGCGCACGTCGAGGTCGTCGACGGCGAGACCGTCCCCGTCGGCATGCTGCTCGGCACGCTCGGTGCCCTGCTGCTCGACGCGGGCAGCTCGGTCACGGACGTCCGCTCGGCGCTCGACAAGGCCCGTCAGTCCGCCGGGATCGGCCCGGAGCTCGCCGTCGGGGTGCTGCCCGCGCTGGTGATCGTGAGCGAGACCGCGACCGGGTCGGCCACGATCGTCAACGCAGAGGGCATCGAGCTGTCGTTCCGCCAGGCCGCCCGCGCCAACCGCCTTGTGCTCGGGCTCGAGAGCGGGTCGATCGCCCTGGCGGAGATCCCCGCCCGGGTCCGTGCCATCCGCGCCGGCACCCGCCCGCCGGCCGCGCTGCCCTGGATCGCCGGCAACGCCCTGACAGCCGCGGGGCTGGCCGTCGTGTTCCGCTGCCCCTGGTGGGCGATCCTGGTCACGCTCGGCGTCGGCGCACTCGTCGGCGTCATCGGCCTGCTGCTCCGCCGCTTCCGCGAGGCCGTGGCGATCATCCCGTTCCTGGCGGCGTTCATGTCGACCGCGGTCGTCGGACTCGTCGCCGCGTGGACGGGGTTCGACCACGTGCCGCTGTTCGCCGTGTGCGCTCCCGTGGCGGTGTTCGTCCCCGGCGCGCTCATCACGAACGCGCTGCTCGAGCTGACCGCGGCGGACATCGTGACGGGTGCCTCGCGGCTGGTGCAGGGCGTGATCATGCTCGGCTTCATGGCGTCGGGCATCGCCGCCGGCAGCGCGCTCACCGGGCTGCACGTCGACCCACGCTCGGCGGCACTCGTCGGCGAGGTCGCCGGGATCGGGACGGCCCGGGGCGGCTGGGAGTCGGTGCCGTCCTACTGGGTGTCGTGGGTCGCCGTGGTCGTCCTGGCCCTCGGGCTCGGTCTGGTGTTCGGCTCCGGGTGGCGCCTGACGCTGGTGTCGGTCGCGGTGATGGTGACGGCGTACGCGCTGGTCAGCGGCACGAGCCCCCTGTGGGGCAGCGTCGTCGCGACCGGTGCCACCGCGGCCCTGCTGTTCATCGCGACCCGGCTGGTGGAGCGGCTGGTCCCGGTGATCCCGGCGACGATCTCGTTCTTCCCCGCCTTCCTGCTGCTCGTGCCGGGCACCGTCGGTCTCGTCGCGGTCTCGACGCTCGACCCCGTCGCGCTGGCGACGCCGCTGGCGACGTTCGTCAGCCTGTGCGTCGGGACGAAGATCGGTGGGCTGCTGCCCGGCCTGTTCCGGCGGAACGCACCCGCGCACTGAGCCGCTGCGGGCCGTGGGCGCACCGGCGGGCGGACTGGAGGCCCGTGGCGGGCCCGCCACACGCCTCCAGTCCGCCGCCCGTCAGGGCTCGATGAAGCGGTCCGCTTCGTCCTCGGCCTGCGCCTTGGCCAGGTAGTGCACCTTCTTGCCGGTCGCGTTGTACGGCAGGTCGGTGACGAAGCGGTAGCGGCGCGGACGCTTGTAGCGGGCCAGGCCCGGGTGCTCGGTCGTCCACGTCTCGAGCTCGGCGGCCGCGGCGGTGTCGTCCTCGGGCAGTCCGCGGTCGGCGCGCACGATGAACGCGACGACGACCTCGCCCCACCGTTCGTCCGGCACGCCGACCACGATCGAGTCGGCGACGCCTGCGTGCTCCTGCAGGACGGCCTCGACCTGCACCGGGTGCACGTTCTCGCCGCCGGAGATGACCATGTCGTCCTTGCGGCCCACGATCGTCACCCGCTCGTGCTCGTCCCACGTGGCCAGGTCGCCCGGGTAGAACCAGCCGTTCGCGAACTTCTCGGCCTCGAGCCCCGGGTTCCGGTACGAGTAGCCCGACTTGACCGTGCGGACCGCGAACTCGCCGATCTCGCTGCCGTCCTTCGGCACGGTGTCGCTCGGGTCGGCCAGCCGGTCTTGGTACACCCGGACCACGGCGACGTCGTCGTCGGTCGATGCACGGCCGGTCGAGCCCGCGCCGTCGGGGAAGTCCTCGGGGCGCAGGAACGTGTTCCAGAAGGTCTCGGTCGTGCCGTACCCGTTGAAGATGCGCGGGGACAGCAGCTCCTGGTACCGCAGGGCCGCGGCACGGTCGAGCGGTGCGCCCATCGTGACGATGCCGTGCAGGCTCGACAGGTCGCGCGGCCGGCGCTCCTGCGCGTTCGCCAGCTGCACCAGGTTCGGCGGGGCACCGATCAGGAAGGTCAGCTGTTCGGACTCCACCAGGTCGAGCACGCGGTCGGCGTCGAAGTGCTTCAGCGTGGTCAGCTCGGCACCGACGTAGAACACCGGGTTCGGGCCGCCCGAGTACAGGCCGCCGCGGTGGAAGAGCGGGGACATGTTGAGCGTCTTGTCGAACGGGCTGAGCGGGAAGTGCATGATCACGTCGTGCGCGCTGAGCACCTCGACCAGGCTCGGCAGCGGGACGGGCTTGGGGCGTCCGGTCGTGCCCGAGGTGTACAGCCGGGTCGTCTCGGCGAAGGTGTCGCGGGGCTCGGTCGGCGCGAGCTCGTCGGCGGTGACGGGGTCGGCGGCGAGGAGCGCGCCGAACGCGGTGCCGGGCGCGGGCGCGTTCGTCGGTGTGCCGGTCGTGCTCGTCGCTGGTGCGCTCGTCGCACCCGTTCCGTCGGTTGCGGTGTCCGTCTCGGGCGCTCCGAGCACGACGACGTGGTCCGGCCGGTGCGGGGCGGTCTCCAGAGCGGCGCCGATCTCGGCCGCGCGCACGACGTCGTGGACCAGGACGACGGGGGCGGAGTCCTCGATGATGAAGGCGACCTCGTCCGGGGCGAGCCGGAAGTTCGTCGGCGAGAACACCGCGCCGATGCGGTGGCACGCCAGGTACAGCATCGCGAACTCGGGGGAGTTGAACAGCTCCACCATGACGACCGAGCCCGGGCCGACGCCGTGTCGCACCAGCCAGCCGCTGATCCGGTCGACCGCGTCCCCCAGCTCGGCGTACGTCCACGAGCGGTCGGTGTCGGGGTCGCGCAGCGCAGGCCGACCGGCGAAGCGGTGCGTGTTCCGCGCGAACCCGTTGGCGTAGGTGTAGCTGTGCTCGAAGACGTCGCGGAAGCGCGTGGCGTCGTAGTCGGATCGGGTGTCGGTCATCGTCGCTCCCTGGGCTCGTCCGGTGCTGCCCCGCACCGTCGTGGTGCGTCGCACCGTCAGCGATGCGCGCCGATCGCCACTGTAATGCTCGGCCGAGGGCCCGGGCCGCGGCGGGCCCCGGCGACGTCCACGGCGCGCGGGGAGGCGGCTGCAGGACCCTGCCGGGCGCGCTGTCGGGAGCCGTCAGACCCGCGTGGCGTCCTCGGCGTCGACCAGCCGGACCCACAGCCAGGTCCCGAGTGCCACCGCGACGCACACGCCGGCGATCACGGCCATCGCGACGGGGGAGAAGTGCGTGCCTGCGGGCCCCGAGTAGACCGCCGCCCCGAGCGCCACGACCACCGCGGCGATCGACGCGTACCGCGCCCGCGAGTGCGCCCACAGCGCGCTGCCGGCCGACCCTGCCAGCGGCAGCAGCGTCGCCACGAGCGAGCCCAGACCGCCGACGCACAGCGTGATCGCGACCTCGGACACGAGCGCGCTCCAGAACCCGGACCCGGTCGTCACGCTGTGCACCACCCAGCCGGACACCGCCAGGACCAGCAGTGCGCCGGAGCGCCACGTGGCGCTCCGGGCACCGGCGGCGACGGCGGTACCGAGTCGCATCGCCCCGGTGTCCGCGTCGGGCCGGCCCACGGGAACCAGCAGCACGCCGAGCACCAGGGCAGGAGACAGGTCCGCGGCGCGGGTGATGCCGCACGCGACGACCGCCGAGAGCACCAGCCACGGCGAGACGCGGAAGCCCACGGTGTGCCGGTCGGCGCCCGCGGCCCACCGGGTCGCCAGCACGACCGCGGCGGCGAGCAGCCCGGCGCCGAGCAGCACGGCGATCGCGAGCCGGACGTAGCGCGCCTCGAGCGAGATGCCCACGCCGAGCAGGGTCAGGACCGTGGCCAGCACCACTGCGATCGACACCGAGGCCCAGGCCGGCAGTGCGTCGTCGCCGCGACGGCGCTCGGAGCGTGGTCGGTTGCGGCCGGTGAACGAGCCGAACCGGAGTGCGACGCGTCCGCGCAGGGTGCGTGCGACCATCCGCGCGGGACCGGCGATCAGCACCAGGAAGCCGAGCGCGACGGCCGCGGCGATCGCCAGGGTCTCCCACGAGGCGGCGGACTGGATCGTCGGGACGGTCCGGTCGAACGAGGTGGCGATCGACCAGTCGCCCGCCGGACCGGACCAGCCCGAGCCGGATCCGCCGTTCGTGGCGCTGTCACCCGTGCCGGTCCCACCCGCGGCTCCACCGGCGCTGCCGCCCGCTCCGGGCGTACCCGTGCTGCCGGCCGCACCGTCGCCGTGCCCCGTGGTGCCGCCACTGCCGGGCGTCCCGCCGGTCCCGGTCGCGCTGCTGCTGCCCGGAGACCCGGAGCTGCCACCGGTGCCGGTGTCGTCCGGGCTCGTGGACGTCGACCCGGTCGCACCGGGGGTCGCCGCGACGACGACCGTGACGGGCGACGACGAGCTGGAGTGGTTGCCCGCGGCGTCGTGCTGCAGCGCGGTGATCGTCCGCGCCCCCACGGCGAGGCGGATCCCGGAGGTCGTACACGACCACGTGCCGTCCGCGGCGACCGTGGCACCGCAGACCGGGGCGCGATCGACGTACACCGTCAGCTGCGCACGCGGCTCTCCGGTGCCGCGCACGGTCAGCGCGGACGTCGGGACCTGCTGGCCGGCCCGGGGCGAGGTGATCGTGGGCGCGCTCGGTGGCGTCCGGTCGAACGTGACCGACACCGGGGCGGACGCTGCGCTGCGCAGGTCGGAGCGGAAGCCGTCGGCGGTGCTGGCGGTCGCGGTGGCCGTCATCGTGACGGTGCCGCTCGGATGGGGTGCGGCGCCCGTCGACCACGACACGATCCACCGTCCGTCGGACCCGACCGTGGCCGTCCGCACGGCCGAGGACCCGGAGACCGAGACCGTGACGGTCGTCCCGACGTCACCGGTGCCGACGACCGTGCCCGTGGTGGGGTCCCGCGTGCCGATCACCGGCGGGACGACCACGTCCGCTGCGGGGGCGTCGGCGGTGCGGCGGGAGGGATCGGTGACGTCCTGCACCGTGAAGACCTGGTGCGGTCCGGTCCGGACCCGGCCGTAGCAGTTCCACGTGCCGGCGCCGTCGGTGATGTCGGTGCAGATCGAGGAACTGGTCAGCGCCGGGTCGATCACGCGCACACGGTGGCCGGGCATCGCCGTGCCCTCGAACCGAGCCGTCGTGGTGGTGAGGTCGCCCGGATCGGCGATCGTCGGGTCGACGGGCGGCTGTCCGCTGGGCGGCGTGGTCGGGGTCGGCGAACCGGTGGAGGGCTGCGGCTGCAGGTCGGCCTGCTGGTTCCCCGGAGCGGGCGCCTGGGCGTCGTCGGCTGCCGGTGCGGGTGCCGGGTCGGCCGTCGCGGCGGCGGCCGCGGTGGGCATCGGGTCGGCCGTCGCGGCGGCGGCCGGCACCACGGCGAGTGCCAGGAGGCCCGCCACCAGTGCCGCGGTCAGCCCACCGACCAAGGGCGTGCGGGATCGCTGGACGCGACGGCCGCCCCCGACCGCCGCGGTGGTCGAGGACTCCCCACGCGTGCTCATGTCCCTCCATCCCATGCGACGGAGCGGCATCGGTCAATACACCTCGCGGATGATCCGCGGATCCGACGGCCACGCGCGCGCAGTCCGGACGCCCGGTGTGCATGACTCGGGAAACCGCCGTGAACCGGGTGTCCGGCGCAGGGGAGGCCCGACGAGCGTCGGTACAATCGCCGGTGGTTCACCCGACCTCGACGTAGGAGCACGCCAGCATGGACACCGGACTCATCACGACCCTGATCGTCGTCGGCGTGGTGGTCGTGGTCCTCGTGATCGTCGGGATCTACCTCTGGGTGACGTACAACGCCCTGGTGACGCTCAAGGTCCGCGTCGACGAAGCGTGGAGCGACATCTCCGTGCAGCTCAAGCGCCGGGCCGACCTGATCCCCACGATCGTGGACACGGTCAAGGGGTACGCGACGCACGAGAAGGCGGTCTTCACCGACGTCACGAAGGCCCGCGCCGAGACCCTGAGCGCCGGGGACGCCGACGCGGCCTCGGCCGCCGAAGGGCACATGCAGAAGGCCCTGAAGAGCGTGTTCGCGATCGCCGAGGGCTACCCCCAGCTGCAGTCCAGCCAGAACTTCCTGCAGCTGCAGACCGAGCTGGTCGACACCGAGGACAAGATCCAGGCCGCGCGCCGGTTCTACAACGGCGGTGTCCGTGAACTCAACACGAAGATCCGCGTCTTCCCGAACTCGACGTTCGCCAAGCGCCGTGGCTTCGACCAGGCGTCGTTCTTCGAGACGTCCGAGCCGGCGGCCATCGCCGAGCCCCCGCGCGTCCAGTTCTGACACCCGGCCGACACGACAGCCCGTGTACAGCGCGATCGCGCGCAACAAGCGCAACACCGTCCTGATCGTCCTGGTGTTCCTGGTCGTCATCGGAGCGCTCGGGTTCCTGGGCGGATACCTCGCCGGCAACGTGTCGATCGGCATCGTCGTGCTGGTCGTCGCGCTGGGGTACGCGGTGCTGCAGTACTTCACCGCCGCACGACAGGCGACGGCGATCGCGGGTGGCATCGAGATCGACCGGATGACCGAGCCCCGACTGTGGCGGACGGTCGAGAACCTCGCGATCACCACCGGGATGCCGATGCCCCGCGTGTTCGTGGTCCGCGACCCCGCGCCGAACGCCTTCGCGACCGGCCGTGACCCCGAGCACGCCGTGGTCGCCGCGACGACCGGGCTGCTCGAGCTCATGGACGACGCCGAGCTCGAGGGTGTCATGGCGCACGAACTCGGGCACGTCCGCAACTACGACATCCGGGTGTCGACGATCGTGTTCGGGTTGGTCGTCGCGGTGGGGCTCATCGCCGACGTGCTGGTGCGCATCTCGATCTTCAGCGGGCTGAGCGGGGGCCGCAACCGCAACAACGACAACGGCGGTGGTTCGAACCCGATCCTGCTGATCGCGGGGCTGGCTGCCGTGGTCATCGCCCCGGTCGCCGCGATGGGCATCCAGGCAGCGGTGTCCCGACAGCGCGAGTACCTGGCCGACGCCACCGGTGCGCTGACCACCCGGCACCCCGAGGGGCTGGCCCGGGCGCTCGAGAAGCTCGGCGCGTACGGCCGGCCGATGCAGACGCAGAACTCGTCGATGGCGCACCTGTGGATCAGTGACCCGATGCGGCCCGGGGTGATGGACCGGCTGTTCTCGACGCACCCGCCGCTGCCCGACCGGATCGAGCGGCTGCGGGCGAACCAGGACCGCTTCTAGTCCGCGGTGCCGGCAGACACGACGTCGGCCGGGTCGGCCGCGGCAGCCCGGTCGGCTGCGTCGGCTGAGTCCGCTGCGTCGGCTGCGTCGGCCGCGGGCCCGTCGTCCGCCGGGACGTGCGGGACCAGCGGGACGCCGAGCGCGCCCGCGACCCGCGCGGCCGCGGTCCCGCGGTCGGTCACCTCGATGCCGTCGAGGCCCTGCCACGCGGCCGCCCGCCGCAGGGTCACGGCGAGACGCTCCGCGTCGAGGGTCGCGCCGGGCTCCTGCCACGCGGTGCGCACGCGCAGCACCCCGCGCTGCCGGTCGCTCTTCAGGTCCACCCGGCCCACCAGGGCGTCGTCCTGCAGCACGGGCAGGACGTAGTAGCCGAACACCCGCTTGGGTGCGGGCGTGTAGATCTCGATCCGGTAGTGGAACCCGTACATGCGCTCGGCCCGCCGCCGGAACCACACGACGGGGTCGAAGGGGCTGAGCACCGCGTCGGCCGTCACCGTGCGGGGGACCCGGGCGTCCACGTGCAGCCAAGCCGGTTCTCGCCAGCCCTCGACCCGGACGGGCAGCAGCACCCCGGCGTCCTGCAGCTCGGCCACCGCGGTGGCGGTGTCGTCCGATCGAAGTCGGTGGTAGTCGGCGATGTCGGCCCGGGTGCCGACGCCGAGCGCGCGTGCGGCACGGGCGACGAGTTCGCGGATCGCGTCCGGGCGCTCGGGAGCGGACTCCAGCAGCCCGGGCGGCAGGACCTGGTCCGGCAGGGCGTAGACGCGCTCGAAGCCGGACCGCCCCGCACTGACGGCGTCGCCCCAGCGGAACATCTGCTCGAGGCCGAGCTTGACGTCGCTCCACCCCCACCACGGACCGCGCCGGACGTTCGACTCGTGCTCGACGGCGCTGGCGGGCATCGGCCCCTGGGCGCGGAGCAGGGCGTGCAGTTCGCGGCGGACGGCCGCGGTGCGCTCGACCCCCTCGATGCGGGTCGGCCCGGCGTCCCGCCGACGGTAGGCGTCCATCTTCCAGCGGAACAGGGGCAGGTCGGCGCGGGGGACGAAGGCGGCTTCGTGCGCCCAGTACTCGACGTGCGGACCGCGCCTGGTCATCGTCAGGCCGTCCAGCAGGGCCTTGTCGTACGCCCCCAGCCGGGCGAACAGCGGCAGGTAGTGGCTGCGCTCGAACACGTTGACGGAGTCGATCTGCAGCAGGCCGAGCCGTTGGATGCCGGCGTTGAGCGTGCGCGTGGTGACCGAGTCGGGGAGTGGACGGCCGAATCCCTGTGCCACGAGCGCGACACGACGGGCCTCGGCCGCAGAGAGCGTGGACCTGGGCATGTCGCGACCCTACCGAGCACGGCAGACACGACCGACGACAGGCCACATGTCGCATCCGACACCTGATCGCGCACCCGTGGATACACTCAGCGGCATGGCATGGGGCAAGAAGCAGAAGCACCCCGACCCCGTGGTCGAGGAATCGGTACCGATCGGCATGCGCATCGCCGGGGCGTGGTCCTGGCGGGTGTTGGTCGTGGTCGGGGTGATCGCCCTGTTCATCTACCTGGTCACGGTGTTCAGCGAGATCCTCATCCCGTTCCTGGTCGGCATCGTGGTGTCGGCGCTCCTCATCCCGATCTCGAACTGGATGCAGCGCCACCACGTCCCCAAGTGGCTGGCCGTGGTGATCAGCCTGCTGGGCGGGCTGGCGGCGATCGGTGCGCTCGTCTGGCTCGTCGTCGACCAGGTCATCGCCTCGTACCCGTCCCTGCGTGACCGGACGGTGTCGCAGTACGCCAACATCAAGGACTTCGTCCTGAACTCCGGCCTCGGCATCTCACAGTCCGACGTCAACGGCTGGCTGAACGACGGCGCGAAGTGGCTGCAGGACAACGCCGCGTCGATCCTGTCCGGGGTGGCCAGCGCCGGATCGGGTGCCACGCACGCGTTCGAGGCACTGTTCATCATCCTGTTCACCACGATCTTCCTGCTGATCGACGGCAAGAACGTGTGGCGCTGGACCGTCCGGCTGTTCCCGCGCAAGGCCCGCGCCGCCGTCGACGGTGCCGGGGTCGCCGGGTGGATCACCCTGACCAGCTTCATCCGCGTGCAGATCTTCGTGGCGTTCGTCGACGCGGTCGGCATCGGCCTGGGCGCGTGGATCGTCGGGCTGTTCTTCGGCGGCATGCCCCTGGTCATCCCGATCGCCGCGTTCGTGTTCCTCGGCGCGTTCATCCCCGTCGTCGGTGCGATCGTCACCGGGTTCCTGGCCGTGTTCGTCGCGCTCATCTTCAACGGGCCCGTGGCGGCCGTGCTCGTGCTCGCCGTCGTCCTGCTCGTGCAGCAGATCGAGGGCCACATCCTGCAGCCCCTGGTCATGGGCAACGCCGTCAAGGTGCACCCGCTCGCCGTGGTCCTCGGCGTCACGGCGGCCTCCGGGCTCGCGGGCATCGCCGGTGCGTTCTTCGCCGTCCCGCTCATCGCCACGCTCAACGCCATGGTGACCACGATCGCCAGTGGCCGCTGGCGCCGTCTCGACTCGGACCACGTGCTCGAGGCGACCCCGAAGCGCGGGCAGCACGGGCAGCTGCAGCTCTCACGTCGCCGTCGGCACACGGCCGACGACGACGTGCCGGCCCCCGGCAGCGACAAGGACGGCACCGCAACTGAGGGAACGGCCAGCACCAACTAGCGTCATCGGTTCGTCTCCGGCCCGGAGACCGACGATGATGGGACGGTGACCGACACCACCGCGCTGACGATCCCGACCCTCGACGACATCGAGCGGGCCAGGCAGACGATCGCGGGCGTGGCCCGGGTCACGCCGATGGAGACGTCGCAGTTCCTGGCCGAGCTGCTGGGATCCCCGGTGCACCTGAAGTGCGAGAACCTGCAGCGCACGGGGGCGTACAAGCTGCGCGGCGCCTACAACCGGCTGGCGGCCCTGACCCCCGAACAGCGGGCGATGGGCGTGGTGGCGGCCAGCGCCGGCAACCACGCGCAGGGGGTCGCCCTGGCAGCCCGCGAGCTCGGCATCCCCGCCACGATCTTCACGCCCGTCGGCGTCGCCCTGCCGAAGCTGCAGGCGACCCGGCACTACGGCGCCGAGGTGGTCCTGCGTGGCCACTCGGTGGAAGAAGCGCTGTCCGCCGCCAAGGACTTCGGCCACCGCACGGGCGCCGTCTTCATCCCGCCGTTCGACCACCCCGACGTGATCGCCGGGCAGGGCACGGTCGGTCTCGAGATCCTCGACCAGGTGCCCGACGTCGACACGGTCGTCGTGCCGATCGGTGGCGGTGGCGTGATCTCTGGCATCGCGATCGCGGTGAAGGGCCTGGCGGAACGCCTCGGTCGCCCGATCCGGGTCATCGGGGTGCAGGCCGAGAACGCCGCGTCCTACCCTGACTCGCTCGACGCTGGCGAGCCCGTCACGATCGCCACGACGCCCACCATCGCCGACGGCATCGCGGTCGCGCGTCCGGGCGACATGAACTTCCCGATCATCCGCGACCTGGTCGACGAGATCGTCACGGTCGCCGACGACGACGTGGCACGCGCACTGCTGGTGCTGCTCGAGCGCGCGAAGCTCGTGGTCGAGGCCGCCGGTGCCGTGGGCGTCGCCGCGATCATGTCGGGCGCCGTCCACGACACCGGCCGCACCGTCGTCCTGCTGAGCGGCGGCAACATCGACCCGCTCATGATGGAGCGGATCATCACCCGCGGTCTGGTCGCCGCGTCGCGCTACATCGGCATCCGGATCATGCTGCCGGACCGCCCGGGGCAGCTGGCCCGCGTCGCGCAGGTCATCTCGGACGCCGGCGCGAACGTGGTCGAGGTCCTGCACACCCGGCACGGCCAGGGGCTCGTCATCAACCAGGTCGCGCTCGACCTGTCGATCGAGGCTCGCGGGCCGGAACACGCCGAAGAGGTCATCCAGCGCCTGCACGAGGCCGGCTTCCGCCCGGAGCTGCTGCAGCCCTGAGCCGGCGGTGACCGGTGGGGTCGGTTCCCGACCCCGAGACGGACAGGAGGCCCGTGGCGATCCCGCCACGGGCCTCCTGTCCGATGCGCAGCGCGCCTACGGCTCGTAGCGCTCGACGTTCGTGACCTCGACCGCGATCTCCTTGCCGTTCGGCGCGGTGTAGTGCGTGGAGTCGCCGGCGCGCAGGCCGACGATCGCAGCACCGACCGGGCTGACGGGGCTGTAGACGGTCAGGTCCGAGCCCTCGGCGACGATCTCACGCGAGCCGACCAGGAACGTCGACGGGTCGCCGGCGATCGTGGCCGTGACGACGGTGCCCGGCTCGACGGTGCCGTCGAACTCGGCCTCGGTGACGGTGGCGGTCTTCAGCAGGTTCGTGAGGACGCGGATGCGGGCCTCGATCTTGCCCTGCTCGTCCTTGGCGGCGTGGTAGCCGCCGTTCTCCTTGAGGTCGCCCTCTTCGCGCGCGGCCTCGATGCGGTTCGCGATCTCGGCACGGCCGGGGCCGCTCAGCTCTTCGAGCTCCGCCTTGAGACGGTCGTAGGCGTCCTGGGTCAGCCAGGTGGCCTGCGTGTCGTTGCTCATGATGGTCATCCCTTCGGCCATGAAAGAACGAGACCGACCGGAGCGGTCGATCTCGTCAGGCGAATCAGGGCAGTCTAGGGAACCCAGCAGGTGTGGATCAAGCCGGTCACGCCGCGTGTCGTGGTGTTGACCGTGGTGGTGATCGAGCGGGTGCGTTCCGTGGCCGGAGGCAGCGTGACGACCTTCCACCCGACGATCGTGTACGACTTGTCGAGCACCTGGACGGCACACTCTGCGGCGGTGCCCGGGTCGACCGACACCTGCGAGTCGACGGTCGCGCGGTGCTCGGAGACGATCTTGTAGCCGACGTCGTCGGAGTCGAGTCCGTGCGAGGTCTGGCCCGGGCCGGCCCAGATCACCCAGGCGCCGAAGACCACGACGATCGCCGCCGCGACGAGGATCGCGATCAGCCGCGTTCGACGCGAGCGACCGGGGGTGCGGCCGTAGCGGTCGTCGAGGGTGGCGGTGGCGCTCGGGGTGGGGTGTTCGGACAGTTGGGGGCTCCCGGGGTGGATATCCTGGTCCCAGGGTAGTTCACGTCGCCTCGTGTCCACCCGAGTCCCCGATCCCCAGCAGTGAGGAACCTCCGTGGCCTACCGCCTGATGGCCGTGCACGCCCACCCCGACGACGAGTCGAGCAAGGGAGCGGCCACCGCGGCGAAGTACGTGGCCGAGGGCAACGAGGTCCTGGTGGTCTCGTGCACGGGTGGCGAAGCCGGGGACATCCTCAACGAACAGCTCGGCGAACCGGCCACCAGCCGCGCCCACCGCGACATGGCGGGGTTCCGTCGTGGCGAGATGGCGGCAGCGCAGGCAGCGATGGGGATCCAGCACGTCTGGCTCGGCTACCACGACTCCGGCCTGCCCGATGCCGACAAGGGCGAGACCGTCCGGCCGGGCACGTTCTCGACCGTGCCGCTGGAGTACTCCACCGAAGCACTCGTGCGGGTCGTGCGCCGGTTCCGCCCGCACGTGCTCGTCACCTACGACGAGAACGGCGGCTACCCGCACCCCGACCACATCCGCACACACGAGGTCTCGATGGCCGCCTGGCGCGATGCCGGCGACCCGACGAAGTACCCCGAGGCGGGCGAACCGTGGCAGATCGCGAAGCTGTACTACGAGCGCACGATGAACCCCGTCCGCTTCCGCACGATCTTCGAGGCGCTCAGGGAACGCGAGCCGGACAGCCCGGCGGTGGAGCAGTTGGGCGAGTGGGTCGAACGGTTCGCCGACCGACCCGACCTGTCCACGACCCACGTCGACGTGCACGAGTACTTCGACGCCCGTGACGCCGCACTGCGCGCCCACGCCAGCCAGGTGCCGCCGGACAGCGCGTTCTTCCACCTGCCGAACGACCTGGCGGCGACGCTGTGGCCGACGGAGGACTACCAGCTGATCGACGCCCGGGTGCCCACCGAGGTGCCCGAGACCGATCTCTTCACGGGCATCCCGCCGGAACAGGACGACAACGCGTGAGTGTCATCGCAGCGGTGCTCGCCGCCACCCCGAGCCCCAGCCCCACCTCGGCCGTGCCGGACGTCGACGTCACTCCGGGTGTGGTCGGCTTCATCGCGATCGCCCTGGTGGCGGTCGTGACGATCCTGCTCATCGTCGACATGACCCGACGCATCCGACGCACCCGCTACCGCGCCGAGATCCGCGACCGCCTCGAGGCCGAGGCGCGTGGCGAGACCCCGGCCGACGGGCCGGCCGAGCCGGGCCGCACCGACGTCGACGACGACACCGAGCGCGGCTAGCCGAGCACCTGACGGACCGCAGGCGTGTGGCGGCATCGCCACGAGCCTCCCGTCCGCCCGGTGGTGCGCCCGCGCGTGGTGGGTCGGATCGCGCGTGGTGGGTCGGATCTTCGGGGTGACCACGCGCGATCCGACTTCCCATCGCGCGTGCGAGGGGACAGAACGCGCGTGGTCAGCGGACGGGGTGCAGCGCCACGATCAGGATGCCCGCCCACTGCGCGGCGAACGCGGCGACCGTCAGGGCGTGGAAGACCTCGTGGAAGCCGAAGACCGTCGCCGACGGGTTCGGCCACTTGAACCCGTACACGACCGCACCGATGACGTAGGCCAGACCGCCGGCCAGCACGAGCACCGTCATCGGCACGCTCGCTGCGAAGAGCTGGGGCAGGATGCCGAGTGCCGCGCAGCCGAGCGCCAGGTACAGCGGCACGTACAGCCACCGCGGGGCGTTGATCCAGAACACGCGGAAGGCGATGCCGAGCAGCGCGCCGCCCCACATCACCCAGAGCACCACGACCATGAGCGTGTGTGGCAGAGCACAGACCGCGACGGGCGTGTACGTCCCCGCGATGAGCAGGAAGATGTTCGTGTGGTCGATGCGCTTGAGCACCCGCTTGACCGTCGGCCCCCACGGGAAGCGGTGGTACGTCGCCGAGACGCCGAACATCACGAGTGACGTCGCCGTGAAGACCGCCGAACCGGCCTTCGCAGCGGGGGTGGCGGCGAGCGTGACGAGCACGATGCCCATCGCCAGCGCGAACGGGAACGTGCCGAGGTGGATCCAGCCGCGCCAGGCCGGGCGCTCGTCAACGGAGGTCGTGGCTTCTTCCGAGAACGGGACGTGGGGCAGGGTCTGGGCGTCCCGGTCGTGCTGCATGCTCCGACGATATGGCCGCCGGGCGCGGCTCCGCTGGGAGTCCGCACCGAGGCTCGGTGCACTACGCTCGTCGCGTGACGGGCAGGCTGGGATGGGCGGGACGCGGGATCCTCTACCGCGCGTACCAGCAGCGCATCCGCAAGGAGATCGAGAACGCCCCGAAGCCCAAGCACGTCGCGATGATCGTGGACGGCAACCGGCGGTGGGCCAAGCAGCTCGGGCTCGAGACCGCCGCCCACGGACACCGTGCCGGCGCGGCGAAGATCCCCGAGTTCCTGGGCTGGTGCGATGACCTCGGCGTGCAGGTGGTCACGCTCTACCTGCTGTCCGCCGACAACCTCAAGGGGCGTGGCGGCGACGAGCTCGAACAGCTCCTCGACATCATCGCCACCCTGGCCGACCGACTCTCGCACCACCGCTCGTGGCGGGTGCAGCACGTCGGGTCGAACGACGGGCTGCCACCTGCGCTGGTGACCGCGCTCGCCGATGCCGAGTCCCGCAGCGCCGACCACACCGGGCTGCACATCAACCTGGCGGTCGGGTACGGCGGGCGGCGCGAGATCGCCGACGCCATGCGCAGCATCGTCCGTGCCCACGGCGAGGGCGGCGGCACGCTCGACACCCTGGCCGAGGTGCTGACCCCCGAGCTCATCGGCGACCACCTGTACACGCAGGGGCAGCCCGACCCGGACCTGATGATCCGGACCTCGGGCGAGCAGCGCCTGTCGGACTTCATGCTGTGGCAGAGCGCGCACAGCGAGTTCTACTTCGTCGAGGCGTTCTACCCGGACCTGCGCGAGGTCGACTTCCTGCGCGCGGTCCGCGACTTCGGGCTGCGGTCACGCCGGTTCGGCGGCTGAGTGCGTGCATCGGCCGACTGGTCGATGCGTCCGATCCGTCCCAGTAGACTCTCAGGGTTCTGTTCCGCTGAAAGGTGCACCCTGTGACCACGATCGACGAGTATGCCGCGGGCTTCTCCGAAGACCCCGGCTACCTCGACCACGCGGCGTTCGGACCGGTCCAGACCGCCGTGCTCGAGGAACAGCGCGTGCTCGGCACCATCCAGGCGCACATGCGCTTCGGTGCGATGGACACCCTCGACGAGCAGGACGCCCGCGTCCGCGCCGTGGCCGCACGGCTGGTCGGGCGACGCGAGGACCAGGTCGTCTCGCAGACCGCCACCACGCCCGGGCTGCTGCACACCGCGTTCGGTCTCACGGGCGGGGTGCTCGTCGCCGCGGACGACTACCCCTCGATGCCGCTCGCGCTCGCCAGCGCCGCGTCGGCCACCGGCGGCCGCGTCCGCCCCGTCGTCATCGAGTCCGGTGCCGGCTGGGTCACCCCGTCGCTCGTCCGGTCGCGCCTGCAGGACGGCGATGACGTCGCCGCTGTCGCCGTGTCGCTGGTCGACTGGCGCACCGGCTACCGGACGGACCTGGCCGCGATGCGCGAGGTCATCGGCGACCGCCTGCTCATCGTCGACGCCATCCAGGGGTTCGGGGTCACCGACGCCGCGTACGAGGCCGCGGACGTCGTCGCCACCGGCGGACAGAAGTGGCTGCACGCTGGCTGGGGCACGGGCTTCGTCGCGTTCAGCGACCGCGCGCTGGACCGGCTGCGCCCCGCACTGTCCGGGCCGCACGGCACGACCGGGTGGCCCGCCGAGGTGCCGTCGGTCAAACCGGGTGCCGCCGGGTTCACGATGACGCGGATCGACCCCGTCGCCCAGGCGCGCATGGCGGTCGCCCTCGAACGCCTGACCGCCGTCGGGGTCGCCGCCGTGCAGGAGCGGGTGTCGGACCGTGTCGAGCGGGTGTTCGCGATCGCGGACGAGTTCGGGCTCGAGGTCGAGTCCAGCCGCGACCCGGCCGAGCGTGCGGGCATCGTGGTGCTCCGACCGGCCGCGGGCAAGCTCACCGCGCTGTCGGCCGCGCTGCACAACCACGGGGTCACGACGAGCACCCGGTCGGGCAACGTCCGCGTGTCGGTGTTCGCGTCGACCACCGACGAGACGCTCGACATGTTCCGCGACGCCTGCATCTCGTACGCCACGTCCGCCTGACGCCGGGCGCGCGCTCCGCGCGGCTGGCCGGCGGGCCGGCGGCGCCGAGTCTCGGCCATGCGGACAGTTTTGCGCCGCCGGATGCCGCATTGTGTCCGCCGGGCCGAGACTCGGCGGGACGGGTGCGGGCGGGACGTGGGACCGGCGGGCGGAAGGCGCGTGGCGGGGCCGCCCCGGGCCTCCCGGCCGACAGGCGCTCAGGTCCCGTTCACGCGAACGTAACCGAGCGATCCGCGTGTCGGTGACGACCCTGTCGGTGGGCCGACGTAGCTTGACCACATCGGGCACCGCGCCCGATCGAAGCGGCCACAGTCGGTGCTTCGGGACCCGCTCCGTGGCCGTGTCGAGGACAAGGACCGGGCCCGTCGCGGCCCGGGGATGGAGTGGTCGTGACCTCTCAGAACGTCTCCCACGGAACCTCGTCAGCAGCGTCGACCTCGGCTTCGGCCGCGCGGTCGACGGACACCGCCCAGCGCACGTACGTGCTGGACACCTCGGTGCTGCTGAGCGATCCGCGGGCCCTGTTCCGCTTCGACGAACACGCGGTCGTGCTGCCCGTCGTGGTCGTCAGTGAACTCGAGTCCAAGCGCAACGACCCCGAGATCGGGTACTTCGCCCGGCAGGCCCTCCGCATCCTCGACGAGCTCCGCATCGAGCACGAACGGCTCGACTTCCCGGTCGCGGTCGGCGACGGCGGGTCGCTGCGCGTCGAGCTCAACCACTCCAACCAGTCCGTCCTGCCGTCCGGGCTGCAGCTCGGCGACAACGACTCCCGCATCCTGGCCGTCGCGATGAACCTGGCGAACGACGGTCTCGACGTGGTGGTCGTGTCGAAGGACCTGCCGCTGCGCGTCAAGGCCGCCTCGGTGGGGCTGGCCGCCGAGGAGTACCGCGCCGAACTCGCCGTCGACTCCGGGTACACGGGCATCACCGACCTGCAGGTGTCGGGCGAGCAGATGTCCGACCTGTACGAGCGCGAGGAGATCGCGTCCTCGCAGCTGGCCGGTGTCCCGGTCAACACCGGGGTCGTCATCCACTCCGAACGCGGGTCGGCGCTCGGCCGCGTGCACACCGCCGGCTCGGTGTCCCTGGTGCGCGGGGACCGCGAGGTCTTCGGCCTGCGCGGCCGGTCCGCCGAGCAGCGCCTGGCGATCGACGCGCTGCTCGACCCGGAGATCGGCATCGTGTCCCTCGGCGGCAGCGCCGGCACGGGCAAGTCGGCGCTCGCCCTGTGCGCGGGGCTCGAAGCGGTCCTGGAACGTCAGCAGCACAAGAAGATCATGGTGTTCCGCCCGCTGTACGCGGTCGGGGGCCAGGAACTCGGCTTCCTGCCGGGTGATGCCAGCGAGAAGATGAACCCGTGGGCGCAGGCGGTCTACGACACCCTCGGCGCGCTGGTGTCGGACAACGTGCTGGACGAGGTCGTCGAGCGCGGCATGCTCGAGGTCCTGCCGCTCACCCACATCCGCGGTCGTTCGCTGCACGACGCGTTCGTGATCGTCGACGAGGCGCAGTCGCTCGAGCGCAACGTCCTGCTGACCATGCTGTCCCGCATCGGGCAGAACTCGCGCGTGGTGCTCACACACGACGTCGCACAGCGCGACAACCTGCGGGTCGGCCGGCACGACGGGGTCGCCTCGGTGATCGAGCGGCTGAAGGGCCACCCGCTGTTCGCGCACGTCACGCTGACGCGGTCGGAGCGCTCGGCGATCGCTGCGCTGGTGACCGAGATGCTGGACTCGCCCGACCTGGTGTAGCGCGGGGGCCCATCGCTCGGCCGTCCTCCTTGCGAAAGCGACAGATCTCCGCGGACAGTCCGCGGAGATCTGTCGCTTTCGTGTGTGGGTGGGAGGTGTCCGTCAGTTCGGGTGCGTCATGCTCAGGACGTCGAGGGCCTGGTCGAGCTGCTGCTCGGTGACGTCGCCGCGCTCGACGTGCCCGAGCGCCACGACGGCCTCGCGCACGGTGATGCCCTGGGCGACGGCGTACTTGGCGACCTTGGCGGCGGCCTCGTACCCGATCACACGGTTGAGCGGCGTCACGATCGACGGCGACGATTCCGCGAAGCCGCGCGCCCGCTCGAGGTTCGCTTGCAACCCGTCGATCGTCTTGTCGGCGAGCACCCGCGAGCTGTTCGCGAGCAGACGGATGGACTCGAGCAGGGCGGTGCCCATGACCGGGATCGCGACGTTGAGCTCGAAGGCGCCGGACGCACCGGCCCACGACACGGTGGCGTCGTTGCCGATGACCCGCGCAGCGACCATCAGGGTGGCCTCGGGGATCACCGGGTTGACCTTGCCGGGCATGATCGACGAGCCGGGCTGCAGGTCCGGGATGTGCAGTTCGCCCAGGCCGGTGTTCGGGCCGGAGCCCATCCAGCGCAGGTCGTTGTTGATCTTGGTCAGACTGACGGCGAGCACCTTGAGCGCCCCGGAGACCTCGACCAGGGCGTCGCGTGCGCCCTGGGCCTCGAAGTGGTCGAGCGCCTCGGTGATCGGCAGGTCGGTGTCGCTGGCGAGCTGCGCGATGACCTGCTGCGGGAAGCCCTTGGGCGTGTTGATGCCGGTGCCGACGGCGGTGCCGCCCAGCGGGACCTCGGCGACGCGGGGGAGCGTGGCCTCGACGCGCTCGATGCCCAGGCGGATCTGGCGCGCGTAGCCGCCGAACTCCTGCCCGAGGGTGACCGGGGTGGCGTCCATCAGGTGGGTGCGACCGGACTTGACGGCGTCGGCCCACAGCGTGGCCTTGGCCTCGAGTGACTCGGCCAGGTGCGCGAGCGAGGGCACCAGGGAGCGGATCAGGGCTTCGGTGACGGCGACGTGCACCGAGGTCGGGAAGACGTCGTTCGAGGACTGCGACGCGTTCACGTGGTCGTTCGGGTGCACCGGGCTGCCCGCGACGTCGGACGCCAGGGTCGCCAGGACCTCGTTCATGTTCATGTTCGACGAGGTGCCGCTGCCGGTCTGGTAGACGTCGACGGGGAACTGGTCGTGGTGCTGACCGGCGATGATCGTGTCGGCCGCCTGCTGGATCGCGTCGGCCACGCTGCCGTCGATGATCCCGAGCTGCCCGTTCACGATGGCCGCCGCACGCTTGATCCGCGCGAGGGCGATGATCTGCGCGGGCTCGAGCCCGGTGCCGGAGATCGGGAAGTTCTCGACGGCACGCTGCGTCTGCGCCCGGTACAACGCCGAGGCCGGCACGCGGACCTCGCCCATCGTGTCGTGCTCGATCCGGTACTCGGTCGTCGCGGGGTTCGCGGTGGTGTCGGTCACGTCGTCGTGGTCCTTCCTGGTGGTGCACCGGTCGCGGTCGCGGCCGGGTGGTCGTCGTGGCGTGGTGGTGTGCCGTCTGCCCGGTGTCGGGCCGGTGGCCGGCCCGGGCGGTGGGCCCCGGGGGTCAGGCGTCGCCCACGACGGTGTCGATCGAGACCTGGCCCGTGGTCAGGTCGTAGGTCGCGCCGACGACGGCCAATCTACCCTCGGCGATGGCGTCGGACACGGCACCGGAGCGCTCGAGCACCGCACGCAGCGTGGCTTCGAGGTGTGCGGCACCGATGGCCTCTTGCGGGATGTCGGGGTCGGTGGCGCGGACACGCTCGACGCTCGGCGCGATGGCGTCGACCAGGGCCTGCAGGTGCGGTGCCGGGACGGGCTCGCCGGATCGGGCAGCGGCGACGGCACCGCACTTGGTGTGCCGCAGCACCACGACGAGCGGGGTACCGAGCGCGACGACCGCGAACTCGATCGAGCCGAGCACGACGTCGTCGACGATCTGGCCGGCGTTGCGGATGGCGAACACGTCGCCGATGCCGGCGTCGAAGACGTGCTCGAACGGCACGCGGGAGTCGGAGCACCCGAGCACGGTGGCGAACGGTGCCTGCGAACCGGCGAGCTCGCTGCGGCGCTCGGGGTCGATGCGGCCGGTCCGGCGCTTGTCGGCGGCGAAGCGGGCGTTGCCGTCGACGAGCAGGCGGAGGGCGTCGGCGGGGGTGGACGCGGCGCGGTCGGTCATGGGATCGGCTCCTCGGGTGCTGCTTCGGGTGTCAGGGCGTTCGGGTGGTGCTGCGTTCCTGTGGTGCTGCGTTCCTGTCGTGCAGGAGGCTCGGGGTCGGTCAGCCGAGTTGTCGCGTCAGGGCGGTGGCGACGGTCCGGAACGACCGGTCGTCGGCGGTGCCCGCGAGCACGATCGTGTTGCGTCCGAACGTCGTCACGAGCGAGTACGCCTGGTTGCCGGCGTCCTTGCCCTGGTCGCGACGGTCGTACACCGTCCACTTCGTGCCGGCGATGGTGCGGCTGCCGGTGGCGGCGTGCTGGTCGAGCTGGTTCGCGACCCAGGTCGGGTTGGCGTCGATGCCCTGCTGCAGCCCGATGAACTGCTTGTCGGGGGTCAGCAGCCCGACGGTCCAGACGTCGACTCCGTCGGCCGCTCGGTCCTTGAAGTCGGCGCGGTTCGACGAGTACGTGTCGGGCAGGTCGGGGACGGCGAGCGTGACCCCCGGCACGGCTGCCTGGGCGGCGACCTGGCGGTAGTCGACGTCCTGGTCCACGGTGCCGTTGGGTCGGGCCACGACGGCGACCAGGAACACCACGATGCCGAGCGACGCGATGAGTGCCAGGACCAGGTTGAAGGCCGTCTGGTGCTGACGACGGGCGCGCCGGGCGGTGTCCTTGCGCGCCCAGGTCTCTTCGGCCGTCTCGGGGCGACCGAGCTCGGCGACGACCGGGCGGCCGGTCTCGGGGTCGGTCATGCGCGTGCGCTCCCGCGGTCGGACGCATCGGCGGCTTCAGATCCGGCGCGGGCGGCGTCGAGCCGGGCACGGGCGCCGACCAGCCACTCTTCGCAGCGGGCCGCCAGGGCTTCGCCGCGTTCCCACAGGGTCAGCGACCGCTCGAGCGTGGCGGAGCCCTGCTCGAGCTCGGCGACGACGCGGACGAGTTCGTCGCGAGCCGCTTCGTAGCTCAGGGCGCTGACGTCGGCGGGCTCGGACGGTGCGGGCTCGGACGGCGCGGGCTGCTGCTGGGATGACACGCTCCGATCCTACCGAGCACCCACCGACCCGCTGCCGTGCGCCGTGCGCCTGTGGAGAACGCGGTTCAGCCTTCGCCGTCCGGCCCCGGGCCCTCGGGCGCGAGCGTGCCGGTCGCGGTGCCCGCACCGAGCGTGACGCGGACGTCCGCGGCAGCGCCCAGGTCCGACGCCGCCCGCACGACCGATCCGTCGGCGGTCTGCACGATCGCGTACCCACGGCGCAGGGTGTCCCGCGGTGAGAGCGCGCGGAGCCGTCCGGTCAGGTGTCCGACCTCGGCGTGTGACCGTTCGAGCCGGCGGTCCAGCAGTTCCCGGGCGCGGGACAGGTCGCGGGCCACTTCTTCGGCGCGGGTGTCGACGAGCCAGGCGGTGGACGCCAGCGCCGGACGTGACCGCAGTGCGGCGATCCGGTCGGCCTCGACCGACAGCGTGTGCGAGAGCCGGAGTCCCAGTCGAGCCCGGGCCTGACGGACGTTGGCGAGTTCCTCGGCCACGTCGGGCACCACGCGTTTGGCGGCGTCGGTCGGGGTCGACGCACGCAGGTCGGCGACCTCGTCGAGGATCGGGCGGTCGGCCTCGTGCCCGATGGCGGACACGATCGGCGTGCTCGCCGCGGCGGCAGCCCGGACGAGTCCTTCGTCGCTGAACCCGAGCAGGTTCTGGAAGTCGCCACCGCCACGGGCGATGATGATGACGTCGACGGTCGGGTCGGCGTCGAGTTCGAGGATCGCCGCCGTGACCTCGGCCACGGCGCGCTCACCCTGCACTGCGGCGTGCACGGTGCGGAACTCGACCTGCGGCCAGCGCAGCTGTGCGTTCCGCGTGACGTCCTTCTCGGCGTCGGAGTCCTTGCCCGTGATCAGGCCGATGCGGTGCGGCAGGAACGGCAGACGCTGCTTGCGCGCCGGGTCGAACAGGCCTTCTGCTGCCAGGGTGCGACGTAGCCGTTCGAGTCGTTCGAGCAGGTCGCCCAGTCCGACGTGCTTCATCTCGACGACCTGCATCGTCAGCGAGCCGCCCTTGACCCAGTAGTTCGGCTTGACGGCCGCGACGACGCGCGCGCCCTGCTTCAGGTCGGCGGGCACCCGGGAACGCACGCTCGACCAGATCGAGAAGGACACCGTGGCGTCGACCTCGAGGTCCTTGAGCTTGCCGTAGACGTTGCCGCCGGCGACGTTCCACTGCGTGATCTCGCCTTCGATCCACGCGGTGCCGAGTCGGTCGATCCAGTCCCGCATCTTGGCGCCGAGCAGCGCGACGGGCCACGGGTCGTCTGCCGTCGGGGGTCCCTGTTCGATCGCCATGTGCTCCTCCTGGTGGTGCGGTCCCATGCTGCCGGACACCGCTGACGTCCACCGGCCGCCGGCGCCCAGGCCGTGTCGGTGCCGCTCACCTATCATCGGGGACGTGACGATCACGAACGGCCACACGGTCCCTCTCGCTCCGCCGCGCAGCCCCGCGCCGCGCGGGCGGCTGCGGAACGAGCCGGTCGCGGGCACCAAGAAGGTCCTGCTCGCCGCGCCCCGTGGCTACTGCGCCGGCGTCGACCGCGCCGTCATCGCCGTCGAGAAGGCGCTCGAGCAGTACGGCGAGCCCGTCTACGTGCGCAAGCAGATCGTCCACAACGTGCACGTGGTCTCGACGCTCGAGCAGCGCGGTGCCGTCTTCGTCGACGACGTGGCCGAGGTCCCGCGCGGCTCGCACGTCGTCTTCAGCGCGCACGGCGTCTCACCCGCGGTCGTCGCCGGCGCGGCCGAACGCGAGCTGCATGCGATCGACGCCACCTGCCCGCTGGTCACGAAGGTGCACCGCGAGGCCTCCCGCTTCGCCAAGGCCGACCGCACCATCATCCTGATCGGGCACACCGGCCACGAAGAGGTCGAGGGCACGATGGGCCACGCGCCCGACCAGACGATCCTGGTCAACGGTCCGGCCGACGTCGCCGCGCTGCAGGTCGCCGACCCGGACAACCTGGTCTGGTTGTCGCAGACCACGCTGAGCGTCGACGAGACCATGGAGACCGTCCGGCTGCTGCGCGAGAAGTTCCCGACGATCCAGGACCCGCCCTCTGACGACATCTGCTACGCCACGCAGAACCGCCAGGTCGCGATCAAGAAGGTCGCTCCGCAGGCGGACCTGGTGATCGTGGTCGGCTCGGCCAACTCGTCGAACAGCGTCCGCCTGGTCGAGGTCGCACTCGAGCACGGCGCCCGTGCGGCGCACCGCGTCGACTACGCCGAGGAGATCCAGCAGGGCTGGCTCGACGGGGTCGGCACGGTCGGGGTCACCAGTGGCGCCTCCGTGCCCGAGGAACTCGTCCACGAGGTGCTCGAGCAGCTCGCCGACGCCGGCTACGGCACGGTCGAGGAAGTGGTGACGGCGCACGAGGACCTGATGTTCTCACTGCCCAAGGAACTCCGGACCGACGCTGACGGCAACCCGACGCGGGCGCTCGGCGGGCGTCGGGCATGAGCGACGACGACTGGTCGGCCGTCCCGTTGCGTGACGCGGGCGTGGTTCCGCACGACGCCACCGCCCAGGAGGCCCGGCACAGCTCCGTCCCGTCGGCATCGGCTCCGGCAGCGGGTCCGGTCCAGGGCCGTCCCGCACCGCAGTACGGCGAGTACGCCCCGGCGGGCTGGGTGAACCCCGTGCTCGCCGAGCAGGAGCGCTCGGATCGCGCCGCAGCGACCGCAGGCCAGGGTAGCCCCGCCGCGTCGACCACGCGCTCCGCGTCGGGCCCCCGCCCCGCTCCGGCCGCCGCCAAGCGCCTGGGTGCATCACCCGGCGACCTGTTCCTGACGCTGATGCTGCTGGGCCTCGGGCTGTGGACGGTCGTCCGGTACTTCCGCACCGGCCTCGTGGCCACCGACGTCCGACGTGCGATCGAGCAGCAGTCCACGACCCTGTCCGACCCGTCGGCGCTGACGACCGCGGCGAACGTCAACCTGGTCGGTGCCCTGGCGATCCTGGTGCTGACCGTCGCGTGGAGCGTCGGTCGACTGCGAGCCGGCAAGCGGTCGGCCTGGGTCCCGGTGCTCGGCGGTGTCCTGGCCACGGTCTTCAGCACGGTCGTGTTCATGATCGTCCTGTCGCACGACCCGGCCTTCGCGGCCTGGTGGGCGCAGCGCACCGGCTGACGGTCTCCGGCGCCGTCGACCGACCGTTCGCGGTCAGCTGCCGAGCACGGCCCGCATCCGTTCGGCCGAGCGATCCAGGTGGACGCCGAAGGGCGCGTCCGTCTCGTCGGCCGACCAGGCCGTCAGTGCGGTCTGGAAGAGCTCGACGGTCATGCCGGCCAGTACCTCGGCGGTGAGCGGTTCCTCGCCCCGCCCGAGGAACCCGTCGCGGACGGCCACGCGCAGGTCGGCCTGTTTCCGCAGGTCGCGCTCGAGCAGCGCCGGTTCGCCGTCGATGATGCGCCGTGCCGCCCGGATCTCGGTGCGTCGCGGCTCGAAGCGGTGCTCGGCCAGGTCGTGCAGTCCGCGCAGCACGACCGTGAACGGCTCGAGGTCCCGCGGCGCCGCGGCCAGCATCCGGGTCGCGATCGCCGGGATCTCGTCGTCACCGAAGAAGACCTCGCGCTTGTCGCTGAAGTGCCGGAAGAACGTGCGGCGGGTCAACCCGGCGCGGTCGACGATGTCCGGCACGGTGGTCGCGGCGAAGCCCCGTTCGGCGAAGAGCTCCATCGCCGCCGCTCGCAGTCGTTCACGGGAGTCCGGTGCCCATCGCGCCATGGCTCCAGCATAGGGGTGATGGCACTCCGTGTCATCACCGACTACAGTGACGACACCACGTGTCATCACCCGGAGAGGTCCACCATGCCCGAGAACACCGCCGCCGTGCTCCGTGCACCGCGGACCCCGCTCGTCGTCGAGTCCGCCCCGATGCCCGAGCCCCGCGCCGACGAGGTCGTCGTGCGCGTCCGAGCGGTCGCGGTCAACCCGGTCGACTGGATCATCCAGGGGACCGGATCCGTCACCTACCGGTGGTTGCCGACCCCGGCGGTCCTCGGCTCGGACGTCGCGGGCGAGGTCGTCGCGGTCGGCTCCGGCGTCACGCGGTTCGCCGTCGGTGACCGCGTGTTCGGGCTGGCGACGGGCACGGACCGGGGACGGGACCCGCGACACGAGGGGGCCTTCCAGCAGTACACCGCGCTCCTCGAACGGCTGACGGCGCCGACTCCCGAGGGGATGTCCCACGAACAGGCGGCCGTCGTGCCGCTCGCCGCCTCGACCGCGGCGTGCGCGCTCTTCCAGCCGGGGCACCTCGGCCTGCCGATGCCGGGCCGGACATCGCAGGTGGACGGAGCGGATGACCGGGGCGTGGTCGTGGTGTGGGGCGGCTCGACGAGTGTCGGGATGAACGCGGTCCAGCTGGCGCGCGCTGCCGGGTACGACGTCGTCAGCACCGCGTCACCGCGGAACGCCGCCACGGTCCGCGCACTCGGCGCCGACGTGGTCGTCGACCACCACGATCCGGACGCCGTCGCGCAGCTCGTCCAGGGCATCGCCGGACGCCGCGTCCGGGGAGCAGTGGCGATCGGCACCGGGTCCGCCGATGCCTGCCTGCGGGTGCTCCGTCGGACCGGGGGTGACGTGCTGGCGATGGCGAGCACGCCGGTGTCGCTCGACGGGCTCGCCGGACGTCGTCGGCTGTTCCCGGCGATGGTCCCCGTGTTCACCCGTATCGGTCTCACCATGGCAGGCTTCACGGTCCGTGCCCGTCGTGCCGGCGTGCGCACCGGGTTCATCTGGGGGAGCAGCCTGCGCGACGACGAGGTCGGACACCGGCTGTGGGCCGAGACGCTTCCGCAGGGCCTGGCCGACGGCACCCTGCTGCCGGTCCCCGCGCCCGTCGTCGCCGGCACCGGGCTCGACGCCGTGCAGGGCGCGCTCGACCGCCAGCGCGCGGGGGTGTCGGCGCAGAAGGTCGTCGTGACGCTCTGACGGGCAGCCCGCTCAGCCCGCTCGGCCCGCTCAGTCCGCCAGGAAGGCCGCGACCGCGCCGTGCAGCGCGGCCAGGTCCTCGACGTGCACGAGTTCGCGGACCGAGTGCATCGACAGCAGCCCCACGCCGATGTCGAGGGTCGGGATGCCGAGTCGGGTCGCCGCGATCGGGCCGATGGTCGAGCCGCCCGCGATCGTGTTCACGTTGACGAACGGCTGGTACGACACGCCGGCCGCGGCGCAGGCGGCAGCGAAGACCGCCTCGCCCTTGGCCTCGGTCATGTAGCGCTGGTTCGCGCTGATCTTCAGCAGCGGACCGCCGCCCGGGCGGGGCCGGTTGGTCGGGTCGTGCTTGTCCGAGTAGTTCGGGTGCACCAGGTGCCCGGCGTCGCTCGACAGCAACCACGAGGCGCGGAACGCCCGCGCGGCCTCGGAGCGGGTGGCGCCGAGGCCCTCCTGCACGCGGCCGAGGACGTCCGGCAGGAACGGGCCACCCGCGCCCGACGGCGTCGCGGAGCCCACCTCTTCGTGGTCGAACGCCGCGAACACCGGGATGTGGTCGCCGTCGGCGGGTGCCTCGACGATGCCGCGGAGCCCCGCGTGCACGCTCGTCAGGTTGTCCATCCGGCCGGACGCCAGGAACGAGCCGTCGATGCCGACCCGGGCGGGTGCCTGGGTGTCGGCGAGGAACAGGTCCCACGACACCGCCGTCTCCCCGACCCGGGCGCGCAGCCAGGCCAGCGCGTCGACGCCGCTGGCCTCGGAGCCGTCCGTGCCGACCACGGGGAGCGTGTGGCGCTGGCGGTCGATCTCGTTGCCGGTGTTGACGCCGCGGTCCAGGTGGATCGCCAGGTTGGGGATGCGCGCCACGGCATCGGTGTCGAGCAGGGTGACCGTGCCGTCGCCGTGCACGACCCGTCCGGCGATGCGCAGGTCGCGGTCGAACCACGTCGACAGGATCGGTCCGCCGTAGACCTCGACGTTGAGCTGCTCCCATCCGCCGACCCGGACGACCGGGTTCGGCTTCAGGCGGAACCCGGGGGAGTCGGTGTGCGCGCCGAGGATCCGGAACGGCGTGGTCGCGGTCGCTCCGGCGGGCAGCCGCCACGCGATGACCGCACCGTCGCGGACCACCACGTAGGCGCCGGGCTCGGTCGGCCAGGCGTCCTGTTCGTCGAGCTCGGCAAAGCCGGCCGCGACGAGTCGGTCGCGGGCTACGGCCGCGGCGTGGAACGCCGTCGGCGACTCGGTGACGAAGTGGGCGAACTCGGAGGCGATGGCGTCGGCGGTCACCCGACCATCGTGGCACGGGCCCGGGGTGACCAGACGCAGAACGGGGCGCGTCCGTCGGACGCGCCCCGTGCCTCCTGTCCGATCTGGACGTGACTGGGCTAGCTCTTGCTGTTGCCGGCCGAGCCGAGGACCGTCGCGGCCTGTCCCACGCGGGCGGCCATCGCCGTCTCGGCGACCTTGCCCCAGGCGCGCGGGTCGTACTGCTTCTTGTTGCCGACCTCGCCGTCGAGCTTCAGGACGCCCTCGTAGTTGCTGAACATCGACCCGGCGATCGAGCGCGTGAACGCGTACTGCGTGTCCGTGTCGATGTTCATCTTGATGACGCCGTTGCGGACCGCCTGGTGGATCTCGTCGTCGGTCGAGCCGGAGCCGCCGTGGAAGACCAGGTCGAGCGGGTTCTCGCCGGTGCCGTGCTTGGCGGCGACCGCTGCCTGGATCTCACCGAGCAGTTCCGGTCGCAGCTTGACGTTGCCGGGCTTGTAGACGCCGTGCACGTTGCCGAAGGTCAGCGCGGCGATCCAGCGGCCCTTGTCACCCAGACCGAGTGCGTCGACGACCCGCTCGACGTCGTTCGGGGTCGTGTACAGGGCGTCGTTCGTGCCCTCGTGCTCGACACCGTCCTCTTCGCCGCCGACGACGCCGATCTCGACCTCGAGGATGGCGTTGATGTTGCGGGTCTTCTCGATCATGGTGCGGGCGATCTCGATGTTCTCGTCGAGCGGCACGGCCGAGCCGTCCCACATGTGCGACTGGAAGATCGGGTTGCGGCCGTGGCGGACCTCTTCTTCGCTGGCCGCGATGAGCGGGAGCACGAAGCCGTCCAGGGCGTCCTTGGGGCAGTGGTCGGTGTGCAGGGCCACCGTGATCGGGTAGTTCTTCGCGACCTCGTGGGCGAAGGCCGCCATCGCGAGCGCACCGGCAGCGCGGTTCTTCACGGTCTGGCCGGCGAAGTAGTCGGCGCCACCCGTGGTGACCTGGATGATGCCGTCCGAGCCGGCCTCGGTCAGGCCCTGCAGGACGGCGTTGATGGTCTGTGACGAGGACACGTTGACCGCGGGGTAGGCGAACTTGCCGGCCTTCGCGCGGTCGATCATCTCGGCGTACTGTTCCGGCGTTGCGATGGGCACGTGGATCTCCTTCGACTCGGTGGCGTCCGCTCCGATCGTAGTCAGACCCACTGGAGGAGCGGTGCGGGGCCCCGGCTCGGCTCACGTCGGGCGCGTGGTCGCCTCGAGCGCCCGTGCACATCCGTGCGCGGAGGCCGGCCGGCAGGCCGTGGCTGAGTAGGCTGGCAGGCGTGACTCCCACGACTGAAACCGGCTCCCTGTTCCTCCAGCCCGACCGCAACCTGGCACTCGAACTCGTGCGTGCGACCGAGGCGGCGGCGATCCGGGCGCAGCCGTGGGTGGGTCGTGGCGAGAAGAACCTGGCCGACGGTGCCGCGGTCGACGCGATGCGCAAGTTCCTCGGCACGGTGAACTTCGACGGCGTCGTCGTGATCGGTGAGGGCGAGAAGGACAACGCCCCGATGCTGTACAACGGCGAGCACGTCGGCAACGGTCACGGCCCCGCGTGCGACATCGCGGTCGACCCGATCGACGGCACCTCGCTCACCGCCGCCGGCCGCCAGAACGCCATCTCCGTGATGGCCGTGTCGGACCGCGGCTCGATGTACGACCCGAGCGCCGTGTTCTACATGGACAAGATCGCCGCCGGACCCGAGGGGCGCGGGGTGCTCGACCTCGAGAAGCCCATCGGTGACAACATCCGCGCACTCGCTGCGGCGAAGGGCAAGGACCTCGAGGACATGGTCGTCGCCGTGCTCGACCGCCCCCGTCACGACGAACTCATCCGCGCCATCCGCGCCACGGGTGCCGGCACGCGGCTGCTGCTCGACGGCGACGTCGCCGGTGGCATCGCCGCCGCGTTGCCCGGGTCGAACATCGACATGTGCGTCGGTGTCGGTGGCACCCCCGAGGGCATCATCACCGCGTGCGCGATCAAGGCGCTCGGTGGCGTGCTGCTCGGCAAGCTCCAGCCGAAGGACGACGAGGAGCGCGAGAAGGCCGTCGCCGCGGGACACGACCTGGACAAGGTCCTCGACCAGGACGACCTGGTGACGGGCGACAACACGTTCTTCGTCGCGACCGGTGTCACCGACGGCGTGCTCGTCGACGGCGTCCGTCGCTCGCGCGGCGTGATCCACACCGACTCGCTGGTGCTGCGGTCGCGCTCGAACACCATCCGCCGCATCCAGGCGGACCACCGCGCCGAGAAGTGGTTCTGATCCACCGCGTGTGATCCGAGTCGCACCCCCGCACGACCATCGCGCCCCGTTCCCACGGGGCGCGATGTCCGTCCGGGGGCGTGATGCGCTGATGGCGGTCACCGGGGCCGCCGGGGCCATCGCTCAGTCGTCGTCGAGCGCCCCGACGAGCTCGGGCGACGTCAGCAGCCGTGGCTCGTCCTCGATCGAGGTCGGCTCCGCGATCACCTTGGACTCGTCGAGCAGCGAGAGACGCCGGGCACTCGGCAGCACCTGCCGCTCGAGCGACCCCACGAACCGGTTGTAGTCGACGACACTGCCCCGGATCGAGCGTCCGAGCTTGTCGACGTGCCCGGCCATCGTCGACAGCCGCCCGTACAGCTCGCGCGACACCCGGAACAGCTCACGCGCCTCGGCGGTGACGACGTCCTGCTGCCACGAGAACGCCACCGTCTTGAGCACCGACCACAGCGTGACCGGCGACGCGAGTGCGACCCGCTTGCGGAACGCGTGGTCGAGCAGCCCGGGGTCGGCGGCCAGGGCGCTGGCGATCAGGGACTCGGACGGGATGAACGCGATCGTCAGTTCGGGGGAGGCGTCGTACCCGGACCAGTACTCGCGCGCTGCCAGGGCATCGACGTGCGATCGGAGCGCCTTGACGTGTTGCGCGATCAGGGCGTCACGACGTGCTCCCTCGGCGCCGGTGGCCGTCGCGGGGATCTCGGCGGCCTGCAGGTAGGCACTGAAGGGCACCTTGGCGTCGACCGCGATGCTCTTGCCGCCGGGCAGGTGCACGATCATGTCCGGTCGCGCGGCACCCGCCGAGGTGGTGGTGGAGGACTGCACGTCGAAGTCGACCCGTTCCAGCAGGCCGGCGGCTTCCACCACGTTGCGCAGCTGGGTCTCGCCCCACACCCCGCGGGTGTTGTTCGACGACAGGGCACTCGCCAGGGTCTCCGCGGTGGCACGCAGGCGTTCCTCGGACTCGGCGGCCGAGCGCAGCTGGGTGGAGATCGCCCCGTACTGCTCGCTGCGGGCGCGTTCGAGCTCGGCGATCTTCGCGCGCATGACGTCGAGCGTGTCGGCGACCGGGCTGAGCGCGGTGAGCACCTTCGACTCGTCCTGGGCCCGGGCGGACTCGGCACCGTGCATGCGCTGCACCAGGTGCTCGAGCTCGGCGGCCCGGCGTTCGAGTGAGTCCACCTGACGCCGGTACTGGGTGTCCTGCGCGTCGAGGCGGTCCTCGGCGTCGTGGCGGACCTCGTCCAGGCGCACCCGCAGGGCATCGGCGGTCGCGGTGGCCGAGGCAGCACCGGCACCGGCGCGGGCGCGTGCGACCGCGGCGCCCGCCAGGGCGCCCACGAGCAGACCGAGCAGCAGGCCGATGAGCAGGGCGGTGAAGTCCATGCCCAGACCTTCCCAGGTCCCACCGACAGCGGCGTGGCGGAGCCGGGCGAGCCTCCAGACCGGCCCGTGCCAGCCATGTAATGACATTAGGCCAAGTGCGGTGTACAGTCGTGACCGTCCGCCGATGAAGCCGCACGGAAGGTCCCCTCGCGTCGCATGACGAACGACACCCCCCACGCCTACGACGTGATCACCATGGGACGCGTGAGCGTCGATGTCTACCCGCAGCAGACGGGCCCGCTCGAGGACGTCGAGACGTTCTCGAAGTCCGTGGGCGGCAGCGCCACCAACGTCGCCATCGCCGCCGCGCGGCACGGAGCCGACGCCGCGGTCATCACCCGCACGGGCAACGACCCGTTCGGCCGGTACATCGCCCGCACCCTGCCGGAGTTCGGCGTCGCGAACACGTTCATCGAGACCGTCGACGGACTGAACACGCCCGTGGCGTTCTGTGAGATCTTCCCGCCGGACGACTTCCCGCTGTACTTCTACCGGGCGCCCAAGGCCCCGGACCTGATGATCACGACGAAGTCCCTGCCGCTGCACGAGATCGAGCGCGCGCGGGTGTTCTGGACCACGGTGACCGGGCTGAGCGAGGAGCCGAGCCGCAGCGCGCACCACGCCGCATTGCGGGCGCGGAGCGAAGCGACGCTTGCCCGAGGGATGTACACGGTGCTCGACCTGGACTACCGACCGATGTTCTGGTCGACGCCCGAGGCCGCGACGCGCGAGGTCGCCGTCGCCCTCGAGCACGCCACCGTCGCCGTCGGCAACCGCGAGGAGTGCGAGGTCGCGGTGGGCGAGACGGAACCCGTCCGCGCGGCCGACGCACTGCTCGAGCGTGGCGTCGAGATCGCGATCGTGAAGCAGGGCCCCAAGGGCGTGCTCGCGAAGACCCGCGACGAGTTCGTCGAGCTCCGCCCCCACCACATCGACGTCGTCAACGGGCTGGGGTCCGGTGACGGCTTCGGCGGTGCGCTGGTGCACGGGCTGCTGCAGGGCTGGGGCCTCGAGCGCACCCTGGCCTTCGCGAACGCCGCCGGCGCCATCGTGGCGACGCGCTTCGAGTGCTCCACGGCCATGCCGACGAGCGACGAGATCGAGCGGTTCCTGCAGGAGAACCCGACGGAGGAGGCCATCCGTGCCTGAGATCAGCCCTGCCGACTTCGCCCGGCTGCGCGACGTCCGCGCCGGTTCGCCGGAACGCGTCGCCCAGACCCTCGCCGCCCGCACCCGCCGGCCGCTGCTCGGCGACGACGGCAAGCTCTTCATCGTCGCTGCCGACCACCCTGCACGCGGTGCGCTCGCCGTCCGTGACGACGCCTCGGCGATGGCGGACCGCTACGACCTGCTCGAACGGCTCGTCGTCGCCGTCAGCCGCCCCGGGGTCGACGGGGTGCTCGGCACGCCCGACGTCCTGGAGGACCTGGCGTTGCTCGGCGCGCTCGACGGCAAGGTCGTCGTCGGCTCGATGAACCGCGGCGGGCTGCGGGGCGCGACGTTCGAGATGGACGACCGCTACACCGCCTACTCCGCCGCCGCGATCAAGCAGGCGGGCCTCGACTTCGCCAAGCTGCTGGTGCGCGTGAACCTGTCGGACGCGGGCACGGCCCCGACGCTCGAGGCCACGGCCCGTGCGGTCTCCGAGGCCGCAGCCCACCAGCTGCCGATCATGCTCGAGCCGTTCATGTCGGACTGGCGTGACGGCAAGGTGGTCAACGACCTGACCGCGGACGCCGTGATCACCTCGATGGCGATCGCCGCGGGCCTCGGCGAGACCAGCGCCTACAGCTGGCTCAAGATCCCCGTGGTCGACGACATGGAGCGGGTGATGGCGGCGACGACGCTGCCGACACTGCTGCTCGGTGGCGACCCGTCGTCCCGCCCGCTCGAGACGTACGCCCGGTGGGCGGACGCACTCGCCCTGCCGGGCGTGCGCGGTCTCGTGGTCGGACGGACCCTGCTCTACCCGCCGGACGGCGACGTGGCTGCTGCCGTCGACGTGGCCGCCGGGCTCGTCCACAGCGGTTCTGCCGACAGCGGTTCCGCCCACAGCCTGGAGGCCCGGGTCGGGTCGTCCACAGGAGCGCACGACCCAGCCGCGCGGCTCGCCGGCACCAGCACCATGGACTCGTCCATCCCGGAAGGAACCACCGCATGACGATCACCGACCAGGCCACCACCACCATCGGGCACTGGATCGACGGCGCGAACGTCGCGTCGACCTCCGGCTCGACCGCCCCCGTCTACGACCCGGCGCTCGGCGTCGCGACCAAGCAGGTCGCCCTGGCGAACCAGGACGAGATCCAGGCGGCGATCGCCAGCGCCAAGGCCGCGTTCCCGGCGTGGAGCGAACGCTCGCTCGCCAAGCGTCAGCAGATCCTCTTCGCCTTCCGCGAGATCCTGAACCGCGACAAGGCCGAGCTCGCCGAGATCATCACGAGCGAGCACGGCAAGGTGATCGACGACGCACTGGGTGAGATCGCCCGCGGGCAAGAGGTCGTCGAGCTCGCGACGAGCATCCCGCAGCTGCTCAAGGGCGAGTTCAGCGACCAGGTGTCCACCGGCATCGACGTCTACTCGATCCGCCAGCCGCTCGGTGTCGTGGGCATCATCAGCCCGTTCAACTTCCCGGCCATGGTGCCGCTGTGGTTCCTGCCGATCGCCATCGCCGCGGGCAACACCGTCGTGCTGAAGCCGAGCGAGAAGGACCCGAGCGCCGCGCTCTGGCTGGCGGCCAAGTTCAGCGAGGCCGGGCTGCCCGACGGGGTCTTCAACGTGCTGAACGGCGACAAGGCCGCGGTCGACGGGCTGCTGACCAGCCCGGACGTCGAGTCCATCTCGTTCGTCGGCTCGACCCCGATCGCGCAGTACGTCTACGAGACCGGCACCAAGCACGGCAAGCGCGTGCAGGCCCTGGGCGGGGCGAAGAACCACATGCTGGTGCTGCCCGACGCCGACCTGGACCTGGTGGCGGACAACGCCGTCAACGCGGGCTTCGGCTCAGCGGGCGAGCGCTGCATGGCGATCTCGGTCGTCGTCGCGGTCGAACCCGTCGCCGACGAGCTCATCCAGAAGATCGCCGAGCGTGCGGCCACGCTGCGCATCGGCGACGGACGCCGCGGCTGTGACATGGGCCCGCTCGTCACGAAGCAGCACCGCGACAAGGTCGCCTCGTACATCGAGGTCGCCGAGCAGGACGGTGCGGTCGTTGTCGTCGACGGTCGGACCGTGCAGCCCGACGGCGACACGAACGGCTTCTGGCTCGGCCCGACGCTGATCGACCGGGTCCCGACGACCAGCCGCGTCTACACCGAGGAGATCTTCGGGCCGGTGCTGTCCGTCGTCCGCGTCGCCACCTACGAAGAAGGCCTCGAGCTCATCAACTCGGGCGCGTTCGGCAACGGCACCGCCATCTTCACCAACGACGGTGGCGCTGCCCGCCGGTTCCAGCGCGACGTGCAGGTCGGCATGATCGGCATCAACGTCCCGATCCCGGTGCCGGTCGCGTACTACTCGTTCGGCGGCTGGAAGAACTCGCTGTTCGGCGACCACAAGGCCTACGGCGCCGACGGCGTGAGCTTCTTCACGCGGCAGAAGGCGATCACCTCGCGGTGGCTCGACCCGTCGCACGGTGGCATCAACCTCGGCTTCCCGTCGAACGGCTGATCAGGGCATGGAGAACACCTGGTTCATCCCACGGGGCAGCCGGCCGGACGACGACTGGACCGACGTGGTCGACGGCCGCATCGACGGCTGGGCGCACACCGGTCTGCGCACCGGCACACTGACCGACGGCGGCGAGCTCCGCCTGCAGTCCGCGGCCGTCGAGCGCATCGTCGTGCCCCTGGCCGGCAGCTTCGACGTCGCCTTCGCCGGTGCTGCCGGCACCGGGTCGCAGGCGCTCGAGGGGCGTGCGAGCGTCTTCGACGGTCCGACCGACGTGCTCTACCTGGGCTCCGGCTCGTCGGCGACGATCACCGGCTCCGGTCGGGTCGCCGTCGCCGAGGTCCCCACCGACCAGGTGCATCCGAGCACGTACATCGCGCGCCAGGACGTGCCGGTCGAGCTCCGCGGCGCCGGGCAGTCCAGCCGGCAGGTGCACAACTTCGGCACCCCGGCCGCGCTCGACGCCGCCAAGGCCATCGTGTGCGAGGTGATCACGCCCGCGGGCAACTGGTCGTCGTACCCGCCGCACAAGCACGACACCCACCGCGACGGCGCCGAGTCGAACCTCGAGGAGATCTACTACTACGAGTCCGCCGTGGCCCGTGGCGTGGACGCCCCCGACACAGCCGAGCCGTTCGCGCTGCACCGCACGTACGCCTCGGACGACCGCCCCATCGACGAGTTCCGTCAGGTCCGCACCGGCGACATCGCCCTGGTGCCGTACGGCTGGCACGGACCCGCCGTGGCCGCCCCCGGCTACGACATGTACTACCTCAACGTGATGGCCGGGCCCGACCCGGAGCGCGTCTGGAACATCACCGACGACCCCGCGCACGGCTGGGTCCGGCAGGTGTGGGAGTCGGAAGACATCGACCCGCGTCTGCCCTACGGAAGGACGAACGCGTGACCGAGACGCGCCGCATGACCGTCGGCCAGGCCCTGGTCGAGTTCCTGGCGAACCAGTGGACCGTCGACGGGGACGTCCGCGAACGCACCATCCCCGGGATCTTCGGCATCTTCGGGCACGGCAACGTCGCGGGCGTCGGGCAGGCCATCAAGCAGCTCCACGTCGAGCAGCCCGGGCTGCTGCCCTACTACCAGGCCCGCAACGAGCAGGCGATGGTGCACCAGGCCGTCGGGTTCGCCCGGATGCACCGTCGTCGTGCGACCTTCGCGGCGACGGCGTCGGTCGGCCCCGGTGCGGCGAACATGCTGACGGCGGCGGCACTCGCCACGACGAACCGGCTGCCCGCGCTGCTGCTGCCGTCGGACACCTTCGCCACCCGCACCACCGACCCGGTGCTGCAGCAGATCGAGCTGCCGCACGACACGTCGTTGCAGGTGACCGATGCCTTCCGGCCGCTGTCGCGCTACTTCGACCGCGTCGAGCGACCCGAGCAGCTGTTCTCGATCGCGCTCGCCGCCATGCGCGTGCTGACCGACCCCGCCGAGACGGGTGCGGTGACCATCGCCCTGCCCGAGGACGTGCAGGCCGAGCAGCTCGACGTCCCCGTCGCGTTCCTGCAGCCGCGCGAGTGGCACATCCGTCGCCCGCTGCCCGAGCGCGGGCCGTTGGCGCGGGCCGTCGCTGCGATCCGCAGTGCGTCCCGCCCCGTGATCGTCGCCGGTGGTGGCGTACTGTACTCCGACGCCGCGGCCGAGCTCGCGGCGTTCGTCGAGGCCACCGGGATCCCGGTCGGCACCTCGCAGGCCGGTGGCGGCGCGCTCGTGTGGGACCACCCGCAGTACCTGGGTGGCATCGGTGCGACCGGCACCGCGGCAGCCAACGCGGTCGCCGCACAGGCCGACGTCGTGATCGGCATCGGCACCCGGTACAGCGACTTCACGACCGCGTCGCGTACCGCGTTCCAGGACCCGGACGTCACGTTCGTCAACGTCAACGTCGCGGCCTTCGACGCCTACAAGCACGGGTCGCAGCTGCCGCTCGTGGCAGACGCGCGTGAGGCACTGGTCGCGCTGCAGGCCGAGCTCGCGTCGTACTCGGTGGAGGCCGGGTACGCCGCCGAGATCGCCACGCGAAAGCGGGACTGGGACGCCGTCGTCGACGCGGCGTTCGCCCCGTCGGGCAACGCACTGCCCGGGCAGGCCGAGATCATCGGCGCGGTGCAGTCCGTGTCCGACCCGCGCGACGTCGTCATCCAGGCAGCGGGATCGCTGCCCGGCGACCTGCACAAGCTGTGGCGCGTCCGCGACGAACTCGGGTACCACGTCGAGTACGCGTTCTCGTGCATGGGGTACGAGATCGCGGGCGGCATCGGGGTGCGCCGTGCGGCTCCGGACCGCGATGCGATCGTGATGGTGGGCGACGGCTCGTACCTGATGCTGCACACCGAGCTCGTCACCGCGGTGGCCGAGGGCATCAAGATCATCGTCGTGCTCATCCAGAACCACGGGTACGCGTCGATCGGGCACCTGTCCGAGACCGTCGGCTCCGAGCGGTACGGCACCCGGTACCGCTACCTGGACGAGACGCAGTCGTTCGAGAACGGCGAGCCGCTGCCCGTCGACCTGGCGGCCAATGCCCGCTCGTACGGCGTCGACGTCATCGAGGTGCAGCCCGGCCCGGACGCGATCCAGGACCTGCGGGACGCGGTGCGCCAGGCGAAGGCGAACGACCACACCACGCTCGTCCACATCAACTCGGACCCGCTCGTGTACGCCCCGGACGGCAACGGCTGGTGGGACGTCCCCGTCGCCCAGACGTCGACGCTGCCCAGCACCCAGCAGGCCCGCGCCGCCTACGAGCAGCAGGTCGCCGCCCAGCGGCCCCTGCTCGGCTGACCCACACCACCGCACAGAAGGAAGACGACGCCGTCATGACCGACACCGCCACCGCCGCCTCGATCCGCATCGGCACCGCCCCTGACTCGTGGGGCGTCTGGTTCGCAGACGACCCGAAGCAGGTGCCGTGGCAGCGCTTCCTCGACGAAGCCGCCGCTGCCGGGTACGAGTGGATCGAGCTCGGGCCGTACGGGTACCTGCCGACCGACCCGTCCGAGCTGTCGGACGAGCTCGCATCGCGTGGGCTGAAGCTGTCGGCCGGCACGGTGTTCACGGGGTTCCACAAGGGTGACGACCAGTTCCAGCGTGCCTGGGACCAGGCCGTGGCGGTCGCCGGGCTGGCGGCAGCACTCGGCACCGAGCACCTGGTCACGATCCCCGACCTGTGGCGCTCCGACGCGACCGAAGAGGTCCTCGAGTCCCGCACGCTCGACGACGACCAGTGGCAGCGCCTGGGCAAGGGGCACGACCAGCTCGGCAAGGCCCTGCTCGAGGAGTTCGGCGTCCACCAGCAGTTCCACACGCACGCCGACAGTCACGTCGGCACGTACAAGGAGACCGTGCGCTTCCTGTCCGTCACGGACCCGCGGTACACGAACCTCTGCCTGGACACGGGGCACTTCAGCTACTACGGCGGCGACAACCTCAAGCTCATCGCCGAGCACCCCGAGCGGATCGGGTACCTGCACCTGAAGCAGGTCGACACCGACCTGCTGTTCGACGTGCTGAAGAACGACGTGCCGTTCGCCACCGCCGTGGCGCAGGGCATCATGACCGAGCCGCCGAACGGCACCCCGGAACTCGCTCCGATCATCGAGGCCGTCGCTGCGATCAACCCCGACGTCTTCGGCATCGTCGAACAGGACATGTACGGCTGCTCGGTCGACGCCCCCGGCCCCATCGCCGAGCGGACGTTCCAGCACATCTTCGGCTCGACCTCGGCCGCCCGCGCGTCCTGACGCACCGCGATCCACAACACCACTGCAGGAGCACAGCATGAGCACCACTGACAACCTCCGCGTCGCCGTCGTCGGCGCGGGCGCCATGGGCAGCGACCACATCCGCCGCATCACGTCGACCATCGCCGGTGCGGACGTCGTCGCGATCGTCGACCCGGACACCGCCCGTGCCACCGCCGCGGCGGCGAAGGCGCCCGGAGCGATCACCGCGGCGTCGTTCGAGGACGCCCTCGACAGCACCGAGATCGACGCGGTCATCGTCGCCACGCCGGGCTTCCTGCACGAGCCGGTGCTCGTGCCGGCGATCGAGCATGGTCTGGCAGTGCTGTGCGAGAAGCCGCTGACGACCAGCGCCGAGGACTCCCTGCGCATCGTCGAGCTCGAGCAGGCGTCGTCCGACCGGCCGAAGATCCAGGTCGGGTTCATGCGGCGCTTCGACAAGGGCTACCAAGAGCTCCGCGCCCTGCGGGAGTCCGGGGCGAACGGGGCCCTGCTCGCGCTGCACCACGCACACCGTAACCCGACGACCCCGCCGAACTTCAGCGAGTCGATGCTCATCCACGACTCGGTGATCCACGAGATCGACATCATCCCGTTCATCACCGGCGAGGCGATCACGAGCGTCGAGGTGAAGAAGCCCCGCAAGAACTCGCTGGCACCGGCCGACCTGCCCGAACCGCAGTTCGTCCTGTTCACCACCGAGTCCGGCACCATGGCGATCGTCGAGATCAACGTGAACGCCCAGTTCGGCTACCAGGTCACCACCGACGCCGTGTTCGAGTCGGGCGTGGCGTACATCGGCCGCGAGACCTCGCTCAACCTCGTGTCGCAGGGCGTCTCCGGCCAGGGCGTCACACCGTCGTTCGTCGAGCGCTTCGGTGCCGCCTACGACGAAGAAGTGCAGCGCTGGGTGGACGCGGCACGCACCGGCGGCATCGACGGCCCGAGCGCCTGGGACGGCTACACCGCGTCGGTCGTGGCCGAGGTCGCGGTCCGCGCGCAGCAGTCCGGCGCCCTCGAGCGCGTCACGTACGCCACGGCGAAGCCGGCCTTCTACGACGCTGCCGACACCACGGCGCTGCTGGGGGCGTAGCCCGTGCCGAAGATCGCCCTCGACCCCACGTCGTTCCACCACGACCTGTCGCTGCTCGAGTTCCCGCAGAAGGTGGCCGACCTGGGGTACGAGTACCTGCAGCTGACCCCGCACCAGGACTTCATCCCGTTCTTCCGACACCCCAAGGCCGACGACGATCTGGTCGACGCGTTCGCCGCAGCGTGCACGGACGCCGGGGTGCAGCTGGCCAGTGTGCTGCCGGTGCTGCGGTGGTCCGGCCCCGACCGCGAGACCCGCGAGACCGCCGTCAAGCAGTGGAAGCGCGTCATCGAGATCACCAAGCGCCTGGGCGTCGACACCATCAACACGGAGTTCTCGGGTCGCCCCGAGCGCGCAGAGGAGTCCGAGGCGCAGTTCTACTGGGCGATGGAGGAACTGCTGCCGATCATCGAGGACGCCGACCTTCGCGTGCTCATCGACCCGCACCCGGACGACTTCGTCGAGGACGGACTCCAGGCCCTGCGCGTGATCCGCGGCCTCAACTCGAACCACGTCGGGTTCGTCTACGTCGCCTGCCACACGTTCCACTACGGCGGCGACATGGACGCGATCATCGACGCCGCGGGGGACTCCCTGCAGCTGGTCCACGTGGCCGATGCCTTCGACCACCACCGCTCCCACGGGTTGCGGTACATCACGAACCCACCGGGGAACGCCGTGCGCGTGCACCAGCACCTGCAGGTGGGGCAGGGCGACGTCGACTTCGACCGCTTCTGGGCGGCCCTCGACCGCGTCGGCTTCTCGGCCCGCGAGGACACCGTCGCGGTGTCGAGCGTCTTCGCCGAGGACGAGGACGCTGACCGAGTCTCGCGTGCCCAGCTCGACACGATCACGAAGGGACTGCACGGATGACGACCGCACCGACCGCATCGACGACCAGCACGCACGACGGGGCCAGCGCGCACGACGGGGCCGGCCCGCACGACGCTCCCGACACCCGTCCCGTCACCCTGCAGGCGTCGGAACAGACGATCACGGCGCTGTGGAACGACTCCGCCGACCCGCACGAGCTCGCCACCGCCATCCACGAGTACGGCGCCGTCGGGGCCACGTGCAACCCGGTCATCGCCTACACCTGCATCAAGCAGGACCCCGGCACCTGGGTCCCGCGCATCCGCCAGATCGCAGCAGACCACCCGACCGCGGGGGAGTCCTGGATCGGCTGGAAGGCCGTCGAAGAGCTCTCCATCGCTGCCGCCGAGCAGCTGCTGCCGGCGTTCCAGGCATCTGGCGGGCGGAACGGACGGCTGTCGATGCAGACCGACCCGCGCCTGCACCGCGACCGCGACGCCCTGGTCGAGCAGGCCGTGCGGTTCTCCGGCCTGGCACCGAACATCATCGTGAAGATCCCCGCGACCAGGACCGGCATCGCCGCGATCGAAGAGGCCGCGTACCGAGGCGTCTCGATCAACGCGACCGTCTCGTTCACGGTCGCCCAGGTCGTCGCCGTCGGCGAGGCGATCGAGCGTGCGCTCGACCGCCGCGCTGCCGACGGTCTGCCCGACCAGGAGTTCGGCCACGTCGTCACCCTGATGGCCGGTCGCCTGGACGACTGGCTGAAGACCGTCGTCAAACGCGACCACGTGCTGATCGATCCCGGGTACCTGGAGTGGGCCGGCGTCGCCGCTGTGAAGCACGCCCACCGGGTCTTCCGGCAGCGCGGGTTCCGCTCGCGGGTGCTCGTCGCGGCCTTCCGCAACGCGCTGCAGTGGTCGGAGTTCCAGGGTGGTGACCTGGTGATCTCCCCGCCGTTCCAGTGGGCCAAGGACATCAACGACAATGCGGTCCCGTTCCGCCCGGACGCCATCGACGACGAGGTCCCCGCGCAGGTGCTGGACGCGCTGCGTGCCGCGACGCCCGAGTTCGCCCGTGGGTACGACGTCGACGGCATGACGATCGACGAGTTCGAACGGTTCGGCGCGACGGTCACGACCCTGCGCCAGTTCCTCGACGCCGACGCCCAGCTCGATGCCCTGGTCCGCGACATCATCGTGCCCGCGGCATGAGCACGGCGAACGGCACAGCCGGGCGAGACACGATCGGCGTCGGCCTGATCTCCGTCGGCTGGATGGGACGTCTGCACTCGCGGGCCTACCGGGCGCTGCCCGACCACTTCCCCGAACTCGGTGTGCACCCTCGACTCGTCGTGGCCGCCGACCCCGTGCCCGAGGCCCGCCAGCAGGCCCTCGCCCGCCTGGGGTACGAGCGCGCCGTCGCCGACTACCACGAGGTGCTCGCCGACCCCGAGGTCGACGTCGTCTCGATCTGCTCGCCGAACTTCCTGCACCGCGAGATGGCCGTCGCCGCGGCAGCCGCCGGCAAGCCGTTCTGGATCGAGAAGCCGATGGGCCGGTACGCCAGCGACTCCCGCGACATCCACGACGCCGTCAAGCGCGCGGGCGTCATCACGAGCGTCGGCTTCAACTACCGGCATGCCCCGGCGATCGAACGGGCGCGTGAACTCGTCCGGAGCGGTCGTCTCGGGCGGATCACGAACGTGCGCGGGTCGTTGCTCGCCGACTACTCGTCCGACCCCGATGCGCCGCTGACGTGGCGCTTCGAGCGGGAGCGCGCGGGCTCCGGGGTGCTCGGCGACCTGCTCTCGCACGGCCTCGACCTGGCGCAGTACGTCGTCGGGCGCATCGCGAGCGTCACGGCGCTCGCCGAGACGTTCATCACCGACCGGCCCCTCCCCGGCGCCGGCATCGTCGACCGGTCTGCCGCGGCGACGGGGGAGCGCAAGGCGGTCGAGAACGAGGACTACGCCGCCCTGCTGTTCCGCTTCGAGGACGGCGCGGTCGGCACGATGGACTCCAGCCGGGTGATGCGTGGCCCGCACGCCGAGTACACGATCGAGGTCTACGGCACGCGGGGCTCGGTGCGCTGGGACTTCCAGCGTCTCAACGAACTCGAGGTGTTCCTCGACGGCACCGAGGTCGACGGGTACACCACGCACCTGGTCGCACCAGGCGACGGGGACTTCGCACGGTTCCAGCCCGGCGCGGGCACGGCCATGGGCTACGACGACCTGAAGACGATCGAGGCGGCGCAGTTCATCGCGAGCGTGCAGCGTGGGCAGCAGCTCGCGCCGTCGGTCGCCGACGGCCTGGCGGCTGCGTCCATCGTCGAGGCGGCCGAGGCCTCGCTCGCCGACGGCGCCTGGCACGACGTCGCACGCGTCGACGGGCCGCTCACCTACGCGGCTCCGACCCCGGTGGTCTAGTCGCAGGACGTGTCGGACGGGAGGCGCGGTGCCAGCTGGCGCCGCGCCTCCCGTCTGTCGTCAGCGGGTCGCAGACCAGCCGTGGTACTTTGTCAGGACAAAGTCCCGAACCGCAGGAGGCACCATGCCGCTCGTCCGTATCGACCTGGCCACCGGCCGCACCCCCGAGGCCGTGCTTGCCATCGCCGACGGGATCCACACGGCCATCGTCGACGTCTACGGCATCCCGCCGCGCGACCGCTTCCAGGTCATCACCGAGCACCCGGCACAGCAGATCATCGCCGAGGACGCCGGACTCGGCTTCGAGCGCACCGAGGGCGTCGTCATGATCCAGGTCTTCACGCAGCGCGGGCGGAGCGACGACGCCAAGCAGGAGCTGTACCGGGCGATCCACGACCGTCTGGCCGCGGTCGGGGTCGCGTCCGAGGACGTGTTCATCGGCTACGTCGAGAACGGTCCCCAGGACTGGTCGTTCGGCTTCGGCCGCGCGCAGTACGTCACCGGCGAGCTCGGGGTCCCCGCCTCGGCGTGACGTCGGCCCCAGCGCGCCGCAGCCGGCTCACTTGTCGACGAGCGTGACCTCGAACGAGTAGCGGTCGGGCCGGTAGCAGTGCACGCCGTACTCGACCGCCCGGCCGGATGCGTCGTACGCCGTCCGGCTCATGGTCAGGACGGGGTCGCCGTCCTCGATCTCGAGCAGGCCTGCCTCCTCGTTCGTCACCGCGCGGGCACCGATCCGCTGCTTGGCGACACGCATCGTGACGCCGCGGCCGCGCAGCAGCTGGTACAGCCCGTGCGACTGCAGGTCCTCGCCGGTGATCTCGAGGAACTCCGGCGGCAGGTAGTTCTCGAGGATCGCCATCGGCACGTCCTCGGCGAACCGCACGCGGCGGATGTGCGCGACGGTCGTGCCGGGCTCGACACCGAGTGCGACGGCGACGGCCTCGGGGGCGGGGACGTCGTCGCGTGCCAGCAGGGTCGTCGCCGGCTTCTGGGCGCCCTGGGCCAGGTCGTCGTACAGGCTCGTGAGCTCGACCTTGCGCGTCACCGGGCCGTGCACGACCTGCGTGCCGATGCCGCGGCGCCGGACCAGCAGCCCCTTGTCCACCAGGTCCTGGATCGCGCGGCGGATCGTCGGGCGGGACAGCCCCAGGCGCTCACCGAGCGCGATCTCGTTCTCGAGCCGAGCCCCCGGGGGCATCGCACCGGAGCGGATCGACTCCTCGATGCGTGAGGCCACCTGGTGGTACAGGGGCATCGGACCCGACCGGTCCAGGTCCATGAACAGGTCGGACGGCAGCTGGCCTTCGTTGGGCATCGCGGTCCTTCGGGAAGTGCGTGTCGCAGACGGAGTGCTTCGTGCGGACGGAGTGCGTGCGGACGAACGTGCACGGCGACGGCGCCACGCACATTGTCGTGACAATACCACCGGGGATCCGCGCAGCCGGGGACCCCACCCCGTCAGTGCTCGACGGCCGCCTTGAGCTTCGCGAGGCCCTTGTCGAAGTCGCCCCCGAGCAGCTTGTCCATGCTGATGAAGACCCCCATGACGCGCGACATCAGGTTCTGTGGCGTCGTCATCGACCACACCACCCGGGTGCCGCCGTCGACCTCGTGCAGCCGGAACGCGGCCAGGCTGGTCGAACGGAACGGCGCCGTGAACTGCAGGTCGACGTCGACCTCGGTCGGTGTGGTCCGCGTGAGCTCCATCGTGCCGGCGCCGGCCTTCCGGTTGCCCTTCCACGCGTACGACGACCCGACCGCGCCGGGGGTGCCGCTGTAGGTGCGCTGCAGCGCGGGGTCCTGGCCCTCCCACGGCGACCACTCGACCCAGCGGTGGAAGTCCGCCAGGTACGGCGCGATGTCCGCCGGGCGTGCGGCGATGACGGTCTCGCGGGCGATCGTGCTGGTCTCGGCCATGCGCTGAGGGTACTGCCGGACCGAGCCGGACGGCAGGGTCAGTCCGACGGCAGCGTCAGTCCGCGAAGATCATCGGACGGTTGGACAGCCGGGGCTGGTTTGCCGGCCGGGGCTTGTCGGCGCGGACGCGCACCGGGTCGATCGAGACGCGGGTGGCCGCACCGAGCGCCTCGACCGTGTCGGCATCGTGCCGGCCCGCTGCGTGCACGACGATCGCGGCGCAGGCCTCGGCGTCGGCGGCGGCGTCGTGGTGCTGGAAGTCCTCGAACCCGGCGGCCATCGCGGCGACCGGCAGCCGGTACGAGTCGAGCGTGTAGGTCTTGCGCGCCACCTGCAGCGAGCACAGGGAGTGGTGTTCGCCGAGCTCGATGCCCGTCGCCGAGCAGCCGCCCGCGATCACGCCCATGTCGAAGCGGGCGTTGTGTGCGACCAGGACGTCACCGGCGGCGAAGGCGACGATGTCCGGGTACTGCTGCTCCCACGTCTTGGCGCGGACCACGTCCTCGGCCACGATGCCGTGGATGCGGGTGTTCCACTCCAGGAACGCGTCGTGCCCGAACGGCGGTCGGATGAACCACGACGCCCGCTCGACGACCTTGCCCGACCGGACCTTGACCAGGCCGACGGAGCAGGCGCTTGCCGGCGAGCTGTTGGCGGTCTCGAAGTCGATCGCGGTGAAGTCCAGTGACACGGTCCGATGGTCGCACGGGGTTCCGACATCCCTCGAACCGACCACGGCGTTGCGTCAGCGTGGGACGCAGCCCGTCAGCGCCGCCGCGTCCGCCGCACGCCGCGTCGCCGCCGGGCTGTCGTCCGCCAGGTCGCGGTCCGACGTGCCCGCTCCGCAGCCCACCACGGGTCCAGGATCGTGCCGACCAGCTCGAAGGCCACCGCGGCCGCATCCAGGCGCCAGCGCGGGTCGAGCTGCTGCACGTGCTCCGTGAACGCCCGCGCGAAGTCGTCCGTCACCGCGGGGAACGCCATCTCGGCCGGCGGGGTCGCCGCACGCCAGCGGTCCTCGGCTGCGTGGTCGATCGCGGCATCGTCGGGGTCGTACTCCACCAGCACGTCGGCCTCGAGCTCCGCCAGCGCGTCGTGCAGCGCCTCGAGCTCGCGGGGCGGCATCGACTCCAGTGCCGCCACCGTCTCCGGCGCGAAGTACCGCCGTTGCTCGCGTGCGTCGAGTCCCACCGAGTGGACCCCCAGCCCGTCGCGTTCGAACCACATGCTCGTCCTCCGTCTGTTCGTCCCCAGAACCAGGCTGGCACGACACGGGCGACTGCGTCGGTCGAAGCGCGGATGGCGCCGGACTGGAGGCCCGGGTCGGCTCCGGCGGGCCGCCGCCGGTAGGCTCTTCTCCCGTGGCTCTCACCATCGGAATCGTCGGTCTCCCGAACGTCGGCAAGTCGACCCTGTTCAACGCCCTCACCAAGAACCAGGTCCTGGCGGCGAACTACCCGTTCGCCACCATCGAGCCGAACGTCGGCGTGGTGAACCTGCCGGACTCGCGGCTCGACACGCTCGCCGAACTGTTCCACTCGGAGAAGACCGTGCCCGCGCCGGTGTCGTTCGTCGACATCGCCGGCATCGTCAAGGGTGCGAGCGAGGGCGAGGGGCTCGGCAACAAGTTCCTGGCGAACATCCGCGAGGCCGACGCCATCGCGCAGGTCGTCCGCGGGTTCGCCGACGACGACGTCGTCCACGTCGCCAACAAGGTCTCGCCGAAGGACGACCTCGAGGTCATCAACACCGAGCTGATCCTGGCCGACATGGAGACCATCGACAAGGCGCTCCCGCGCTACGAGAAGATGCTCAAGCTCAAGCAGGCCGAGCCGATCGTCCTCGAGACGGCGAAGGAAGCTCGCGCCGCGCTCGAGCAGGGGACGCTGCTGTCCGCCACCACGATCGACCTCGACCCCATCAAGGAACTCGGGCTGCTGACGGCCAAGCCGTTCATCTTCGTCTTCAACGTCGACGAGGCGATCCTGACCGACCCGGCCCGCAAGGACGAACTGTCGGCCCTGGTCGCCCCGGCGCAGGCCGTGTTCCTGGACGCGCAGGTCGAGTCCGAGCTCATCGACCTGGACCCGGCCGACGCCGCCGAGCTGCTCGAGTCCACCGGCCAGACCGAGTCCGGGCTCGATCAGCTGGCACGCATCGGCTTCGACACCCTCGGGCTGCAGACGTACCTGACCGCCGGGCCCAAGGAGTCGCGGGCGTGGACGATCGGCAAGGGCTGGAAGGCGCCCCAGGCGGCCGGCGTGATCCACACCGACTTCGAGAAGGGCTTCATCAAGGCTGAGGTCATCTCGTTCGACGACCTGATCGAGACCGGTTCGATCGCCGAGGCCCGGTCGGCAGGCAAGGCCCGCATCGAGGGCAAGGACTACGTCATGCAGGACGGCGACGTGGTGGAGTTCCGCTTCAACAACTGAGCGACCGGGGGCAGCCATGCACGCGGGTGGGGTAGACAGGCCGATCGGCGCCCTCCCGCAGGTCCACTCCGGCGTCTACGGCGCTTGGCTGCAGGACGGCCGCCTCGTCACGGTCGAGAAAGCGCGTGGTCCGTACACCGGATGGCTCGATCTGCCCGGCGGGAGCCCGGAGCCCGGCGAGACCGCGGAGCAGACGCTCCGGCGCGAGCTCGACGAGGAGTGCGGCGTTGCGCTCGTGGGCATCCGGTCCTGGCACGGTGCGGTGTTCCAGGTCGACCGAGCCAGCGACCGCACTGAGATCGACTTCCGTCACCACGCCCGCATCGCCGTCGTCGAGGTCGACGACGTGGTCCTTCCGGTGCGGAACGTCGAGGACGTGGCCCGCGTCGTCCTGCTCTCGCCAGACGCACCTGTGTCCGTGACGCCCGCCGTCCACGTGGCGTGGCAGTTGCTCGGACACCTTCCTCCGGCGACGTGACCGATCCGGTGCACGGAACCCGAAGCCGGCGGACCACATCGGCCATCCGGGGAAACGGAAGCACCCTCGCCCTCACCGCGGACGAGGGCCTGTCGATACCGCGTGCTACTTGGCGGTACCCGAGCAGGTCGCGACGGCGTAGGGACCGGTCGACGTCGCCTCCTGGATCGTCTTGCCGTCAGCGGTGATCTTGCAGGTGATCGTCGTGGCGTTCGCGCCGGCCTGCGCGACCAACGAGAACATGCTCGTCTGGAACAGCCCGTCGTCCTTGATGGCGATGTCCTTGCTCCACGGGGCTGCGGTGGCGTTGTCCTGCTGCATCGAGCTGGCACCGTCGTTGAACGTCAGGTAGGTCACGTTGGTCAGGCTCGCGTCGTCGCTGGTCACCTCGTAGCGGACCGTGCGCGGAGTGGCATCGTCCGACGTCGTGTCGGAAGCATCAGCGGAGGCCTCGTCCGATGGGGCAGCAGCGGCCTCGGAGGACAACGGGGACGAGCTCTCGATCGCCTTCGAGATGCTGTCGGCGGCGGTCGCGTAGAAGCTCGCCGTCACGATGCCGATGATCAGCGCGAGCCCGCCGAGGATCGTGCCGGCGATCGCGAGCCCGCGGCGTCGGCCCTTCAGCACGAGGCCGATGATGCCGAGCACCAGCGCGATCACGCCGAGGAAGATCGACACGAAGTTCACAATCGGAATGGCCGACCCGACGATCGCGACGATGCCGACGATCAGGGACGCCAGGCCGAGGCCGTTCGATCGCCTCTCCTGCGGGGCTTGGACGGGTGCGGGGGCGGGGGCTGACGTGAAGTCGCTCATGGTGTGTCTCCTTGGTGCGGGCTGTGAGGAACCCTGTGAGCGTACAGAGCGAGCAATCGTCACAGTATCCGCAGGGCGCGACTCCAGCAGGTCGTGCGGGATGCCGCTCCAGAGATGCGAACCGTGACCAGGTCGTGACGTGCAGCGGTACGGTTCGTCCATGACGTACACGGTCGACTTCGTCGATGTCTCCACCACGGGCCTCGAGACCTCGCCGGTCGTCGACGCCCTCGCCGGCCTTCGCGCGAACGAGGCCCGGTACTACAAGAACAAGTACGACCACGTGTTCGTCACGAACACGGTGGACGAAGCGCCCGAGGTCCTGGCCCACATCGAGAAGGTGCTGAAGGACGAGCGGGACATCGTGATCGCATCGCCCGCGCTCGAGGTGTCCGCCTTCGAGGTGGACGGCCTGCGCATGGCGTACGTGTTCTACGAGTCCGGCCTGGCGATCAACGTGATGTACGCGATCGAGGACGGCGGCAAGCGCGCGGTCGGCTTCAAGCTCTCGATGGGGATGGACGTGCCAGACGAGCTGTCGTCGTTCAAGTTCGCCCGGCAGCGGTCGAAGCTGGCGGGGGAGATCCGCGGCTCGTACTTCGTCGTCAAGGGCCAGTACTAGTCCCGCAGCATCACCCCCGGAGCGTCAGCACCTCGGCGCCGTCCTCGGTGATCGCGATCGTGTGCTCGCTGTGCGCGGTTCGTGCACCCGTGGCGCTCCGGAGCGTCCACCCGTCGTCGTCGGTGACGAGCTGGTCGGTGTCCGCCATCACCCACGGCTCGAGCGCGAGCAGCAGGCCCGGTCGCAGGGTGTAGCCGCGGCCGGCGCGACCGTCGTTCGCGATGTGCGGGTCGCCGTGCATGGTCGACCCGACGCCATGGCCGCCGAAGTCCAGGTTGACGCTGTAGCCAGCTGACCGCAGGACGCTGCCGATCGCGTGCGACAGGTCCCCGATCTTCGCGCCGGGGACCGCGGCGTCGATGCCGGCGGCCAACGCCCGCTCGGTCGTCTCGATCATCGCCAGGTCATCCGGGTCCGCCGTGGTACCGACGACGAAGCTGACCGCGGAGTCCGCGACGACACCGTCGAGCGACACCGCCAGGTCGAGCGTCAGCAGGTCACCGTCGCGCAGGACCTGGTCGCGGGGGAGTCCGTGCAGCACCGCGTCGTTGACCGAGGTGCAGACGTAGTGGGCGAAGGGGCCGCGGCCGAACGACGGAGCGTAGTCGACGTAGCAGGACTCGGCCCCGGCGTCGAGGATCATCGCCTTCGTCCATGCGTCGATCTCGAGCAGGTTCGTCCCGACACGGACGCGCTGCTGCAACGCGTGCAGGATGTGCCCGACCAGCGCTCCGACCGCGCGAGCACGAGGGAGTTCCGACGGCGTGAAGATCTCGATCATGCCCACAACTGTACCGGTATTAGTATTGGCCGCATGGTCCGCCTCCCGCTCACGCCCGCCGACATCGCCCGCGGCCAGCGACTCGGCGATCTCCTGCGACGGGCTCGCGGCGACCGCTCGATGCTGCGGGTGGCGCTCGACGCGGGTGTGTCGCCCGAGACCCTGCGCAAGATCGAGACCGGCCGTGTGGCAACGCCCGCGTTCCCCACGATCGCGGCCCTCGCCGACGTCCTCGGGCTGTCGCTGGATGCCGTCTGGGCCGAGATCACTGACACATCAGCCACCGAACGCGCCTGCTGAACCCCCACACACCCTGCGCTCCCTATGGTGCACGTGGAGGTGGAACGTGAAGTACATCAACTACGACGGCAGCGTCATCATGACGGGTGACCGCATCGCCGAGGCGCTCGCCGACTACGCGGCGGTTCTCGGGGCGAACGGGCGGACGGACACGGTCCACGTCCCCACGGTCGGCGCGGACGGGTCGATCGAGACCACGACGGTGCTGGTGGGCCCGGCGAGTGAACTCGTGCTGACCGCAGCGCCCGACGACGAGCTCGACATCGAGGACCGCGACTTCATCCGTCGCCTGCGGGACGCTGCCGCGACGGCTGGCCCGGACGGTCCGCTCAACGCCGACGGCCGCACGCCGTTCGAGGGTGCCGACGGCCCCTGAGCCGCCCACCGGGCACCGGACAGACGACGGAACGCCGCCCCGAGGGACGGCGTTCCGGATGGTGCGAGGTGTCTGGTGCTCAGGCTGCGAGGGCGAGCTCCGAGCGGCTGATCGTGACCGCCTGCAGCAGGGTGCGGCTCGACTCGCCGAGCCAGGGCCGCCCGGGGACGGTCCAGCCGGCTTCGCCGTCCACCGCGACACGGGTGCCGGAGGTGACGAAGACGTCGAGCGTGTCGACGGGCACCCGCACGAGGAACTCGCGCTGGGTGCGGTCGTCGCGGACGGGGAACTCCGCGATGCGGTCGGGGGTGATGACGGGAGCCGACGTGGCGGCCCCGGAGATGGTGATGCGTTCGTTGCTGGTCATGGTGCTGTTCTTCCTGGTCTGCTGTCCTGCCCGCGGTGCGGTCCGGTGGACGTCTCAGTCGCATCGGTCGCTGGTGCGGGCGGTGTGCACGTCGGAGATCGACGTGCTGCTCGGCCTGGCCCAACGAGTGGACGTACGGCGGAGCGGCGGTCCCGTGGGAATGCGACTCGGGTGAGTCGGTTCGGGACGGTTCGGTGTGCGCGAGTCAGATGGGTTCGCTGCAATGCACCAATGAAGGACAGTACACGACGAACGCGGCGGCGTCCAGTCTCGACCCCGGAACAGACTGGCGCGGACCGCTCTGCGGCGACGCGAAGCGTTGCGCGGGCCGCGCCGACCGAGCCTGCGAGGGAGGGTTGGCGGCGTCGCCACGGGCCTCCAGTCCGTCTCGGTCAGTTCAGGGCCGGGGTGTCCTCCGGCACGACGCCCCCGCCGTACAGGTCGGTCGCCAGGTCACGCAGCGCGCGGAGCGCGACGCGCTGCGTGAGCGGTCCGTACGAGATCCGGGCGACACCGAGTTCCTGGTACTCGGCGGCGGGCAGGGCTCCGGGCAGGCCGATCACGCTGAGCTTGCCGCGGCCGAGGCCCTCGACGAGCCGCTCGACCACGTCACGCTGGACGGCGCCGGGGACGAACACGATCGGGGCATCCGCGTCGAGGAACGCCTTGCCGCGGGCGATGGCATCCGCGATGCTCTCGTCGAGGGGGCGGTCGCCACCCCGTGCGATGGCGTCGGTGCGGGCGTTGAGCTGGAACGCGACGCCCTCGTGTTCGGCGGCCTGCGTGATCGCGGCCACGCGGGCGACGGCTTCGTCGAACGGACGAAGGCGGTCCTCGACGTTCGCGCCGACGATGCCGAACCCGATCGCGCGGCGGACCGTCTCGGCTGGGTCCTCGTAGCCGTCGTCCAGGTCTGCGGTGACGGGCAGGTCGACGGACTCGGCGACGATGCGCGCGCCCTGCAGTGCCAGGTCGAGGGGCATGCCGCCGTCCTCGTACCCGTACGAGGCGGCGATGGAGTGTCCGGCGGTGGCGATCGCGCGGGTCTCGGGCAGGGCTGCGACGGTCTTGGCGCTGATCGCGTCCCAGACGTTCACGACGCGCAGGATCTCGGGGGCTTGGTGCAGGGCGGCGAGGGACGAGGCCTTGTCGGCGGTGCTGGTGCTCATGGCACCGACACTAGGCCGGGGGCCCGGGCGCCCGCCCCAGCCGATCCGCCCCTGCCTTCGCGAAAGCGACAGATCGCGCCGAGAAGTCGGCAGGCATCTGTCGCTTTCGCGGTGTGCACGGCCCGGAGACGACGCGCGATGACGTGCGGACTCGCACCGGGCCTGCAGTCCGGTGCATCCTGGGACGCATGGCGCACGACGAGCAGGACCCGGTCGGCACGCTGCGCGGGGTCCGCACCAGCATCAAGTGGACGCGCTACGCGCCGGACGTGCTGCCCCTGTTCGTCGCCGAGATGGACCACGAGGTCGCGCCGGAGATCCGCCAGGCACTCGTCGAGCGGGTCCAGCAGTCCGACCTGGGGTACCTGGACGGCCCGGGACCCCTCGCGCCGGCCTTCGCGCAGTTCGCTGCGGACCGCTGGGGCTGGGAGCTCGACCCCGCGCGGGTGCACCTGGCGACCGACGTCAGCGTGGGGATCGTCGAGACCCTGCGGCTCGCGCTTCCGGAGGGCGGCCGCGTCGCGATCACCCCGCCGGTGTACCCGCCGTTCTTCGAGCTGATCGACGAGGCGCGATGTCAGGTCGAGGCCGTGCCGCTCGCCGAGCAGTGGGGGGTGTACCGACTCGACCTGGCAGCCCTCGAGCGTGCCTTCGCCGACGGTGTGCGCGTGTTCCTGCTCTGCAACCCGCACAACCCGATCGGCCTGGTGCACGACCGCGCCGACCTGCTCGCGCTGGCGGAGCTCGCGGCCCGGTACGACGTGCTGGTGGTCTCGGACGAGATCCACGCCCCGCTGACCCACCCGGGCGTGCAGTTCACCCCGTTCGCGTCGATCGCCGAGCAGGCCGGGGCGCGCAGTGTGTGCGTGACGTCGGCCAGCAAGGGCTGGAACCTGGCCGGGGTGAAGTGCTCGGTCATCGTCGCGGGGGACGACCGCACCGCCGCGATGCTCGACACCCTGTGGGACGAGGTGGCCTGCCGGACGAGCATCCTCGGGTTGCACGCCAACCTGGCCGCCTTCTCGCTGGCGGTGGGGTGGCTCGACGACGTCATCGACCGGATCGTGGCGAACGACCGGCTGCTCGCGAAGCTGCTGGCCGAGCACCTGCCCGGGGTGGTCTACTCACGGCCGCGTGCCGGCTACCTGGCGTGGCTGGACTTCCGTGGGCTCGGGCTGGGGGACGACCCGGCCGTGCCGCTGCGCGAGCACGCGTTCGTCGCCCTGAACTCGGGCGTGCCGTTCGGCGCCGAGGGGCGTGGCTTCGCACGGATCAACCTGGCGTGCTCGCCGGACACCCTGCGCGAGGCGGTGCTGCGGATCGCTGCCGCGTACCCGTCGGGCGCGCAGGAAGCGGTGGTCTGGCACACCGCCTGACGCGTCAGGCGTCGAGGTAGTGGTTCCTGCCGACGACGCGGACGTGCACGTGGACCTCGCTCGAGGGCAGTTCCTCGGTCATCGCGACCCACTCGCGGGCGACGAACCCGACGGAGGACCACCGTGGGACCTCGGTCACCAGGAACCCGTCGATGAACACCTGCCACATGCCCTGTTCGCGGACGGCCTGGACCTCGTGCGTCGCCATGCCGCGATCGTAGCGGGAACGCCCGGGTCAGAGGTCCAGCACCATCGCCACGTCGGCGCGCACGTACGGACTGGCGTGCCGTTCCTCGGGCGCCAGGTGCCGGAAGCCGGACGTCTCGTACAGGTGCACGGCGCTGGCCAGGGTGGCGTTCGTCTCGAGCGTGACGCGCCGCGCGCCGAGCTCGCGGGCGCGATCGAGGGCTGCCTGGATGAGCCGGCATCCGGTGCCGTGTCCCTGGTGGTCCGCCGCAACGGCCATCTTCACGAGCTCGAACACTCCGTCGCCCTCGGGGGCGATGCCGACGCAGCCGACGACGGCGTCTCCGAGCCGGGCGACGAACACCGCACCGCCGGGCTCGATGATCCGCCCGACGGGGTCGCCGAGGATCGCGACGTCCTCGTCCTCGAGCGTGAAGAAGCGGGTGATCCACGCCTCGTTGAGCGTGCGGAAGGCCTCGGCGTCGGCGGGCGAGGCAAGGTCGGCGATGGTGACGGACGCGGTGTCGGGCATGCGTCCATCCTGCGGCCGTGACGAAGTCGCGTCCAATACTCGTTCGCGTGGATCGATACGCTGCATGCATGGATCCTCGCGACGTCGACCTGCGGCACCTGCGCGCGTTCCTGGCCGTCGCCGACGCGCTGCACTTCGGGCGAGCGGCCGAGCAGCTGCACATGGCCCAGCCGGCACTGTCGCAACAGATCCGCCGCACCGAGCGGGCACTCGGTGTCGACCTGTTCGTCCGGACCTCGCGCAGTGTCGCGCTGACGCCCGCCGGGCGGGTGCTGCAGGGGCGCGCCCGGTCGCTGCTGTCCCAGGCGGAACGCGACCTGGACGAAGCCGTGCGGGTCGGCCGCGGCGAGGTCGGACGGCTCGACGTCGGGTTCGTCGTGTCGGCGCTGCCGCTCGGCCCGATCGAGCGCGTGCAGCGGTTCCGCGAGCGCCACCCCGGCGTCCGGGTCGAGCTGACCGAGGGCTACACCTCGCGGCTGCTCGCCCGGGTCGTCCGCGGCGAACTCGACCTGGCCGTCGTGCGCGACCCGGACCCGACCGAGGGTGTGCGGCTCACCCCGTTCCGCACCGAGCGGTTCGTCGCGGCGGTCCCGCGCGGGCACCGGTTCGCCGACCGGGCGTCGATCGCGGGCAGCGAGCTGGTCGACGACCCGTTCGTGTTCTTCCCCGCCGAGGCCGGCTCGCTCGCCACGGAACGCAACCTGGCCCCGGTGCTGTCGGCGGGCCGGCGTCCGATCGTCGTGCAGGAGGCGACGACCTGGGCCACGGTGCTGCACCTGGTCGGAGTGGGGCTCGGGGTCACGGTGGCTCCGGCGAGTGCGACCCTGGCTGCCCCGGACACGGTCGTGCTGCTGCCGCTGACGGGCACGCACGCCAGCGAGCTGTGCTGGGCGACCCGGGCGGACGACGACCGGCAGGTCCTGCAGGCGTTCATCGCCGCGGTCGACTGACCCTCGACATCGCAGGCGCCCACCGAACGGCTCAGGCGACCGGCAGCACCGGCGCCCGGTACGCGCCGAGCTCGTCCTGTCGCCACGGCCGCGACCCTTGCAGCGCGAGCCCGACCTGCGTCAACACGAACGCCACGTGCGGCTCGACGTCCGGGTCCCAGGGTCCCTCGACTCCCAGACCGAACGACCCGAGTTCGTCGTCGGCTTCGTCGGTGACGGCCAGACGCCAGCGCCCCTCGCCCAGGTCCTCGACCACGACCCACCGCGCGGTCGCGAACCGCGACGACGCCGGCTGGCCCGTCACACCGACCCCATGATGTCGGCCGTGAAGTTCTGCACGCGTGACAGCAGGGCCTCGCCGCGCATGGCGATCGTCGCCGGCGGGTTCAGGTGCGGCGGCGCGGTGCGGATGAGCAGCGGGCAGCCCAGGTCTTCGCAGATGTACGTGCCGATGGTGTTGCCGTTCCGTCCGGCCTCGCCACCGCGGGCCGCCGAGAACAGCCGCACCTGGGTCGCGGGCTGGGGGGAGTGGCAGAACGAGCACATCGCGGCGATGCCCGGACGCAGGGACCCGCCGGCCGAGCGGACGACGATGCCCACGGCCCGGTCGTCCATCCACGACACGATGTAGCCACGGCGGGCGGCCTGCGGGTCGCGCCAGCCCAGGAACTCGCGGTCGTCCCAGAGCATCTCGTGCAGTCCGGGGATGGGGAGCTGGGCCAGTTCGTCCGGGGTGGCGTTGACGAACGACGAACGGATGTCTGCTTCGGTCAGTGGCTTCACGGTGCCTGCAAGCCTATGCCTCGGCCCCGACAGGCGTCCTTCAGTCCCGGTCCGACAGTCGGGAGGCCCGGATCACCGCGAGCGCGCTGGTCGCGTCCGCCACCAGGACGGCCCGCCGCACCGCGTCGCGTCCGATGCGGCGCGCTGCCGCGTCGTCGGCCGCGAACTCGACCAGCACGCGCGTCGAGCGCGCCATGGCGCGCGCCCCGGGGATCCACGGGACCGCACGTTCGATCGACTCGGCGACCGCGACGACGGCCGCGTGGTGCTGCTGCAGATGGGCGCGTTCGTGGGCGACCACGGCCTCCAGTTCGTCGGTGCGCAACCGGTCGGCCAGACCGGAGCTGACGAGCACCCCGCCACTCCGCCCCGGGACGGCGCAGGCCAGCGCGTGGTCGGCCTCGACGACGGCGACGATCGTGCCGTCGATCTCGCGGTGCGGGGCGGCGCCGGAGCGCATGGCCTCGCGGACCGCGCGGTGCTCGGAGCCCGGCCGGACCCGGACGGCGATGACGAAGGCGATGACGGCGAGCACCGCGACGCCGACGTTCAGGCCGTGCGTGGGGGAGTCGCCGATCGCGAACGGGTCGGTCAGCGGGCGGTCGGCGAGCACGACGAGGGCGATCCCGACGACGAAGCCGACCGCGCCCAGCAGCACGGCGAGCGACCAGGCGACCAGTGCCGTGCGGGGCCGGTCGATCGTCCACGCCGAGCGGGTCAGGACGCGCGGGGCGACCACGACGACGACCAGGGCCAGGACGACCAGGACGATGCCGGTGACGACCACGCTGCCTGCTCCCGCCGTCGGACCGTCAGGAGCGGGCGCGGGCGTCGAGGGCGCGGCGCAGTGCCTGCAGGTCGTCGGACGCCAGCGAACCGGTGAACTGCAGGAGCGCGGCCTCGCGGTCCGAGGCAGCGGCGAGGGCGCTCGACATGAGCGACGCGGTCTGTTCCTCGCGCGAGTGCGTGGCACGGAAGGTCAGCGGCGCCTCGGCGTGCTGCTGACGTTCGACGGTGCCCTTGCGGCCGAGGCGGTCGAGCACCGTGAGCACCGTGGTCAGCGCCGGACGGGGTTCGGGGAACGCGTCGAGCACCTGACGCGCCGTCAGCCCGCCGTCGGCCGACCAGAGCGCGTCGAGCACCGCCTGCTCGAGCTGCCCGCGCGGGCGCTGCCGTTGTCCTGCCACGACGGCCACTCTACGAGATGTCGAAGGCCCGCAGCCGCTCGCCGCGTCGATCCAGATCCGTCACATGCCGGAAACGCGACCTCGGTAGACTGCCACCACAACTGCACACCAGGCCGATCACCCGCCGCGGGAGACGCCGTCCGCCACCGCTCGTCGGTGCGTCCGGCACCGAAGGAGCAACCTCCCCGTCAATCTCTCAGGTCCAACACCGCAGCGGACAGGCCACTCTGAAAAGCAGACACGGTGCCCCGCCGGGCGCTCCGGAGTCTCGCCCACGGTGAAAGCCGCCGGACCTCACGGGCCGCGGTGAAACTCTCAGGCCCATGACAGAGGGGGAGTTCGTGTCCGACGACCCTCGTCGGACACCGCCCGGCGTCGTCGGGCAGCCCACCACGGGAGAACTCCGCATGTCCCCTGACCAGTCCGCGCTCCGCTCGTCACCGCTCGAAGCGGCACACGAATCCGCCGGTGCCGCGTTCACCGACTTCGCCGGCTACCGCATGCCCGTGCGGTACTCCTCGGACCTCGCCGAGCACCACGCGGTGCGCCAGGCGGCCGGGGTGTTCGACCTGTCGCACATGGCCGAGATCGGTGTCACCGGTCCCCAGGCCGTGGCGTTCCTCGACCACGCGCTCGCCGGGTCCTTCGCCGCGATGACGGTCGGCCGCGCCAAGTACTCGCTGCTGCTCGGCGAGGACGGCGGCATCCTCGACGACCTGGTGGTGTACCGGATCGACGACGACTCGTACCTGGTGGTCGCGAACGCCGCCAACCGGCAGGTCGCCGTCGACGCACTGCAGGCCCGTGCCGCGGACTTCGACGTCACGGTGACGGACGACTCGGACACGACGGCGCTGGTCGCCATCCAGGGGCCGGCCGCCGCGGGCACGCTCGACGAGCTCGTCGTCGAGGACCGCCTGCAGCCCGAGACCCCGCTCGACGAACTCCGGTACTACCGCGTCCTGCACGCCGTGTTCGACGGGTCCGAGGTGCTCATCGCCCGCACCGGCTACACCGGCGAGGACGGCTTCGAGATCTACAGCGCTCCCGACGTGGCCCCGGCGATCTGGGACGCCCTGCTCGAGGCCGGCGCAACGCGCGGTGTCGTGCCCGCCGGTCTCGCGGCGCGCGACACCCTGCGTCTCGAAGCCGGCATGCCGCTCTACGGCCACGAACTCACCACGTCGACCCGTCCGGCCCAGGCCGGTCTCGGTCGAGTCGTCGCGACGTCCGGCTCGTTCGTCGGCGACGCCGGTGTCGTGCCGGCCGACGACGCACCCGTGCTCGTCGGCCTGGTGATGGAGGGCCGTCGCGCCGCCCGAGCCGGCTACCCGGTCCTGCACGACGGCACCGTCGTCGGCACCGTCACCTCGGGCGCCCTGTCCCCGACCCTGGGCCACCCGGTCGCGATGGCGTTCGTCGCGCCGTCCGCCGCCACCGAGGGACAACTCCTGCACATCGACGTCCGCGGTACGGCCATCCCCGCAACCGTCTCCGCGTTCCCCTTCTACCGCCGCGCATCGAAAGGCTGAGGTCATGACCGACCAGACCGCACTGCAGTACACCAAGGACCACGAGTGGCTGCTCGTCGACGGCGACGTCGTCACGGTCGGCATCACCGACCACGCCGCCGAGCAGCTCGGTGACGTCGTCTACGTCGAGCTCCCCGCCGTCGGCACCACCGCGACCGCGGGCGACCAGCTCGGCGAGATCGAGTCCACCAAGAGCGTCGGCGAGCTCTTCGCGCCGATCGAGGGCGAAGTCGTCGAGATCAACGACGCCGTCGTCGACGCGCCCGACACCGTCAACCAGGACCCGTTCGGCGCCGGCTGGCTCGTCAAGATCAAGGTCGAGGGCACCGACTTCCCCGGCGACCTGATGGACCACGACGCCTACCGGGCCTTCGTCGCATGACCGACCTGCGGAGCACCCACACGGACACCGACGTGAACCTGCAGACCACGTTCGCCGACCGGCACATCGGCACCACCCCGGCCGACCAGCGCACCATGCTCGAGACCGTCGGGCGGTCGTCGCTCGACGAACTCGTCCGTGCGGCGATCCCGGCGTCGATCCACGCCGAGCCGGTCGCGTCCTCGTCGATCCCCGCCGCGGTCGGCGAGACCGAGGCGCTCGCCGAACTGCGCGCGATGGCGTCGCAGAACACCGTGCGCCGGGCGATGATCGGCCTGGGCTACCACGGCACGCACACGCCCGCCGTGATCCAGCGCAACGTGCTCGAGAACCCCAGCTGGTACACGGCATACACGCCGTACCAGCCCGAGATCTCGCAGGGGCGCCTCGAAGCGCTCATCAACTTCCAGACGATGGTCGCCGACCTGACCGGCATGGCCACCGCGGGTGCGTCCATGCTCGACGAGGGCACCGCCGTGGTCGAGGGCATGCTGCTCGCCCGTCGCGCGTCCAAGGTCAAGGGCGACGCGTTCCTGGTCGACGCCGACCTGCTGCCGCAGACCCGCGCGCTGCTCGACCACCGTGCCGACGCCGTGGGGATCACCCTGCGTGCGTTCGACGTCGCGTCCGGCCCGAGCGACGACCAGCTCGACGGCGCCTTCGGCGTGATCGTGCAGTACCCGGGCTCGTCCGGGCGCATCGTCGACCCGTCGTCCGTGATCGAGCGCGTGCACGCCGGGGGTGGCATCGCCGTCGTGGCGGCCGACCTGCTCGCGATGACGCTGCTCGCCTCGCCCGGCGACCTCGGAGCCGACGTCGCCGTGGGCACGTCCCAGCGCTTCGGCGTCCCGCTCGGCTTCGGTGGCCCGCACGCCGGCTACCTCGCCGTCCGCGCGGGGCTCGAGCGCCAGCTGCCCGGCCGCCTGGTCGGGGTGTCCTTCGACGCCGACGGCGGGATGGCCTACCGCCTCAGCCTGCAGACGCGCGAGCAGCACATCCGGCGCGAGAAGGCGACCAGCAACATCTGCACCGCGCAGGTCCTGCTGGCCGTCATGGCCTCGATGTACGCGGTCTACCACGGGCCCGAGGGACTGCGCTTCATCGCCTCCCGCGTCGCGCGGACCACCACGGCGCTCGCCGAGGCCGTCACGAGCGCTGGGCTCACCGTCGTGCACGAGCAGTGGTTCGACACGCTGACCGTGCGGGCCGAGGGGCGGGCAGGTCGCATCGTCGACGACGCCCGCGCTGCCGGCTACCTGCTGCACCTGGTCGACACGGACACGTTCCAGCTGTCCGTCGACGAGACGACCACGCCCGACGACCTCCGCGTGCTGGCCGGCGTGTTCGGCGGGGGCAGTGGACCCGACCAGCGTGCGGTCGAGACCGCCGTGGCGGACGCGGCCCCGAGCCTCCCGTCCGCGCTGCTGCGGCAGAGCGAGTACCTGACGCATCCGGTCTTCAGCGCGCACCGCAGTGAGACCCGGATGATGCGGTACCTGAAGCACCTGTCGGACAAGGACTACGCGCTCGACCGCGGCATGATCCCGCTCGGCAGCTGCACGATGAAGCTCAACGCGGCGACCGAGATGGCGGCGGTCACGTGGCCGGAGTTCGCGAACGTGCACCCGTTCGCCCCGGCTGACGACGTCACCGGCTACCTCGGCATGATCGGCGACCTCGAGACCTGGCTGGCCGAGGTCACCGGCTACGACACCGTGTCGCTGCAGCCGAACGCGGGCAGCCAGGGCGAGCTCGCCGGACTGCTGGCGATCCGCGGCTACCACCGGTCCCGTGGCGACGACCAGCGCACCGTGTGCCTGATCCCGTCGAGCGCCCACGGCACCAACGCCGCGTCGGCCGTGCTGGCGGGGATGCGCGTCGTCGTGGTGGCGTGTGACGAGAACGGCAACGTCGACCTCGCCGACCTCAGCGCGAAGACGACCGAGCACGCCGACACCCTCGCGGCGCTGATGATCACGTACCCGTCGACGCACGGCGTGTACGAGCACGACATCCGCGCGATCTGCGACGCCGTGCACGACGCCGGCGGCCAGGTCTACGTCGACGGAGCGAACCTCAACGCGCTGCTCGGCCACGCGCGCTTCGGCGACTTCGGGGGCGACGTGTCGCACCTGAACCTGCACAAGACGTTCTGCATCCCGCACGGTGGCGGCGGACCGGGCGTGGGGCCGGTCGCTGCGAAGGCGCACCTGGCCGCGTTCCTGCCCGCGCACCCGATGGCGCAGCAGGCCGACCGCCGGCCGGGGTCGACGTCGTCCGACGTCGACGTCGAGGGTCGGCTGGCGCACGCCGGTGGCCCGGTCAGCGCAGCGCCCTACGGCAGCCCGAGCATCCTGCCGATCACGTGGACCTACGTCCGCATGATGGGGCTCGAGGGCCTGACCCGGGCGACCGAGGCAGCGGTGCTCGGGGCGAACTACATCGCGGCACGACTCCGCGACGCGTTCCCCGTCCTGTACACGGGCGAGTCCGGGCTCGTCGCGCACGAGTGCATCCTCGACCTGCGGCCGCTCCGCGACACCACCGGCATCACGGTGGACGACGTCGCGAAGCGGCTGGTCGACTACGGGTTCCACGCGCCCACGATGTCGTTCCCGGTGGCCGGCACGCTCATGGTCGAACCGACCGAGAGCGAAGACCTGGCCGAGATCGACCGGTTCGTCGACGCCATGCTCGCCATCCGCGCCGAGGCCGCTGCGGTCGAACGTGGGGAGTGGCCGGCGGACGACAACCCCCTGGTGGGTGCGCCGCACACCGCTGCCTCCGCCATCACGGGGGAGTGGACGCACGCCTACACGCGCGAACAGGCGGTGTACCCGCTGCCGGGCATCGCCGAGCGCAAGTACTGGCCGCCGGTCCGCCGCATCGACCAGGCGTACGGCGACCGCAACCTGGTGTGCGCCTGCCCGCCGGTCGAGGCCTTCGCCTAGGACGGAGCACGCGCACCACAGCGCGCGCGGTACGACACGGCCCGGAGCCCTCGGCTCCGGGCCGTCGTCGTGTCCGGTGCGTCCGCGGCGCGTCCGGCGAGTCCGGCGCGTCCGGCGCGTCCGGTGCGTCCGGTGCGTCCTGAACCCCTACACCATCGCCGTGGCCGGGTGGAGCGGTCCCACGTGGACATGAGGTGGATTCTTGCATCGAGCCACCACCCAGCCACCTCATGGGGCGATCAGGGCGAACCGCAGAACGCTGCGGGCATCCTGGTGCGTGACAGCACCCCTGGACGGGTGGCACACTGCGAGCATCTGTTCGGAACTGCAACGAAGATGATGCGGATGCAACAAACCCGCTTGTTGCGCCCGGGAACGCGGGCATCTTGCACTGTCCCGCAAGGATCGTGCAAGTTGGTTACCAGTGTGTAACCGATCACGTCAGGGTTTGGCTGGCACTGGTCGCGCTGCCTACAGTGCAAGGGTCAAACGTGCCGGGCGACACCTCTGTGCCCGGCACGTCCCATGCACCAGGAGGAACACTTGATCAAGAAGCGCGCTGGGCTCGCAGCCCTCGCCGTGCTCGGGGCCACAGCAATCGCCCTGGCCGGCTGCTCCAGCAACGGAAGCAGCAGCGGGAAGGACTCGAGCTCCGGTTCGACGAACGCCTCCGGCATCGTCACCACCAACGGCAGCGAGCCCCAGAACCCGCTCATCCCGTCGAACACCACCGAGACCGGTGGCGGCAAGATCATCAACTCGATCTTCGAGGGTCTTCGCTCGTACGACGCCAAGGGCAAGCCGGTCAACGAGGTCGCGAAGAGCATCACCACCGATGACTCCAAGGTCTTCGACATCACGCTGAACTCGGGCTGGACCTTCACCAACGGTGAGAAGATCACCGCCGAGTCCTTCACGAAGGCGTGGAACTGGGCGGCACAGAAGTCGAACGCCCAGGGCGCGAGCTACTACTTCGCGAACATCGAGGGCTACGACGCCGACAAGGACTCCGAGCTCACCGGCCTCAAGGTCAAGAGCGACACCGAGTTCACCGTGACGCTCAAGGCGGCGCAGTCGGACTTCCCGCTCTCGCTCGGCTACTCGGCCTTCGTCCCGCTGCCGTCGTCGTTCTACGACGACCCCAAGGCCTTCGGTGAAGACCCGATCGGCAACGGTCCGTACAAGCTCGCCAGCAAGGACGCCTGGACGCACAACACGGACATCAAGCTCGTCACCAACAAGGACTACGAGGGCAAGCGCAAGCCGAAGAACGGTGGTCTGACGATCACGTTCTACACCTCGCAGGACACCGCGTACTCGGACGCGCAGGGTGGCAACCTCGACATCCTCGACGCCGTGCCGGACAGCGCGTTCGCGAACTACAAGTCGGACTTCCCCGACTCGAACGTGAACCAGCCCGCCGCGATCTTCCAGGGGATCTACCTGCCCTACTACCTCGACCACTGGAAGGGTGAAGAGGGCAAGCTCCGTCGCGAGGCGGTCTCGATGTCGATCAACCGCAAGCAGATCACCTCGAAGATCTTCGACGGCACCCGCACGCCGGCCAGCGACTTCACCTCGCCGGTCATCGACGGCTGGTCGAAGGACCTCAAGGGCTCCGACGTCCTGGACTACAACAAGTCCGAGGCGAAGAAGCTGTGGGCCGAGGCCGACAAGATCTCGCCGTACAACGACACCCTCACCATCTCGTACAACGCCGACGGCGGACACGAGGCGTGGGTGACCGCGGTCTCGAACAGCATCTCGAACACGCTGGGCATCAAGGCCGAGGGCAAGGCGTACCCGACGTTCCAGGAAGCGCTGGACGTCCAGACCAGTGACAAGCTCACGGGCGGCAGCCGCACCGGTTGGCAGGCCGACTACCCGTCGCTGTACAACTTCCTCGGCCCGACCATGGGCGAGGGCTCGTCGAACAACTACTCGCGCTACGACTCGACCGAGTACAACGACCTGCTCAAGCAGGGTCAGTCGGCCGACAGCGTCGAGGCGGGCAACAAGTACTTCGACCAGGCCCAGGAGCTCCTGCTCAAGGACCTGCCGGAGATCCCGCTCTGGTACTCGAACGTGACCGGTGTCTGGTCCGCCGACAACGTGTCGAACGTCAAGTTCGGCTGGGACTCGGTGCCGCTGTACTACGACGTCGAGGTCAAGAAGTAACCCACTGAGTGCAGGTATCCTGCCTCAGCAGCACCACCGGACGGGGGTTCGGGAGCCATCGGTTCCCGGGCCCCCGTACCGCGGCGGAACCACCACCCCCACAACCGACAGCGGGAGCCGCCACCCGCGCCGGGCAACCGTGCCACCGCACGGCAGGCCCACCCTGACGAAATGACTGTGATCCACATGCTCGCTCCGAACCAGGCGGAGATCTGATGCTCTGGTACCTCGGGAAGCGCCTCCTGCAGCTGATCCCCGTGTTCTTCGGTGCCACGTTCCTGATCTACTACATGGTGTTCTCCCTACCGGGTGACCCCATCGCCGCGCTCTTCGGTGACCACCAGCCGTCACCCCAGGTGATCGAACAGATCCGTGCGCAGTACAACCTCGACAAGCCGTTCATCGTCCAGTACCTGCTCTGGGTCGGCGGCCTGTTCCAGGGCAACCTCGGCCAGACCTACTCGGGCATCCCGGTGACCGAGCAGCTCGCGCAGGCGTTCCCGATCACCGCGCGCCTGGCGATCCTCGCCCTGGTGTTCGAGTCGGTCGCCGGAATCGTCGTCGGTGTCATCGCGGGTCTGCGCAAGGGCAAGCTGTTCGACGCCACCGCGCTGGTCGTCAGCCTGCTGCTCATCTCGATCCCGGTGTTCGTGACCGGCTTCATCCTGCAGTACGGACTCGGCATCAAGCTGGCGCTGTTCCGCGCGACGGTCTCCGGCGAAGCACCGTGGTCCGAGCTCGTGCTCCCCGCGATCGTGCTCGCCACGGGGTCGTTCGCGTACATCGTGCGTCTGACCCGTGCCAGCGTCGCCGAGAACATGAGCGCCGACTTCGTGCGCACCGCGACCGCGAAGGGCCTGCCGCGCCGTCGCGTGATCGGGGTGCACATCTTCCGCAACTCGCTCATCCCCGTGGTGACGTACCTCGGCATCGACATCGGCAACCTGATGGTCGGCGCGATCGTCACCGAGGGCATCTTCAACATCCACGGTGTGGGTGGAACCGTCTACCAGGCCATCAAGCTCGGGCAGGGACCCACCGTCGTGTCCTTCGTGGCCGTGATGGTCATCATCTTCATGCTCGCCAACCTCCTGGTCGACCTGCTGTACGCCGTCCTGGACCCGAGGATCCGTTATGCCAAGTAACACCGAATCGCGGTCGGCCACGCACTACGTCGCGCCGATCGAGGAGACGCCGCTGCAGGCGATCGACACCGTCAACGAGGACGAGAAGACCCGTTCCCTGTGGACGGACGCGTGGGACTCCATGCGCGTCCGGCCGATCTTCTGGGTGTCGAGCGTCCTGATCGTCCTGATCATCGCCGTCGCGCTGATGCCCGGTGTGTTCGCGCACGCCGATCCGCGCGCCTGCAACCTCGCCAACTCCGGCGAAGGGGGCCGAGCCGGCCACATCCTGGGCTACACACGCCAGGGCTGTGACGTCTACTCCCGTGTCATCTACGGCACGCAGAACTCGCTGCTCGTGGGCCTCGTCGCGACGATCCTGGTGGTCGTCGTCGGCGTGGTCATCGGCTCGCTGGCGGGCTTCTACGGCGGGGCGCTCGACTCGATCGTGTCCCGCATCGGCGACATCTTCTTCTCGATCCCGACGGTGCTCGGCGCGATCGTGATCATGTCGAGCATCCCGCAGCGCAGCCCCTGGACGGTGGCACTCGTGCTGGCGGCCTTCGCCTGGCCGCAGATCGCCCGCATCATGCGCGGCGCGGTGCTCTCGGCGAAGAACGCCGACTACGTGACGGCCTCGGCGGCGCTCGGCGTCAGCCGGTTCCGCACGCTGGTGCGCCACGTGATCCCGAACTCGATCGCTCCGGTGATCGTCGTCGCGACCGTCTCGCTCGGCACGTTCATCGTCGCCGAGTCGACCCTGTCGTTCCTGGGCATCGGTCTGCCGCCGTCGTCCCTCAGCTGGGGCTACGACATCAACGCGGCGCAGTCCTCGCTCCGCACGAACCCGTCGACCATCTTCTGGCCGTCGCTCGCCCTGTCCATCACCGTGCTCGCGTTCCTCCTCCTCGGTGACGTGGTCCGCGACGCACTCGACCCGAAGGCGAGGGCCCGCCGATGAGCGAGACCCTGACCGAACCGACGGCCCGTCGCGCGGGCGGCGCCGGCGCACCCCTGCTCGAGGTCTCCGGACTCGAGATCGGCTTCCAGACCCAGAACGGCTTCGTGCAGGCCGTCCGTGGCGTCGACTTCACGCTCGAGCAGGGTGAACGTCTGGCGATCGTGGGCGAGTCCGGCTCGGGCAAGTCCACCAGCGCGCAGGCGATCATCAAGCTGCTCCCCGGCGCCGGCAAGGTGACGGCCGGGTCGATCAAGTTCAACGGGCGCGAGCTCGTCGGGCTCTCCGACAAGGAGATGTCCGAGATCCGCGGCAGCGAGATCGGCTACGTGCCGCAGGACCCGATGTCGAACCTCAACCCCCTGTGGACCATCGGGTTCCAGGTCGAAGAGGCGATCCGCGCGAACAACATGGCGACCGGCAAGAAGGCCGTCCGCGAGCGTGCGATCGAGGTGCTCAAGGAAGCGGGGCTCGGCGACGCCGCGAACCGCCTGAAGCAGTACCCGCACGAGTTCTCCGGTGGCATGCGGCAGCGCGTGCTCATCGGCATCGGGCTGTCGAGCCACCCGAAGCTGCTCATCGCCGACGAGCCGACCAGCGCCCTCGACGTCACCGTGCAGCGCGTCATCCTCGACCACCTCGAGACCCTGACCCGCGACTACGGCACGAGCGTGCTGTTCATCACGCACGACCTGGGTCTGGCGGCCGAGCGCGCCGAGAAGCTCGTGGTCATGTACAAGGGGCAGGTCGTCGAGGCGGGTCCGTCGAAGGAGATCCTCGGCAACCCGCAGCACCCGTACACGCAGCGTCTGGTCGCCGCGGCGCCGTCGCTCGCAAGCCGCCGCATCCAGTCGAAGGTCCAGCACGCCAGCATCGACATCGCTGACGCCGGCAGCGACGACGCCGAGCTGATCGCCCGCGCCCAGCAGCGCGAGAGCCAGCCGGCCGAGGACCTGATCGTCGTCAAGGACCTGCAGAAGGTCTACAAGCTGCGCGGCAAGAACCTGGCCACGCGCGAGCTCAAGGCGGTCGACGACGTCTCGTTCTCGATCCCGAAGGGCACCACGATGGCGCTCGTGGGCGAGTCCGGGTCGGGCAAGTCCACGGTCGCCAAGCTCGTGCTGCAGCTCGAGTCGATCACCAGCGGCACCGTGCAGTTCGACGGCACCGACATCGGCGCGCTGAAGGGCAAGGAGCTCTTCGACTTCCGCCGTCGTGTGCAGCCCGTGTTCCAGGACCCCTACGGATCCCTCGACCCGATGTACAACGTCGGGAACACGATCGCCGAGCCGCTCGTCACCCACGGTGTGGGCGACAAGGCGTCGCGTCGGGACCGTGTCCGCGAGCTCCTGGACCAGGTGGCGCTGCCGTCGTCGATGGTGAACCGCTACCCGAACGAGCTGTCCGGTGGGCAGCGGCAGCGCATCGCCGTCGCTCGTGCGCTGGCGCTCAAGCCCGAGGTCATCGTGCTCGACGAGGCGGTCTCCGCCCTCGACGTGCTCGTGCAGGGCCAGATCCTCGACCTGCTCACCGAGCTGCAGTCGGAGCTCGGCCTGACCTACCTGTTCATCACCCACGACCTGGCGGTCGTCCGCCTGGTCGCGGACAACGTGTGCGTGATGCGCAAGGGCCAGATCGTCGAGAAGGCGACGACCGACGAGGTCTTCGCCAACCCGCAGCAGGAGTACACGCGGGACCTGCTCGCCGCCATCCCCGGCGCGAACTTCGAGTTCGGGCGCTGAGCGACCTGCCACAGGACCAGGCCGGACGACCGATCGTCCTCCGCGGTGGACGCGGAGGGCTCGTGTCGTCCGGCCTCGTCGTCGTCCTGGGCCTCGCGCTCCTGGTGGACGCCGCGGTCCGGGGCAGCTGGGACGTCGTCCTGCAGGCGCTGGGACCGATCGCGGTGGTCGTGTGGGGTGTCTGGGTGCTCATGGTCCGTCCGACGGTCGTCGTGACGCCGGATCAGCTGACCGTGACGAACCCCCTGCGCGTCGTCGAGCTGCCCTGGGGGAGCGTCGCGGACGTGCGGATGCGCTACCAGATCGTCATCGAGACCACGGAACCACGGCGGCTGACGTGCTGGGGCGGTCCCACCCTGCCGCGCCCCAAGCCCGCCCGCCGGGGCGAGCGACCGGTCATGCCGACCTCGGGTGAGCTCACCGTGGTCCTGGACGCCTGGGCCGTCGCCCGTGACCGTGGCGTCGACAACGCGGCCGCCGTCGTGCGGCGCTGGGACCGGCCCGCGCTCGTCGCCGGCGCGGTGGCCCTGGCGCTGCTGGTGGTCTCGCTGCTGGTCTGAACGGTTCGTCCCGGACCACACGACAGACGGGAGGCCCCCCACCGGACCGGCGGGGGGCCTCCTGTCTGTCGTCTGGTCGCGTTCCGGCTACCGGACCGCTGCCACGGCGCGTTGCGTCAGCAGGTCGTTCTGGTCGGTCTGGATGCAGGCGACCCCGCGACCGTGGACGTCCTGCAGCGCCGGGTCCACCGTGCGGCACTGCTCCTTGCGGGTGTCGTCGAGCAACTGGTACAGCGGGCACCGGGTGCGGAACCGGCAGCCGTCCACGCGCTCGGTGGGCGAGGGGAGGTCGCCATCGAGCAGGATCCGGCCCCGCGCTGCCTCGGCCGACGGGTCCGGCACCGGCACGGCGGACAGCAGCGCCCGGGTGTACGGGTGCTGCGGGTCCTCGAACACCGCGTCGCCGCTGCCGTACTCGACGATCCGGCCGAGGTACATCACGGCGACGTCGTCGGCGATGTGCCGGACGACGGACAAGTCGTGTGCGACGAACAGGTACGACAGCCCCAGCCGGTGCTTCAGGTCCTCGAGCAGGTTGATCACGCCGGCCTGCACCGAGACGTCGAGGGCCGAGACCGGTTCGTCGAGCACCAGGATCTTCGGCTCGACGATCAGGGCCCGGGCGATGCCGATGCGCTGCCGCTGGCCGCCGGAGAACTCGTGCGGGTACCGGTCGATGTAGCTCGGCTCCAGTCCCACGAGTGCCAGCGACTCCTGCACGCGGCGGCGGATCTCGTCCTTTGCCACGCCCTGCACGGTGAGCGGTTCGCCGATCACGGACCCGATGTCCAGGCGTGGGTCGAGCGATGCCATCGGGTCCTGGAAGACCACCTGGATGTCGCTGCGGAGCGCCAGCCGGTCGCGCTTGCTGAGCGACGCCGTGTCGACGCCGTTCACCGCGATGGTGCCCTGCTGGGCGCCGGCGAGTTCGAGGATCTCCATGATGGTGGTCGTCTTGCCGCAGCCGGACTCGCCGACCAGGCCGAGGACCCGGCCGCGCTTGAGCTCGAGCGAGATCCCGTCCACCGCGTGCACCTCGCCGATCCGGCGTCGGAACACCGAGCCCTTGGTCAGGGGGAACGTCTTCACGACCCCCTCGAGTCGCAGGACGACGTCGTCGCCGTGATCGGTTGCGGCTTCCTCGATCTCCTCCGGTCGGGGGAAGATCTCGGACCGTTCGAGGGTGCCGGCCGCGATCTCGTCGCGGCGGATGCACGCGGCGGTGTGGTCGACGAGCGTGGCAGGAGCGGAGACCATCGCGCCGGTCGCCACGTCGGCGGTGCTGCCGGCGCCCGCGTTCGTGATGGTCGGTGCCTGGAGCGCCGGCTCACCGTCACGGCAGGCGTCGATCGCCGCTGGGCACCGGTCGGCGAACGGGCAGCCGGTCGGCCGCTGGGTGAGCAGCGGCGGCCGACCCTCGAGCGGGACCAGGCGCTCGGTCCGCGGCGCCGTCATGTTCGGCATCGACCGGAGCAGACCGATCGTGTACGGCATGACGGGTTCGCGGAACAGGGTCTGCACCGGGGCGTTCTCGACGATGCGTCCCGCGTACATGACGGCGACACGGTCGACGTTGCCGGCGACCACGCCCAGGTCGTGGGTGATGAGCACCACGGCTGCGCCGGTCATCTCCTTCGCCGTCTGCAGGACGTCCAGGATCTGCGCCTGGATCGTCACGTCGAGTGCCGTCGTCGGTTCGTCGGCGATGATGAGCTTCGGGTCGTTCGCGATGGCGATCGCGATCATCGCGCGCTGCCGCATGCCGCCGGAGAACTCGTGGGGGAAGGCGTCGAGGCGCCGGGCGGGGTTCGGGATGCCGACGACCCGCAGGAGTTCCTCGGCGCGGGTCCGGGCGGCGTGCGTGCTGAGCGAACGGTCGTGCAGCCGGAGGCCCTCGACGATCTGCTGCCCGATCGTGTACACGGGCGTCAGGGCCGACAACGGGTCCTGGAAGACCATCGCGATGTCCCGGCCACGCAGGCGGGACATCTCACGGTCGTTCATGCCCACGAGTTCCTGGCCGGCGTACGTGATGCTGCCACTGACCTTGGCGGACGAGGGGAGCAGTCCCATCACCGCCATCGAGGACACCGACTTGCCGGACCCGGACTCACCGACGATCCCGAGGAACTCGCCCTGGTGGACCTGGTAGTCGACGCCGCGGACGGCGTACACGGGCCGGGAGTTCGCGTTGAACGTGACGGAGAGGTCCGAGACGGAGAGCAGGGGGTCAGTCACGGTTGGCTCCGGAGGTCGGGTCGATGGCGTCGCGCAGGGCGTCGCCGAGCAGGCTCGTGGACAGGACGGTGGCGACGAGGGTCGCGGCGGGCAACACGAACAGCCACGGACGGGTGACGGCGGACTGGCTGCCGGCGGCGAGCAGGGTGCCGAGCGAGACGTCCGGCACCTGGATGCCGAAGCCGAAGAAGCTCAGCGTGCTCTCCGCCAGGATCATCGCCCCGACGCCGAGCGTGGCGTCGATGATGAGCAGCGACGCGACGTTCGGCAGGATGTGGCGGCGGATGATCGTGCGCGACGGGACACCCATGAAGCGCGCCGCCTTGACGTAGTCGCGTTCGCGCAGGGACATCGTCTGGCCACGGATCACACGCGCCATGATCATCCAGTTGAAGATGGCCAGGCCGATGATCAGGGCCACCCACGTCAGGTTCTTGAACACCGGGCTGAGCAGCACCAGGGCGTAGAACGACGGGATCACGAGCAGCAGGTCGATCGCCCAGACGATCGCGCGGTCCGCGAAGCCGCCGAAGTACCCGGCGATCGCGCCGATGATCCCGGCGATGAGCGTCGACCCGGGGCCCGCGATCAGGCCGATCAGCAGGGACTTCTGCAGGCCCACGAGCGTCTGCGCGTAGATGTCCTGGCCGATGTCGTTGGTGCCGAACCAGTGCGATGCGCTCGGGCCCATGCCGAAGGCCAACCCGTCGGAGTCGACGGAGTTCCAGTGGTAGAGCAGCGGGCCGACGAAGGCCCACAGGATGATGAGCAGCAGCGCGGTCGCACCGATGCGCGCGCGCCAGGTGCCGAGGACCTTCTTCCAGAAGGGGGTGCGGCGACTGGTGGCGTCGACGACGTGGGCGGGGACGCCGGCGTTGCCGTCGCCCGGGTCGCCGGCCGTCGTCGTGGTCGTGGGGTTCAGTACGGACACGGGTCACACCCTCACTCGCGGGTCGAGCGCCGCGTACAGGAGATCGGCCAGCGTCCCGGCGATGAGCACCAGGATCGCCGTGAACAGGATCGTCCCGGCCGCTGCGTTGACGTCGTTGTTGGTGATGCTGGTCACGAAGTACTCACCCATGCCGTGCCAGCTGAACACGAGCTCGGTGACGCTGGCGCCGGTCAGGATCAGCCCGAACGAGTACGCGAAGAACGTCGACATCGGGATGAGCGCGACCCGGACACCGTGCCGCATGATCGCCGAGCCGCGCGTGCGGCCCTTGGACCGGGCGGTGCGGATGAAGTCGTTCGACAGGACGTCGAGCATCGCGGAGCGCTGGTAGCGCGAGTAGCTGGCGACGGCACCGATGGTCAGCGAGATCGTCGGCAGCAGCAGGTGCACCAGCCGGTCACCGAGGTTCGCGAAGAACCCACCGCCGTAGCCCGGCGTGTACTCACCCGTGAACCGGATGACCTGCGTCCCGACGGCGCTGTTGAGCCCCGTCGCCAGGATCATCAGCACGACCGCGATGACGAACACCGGCGTCGCCAGCACCGCGAAGGACAGGTACGTGGACACCTGGTCCGACGTCTTGTACTGCCGCACGGCGTTCCAGACGCCGAGCAGCACGCCGAGCACGGCCCCGAGCAGCGCACCGATCACCAGCAACCGCAGGCTCGTGCCCGAGCGGGAGATGATGTCCGCCGTCACCGCGGTGCTGCGGGTGCTGATGCCGAGCGACCCGTGCGTGACGAGGTCCACCCACCAGTTCCAGGTGCGCACCAGCACGGGGACGTTGGGGTCCACGCCGAGCTTGGCGAGTGCCGCGTCGATCGTGCCCTGCGGGACCGGTGGGTTCTTGCCGTAGAACCGGGCAGCGGGGTTGAGCGTCGTGCTGGCGAGGATGTATCCGAGCGTCGTCGCGACGATCGTCAGGATCACGTAGTTGACGATCCGTTTCGCGATGAATGCGAGCATTGGCGGTTCCCAGGGGTCGATTGACCGTCCGGCCGGACGGCGTTGTCGGTGGGGACAGCGTAGTCGCCTGACGGCGCCACGCTGGTCGACGGGCGCAACGCTAGACAACCACTGTTACGGGCTTGTTTCGATTCGGTACGGCTGGCCCCCGCAGCGGTCGGCATGTGGCTAGGGTCGACTCCCAACAGCCACGGCGGCGGGGGTCGCCGTGTTCGGCGCGATGTGCGCGACACAACGAAAGGGAATCCTCGCCATGCGAATGAGGATGAAGGCAACGGCCGTTCTGGCCCTCGCGGCGGCGTCGGCCGTCGTGCTCGCCGGGTGCTCCGGCGGCGGTGGAACGGCGGGCAACGACAGCTCGTCGGTCGCCTCGTCGTCGCTGAAGTCGACCGGGTGGACCACCGCGGACCGCAGCTCGATCAAGGACGGCGGGACCATCACCCTGCCGATCGACTCGGCCCCGGCGAACTGGCAGCTCTCGAACCTGGACTCGGGGACGGTGGACGACAACACGATCGCCGGCACGTACCTCCCCGGTTTCATCCAGTTCAAGGAGAACGGCGAGTGGGAGCCGAACAAGGACTACGTCGACTCGATCAAGCTGACCAAGGACTCGCCGCAGACGGTCGAGATCAAGATCAACCCCAAGGCGGTCTGGTCCGACGGCACCCCGATCACCGAGAAGGACGTCGAGGCCAACTGGAAGGCGCTCAACGGCACCAACCCGGCGTTCGCACCGCTCGCCACGAACGTCTGGGAAGACGTGGACTCGGTCAAGCAGGGCTCGAGCGCGCAGGACGTCATCGTGACCTTCTCGAAGGTGAACGCCGACTGGCCGTCCGTCTTCACGGCGATCTACCCCTACTGGGCCGTGGACACCCCCGACCACTTCAACAAGGCATGGGCGAAGGCGCCGTACGCCGCCGACGGCAAGACCTACGTCTCGGCAGGCCCGTACATCCTGAAGTCCTACGACACCACCGGCGGTGTCGTGACCTTCGAGAAGAACCCGAAGTGGTGGGGTGACGCACCCAAGCTCGACACGATCATCTTCAAGACGGTCTCGCGCGACGGTGTCTCCCAGGCCTACGCCAACAAGGAGCTCGACGCCTTCAACCTGAACGGCAGCGCGGACAACTACAAGACCGCGAACTCGCGTTCGGACTCGAAGATCGAGCGCTCGCTCGGCACCACGCAGCGCCAGATCACGCTCAACGGCACCGCTGACGTGTTCAAGGACGCCACGGTGCGCCAGGCGTTCGCCCAGTCGATCAACCGTGCGGTCCTCGCCCAGGCGATCCTGTCCCCGGTCAAGAGCCCCGGCGGCGTCCTGAACAGCCTGGTGTACCTGCCCGGCCAGAAGGGCTACACCGACCACGTCTCGAGCGTGTACGGCTACAGCGCGGCGAAGGCCAAGGCCAAGGTCGAGTCGGCCGGCTGGAAGATCGGCTCGGACGGCTACGCGACCAAGGGCGGCAAGACGCTCGCGGTCCGGTTCGTGATCCCGTCGGACAACCCCAACTCGGCCAACGTCGCGCAGCTCGTGCAGCAGCAGACCAAGGCCGCCGGGTTCAAGGTCACGATCGACACCGTCCCCACCGATGACTTCTTCACGAAGTACATCACCACCGACGGCCGTGACTTCGACGCCACGTACTTCGCCTGGCAGGGCACGCCGTTCCCGGTGTCCTCGCTCAAGTCGATCTACTACCCCGCCGACGCCGGCCAGAACTACACCGGTGTGACGGACTCGTCGCTCGGCGCCGCGTGGGACAAGGCGAACGCCGAGCTCGACGCGACCAAGCGGATCGCCGACGCGAACGCGATCGACAAGAAGATCGTCAAGGTCGCCGGCACCATCCCGCTGTTCGCCGAGCCGTACGCCTGGGGTGTGCGCAAGGACCTGGTGAACTACGGTCCCGCGCAGTTCCAGCAGTCCTCGGTCAAGTGGCAGGACGTGGGCTACAAGAAGTAACCACGCGCACCGAACCAGGAGCGGGGCACGTCACCACGGGTGACGTGCCCCGCTCCGCGTGGACCGGAGCACCGGAGTCGGCGCGGCGGCGTCGGCGCCGGGGGCGGCGCGGGGGCGTCGACGCCGGGTCAGAGGCGGGCAGCGGCGAGCGACGCCGCGACCCCGAGCACGATCATCGCCAGGACCGACCACCCGTGCACCCGGTGCACGATCGGCAGCGCGGTGACCGTCGCCGGGGGTGGGCCGTCCTGGGCCACCGCAACGGGGACCCGGGCGAGCACCTCGGCGGCCGCGCGCTCGACGGTGGCCGGCACCGAGCCCGATGGCCGCTCGAGCCGCAGCCGCGCCGTCGGTCGTGGTGCGATCCAGGTACGCCGGTCGGGTTCGTTCGACTGGACCTCGAGCCCGTACTTCGTCCGGACGCCCGTGACCCGGGGCCAGGCGTACGTCGACGTCCGTCGCACGTCGACGACCACCAGGGCCTCGGGGGTGAGCTCGATGCGGGGCCGCCACAGCACTGCCCAGGCGACGAACGCGACGAACAGGCTGGGGACGGGGACCAGCCAGGCCGGGGTGTCGCCGCGGACGACGAACCCGACGACCAGCAGGAAGACCGCCGCTGCCCACAGCACCATCGCGAGCACCCGCATGCCGGGGGCGACGATCCGGACGGTGTCGGGGGCCGGGCGCTCGTTCATCCTGCAATCGTAGGAGGAGCAGACGAGTGCCTCCCCGGGGACGCCGGCTGAGCGGACGTGAAACGCCTTGCGCGTACCAGCTGGCGACCCGATTCCCCGGGGAGACAAGTCCGTGGAGGACTGTTCGTACGCACGATGGTCCCCGCCCCCAGTCCGGGTGTCAATACCCCGGGTCGAGATTCTCGCCGTTGCGACACGCCGACGATGCGTGTTCCGACGCCGTCCACGGGCGCTGGCGTCTACGAGAACAGCTGGGGGAACGCGTGTGCCACCCACGGGTAGCCCACGAACACCGCGGCGTCGAGCAGGCAGTGCGTGACGATCAGCGGCATCAGGCGGCCCCACCGCGTGTAGATCCAGCCGAACACGATGCCCATGACGGCGTTCCCGACGAACGCGCCGAACCCCTGGTACAGGTGGTAGCTGCCACGCAGCACCGCGGTGGACAGGACGACCTGCCACCGCCCCCAGCCGATCTCGCCCAGGCGCCGGTACAGGTAGCCGATGACGATGACCTCTTCCTGCAGTCCGGACCGGATCGCGCTCAGCAACAGGACGGGCACGGTCCACCAGTACGAGCCGAGCGCCGCCGGGTCCACGTCGACGGTGAACCCGAGCGCACGTCCGGTGAAGTACAGCGCCAGTCCGGGGATCCCGATGCCGAGCGCGATGAGCACGGGCAGGCCCAGGTCCGTCTTCACGCGGAACCGGTCGATGCCGAGCGCGGACAGGTGCGGGCGGCTCGTGCGCCACAGCAAGTAGCAGACCAGCGCGACCGGGGCCAGGTCGACCGCGATGCCGACGAGCTGCCGCGCCAGGTCGACGTACTGCACGGTGGTGGTCGAGGAGTTGAGCGCCGTGGACTGCTGCCCCAGGGGAGTCGTCTGCGACAGGTCGTCGATGATCTGCAGCACCGAGTACAGCGCGCTGCCGCCGAGCGAGAGCATCAGCACGATCGTGATCTCGATCCACGTTCGCCGACGGCTCATCTGCAGTACTCCTGTCGGTTGCGGAACTTCCGGTAGACTGGCGTGTCGGGCGTTCTGCCCACGGGTGCGGTGCCGGTCGACCACAGGGTCGATCACCAGCTGGCCCGACACTCTCCCAGCAATTGAAGGATGTCCTGTATGGCGCTCGCCACCCGGTCCGACCTGCGCAACGTCGCCATCGTGGCACACGTCGACCACGGCAAGACCACCCTCGTCGACGCGATGCTCACGCAGACCAACTCGTTCGACGCCCACTTCGAGGGCGAAGACCGCATGATGGACTCGAACGACCTCGAGCGCGAGAAGGGCATCACGATCCTCGCGAAGAACACGTCGGTGCTCTACAACGGCAAGCACGCGGCCGAGTTCGGCGCGGGCGGCCCCATCACGATCAACGTCATCGACACCCCGGGCCACGCCGACTTCGGTGGTGAGGTCGAGCGCGGCCTGTCCATGGTCGACGGTGTCGTGCTGCTCGTCGACGCGTCCGAGGGCCCGCTGCCCCAGACGCGCTTCGTGCTGCGCAAGGCGCTCGCCGCCAAGCTCCCGGTGATCCTGCTCGTCAACAAGACGGACCGCCCCGACTCCCGCATCGACGACGTCGTGTCCGAGTCGCAGGACCTGCTGCTCGGTCTGGCCTCGGACCTGTCGGACGAGGTCGACGACCTCGACCTCGACGCGATCCTCGACGTCCCCGTCGTCTACGCCTCCGGGCGCAACGGCGCTGCGTCGCGCAACAAGCCGGCCGACGGCACGCTGCCCGACAACGACGACCTCGAGCCGCTGTTCCAGGCGATCCTGCAGCACGTCCCGGCTCCGAAGTACGACGACGAACACCCGCTGCAGGCGCACGTCACGAACCTCGACGCGTCGCCGTTCCTCGGCCGCCTGGCGCTGCTGCGCATCTTCCACGGCACCATGAAGAAGGGCCAGACGGTCGCGTGGGTCAAGCACGACGGCACCGTCGTCAACGCCCGCATCACCGAGCTCCTGATCACCAAGGCGCTCGACCGCTACCCGGCCGAGTCCGCGGGCCCCGGTGACATCGTCGCCGTCGCCGGGTTCGACACGATCACCATCGGTGAGACCCTGACCGACCCGGAAGACGTCCGGCCGCTGCCGACCATCACGGTCGACGACCCCGCGATCTCGATGACGATCGGCACGAACACCAGCCCGCTCGTCGGCAAGGTCAAGGGCCACAAGCTCACCGCCCGCATGGTCAAGGACCGACTCGACCGCGAACTGGTCGGCAACGTCTCGCTCAAGGTCGTCGACATCGGCCGCCCCGACGCGTGGGAAGTCCAGGGTCGTGGCGAGCTCGCACTCGCCATCCTGGTCGAGCAGATGCGCCGTGAGGGCTTCGAGCTCACCGTGGGCAAGCCCCAGGTGGTCACCCGTCGCGACGAGAACGGCAAGCTCCAGGAGCCGTTCGAGCACATGACCATCGACGTGCCCGAAGAGTACCTCGGCGCCGTCACGCAGCTCATGGCCGCCCGCAAGGGCCGCATGGAGAACATGACGAACCACGGCACCGGCTGGGTGCGCATGGAGTTCATCGTCCCGGCTCGCGGCCTGATCGGGTTCCGGACCGCGTTCCTGACCGAGACCCGCGGCACCGGCATCGCCAACGGCATCTCACACGGCTACGGCGACTGGGCCGGCCCGATCCAGACCCGCATCAACGGGTCGATCGTCTCCGACCGCTCGGGTGTCGTGACGCCGTTCGCGATCACGAACCTGCAGGAGCGCATGACGTTCTTCACCGCCCCCACCGAAGAGGTCTACGAGGGCATGGTCGTCGGCGAGAACTCGCGTGCCGACGACATGGACGTCAACATCACGAAGGAGAAGAAGCTGACCAACATGCGTCAGTCGACCTCGGACACCTTCGAGTCGATGACGCCGCCCCGTCAGCTCTCGCTGGAAGAGTGCCTGGAGTTCGCCCGCGAGGACGAGTGCGTCGAGGTCACCCCGGGTGCCATCCGCATCCGCAAGGTCGAGCTCGAAGCGGGCGCCCGTCAGCGTTCGTACGCGCGCCTGAAGCGCCAGGACGCGTAGCAGTCGCGAGTTCGCCCACAGGAGGTCGAGGGATACGGTGGATGCCGTGACCCTCGACCTCCTCTCGCTGTACCAGGACCTGCACGCCCACCCGGAGCTCGGCTTCCAGGAGCACCGGACGGCGGGGATCATCGCCGACCGGCTCGCCGAGCTCGGGATCGACAGCACGACCGGCATCGGTGGCACCGGCATGGTCGGGGTCCTGACCAACGGCGACGGCCCGGTCGTGTGGCTCCGCGCCGACATGGACGGCCTGCCGGTCCAGGAACAGACGGGCCTGTCCTACGCCAGCACGCACCACGGCACCGACGACACCGGTGCCGAGGTCCCGACGATGCACGCCTGCGGCCACGACATCCACGTGACGTGGCTGCTCGGCGCGCTCGAGCGCCTGGTCGCCACGAAGACCGACTGGCACGGGACGGTCGTCGCCGTGTTCCAGCCCGCCGAAGAGGTCATCTCCGGCGCCCGCGCCATGATCGAGGACGGGCTGGTCGACCGCTTCCCGAAGCCCGACGTCGTCCTCGGGCAGCACTCGGCGCCCGCCCCCGTCGGCATGGTCGCCGTCGGGTCGGGCCCCGTGATGGCGTCGAGCGACCGCCTGACCGTCACGTTCAACGGTCGCGGCGCCCACGGTTCCGCGCCGCAGGCCTCGCTCGACCCGGTCGTCACCGCGGCCTCGGCCGTCGTGCGGCTGCAGACCGTCGTCGCGCGCGAGGTCGCTCCGAGCGACGCGGGCGTCGTGACCGTGGGCAGCTTCCACGCCGGCACCCGGGCCAACATCATCCCGGACAAGGCCGTCATCGAGATCTCGACCCGTGCCCGCAACGAGGACACCCGCAACCGGATCATCGCCTCGATCGAGCGGATCGTGCACGCCGAGAGCACCGCCGGTGGTCTCGACGCCCCGACGATCGAGCGCGCGCCCGGTGCGGACGTCCTGGTCAACGACCCGGCGAACGCGTCGAAGGTGCTCGACGCGATCCGTCCCGTCGTGGCGAAGGCCGTCGACATGGAGTCCGGGCTCGCCATGGCATCCGAGGACGTCGGCCAGCTGGCCACCGCGGCCGGCGCGCCCATCGTCTACTGGTTCACGGGCATCACCGACCCCGAGTTGTTCCGGCGCGGTGCGGACATCCCGAGCAACCACTCGCCGTTCTACGCGCCGCAGGCCGACACGGCGATCCCGGTCGGCGTCGACGCGCTCGTCGCGGCGGTGGGCGCGTACCTGCGCTGACGCGCGCGGTGCGCACCACCGGACCGGCCTGGAGGCCCTGGTCGCCCCCGGCAGTGACGTGACACTCCCAGGGAACTCAGGCCGGGCCTCCCGGCTGGTCGGTTACGGTCGGCGCATGCGTTCCTCCCTCCGCACCCCGCTCGTTGCCGCCGTCGCTGCCGGCATCGCCCTGGCCGGCCTGACCGGTTGCTCCAGTGAGTCGGTCAAGCAGGCCACCGATCTCGGGTCGTCCGTCGCGTCGAGCGTCAGCGACGGCGTCAAGAACATCGACGGCAGCGCCATCGAGCAGGGCATGTCGAACATCGCGGGCGGCATCGACGGTGCGCTCGACACCGCGCTCAAGGGCGCCGACGTGACCAGCGACGGCAAGGTGCCGGACGGGTTCCCGACCGCGGCCGTGCCGCTGGTGGACGGCACGGTGCTGGGCGGCGGGACCGGGCCGAACGGCTCCGGGTGGGTCGTGCAGGTGCAGGCGTCCTCCGTCGACGACTTCGCCACGGCGGCGCAGCAGCTCACCGACGCCGGCTTCACCGAGTCGGCCAAGCGCGCGGACGCGTCCAGCGCGTTCGGGATCTTCCGGAGCGACGACCACCGGGTGGTGCTGACGTTCTCGAAGGGCGACGGCGGCGCCACGGCGACGTACATCGTGACCCCGCGCTAGGCGAAGTACCCTGGGCGTGATGTCCAAGGCCTCTGCGACGCGCCCCGAGCGCGTGCTCCTCGTCCACGCCCACCCCGACGACGAGACCCTGTCGTCCGGCGGGACGATCGCGACCCTGCTCGAACTCGGCGCCCACGTCACGGTGCTGACCGCCACCCGCGGCGAGCGTGGTGAGATGCTCACGGCGTCGCTCGCGCCCCTGGCCGGCAACGCCCCCCGCGTGGCCGCGCACCGCGAGACCGAGATCCGCGCGGCGCTCGCGGCGCTCGGCGGTCCCGAGCACCTGTGGCTCGGGGGACCGGGCGCCCGTCCGACCGACCTGCCCGAACGGCATTACACCGACTCGGGCATGCAGTGGGGCCCGGACGGTCGTGCGGTGGCCGCGGACGACGCACCGGCCGACTCGCTGACGGCTGCCGACATGGGCGAGGTCGTCGACGACGTCCGGGCCGCGATCCGGTCCACCATGGCCGACGCCGTCATCAGCTACGCCGACGACGGCGGGTACGGGCACCCCGACCACGTGCGGGTGCACCACGCGGCCCGCTACGCCGCCCGTGCCGAGGACGTGCCGTTCTCGATGATCGTCGACCCCGAGGGCGGCGACGTCGACCTGACCGTCGACGTCCTGCCCGTGCGGGCGAAGGTGCGTGCGGCGATCGAGCAGTACCGCTCGCAGGTCACCGTCGACCCGGTGGACCCCGCCGACCCGACCGCGCTGTCCTGGGTGATGCCGCACGGCGTCCGGCAGCACGCACCCGCGGTCGAGGCCTTCCGCCACGACGCGCCCGCAGCGCCGCCTGCGCCGGAGACCTTCGCCGACATGACGCCGGCGGGCAAGGTGACCTCGGTCGTCGTCGCCGGGGTGCTCGGGGTGCTCGCCGGTGGCCTGGGCACGGTCACCCACCAGCAGACGCTCGGCGCGTTCCCGATCGGCATCGTGCTGACGACGCTCATCGTCATCGGCCTGACGGTCGGCGTGCGACTGCTCTACCGGTCCCGCGCGATGGTCGCCGCCATCGGGATCGGGGTCATCGTCGCGACCCAGGTGCTGGTGTCCGTGGGCGGCCAGAGCTCGCCGCTCGTGCTGGCGAACGCCGCCGGGTACATCTGGACCTTCGGACCGGCCGTGGTCGCGATGCTGGCGCTGGCCTGGCCGGACCTGTCCGGACTGCGGTCGGTGCGTGACGGTGCCCCCGGCTCGGTGGACGGCTCAGCGACAGGTGTCGCCGCGCGGTCAGGGTCCGCGGCGCCGCACGAGTAGACTTGCAAGCGCTCAGTTCGAAGGGAGCACCCCGACCGTGACCTACGTGATCGCCCAGCCCTGTGTCGACGTCAAGGACCGTGCGTGCATCGACGAATGCCCCGTCGACTGCATCTACGAAGGCGACCGGTCGCTGTACATCCACCCGGACGAGTGCGTCGACTGTGGCGCCTGTGAACCGGTCTGCCCGGTCGAGGCCATCTACTACGAGGACGACCTGCCGGACCAGTGGGCCGACTACTACAAGGCCAACGTCGAGTTCTTCGAGGAAGTCGGGTCCCCGGGCGGTGCCGCCAAGGTCGGCGTCATCCACAAGGACCACCCCGTCGTCCTGGCCGAGCCGCCGCGCGCCTGAGCCGGACCTGCTCGTGGCGCTCGACCTCCCCGACTTCCCCTGGGACCAGCTCGTCCCGTTCAAGCACCGCGCTGCGGCGTACGAGGGCGGCATCGTCGACCTGAGCGTCGGTTCGCCCGTCGACCCCACGCCCGAACTGGTGCGCACCGCGCTGGCCCAGGCCACCGACGCGCACGCCTACCCACAGGTCGCCGGAACACCCGCGCTGCGGCAGGCCATCGCCGACTGGTACGGCCGCCGGCACGGGGTCAGCCTGACCGAAGCGCAGACCCTGCCCACGATCGGCTCCAAGGAGTTCATCGCGGGGTTGGCGCTCTGGCTCGGCATCGGCCGCGGCGACACGGTCGTGTTCCCGGCCGCGGCGTACCCGACGTACGAACTCGGGGCGGCGCTCGTCGGTGCCACGGCCCTGGCGTCGGACGACCCCGCCGCGTGGCCGGTCGGCACGAAGCTCGTGTGGCTGAACTCCCCGGGCAACCCCGACGGCCGCGTGCTGTCGATCGACGAGCTCCGGGCCGCCGTCACCCGTGCGCGCGAACTCGGTGCCGTCATCGTCGGCGACGAGTGCTACGCCGAGCTCGGGTGGGAGCCGCCGTACGACACCCGGCCCACGCCCACGATCCTCGACCCGCGCGTGGTGGGGGACTCCGTCGACGGGGTGCTCAGCGTGTACTCGTTGTCGAAGCAGTCGAACCTGGCCGGCTACCGCGCCGCGTTCGTTGCCGGCGACGCCGCCGTGCTCGCCGAGGTCCTGGCCGTCCGCAAGCACACCGGCATGATGCCGCCGCTCCCCGTGCAGCAGGCGATGGTCGTCGCGCTGGCCGACACCGCCCACGTGCAGCAGCAGAAGGCGAAGTACCGTGCCCGTCGCGGCATGCTCCGTCGGGCGCTCGAGGGTGCCGGCTTCCGCATCGACCTCAGCGACGCCGGCCTGTACCTCTGGGCCACCCGGGGCGAACCCGCGCTCGACACCGTCGCCTGGCTGGCCGACCTGGGCATCCTCGTGGCGCCCGGCACCTTCTACGGCGCGGCCGGCGGGCAGCACGTGCGGGTCGCGCTGACGGCCACGGACGAGCGGATCGCGGCCGCGGCACAGCGACTGACGAGCGGTCGGCGGCTGGCGTCGGCCTGAGGACCCGGTCCGGCTGTGCATCCGCCAGTCACGAGTCCCACCACGTTCCAAGGCTCCCGATGTGCACGATCGACAGACAGCACGATTAGGCTGTGGGCGTGACTGACACTGCCAACGACGCTCAGAAGACGGCCACACCGCCAACGACGCCCGTCCCCGTGAGTCCCGCCGCCGAACAGGCGACCGAGACCGCGACGCTGACGTTCCCGGGCGGCCAGGCGGAGTTCCCGATCCTGCCGAGCGTCGACGGCGCGTCGACGGTGGACATCTCGACCTTCAAGAAGCAGACGGGGATGAACACCCTCGACTACGGCTTCGTCAACACGGGGTCCACCAAGAGCGCCATCACCTACATCGACGGTGACCAGGGCATCCTGCGCTACCGCGGGTACCCGATCGACCAGATCGCCTCGAACTGCACCTTCCTCGAAGTGGCGTGGCTGCTGATCTACGGCGAGCTGCCGACCCCGTCCGAGCTCGAGTCCTTCGACGCCCGCATCCGCCGCCACACCCTGCTGCACGAGGACCTGCGCCGGCTGTTCGACGCGCTGCCCCACTCGGCGCACCCGATGTCCGTGCTGTCCAGCGCCGTCAGCGCCCTGTCCACGTACTACGAAGACGACATGGACGTCGACGACCCCGAGAAGGTCGAGCTGCAGACGGTCCGACTGCTCGCCAAGCTGCCGGTGATCGCCGCCTACGCGCACAAGAAGGCCATCGGTCAGGCGTTCCTGTACCCGGACAACTCGCTGTCGTTCGTCGACAACTTCCTGCGGCTGAACTTCGGCACCATGGCCGAGACCTACCAGCCGAACCCCGTGCTGTCCCGCGCGCTCGAGCGCCTGCTCATCCTGCACGAGGACCACGAGCAGAACGCCTCGACCGCCACGGTGCGCCTGGTCGGCTCGACCAAGGCGAACATGTTCGCCTCGATCTCCGCCGGCATCAACGCCCTGTACGGTCCGCTGCACGGCGGCGCGAACGAGGCCGTCCTCGAGATGCTCCAGCAGATCAAGGACTCCGGCGAGCCCGTGCAGCGCTTCGTCGAGCGGGTGAAGAACAAGGAGCGCGGCGTCAAGCTGATGGGCTTCGGGCACCGCGTCTACAAGAACTACGACCCGCGCGCCAAGCTCGTCAAGGAATCCGCCGACGAGGTCCTCGAGTCCCTCGGCGTGCAGGACGACCTGCTCGACATCGCGAAGGAACTCGAGCAGATCGCGCTCAGCGACCAGTACTTCATCGACCGCAAGCTGTACCCGAACGTCGACTTCTACACGGGCATCATCTACAAGGCGATGGGCTTCCCGCCGCGCATGTTCACCGTGCTGTTCGCGATCGGTCGGCTGCCCGGGTGGATCGCGCAGTGGCGTGAGCTCAACAACGACCCGCTCAACAAGATCGGTCGCCCGCAGCAGCTGTACGTCGGGGCTCCGGAGCGGGACCTCCCCGCGCGCTGACACACCGCACCCCACCACACACATCGCGCCCCGTCCCCACGGGGCGCGATGTGCGTCCGGGGGTGCGATCCGGTGGGACGGCCGCGGACGCACGCACACGTACGCACGCACAGGAGGCCCGGTGCCGGTCTCGTGGACCGGCACCGGGCCTCCTGGCAGGCGGCTACGCGTGCAGAGCGGTGTTCAGCTGGATGCCGCCGCCGGTGCGCTGCAGGGCCTCGACCGCGCCGGTCAGGCTGTTGCGCCGGAACAGCACGTTCGGGGTGCCCGACAGCTCGACGGCCTTGACGGTCTTCGGGGTGCCGTCCGGGTTCGGAGCCGCACCGACGAGTACGACCTTGGTGCCGGCGGTCACGTACAGCCCGGCCTCGATCACCGAGTCGTCACCGAGCGAGATGCCCAGGCCCGCGTTCGCCCCGAGCAGCGCGCGTTCGCCCAGGGACACCCGGTGCGTGCCCCCGCCGGAGAGCGTGCCCATGATCGACGCACCGCCGCCGACGTCCGTGCCGACGCCGACGACCACGCCCTGCGAGACGCGGCCCTCGATCATCGCGTCACCGAGCGTGCCCGCGTTGAAGTTGACGAAGCCCTCGTGCATGACGGTGGTGCCGGGCGCCAGGTGCGCCCCGAGCCGGACCCGGTTGGCGTCGCCGATGCGGACGCGGTCCGGCACCACGTAGTCGAGCAGCCGCGGGAATTTGTCGATGGCGTGCACGGCGATCCCGGCGCGCTGCAGCGACGGCCGCAGGCGGGGCAGGTCGGCGGGCAGGACCGGGCCGGCGTTCGTCCACGCGACGATCGGCAGGTGCCCGAACACCCCGTCCAGGTTGACGGTGTTCGGCTGCACGTGCAGGTGGCTGAGCAGGTGCAGACGCAGGTAGGCGTCCGGGGTGCTCGCGGGGGCCGCGTCGAGGTCGATCTCGACGGTCACGGCCTCGACGCGCACGTTCCGGCGCTCGTCCGGGCCGATGTGCTCCTGCAGCGCGAGCGGGAACTCGGCGTCGGCGGGCAGCGCACCGAGGTGGGTCTCGGGGAACCAGGTGTCGAGCTCGGTGCCGTCGGCGGCGACGGTCGCCAGGCCGTGGCCCCAGGCGGAGGTCGGGCGGGTGGAGGCAGCGGTCGTGTCGGTCACCCGACCAGGGTACCGAGGGGGTGGCGGCAACCACCCGTCCCGCTGGACGGGTTCCGGTGGCGCGACCGGGGCCTGGCGTCCGGGCAGTCGGTCGCCAGCGGCGGCCGATACAGTGACGGCATGCCGGAGCAGCTCGACCTCACCGCCTCGTCCATCGACATCACCCGTGCCATCTGCGACATCGAGTCGGTGTCGGGCAACGAGCAGGCGCTCGCCGACGCCATCGAAGCGACGCTGGATCCGCTGCCGCACCTCGAGGTGATCCGCGACGGCGACGCGATCGTCGCGCGGACGGACCTGGGCCGCGACCGCCGTGTCGTGATCGCCGGGCACATCGACACCGTGCCGTTGAACCACAACCTGCCGACCGAGTTCCGCACCGCCGAGGACGGCACCGAGATCCTGTGGGGCCGCGGCACCGTCGACATGAAGGCGGGCTGCGCCGTGCAGCTCAAGCTGGCGTACGACCTGGCATCGCCGAGCGTCGACGTGACCTGGGTCTGGTACGACCACGAAGAGGTGTCGGACGCGCTGAACGGCCTCGGCCGTCTGGCACGCACCCGCCCCGAGTTGCTCGTCGGCGACTTCGCGATCCTGGGCGAACCCTCGGGCGCCCAGATCGAGGGCGGCTGCAACGGCAACCTGCGCGCCGAGATCCGCGCGTACGGCAAGCGCTCGCACAGCGCCCGCAGCTGGATCGGCGACAACGCGATCCACAAGGCGGCGCCGATCCTGGCCACCCTGGCCGCTTACGAGCCCCGCACGGTCGAGGTCGACGGGCTGGAGTACCGCGAGGGGCTGAACGCCGTCGGCATCACGGGCGGCATCGCGGGCAACATCATCCCGGACGAGGTCATGGTGCACGTGAACTACCGGTTCGCGCCGTCGCGCTCGGCCGACGAAGCCGTGGCCCACATCCGCGAGCTCTTCGACGGGTACCAGGTGGACATCGTCGACCTGGCTGCCGGCGCCCGCCCCGGGCTCGACGCCCCGCTGGCGCAGGACTTCGTCGCCGCCGTCGGCGGCCCGGAGCCCCGACCGAAGTACGGCTGGACCGACGTCGCGCGGTTCTCGGCACTCGGTGTCCCCGCGGTGAACTACGGCCCCGGTGAGCCGGTCTACGCGCACCACGACGACGAGCAGGTCCCCGTGGCGCAGATCACGGCGGTCGAGGACGGTCTGCGTCGGTGGCTGACGGCCTGACCACTGGCGCGGTCCCGACCCACCGTCCGCAGCTGCGGGCGGTGTGGTGGCGTGCGCGCTACCGGGTCGTGCCGTGGTGGGTCCGCATCACCGTCGTGTACGTGCTCGCCCGGCTGGTGACCGGTGCGCTGATGATGGGCTTCGCCGGCATCCAGGCTGCGAACTCGTTCACGCTGCAGCACCCGAGGTACCTGACGTACGCCTCGATCTGGGACGGCGCCTGGTACCGGGTGATCGCGTCGAGCGGGTACCCCTCGACGCTGCCGATCGACGCCGCCGGGCACGTGACCGAGAACGCGTGGGCGTTCATGCCCGCGTACCCGTTCCTGGTGCGCGGACTGATGCTCGTCACCGGTGGGTCGTTCGAGTTCGTCGCGGTCGGCGTCTCGCTGCTGACGGGCTGGGGCGCGGCCCTGGTGTTCCGTCGGCTGATGGGGCGGTTCCTGGACCCGGCACGCGCCACCTTCGCCACGGTGCTGTTCTGCGTCGCCCCGGTGTCCGCCATGTTCCAGGTCGCCTACGCCGAGGCGATGGGGCTGTTCCTGCTGCTCGTCGCGCTGCTGCTGCTGGTCGAGCGCCGGTTCTGGACGATGCTGCCCGTCGTGCTGCTGCTCGGGATGACCCGGCCGACCGGACTGGCCTTCGCGCTGCTCATGCTGCTGTTCATCGGGGTCTGGGTGCTGCGCCCGGCATGGTTGCGCGAGGCCTCGGCTCCGACGCTCCGTCAGATCGTCCCGCCGGCCGTGGTCGCCGTCGTGTCGGGGCTGGTCGGCCTGGCGTGGCCCGCCGTCGCGTGGGCCGTCACCGGGGTCCCGCGGGCGTACACCGACACCGAGCTGGCGTGGCGGTCGTCGTACATCGGGTGGAAGGACCTGGTGCCGTTCGCACCGTGGGTGCAGGGGTTCGGGTGGTGGTTCCGACAGCCAGCGGGCTCCGTGCTGCTCGTCGTCGTGCTGGTCGGGTTCGCGGCCTTCGTGGCGATGCCCGCAGCCCGACGCCTGGGCCTCGAACTTCGGCTCTGGTCGGTCGCGTACCTGGTCTACCTGCTGGCGGTGTTCTTCCCGCAGTCGAGCACGTGGCGGATCCTGCTGCCGATCGCCCCGCTGCTCGGGATCGTCGCGCTGCCGCGGTCACGCCTGTACCGCGTGGTCGTCGTGGTGCTGTGCGTCGTCCTGCAGTGGACCTGGCTGTACTACTGCTGGTACATCGACGGCTACGACTGGACCCCACCGTGATCGGCGCCGTCCGGCGCTGACCCGTCGGATGGCTCGGTTGCGCTTGCATCGGTGACCGTCTGCTCGCCGTCCGGCCGCCACGCTGCCGCCGCGGTGACCATCGCGTTCACGGTGGCGATGAACGGCACGGCGAAGAACGCGCCGACGACACCCGCGATCGTGGTGCCCGCGGTGACGCCGAGCACGACGCCGAGCGGGTGGACCTTCACCGCGCTGCCGGTCAGGAACGGGTGCAGGACGTGGCTCTCGAGCTGCTGCACGACCACGACGACGCCGAGCATGAACAGCGCCGCGACCCAGCCGTTGAACACCAGGGCGATGATCACGGCGACCGAACCGGCGACGATCGCGCCGACGACGGGGACGAACGCGCCGAGGAAGACGATGACGCCGATCGGGATCGCCAGGGGGACCTGCAGGACGAGGGCACCGATCACGACCCCCAAGGCGTCCGTGACGGCGACGACGAGCTGCACGCGGATGAAGCTGGTCAGGGTGTGCCACCCGGCGTCGCCCGCGGCGTGCAGGCGGGGTCGTGCCCGGCGCGGGAAGATCCGGACGACCCACTCCCAGATCCGCCGGCCGTCGATCAGCACGAAGATGGTGGTGAAGACCACGATGAACAGGCCCTCGAGCACGTGCACCGCGCCGCTGCCGGCCTCTTGGAACCCGGACGCGATGGACGACGCGTGGGACTGCAGGTAGGACGAGCCCGTCGACACCCAGTGGTTGACGTCCTTGACGGTGATGCCGAACGGTTCGCTGTCCAGCAGCGCCTGCAGCGACAGCACGGTCTTGTGCAGCCGGTGCTCCAGCGACGGCAGCTCGTACCGGATCTGCGCGGTGACGACGAGGGCCAGCGTGCCGATCACGAGCACGACGACGACCAGGCTCGACAGCACCGCGAGCCACTTCGGCCACCGGTGCCGCTGCAGGAACGCGGACATCGGGGCGAGCAGCGCGCAGAGCAGCAGTGCGATGAGGAACGGCACGACGATGTCCTGCAGCAGCACGACCAGGGCGACCACGACGGCCAGCGCGGCGACGACGATCAGGATGCGCCACGAGAATGCCGCGCCGATGCGCAGACCGACGGGAACGGCGTCGACGGCGGGGTCCTGCGGGCTCGGACGGCGCTTGGAGGGAATGATCGGCACGCACACAGCGTAGGAATCCGAGCCGCGAGAACGTCCTGATCAGGGCCCCGCAACCTGGGCGGTTTCGCAGTTGCCCCCTCCGTACGGGATAATGGCGATGCATGTACTGCGCGAAAGGGGACATCTGATGGCAGCAATGAAGCCGAGGACCGGTGACGGGCCGATGGAGGCTGTCAAGGAGGGTCGACTCATCGTCGTGCGGGTTCCGCTCGAAGGTGGAGGCCGCCTGGTGGTCTCGGTCAACGACGCCGAGGCCAGGGAACTCCACGACGCACTTGCCGAGGTCGTCTCGGCTTAGTACGTCGAAGCACCACCAACACGCACCACGGGCAGGGCCCGGGACACCACGTCCCGGGCCCTGTGTCGTTCGTGCCGTCGTCCGGGCGCGCCGTCGTCTGTGCGCGCTGCCGTGCGGCGCGCTGTCGTCCGTCGTCGGCAGGATGGTGCCGTGCCCCGCTCCCGCCGCCCCGTCCGCCGTGTCGAGGAGTACGCCGCCGATCCGATGCCGCGCGACACCTGGCCGGCGACGCTCGCGCCGGTGCGGCAGCTGCTCAAGCAGGGTCTCGACCTGGACACGGTGACCGTGCTGGTCGGGGAGAACGGCGCCGGCAAGTCGACCCTGGTCGAGGCGATCGCGCTGGCGTTCGGCATGGGTCCCGAGGGAGGGTCGACGGGCTCCGGGCACAGCACGCGACCGAGCGAGTCCGGGCTGTGGGAGCACCTCGCGCTGCACCGCGAGCCGGGTGCACCCAAGACCGGCTTCTTCCTGCGCGCCGAGACCATGCACGGCTTCTTCACGTTCCTCGAGCAGCACCCCGGCAGGCGTCCCGAGCCCGTCTTCCACGAGCGCAGCCACGGGGAGTCCTTCCTGGACTTCGTGATCGACCGTTCGGAGTGGCCCGGACTGTGGGTCCTCGACGAGCCTGAGTCGGCACTGTCGTTCCAGGGCTGCCTGACGCTCATCGGCCTGCTGCAGGCCATCGTCGACGACGGCCTGGGGCAGGTGTTGCTGTCGACCCACTCGCCCGTGCTGGCGGCGTTCCCGGGGGCGACCATCCACGAGGTCGGCGAGTGGGGGCTGCGCCGGAGCACCTGGGCCGACCTCGACCTGGTGCGGCACCAGCGGGCGTTCCTGACGGCCCCCCAGCAGTACCTGCGGCACCTCGGGTGACCGAGCCGGCCCAGCGTCCTACGCGGTGACCTTCGTCATCTGCAGCAGCCCGTCACCAGCGGGGGACAGGGCGCTGATGACGGCGCCCGACGTGGACACCTCGGTCAGCAGCAGCCGGAAGTCGGTGGTCGCCCGGTCGCGCTTGACCGGATCGGCGACCCGGCCACGCCACAGCGCGTGCGGCACCAGGACGGTCCCGCCCAGCCGCGCCAGGCGCAGTCCGTGCTCGACGTACTCGATGACGTGTTCGGGGTCGGCATCGACGAGCACGACGTCGTACGAGGCCTCGTTCATGCGGGGGAGCACCTGGTTCGCCCGGCCGGGGATCAGCCGCACGCGGGCCGGGGCGGTGCCGGCGGCGATGAAGGCGTCACGGGCGTACTGCTGGTGGTCCACCTCGACGTCGATCGTGGTGAGCGTGGCGTTCGGGGCACCGCCGAGCAGGTACAGCCCGGAGACCCCCAGGCCGGTCCCGATCTCGATGACGGCGGTGGCGCGCGACGCGGCAGCGATGACACCGATCTGCGCACCGATCGCCGGGGAGATGGCTTCGACGCCGAGCTCCAGCGAGTGCTCGCGCGCTCGGGAGATCACCTCGGACTCGGAGACGATGTCCTCCGCGAACTTCCAGTTCGACTCTTTCTCTGACACGCACACTCCTCGGTCGACAACTCTAGGTGAGCGCGCGGCCTGAGGCGTTACGCTCGGTGCGTGTCCATCGACTTCAACAAGATCCTGATCATCGGGATCATCGCGGTGCTGCTGCTCGGACCGCAGCGCCTGCCGATGTACGCACAGAAGCTGGCGGAGTTCGTCAAGGCGGTCCGCCGGTTCGCGGACACCGCCAAGGACCGCATGCGCGACGAGATGGGTCCCGACTTCGACGAGGTCGACTGGCAGAAACTCGACCCTCGGCAGTACGACCCGCGGCGCATCATCCGCGATGCGCTCATCGACTCGGCGACCGGGGCCGGCGCGGCCGAGGCGACGCCGCAGGTGTCGGCGACCAAGGTCCGGGCTCCGGCACCGATCGTGCCGCTGGCCGCGGGCGAAGCCGCGCCCTTCGACGGCGAGTCCACCTGACTCCCGACCGCGTGACGGGTTGACGTCCGTCGCGTGACCACCTGACTGACAGGAGGCCCGGTGCCAGCTGGCACCCGGCCTCCTGTCCGTCGTCGCTCAGGTGAGCGAGAGTCCGAGCTTGCGTCCCGCCAGCCCGCGCCCCATGGTGGCGATCCGGACGGCGATCGCGACCAGCGCCCGTGCCGCGGGATCGGTGGGGTCGCCGACCACGATCGGCACGCCGGCGTCGCCGCCCTGCCGGAGCGGCACGGACAGCGGCACCGTGCCGAGCACCGGGACGGGCGTGTCCTGGTCGCGCGACAGGCGCCGGGCGGTCTCGTCGCCACCGCCCTCGCCGAACAGGTGCAGCACGGAGCCGTCGGGCTGCACGAGCCCGGACATCGTCTCGACGACGCCGATGACCCGCTGGCCGGTCTGCCGCGCGACGATGCCGCTGCGTTCGGCCACGTCGGCCGCCGCTGCCTGGGGTGTGGTGACGACCAGGACCTCGGCGTGGGGGAGCAGCTGCCCGACCGAGATCGCCACGTCTCCGGTGCCCGGCGGCATGTCGAGCAGCAGCACGTCGAGGTCGCCGAACCACACGTCGGACAGGAACTGGTTCACGGTGCGGTGCAGCATCGGCCCGCGCCAGGACACGGCGGTCGAGACGTCGTCGACGAACATGCCGATCGACACGACCTTCACGTCGTGCGCCACGGGCGGCAGGATCATCTGGTCGACCCGGGTGGGACGGGGCGCGACGCCGTGCTCGTCGGTCAGGCCCATCAGCCCGGGGACACTGAAGCCGTGCACGTCGACGTCGACGATCCCGACCCGCAGGCCCTTCTGCGCCATGGCGACGGCCAGGTTCACGGTGACGGTCGACTTGCCGACGCCGCCCTTGCCGCTCGTCACCGCGATGACCCGGGTGAGCGAGTCCGGGGTGAACTGCACGCCCTGGGGTCGCCCGGCACGCAGGCGGTCGGTCAGCGCCTTGCGGACCGACGGGTCCATCACCGACACGTCGACGTCGACGTCCGTGACCCCGGCCACCGATCCGGCGGCGGCCCGCACGTCGCGTTCGATCGTGTCGGCAGCCGGACACCCGACGATCGTGAGCTGCAGGTCGACGCGGACCGCGCCTCCGGTCACGTCCACGCCGCGGATCATGTCGAGCTCGGTGACGGGCCGGCGGATCTCCGGGTCGATGACGCGGTCGAGCGCAGCGAGGACGGCCGCACCGAGCTGTTCGGCGTCCGGCCCGGGGGCGGCGTCAGCCACGGACGTCCGCTCGACGCTCCGGCTCCCCGTCGTCGATCGCGTCGCGGCGGTCGAGTTCCTCGAGCAGCGAGCGGAGTTCGGCGCGGATGAAGTCCTTCGATGCCATGTCGCGCATCGCCAGGCGCAGCGCCACGACCTCGCGCGCCAGGTACTCGGTGTCGGCCAGGTTGCGCTCGGCACGCTGGCGGTCCTGTTCGAACTGCACCCGGTCGCGGTCGTCCTGCCGGTTCTGCGCGAGCAGGATCAGCGGTGCCGCGTACGAGGCCTGCAGCGACAGCACGAGGGTCAGGGCGGTGAAGCCGATCGCCGCGGAGTCGAACTGCACCGCCTTGGGCAGCAGCGTGTTCCACCCCATCCAGACCGCACAGAAGAGCGTCAGGCCGATCAGGAACCAGGGCGTTCCCATCGCGCGTGCAATTCCTTCGGTGGCCCGACCGAAGGCGTCGCCGCTGCCCTTGCGCCGGCGCGTCGGCAGGACGCTCGTCCGCATGCCCTTGGGCGAGTCGAGTCGGGTGTTCTCATCCGTTCGTGCCACGGGTGGGCCTCCTTCCCGTCGTCACGGGGGTCCTGCGAGCGCGGGTGCGGGGTCGTGCTGCGTCGTCGTCCCCGCGACTTCGCCAGTCGTCGGGCAGGACGTGGTCGAGCACGTCGTCGATCGTCACCACCCCGACCAGTCGGTGGGCGTCGTCGACCACGGGGACGGACACCAGGTTGTACGTGGCCATCACCCGCGTGACCTCGGCAGCACTGGCGTCGACCCGGACCGGTTCGGTCTGCTGGTCGATGAGCGTGCCCAGGCGTTCGTTCGGCGGGTAGCGGAGCATGCGCTGGAAGTGCACGAGCCCGAGGAACCGGCCGGTCGGCGGCTCGTACGGGGGCAGCGTGACGCACACGCTCGCGCCGAGGGCCGGGGCGAGCTCGTGCCGACGGATCAGGGCGAGGCCCTCGGCCACCGTGGCGTCGGCCGAGACGATCACCGGCTCGGTGGTCATGAGACCACCGGCGGTGTCGGGCTCGTACTCCAGCAGCATCCGGACGTCCTGCGCCTCTTCCGGCTCCATGAGCTGCAGCAGTGCCTCGCTGCGCTCGTCGGAGAGCTCGGCCAGCAGGTCGGCGGCGTCGTCGGGCTGCATCTGGTCGAGGACGTCGGCGGCGCGTGCGTCTTCGAGCGAGGACAGGATCTCGACCCGCTCGGTGTCGGGCATCTCCTCGAGCACGTCGGCCAGGCGGTCGTCGGGCAGCTCTTCGGCGACCTCGAGACGGCGTTCCACGGGCAGGTCGAGCAGCGTCGACGCCAGGTCGGCGGCCACCAGGTCGGAGTACGCGGCGATGACGTGCTCGGCGGACTGCGACTCACCGGGGAGCTCGTCCTCGGTCACCTCGTTCCACGTGGCGAACGTCGTCGGGCCCTTGCCGAACGGCGACGGCGTCGTCTTGGGCTTGCGGAGGAACAGCTGCGCGACCTCCCAGTCGCCCTGGCCGCGGTCCTCGATCGCGATGTCCTCGATCGTCGCCCGGATGCGCTCCCGCGTGATGAGGACCTTGCGTCCGAGCATCTCCGCGATCACCCGGACCTCGCCGCCACGCTGTTCGAAGCGTCGCATGTTGACCAGACCGGTCGTGATGACCTGACCTGCACCGATCGAGGTGATCCGGCCGATGCTGACGAAGATGCGCCGCTTGCCGGGGACCTCGACGATCAACCCCACGACGTGCGGGGGATCGGCCCGGCGGTAGACGACCAGGACGTCGCGGACCCTGCCGACACGATCGCCCGCGGGGTCGAAGACGGAGCACCCGGCCAGGCGGGCGACGAAGACCTTCGAGGCGCTCACGATGTCAGCGTAGCCGGTCACCCGGTCGGTTCCCTGGCGGCTCTCGAACGATTGCAAGGGGAACGGTGGATGATGACTGTGTGAGCACTCAGAGCCCCTTCCGTGGTCGTACGGCCCAGGTCTTCCCGACGCTGCCCCGCGGCGACGTCCTCGGCACGTTCGACAGCTACACCGACGCGCAGGCCGTGGTCGCCAAGCTCGCCGAGTCCGACTTCCCGGTCAACAAGCTCTCGATCGTCGGCAACGACCTGAAGACCGTCGAGCGTGTCACCGGCAAGATGACGTACGGCCGTGCCGCGATCGCCGGCGCGCTGTCCGGTCTGTGGCTCGGCATCTTCTTCGGCATCGTCCTGACGCTGTTCTCGCCGACCGCCGGCGGGCTGATCATCGCGGCCGCCATCATCGGTGCGGCGTTCGGCATGCTGTACGGCATCGTCTCGTTCGCCATCACCAAGCGGCAGCGCGACTTCACGAGCGTGCACCAGGTGCTCGCCACGAACTACCAGATCATCGTCGACCCGCAGCTCGTCGGACAGGCCCAGCGCATCCTGGGGCAGTCGGGTGCGACGCCGCACGCCGCCTGGAACCCGGGGCAGCAGCAGGCACCGTTCCAGGGCCAGCAGCCGCAGCAGCAGCCGTGGCGTCCGGGCCCGGGGCCGTCCGGCAATACGCAGGGTTCGCCGTACGGTGACCACGCGACGCCGCACGCCCCGGGTGGGCAGCAGGGCCAGTACGGTCAGCAGGCCCCCGGTCAGTACGGCCAGAAAGGTCCTGGCCAGCAGGGCCAGTACGGTCAGCAGGGTCAGCCCGGAGGCCAGGGCCACCCCGGCACGCCGGCTGCGGCCCCCGGGTCTGCCGCCGGTGGACAGCCCCGCTACGGCACGAACTCCGGACCGCGCTACGGCGAGGTCGCGCAGCCGGGCCAGCCGGCACCCGAGCAGCGTGCTCCCCAGCCGCCGGCGCCGTCCGGTCCGCCGGCGCCCCGTCCGGACGAGGCGCCGCGCTACGGCGAGCGGGTCTCCGGTGCGACGCCCCCGGCCCCGACGTCCTCCGACGCTGCCGGGTCGACCGCGGGCACGCGCGACGAGCAGCGTCCCGACGAGCAGCGTCCCGACGACCGGAACGGGTCGCGCTGACCCGCGGGGCTCGCGCCTCGCGCCTCGCGCTGAGCGGTCACGACACTCCGCTCATGTTCGCCGAACGGTCACAGATCGTCGCTGACGGCACCGCCCAGCGACGATTCGTGACCGTTCGGTGACGTGCTCGACGCCGACCGCGCGCTACAGCACCTTGGAGTAGCAGGCGGACAGCGGAGCCCCGACGTAGGGGCCGAAGTTCGCGATGCGGGTGAAGCCCTCGCGTTCGTAGAACCGGATCGCGCGGGTCTGCGCCGGCCCGGTCTCGAGCACGAGCGCCGGTGACCCCAGGTCGAGCGCTGCCTCTTCCAGCCGCCGCAGGATCTGGGTCGCGACCCCGGCACCGCGGGACTCGCGCCGGACGTACATCCGCTTGATCTCGGTGATGCCGTCCTCGACCAGACGCAGTCCGCCGCAGCCGAGCGGGGTGCCGTCCTGGTCGCGCGCGACGAAGAACACCGCGATCGAATCGGCCGTGGGCTTGTCACCGGGTTCGGTGTCCCCGCCGTACGTGCTGTCGATCTCGATCCGCTGGGCAGCACGCAGGCGCATCGCATCCGGCGAGTCGAAGTGCTCGACGTCGATGACGATGGTCCGCGGGTCGGTGTGCTGCGGGGAAGCGTCGGGTGTGCTCACCCGCTCAGGCTAGCGCCCGGTGCGGGCGATCCACCCCTCCACTTCCGAGGGGGTCCGGGGGATGCCGACGGACAGGTTCTCGGCGCCGTCGGCGGTCACCAGGATGTCGTCCTCGATGCGGACGCCGATGCCGCGGAACTCCTCGGGCACGGTGAGGTCGTCCTGCTGGAAGTACAGGCCGGGCTCGATCGTGAACACCATGCCGGCCTCGACGACCCCGTCGATGTAGAGCTCACGCCGGGCCTTGGCGCAGTCGTGCACGTCGAGTCCGAGGTGGTGGCTCGTGCCGTGCACCATGTAGCGGCGGTGGAACTGGTTGTCGGGCTGCAGGGACTCGTCCGCCGAGACCGGCAGGAAGCCCCACTCGGCCGTCTTGCGGGCGATGACCTGCATCGCGGTGGCGTGCACCTGGCGGAACGTGATGCCCGGCTTGACGATGGCGAACGCGGCGTCGGCGGCTTCGAGCACGGCGTCGTAGACCATCCGCTGCACCGGGGTGAAGGTGCCGCTGACCGGCAGCGTGCGGGTGATGTCGGCCGTGTAGAACGAGTCGACCTCGACCCCGGCGTCGATGAGGATCAGGTCGCCCGGCTGGACGGCGCCGTCGTTCCGGGTCCAGTGCAGGATGCACGCGTGGTGACCGGACGCCGCGATGGTGTCGTAGCCGACCGTGTTGCCGTCGGCGCGGGCGCGACGGTTGAACGTGCCCTCGATGATGCGCTCACCGCGGGGGTGCGCCAGGACCGCGTCGAAGTCGGCGATCACGTCGGCGAAGCCGTTGCCGGTGGCGTCGACGGCCTTGCGGAGCTCGTTGACCTCGTACGGGTCCTTCACGAGCCGCAGCTCGGACAGGTCGCGTGCCAGGACGTCGTCCGACGCGGGGGCGTCATCGGTCTCGCTGACACCGCCCACCGGCGTCCCGAGACGGCCGTCGAGCGCCCGGGTCAGGTCGGTGTCGGCGTCGCGCACGACCAGCACCGAGGCATCGACGGCGTCGAGCACGGCGTCGAGCTCACCCAGGTCGGCCGTGGCCACGCCGAGGTCAGCCGCCACCTCGTCGAGCGAGGGACGCGGCCCCACCCAGAACTCGCCGATCTCGGGGTTCGCGTAGAACTCCTCGGAGTCACGACCGGCCGTGGCACGGAAGTACAGGGTGGCGTCGTGCCCGGAGCCGTTCGGGGTCATGACGAGGACGGAGCCGACGACCGTGTCGGTGCCCCAGCCGGTCAGGTGCGCGAACGCGGAGTGCGGTCGGAACGGGTAGTCGCAGTCGTTCGAGCGGACCTTGGCGGTGCCGGCGGGGACGACCAGCGTGCGACCGGTGTGCCGTGCCGAGATCGCCGCGCGGCGTTCGGCAGCGAACGGTGCCTGTTCGCGGAGTGCGGGGACCGGACGGTCACGCTCGGCCCACTGGGACCCGATGAAGTCCTTGAAGGTCGAGGAGCCGGGGGTGGTGGAACGGTTGCTCGTCGCGCGAGGAGTCGTATCGGCCATGCCCCCATCATCGCACCGCACCGGACGTGCGGCCTGTGTGGTCCCACACCTGTGGATACGATTGGGCGGTGCCCGACCCGTTCATCGACCTGCACACGCACTCGAGTGTCTCCGACGGCACCGAGCCGCCCGTCGCGCTCGTGCGTGCAGCGGCCGCCGCCGGACTCGACGGCGTTGCCCTGACCGACCACGACACGACCTCGGGGTGGTCCGATGCGATCGCCGTGGCGCACGAGCTCCCGATCACCCTGGTGCCTGGGCTCGAACTGAGCACGCGGGTGGGCTACCGGAGCGTGCACGTGCTCGGCTACCTGGTCGACCCCGACGACCCGGGCCTGACCGCCGAGACCGAGCGCATCCGCGACGGACGACTGGCCCGGGCCCGGCGCATGGTCGACCGCATCGGCGCGGACCACCCGATCACGTGGGACGACGTCCAGGCCCAGGCCAGCCCCGGTGCGACGATCGGACGCCCGCACATCGCCGACGCGCTGGTCGCCCTCGGGCTGGAGTCCGACCGCAGCGCGGCGTTCCGCGGCATCCTGCACCCGGCCTCGGGGTACTACGAACCGCACGAGGCCCCGACGCCACTGCGGGGTGTCGAACTCATCCGTGCGGCGGGTGGCGTGCCCGTGATCGCCCACCCGGCTGCGAGCGCGCGTGGCATCGTCATCGACGAACCCGCACTCCGCGAACTCGTCGACGCGGGCCTCGGCGGGCTCGAGGTCGACCACCGCGAGAACACGGCGCACGGCAAGCGCACCCTGCTGGAGTGGGCGGACCGCTACGGCCTGTTCGTGACGGGTTCCAGCGACTACCACGGCACCGGCAAACCGAACCGGCTCGGCGAACACCGCACGGCCCGACGCTCGTTCGACACGATCGTCGCGCAGGCCACCGGAGCGACCCCCGTCGTCGGCCCGGGCTCCCGCCTGGCCTGACGCCCGCGTCGTCGTCGCGGAAGCGACAGATCCGGCCCCGCGCGTGCGTCGTTCTCGCGAAAGCGACAGTTCGCCGCCGGATGTCGGGCGGGTTCTGTCGCTTTCGCAGATGAGGACGGCGTGGCGGGGACGACGAAGGCCCGTCGCGTCAGCGACGGGCCTTCGTTCGACTGCCTGGAGGCGCTACTCGCCGTCCGACGTCTGCTGCGGTGCCGAGGCGGTCGCCTCGCCCCCCGTGCCGGCTCCGCGCCGGCGGCGACGGCGACGGCGCTTGGGTGCCGAGTCGTCGGCGTCCGTGCTCTCGGCACCGGCGCTCTCGACCCGGGGTGCGGATTCCGCAACCGGCGCTGCGGGCTGCTCGGAGCCTCCGGTGCGGGTCCGACGACGCGGCGCGTCACCTGCGTCACGCGGCTGCCGCGGGGGACGCGAACTCGCGCGCTCGGGGGTGCCGGCCGACGCGGCGTGCGACGACGACCCGGGCAGGCGGCCCTTGGTGCCCTGGGGGATGTCGAGCTCCTCGAACAGGTGCGGCGAGGACGAGTAGGTCTCGACGGGCTCGGGGATGCCGAAGTCGAGCGCCTTGTCGATCAGCGTCCACTTGTGCATGTCGTCCCAGTCGACGAACGTGACCGCGATGCCGGTCTTGCCCGCGCGACCGGTGCGGCCGGCGCGGTGCAGGTAGGTGTCCGGGTCGTCCGGGATCGTGTGGTTGATGACGTGCGTGACGTCGTCCACGTCGATGCCGCGGGCGGCGACGTCGGTCGCGATCAGCACGTCGCGCTTGCCGGCCTTGAACGCCGCCATCGCACGCTCGCGCTGCTCTTGGTTCAGGTCACCGTGCACCGCCGCGGCGTTGAACCCGCGGTCCTTGAGCTCCTCGACCAGCTTGGCCGCGGCGCGCTTGGTGCGGGTGAAGACCACGGTCTTGCCGCGACCCTCGGCCTGCAGGATGCGGGCGATGACCTCGTCCTTGTCGAGCGAGTGCGCGCGGTAGACCAGGTGCTTGATGTTGGCCTGCATGAGGCCTTCGTCCGGGTCTGTCGCACGGATGTGGACCGGACGCGTCATGAAGCGCCGGGCGAGTGCGACGATCGGCGCGGGCATCGTGGCCGAGAACAGCATCGTGTGCCGCACGTCGGGCACGGCCTGGAAGATCCGCTCGATGTCCGACAGGAACCCGAGGTCGAGCATGCGGTCGGCTTCGTCGAGCACGACTTCCTGCACGTGCGACAGGTCGAGCAGGCGCTGGCGCTGCAGGTCGATCAGGCGTCCGGGGGTGCCGACGACGATCTGCGCACCCGCCTTGAGCTGCTCGATCTGGCCCTCGTACGCCTTGCCGCCGTAGATCGAGACGATCGTGGTCGGGCGGTTCGAGGTCGCGACCTCGAGGTCCTCGGTCACCTGGACCGCGAGTTCACGGGTCGGGACGACCACGAGGGCCTTCACGCCGTGGGCGGGGTCGGCGCCGAGCCGCTGGATGAGGGGCAGGCCGAACCCGAAGGTCTTGCCGGTACCGGTCTTCGCCTGGCCGATGATGTCCTGGCCGGTGAGTGCGAGCGGGATCGTCTGTTCCTGGATCGGGAAGGGCTCGATGATGCCCTTGCCGGCGAGCGCATCGACGATGTCCTGCTCGATGTTGAGGTCTGAGAAAGTCAAGAAGGTCACCCTGTCCTATCGGGGAGTCCCGGTCAGTCTACCGGGGTGCGGGGCCGTGCCCGTCGCGGCCCTATGCTGGGGGCGTGGTGTCGTGGTGGAACCGGAAGCGCGCGGCGCAGCTCGCAGCCCAGTGGCTCGCGTCGCGGAACCCGAAGAACGCCGCCCAGACGGAGCGTCTGCAGCTCGACGACGTCAGTCCCGAACTCGACGTGTACCTCGGGCAGGCCGCGTACCTGCAGCTGTCCCTGTACGAGACGATGGGGCGTGCCGGAGCCTCGGCGCCGACGCTGTCCGGACGGCTGGTCACGGGCGTGCTCGCGACGACCGCGCTCGAACGGCACCGGTCCATCGTGGCCGAGATCGAGCGCACGGGCGACGACCCGGCCGACCTGATGGCGCCGCACCGCGAGGCGATCGACCGCTTCGTCGAGCGCACGAGTGGTGCCGACTGGTACGAGTCGATGCTGACCGGCTACGTCACTGCCGGCATCCTGAACGACCTGTTCGCCAACCTGCTGCGGTCGCTGCCGGCCGACGTGCAGCAGCGACTGAAGACCGTGTTCGACCCGCGTGAAGAAGCCGCGGTGGTCGAGGAACTCAGCGCCCGGATCGAAGAAGAGCCGCTGGTGTCGTCGCGCCTGGCGATGTGGGGTCGGCGGCTGGTCGGCGACACGCTGCTGGTCGCGCGGTCCGCGCTGGCGTCGCACGCCCGTCAGGACCAGTCGCGGCTGGAACCCGTGTGGACCGAGTTGATCGCGGCGCACACCCGGCGCATGGACGCCCTCGGGCTGACCGCCTGAGCGACCGTCCCCGATCGATCGACCGCTCGGATCGACCGCTCGACCGCTCGGCCGGGAGGCCGTGGTTGCCCGGTCAGGCCGGGCGACCGCCGCGGGACCTGACGGTCTCGAACCAGTCCTCGTCCTGCGCCGTGCGGCGTCGGCCGAGCAACCACTCGACCGCGAGCGGGACGGCGAAGGCACCGACCAGGGCGACGACCCAGATCCAGGTGCCGTCGTACCGCCAGCCCGCCCAGGTCAGTGCTTCCCACAGCACGGCTGCGGTCACGCCGCCCACCGCTGGCGCGAGCAGCTGCCCGCGGGTCGACCGCCACGGCAGCACCACGTGGGCGACCGCGCCGCAGATGATGCCGCCGAGGACGGCGAACAGGAGTTCCACGGCGGTGTTACGCCACGAAGCCGATGCGACGCGCTTCTTCGGCGCCGAACTCGACGTACGCCAGGGCGGCGGCCGCGACGACGTACTTGCGGCCCTTCTCGTCCTGCAGGGACAGGTGGGTCTGCGAGGTGAGTGCCTCGGAGACGGCCTGCTCGATCTCGTCGGCGGTCTGCTTCGTCTCGAAGGCGAGCTCGCGCGGGCTGTTGATGATGCCGATCTTGATGTCCACGTGCTCACCATATCCGAGCGGGTCCACGGGGTCGTGTGGCGTTCGCCGCGGGCGCACGGAGGGGCGCTGAGCGATGTCGGCCGCGCTCGGTACGGTACCCACGTGCCACAGACCACGCTGACGCCCGCTCCCGCGCCGACGGGCGTGGCGCGAGCCCTGCTGGCGGACCCCGCGCAACAGTCCGTGCTCGACCTGCCCGACGGGGTGCACGCGGCGGTGATCGGCGCACCGGGGACCGGCAAGACGTCGACGCTCGCGCGGCTCGTCGCTGCCCGGCTCCGTCGTGCCGATGCGCTCAGCCCCGACGGACACGCGTCCGTCCTGGCGCTGACGTCGGCGCGCGCCGCTGCCACGGCGCTGCGCGACCAGCTCGCCGTGTCCGCACCGCGCGTGACCCCGGGCGCGCTCGCCCGCACGGTGAACTCGCTGGCGTTCCAGATCGTCGCCCACGCGGCCGCCGAACAGGGGCAGCCCGCACCGACGCTGCTGACCGGCGGCGAGCAGGACCGCATCCTCGCCGACCTGCTCGCGGGCCACGAGACCGACGGCGCCGGCCCCGCGTGGCCCGACCCCATCACAGCGGTGGTCCGCGAGCGCGCGGGGTTCCGCACCGCGCTGCGCGACGTCATGATGCGCAGCGTCGCCGCCGGGGTCGAACCCGACGACATGCGTGAACTCGCCGACGACCACGGCCGACCCGAGTGGCGGGCGGTCGGCGACCTGGTGGACGAGTACCGCGCGGCGCTCACGGCCTTCCGCACGACCAGCCTCGACGCCGCCGAGCTCGTCGCCTTCGCCACGGCTGCAGTGCTGCGCGGTCAGGTCCCCCCGTCGGTCGCGGCACTCCGGCTCGTGGTCGTCGACGACACGCAAGAGCTGGTCGAGGGCGAGATCGCCCTGCTCGGTGCCCTGGCCCGGTCGGGGGTGCAGGTCGTGGCCTTCGGCGATCCGGACATCGCGGCGTCGGCGTTCCGCGGCGCCGAACCCGACGTGCTCGGGCGGCTCGCTGTCCGGCTCGGGGTGGACCGTGTGCAGGACGTCGTCCTCGGTACCGTGCACCGGCACCCGGCGGCGATCCGCGCACTCGTGTCCGCGGTGACCGCACGTGTCGGCGCCGCGGCTGCCGGTCGGCAGCGCACCGCGGTCGCCGTCGACACCGACGGCCGCCCGGACGCGGTGCTGCACCTCGAAGCGGGCAGCCGATCGGCACTCGTCGTCGCCGTGGCCCGTCGGCTGCGTGAACACCACCTGCTCGACGGGGTCCCGTGGCACCGGATGGTGGTCGTCACCCGCAGCGGCGCGGCCATACCCGAGCTGGTCCGTGCGCTCTCGGTGGCCGAGGTCCCCGCCACCGCCGGAGCCGCTCCGACCCGGCCCCGCGACGACTCCGCCGCACGGGCACTCATCGACGCCGCCGCGGTCGCGCTCGGCGTGGTGCCGCTCGACGCCGCGCTCGCGACCGCGTTCGCCACCGGACCGCTCGGCGGGCTCGACACCCTGGCCATGCGCCGGCTGCGGCTCGCCCTGCGGCGCGAGGAACTGGCCGGCGACGGCACCCGGACGGCCGACGAACTGCTGGTCGACGCGCTCGGCGCCCCGGAACGGCTGGCCACGGTCGACGCCGCCTTCGCCCGGCGTGCGACCCGGCTGGCACGCAGCCTGGTGCAGGCACGCACGGATGCCGAGTCCGGCGCCAGCATCGAGGAGATCCTCTGGGGGCTGTGGGAACGCAGCGGGCTGGCGGGAGTCTGGGGCGGACAGTCCGCGGCCGGTGGGGTCGGCGCGGGCGAGGCCGACCGGCACCTCGACGCCGTGGTCGGGCTGTTCACCGCGGCCAAGCGCTTCGTCGAGCGCACGCCCGACGCTCCGGCACGGGTGTTCGTCGACGACCTGCTCGGCGCCGACCTGCCCGAGGACAGCATCGGCCCGGACCGCACGGCCGGGCGTGTCCGGGTGCTCACGCCCTCGGCGACGATCGGTCTCGAGACCGACGTGGTGGTCGTGCTCGGGCTGCAGGACGGCGTGTGGCCGAACACCCGCGTGCGCGGCAGCCTGCTGGACCCGGACGGTCTGGTCCGCGCGGCACAGGGCATCGACCACGTCCCGGTCGACGACCGCGCCGCCGTGGTCGCCGACGAACTCCGGCTGTTCGCCCGGGCCGTCTCGCGCGCCACGACGCAGGTGGTCATCGGCACGATCGCCAACGACGACGAATCGCCGTCACCCTTCGTCCGGTTGGTACCGATGCCTCCCGACCGGCAGCCCTCGGCGCACCCCCTGTCGCTGCGTGGACTCGCCGGGTCGCTCCGTCGGCGGGTGGTGACCACCGGTGACCACGAGGCCGCATCCGCGCTGGCACGGCTCGCCCAGGCCGAGGTGCCCGGGGCCTCGCCGGACGACTGGTACGGCACGGTCGAACCCACCACGGACGACCCGCTGGTCGACCTCGACGGCGCGCCGGTCGACGACCCGGTCACCGGTGAACCGACCCCGCCGACCGTGGCCGTGTCACCGTCGCGCATCGGCACCTTCGAGGAGTGCCCCGTGCACTGGTTCGTGCAGACCTTCGGCGGTGGTGCGCCGAGCCCCGCGATGGGCATCGGCACGATCGTGCACGAGGCGATGGAGCACGCGACCGCGATCGACGTCGAGTCCCTGTGGGCCAGTGTCGAAGCGCGCTGGGGCGAACTCACCTTCGAGTCACCGTGGATCGCCGACCGCGAACGTGCCCGCACCCGCCGCATGATCGAGGGGCTGAGCGACTACCTGCGGACCTTCGCCAGCGCCGGTCGCCAGCTGCTCGGCGCCGAGACCTCGTTCGCGCTCGTCACCGGACCGGCGCGCATCCGCGGCAGCATCGACCGGATCGAGGTCGACCCCGAGGGCCGGGTCAGTGTCGTCGACCTGAAGACGGGGCGCTGGATGCCGAGTGAGAAGAACGACATGCCCGAGCACCCGCAGCTCGGCGCGTACCAGCTCGCGGTCGAGGACGGCGCGGTCGAGGGTGTCCCCGCCGGCGCACCCATGACCGACGCCCGGCTCGTCTTCGTCCAGAACCCGCGGAGCGGGCAGGCCTACTCCGAGCGCACGCAGCACGCGTTCGACCCCCAGGCGCGTGAGGCCTACCGCGAGCGCCTGCACACCGTCGCCCGTGGCATGGCCGGACGGACCTTCGTGGCGAACGTCGACGACCACTGCGAGAAGGCGCGTACGGGTGTGGAGTGCCGCATCCACGTCGTGGGAGAGGTGACCTGGTGACCGACGAGCTCCTGACCCAGACGGACGTCGTCGCCGGCGCACCACCCCGGTACGGTGCCGACGCGATCGCCGACGCCCTCGGCCGGCCCCGTCCCACCGAGCAGCAGCGCGCCGTGATCGAGTCGCCGCTCGCTCCGGCCCTGGTCGTCGCCGGCGCGGGCAGCGGCAAGACCGAGACGATGGCGTCGCGCGTGGTCTGGTTGCTGGCGAACGGAGCCGTGCGCCCCGACCAGGTGCTCGGACTGACCTTCACCCGCAAGGCCGCCGGTGAGCTCTCGATCCGGATCAACGACCGGATCGGCGCGCTCGAGGACGCCGGCCTGATCACCCCCGGCGACGCCTTCGAAGCGCCGACCGTGTCGACCTACAACGCCTTCGCCAACAGCGTCTTCCGCGAGAACGCCCTGCTCGTCGGGCGCGACGGGGAGTCCCAGGTGCTGACCGAGCCGTCCGCGTGGCAACTGGCCCGACGGGTCGTGGTGGCCGCGCGCGACGACCGGCTGGCCGGACTCGACCGCAACGTCGACACCATCACCGCCGCGGTCGTCGCGCTCGCCGGGGCCGCGTCCGAGCACCTGGTCGAACCGGCCCGGCTGCGGCAGTTCGCGATCGAGTTCTCCGGCCTGCTCGACCTGCCCGGCAACCGCGGCAAGCCCTACGCCGCGATCACCCAGGCGGTGGCAGCGATCGGCGCGCTCGAACCCCTCACCGACCTGGTCGAGGAGTTCCGTCGGCAGAAGGTCGACCGCGGCTTCGTCGAGTTCTCGGACCAGATCGCCCTGGCACTCGCCGCGGCCGAAGCGGCACCGCGTGTGGTCGACGAGCTGCGGGCACGGTTCCGCGTGGTGCTGCTCGACGAGTACCAGGACACCTCGGTCGTGCAGACCCGGTTCCTCGCCCGGCTGTTCCGCGCACACCCCGTCATGGCGGTGGGGGACCCGCACCAGTCGATCTACGGGTTCCGGGGTGCCAGCGCCGCGAACCTCGCCCGCTTCCCCCGCGACTTCGGCGACGGAACACGTGCCGACCGCGCACCGCGCACGTTCGCGCTGTCGACGAGCTGGCGCAACCCGGTCGACGTGCTCGCCGGCGCCAACGCGGTCGTCGCGCCGCTCTCCGCAGCCAGCGAGGTCGACGTCGAGCGGCTCACCCCACGACCCGGCGCCGCCGCGGGTGTCGTGGACGCCGTGTTCACCGAGACCCTGCCCGACGAGGCCGCCGCCGTCGCCGCGTGGTTCGCCGACCACCGCCGACGCAACCCGAGTGGCTCGATGGCGCTGCTGCTGCGTGCCCGCAAGGACCTGGCGGCGTTCACCGGGGCGTTCACACACCTCGGGGTCCCGTTCCACGTGCTCGGCACTGGCGGGCTGCTGCAGCGCCCGGAGATCGTCGACCTGGTGGCGTGTCTGCGGGTCCTGCACGACCCGGCCGCGGGCAACGACCTGATCCGGCTGCTCGCCGGCGCGCGGTGGCGGGTCGGCGCGGCGGACATCGCCGCACTGCACGGCCTGGCGTCGTGGTTGTTCAAGCGGGACCACACGCAGCAGCGCCTGGACGACGAAGTCACCGCGGCGTTCCGGGCCTCGGTCGCGGTCGGCGAGCACGGGTCCGTCGTCGATGCGCTCGACTTCGTCGCCGTCGCGCCGGACGACCACGGCGCGCTCGAGGGCATCACGCCGGCGGGCCGCGACCGGATGCGACGCCTCGGGCAGCAGCTGGCCGCACTCCGCGCCCGCGCAGCCGGTGACCTGGTCGACTTCGTGACGCTCGTGGTGCAGGAGATGCACCTGGACATCGAGGTCGCCGCGCACGAGCAGGGCAGCGCCGCGTACCTCGACGCCTTCGTCGACGAGCTCGCGGGCTTCGTGTCCACCGACGACCGGGCCGACCTGGGCGCCTTCCTCGGGTGGATCGACGCAGCAGCCCGCCGCGACGACATGGGTCCGCGTTCCGAGGAACCCGAGGCCGGCACGGTGCAGGTGCTGACGATCCACGGGTCGAAGGGGCTCGAGTGGGACGCGGTCGCCGTCCCCCGGATGGTCGAGGGCGCGCTGCCCGCCCGGCCGCAGGAAGGCTCGACGGGATGGCTCGGGTTCGGTCGCCTGCCGTACGAGTTCCGCGGCGACGCCGACGAGCTGCCACGGCTCGACTGGCGTGGTCACGACTCCCAGAAGGACGTCACGCTCGCGATCGAGGCGTACAAGGACGAGGTGAAGGCCCGCAACGAGGACGAGGAACGCCGCCTGACCTACGTCGCACTGACACGGTCGCGGCACGAGCTGCTGGTCAGTGGGTCGTTCTGGGCCGGCGGCGTGAAGCCGATGCAGCCGAGTCGCTACCTGGCAGACCTGGTCGACGCCGGCGTGGTCGACGGCGCGCGGGTGCCCGAGACGACCGAGCACGAGACCAACCCGCTCGGCGACGCCGGCGCGACCCAGAGCTGGCCGCACGTGCCGTACGGCGAGCGGGCCCCGCGTGTGCTGGCCGCCGCCGAGCGCGTCCGCAACGCCAACCCGGGTGCTGCCGGACGGTTCGCGGCCGACATCGACCTGTTGCTGGCCGAACGCCGGGCCGCCCGTTCGGCGAAGCACCGGGTCGTCGTGCCGCACCGCGTGCCCGCGTCCGGGTTCAAGGACTACCTGACCGAACCGGACAAGGTCGCCGAACGGCTCCGTCGCCCCATGCCGGAGCGGCCCTACCGCGCGACCCGGCTCGGCACGCTGTTCCACCAGTGGGTCGAGCAACGCGGCCGGTCCGGGGGATCGCTCGAGACGCTCGACGCGTGGGACGGCGAACTCGACCTCGACGTCGACGACGGTCCGGCAGCCACGCCGGACGCTGCGGTGAGCGACGACGACGCCCGCCGGCTCAGCGAGTTCCAGGCGACGTTCGCCCGGTCACGCTGGGCCGAGCTCACGCCGGTCGAGGTCGAGCGTGAGATCCACATCCCGTTCCTCGGGCACAGCGTCGTGTGCAAGCTCGACGCCGTCTACGCGATCGACGGCCGGCTCGAGGTCGTCGACTGGAAGACCGGCAAGGCACCCACCGGAGCCCGGGACCTGGAACGCCGCCAGTTGCAGCTCGCGCTGTACCGGGTGGCCTACGCCGAGTTCACCGGACGCCCGGTGCAGGACGTCGACGCGGTGTTCTACTTCGTGGCCGACGACCTCGAGGTGCGGCCCACGAGTCTGCTCGACCGTGCCGGTCTCGAACAGGCCTGGACGGCGGCCGTCGGCTGACCCACCGGGTGGCACGGACGTGGCGGACCGGCACCGGGCCTCCAGTCGGGACGATCGGACGACCGGACGACCGGAACGCCGGACGACCGGCCGACGGGACGGCGTCAGCCGTGCTTGCGCTCGGTCGTCGACAGCAGCTGCTCGACCTCGCCGATCTCCATCGTGTCGGGCGAGACCGACTGCAGCGGCGCCGCCGACGGCGCGTGCACCGCGTCGACCAGCCGGTGCATCATCGCGACGGCGTCGTCGACGACCTCGGTGCTCTTGCCCTGCACGCCGTGCAGCAGCCACTGCGCCGTCTCGAGCTCGTGGTACACCCGAGCGCGCTGGGCGAGCTGCCGGTCACGGCCGCCGCCGTTCGCCTCGTAGGCGCTGAGGACGGTGGGGAAGGCCTCGCGCGGCCCGGCGAGCACCCAGGCCAGGTCCTTGGCAGGGTCGCCCAGACGGAGCTCGCCCCAGCCCAGGACGCCGGTGACGTCGTCGCCCTGCACGAGCAGCGCCTCGGTGCCGACGGAACCGTGCACCACGGTCGGCGTGAACTGCCAGAGCTGCTGGTCGCGTGCGGCACCCTCCCAGCGCTCCTGCAATGCGGCGGGCACGAGCTTGGTCGCGACCGCGCGGTCCATGACGGACACGGCGGAACGCAGCACCTCGAACGGCGTGAGCGAGGGCAGACCGGCGTCGGTGACGAAGCTGGTGGGCAGCTGGTGGACCGCGGCCAGTGCGCGGCCCACGCTGGTGGCGAGCTCCGGACGCTCGCCGAGCGTCCGCAGGGTCGGGTGCGTCCCCGGCACGTAGCTGGTGACGATGGCACGGGTCGAGCCGATGGGCGCCTGACCGCGGTACTCGGCGACGGCGAACGGGAGGCGCGACCGGATCCCGGCGCTCAGCGCACGGATCGCGACCAGGTCGGCCGACTGCCGTGCTTCCGCCCGCTGGTTGCGCGGACGCCGGATGGCCGAGTGGACGCCGTCGGCGTGTCGGACCACGGCGGACTCGTAGTCGCCCGCGGCGATCGAACCGAGGGTGCGCGTGCCCGTGACGACGAGTCCGGGCACGGCCGTCGTCGCCAACGCCGCTAGAGTGAACTGGGATCCCGCCATGTCCTCAGGGTAGGTCCGCCGAGGACCCAGACCGTGCGCGCCACACCGTGCGCACCAGGCCGTGGCCACATCCAGCCGTGGCCACTCCCACCGGCCCGGTCCCGACACGACACCGACCCGAGGAGTCCCACGTGACCGTGGAGTTCGCCGCTCGCCTCCCGCTCGCCCGCAACGAACTCGACCGCGACGCCGAGTTCCGCACCACCCCCGACGTCGGGCGTGTCCTGCGCGACGATGCCGCCACCCGGTTCCTGCCGGTGCACGGCGCCGCGATGCTGCGGAACGCCGACGGCACCCTGCGGTTCGTGGCCGCGGACGACGTGCCCGAGTCCGCTCCGCTGGTGTACCTCGGTCGCTCGCTGGCCGACGCTGCCGATGCGCCCGCCGGCACCCGGTTCGCCGCCGCCCTGGTCGACGCCGACACCGCACGTCGGATCGAGCCGGACGACGCCGCGTGGGAGAACCTGCGCATGTTCGGCACCGAGCTCTCCGCACGCGACCAGGGCCTGGCGGTCGAGGCCGTCGCGATGGCGAACTGGCACGCGGTGCACGGGTTCTCGCCGCGCACGGGGTCGGACACCGAGGTCGTGACGGGCGGTTGGGTCCGCCGCGACGACCAGGGCCACGAGCTGTTCCCGCGCACCGACGCCGCCGTGATCGTCGGCGTGGTGGACCGCGACGACCGGATCCTGCTCGGCTCGAACGCCGCGTGGGACCAGGACCGCTACTCGCTGCTCGCCGGGTTCGTCGAGCCGGGAGAGTCACTCGAGGACGCCGTCCGCCGCGAGGTGTTCGAGGAGTCCGGCGTGCACGTCGAAGAGCCCGAGTACCTCGGCTCGCAGCCGTGGCCGTTCCCCGCATCGCTGATGGTCGGGTTCCGCGCCCGTGCACTCGACGGCGACCCGTCGACGGTGCGCCCGGACGGTGTCGAGATCCTCGACGTGCAGTGGTTCTCACGCGACGACATCCGCGACCGCGCCGGTGACACGCTGCAGCTGCCGGGCCGGACGTCGATCGCGCGGGCGATCATCGAGGAGTGGTACGGCGGCCCGCTGGACCTGCCGTGACCCCGGTGACCCCGGTGCCCCCGGTGCCCCCGTCGACCCCGTCGACCCCGGCGCCCTCCGGTCGACCACCGGCCCAGCCGCCGTCGCCCGAGGCGCTGCTCGCCGCCCTCGACGCCGAGCAGCGGACCGTCGCGACGACCCTGCTCGGTCCGGTCGCCGTGCTGGCCGGTGCCGGTACCGGCAAGACCCGGGCGATCACGCACCGCATCGCGTACGGGGTCGCGACGGGCACCTACTCGCCCGGACACGTCCTGGCGTTGACGTTCACCACGCGAGCGGCTGGGGAGCTCCGCAGCCGTCTCCGCGCGCTCGGAGCCGGTGCGGTGCAGGCCCGGACGTTCCACGCCGCGGCGATGAGTCAGCTCAGCTACTTCTGGCCGGACACCGTCGGCGGGCACGCGCCCCGGATCGTGGAGTCCAAGGCGCGGATCATCGCGCACGCGGCGGACACCGTCGGCATGCGGGTCGACAAGCCCGTGCTGCGCGACCTGGCTGCCGAGGTCGAGTGGCGGAAGGTGCAGCGACTCACCCTCGACGAGTACGAGGCCGCTGCTGCCGACCGGGTGATGCCCAGGGACACCTCGCCGGCACGGGTCATCGACCTGATGCGCGCGTACGAGCGGCTGAAGGACGACCGCCGGCAGATCGACTTCGAGGACGTGCTGCTCGCGACGCTCGGCATGGTCGAGTCCGAGCCGCGCGTGGCGAGCTACGTCCGGCAGCAGTACCGGTTCTTCGTCGTCGACGAGTACCAGGACGTCTCACCCGTCCAGCACGACCTGTTGCGGGCCTGGCTCGGCGGCCGGCAGGACCTGTGCGTCGTCGGGGACGCCAGCCAGACCATCTACTCGTTCGCCGGGGCGTCCAGCCGGTACCTGCTCGGCTTCGGGTCGGAGTTCCCCCGCGGGTCCGTGCTGCGTCTTGAACGGAACTACCGGTCGACACCCCAGGTCGTGCACGCCGCCAACGCCCTGATGCGCGGACAGCCGGGTGCGCTCGACCTGGCGGCGCAGTCCACCGAGCCCGGACCGGAACCCTTCGTGGTGCCGTGCGCGCACGACGGCGACGAGGCGCAGACCATCGCCCGGCACATCACCGAGCTGGTCGGCGCGGGCGCGGCGTACGGCGACTGTGCCGTGTTGTTCCGGGTCGGGGCGCAGTCCGCGGCGCTCGAGGCCGCGCTCGGTCGGAACGGGATCCCGTACCGGGTGCAGGGCGGGACTCGGTTCTTCGACCGGCCCGAGGTCAAGCTCGCGGTGCACCACATGCGGGGCGAGGCGATCCGGCAGACCGACGACGAACTCACCCGCCGCGTCGGGCTCGTGCTGCAGGTCAGTGGCTGGACCCCGACTGCGCCCGAGGGCACCGGAGCGGTGCGCGAGCAGTGGGAGGCCCTGCAGGCGATCATGGGCCTGGCCGAGGACGCACCCGCCGGCACGACGATGCAGGAGTTCACGCAGGACCTGGTCGACCGCGCCGCGACCCACCACGAGCCCGACCTGGACGCCGTGACGCTGGCGACGCTGCACTCGTCGAAGGGCCTGGAGTGGCCGAACGTGGTGATCACCGGGGCGTCCGAGGGACTGCTGCCGATCTCGCACGCCACCACCGATGACGAGGTCGACGAGGAACGACGGCTGTTCTACGTCGGACTGACCCGTGCACGGCGCACCGTGACGATCACGTGGTCACGACAGGGGTCCATGCGCGGAGGTGCCCGGGGCCCGAGCCGGTTCCTGGCAGCGCTCGACACGCGCAGCGCGGGTGCGGTGCCGTCGGGCGACGCGTGACGGACAGGTCGTCCCGCTCGAAGACGAGCTGGTCGACCCCCGCGGGTGTCGTCGTCCGGGGGAGTCGTTCGACGACGAGCCGGGTGACGGCCGCCGCGACGGCGGCCGTGCGGTAGGGCGAGAGCGGTGCGGCGGGTCGCCCCCAGACCTGCGCGGCGATGGCCGGCCACGCGGGGTCGTCGTCGACGTGGGCGTACTCGAGACACTGCAGGCAGGGCCCGGCACCGGGGACCAGGAACGGCCCGACCCGGACCCGCCCGTCGCTCACGACGACGGGCAGGTGCGGGACCCCGCGGCGGCTCCAGGTCGCGCGCACCGCGGGATCGACGACGTGGTCGGCGACGAGCACGGCAGCGCGGGGTTCCGGATCGGGCAGCCGGACGGGACCACCGCGTGGCGCGGTGGTGCGGACCACGGTGACGCCTTCGCCGGTCAGGTACGCGTCGACGGCGTCGGACACCGGCCCGGACCCGTGGACCTCGATCCGGGTGAGCGGTTCGGGGAGCGTGTCGAGCACCGCGGGCGACGCGGCGCCGAGCACGCGCGCCGCGACCTCGGGACGACACCCGACGCTCGTGGCGACACCGGCCATGGCGTCGCGGCCCGTCTCGGTCCGCAGCGCCAGCAGGAAGCGTTCCTCGGCCGTGGTCGGGACCGTGACCACGGCCCGCGGCGGATCCACGCCGAGCTGCACCGTGGACGGGTCGCGCCAGACGAGCTCGAGTGTCGGATCGATGCGGATGCCCATGGCTCCACCGTGCCGGAGGCGACCGGCGGCCGGGGGAGCCTCGGGGTGATCTGTGGAGAACCGGCGGGACCGCCGCCCTGGGGACGGACCGCCGCGGGCCTCCGGGACGATCAGCGCGGAGCGCTGTCCGAGCCGGCCTCGGGCTCGTCGCCCTCGATGCCACCGGACTCGTCCTCGTGCGGGCGCGTCCCCGTGGCGTCGTTGAGCAGGTCCTCGAGCGCCTTGTCGAACTCGTCGTCGGCCGGGGTCTGCCCCGGGTTCCGCAGGCGGGCGACCAGGGCCTCGGGCGCGTCGATGTCGTCGCTGCCGGGGACCAGGTCGAACGCGGCCCACAGCCCGTCGCGCTGCTCGGCACCGAGCTCGTCGGTCACGCGCTGCCACATCGCCGCGGCCTCGCGCAGTCGGCGCGGGCGGAGTTCGAGACCGACCAGCGTGGCGAAGGCGGACTCGGCCGGGCCGCCGGCCGCACGGCGGCGACGCACGGTCTCGGCGATCGCACCGGAGCGGGGCAGGCGGGCGGTCGCCGCTGCCGTGACGGTGTCGACCCAGCCCTCGACCAGCGCGAGCATCGTCTCGAGCCGGGCGAGTGCGGCGTCCTGCTCGGGAGTGCGGGGCGGGATCAGTGCACCGGACGCCAGTGCGTCACGCAGCTGCTCCTGGTCGGTCGGGTCGATGTCGGCGGCCAGTTCCTCGACCCGGTCGAACGGGATGTGGATGCCGCGGGCGTACTCGGTGATCGAGGAGATGATGTGCAGCCGGAGCCAGCGTGCCGACCGGAAGAGCCGGGCGTGGGCGAGTTCGCGGACCGCCAGGTAGATGCGGACCTCGTCGTCGGGGACGTCGAGGCCCTCGGCGAACTCCGCGACGTTCTGCGGCAGCAGCGCGGCCACCTGCTCGTCGAGCAGCGGGACGCCCACGTCGCCACCGGACACCACTTCCTTCGCGAGCTGCCCGACGACCTGGCCGAGCTGGATCGCGAACAGCGCACCGCCGACGCCGCGCATCGCCTTGGAGACGTCGCCGAGCATGGCCTTGAGCTCTTCGGGTGCGCGCTGGTCGATCGCCTCGGTCAGGGCGTCCGCGATGCTGGCGGCCACCGGCTCGGCGATCTGCGTCCACACCGGGGCGGTCGCCTTCGCCCACTGTTCGCGCGTGTACAGGCTGGGGGTCGCGGTGAGCTCGGCGACGGTGGTGACCTCGTCGAGCCACAGCGCGGCCACCTGGAACGCCTGGTCACTGGCCTGGCTGGTGGCCGGGTCGACCCCGTGCGAGCCGTCCTCGGCGATGTCGACGGCGCGCTCGGCGGTCACCGAGAAGTCGATGCCGTCGCCACCGTTCTGCGCGGCCTGCTGGAGCTGGCTCATCAGGTTCGCGACGAAGGCCGGGTCGTTGGGCAGTCCGGCGGCACCGGCCAGCTGCGAGGGGTCGATCTGCCCCTCGCCGGCGAGGAGCTTGCGGAGCATCTCCTGGAAGTCGTCGTCCGGCCCCGGCTGCGGTTCATCAGGCATGCCGACTACGCTAATCCCCGCTCGTGGGGCCGCACCTGGGACGGCCCCGTGGGAACGCCCATCCGGCTGCGCCGAGGGCGAACAACCGGGCCGCGCGGCCCGGTCCCGTTCCTCGGAAGGACCCCGTTGACCCGCTTCGCCCCCGAGCCCCGTCGTCGCTCCCGCTCCCGCACCGTCGGGTGGGTCCTGGTCGTCGGTGCCGTCGTGCTCGCGATCGTGGCGAGCGTCCTGCCGAGCCCCTACGTCATCGAGCTGCCCGGACCGGTCTTCAACACGATCGGCACGCAGCAGCAGGGCACGGGCAAGGACGCGAAGCAGGTCGAGCTGATCCAGATCGACGGCCGCAAGACCTACCCGACCTCGGGCGCGCTCGACATGCTGACCGTCAGCGTCGAGGGCACCGCCACGCAGCGGCCGGCCTGGACGAGCGTCATCCGGGCGCTGTTCACGAAGTCGCAGGCGGTGGTCCCCGCGTCGGCGATCTACCCGCCCGGCACGACCACCGAGCAGGTGAACCAGCAGGACGCGGCGGACATGACGAACTCGCAGCAGTCGGCCGTCGCCGCCGCGATGATCCAGCAGGGCATCCGCGTCCCGACGAGGCTCGAGGTCGGCACCGTCGGCCAGGGGACCGCCGCACAGGGCACGATCCGCAAGGGCGACGTCATCACCGCGTTCGACGGCACCTCGCTCACCACCGATGCCGACGCCACCACGTTGCGTGACCTGGTCGCGAAGCACGGCACGACCTCGCCCGCCACGGTGACGATCACCCGCGACGGCACCTCGCGCGACGTGCAGGTGACCCCCCGCGAACAGAGCGGCACGCCGCTGCTCGGTGTCGGGGTGGTCGAGCGGTACGACTTCCCGTTCGACGTGTCCATCAAGCTGCAGGACGTCGGCGGGCCGTCCGCGGGCATGATGTTCGCGCTCGGGATCATCGACGAGATCACGCCGGGCGAGCTCAACGGCGGCAAGCACGTCGCGGGCACCGGCACCATCACCGCGGACGGCCAGGTCGGCCCGATCGGCGGCATCCGCCAGAAGCTCTACGGGGCGAAGGCCGCCGGTGCGACCGTGTTCCTGGCACCCGCGTCCAACTGCGACGAGGTCGTCGGGCACGTCCCCGACGGGCTCGACGTCTACGCCGTGAAGACCCTGGACCAGGCGGTCACCGACCTGCAGACGGTCGCGAGCGGGAAGAGCACGGCCGGTCTGGCGACCTGCGGTTCCTGACCACCGCCTGCACGGCGGGGACCGCGTGACGCGCGTCGCGTGGCGGAGTCTGCCGCGCCTCCCGTCCGGCCTGGAGGCCCGGGGCACGTTCCTGAGTTCGGGTACAGGTTGGCTGTCGGCCGCGTCCCATAGGATCGTGGGACTGACGGCCCGGTGCGCCGGGCCGGCCGGTCCGACACGTCTGGAGCACATCACGTGACGACACCCTCGTCCACCACGTCCACCGCGGGACGGCGTTCGCCGCGCGTCCCCATCGTGGTCACGATCATCGTGCTCGCGGCACTGGTGATCGCCTTCTTCATCTTCGCCAGCCTGTACACGGACTACCAGTGGTTCGCGCAGCTCGGGTTCCAGCAGGTCCTCACGACCAGGTGGTTCGCAGGATCGGCGATGTTCCTCGCCGGCTTCCTCGGCATGGCGATCCCGGTGTACGTCAGCATCCTGCTGGCGTTCCGGTTGCGGCCGGTCTACGCCAAGCTCGGCTCGCAGCTCGACCGGTACCAGCAGGTCATCGAGCCGCTCCGCCGCGTCGTGATGATCGGCATCCCGGTCGTCCTGGGCATCTTCGCGGGACTCGCGACGGCGCCGCGCTGGAGCATGGTGCTCGAGTACTTCAACCGGACCCCGTTCGGCAAGACGGACCCGCAGTTCGGGCTCGACATCGGCTTCTACGTCTTCGAACTGCCGTTCTGGCGCTCGGTCGTGGCGTACGCGTCGGCCGTGGTGCTCATCGCCGGGCTCGCCGCCGTTGCCGCCAGCTACCTGTACGGCGCCATGCGGTTCGGCGGGCGCGAGGTCCGCATCTCCCGCGCCGCCCGCGTGCAGCTCGCCGTGACCGCAGCGGTCTACATCGCCCTGCAGGCCGTCAGCCTGTGGCTCGACCAGTACGCCGCCCTGACCAAGAGCAACTCGCTCATCACGGGTGCGCAGTACACCGAGGTGAACGCGACCATCCCGGGTCGCGAGATCATGGCGGGCATCGCGGCGATCGTCGCGATCCTGTTCATCGTGACCGCGGTGATCGGCCGCTGGCGCATCTCGATCGTCGGCACCGGGCTGCTGCTCGTGTCGGCCATCGTCATCGGCGGCATCTACCCGTGGATCGTGCAGCGCCTGCAGGTCGCACCGTCCGAGCGGTCGTTCGAGTCGGCGTACATCCAGCGCAACATCGACGCCACCCGCGACGCGTACGACGTCGCCGGGGTCAAGGAGTCGAACTACGACGCCACCACCGAGACCGCCTCCGGGGCTCTGGCGCAGGACGCCCAGACGACCACGAACATCCGCCTGATCGACCCGAAGATCGTCTCCGACACCTTCAGCCAGCTGCAGCAGTCGCGGCAGTACTACCAGTTCCCCAAGGAACTCGACGTCGACCGGTACGACATCAAGGGCCAGACCGAGGACACCGTCATCGCGGTGCGCGACATCGACCTCGACGGACTGAGCAGCGCGGCCAACACGCAGTACAACCGCACGTTCGTGTACACGCACGGCTACGGCGTCTCGGCGGCGTACGGCAACCAGCGTGCCAGCGACGGCAAGCCCGTCTTCCTCGAGTCCGGCATCCCCTCGACCGGTGCGCTCGGCGACTACCAGCAGCGCGTGTACTTCGGCGAGACCTCACCGCCGTACTCGATCGTCGGCGCGCCGAAGGGCACGAAGAACGTCGAGCTCGACTACCCGTCGGGGTCGGACAGCTCGAACGCGGCGAACGGCGGCAACGCGACCACGACCTACCAGGGCGACGGCGGGCCGAGCATCGGCAACTTCTTCAACCGGTTGGTCTACGCGGCCAAGTTCCAGTCCGAGCAGATCCTGCTGTCGAACGCGGTGAACCCGGACTCGCAGATCCTGTACGACCGCGACCCGCTCACCCGTGTGCAGAAGGTCGCGCCGTACCTGACGCTCGACAGCGACGCGTACCCGGCGATCGTCGACCACCGTCTGCAGTGGATCGTCGACGGCTACACGACCTCTGACGCGTACCCGTACTCGCAGAGCCAGAGCCTGTCGGACAGCATCAACGGCACCGAGAACTCGACGTTCCGCACCGACCAGGTGAACTACATCCGCAACTCGGTGAAGGCCACGGTCGACGCCTACACGGGCAAGGTGACGCTCTACAGCTGGGACACCAAGGACCCCATGCTGAAGACGTGGCAGAAGATCTTCCCGACGTCGATCAAGCCGGTCTCCGAGATGAGCGCCGAACTCCTGGACCACGTCCGGTACCCGACCGACCTGTTCAAGGTGCAGCGGTCGATCCTCGGCACGTACCACGTCACCAACGCGAACTCGTTCTACTCCGGTGACGACGCCTGGACCACCCCGTCCGACCCCACCGCGAGCTCGAACGACAGCGACGCGGCGTCCACCACCACGACCACCACGACGAACGCACTGGGGACCCAGACGACGGCGGCACGGGCTGACCAACAGGACCCGTACTACCTGACGATGAAGGTCCCAGGGCAGGGGACCGCGTACACGCTCTACACGACGTACATCCCGCAGCAGACGGGCTCGAACGCGCGGAACGTGCTGACGGGGTACCTCGCCGTGGACTCGGACGCCGGCGGTGCCGGCAAGGGCAAACGCTCGTCCGGGTACGGCAAGCTCACGCTGTTGACCATTCCGAAGACGGACAACATCCCGGGCCCGCTCCAGGTGCAGAACCTGTTCAACTCGGACACCACGGTGTCGCAGGAGCTGAACATCCTGAAGCGCGGCAACAGCACGGTGAAGCAGGGCAACCTGCTGACGCTGCCCGTGGGCGGTGGGTTCCTCTACGTGCAGCCCGTCTACGTCCAGTCGACGTCGAGCGGCTCGTACCCCCTGCTGCAGAAGGTCCTGGTGGCCTTCGGCGACAAGATCGCGTTCGAGGACACCCTCGACGAGGCGCTCAACCAGCTGTTCGGCGGCGACTCGGGTGCATCGGCCGGCGACTCGGGTGCCGCGGGCTCGGGGTCCTCGTCGGGTTCGGACTCGGGCTCGAGTGGCTCCGGGTCGACCGACTCCGGCTCCACCGGTTCGGGTTCGACGGGCTCGGGGTCGACTGGCTCAGGCACGCAGAGCCCGGCACTGCGTCAGGCTCTGGCCGACGCAAGTGCTGCCCTGCAGGACCGCCAGCAGGCCTACGCCGACAACGACCTGGTCGCAGCGGCCGAGGCGGACAAGCGGCTGCAAGAGGCGATCAACGCCGCGGTCGATGCCGAGGACAGCACCGGGTCGGGCAACTGACCCTCGGGCGGGGCGCTCGATTTGGCGCCCCGCTCGAACCCGTGTAGTGTTACAGACGTGCCGCGGGGTGGAGCAGTTCGGTAGCTCGCTGGGCTCATAACCCAGAGGTCGTAGGTTCAAATCCTGCCCCCGCAACCAACGCGTCACAGAAGCCCCGGTCCATTCGGACCGGGGCTTCTTCGTGTGCCCGGGTGTCTGACCGCCCCGGCACGTCGTCGCTCGGGTCTCGGGTCCCGGGTCCCGCTGCCGCTCGTCCCGTCGACTGGCGCGGATCCGCCCGCCCGCCGTGCCCGCCGTGCCCGCCGTGCCCGCCGTGCCGCGTGACCCGCGCCCGCCGTTCCCTGCGCCCCGCGTCCTCACGCGAGCGGGCGAAATGCCGTGGTTCGCGTCGACGGGGACTGTGCGGTTCCGCCCGTTCGCGCTCCACGCCCCGCATTGCTCCGCCGTGCTCCGAGTTCCCACGCGAGCGGGCGAAACACCGGCGTGCGGAAGGCGGGGGACCGTGCGGTTCTGCCCGCTCGCGGACATGGGCGGGCGGCGGGGGTGGGCGGGGGCGGTGTCGCGACGTGCCCCGACGTGAGCGGGCGGAATGTCGGCGTGCGGATGGCGGGGACCGTGCGGTTCTACCCGCTCGGGGACGTGGGGCGGTGGGCAGGGGCGGGCGGTGGGCACGGGCGGGCGGCGGGTCGTCCAGCCCCCTGCCCCGAGACGAGCACGTGAGCGGGCGGAATGCCCGCGTGCGTCCATCCGGAACCGGGGCATTTCGCCCGTTCGCGCAGGGCGGGGCAGGGCAGGGCAGGGCAGGGCAGGGCGGGGTGCGGCGGGCGGTCCCGCGTGACGGGGCCTCGGTAGGGTCGGGGCATGGCGACACTCACGATCGCGGCGGCCCAGTTCGCCCCCGTGGACGACCCGGACGCGAACCTCGACACGGTCCGCACGGCCGCACGGGACGCAGCGGCGCGCGGTGCGCAGCTGCTCGTCACGCCCGAGTACACCTCGTACTTCACAGCGGACATCGACGACCGCTTCGTCGCGGCAGCGCAGCCGCTCGACGGGCCCTTCGTCACGGGGCTCCGCCAGGTCGCCCGCGAGCACGGTCTGGCACTCGTGGTCGGCATCGCGGAGACCGCGGGCCGGACGGACCGGTTCCGGAACACCCTCGTGGCGATCGACCGGACCGGCGAGCTGCGCTGCACGTACCGGAAGGTGCACCTCTACGACGCGTTCGGCTCGCGCGAGTCCGACCGCATCGAGCCCGGCGATCCCGAACAGCTGCCCGTGTTCGACCTGGACGGCGTCCGGATCGGCCTCGAGACCTGCTACGACCTGCGCTTCCCCGAGGTCACCCGTCGTCTGGTCGAGCCCGACTCCGGCGCAGCCGACCTCGTGGTGCTCCCCGCAGAGTGGGTGCGTGGTCCGGGCAAGGAACACCACTGGCGCACGCTGCTGACCGCCCGCGCGATCGAGAACACCACCTGGGTGCTCGGGGTGGGACAGGCGCCGCCCGTCGGGATCGGTGGGACCGTCCTGCTCGATCCGTCCGGGGTGGCGACGGCTGCGCTGGGAGGTGAGCCGGGCCTCCTGGTCGGTGTGGTCGACACCGACGTGACGGACCGGGTCCGGCGCGTCAACCCGTCGCTGTCACTCCGTCGGTACGACGTGACGGTCCGGTCAGGCCGGACGACCCGCCGGACGTGACGGTCCGGTCAGGCCGGACGACCCGCCCGACGTGACGGGTCGCTGAGGCCTGCCAACCGAGCGGCGGCGTCCTCGAGCACGCTGCGACGCTTGCAGAACGCGAACCGCACGAGCGACCGGTACCCGGCGGCGCGCTCGGGGCGGACGAACGCCGACACCGGGACGCCGACGACACCGGCCAGCGCGGGCAGTTCCTGGCAGAACGCTCGAGCGTCCGCGAAGCCGAGCGGCGCGACGTCGGCGATGACGAAGTAGCCGCCGTCCGGGCGCATCACGTCGAGACCGGCCGCACCCAACCCTGCGGCGAGCAACTCGTGCTTGCCACGCAGGTCGTCCGCGATGCCCGCGAACACGGCGTCGGGCAGGCGCAGGCCGGTAGCGACAGCGGGCTGGAACGGCGCACCGTTGACGTACGTCAGGAACTGCTTGACCGAGGTGATCGCGTCGACGAGTGCCGGGGGAGCGGTCAGCCACCCGATCTTCCACCCGGTGGTGCTGAACGTCTTGCCGGCGCTCGACACGGTGACGGTGCGGTCGCGGGCTCCGGGCAGCGTCGCGATCGGCACGTGCTGCACGGCGAACGTCAGATGTTCGTAGACCTCGTCGGTGAGGATGACCGCATCGTGGCGTTCGGCGAGTTCGACGACGGTGCGCAGGACCTCGGTGGGCAGGACCCGTCCGGTCGGGTTGTGCGGTGTGTTCACCAGGACGACGCGCGTGCGGTCGGAGAACGCCGCCCGCAGGGTCGCCTCGTCCGGCAGGAAGTCCGGGGCGGTCAACGGCACGGTCACGTGGTGTCCTCCTGCCAGACCGATCAGTGCTCCGTACGCGTCGTAGAACGGTTCCAAGGTGATCACCTCGTCGCCGGGCTCGACGAGCGCCAGGAGCGTCGCGGCCAGGGCCTCGGTGGCGCCGGCGGTGACCAGGACCTCGCGCTCCGGATCGACCTGCAGCCCGTACCACCGCTGCTGGTGCTCCGCGATCGCCCGACGCAGGTCGGGGGTCCCGCGCCCCGGCGGGTACTGGTTGACGCCGTCGCGGATCGCGCGAACCGCGGCCTCGAGCACCTCGGCGGGGCCGTCCTCGTCCGGGAAGCCCTGTCCGAGGTTGATCGCGCCGGTGCTCGCCGCCAGGGCGCTCATCTCGGCGAAGACGGTCGGCGCCGGGACGCCGTCGGGACCCAGCAGCATCGCTCCCGCCGCTGCGCGCACCCATGGTCCGGACTGCCGCATGTGGTTCCCTCCGACGAGTCGTCACGCTGGACGCACCCAACCTAGTGCGTGGCCGGACGCGGGCCGGGAGTGCGTCCACAGGTGACGCATAAGATCGCCATAGGGCTCTCGCAGCACCGCCAGGACCATCGCCCAGGTGCGTCCGACAGACTGCAGGAGCTTGAAAGGAGCACGTTCAGCATGACCGACACCACGCCCCACGGGCACGGCGACGACCACCGTCCGGACGACACGACCCCCGAGGCCGCCTCCGACGATGTCGCGCAGCAGGCGGGCGACGCTGGAGCGTCGACGCCGAGCGACTCCCACACCGCGTCCGGCCACCGCGCCGACGCCGACCAGACCAACGACGACCACACCGACGTGATCGAGCCCGTGTCGTCGTACCCGATCGAGCAGTTCGGGAACGACCAGCGCACTGACCAGTACACGGCGCCGTACCCGACGACCGATCAGGAGGCTCGCCCCCGCTACGGCGAGTACGCCCAGCCCGCCTCGTCCCAGGCGCCGACGTCGGCGTACGACCAGCAGTCCGGTTCCGGACAGCAGGCCGGCTCCGGCCAAGACCAGACCGGCCAGTACCCGACGAGCCAGTACGGCTCCGCTCAGGACCATGCCGCCCAGTACCCGACGAGCCAGTACGGCTCGGCCCAGGGGCCGTACGGTCAGGACGGGAACTCCCAGTACGGCCAGGGGCAGACCAGCCAGTACGGCCAGCAGGGTCAGTACGGGCAGCAGAACCAGTACGGGTCCGGCCAGTACGGTCAGAGCCAGGACAGCCAGGACAGCCAGTACGGGTCCGGCCAGTACGGTCAGGGCCAGGACAGCCAGTACGGGCAGCAGAGCCAGTACGGCCAGCAGAGCCAGTACGGCCAGCAGAGCCAGTACGGCCAGAGCCAGGCCCACCAGGGCACCCAGTACGGGCAGTCCGCTCCGGCACCCACGTCGAGCGCCTTCGGCGACACCGAGGGCTCCGACCAGCGGGCCAACGGCTACTACTTCACCGGCGCGGCCGGCGGGGCAGCCGCCGGCGCAGCAGCGAACGGCTCGACTGCCACGGCGACGGCGACCAAGCCGAAGTCCACCCGCAACAAGTACGTCCTGCCGCTCGTCGGCGGACTCATCGTCGGCGCGCTCGTCGGTGGTGCGGCCGGTGGCGGCTGGGTCGCGGCGACGTCGAACGGTGGCGGTACGACGACGAGCTCCTCGGGCTCGAGCGGCGGCGGCAACCTGACGGTCAACGACTACAACTCCGCCACGGTCGTCACCGCGGTCGCGGCGCAGGCCACGCCGTCGGTCGTCACGATCAACGTCTCCGCCTCGCAAGAGGCCGGCACCGGGTCGGGTGTCGTCATGAGCAAGGACGGCTACATCGTCACGAACACGCACGTCGTCACGCTCGACGGCGACAGCTCGAGCGGCACGATCCAGGTCACGACGTCCGACGGCAAGATCTACCCGGGCAAGCTCGTCGGCACGGACCCGACGGTCGACCTGGCGGTCATCAAGATCGACGCGACCGACATGAAGCCGATGACCTTCGCCGACTCGTCGAAGCTCAACGTGGGCGACACGGCCGTGGCGATCGGCGCACCGCTCGGGCTGTCGAACACCGTCACCGACGGCATCGTCTCGACGCTCAACCGCAGCATCCAGGTCACGTCGAGCGCGCCGAACTCGGGCGGCGACTCCAACGAGGGCCAGGGCAACAACGGCAGCGGTCCGTTCGACTTCTGGGGCAACGGCGACAACGGTTCGAGCTCCGGCACCAGTGCGACGGTGTCGCTGCCGGTCATCCAGACCGACGCGTCGATCAACCCGGGCAACTCCGGCGGTGCGCTGCTGGACTCCAAGGGCAAGCTGATCGGCATCAACGTCGCCATCGCCAGCGCGGGCAGCAGCTCGGAGTCGTCGGGCTCGCAGTCCGGCAGCATCGGCGTCGGGTTCTCGATCCCCGCCAACCTGGTCAAGCGTGTCGCGAACGAGATCATCGACAACGGTTCGGCCACGCACGGCCTGCTCGGGGCGACGGTCGGCGACGCCAACGAGGACGCCAAGGCCACGCAGATGGGTGCGCTCATCAAGTCCGTCTCGTCGGGCGGCGCGGCAGCGGGTGCCGGTCTGCAGAAGGGCGACGTGGTCACCAAGATCGGTGACGCGACCGTGTCGGACGCGACCGACCTGACCGCGCAGGTCCGGTACTTCGCCGGCGGCGCGAAGACCGAGATCACCTACATCCGCAACGGTCAGTCGCGGACGGCGTACGTGACCCTGGGGACGTACGACAGCAAGAGCTGACGCTCGAACCGACGGACAGGAGGCCCGGTACCAGCTGGTACCGGGCCTCCTGTCCGTCCCGGGGTGCGCCGACGGCGCCCAGTGCGGCGGCAGGTCCGGGTCTCGCCCGCTTGATAGGCTGCGAGTCGCTCACCGCCAGGACCCCGAGGAACGCATGCAGACACACGGACAGCCCTTGCCGGGCGTGTCGTACGTCATGCCCGTGCTGAACGAGGTCACCGAGGTCCGTGCCGCCGTCGCCAGTCTGCTCGAGCAGGACTACGCCGGGCCGTTCGAGGTGGTGCTCGCGCTCGGGCCCTCGATCGACGGCACCAACGAGCTCGTCGCCGAGATGAGCGCGGCCGACCCGCGCATCCGTGCCGTCGAGAACGTCGTCGGGTCCACGCCCGCCGGGCTCAACGTCGCGATCCGGGCATCGACGCACCCCGTCGTGGTGCGGGTGGACGCCCACTCGGTCCTGCCGCCGGACTACACGCGCATCGCCGTCCGCACACTGCAGGAGTCCGGCGCCGACAACGTCGGTGGGATCATGCGCGCCGAGGGACGCAGCCCGTTCGAGAAGGCCGTCGCCCTGGCGTACGGAAGCCGCGTGGGTCTCGGTGGCACACCGCACCACGTCGGCGGCCAGGCGGGGCCGGCCGAGACCGCGTACCTCGGGGTGTTCCGTCGCGATCGGTTGTTCGCCGTCGGACTGTTCGACGAGGGGATCAAGCGCGGCCAGGACTGGGAGCTCAACCGGCGTCTGCGCTCGACCGGCGGCACGGTGTGGTTCACCCCCGAGCTGGTCGTGACGTACCGGCCGCGGCCCAGCCTGCGGCGCCTGGTCCGCCAGTTCGTCGCGACGGGGTTGTGGCGTGGTGAGCTCGCTCGGCGGTTCCCCGCGAACAACGGTCTGCGGTACTTCGTGCCTCCGGCGATGGTGGCGGGACTCGGGCTGGGACTCGTCGCCGGGATCGTCGGTGTCGTCGGCGCGCTCGTCGGCAGCGGCGCCGCCTGGGCGATGCTCGGCTTCGTCGTCCCCGCCGTGTACCTGGTGTTCGTCGTCGTCGGTGGCCTGGTGGTCGCACGACGCTCGGACCTGCCCACTCGCGCATGGCTACTCGTCGTGCTGCCCTGCATCCACATCGGTTGGGGGGTCGGGTTCATCGTCGGGTTCCTGACACGGACCTCTGAGCTGACGACCCACACCGGACGGTGACGCCCTTGCCCGAGCCCCAGTACGAGTCGGCCCCAGACCGGCGCGGCTACTCCCACCCGTCGTCGATCGCCGAGCTGCGGGCGGTCGCCCAGCCCGACGAGGTCCGGTCGCGCGCGAACGCCGAGCACTGGACGGCGTCGCTGTACCTGCGCGACGTCTCGCCGTACCTGACGTGGGTGCTGCTGAAGACCCGGGTGAGCGCGAACCAGGTCACCGGCCTGATGATCCTGGTGGGGTGGTCGGTCGCCGCGGCGCTGCTGATCCCGGGGATCTGGGGTGCGGCCCTGGCGCTCGTGCTGGGCCAGCTGCAGATGCTCGTCGACTGCTCGGACGGCGAGGTCGCCCGGTGGCGTGGCACGCGGTCGCCGGCCGGGGTGTTCCTGGACAAGGTCGGGCACTACACGACCGAGGGGCTGATCCCGATCGCGCTCGGCGTCCGTGCAGCGACATGGCCGATCCACGGTGCGGACTGGATGTGGACCACGATCGGGTGTGCGCTCGGCCTGGTGATCGTGCTCAACAAGGCGCTCAACGACATGGTGCACGTGGCCCGGGCGAACTCGGGCCTCGAGAAGCTGGTCGACCGCCGCGATGCCTCGACGGCACCGTCCGGCCGTCGTCTGGCGTCGTTGCGGCGGGTTGCGCGCTTCCTGCCGTTCCACCGGCTGTACCACTCGGTCGAGCTGTCGATGCTGGCCTTCGTGTTCGCGGTGATCGGTCTGGTGGCCGGTCATCCGCTGGTCGACCGGGTCCTGGTCGGAGCGCTCCTGCCGCTGGCGGTCCTGGCGACGGCGGGGCACTTCGTGGCGATCATGGCGTCGAAGCGGGTGCGTGCGTGACGCCCGGTACGACGCGTCGGCACGCGGTGCCGCATCGTGACCACCCGCGGGTGGCCGTGGTGAGCCTGTCGCAGGGGACGCGTCCGGACGACCTGCGCCGGGGGCTCGAGAGCGTGCTCGCGCAACAGGGCGTCGAGCTCGACGTCGTGTGCGTCGGCAACGGCTGGGAACCGACCGGCCTGCCCGACGGCGTCCGGACCCTGGCGTTGCCCGAGAACGTGGGGATCCCCGCTGGTCGGAACGCCGGTGCCGACGTGGTCGACGGCGACTACGTGTTCTTCCTGGACGACGACGCGTCCGTGCCGTCCGAGACGTTCCTGCGGGACGCGATCGCACGCTTCGCCGCCGACCCGTCGCTCGGCCTGCTGCAGCCGCGGGTGGTCGACCCATCCGGCGCTGCCAACCCGCTGCGCTGGGTGCCGCGGATCCGCAAGGGCGACCCGGCCGAGTCGTCGGCGGTGTTCTCGGTGTGGGAGGGCGCCGTCGTCCTGCCGATGGACGTGTACCGCGCCGTGGGGGGCTGGGGTGCACCGTACTTCTACGCGCACGAGGGCATCGAGCTGGCCTGGCGCGTGTGGGACGCCGGACGTCGGGCCTGGTACGACGGCGACCTGGTCGCGCACCACCCGGCCATCGACCCGGCCCGGCACGCCGAGTACGTCCGACTGAACGCCCGGAACCGAGTGTGGCTGGCACGCCGGAACCTGCCCGTGGCGCTGCGCCCCCTGTACGTCGGCTCGTGGGCCGCGATCCAGACCCTGCGGTGGTGGCGTCGTCCCCGGCAGCTGCGGGTGTGGTTCGCCGGTGTCCGCGAGGGCTGGACGTCCGACTGCGGCGCCGCGCGCACGATGGGGTGGCTGACGATCGGCCGGATGACCCTGGCCGGGCGCCCGCCCGTCGTCTGACCCAGACCGAACGAGAGAGATCCGAGCATGCCGATCCTGCGCGACGCCCGAACGGCCCTGCGGCTGGTGCAGCGCCTGTTGACCGCACGTGGCAACCGGCGCGACCTGGCCCGGCGCCTGGCGACCGAGCGCCCGCTGGTGCCGGGCACCGTCGAGGTCGCCGTGTACTTCGCCGACGGCCCCGTGAACATGTACCAGGTGCGGCAGTGGTACGCGCCGCTGGCCGAGTTGGCACGGACCCACCCCGTCGCGATCATCTCGCGCAACCCCGGCACCATGCTGACCCTGCTCGACGAGGCCCCCGTGCCCGCGGTGTACGCCCGGCAGGTGGTCGACCTGGAGCGGTTCGTCGACGAGCAGGCGCCGAAGCTGGTGTTGTACGTCAACCAGAACGCCCGCAACTTCCAGATGATGCGGTACGGACGGATGTGGCACGTCTTCGTCAACCACGGCGAGAGCGACAAGATGTACATGACGACCAACCAGTTCAAGGCGTACGACTACGCCCTGATCGCCGGGGACGCCGCTCGTGACCGCCTGGCCGAGGCGCTGTGGGACTACGACCTGGACCGGCGGGCGATCGCCATCGGACGCCCCCAGGCGGACCACTTCGCCGGGGAGCCGCCGTACCCGTCCGACGACCGCACGGTGGTGCTGTACGCGCCGACGTGGGAGGGCGACCGCGCCGCCGCTGCCTACGGGTCGATCCAGAGCCACGGCACGACCATCGCGGAGCGCGTGCTGGCGTCGCCCCGGCACCGTCTGGTGTACCGGCCACACCCGCGCAGCGGCGTCACCGATGCCGGGTACCGCGCGGCGCACGAACGGATCGTCGCTGCCATCGCGGCCGCCAACGCCGCCGACGCGAGCGCCCACCACGTGTACGACGACGGGCCGGGCATGGGGTGGCAGCTCGCCGACGCCGACGTGGCGATCACCGACATCAGCGCGATGATCTACGACCGGCTGGCCGTCGGCAAGCCACTGATCGTCACCCGCCCGGCAGCCGCCGAGGCCGACGTCGACGAGCGCGGGTACCTGGCCGCCGCGAACTGGCTGCGGGCCGAGGACGCCGGCGACGTGATCGGCCGTGTGGACGCCGCGGCGCACGACGAGGCCGAGCTCGCGGAGCTGCGGCGCTGGGTCACGCGGTACTTCGGCGACACCACGCCCGGGGTGGCGACCGCGCGGTTCCACGCCGCGGTCGAGCGGCTGGTCGCACGCTGGCACGAGGTCGACCGTGCCCACGGCGGCCGCTGAGGGGCCCTGGTTCACGGCGCGAGCCCCGGGCCGACCAGGGACATCCGCCAGACGTACTCGGAGCGGTCCGGTCGGCGCCACCGGACGATGACCACGCCGGTCTCGTCCGGGGCGACGCCGAACACCGCGATCCCGATGCTGCGGCCCGGGTCGAGACGACGGACGACGAGGGGTGGGCAGTAGCCCGTTCCGAGGTGGGTGAGGCTCAGGCCGTCGACGGGCTCGTCACCCATGTTGACGAGGTCGTACCGGTGCGGGGCCTGGCTGCGGTCGACGGCGAACGGGACACGGTAGGCGGTTGGTGCTGGGTGCATGGGGGAAACGGTAGGGGGAGGGTCCGACGCTGGGGGCTGGGGATCCCTCGGTGGCGCATGGCCTGTGGAGCGAGGTGCGGTGGGGCGGGTTGTGGAGGGGAGGGGGACCCGTCCGCGTGCTCAGACCGCGTAGTCGGCGGCGTACTGCGCGAGCGCCTGGTCGACGGTGCCGTCGAGCTGCAGCCGGCCCTTGTCGAGGTACAGGCCGCGGTCGCAGAAGCGTCGGATGTCCTTGTCGCTGTGGGAGACGAAGAACAGGGTCCGTCCGCCGGCGAGCAGCTGCTCGATGCGCTTGTAGCACTTCTCGCGGAAGGCCTTGTCGCCGACCGCCAGGACCTCGTCGACCAGGATGACGGGTTCGTCGAGGCGGGAGATGACCGAGAAGGCGATGCGGACCTTCATGCCGCTCGACAGGTGCTTGTAGGGAGTGTCCACGAAGTCGCCGATCTCGGCGAAGTCGATGATCTCGTCGAAGTCGTCGCGGATCTCGGTCCGGGACATGCCGTGCAGGCCGGCCGTCAGGTAGACGTTGTCGCGCACCGTGAGGTCGCCGACGAACCCACCCGTGATCTCGATGAGCGGTGCGACGCCGGCCCCGACCCGGACACGACCCTCGTCCGGCAGCATCACCTGCGCCACGAGCTTGAGCAGGGTCGACTTGCCCTGCCCGTTGCGGCCGACGACACCGATCGCCTCACCTGGACGCACGTCGAAGGAGACGTGGCGCAGGGCCCAGAACTCGTCGCCGCGCTGCCGGCGGTTGCTCCCCGCGAACAGGTCCTTGAAGTTCCGCGCGGCCTTGCGGTTGCGCTTGAACCGGATGCCGGCGTCGGTGACCGAGATGACCGGCGCGACGGTCTTGGCCTGGTCAGGTGCCTGGGTCGAGGTCATCACAGCTCCTTGAGGACGCGGTGCTCGCTGCGACGGAACACCGCGAGACCGATGGCGACGACCACCGCGGTCGTGACCGCCGACGCCAGGACCTCGGTCCAGTCGAGCTGGCTGGGGAAGAACGCCGCGCGGTAGATGCCGAAGATGCCGGTGAGGGGGTTGATCGCCGCCAGGTCGTGCAGGACCCGGGGGAGCGCGTGCGTGCCGTAGATGATGGGCGAGGCGTAGAAGGCGAACCGGAGCAGCAGCTTCACCGCACGCTCGAGGTCGCGGAAGAACACCACGAGCGGGGCCACGATCAGGCCGATGCCGTAGACCAGCGCCGCCTGCAGCAGGATCGCGAGCGGCCAGAGGACGACCTGCCAGTGCAGGTGCGCACCCGTCGCGATGACGAACACCGCGAGCACGGGGATGCTCAGCAGGAACTCGATGCCCTTGGACGCGTCGATCCGGAGCACCCAGATGCTGCGGGGGATCGTCGTCGAGCGGATCAGCTTGGACTCGGAGATGAACGCGCGGGTGGAGTCGGACACGGCCCCCGTGAACCACATCCACGGCAGCAGCGCCGACAGCAGGAACACGATGTAGGGCTCTTCGCCCACGGACCCGCGGTGGAACACCTGCGTGAAGACGAACCAGTAGATCCCCGACATGACGAGGGGGTCGAGGATCGACCACACGTAGCCGAGCGCCGAGGTGGAGTACCGGACGCGCAGGTCGCGCTTGGTGAGCAGCCAGAGCGCATGACGATAGCGCCGAGTCGCACTGCGGGCCGTTGCCGGGGCAACGACCGGCGGCGCGGTCGGCGCACTCGATGTCGTCATGGGGTCCTTCCGGCTGGGATCACCGAGAGGATGCCAGTCGCTCAGGCGAACAGGTTGTTCGCGCGCTCGAGGTCCTCGGCGAAGTCGATCTCGACCGCGTACAGGTCGGAGATGTCGATCGGCGTCCAGCGTAGACCGTCTTCAGCGATGGCTGCCTCGATGCCGCCCTCGAAGTACTCCTGGTCGTCGACCCGGCCGAGCTGGTGGATGAGCGCCTGCTTGTCGGCGGCGGAGACGTAGTTGATGCCCACCGCTTCGCCCAGACCGCCCACGACCTGCTTGGACAGCTTGTGGATGCAGCCTTCGGCGTCGACCGTGTACTTGACTTCTTCGTCGGACACCTTCTCGGTGTTGACGCTGACGAACGAGCGGTCCTGGTCCATCATGTCGGCCGCGCGGACGAGGGCCCGCGGGTCGAAGACGACGTCGCCGTTCATCCAGAGGACGCCGCCCTTGCCCGTGGCCTTGAGCGCACGGAGCAGGCTCTTCGAGGTGTTGGTGGAGTCGTAGGACTCGTTGTAGACGAAGGCGGCTTCGGGGAAGGCCTCGACGATGTACTCGGACTTGTAGCCGACGACGACCGTCACCTTGGCGCTCGAACCGAACGCGGCGCGGATGTTGTCGAACTGCTGCTGCATGATGGAGCGGCCGTCACTGAGTTCGGTGAGCGGCTTCGGCAGGCTGCGCCCGAGGCGGCTGCCCATCCCCGCTGCGAGGATGACGATCTGCGTGGTCATGCTGGTCCCTTCGGGTGTCTGCCCGCGCGCCGTTGGGCACAGGCAGGCCTTCTCGAGTGTGCTCCGATCAGGTGCGAACGAGCCGTGAGCCGCGCCCGGCCGTCGACGACAGGGGAGCGATCCGCGGCCCCGCAGGCATCCGGGGCAGGTTTCCAAGTGGTGAACACTCCGTCGTGTCCTCGTGAATGATACGGAAAGTCCCCCCGTCGGGGTACGTCCTGAACGGGTTCGTAGTCATTTCGTGACCCTGGGGATCCGCCCACCCCGACGCGTCCGGCGCATTGGTACGGTGGGGCCGTGGCGGCTGCAGCAGGGGATGAGAACGACGTGTACGCGACGTCCGACGCGGCCTGGCTCACCGAGACGACCGAGTTCGACGGCGACGACGCCGTGGACGACGACAACGCAGACACGGGGGACAGGGATGCGGACGATCGCCCTGCACAGGACGGCATGACGGACGACACCGCGACGGACACCCGCGTCGCCGACGACGTCCGGACGGACGGCACGGGCGGCGCTGCACGCACCGGCACGGGCCCGGGTGCCGGGCAGCGCACCGGCAAGAAGGGCCGCGCGACACGCCCGCAGGGCGCCGCGGCGTCGAAGTCGGGCCGGACCGGCGTGGTGGACCGGACCGAGGGGCGGGCGGAGGGGGTCGACGCGACCGCCACCGAGCCTCCCGTCCGGAACGACGCAGCCGACGCGCCAGGCGCCGGGCAGACCGCGCCGGCCGCCGGGCAGACCGCGCCGGCGAAGAAGCGCGCACCGCGGCCGACCGCGACGAAACGCGCCACGGCCGCCGCTCCGGCACCGCAGCAGCCCGTGGTGCTCCGTGCTGCCGGCCTGGTCAAGCGGTACGGCCAGACGATCGCCGCGGACGAGGTCGACCTCGAGATCCGCCAGGGATCGATCTTCGGGGTCGTCGGACCCAACGGCGCGGGCAAGACCACGACACTGTCGATGCTCACCGGTCTGCTGCGTCCCGACGCCGGCACCGCGACCGTGCTCGACCACGACGTGTGGGCCGACCCGGCCGCGGCGAAACGGAGCATGGGCGTGCTGCCCGACCGACTCCGTCTGTTCGACCGTCTGACCGGTGCGCAGCTGCTGTTCTACTCGGCGACGCTGCGCGGGCTCGACGGCAAGACCGCCCGAGCGCGGAGCGCCGACCTGGCCGAGGCCTTCGGGCTCGGCGACGCACTCGGTCGTCAGGTCGCCGACTACTCCGTCGGGATGGCGAAGAAGATCGCCCTGGCCGCGACCCTCATCCACTCCCCGCGCGTGCTCGTGCTCGACGAGCCGTTCGAGTCGGTCGACCCGGTCAGCTCGGCGACGATCGTCGAGATCCTGCGCCGCTACACCCAGGGCGGCGGCACCGTCGTCCTGTCGAGCCACTCGATGGAACTCGTCCAGCGCACGTGCGACTCGGTCGCCGTGATCGTCGGCGGCAAGGTGCTCGCGTCGGGCACCATGGCGCAGGTGCGTGGCCGGAAGAGCCTCGAGGACAAGTTCGTCGAGCTCGCGGGTGGCCGCGTCGTCGCAGAGAGCATGGAATGGTTGCACAGCTTCTCCGGCTGAGGGCCGACCTGCTGGCGGGCGAGGTCAGGGGGAGTGCGCGTCGCTCGGTCCTGGTCGTCGTCGGCAGCCTCGCCGGACTCGCCGCGGCCGTGCTCGTCGCCATGGCGGTCACCGCCCTGCGTACCGCCGACCCCGAGGTCGCCCGGACCGTCGTCGTGCCCGTCGGCACGCTGGTGATGGTCGGGTTCACGATCATCCCGCTCGCCGTCGGCGGCGCGGACCAGTTCGACCCGCGACGGTTCGCCGTGTTCGGCGTCACCCGACGCGACCTGGCCGTGGGACTCGGCGTGGCCGGACTGGTCGGCGTGCCGATCGTGTCCGTGGCGATCGTCGCGGTCGCCCAGTCGGTGACCTGGATGCGGGACGCCGGCAGCGGGGTCCTCGGGGTCGTCGCGGCGGTGCTCGTCGTCGCGACCGCCGCCCTGCTGGTGCGGGTCGGGTGTGCACTGGGAGCGTGGCTCTTCGGCGGGCACCGTCCGACACGCGACGCCGGCTGGTTGGTGACGCTCGTGGTCGTGGTCCTGGCGATCCCGACCGTGTCGCTGCTGCTGCGCGTCGACTGGGTCGACCCGCGCAGCACCGAACTCGACCGGATCGCCGACATCGCCGGGTGGACCCCGTGGGGAGCCGCGTGGGCCGTGCCCGCTGCGGCCGCCGTCGGCGACACCGGCGGAGCCGTCGTCGAGCTCCTGATCGCGCTGGCGGTCCTCGGTCTGCTGGCCTGGGCGTGGTGGGCGCTCGTCGGGCACCTGCTCGTCACGGTCGACGACCGTGCGTCGGTCCGGAGCTACCGGACCCTGGGGTGGTTCGACCGGCTCGGGGCGACCCCGGTCGGTGCCGTCGCCGCCCGTGCGTTGACCTACTGGGGCCGTGACCCGCGGTACCGCACCTCGTACCTGATCCTGCTCTTCGTGCCGATCGTCGTCGTGCCGCTCGGCGTCGCCGGCATGCCCTGGCACTGGACCGCGCTCATCCCGCTGCCGCTGATGGCCGTCATCGCGGGGTTCCTGCCGCACAACGACGTCGCGTACGACAACACCGCGGTGTGGCTGCACGTGGCTTCGGGGGCACCCGGATGGAGCGACCGGCTGGGCCGGCTGACGCCCGTGATCGTCGTCGGGGTGCCGGTGATCGTCGCGGGCAGCGGGGTGTCCGCCTGGCTCTTCGGCGACGCCGCGGCCTTCCCGGTGCTGATCGGCGTGTGCGTCGGGGCGCTGTTCGCGGGCCTCGGGATCTCGAGTGTCGTGTCCGTGGCACTGCCCTACCCGACGGTGCGACCGGGCGACCGGGCGTTCCAGCAGCCGCAGGCCGCCGGCGTGGTGTCGACCGTGTCGCAGTCGGTCACGATCATCGGGATCCTGGTGTTCTCGGTCCCCGCTGGGTGGCTCGCGGTGCTGGCCTTCACGGACAGTGCGGCGAGGTGGGCGATGCTGACGTTGCTCGTCGGTGCCGGCGTCGGCGTCGTGGTGCTCGGGCTCGGTGTCGTGGTGGGTGGCAAGCTGTTCGACCGGCACGGCCCGGACCTGCTCGCAGCGGCGCAGCGCAACTGACGCCGCGGAGCAGCGGCGCAGCGCAACTGACGCCGCGGAGCAGCGGCGCAGCGCAACTGACCGCGGACGGACGTACCCTGGTCCCATGAGCATGACGGAACCCGGTGGCGGCGGACTCGACGTGATGGACCGCGAGCTCGAGAAGCTCCTCGAGGAAGAGGCGATCGAGCCCGGCGACCACGAGCGCTTCTCGCACTACGTCAAGAAGGACAAGATCCTGCAGTCGGCCCTGAGCGGCAAGCCCGTCAAGGCCTTGTGCGGCAAGAAGTGGATCCCGGGCCGCGACCCGGAGAAGTTCCCGGTCTGCCCGGACTGCAAGGCCATCTACGAGAAGATGCAGGCCGAGTAGCTCACACGATCAGCGTCGGGATCGCGGGGTCGCCCCGACCGATCCGTGCCGCGTCGACCGGCAGCTCGGCCTTGGCGTTGGCGTGGTGTGCCCGCGCAGCCTCGACCCCGTGACTGCCGAGGAACGCCGGGTCGACCTCGCCGTGGGTCACGACGGGCACGAGCAGCGGACGCTCGTCCGGACCGGCGGACGTGCCCGGGGTGCGGACGACCTCGGCCGTCGCGATGCCGTTGCGCAGGCGCCGCCCGGCCTCCTTGCGCCCGCCGATCGACGCCTTGTCGGCGGACTTCTTGGCCACGGACACCCATTCGCCGGCCGGCGACTGGTGCGCGACGAGCTTGAAGACCATCCCGGCAGCGGGGTGCCCGGACCCGGACACGACCGAGGTCCCGACGCCGTACGAGTCGACCGGGGCGGCACGGAGCGCGGCGATCGTGTACTCGTCCAGGTCGTTCGTGACGGTGATCTTCGTGCTCGTCGCGCCGAGCCGGTCGAGCTGCGCGCGGACCGACGCCACGACGGACGGCAGGTCGCCGCTGTCGATGCGGACGGCACCCAACCGACCGGATGTCAGCCGGACCGCGGTGTCGACGGCCGCCTCGATGTCGTAGGTGTCGACGAGCAGCGTCGTGCCGTCACCGAGGGCGTCGAGCTGGGAGCGGAACGCCGCTTCTTCCGAGTCGTGCAGCAGGGTGAACGCGTGCGCGGCGGTGCCCATCGTCGGGATGCCCCACGTGCGGCCGGCCTCGAGGTTGCTCGTCGCGCCGAACCCGGCGATGTACGCAGCGCGGGCCGCGGCGACCGCGTTCCACTCGCCGGTGCGCCGAGAGCCCATCTCGGCGATCGGGCGGTGGTCGGCGGCGGACACCATGCGCGCTGCTGCCGAGGCGATCGCCGAGTCGGCGTTGAAGACCGACAGGGCCAGGGTCTCGAGCAGGACGGCCTCGGCGAACGTGCCCTCGATCTGCAGCACGGGGGAGTTCGGGAAGAACACCTCGCCCTCGCGGTACGCCCGGACGTCCCCGGTGAAGCGGTACCCGGCCAGCCAGTCCGCGGTCCCCGCGTCCACGACGCCGCGGTCGCGCAGGAACCCGATCTCGTCGTCGCCGAACCGGAAGTCCCCGAGTGCGGTGAGGAACCGCCCGAGGCCGGCCGCCACGCCGTAGCGACGCCCGTCCGGCAGCCGTCGCGCGAAGACCTCGAACACGCAGCGCCGGTCGGCGGTGCCGTCCTTCAGGGCCGCATCGACCATGGTGAGTTCGTACTGGTCCGTCAGGAGCGCGCTGGTCACCCCATCGACACTAGTCAGGACCTGCGGCTGGAGGCCCGGGTGGCGTCCGGCACGTCGGCCCGCGTCGGTACGCTGGTGCCGTGACGGATGCACCGATCGGAGTCTTCGACAGCGGCGTCGGTGGCCTGACGGTCGCCCGCGCGATCATCGACCAGCTCCCGCGCGAGAGCATCCGGTACGTCGGCGACACGCTGCACTCCCCGTACGGCCCCAAGCCCATCGCGGACGTCCGCCGGTACGCCCTGCAGGTGATGGACGACCTGGTCGACCAGGGCGTCAAGGCCCTGGTCATCGCGTGCAACACGGCGTCGTCCGCGGTCCTGCGCGACGCCCGCGAACGGTACGAGCAGGCGTACGGCATCCCCGTCGTCGAGGTCATCCAGCCCGCGGCCCGCGCGGCCGTCAAACAGACCAGGACCGGTCGGGTCGGCGTGATCGGCACGGTCGGCACCATCGCCTCGCGGTCGTACGAGGACGCCTTCGCCGTGGCGGCTGACGTCACCCTGACGCTGGCGGCCTGCCCGCGCTTCGTCGAGTTCGTCGAGGCCGGGGACACGTCGTCGCCGGAGCTCCGCCGGGTCGCGGCCGGGTACCTCGAGCCGATCCGTGCGGCGGACGTCGACACGCTCGTGCTCGGCTGCACGCACTACCCGTTGATGTCCGCGGCGATCCAGTACGTCATGGGTCCCGACGTCACACTGGTGTCGAGCGCCGAGGAGACCGCCAGCGACGTCTACCGTCGCCTGGTCGAGCACGGGCTCGAGCGCACCACCACCGAACCCCCCACCTACGCGTTCGAGGCCACCGGCGCCGACGAGACCGGGTTCCTCCGGCTCGCCCGCCGGTTCCTCGGCCCCGAGATCGTCCGTGTCGGTCACCTCGAGACCGACGCGATCACCCTGCCCCACCCCGGAAGGACACCATGACCCGCATCGACGGCCGTCAGACCACCGAGCACCGCCCCGTCACGATCGAACGCGGCTGGAGCGCCCAGGCCGAGGGCAGTGCGCTCATCTCGTTCGGCAACACGAAGGTGCTGTGCACCGCGTCGTTCACGAACGGCGTCCCGCGCTGGATGGCCGGCAAGGGCTCGGGTTGGGTCACCGCCGAGTACTCGATGCTGCCGCGCTCCACCAACGAGCGGATGCAGCGCGAGTCCATCAAGGGCAAGGTCGGCGGGCGCACGCACGAGATCTCCCGCCTGATCGGGCGCTCGCTGCGTGCCGTCGTCGACATGAAGGGCCTGGGCGAGAACACCCTGGTGCTGGACTGCGACGTGCTGCAGGCCGACGGTGGCACCCGCACGGCGTCGATCACGGGCGCCTACGTCGCGATGGTCGACGCGATCGAGTGGGGCCGCGACAAGGGCTTCATCGCGAAGAAGGCCACGCCGCTCACCGACAGCGTGCAGGCCGTCTCGGTCGGCATCGTCAAGGGCGAGCCGATGCTCGACCTGGCGTACACCGAGGACTCGGCGGCCGACACCGACATGAACATCGTCACGACCGGCTCCGGCAAGTTCATCGAGGTGCAGGGCACCGCCGAGCACGCGCCGTTCGACCGCGACGAGCTGAACGTCCTGCTCGACCTGGGCCTGGCGGGCAACGCGTCGCTCGCGGCGATCCAGAAGACCGCACTGGGACTCGCGTGACCAGCCGCTCGGTGGTGCTGGCCACCCACAACCAGGGCAAGGTGGTCGAGCTGCGCGAGATCCTGGGCGGGGCACTCGGCGACGGTGTCGCGCTGCAGGCCTACGACGGCCCCGAGCCGGTCGAGGACGGCGACACCTACGCCGCGAACGCGCTGATCAAGGCCCGCGCGGCGGTCGCCCACACCGGGTTGCCGGCCCTGGCGGACGACTCCGGCATCGCGGTCGACGCGCTCGGTGGCGCGCCGGGGATCCACTCGGCGCGGTACGCCGGCACCCGTGTGGACGCGGACAACATCGACCTGCTGCTGCAGAACCTGCAGGGCGTCGTGGAACGGACCGCGGCGTTCGTCTGTGCGGCCGCGTTCGTGACACCCGACGGGGTCGAGCACGTGGTCGAGGCGGTGTGGAACGGCGAGGTGCTGACAGAGCGCCGCGGTGACGGCGGGCACGGGTACGACCCGGTGTTCCAGCCGGACGACGCGGACCGGTCGTCGGCCGAGCTCACCCGTGCCGAGAAGAACGCCCTGAGCCACCGGGCCAAGGCCTTCCGGGGCATCGCACCGATCGTGCGGGAGTGGTTCGCCACCACGGCGGGCTGACCCGACCGGGGGCACGCGTCAGTCGACGGTTGGCTGGCCGTGCTCCTGCTGGTCCTTCTTCGCCTTGCGCGCATTGCGGATGTAGGTCAGCGCCATGGGCACGACCGTCACGACGACCGCGGCGAGCAGGATGACGTCGATGTACTCGCGGACGATGTGGGCGACGAACGGGATGTAGCCCAGGAAGTAGCCGAGGAACGTGACGCCGAGACCCCAGATGAGCGCGCCGATGGCGTTGAACAGTGAGTACTTCTTGTAGTCCATCCGGCCGACGCCGGCGGCGATCGGCAGGAACGTGCGGACGACCGGCACGAAGCGGGCCAGGATCACCGCGAGCGGGCCGAAGCGGTGGAAGAACGCGTTGGTCCGGTCGACGTTGGCCTTGGAGAACAGACCGCTCTCACGGCGCTCGAAGATCGGCGGACCGGCCTTCTTGCCGATGTAGTAGCCGAGTTCGCCACCCAGGAACGCGGCGGCGGCGATCATCAGCGCGGCGACCCAGATCGGGATGCCGCCGATGGCGCCACCGCGGTCGAAGGCGAACAGGCCGGTGATCACGAGCAGGCTGTCACCGGGGAAGATGAACCCGATCAGCAGACCGGTCTCGGCGAAGATGATGGCGCACACGACGAGCACGGCGACGGCCCCGAAGTGGTCGAGGATGTACTGCGGATCCAGCCAGGGGATCAGGGCGAGTGCGACGGAGTGCATGCTTCTTCCGGTCGTGCTGGTGCGGAGGCAGGAGGCCTCCTGCAGGACGAGGGTACCGTGCAGCCCTCCGGGGTCCGTCCGCCGGGGTGATGAGATGTGCGTCGGGCCGTCACCGGTGCGGAAGGAGGGACTCGAACCCTCACGCCTGGGGCACAGGAACCTAAATCCTGCGTGTCTACCGATTCCACCACTCCCGCGAGCACCGACAGCGTACCCGGCCACGTCGGAGCCGGACCCGCGGGGCGGGGCCGACCCGGGCCCCCCGTCCGGTGCGGTGCCGGTGCGGGTGTCCGCGCGTCAGCGCAGCTGGCGGGGCAGGTACCGCGGCACGTACCGCAGCAGCAGTCCCGCGCCGACCAGGCCCAGTACGCCCATCACGCCGCTGGCGACGGCGATCGAGGCGACGGCCGTGATGCCCGAGATGACGAGCGGCGCGGCTGCCTGCCCGAAGTCGCCCGTGAAGCGCCACGCACCCAGGAACGGCGCCGGGGCGTCGCGGGGTGCCAGGTCGGCGCCGAGGGTCATCAGGATGCCCGACCCCACGCCGTTCGCCAGCGACATCCCGATCGCGATGCCGACGAACCAGCCGACGCGGGCGTCGAGGTGGCCGCTCCACGCCAGCAGGAAGTAGCTGACGCTCAGGCCGAGCATGCACGGCAGGGCGCTGGCGAGCCGCCCCCAGCGGTCCATGATCTGCCCGCTCGTGTAGAAGAGCGCGAAGTCGACCGCCCCGGCGATGCCGATCACCAGGGCCGCGGTGGCGTCGTCGAGTCCGACGCTGACGGCCCAGAGCGGCAGGATGACCTGGCGCCCGGCCCGCATCGCGCCGATGAGCGCGGCCCCGCTGCCCATCCGGAACAGCACCCGGTGGTGCTGCCGCAGCGTCCGGAACAGGCCGTGCGACTCCTGCTGCACCAGGATCGCGCCGGTGTCCGTCGCGTCACCGGCCGGGGTGGCGCCGTCCGGACGGGAGGCCCGGCTCGGCCACCGCAGTCCGCGCACGCCCGTCGCGGGGTCGCGGATGACCAGCAGCGTCACCGCCGCTGCCAGGCAGCACACGATGTGGATCCAGAAGGCGCTCTGCGTGGTGCCGGTCAGGTGGACCACCCCGGCGGCGAGGAACGGGCCGACGAAGTAGCCGAAGCGGAAGACGCCGCCCAGGCTGGACAGCGCGCGGGCCCGGATCTGGATCGGGATCGCGGTGGTCATGTACGCGTGCCGGGCGAGCGCGAACACCGCGGTCGAGATCCCCACCAGGAAGACGCCGACCGCCAGCACGACGGGGTTCGGGGCGACCGTGCACACGACCAGCCCGACGATCGACACCAGGGCCGCGCCGATCATCGCGTTGCGCTCGCCGATCCGGGCGACGACGACCCCGGACGGCACGTCGCCGATGAGCTCGCCGACCAGGATGAGCGACGCGACGAAGCCCGCGATGGCCAGCGTCGCACCGAGCGAGGTCGCCGCGATCGGGATGATCGGGATGATCGCGCCCTCGCCGATGGCGAAGAGCGCGGCGGGCAGGAAGCCGGACAGCAGGACGCCGCGGAAGTCGAAGGCGTCGTGGCTGCTGGTGGTCATCGCCCGACCAACGCTACGCCCGGTGCGGGAGTTACCCTGGACACATGCGAGTTCTGGCGGCGATGAGCGGTGGTGTCGACTCGGCGGTGGCCGCGGCCCGGGCGGTGGACGCCGGACACGACGTGGTCGGGGTGCACCTGGCGCTGAGCCGGATGCCGGGCACGCTCCGCACCGGCAGCCGCGGGTGCTGCACCATCGAGGACTCGATGGACGCACAGCGCGCCGCGTCGGCACTCGGCATCCCGTACTACGTGTGGGACTTCTCGGCCCGGTTCAAGGAGGACGTGGTCGACGACTTCGTGGCGGAGTACCAGGCCGGTCGCACCCCGAACCCCTGCATGCGCTGCAACGAGCGGATCAAGTTCGCCGCGCTGCTCGAGAAGGCCCTGGCGCTCGGCTTCGACGCCGTCTGCACCGGCCACTACGCCTCGATCGTCACGGCGGCCGACGGCTCTCGCGAACTGCACCGGTCGGCCGCGTGGGCGAAGGACCAGTCGTACGTGCTGGGCGTGCTCACCGCCGAGCAGCTGCAGCACGCGATGTTCCCCCTGGGTGCCACCCCGTCCAAGGACGAGGTCCGCGCCGAGGCCGCCTCGCGCGGGCTGACCGTGGCGCAGAAGCCCGACTCGTACGACATCTGCTTCATCCCGGACGGCGACACCCGCGGCTGGCTGGCCGACCGCGTCGGGACCGCCCCGGGCGACGTGGTCGAGCGTGACGGCACCGTGGTCGGCTCGCACGAGGGCGCCGCCGGGTACACGGTCGGGCAGCGCCGCGGCCTGGCACTCGGCCGTCCGGCGCCGGACGGCAAGCCGCGCTTCGTGCTCGAGATCCGTCCCAAGGACAACACCGTGGTCGTCGGCCCGAAGGAAGCGCTCGCCGTCACGTCGATGTCGGGCGGGCGGTTCACCTGGGCCGGCGCCGCTCCGGCCGACCCCACGACGCCGTTCCGGTGCGACGTGCAGATCCGCGCGCACGCCGACCCGGTGCCCGCGACCGCCCGGGTGGACGACGGGCTGCTGGTGATCGACGTCGACGAGCCGTTGCACGGTGTGGCGCCCGGCCAGACGGCCGTGGTCTACGTCGGCACCCGCGTGCTCGGGCAGTGCACGATCGACACGACGGTCAGTGCGGTGCCGGTCGACGCCTGACGTCTGGCTGTGGCGGTCGGGGGTTCGCGGTAGAACTGTCGGTATGAGCGAGACCGACGCCACGTTCGAGACCATCGACCCCGCCGAGCTCGACGCAGCCCAGGCGGCGCGCGAGGTCGACCGGTTGCGTGCGCGCGCGAACGAACTCCGCGACGACTACTACGAGGGCAACGGCTCGCCAGTCTCGGACGCCGACTACGACGCCATGATGCACCGGCTCGACGCGATCGAGCAGCGGTTCCCCGAGCTCCTGACCGCCGACAGCCCCACGCAGACGGTCGGCGGCCGTGCCGAGACGACGCAGTTCGCCCCCGTCGAGCACGCCGAACGCATGCTCAGTCTCGACAACGTCTTCTCGCCGGACGAACTGACCGACTGGGCCGTCAAGGTGCAGCGGGACGCCGGAGCCGAGCGCGTCCGGTTCCTGACCGAGCTGAAGATCGACGGGCTCGCGATCAACCTGCGCTACGAGCACGGGCGCCTGGTCACGGCGGCGACCCGCGGCGACGGCGTCGTGGGCGAGGACGTCACCGGCAACGTCCGGACGATGGGCACCATCCCCGACCGGCTGGCCGGCTCCGGCCACCCGCCCCTGGTCGAGGTGCGCGGCGAGATCTTCTTCCCCGTCGAGCAGTTCGACGAGCTCAACGCCAAGCAGCGCGACGCGGGTGAGCGCGTCTTCGCGAACCCCCGCAACGCCGCCGCCGGGTCCCTCCGGCAGAAGGAATCCGGCAAGTCGCCCGCCAAGCGCGAGCTCATGGTCGACCGGCTGCAGCGCCTGCGCATGCTCGTGCACGGCATCGGCGCGTGGCCCGTGCGCGAGCTCGAGCGCGACACCGACGTGCGCTCGCAGTCCGAGGTCTACGAGCTGCTGCACACCTGGGGCCTGCCCACGGGGACGCACCACCGCGTGTTCGACTCCATCGACGAGGTGCTGGGTTTCGTCAGGGACTACGGCGACCGGCGCGCATCGGTGGAGCACCAGATCGACGGCATCGTCATCAAGGTCGACGACCTGGGCCTGCACGAGGAGCTCGGCTCGACGTCCAGGGCCCCGCGGTGGGCGATCGCCTACAAGTACCCGCCAGAAGAAGTGCACACGACGCTGCTCGACATCGTGGTGAGCGTCGGCCGGACCGGGCGGGCGACCCCCTTCGCGGTGATGGCCCCGGCCGAGGTGGCGGGCTCGGTCGTGCGCCAGGCGACGCTGCACAACCAGCAGGTCGTCAAGGCCAAGGGCGTCCTGATCGGCGACACCGTCGTGCTGCGCAAGGCGGGCGACGTCATCCCCGAGGTCCTCGGCCCGGTCGTCGAGCTGCGTGACGGCTCCGAGCGCGAGTTCGTGATGCCGACCGAGTGCCCCGAGTGCGGCACCACGTTGGCCCCGGCGAAGGACGGCGACATCGACCTGCGCTGCCCGAACGCGAAGAGCTGCCCGGCACAGGTGCGTGGACGGGTCGAGCACATCGCTTCGCGCGGGTCGCTCGACATCGAGGGGCTCGGCGAGGTCGCCGCCTCGGCCCTGACGCAGCCGCTCCACCCCGAGGTGCCCCCGCTCGACACCGAAGCGGGGCTGTTCGACCTGACGATGCAGGACATCGTCCCGATCGAGGTCATCGTCCGCGACGCCGAGACCGGCATGCAGAAGACCGACGAGGACGGCACCCCCAAGCGCGTCACCCCGTTCAGCCGTGCCCGCAAGAAGACCGATCCGCCCTTCGACCCGGACGCCCGTGGCGCGGACTACACCGGCGAACCGAGCCGGTACCCGTCCAAGAACGCGTTCGAGATGCTCGCCAACATCGACGCGGCCAAGACGTCGCCGCTGTGGCGCATCCTGGTCGGTCTGAGCATCCGCCACGTCGGGCCGGTCGCCGCCCGGGCCCTGGCGAACCACTTCGGGTCGCTCGACGCGATCCGGTCGGCGTCGCGCGACGACCTGGCTGCGGTCGACGGCGTCGGTGGGATCATCGCCGACGCGCTGCTCGACTGGTTCGAGGTCGACTGGCACCGTGAGGTCATCGACCGCTGGACGGCTGCCGGCGTGCAGTTCGCCACGCCCGGTCACCCCGGCCCGGGTGCCGCCACGACCGAGGACGGCGTCCTGAGCGGCGTCACCGTCGTCGCCACCGGCTCGCTCGAGGGGTACACGCGTGAAGGGGCCCTCGAAGCGATCATCGCCGCCGGGGGCAAGGCCGCGTCGAGCGTCAGCAAGAAGACCGACTTCGTGGCCGCGGGGCCCGGAGCGGGCTCGAAGCTGACCAAGGCCGAGCAGCTGGGCCTGCGCATCATCGATGCCGAGCAGTTCCGACTGCTGGTGACCGAGGGGCCGGGCGCGTTGCCCGAAGCGCAGGCAGCCGAGCCGGAGCAGCCCGTCGACCCGGAGCATCCCGCCGACCCGGAGCAGCCGAGCAGCGACTGACAGGGCGCGAGCGGCCTCGCCCTGTCCGCAAAACGCGGCGCACGTACCGTCGTCCCCAGTGCGGGGGACAAGTTGCATCGGGCACGACCGGATCGGGCCGGTCCTCCGTAAACTCGACGGAGCATCACCTGTCGTCTTCAGGGAGTCGACAGGCAGGCCTTCCCGGGGGAGACCGGTTTGCTGCTCCTCGCCGCTGCTCTGCTCACAGTCTCGATGCACTCCCTCGGAGTGGTCGAGTCGTCCGTCCTGCCCGGCGACACGTCGTCCGCCGTCGTGCACGTGCCGGACACCGACCGGTCGGACACGCCGGCCCGGTCCGACGACCGGGCGAGCCTGGACCGACTGCGTGCGGCGCGCGGCCGGGGTCTGCTCGACGCGCTGGTCGCGGCGACACCCGCGCAGCTGTCGGCCGCCGACCAGGACAGCCGCGTCGTCGCCACCGCGATGGACGAGCCGCCGAGCGCCGCGGTCGTCGCCGCGTGGTGGTCCGGGCTCGACGGCCGGACGCAGACCCGGCTCGCGCGGACCGCACCCGTCGTCGTCGGCTGCCTCGACGGCGTCCCCGTCGCGGTGCGCGACCACGCGAACCGGACGGTGCTGGCGGCGGGGCTCGCCGACCCGCGGACCGACGCGTCGCAGCGGGCGATGCTCGGACAGGTCCGCGACGCCCTGCACCGCGCACCGGGAGCGCCACCGAAGTCGCTCGTCACGCTCGACACCCGCGGCGCCGGTCGCGCAGCCATCGCGATCGGCGACCTGACGACCGCGGCCGACGTCACGGTGCTGGTGCCGGGGATGTTCTTCACCGTCACCGGGCAGATGGACGACTTCATCGCCACCGCGGGGGACCTGTACGACGAACAGGCGACGCTCGCGCCCGTCGCGGCCCCGGCGTCCGGCACCGGCGTGGCCGTGCTGGCGTGGTTGGGGTACCGCACGCCGGACCTGTCGAACGTGCTGTCCCTCGGGCTGGCGGACACGGGGGCGAGCCGACTGGAGCGGACGGTCGAGGGCATCCGGACACTCCGCGACGGCGACCAGCCGCGCCTGGGGATCGTCGCCCACTCGTACGGGTCGACCACGGCGCTGATGGCGCTGGCGTCGGGACGGATGAGCGCGGACAGCCTGACCGTGCTCGGGTCGCCGGGCAGTGACGTCCGGCGCGCATCGGAGCTGTCCGTCGCCGCCGGCCAGGTGTACGTCGGCGGTGCCCACCTGGACCCGGTTGCCGGCTCCGGCTACTTCGGCACGGACCCGGCGGCGTCGTCGTTCGGCGCGACGGTGCTCGACCTGGCCGGTGGGACGGTGGCCCGCGCGGACGGGGACGTGTTCCGGCGCCCGGTCGGCCACAACGACTACCTCAAGCCGGGGACGGCGTCCCTGCACGACGTCGCACTCATCGCCGTCGGCCGGGGCGACCTGGTGCGGGACGCGCTGCACCACCACGGCGGTGACGACGGCGGCGACGTGCAGCCCTCGCTCGACCTGTACCTGGTGCGCCCGCAGGACCTGCAGCCCCGCGACTGAGCCCGGTGACCCGGTCGTCCCGGCCACCGCGGGCTGGACGTGACCGGATCGTGACCGTGGCGGCGGGACGGGCGCGATCCGCGCCTCCAGGCGGTCCGCCCGTCCCGCGAAGCGGTGTCCGTGAACGAACCTGAGGACCGGTGCAGCTTGCGCGACGCTCGGAGCAGTCCCGACCCAGCACGAGTCCTTACCGTGCCGTCATGCGTGTCGTGCGGTGGCCAGGGGCCCTCCTGATGTTCGTGGTCATGTCCGTGCTGGCGGGCCTGCTGGTCGCGGTCGCCGTCACACCCGCCGTCGCGGTCGCCGGCGAGGGCGCCTCGGGCGCGGCCGCGTTCTTCGAGGACCTGCCGAGCTACCTGGACGTGCAGACGCCGCAGCAGGTGTCCACCGTCTACGCGAAGCAGGGCGGGCAGGACGTCGCGATCGCGTCGTTCTACGCCGAGAACCGCACGATCGTCAAGGCGGACGCCATCGCGAAGACGCTGCAGCAGGCCGCGATCGACACCGAGGACCCGCGCTACTACGACGAGGGCGGCATCGACGTCATCGGCACCCTGCGCGGTGCCGCGGCCACCGCCGTCGGCGACGACGTGCAGGGTGGCTCGAGCATCACGCAGCAGTACGTCAAGAACGTGCTGGTGCAGCAGTGCGAGCAGCTGACGGGCAAGGACGCCGCGGCGACCCAGGCCAAGATCGACGCCTGCTACCACGACGCTGCCGGTGTCACCCCGCAGCGCAAGCTGCAGGAGATGCGGTACGCGATCGCGGTCAACAAGAAGTACTCCAAGGCCCAGATCCTGACCGGCTACCTGAACATCGTCGGGCTGGGCGGCCGTGTCTACGGTGCCGAGGCCGGTGCCGAGTACTACTTCGGGGTGCACGCGAAGGACCTGTCGCTCGAGCAGTCGGCCACGCTCGTCGCGATCCTGAACAACCCGTCGAACCTGCGCATCGACCAGCCCGACAACAAGGACAACGGGTCGGCCAACGGTTACGCGGCGACGAAGGAACGGCGCGACTACGTGCTGCGGCGCATGCTCGCGCACCACTCGATCACGAAGGCCCAGGAGCAGCAGGCCGTCGCGACCCCCGTCCAGCCGAAGATCACCGAGACCGCGAACGGCTGCAGCGCGGCCGCGACGAACCACGACGCCGGGTACTTCTGCGACTACGTGCGCGACCAGGTGCTGCAGGACCCGGCCTTCGGCAAGACCTCGGCCGACCGGATCGCGACGCTCGACACCAAGGGCCTGCAGATCCACACCTCGCTCGACCTGGACCTGCAGGCGCAGAGCCAGTCGGCGCTGTCGACGTACGTGCCGACGACCATGGCGGGCGTCGACGCGGGCGGGTCGAACGTCACGGTCGAGCCGGGGACCGGGCGCATCCTGTCGATGGTGCAGAACACGACCTACACGCAGTCGGACGCGGCGACCGCCGGTCAGACCGCGGTGAACTACAGCGCGGACGAGGGCTACGGCAACTCCACGGGGTTCCAGACCGGGTCGACGTACAAGGTCTTCACGCTCGCCGAGTGGCTGGCGAGCGGGCACACGCTGTCCGAGTCCGTCTCGACCACCGAGCACACCTTCCCGCAGTCCGAGTTCACGAACTCGTGCGTCGGGGTGGGCGGTGCGCCGTGGCAGGTCGCGAACGCCGAGTCCGTGCCGGCCTCGATGACCGTGCAGGACGCCACGACCGAGTCGATCAACACCGCGTTCGGCGCGATGGGCAAGCAGCTCGACCTGTGCAAGATCGCCCAGCTGGCGAAGTCGATGGGCATCCACCGTGCCGACGGTGGCACGCTCGGGCAGACCCCGTCGTCGATCCTCGGCGTGAACGAACTGTCCCCGATCGACCTGGCCGAGGCCTACGCCGGCTTCGCGAACGACGGCACGGTCTGCACCCCGACCGCGATCGACTCCGTCACCACCTCGGACGGCACGAAGATCACCCCGACCCCCGCGTCGTGCACGCAGGGCGTCTCACCCGAGGTCGCCGGCACCGTGGACTACGCGCTGCAGGGCGTGCTCAGTGGGAACGGCACCGCCGCCACCGCCAACCCCGGCGACAGCACGCCGAAGTTCGCCAAGACGGGCACCACCGACGGTGACGTGCAGAACTGGTTGGTCGCGTCGAGCACGAAGTACACGAACGCGACCTGGATCGGCAACGTGCAGGGCAACGTGCGGCTGGCGAACTGGCCGTTCCTGCAGGGGACGACCGGGTACAGCGCGAAGTTCGGTGTGGGGAAGTCGATGATGCAGTACCTCGACGCGCACTACGGCGGCGACGCGTTGCCGGCTCCGGACCAGGCGATGATCGGGACGGTACCGACGCCGAAGGCGCAGTCGTCGTCGTCCCAGGGTGGCGACCAGGGCACCCCCGCCGCTCCGGCGACGCCTGCTGCGCCGGCCGCACCCGCCGATCCGGCCGCGCCGACCACCGGGAACTAGGCGCCACCGCGGTCGTCACCGAAGTCGCCGCCGCGGCCGCGGTCGCGGCCGCGGCCGCGGTCGTCACCGGAGTCGTCACCGTCTGGAGGCCCGGTGCCGGTCCGTCGGACCGGCACTGGGCCTCCAGACGGTCCTGCACACTGTCGCGGTCCGGCCCGCTCGTCCACAGCCGACCGACCGCGGGGCGACGTGCTCGGTGCGGACAATAGACTGGTGGCCATTCCACGAACCGATCGACGGAGCACCATGCCTGACATCACGAGCGAGCAGGTCGCCCACCTGGCGGACCTCGCGCGCATCGCCCTCACGCCCGACGAGATCGAGAAGCTGACCGGGGAGCTGTCGCACATCGTCGACAGCGTCGCGAAGGTGACCGAGGTCGCCACGCCGGACGTCCCCGCGACGAGTCACCCGGTCGCGCTGCCGAACGTCCTGCGACCCGACGTCGTCGGCGAGACCCTGACGCAGCAGCAGGCGCTCTCCGGGGCGCCCGACTCCGACGGCGAACGATTCCGCGTGACGGCCATCCTGGGAGAAGAACAGTGACCGACGACATCACCCGGCTGAGCGCCGCTGCGCTCGCCGACGCCCTGGTCGCGCGCGACGTCTCGAGCGTCGAAGCCACGCAGGCCCACCTCGACCGGATCGCGGCCGTCGACCCAGACGTGCACGCGTTCCTGCACGTCAACGAGCACGCCGTCAGCGCCGCGAAGTCCATCGACTCGCGCCGCGCCGCCGGTGACGACCTCGGCGCGCTCGCGGGCGTCCCGGTCGCCGTCAAGGACGTCCTCTGCACGATCGACATGCCGTCGACCGCGGGCTCGAAGATCCTCGAAGGATGGGTCCCGCCGTACGACGCCACCACGGTGAGCAAGCTGCGCCGGGCCGGCATGGTGCTGCTCGGCAAGACGAACATGGACGAGTTCGCGATGGGCTCGACCACCGAGTTCTCCGCCTACGGCCCGACGCACAACCCGTGGGACCTCGGCCGGATCCCGGGCGGATCCGGCGGTGGGTCCGCCGCTGCGGTCGCCGCGTTCGAAGCGCCGCTCGCGCTCGGCTCCGACACGGGCGGGTCCATCCGCCAGCCGGGGGCCGTGACCGGCACCGTCGGTGTCAAGCCGACCTACGGTGGGGTCAGCCGGTACGGCGCGATCGCCCTGGCGTCCTCGCTCGACCAGGTCGGTCCCGTCGCCCGCACCGTCCTCGACGCGGCGCTGCTGCACGACGTGATCGGCGGGCACGACCCGCGCGACTCCACCTCCATCCCGCAGGAGTGGCCCTCGTTCGCTGCCGCCGCGCGCGACGGCCTGCAGGCCGACACGCTGCGTGGGCTCCGCGTGGGCGTGGTCAAGGAACTGGCGGGGGGCGAGGGCTTCCAGGCCGGCGTCGTCCAGCGGTTCCAGGAGACCGTGGCGATCCTCGAGTCCGCCGGTGCCCAGGTGGTCGAGATCGACGCCCCGAGCTTCGCGTACGCCATCAGCGCGTACTACCTGATCCTCCCGGCCGAGGCATCGTCGAACCTGGCGAAGTTCGACTCCGTGCGCTTCGGCCTGCGGGTCACCCCCCAGGACAGCGCCACCGTCGAGGACGTGATGGCCGCCACGCGCGAAGCGGGCTTCGGTCCCGAGGTCAAGCGTCGCATCATCCTCGGCACCTACGCGCTGAGCGCCGGCTACTACGACGCGTACTACGGCAGCGCGCAGAAGGTCCGCACGCTGGTGCAGCGCGACTTCGACGCCGCCTTCGCGCAGGTCGACCTGCTGGTCAGCCCGTCGGCGCCGACGACCGCGTTCCCCCTGGGTGAGCGCCTCGACGACCCGCTGGCGATGTACTTGAACGACCTGACCACCATCCCGGCCAACCTGGCGGGCGTGCCCGGCATGAGCATCCCGAACGGCCTGGCCCCCGAGGACGGCCTGCCCACCGGCGTCCAGCTGATGGCACCGCAGCGCGCCGACGAGCGGCTGTACCGCTACGGCGCGGCGCTCGAACGCCTGCTCGAGCAGCAGTGGGGCGCCCCGCTCATCGACCGGATCCCCGACCTCGACCAGAGTCAGCAGTCGGCAGCAGAGGAAGGCGTGGTCTGATGGCCGCCAAGGACGCACTGATGGACTTCGACGAGGCACTCGAGCGCTTCGAGCCGGTGCTCGGCTTCGAGGTGCACGTCGAGCTCGCGACGAAGACCAAGATGTTCTCCGACGCCCCGAACTTCTTCGGTGGCGAACCGAACACCAACGTCACGCCGGTCGACCTCGGGCTGCCCGGGTCGCTGCCGGTGGTCAACGAGCAGGCCGTGCGCTTCTCGATCAACCTCGGGCTCGCCCTCGGCTGCTCGATCGCCGAGTCCTCGCGGTTCGCCCGGAAGAACTACTACTACCCGGACAACCCGAAGAACTACCAGATCTCGCAGTACGACGAGCCGATCGCGTTCGAGGGCGAAGTCGAGGTCGAGCTCGCCGACGGCACGATCTTCCAGGTACCGATCGAGCGTGCCCACATGGAAGAAGACGCGGGCAAGCTCACCCACGTCGGTGGTGCGACCGGTCGGATCCAGGGCGCCGAGTACTCGCTCGTCGACTACAACCGTGCCGGCGTGCCGCTCGTCGAGATCGTCACCAAGCCGATCTTCGGCGCCGCACACCGTGCCCCCGAGCTCGGTGCCGCGTACGTGCAGGTGATCCGCGACCTGGTGCGCGCGCTCGGTGTCTCCGAGGCCCGGATGGAACGCGGCAACCTGCGCTGCGACGCCAACATCTCGCTGCGCCCCTGGGGCCAGGAGAAGCTCGGCACCCGCACCGAGACCAAGAACGTCAACTCGTTCCGTGCCGTCGAGCGCGCCATCCGCTACGAGATCCAGCGGCAGGCGGCCATCCTGGCCGACGGCGGCACCATCACGCAGGAGACCCGGCACTGGCACGAGGACACCGGTCGGACCTCGGCCGGTCGCCCCAAGTCGGACGCGGACGACTACCGCTACTTCCCGGAGCCCGACCTGCTGCCGGTCGTCCCGGACCCGGCGATGATCGAGGAACTCCGTGCGTCCCTGCCCGAGGCGCCGGTGGCACGCCGACGTCGGCTGAAGGGCGACTGGGGCTTCGCGGACCTGGAGTTCCAGGACGTGGTGAACGGCGGCCTGCTCGACGAGCTCGAGGCCACCGTCGCCGCCGGTGCCCCGGCCCAGGCGGCCCGCAAGTGGTGGACCGGCGAGATCAGCCGTGTCGCCAACACGCGGGACGCGGCCCCCGGTGACCTGGTGTCGCCCGCGCACGTCGCCGAGCTCATCACACTGGTCGAGTCCGGTGAGCTCACCGATCGTCTCGCACGTCAGGTGCTCGAGGGGGTCATCGCCGGCGAGGGATCCCCGTCCGCGGTCGTCGAGTCGCGCGGGCTGAAGGTCGTCTCGGACGACTCGGCGCTGACTGCCGCGGTGGACCAGGCACTCGCCGCGCAGCCGGACGTGCTCGCGAAGATCCGCGACGGCAAGGTCCAGGCCGCCGGCGCCATCATCGGTGCCGTCATGAAGGCCATGCAGGGCCAGGCGGACGCCGCCCGCGTGCGCGAGCTCGTGCTGGAGCGCGCCCAGGCCTGAGCGCCCACGCACGTGTCGACGCGTCCCCGGGGAGCCGTGCTTCCTGGGGGCGCGTCATCGCTCGAGTGACAGGATGAGGCGTGTCCGCAACGATCCGCGCCATCGGTACCGCCGTCCCCACGACGACGCTGCAGCAGGTGGCTGTCCGGCAGCTCTTCGCCGCGCAGCCGGGCCTGGGACGACTCGGCCGGCGGGTGGTGCCCGCGGCGTTCGACGCGTCCCACGTCGAGCACCGGCACACGGTCCTGCCCGAGCTCGACCCCGCGGCCGCGCCCGGACCCTTCCGCGACGCCGACGGCCTGCTGCACTCACCGTCGACGGGCATGCGCAACGACCGGTACCGCGAACTCGCTCCGCCGCTGTTCGTCGCGTCGGCGCGTGACGCCCTCGAGCGCGCCGCGGTCGACCCGGCGTCCGTGACGCACCTGGTGACCGTGTCGTGCACGGGCTTCACGCAGCCCGGGCCCGACCTGGCGATCGTCGAGGAACTCGGGCTGCGGCGCACCGTGTTCCGGCACCACATCGGGTTCATGGGCTGCTGCGCGGCGTTCCCGGCCCTCCGGAGCGCTGCCGCCTTCGCCGAGTCCGACCCGGACGCCGTCGTGCTGGTGGTCTGCGCCGAACTCTGCACGCTGCACGTCCGCGCGTCGGACGACCCCGACCAGATCGTCGCGAACAGCGTCTTCGGGGACGGTGCCGCCGCGGCGGTCGTCACGGCCGACGGCCCCGGGCTCCGGCTCGACACCTTCGCGACGACCCTCGTGCCCGAGGGCGCGTCGGAGATGGCGTGGAACATCGGCGACGAAGGGTTCGAGATGGTCCTCAGCACCGCCGTCCCGAAGCTCGTCGGAGCCACCGTGGCCCAGGCCGTCGCGCCCCTGCTGGACGGTCCCGCCGCCGCAGTCCCGATCTGGGCGGTGCACCCCGGCGGCCGCGCGATCCTCGACCGCACCCAGGACGCGCTCGCCCTGCCCGACAGCGCGATGGCCAGCAGCCGTGCGGTGCTGCGCGACCACGGCAACATGTCCAGTGCGACCGTCCTGTTCGTGTTGCGCGACGCGGTGGACGCCGGGCTCACGGACGGTACGCCCGTGGTGGCGCTGGCCTTCGGACCGGGGCTGACGGTCGAGAGCGCCCGGCTGACCGCGGTGGGGACGAACGCCGCGAGCGCGACCGCCGACGTGATCGCCGAACCGGAACTCGCCGGAGAGCTCCGGTGAGCCGGCCCCGCGGAGCCGAGCCGGGCCTCCCGATCGACCTGAGCACCCGTGACCTGGTGCTCCGCGAGCTGATGGACGACCCCGACTGCGACCCGCGCGCGCTCGAACGGACGTTCCGGCGGTTCGCGGTGGTGAACGCACTGGTGAGCGGGTGGCGTGCCGCCTGGCGGACCCACGTCGTGCCGGCGCTGCCGGCCCATGGGCGCGGGCGGGTGCTCGACCTGGGATGCGGTGGCGGCGACCTGGCTCGCGCGCTCGTGAAGTGGGCGGACGGTGACGGCTTCGACATCGAGGTGGTCGGCGTCGACCCCGACCCGCGCGCCATCGCCGCTGCCAACCGGGCGACGACGCGCGGGGTGACCTTTCGCGAACAGTCGAGTGGCGCGCTGGTGGCCGCGGGGGAGCAGTTCGACGTGGTCGTGTCGAACCACGTGCTGCACCACCTGGACGACGACGAGCGTGCCGGGTTCCTGGCGGACTCGGAACACCTGGCGGCGAAACGCAGCCTGCACTCGGACATCCGCCGCTCGCCGGCCGCCTACCGGGCGTACGCGCTCGGGTCCACGCTCGTCGCTGCCGGCACCTTCGTCCGGGTCGACGGGCTGCGGTCGATCCGTCGGAGCTTCACGCTGCCCGAACTGCATGCCGCGCTGCCGAAGGGCTGGCGCGCCGAGGCCGCGGCACCGCACCGCGTGCTCGCGATCCGCGACGTCTGAGCCGGCGGGACCGGGCAGTCCGGGTCGCACTCGGTGTCGGCTAGCGTCGGACCATGGTGCCTCCACGTCTCCACCGGGTCGCGGTGCTCGTGCTCGACGGAGCGAAGCCGCTCGACGTCGGGATCCCGGCGCAGGTGTTCTCGAACCGGCCGAGCATGCCGTACGAGGTCCGGGTGTGCGGTCCGCACGCGGGGCGGGTCGCCGGTGGGGACGGGCTGGCCTACGCCGTGGACCACGGACTCGAGGCCTTCGACTGGGCGGACACGGTGTTCGTCCCCGGCTACCGGTTCCCGGCCGACACCCCGCCGCCCGAGTCCGTCGTGGCTGCGCTTCGACGCGCGCACGAGCGCGGGGTGCGCATCGCGGCGATCTCGACCGGCGCGTTCGCCCTGGCCGCCGCGGGACTGCTCGACGGCCGACGGGCGACCACGCACTGGCACTACACGCGGATCCTCGGTGAGCGGTACCCCGCGGTCGAGGTCGACGAGAACGTCCTGTTCGTCGACGCCGGCTCGGTCCTGACGAGCGCCGGAGCGGCGAGCGGCATCGACCTGTGTCTGCACCTGGTGCGCCGTGACCACGGGGTCGCGCTGTCGAACCACGTCGCCCGCCGGCTGGTCAGCGCGCCGTACCGCAGCGGCGGGCAGGCCCAGTACGTCCCGCGGAGCGTCCCCGAACCGCTCGGCGACGTGTTCGCCGACACCCGGGAGTGGGCGCTGCGGCACCTGGCCGAGCCGTTGACGCTCGAGGTCCTCGCGCGCACGGCGACGGTGTCCGCCCGGACGTTCTCGCGGCGCTTCGTCGAGGACACCGGGTACACGCCGATGCAGTGGGTGCTCCGAGCGAGGGTGGACCGTGCCCGCGAGTTGCTCGAGCGGACGGACCTGGCGGTGGACCAGGTGGCCGAACGCGCCGGACTCGGGTCGGACGCGAACCTGCGGTCGCACTTCCGCCGGGTGCTCGGCACGACGCCGACGGCGTACCGGCAGACGTTCCAGGACTGAGCCCGACGGGCGGCCCGGGGTCGGCCTCGGGGCAGGGGCCTGGCTGAGCCGGGCCGGGCCGGGCGGCGTTGGCGAGATCCTTGCGGACGATGGCTTCCTTGCCACTGGAGCCGCGCCTCCAGGCCGGTGAGCATGGACAGCGGGACGAAAGGAACCCCATGACCCGCATCGGCATCAACGGCTTCGGCCGCATCGGACGCAACACCCTCCGCGCACTGCTCGCCCGCGGCGGTGACGACCTGCAGGTCGTCGCCGTCAACGACCTGACCGCGCCGGAGACGCTGGCGCACCTCTTCCGCTACGACTCGGCACTCGGCCCGTTCGCCGGCACCGTCGAGGTCGACGGCGACACCCTGGTGGTCGACGGCGCGCCGATCCGCGTCCTGGCGGAACGTGACCCCGCCGCGTTGCCGTGGGGCGAGCTCGGGGTCGAGGTGGTCCTGGAGTCGACGGGGCGCTTCACCGCCCGCGACGCCGCGGCCGCGCACCTGCAGGCCGGTGCCGCACGGGTGCTGATCAGCGCTCCGGCGACCGGGGTCGACGCCACGATCGCGTACGGCGTGAACTCGGACACGTTCGACCCGGCCCGCCACACCGTCATCAGCAACGCGAGCTGCACGACCAACGCGCTGGCGCCGCTGGCCTCGGTGCTCGACGACCTGGCCGGGATCGAGCACGGCTTCATGACGACCGTGCACGCCTACACGCAGGAGCAGAACCTGCAGGACGGGCCGCACCGCGACCTTCGCCGCGCTCGTGCGGCCGGCGTGAACATCGTGCCCACGACGACCGGGGCCGCGAAGGCGATCGGCCTGGTGCTGCCGCGACTGGAGGGCAAGCTGTCCGGCGATGCCATCCGTGTGCCGGTGCCCGTCGGGTCGATCGTCGAGCTGAACACCGTCGTGGCGCGGGACGTCACCGTGGAGCAGGTGAACGCGGCGTACCGGACTGCAGCTGCCGGGCCACTCGCCGGGGTGCTGGCGTACACCGCCGACCCGCTCGTGTCGACGGACATCACCGGGCGCAGCGAGTCGAGCGTGTTCGACTCGCTGCTGACCCGCGTCGACGGGGGCCGCCACGTGAAGGTCGTCGCCTGGTACGACAACGAGTGGGGCTTCTCGAACCGGGTCGTGGACACGCTCGGGATGCTGGCGCGAGCCGCGGCGTAGCGCGCGGCGCGGGTCCGGCGGTGGCTGCGGCTGTGGGCGCTGTCGGTCCGGAAGATCCGCGAAAGCGACAGTTCTTGCCCGGAAGGTGGGCGAGAACTGTCGCTTTTGCGGAGGGGTCCGGCCGTGCGGCGGCGGCGGGGCGGCGGCGCCGCTGCGCCGCCGCGCAGCGCCGCTACGCGATGAGCGCCGTGGTCGACGCGAACGACCGCGACAGCACCGCCGCCCGGTAGCGCTCGAGCGCCTCGGCCGAGGCCCCGACCGACTCCAGCGCCGCGAGCCCCGCACCGAGCACCGGGGGAGCGGTCACCCACGTCGGCTCCGCGCCCGGCACCCGCTCGCGCAGCCCGCCGACGACGGCGTCCACGAGCAACGGGTGCCGCGCGGCGAGCACACCGCCCCCGAGCACCACGGGCACGGCGGCGGATGCCCCGAGACCGAGTCGCTCGAGTGCGACCGACGCCAGCAGCACGATCTCCTCGGCCTGCCGTGCGACGACCCGGGCAGCGACGGTGTCACCGGACGCCGCGACCTCGAACAGCACGGGGCAGAGCCGGTTGAACACACGCTGGTCGAGCCGGCCGAAGTGGACGGCCTCGGTCACCGCGCGGACGGTGTCGAGCCCGAGCGCCGCGGGCACCGCCTGCACGAGCGCGGTCGCGGGTCCCCGCCCGTCCTCGGCGCGGGCGGCGTGCCAGAGCGCACGGTTGCCCAGGTAGGCGCCGCCGCCCCAGTCGCCGGACACGTCGCCGATCGCCGGGAACCGCGCGGAGGCGCCGTCGGCCCGGACCGCCAGCGCGTTGATCCCGGTGCCGCACACCACGGCCGCGGCGTCCGGCGACAGCGTGCCGGCCCGCAGCAACGCGAACAGGTCGTTGTCGAGCACGTCGGGCGCCCCGCCGTCCGCGTCCCAGTGCGCCAGTGCAGCGGTCGCCGCCGTCAGCTCGTCGGGCAGGTCGAGTCCGGCCAGGTACACGTGCGTCGTCCGGATCCGGGCGCCGTCGAGCGCATCGACCACCCGTCCGCGGACGTCGTCCAGGATCGGTCCGGCGAGCTCCCACCCGCGGGTCTGCGGGTTCGAGCCCGGTCCGCGCGCGTGGCCGACCAGGGTGCCGTCGAGCGCGATGGCGACGACGTCCGTCTTGCTGCCACCGCCGTCGACGGCGAGCACCACCTCCGGCACGGTCGGACTGGAGGCCCGGCTCGGCCCCGCCCCGTCGGCGCGGCTCAGCGCGCCCACGTCACCTGCTCCGCTCGCGCCCACGGGATGTGCTCGGCGTTCGCCGCCAGCAGCAGGTCCGTCAGCTGTTCGGCCCTGTCGACCTGGCCGACCAGGGGGTGCGCCCACATCGCGCGCAGCACCCGGTCGCGGCCACCGTGGACGGCAGCGTCGAGCGCGAGCCGTTCGTACGCGGCCACGTGCGACACCAGCCCGACCATGTCCGCGTCGAGGGCGGCGACGGGCAGCGGGGTGATCGCCTGCCGGGTCACGCGGGCGGGGACCTCGATCACGTGGTCGTCGGGAAGGAACGGGAACGTGCCGTCGTTCCGCACGTTGAGCACCTGCACGTCGCCGCGGTCCCCGAGGATCGAGGACAGCACGTCGATCGCGGCCTCGGAGTAGTACGCGCCGCCGCGCTGCTCGAGCTCGACGGGCTTGGTGACGACGGACTCGTCGGCGTACTGCGCCAGCAGGGCGCGCTCGGTCGCCATCACCGCTTCGGCACGGGTGGGTTCGTGTAGCTGTTCCTGCAGCACGACGTCGTGGGCGTAGAAGTAGCGCAGGTAGTACGAGGGCACGGCGTGCTGCAGGCGGATCAGGTCCTGGGGCATGTGCACGCTCTCGGCCATCCGAGCCAGGGCCCCGCCGTCCGGGTCGAGCAGCTCGTCGATGACGTCGCGCTCACGGCCGTCGGCGCCGGTGACGTGCACACCGCGTTCCCACGTCAGGTGGTTCAGGCCGACGTGGTCGAGCCGGACGGCACCCGGAGCGACGCCGTACTCCTGCGCGAAGCGGCGCTGGAACCCGATGGCGACGTTGCACAGCCCGACGGCGCGGTGTCCGGCCTGCAGCAGGGCCCGCGTGACGATGCCGACCGGGTTGGTGAAGTCGACGATCCAGGCGTCCGGCTTGGCGTGCTTGCGGACCAGCTCGGCGTACTCCAGCACGACCGGCACGGTGCGGAGCGCCTTCGCGAACCCGCCGGGGCCGGTGGTCTCCTGGCCGATGCAGCACGCCTCGTGCGGCCACGTCTCGTCCTGCTGGCGTGCGGCCTGCCCGCCGATGCGGAGCTGGAACATCACGGCGTCGGCGTCGGACACGCCCGCGACGACGTCGTCCGTCACGTGCACGGTGCCCGGGTGTCCGGCGTGTGCGAACATCCGCTTCGCCACACCGCCGACGAGTTCGCGACGCACGGGGTCGGGGTCGACGAGCCAGAGTTCGTCGATGGGGAGCTGGTCGCGGAGCCGGGCGAAGCCGTCCACGAGTTCGGGGGTGTAGGTCGAACCGCCGCCGATGACTGCGAGTTTCACTGTGGTGCTATCCCTTCACGCCGGTGAGCGCGATGCCCTCGACGAATGCCTTCTGTGCGAAGAAGAAGATGATGACGACCGGGACCATGACGACGACGGTCATCGCCATCGTCATCGACCAGTCGGTGCCGTGCTGCCCGCGGAACGTGGCCAGGCCGTACGCCACCGGCCACGCGGCCTGGTTCTCCGACGCGTACAGCAGCGGGCCGTAGTAGTCGTTCCACGAGTTGAAGAACATGAAGATCGCCGCTGACGCGATGCCCGGGCGGGCCATCGGCACCACGACGCGCATCAGCACGCCCCACTCGCTGCAGCCGTCCATCCGGGCGGCGTCGCCGTACTCCTTCGGGATCGTCATGAAGAACTGGCGGAGCAGGAAGATGCTGAACGCGTCGCCGAGCAGGTTCGGCAGGATCAGCGGCCAGAGCGTGCCGGTCAGGTGCAGGTGCGACCACATCACGTAGACCGGCACCGCGGTGACCTGCGGGGGCAGGAGCATCGCGACGATGATCACCGTGAAGACCAGGTTCGCGCCCTTGAACCGGATCTGCGCCAGCGCGTAGGCGGCTGGCACCGAGCTCAGCAGCATGAACGCGGTGGCGAGCACGGCGTACAGCGCCGAGTTGCCGAACCACTGCAACAGCGGCACCTCGGTGAACACCCGCACGTAGTTGCCGAGGTCGAACGGCCGGGGGATGATCGACGCCGTCAGGGCCTGGTTGCTCGACATCACCGACGTCAGCACCACGAACACGATCGGTGCGAGGGTCAGGACGCCGATCGCGACGAGGGCCGCGTGCTCGGCGATCCACAGCAGCGGGCTGCGACGGGGACCACGCGCGTCGCCGGGCGCGGAGCCGCGGGGTGCCCGGGCGAGCGGGGACTGGGAGACGGCGGTCATCAGGACTCCTCGGGTCTGGCAGTGCTCATCAGTCGGCCTCCGGCCGGAAGACCGAGATCCGGCGCATCGTGAACACGAGCACGACGGCGGTGACGACGAACAGCACGACGGCCATCGCCGACGCGTAGCCGAACTGGAAGTTCGCGAAGCCGTGCTGGTACAGCAGCTCCGTGTAGGTCAGCAGCGACGTGCCCGGGTACCCGAGCTCGGCTGCGCTCCCACCGCCGATCGTCGCCTTGCCGCTCGCGACACCGGATGCGACCGCGGCCTCGGTGAAGTACTGCAGCGCCGCGATCACCCCCGTGACTGCCGCGAAGCCGATCACCGGCGCGATGGTCGGCAGGGTGATGTGCCGCACCTGCTGCACGCCGTTCGCCCCGTCGAGCGACGCGGCCTCGTACAGGTCACGCGGCACGTCGAGCAGCGACGCCAGGAAGATGATCATGATGTCGCCCATCACCCAGACGCCCATGATCACGAGCGACGGCTTCGACCACGACGGGTCGTTGAACCAGAGCGGACCGTCGATGCCGAACAGCTTCAGGACCTGGTTGACCGGGCCGGTGCCGGGGTTGAACAGGAACACGAAGGCCACGACGCTCGCCACCGGCGGCACCAGTGCGGGCAGGTAGAACAGCGTGCGCCAGAAGCCCGTGGCCGTCTTCGCGCGGCTGAGCAGCCCGGCGACCAGCAGCCCGCAGATGATCCGGACCGGCACCAGGATCACGACGAACCAGATCGTGTTGAGCACGGCCGGGCCGATCTGCGGGTCCTGGGTGAACAGGAACCGGTAGTTCAGCAGCCCGACGAACTGCGGTTCCTGCAGTTGGTTGTACCGCGTGAACGAGTAGAAGATGCTCGCGACCAGGGGGTAGGCGAAGAAGACGATCAGCCCCAGGATCGCGGGAGCCAGCATCGTCAGCGCGACGATGCGGCGGCGGGACTCGGCCGAGCGGGGCCGGCGTGTCCGACCCGTGGGGGGCAGTGGACCCGACCCCGTCGGGCCCGCGGGGCGGGAGGCGCGGGTGGGCCGCGCCTCCCGTCCGGCGGTCTTGGTCGTGGCGCTCATCACGGACCGGCCAGCTGGTTCGCGTTGTCGATGTCGGAGTCGAGCTTCTTGAGCTTCGCACTCAGGTCGCCACCGTTCTCCTGGTACGCCTGCCAGAACTTCGTGAAGGTGCCGATGTAGGCGGCACCGTCCGAGGTGGCGGGCGACGTGATCGTCTTCGGGTCGCCGGCGACGTCGACGAAGGTCTTGTAGTTCTCGTCCACCTCGAGGTCGGGGGACGTCAACGCCGACGTGATGGTCGGGATGTTCTTCAGCCCGTTCGCCATCGTGACCTGCGCGTCGGTGTTCGTCGACAGGTACTTCAGCAGCGCCCAGGCGAGCTCGGGGTTCTTCGAGCCCTTCGCGATGCCGGCCACGTTGCCCGCGATGTAGGTGGAGCCGTAGTTGCCGACCCCGGACATCACGGGCGTCGGTGCGGTGCCGTACTGCAGGTCGGGCTTCTGGTCCTTGATGAAGGCGGTGCGGTACTCACCGTCGATCTGCATCGCGACCTGACCGGTCTGGAACGCGTTGTCGGCGGCGAACTCCTGGCCGAGGCCCGACGTGAACGTCTTGAGCTTGTCGTAGCCGATGGCGTCGACGTAGCCCTTCTGCCACTCGATGAGCTTCTTCCAGGCAGCCGAGGTGCCGATCTCGCTGTTGCCCTTGCTGTCCAGCCACGTGCCGTTGATCATCGGCGAGAAGTGCTCGGGGGAGTTCTCGTAGAAGTCGATGAGCGGGTTGAAGCCCAGCTGCTTGATCGACCCGTCCGCGTTGTACGTCGTCATCTTCAGGCCGTCGGTCTGCAGCTCGTCGAGCGTCTTGGGCGGGCTGGTGATGCCGGCGGCGGCGAAGGCCTGCTTGTTGTACATCAGCGCGCTGACGTCGGCCAGGGCCGGCAGCGTGCACCGGGTGCCCTTGTACGCGGTGTACCCGCGGACGGCCTGCGGGATGTCGGACAGGTCCACCTTGTCGCGCTTGATGTACGTCGACAGGTCGCGGAACGCCCCCGACGAGCAGAAGCTGCCGACGATCGCCGTCGAGTACGACAGCCCGACGTCGATGTTCTGACCCGACGAGATCGCCTTCTGCAGCTTCTCGTCGTCCTGCCCGGCGTGGATGTCGACCGTGACGTCGGGGTTCGCCTTCTCGAAGCCCGCGACGGCGCTCTTGACGACACCGGCCTCGCGCCCCGTGAAGAAGTGCCACAGGGACACGGTGCCCTTGAGGTCCTTCGGTGCGGTCTTGTCGATCGACGACGCGCTGCTGCCGGAGCTGCAACCCGCCACGACGAGCGCGCCCGTGGTGGCGATGGCGGCGGCGGTGAGGATCCGCCGGAGGGTCGGCCTGGGGTGTGACATGCGGTACTCGCTCTCTGGTCTCGCTCCGGAGCGCTGGTCGCCGGCCGACGGGGTCGGTCTGCGGGCGCGCCGGAGAGCCCTCGGACAGGGCTGGCCTTCGGACAGGGCTGGTGTGGTGCCTCGAGTGGTGCGGGTGGGTGGAGCTGGCGGTGCTGACGGTGCGGCTGGCGGCGGTACGGGCGGCGGTGCTGGCTCAGGCGCGCTGCGCGGGGTCGGGCTCGGACGCGTCGTCACTGATGCGGTCGAGTCGGCCCGCGAGCGCGGTGCGCACGACGTCGATGAGGACGTGGCGTGCGCCGTGCAGGACAGGGGTGTCGGGGACGCCGGGTGCCACCACGGCGGTGGACCAGCGCGAGCGGGTCCGGAGCCAGGCGGTCACGGCGGCGGCCAGGGCGGGACCACCCGCGATCCCGGTCGGGCCGTGCAGCACGACCGTCTCGGGATCGGCGACGGCGAGGACGGGGAGCACGTTGTGCCCGACGCGCTCGCCGAGGGCGGTCGTGAAGGGGTGCTGCGCCGGCAGACCGGGCAGCTGCGGGAGCACCTGGCGCCAGTCGGCAGCGGTGCCGTCCGGAGCCGTGATCCCGTGGTCGGCGGCGAGTCGGGTGATCGCGGTCTCGGAGATGAGGTCCGCGACGATCGTCGCCGTCGGGTCGAGGGGGAGCGCGTCGGCAGGCACGCTCAGGTAGCCGATCTCACCCGCGGCGCCCGAGGCTCCCGCGTGCAGTCGGCCGTCCAGGTCGAGCGCCATGCCGAGGCCCTCGGCCATCCACAGCACCGCGAACGAGCTCGGGGTACGGCCGGCGCCCATGTTCCGTTCGGCGATCGCGGCGAGGTTGGCGTCGTTCTCGATGACGACCTGCACGCCGAGCGCACCGGACAGCGTGGCGGCGACCTGGTCGCGCGGCCAGCCGGGCAGCCCGTCGGTGAAGATGAGGGTGTCGGTGGCGTGGTCGACGCTGGCCTGCACCCCGACGGCCACGGCGGTGACCAGGTCGGCGTCGACACCGGCAGCGGCTGCGGCGCGTCGGACGGCCGCGGCGACGATGTCCTCGCCCGCCGCGCGCACCTCGTCGTCGTCCATGCGGTGCTCGGCGACGGGGTAGCTCCGGCCGGTGGCGTCGACCACGGTCGAGCGGACGTCGACCAGCTGCACGTCCACGGCGACGGCGAGGTCGCGGTCGGTGATCGCCTCGTACACGACGGCGCTGGGGCCGCGGCGTCCGGTCTGCGTGTCGGTGCCGGCCTCGCGGATCAGCCCGGTCGCCTCGAGCCGGCGGATGATCTCGGCGGCGGTCGGCTTGCTCAGCCCGGTGCGCTGCGCGATCTCGTTGCGGGTCATCGGACCGTCGTCCAGCAGCATGCCGAGGGCGGCGCGGTCGTTGAGGACACGGAGCAGTGCGGGCTGCCCGGGGGTGCGTCCTCGTGTGGTCATGTCGAGGACTGTAACGGACAACCTTCTTTACTGAAAGGTTTGTTCACAATTCCGCAACATGCGTTCTGTTCCGCGAAACACGCCGCCGCCCGGACGGGCGTCGAGACGGACAGGAGGCTCGGTGCCAGCTGGCACCGGGCCTCCTGTCCGGTGGGTGCGCGCGACGCGCTACGGGCGCAGCAGCACCTTGATCGCACGGCGCTCGTCCATCGCGGCGTACGCCTCGGCGGCCTGCTCGAGCGGCAGCTCGAGGTCGAACACCTTGCCCGGCTCGATGCGACGGGCGAGCACGTCCGGCAGCAGCTCGGGGATGTAGGCGCGCGCCGGGGCCATGCCGCCGCCGACCGTGATGTTCCGGCCGAACAGGAACGGCATCGGCAGCTCGGGGTCGCCCGCCGGGACGCCGACGTAGCCGACGTTGCCACCGGCGCGGACGACGCGCAGCGCCTGGTCCATGCTCTCGGCGGTGCCGACGGCCTCGAGCGCGCAGTCGGCCAGGTCCCCGTCGAGCAGGTCGCGCACGGCCTGCACCCCCTCGTCGCCGCGGGTGTCGACGATGTCGGTCGCGCCGAACTCGCGGGCCAGCGCCTGGCGGTCGGCGTGCCGGCTCATCGCGATGATCCGCTCGGCGCCGAGACGCTTGGCCGCCAGCACCGCGGACAGTCCGACGGCTCCGTCGCCGACCACGACGACGGTGCGGCCCGGGCCGACCTCGGCCGACACGGCGGCGTGGTGCCCGGTGGAGAACACGTCCGACAGGGTCAACAGCGACGGGATCAGGTCGTCGTCGACCGGGCCGGGCACAACCACGAGTGATGCGGCGGCGTCGGGCACGCGGACGGCCTCGGCCTGGGCACCGCCGAGCGGCAGCCCGTGGGCGTCCGGCGTCACGCCGAAGGTCGATCCGTGGTCGCAGCCGCTCGTCATGCCGTGCGCGCACGCCTGGCAGGTGCCGTCGTTGGTGGTGAACGGTGCGATCACGAAGTCACCCACGTGCAGGTCGCCGGTGGACTCTCCGAGCTGCTCGACGACGCCGACGAACTCGTGGCCGATCGCACGGGGCTCCTTCGTGTCGCGGACGCCGCGGTACGGCCACAGGTCCGAGCCGCACACGCAGGCGGCGACGACGCGCACGACGGCGTCGGTGGGGGCGAGGAGTTCGGGGGCGTCGCGATCCTCGACGCGGATGTCGCGAGGGGCGTGGATGACTGCTGCGCGCACGGGTGGTGCCTTCCGTCGGGAGTGGGTGGTGTCGGCCGGTCGACGTCGTCCGGAGCCCCGTCGACACTACGCTCGTGCGGGTGGACGAGGACCGGTACGGCAACGACGTGCTCTCGGGCGACTGGCGCTCGAAGGGCGTGCGGAAGGTGCGGCAGGTGCCGCTCGAACGGGACATGGTGCTCGAGGACCCGGCGTCGGGCTGGGCCGGTGCCGTGGTCGGACTCGAGGCCGGGAACATCGCGCTCGAGGACTGGAAGGGCCGCACGCGCGCCTTCCCGTTCGACGGGCAGTTCCTGCTTGAGGGCGAGCTCGTGACGCTGGGTCGCCCGCAGGCGCCGGTCGGCAGAGGCGGTGGGGCCGCGCGAGCGGGTTCCGGTCCGTCGCTCGGTTCCGTGCACACGGACTGGAGGCCCGGCTCGGCCCCGGCGGTCCGGCAGGCGTCCGACGGCGGTCGGCTGCGCACGGCGTCCGGATCGTTCGCGGTGGAGTCGCAGCGCGCGCGGGTGGCACTGCCGTCGCGGATCATGGTCGAGGGCAAGCACGACGCCGAGCTCGTCGAGAAGGTCTGGGGAGCGGACCTGCGCGTCGAGGGCGTCGTCGTCGAGGAGCTCTCCGGTGTCGACAACCTGGCTTCGGTGCTGGACGACTTCCAGCCCTCCCGCGACCGACGCGTCGGCGTGCTCGTGGACCACCTGGTGCCCGGCTCGAAGGAGTCCCGCTTCGCCGATGCCGTCATGCAGGGGAAGTGGGGCGCGCACGTGCTGGTCGTCGGACACCCGTTCGTCGACGTCTGGCAGTCGGTCAAGCCCGCACGGGTCGGACTGCGCGCGTGGCCCACGATCCCGCGGTCGATCGAGTGGAAGGCCGGCATCTGCGCCGCGCTCGGGTGGCCGCACGCCGAACAGGCCGACATCGCGCGGGCATGGCAGCGGATCCTCGGGCAGGTGCGGACGTTCGCCGACCTGGAACCCGAGCTGCTGGGTCGCGTCGAGGAGCTCATCGACTTCGTGACCGAGCCGATCCAGGAGCGTCCCGCGCGGCGGTGAGCCGGCGGATCGGGGACGGGACGGCCGTGGCGGGGGTGATCCGGGCCTCCAGGTCCGTATCGTTGGAGGATGGACGGCATCGACGGGCGTGTGCGGAACGCCGTCGACCTGTGGCTGCGGTGGCTGCCGCGGTGGCAGATCGGGACCGCCCGGCCGCGCACGCGGATCTGCCGGAAGTGCACCGGGTCGCCGATCGCCAGCGCGGCGGGCTTCGGGCCGGACGTGCCGCACCCGGTCCAGCACGCGCTGATCGGGCGGATCTCGACCATCATCGACGACGCCGTGGACGACTACACCGCAAAGAACCTGCCACTGCTGCACCGTGAACTCGCGCGCGCCGACGCCCGGAAGCGCCACGCGGGGTACCAACCGGCCGAGGGCCTGTCGCCCGAGTTCCAGGGGCTCGACATCGACCCGCAGCCGCAGGACGGCTCACCGTTCCTGTTCACGTTGGAGGAGCTCGCCGGCACCGGCGCGTCCGAGCCCGCGCCCCGCGAGCCGCTGTCCGACCAGGCCAAGGCTGCGCTGCGTCACGAGATCGAGCTGTCCGACGAGTGTGCCCGGTCGACGGGGACCGCCGTGTGCCTGGCGCTGATCGACCACCGGGAGCGGATCGCCGAGGCGGTCGAACGGCTCGTCGAGCCGCAGATCGAGGCGCTCGTGTCGGACATGTTCCGCGGGCTGGACGGGGACGGGCCGCGCGGCGGGCTGTTCTGACGCCGCGTGCGGGCGGCGGAGCCGGGGGCGGTGCGGGGGCGGGTGCGCGCGGGTGGCGAAGCTCGCACGGTGCTGCGCCCACCGGTGGTGCGCGGTTGACCGCCCCGTGCCGGCATGTTTCCTCGCACCAGGCGGCCGAGGCCGCACGGGCGGCGAAACTCGCACGGTGCTCGCCCCCACGAACGCCGCACCAGCCGCACAGCGGCGCACCGTGCGCACGGCGGCAGCGCGTCAGCGGCGGAGCAGGGTGCGGCCGGGCAGCACCGTGCCGCGGAGCGACCGGTGCTCGACGGCCCGGCCGGGGTCGTCGATGCGGCCGATGACCAGGTCGATGGCCTCGCGGCCGATGCGGTCGACGGGCTGCTGCAGCGTCGTGAACCCGATCCAGTCGTTCGCGAGCGGGTAGACACCGTCGAAGCCCGTGACCGAGACGTCGCTCGGCACACTGACGCCGCGCTTGGCCAGAGCGTCGCAGACGTCGAGCATGAGCCGGTCGGTCGGGCACATCACCGCGGTCGCACCGGACTCCCGCATGACGTCGACCACGTCCGCGGCGATGTCGTCGGCCGGGCGGACGAAACTGGCGTCGATGTCGATCGCCGTGACGCCGCGGCCGCGCAGCCGTCCTGCCATCGCCGTCGACCGCGCGTGCTGCGTGATCGCGTTGTCCAACGGGACGGTCAGCACGACCACGACCGCGTGGCCCGCGTCCGCCACCGCATCGGCGATGCGGTGCCCGCCGTCGACCTCGTCGCAGTACACACTGGACAGCGCCGGGTGCAGTTCGGGGCGCCCGGCGACGACGGTCGCGATCCGCGGCGCGAACTCGGCGATGTCCGCCGACGGCAGGAGTCCGCTGCACACGACCAGTCCGTCGACGCGCATGGACACGAGCGACGCCAGGGCGGACTTCTCGTCCTCGACCCGGCCGACCCCCGTCGTCGTGACGACGCGGTAGCCGAGCTCCGAGGCACGCTGCTCCATGACGGCGTGCAGCGCGGTGTAGAGCATCGACGAGGCGTCGCGCACGAGCATCCCGATGGTGTGGGTCCGCCCGCTGACCAGCCCGCGTGCCATCGCGTTCGCCACGTAACCGAGCTCCGCTGCGGCGCGCTCGACGCGTTCGCGGGTCTCGTCGGAGAACCGTCCGGTGCCGGAGAGGACCCGGCTCACCGCGGACTTGGAGACCCCTGCCCGTGCGGCGACGTCGACGATCGTCGGCTGCGAGCCGCGGCTGCCGTTCACGTACCCGGCGTGACGCCGGGGCTGTTCGACGGATCCGCCGCCGGGTCCTTCGTCACGGGGTCGTCGAGCGCCGGTGCGTCGGTGGCGCGGCGACGTGCGACCGCGCGCAGGACGACACGAGCGATCGCGCGCCACCCGAGCAGGAACACGCCGAGGACGATCGTCGCGACGATGAGGAACGAGATGGGCAGCGGGTTGCCGTCGACGACGCCCTGGCCGGTGGCGACGCGGATGGCCATCCCGACGAAGACCGTGAGGATCCACGCGACGACGCCGGTCGGCCACGTCCGCAGGGGTCTGGCCCAGGCGCCGCTGGTGACGTAGGCGATCGCCCAGCCGGCCAGGAACGGGTACGCGGTGGTCCAGAGCGCGCCGAGTGAGTTCGCCTCGCCGTGCGAGGACCGCCCGATCAAGGCGAACACGACGATGAGGACGACGTCGATGACGGCTGCGAGCCAGCCCCAGGTGCGATCGGTCACAGCGCCATTCTCGCAGCCCGGTTCCTCCACAGGTGCCACTCTTCGGCCTCCTGTGCACAGCTCACACGAGCGCGTCGTCGCGCTGCGTCGCGTCTCACGAGGATCACGCCATGAAACGAACCTTCACCCTCGCACCTGTTCCACACGTCCCGCTCTTCCGAACGTCTTCGCACCGGCCTGACGAATCCGACCGCATCCGGAAGCGTGCCTCGACGGGCGAGCTCACCCGGATCAGTCGGGGGCTCTTCGTCGGTACGGCGGAGTGGAACGCATTGCGACCCGCTGACCGGCACCGCCTGCGGATCGAGGCGGTCGCCGACCGGATCCGGTCGGACCGGATCATCTCGCACGTGTCGGCAGCCGTCGTCCTCGCGGTGCCACTCGTCACCGATCCGCCGGACCGGGTGCACCTGACGACGCACGGGGCCGATGGTCGCACGACGAACGCCACGTTCATCGTGCACGCGGACATGGACCCGTCGGGGGATCGCAGTACGGTCGTCACTCCCGACGGACTCCGCACGTCTGGCCCGGAACGTGTCGCAGCGGACCTTGCGCTGACGTTCCCGCTGGTCGACGCCGTGGTCGCGCTCGATGACCTGCTGCGGCGAGGAACGGACCGAGCCCGCGTGCAGCAGTCGATCGAACGGCGCGGCCCGAAAGGCCGTCGGCGTGCGCTCCGTGCCGTCGCGTTGGCGGATCCTGCGTCGGGTTCCGTGGGGGAGTCCGTGTTGCGGGTCCGGTTCGACGATCTCGGCACCGAGCGCCCGGTGCTGCAACACCGATTTCGGCAAGCGGGGTTGCCCGACATCGTCGTCGACTTCTGGTTCCCGGAAGCAGGCGTGGTCGTCGAGTTCGACGGTGAGGTCAAGTACCGCGACGCGCAGATGCGTGCCGGGCGCTCGGCCGAGGACGTCGTCATCGCCGAGAAGCAGCGCGAGGACCGACTCCGCGCGATGCCCGGCGTGCGATGGGTCGTCCGGCTCGCGTGGTCGGACCTGTGGGACGAGGGGCGTCTTCGGGCTGCGCTCCGTCGTGCAGGCGTGCGGATGACCCGCTGACGGGTGCACGGTGCGAGGTTCGCGGGCGGGTGTGTGGCGCGCACGGTGCGAGGTTCGGGGTCCGTGCCTCGACAGTGGGCCGGTGCGAGGTTGATTGCCGGCACGGGGCCGTCAACCTCGCACCGGCCGCGAAGCTCGCACCATGCGCACGGGCACGAGTTCACCGAGGCGGCACTGCGGCGGCACCGGGAGTTCACCGGGCCGCGTCACACTCGACCACAGTGCGGGAACGTTCCCGCACGGCACGCCCAGACGACACCACGCTCCACACCCCGAGCACGACCCCCACACGCACGACACCCCCACGCACCACACCCCCACGCACCACCCCACGAACCAGGGAGACCACCGCCGTGAAGACCCGAGCCCTCGCCGGCCTCGCGATCGCCGCCGTCGCCACCGTCGCACTGTCCGGCTGCGTCCAGAGCGCCAACGCCGCGAACGACAGCGCCGACAGCGACACCGGCAGCACCAGCCTCACCGTGTTCATCAGCGGCGACACGAACGTCCAGGACCTCTGGGACAAGTCGCTCATCCCCGCCTTCGAGAAGCAGCACCCGAAGATCTCCGTCCGCACCAGCATCGACCTGCACGGCGAGCACGACGCGCAGACCCAGGCCAACCTGGCGACCGCGGTCAAGGCCGACAAGACCGTGGCCTACGACCTGGTCGACGCCGGCTTCGTCACCACCGCGGGCAAGGCCGGCCTGATGGCGACGGTCGACGACAGCGCGATCCCGAACCTGGCCAACGTGCCGAAGGCGACGAAGCAGCAGGGCGGCGACCGGGCCATCCCGTACCGCGCATCGAGCGTGCTGCTGGCGTACGACACCAAGAAGGTGTCGACGCCGCCGAAGACCCTTGACGCCCTGCTGTCGTGGATCAAGGACAACCCCGGTCAGTTCGCCTACAACTCGCCGTCCTCGGGCGGTTCGGGTGGTTCGTTCGTGATGACGGTCCTGGCGAAGTACCTGTCGAAGAGCGAGCAGTCCACGATGCAGACGACGTACGACAAGTCGCTCGAGTCGAAGTGGGACGAGGGCTTCGCCACGCTCAAGGACCTCGGCCCGTCGATGTACCAGAAGGGCGTCTACCCGAACGGCAACGACCAGGTGCTGCAGATGCTCGGCTCCGGCCAGATCGCCATGGCCCCGGTGTGGAGCGACCAGTTCATCACCGCGCAGAAGGCCGGCACGATCGGCAAGGACATCGCGTTCACGCAGATCTCCGACCCGACGTTCACGGGCAGCGCGAGCTACCTCGGCATCCCGAAGACCGAGCCGAAGGCCAAGAAGCAGGCCGCCGAGGAACTCGCCGACTTCGTCCTGTCCTCGAAGGGACAGCAGCTCGTCGCGAACGCCGTGTCCGGCTACCCGGTCATCCCGCTCAGCTCGCTGCCGTCGAGCGTCGCCGAGCAGTTCTCGAAGGCCGACCCGTCGAAGCTCCGCCTCGGCTTCCAGAGCGAGTTCGCCGCCGACATGAACGCGGCGTGGGACGCGAAGGTCCCGCAGTGACCCAGACCGTCCCGAACGGCCCGGCGCTCGACCGGGAGGCCCGTGGCGACTCCGCCACGGGCCTCTCGCCCGTCCCCGCCCCAGCCCAGGGCGCCACCGACCCGACCGACCGGCGCACGGTCCAGCAGCGGCTGGAGCGCCGCCGGCGCCTGCAGGGCATCGCGCTCGTCACCGCCCCGGTGCTGGTGGTCGTGCTGTTCGTCGGCGTGCCGGTGGTCAACGCCGCCCTGTTCAGCCTCGGGTTCACCGGCGGGCTGAACCAGGCGCTCGCCGACATCGGCCAGGACACCGTGCGCGGGTTCTCGTTCGGGGTGTACGGAACGCTGCTCGGCAACCCCACGTTCCTGCGCGACCTCGGCGCCACGATCGGGGTCACGGTCGCCTCGACCGGACTGACGATCGCGCTCGCCGTGCTGATCGCCGTGATCCTGCGGCTGCGCGGCGGGTTCCTCGGCCGGACACTCAGCGTGCTGGCCGTCGTGCCGATCTTCGTCCCCGTGGTGATCGCGAGCTGGTCGATCCTGACGTTCACCGACGCGCAGGGGTTCCTGCGCAGCGCCGGCGCCCAGGTGGGCATCGACGTGCCGGTGTGGGGCTACACGCTCGTCGCGGTCGTGTTCGGCAGCGTCTGGACCAGTCTGCCGTTCGCCGTGCTCATGATCGCCGGGGCGCTGCAGGGCACACCCGACGCCCTGATCGAGGCCGCGAAGGACGCCGGTGCCAGCACGTGGCGCGTCGTGTGGCAGGTCCTGCTGCCGATGGCCGCGACGCCCATCGTCATCGCGACGACGTTCACCGTGATCGGTGTGCTCGGGTCGTTCACGGTGCCGTACTTCACCGGTCCGAACGCCCCGTCGATGCTCGGCGTCGACATCTCCAAGTACTTCCAGTCGTACAACCGGCCGCAGCAGTCCACCGCGATGGCGTTCATCGTGTTCGCGTTCGCCGCAGCTGCCAGCGTCTTCTACCTCCGGTCCACCGTGCGCTCGAACGCGCGCGAGCTCGGGAAGGGACAGCGATGATCAAGCGCCTCACCGGCACCGCACTGGTCTGGGCGACCGCCGTCGTCCTGGCCGTGTTCATCGCCGGCCCCCTGCTGTGGCTGGCCGTCCGGGCCTTCGCCACCAGCTGGACGTACCCGAACCTGCTGCCCGACGGGTGGACCCTGTCGTGGTGGGGGACCGTGTTCCAGGACCCGTCCCTCGCCGTCGCCGTGCAGAACTCGCTCGTGCTGGCACCGCTGACCGTCCTGATCGCCGCGGTGGTCTGCCTGCCCGCTGCGTGGGCGATCAGCCGGATCGAGTTCCCCGGACGCCGGCTGGTGCTCGTCGGGCTGTTCGCCACGAACGCCTTCCCGAAGATGGGCCTGTTCGTCACGATGTCGGCGATGTTCACCGCGCTGAACCTGATGAACACCGTGACCGGCATCCTCATCGTGCACGTGCTCGGTTGCGTCGTGTTCATGACGTGGCTGCCCGCGGCGGCGTTCTCGGCCGTGCCGCGCTCCCTCGAAGAGGCCGCGCGCGACGCCGGGGCAGGTCGCTGGCGCACGTTCTGGTCCGTCACGCTCCCGATCGCCTGGCCGGGCATCCTCGTCGCGATGGTGATGAGCTTCCTGGCCTCGTTCGACGAGGCCCAGGGCACCTACCTGGTCGGCGCCCCGACGTACATGACCATGCCGACCGCGATGTACTCGCTCGTCCTGAACTCGCCGCGGCAGGTGTCGGCGGTGTTCGCGATCGCGCTGAGCATCCCGTCCGTGGTGCTCATGACCCTGGCCCGCAAGCACATCATGGGCGGCCGCCTGGCGGACGGGTTCCAGATCCGATGACCACTCCCAGCACGAAAGGCGACCCCATGACGGACGCAACGCTCGTCGCGGACCCCGCACCGAGCCTCCAGACCGGCGGACGGCCCACCGACGGCCGGACCACCGACGGCCGCACCGGCGGCGGGCTCGCGCTGCGGGGACTGACCAAGTTCCTCGGCGGCCGCGACGTCGTCGCCGGCATCGACCTCGACGTGGCGAAGGGTGAGCTCGTCTCGCTGCTCGGCCCGTCCGGCTGCGGCAAGACGACCACGCTCCGCATGGTGGCCGGCTTCCTGCCGGTCGACGGCGGCACCGTGACGATGGGCGGCGCCGACGTCACCGACCTGGGACCGGAGCGCCGTCCGAGTGCGATGGTGTTCCAGAACTACGCCCTCTGGCCGCACATGACCGTCACGCAGAACGTGGCGTTCCCGCTCCGCACCCGCCGCGTGTCCAAGCAGCGCACGGCCGAACGCGTGCGCGAAGCCCTCGAGCTGGTCGGGCTGACGCACCACGCCGGGTCGAAGCCGACCGCGATCTCGGGTGGCGAGCAGCAGCGCGTCGCCCTGGCGCGGGCGATCGTGCAGGAGCCCGACGTGCTGCTGCTCGACGAGCCGCTGTCGAACCTCGACGCCAAGCTGCGGGTGAGCGTCCGCGACGAGATCCGCCGGATCCAGCAGCGCCTGGGCATCACGACCGTGATCGTCACGCACGACCAGGACGAGGCGCTCAGCGTGTCGGACCGGATCGCGGTGATGCACGACGGCCGGATCGAGCAGGTGGCGTCGCCGACCGACCTGTACGCCCGGCCCGCCACCCGGTTCGTGGCCTCGTTCATCGGTGCCACCAGCTTCGTGCGCGGCGCGTTCCTGGCCGACGTGCGCACGCCGATCGCCGACGGGGACGAGGTCCTCGTCCGACCGGAGGAGGTCACGCTCGTGCCGGACTCGACCGTCACGGCGACCGTCACCCGTGTGCTCATGCGCGGGCACTTCGCCGAGGTCGTGCTCGCCGCCGGTGACGCCGAGCTGCGGTCGTTCGTGACCGGTGCGCCGCCAGTGATCGGCAGCACCACGGGCGTCCGGCTCGGGTCGGTGCTGGTCTACCGCGACGGCGCACTGGTGGAGGGCCCTCGATGAGCACCGAGACGCTGCCGACGGTCGACGCCGAGCACGGCGCGCGGTCCCGTGTACGCCTGCCGCGCCTGGTCGCCCACCGCGGTGCGCCGCGTGTCCGCCGCGAGAACACCCTGCCCGCCGTCGCGGTCGCCGAGGCGCTCGGGGCCGACACGATCGAGGTCGACGTCCGGCGCACCGCCGACGGGGTCGCCGTGCTGGTGCACGACGAGACCCTCGGCCGGCTGTGGGGCGACGCACGCCGCGTGTCGGAGGTCGCGTGGTGCGACGTGGCCCGGCTGGGCAACGGCCTCGACCGCATCCCGCGGCTCGACGCCGTGCTCGAGCGGCTCGACGGCTGCCGGTCGGTGCTGCTCGTCGACCTGACCGACCCCGTGGACGCCGTGGTCGCCGCCGCCACCGTCGCGGGCTCCACGGCGTCGGTCACCGTCGCCTGGTGCGGGGCGCCCGACGCCATGCACGCCGTGCGCACGGTCCTGCCGGACGCCGACGTCTGGCTTGCGTGGGAGTCGCTCGAACCGCCGACGCCCGCCGACCTGGTCGACCTGACCCCGTCGACGCTCAACCTCGACGTCGCGTTCCTGACCCCGCGCACGGTCCGGGCGGCGCACGACCTCGGACTGCAGGTGTCCGTGTGGACGGTCGACGACCCGGAACCCGCGCTGTGGGCCGCCCGGCTCGGTGCCGACTCGATCACGACGAACGACCTGGCGCTGGTCCGTGCCGCCATGGCCGCCGCCGAGCGTGACGGTTGGCCGGAGCCCGCGCGCGAGCCGACCGAGACCGAGGTGGCATCACGGGCCCAGGCCCTGGCACACCGGATCGCGCACGAGGTCATCGCCTTCACGCGCGAGCACCCCGTCGGCACGATCACGACGAAGGCACACGCAGCCGACCTGGTGACCGACGTCGACCGGCTCGTCGAGCAGCACGTCCGCGGTCGGGTCCGCGCTGCCTTCCCGACGCACGGGTTCACCGGCGAGGAGTACGGCGAGGCCCCCGGCGACAAGCACCGCTGGTACCTCGACCCCGTCGACGGCACGACGAACCTGGCGAACGGCATCCCGTGGACCAGCATGTCGCTCTGTCTGACCCGCAGCGGCCGACCCGTCGTGGGCGTCGTCGCGGACCCGTGGCGGGGCGAGGTGCTCGAGGCCCGTCGTGGTCGCGGTGCCACGATCCGCGACCGGCAGCTCCGGCTCGACGACGTGCCTCGGCCGTTGGCGGGCGCCGTCGTCGGCACCGAGCTCGACGGGCACCTGCCGTGGCCGGGCTTCGGCGCGTTCCTCGACGCGCTCGCCGCCCGGTCCTGCACGCTGCGGGTGCAGGGCTCCGGCACGCTGACGATCGCGCAGGTCGCGGCCGGTCGGGGGATCGGCGGCTGCGTGTCGTCGTTCAACCCGGTGGACCACGGCGCCGCGGTGCTGCTCGTCCACGAGGCAGGCGGCGTCGTGATGACCGAGGACGGTCCGGTGTCCGGCTTCCCCGAGCTCGGTGCGCCGTTCCTGGTGGCCCACCCCGGAGCCGCCGACGAACTGCACCAGGTGTGGGTGGGGGCGCTCCGCGCCGCCCGCTGACGCATCGGACGGGAGGCGCGTGGCGGGCCCGCCCCGCGCCTCCAGGCCGTTCGGTGGTGACGTCCACCGCATTCTGTGCGGCCACACAGTCACCGGTCGTCCGGCGACCCTACTGTGGCAACTCCACGGACACCGTGTCCGTGCCGAAGGAGCAACGCCATGGGATTCCTCGACCGCCTGCTCGGCCGTGAGGACCGATCGCAGCAGCAGGGCTGGAACGCGCAGCAGCCGCAGCAGCCGACCTGGGGGCAGCCCCAGCAGCAGGGCTACCAGTACGGCCAGCAGTCGTACAACGCAGCGCCCGTTCCCGGTGCCGGCGCCCCGGGTGGGGTCGCTGGTCCGGGTGGTGCGCGCTCCGAGGACGAACAGGCCGTCGAGCGGTACCGCTACCTGCTGAAGACCGCGCCGCCCGAGCGCATCGAAGAGGTCCACGCCGAGGCCTTCGAGCGCCTGACGCCCGAGCAGCGCCGCATGGTCTACGACGAGTTCACCCGCACCGCCCCCGCGGGCGAGGCCCCGCGCGGCGACGACCCACGCTCGCTGGCACAGGCGGCGACCCGCTCCGAGATCCGGCAGCCCGGCTTCATGGAGCGCTCGCTCGGCGGCATGAACGGTGGCATGAACGGTCGCGGCGGCATGGGCGGCGGGTTCGGCCAGCGCCAGGGTCCGTCGTTCGGCGGGATGCTCGGCGCGTCGATCCTGGGGACCGTGGCCGGCTACGTGATCGGTTCGACGCTGATGAGCGCCTTCCTGCCGGACCCCTCCGGGTTCGACGGCGGGACGGACGCCTCGGGCGACGGCGGCAACGACGCCGGATCGGGGGATGCGGGTGACGGTGGTTCGGGGGACACTGGTGCCGAGAACGCGTCGTGGGACGACGGCGGCGGCTCCGACTTCGGAGGCGGCGGCGGCTTCGACGACTTCGGCGGCGACATGGGCGGCGGATTCGACATCTGACGCCTGACCGGTGCCGACCCTTCCTTGTTGCACGGTCCACGAAGGAGTGGCGGCATGGCCATCATCGAGGCCTCCGGGCTGACCAAGACCTACCGATCCAAGTCGGGGCCGGTGCACGCGCTCGCCGGCCTCGACCTGTCCGTCCCGCAGGGCACCGTCATGGCGCTCCTCGGGCCCAACGGCGCCGGCAAGACCACCACGGTCAAGGTGCTGACGACCCTGATCAAGCCCGACGCGGGCACCGCCACGATCGCGGGCATCGACGTCGTCGCCGATCCCCAGGCCACCCGGCGGTCGATCGGCGTCTCCGGGCAGTACGCCGCCGTCGACGAGAACCTGACCGGGTTCGAGAACCTCGAGATGATCGGGCGGCTCTACCACCTGGGCGGCAGGGCCTCGCGGCAGCGGGCACGTGAGCTCATCGACGTGTTCGACCTGTCCGAGGCCGGCGACCGACCCGTCAAGGGGTTCTCCGGCGGCATGCGGCGGCGGATCGACCTGGCCGGTGCGCTCGTGATGAACCCGAGCGTGCTGTTCCTCGACGAACCGACGACCGGACTCGACCCGCGCAGCCGACTCGCGCTCTGGGGGATCATCGAGCGTCTGGTCGCCGACGGCGCGACCGTGCTGCTGACAACCCAGTACCTGGAAGAAGCCGACCGGCTCGCCGACGACATCGCGGTGATCGACGACGGCACGGTCATCGCCGAGGGAACCGCCGACCAGCTCAAGGCCCAGGTCGGCGGCCACCGGGTGGTGGTCACGCTGGTCGACGACGCCGACGGCGACGCGGCCACGACGGTGCTGCGGCGGTACGGCACGGGTGCGGTCGAGGTCTCCGGCGACGGGCGCACGTTCGGCATCGCAGTCGACGCCGGGCCCCCGGCGCTGCAGCGCGTGCTCGCCGACCTGGGCGAGGCGGGCATCGAACTCCACGACGCCGGCATGCGACGCCCCACGCTCGACGACGTGTTCCTGCGTCTGACGGGGCACGCGGCGACCGAGGACGACGGCGACGGGCCCGGCGGTGCTGCCGGCGCCAGTGTCGGTGGTCGTTCGGGTGCTGCTGCTGCTGGCGCCGGTCCCGGTGCCGGTGCTGGTGGTGCTGCGCGCTCGCGCGGTCGTGCTGACGCATCCGAGGAGCGGGTCCGATGACCGCCACCGTGACCGCGCCCGGTCGGCAGCTGCCCGTCGTCGTCACCGCGCCGCTGGCCGTGTGGTTCGAGGACGGCTGGACCGTCACCAAGCGCAACCTGATCAAGATCAAGCGGTCTCCGGACATGCTCGTGTTCGCGGTGCTGCAGCCGATCATGTTCGTGCTGCTGTTCAGCCAGGTCTACGGTGGCGCGATCGCCGTGCAGGGGACGGACTACACGCAGTTCCTGATGGCGGGGATCTTCGCGCAGACGGTCGTGTTCGGGGCCACGTTCTCCGGCTCGGCGATGGCGCAGGACCTGAAGGAAGGGCTCATCGACCGGTTCCGCACCCTGCCGATGTCGGCGTCCGCGGTGCTGGTCGGCCGGACCAACAGCGACCTGGTGCTCAACACGATCTCCATGGTGATCATGATGGTGACGGGCCTGGCGGTGGGGTGGCGGGTCAACTCGTCGCCGCTCGAGTTCCTGGCCGGCATCGGACTGCTGCTGCTGTTCAGCTACGCGTTCAGCTGGGTGATGGCGCTGCTCGGCATGAGCGTCAAGACGCCCGAGGTCATCAACAACGCGTCGTTCATGATCCTGTTCCCACTGACCTTCGTCTCGAACGCGTTCGTCCCGAGCGACACGCTGCCGCTGGTGTTGCGGGTGTTCGCCGAGTGGAACCCGGTGTCCTCGCTGGTGCAGGCCGCGCGCGAGCTGTTCGGCAACGTCGGGTCGGCGCCCGTGCCCGACATCTGGACGATGCAGCACCCGGTCGTCACGGTCCTGATCGGCATCGCGGTGATGCTCGTCGTGTTCGTGCCCTGGGCCGTGTCGAAGTACACACGGATCAGCGCCAAGTAGGCGGTTCTGCACAGGTCGGTCCGGGTGGCGTGCGACGCGTCACCCGGACCGCTTACGATCGACTCCTGTTCGTCGGGCACCCCCGACGTCCCGGCAGCGAGAGGGCCCATGACCGCGACAGACACCGAGCGCGCCGACCCGTCGGTCCGAGCGCCTCGATCCGGCCGGAACACGCGCCTGCGGCAGTGGATGCTGCAGGGGTCCGACCGGGGTGCCGACCACCAGGGTCCGCACCAGGTCGAGGTCGAGAAGACCCACTCGTGGTGGCGCGTCATGTGCCTGACCGGCGTCGACTACTTCTCGACGCTCGGGTACCAACCCGCCATCGCCGCGCTCGCCGCCGGACTGCTCTCGCCGATCGCCACGATCGTGCTCGTCCTCGTCACGCTGTTCGGCGCGCTGCCCGTGTACCGCCGGGTGGCACAGGACAGCTTCCGCGGCGCCGGGTCGATCATGATGCTCGAGAAGCTGCTGCCGTGGTGGGCGGGCAAGCTCTTCGTGCTCGTGCTGCTCGGGTTCGCGGTCACGGACTTCATGATCACCATGACGCTGTCGGCCGCCGACGCCACCGCGCACATCGCCGAGAACCCGTTCACCCCGCACTGGTTCACCGAGATCCCGGTCCCGCTCACCCTGGCGCTGCTGCTCCTGCTCGGCGTGGTGTTCCTGCGCGGGTTCAAGGAAGCGATCGGCATCGCCGTCGGCCTGGTCGCCGTGTACCTGGTGCTCAACGCGGTCGTCGTCGGCGTCGCCCTGTGGCACGTGTTCGAGCGCCCGATGGTCGCCACCGACTGGTGGAGCAGCCTGACCGCGCAGCACAGCAACCCGCTCGTCATGGTCGGCATCGCGCTCATCGTCTTCCCGAAGCTCGCGCTCGGGCTGTCCGGCTTCGAGACCGGTGTCGCGGTCATGCCGCAGGTCACGGGCGACCCGAGCGATGCGACCAGCGCCCGGCCCGAGGGGCGCATCCGCGGCACCAAGCGGCTGCTGACCACGGCGGCGGTGATCATGAGCACGTTCCTCATCACCTCGTCGATCGTCACGACGTTCCTGATCCCGCAGCGCGAGTTCCAGCCCGGGGGCGGGGCGAACGGCCGGGCGCTGGCGTACCTGGCCCACGAGTACCTGGGCGGGGTGTTCGGGTCGGTGTACGACTTCTCGACCGTGGCGATCCTGTGGTTCGCCGGCGCGAGCGCGATGGCGGGGCTGCTGAACCTGGTGCCCCGCTTCCTGCCGCGCTACGGCATGGCGCCGCAGTGGGCCCGAGCGACCCGACCGCTCGTCATCATCTTCACGCTCATCGCCTTCGTCATCACGATCATCTTCCAGGCCAACGTCGACGCCCAGGGCGGTGCCTACGCCACCGGCGTGCTCGTGCTCATCACGAGCGCCGCGGTCGCGGTGACCCTGTCGGCCCGCCGCAAGCAGCAGAAGAAGCGGACGATCGGGTTCGGCATCATCGCGGTCGTGTTCGTCTACACGACCGTCGCCAACGTGATCGAACGGCCCGACGGCGTGCGCATCGCGGCGATCTTCATCATCGCGATCGTCGTCGTCTCGCTCGTGTCACGCGTGCGCCGCTCGTTCGAGCTCCGCGCCTCGTCGATCGAGCTCGACGCCACCGCGCGGCAGTTCGTCGAGGCCGACGCCGACCAGTTCAGCTCGGTCTGCATCATCGCGAACGAGCCCGGCGCCGGCACCGCGGCCGCGTACCGGGCGAAGGGGCGCGAGGAACGCCGTGACTCGGGCATCCCCGCCCGTGTCCCGACGATGTTCCTCGAGGTCCTGCCCGCCGACTCGTCCGACTTCGAAGAGGACCTGGTCGTCGAGGGCCACGTCGTCCACGGCCACCGTGTGCTGCGTGTCCGGTCCGGCAACGTGCCGAACACGATCGCGTCGACGCTGCTCGCGATCCGCGACCTGGCGGGTGTCGTGCCGAGCGTGTACTTCGAGTGGAACGAGGGCAGCCCGATCCGCAACGCGATCCGGTTCGTCTTCACGGGCGTGGGCGACGTCGCCCCGGTCACGCGCGAGGTCCTGCGTGAAGCCGAGCCCGAGGTCTCGCGGCGACCGAGCGTCCACGTGTCCTGACCGGGCTAGCTGACGATCTGGTCGCGGACCTTCCGCCGCAGCACCTTGCCGATCATCGAGCGCGGCAGGTCCTCGACCACGACGACCCGGCGCGGCACCTTGTACGCCGCCAGGTGCTCACGAGCGTAGGCACGCAGGGCGTCGGCGTCGAACGCGGCAGCGTCGACCGGCACCACGGCGGCGACGACCTGCTCGTTGCCACCCTGGGTGATCCCGACGACGGCGACCTCGCGCACGCTGGGGTGCTTCACGAGGGTGTCCTCGACCTCGGTGGGTGAGACGTTGAAACCGCCGGTGATGATGAGCTCCTTGAGCCGGTCGACGATCCGCACGAACCCGTCGGCGTCGATGGCCACGATGTCCCCGGTGCGGAACCAGCCGTCCGCGGTGAAGACCTCGTCGGTCGCGTCGGCCCTGCCCCAGTACCCGCTGAACACCTGCGGCCCGCGCACCTGGAGTTCGCCGGGCTCGTCCGTGCCGAGCACCTTCGTGGGGTCGTCGGGGTCGGCCACGCGGGCCTCGGTCGAGGGCAGCGGCAGGCCGATCGAGCCCTCGCGGCGGGCGTCGGACACCGGGTTCGCTATCAGCACGGGGGAGCACTCCGACAGGCCGTAGCCCTCGACCAGGTAGCCGCCGGTGCGGGCCTCCCACGGTTCGACGACCTCGGCCGACAGCGGCATCGCCCCAGAGATGCCGATCTCGATGCCGCGCAACGAGACCTTCTTCGCGTCGGCCGCGTGCTGCAGCCGCGCGTAGATCGGCGGCACCGCCGGCAGGAACGTCGGCGGGTGCTGTTGCATGGCCGTCAGGACCAGGGCGGGTTCGAAGGCCGGGAACAGCACCAGGCGCGACGCCATGCTCATCGCGAAGGTCAGGCAGAGCGTCAGGCCGTAGGCGTGGAACATCGGCAGGATCGCGTACACGACGCTGCCGTCGCCCGGCTGGATCTGCGGGACCCAGGCACGCGCCTGTGCGGCGTTCGCGATGAGGTTCCGGTGGGTCAGCGTGGCACCCTTCGGCGTGCCCGTGGTGCCCGAGGTGTACTGGATGAGCGCGACGTCGTCGGTCGCGGGCCGGGCCGTGCGGCGGGGCAGTCGTCGCGACGTCACCAGGTCGTCCCACTTCGTGGTGCCGCGCACCTTCGTCGTGAGCTTCGCGCGGGACTCGCGGGCCTTGGCGACGGGGAGCGACAGGGCGAGCCGGGTCGTGCGCGGCATGGCCTTCGTCAGGTCGACGGACACGATCGCATCGAGCCGGACGTCGGCGGGGAAGTCCTGCAGCGTCTCGACCGACTTGTCCCACACGATCGCGACACGGGCGCCGTGGTCCTCGAACTGGTGCCGGAGTTCGCGCGGGGTGTACAGCGGGTTGTGCTCGACGACGACGGCGCCGATGCGCAGTGCGGCGTAGAACGCGACGACGTGCTGCGGACAGTTCGGCAGCACGAGCGCGACGCGGTCCCCGGCGACCACCCCGAGCTTCCGCAGACCGTTCGCGGCGCGGGCGATCTGGTCCTCGAGCTCGGCGTACGTCGTCGTCCGCTTGAAGAACTCCAGCGCCACCTTCTTCGGGAACCGCTTCGCCGACTGCTCGACCAGGTCGACGAGTGACCCCGACGGCTCGTCGATGTCGTGCGGGACGCCGGGGGCGTAGGCGGCAAGCCAGGGACGGGGCGTGTCGATGGTCACCCGCCCAACCTATCGGCCGCACCGACAGCGGGCTGTGAGCGGACCCGGGCCCTGGGCGGACCCGGGCGCTGGGCGGACCTGGGCCCTGCGCGGACCCGAGGCTGAATGTCAGGAGCACGACGCACGATGGGGACATGTCCTTCGTCACCGACGCCTTCCGCTCCCGGCTCAACACCACGTTCACGGGGAGCTCGACGGACCGTCCGGCCTGGGTCGACGAACTCGAACAGGGGACCGACGCGGGCTTCTTCGGCCCGGGCTCGGCAACGTGGTCGGTGCACGGCGGCAAGCAGACCATCGTCGCGGGCGTCCGGGCGCTCCTGGTGCAGGCGATGCACCCGGGGGCACTCGCCGGCGTCGCCGACCACTCCCGCTACCGCGAAGACCCCTTCGGCAGGCTCGCCGGCACGATCCGCTGGATCTACACGGTCTCGCACGGCGACACCGCCACCGCGACCGGCGCCAGCCAGTGGGTGCTCCGGCTGCACGAGAAGGTGCGCGGGCAGTACGTCGACGGCCACGGCGTGACGCGCGACTACACCGCGAACGACCCGGACCTGGCTCGCTGGGTGCACCTGGCGTTCACGGACGCGTTCCTGCGCGCCGCCGAGCAGTGGGGCGACCCGATCCCCGGGGGCGCCGACGCCTACGTGCGCGAATGGGCGATCGCCGGACGCCTGATGCGCGTCGAGGACCCGCCCGAGTCCGAGGCCGAACTGCGTGCGCAGATGAACGGCTACCTCGACCGGGGCGAGCTCGCGGTGACACCCCGCACGCGCGAGGTCCTGCGCTTCATCAAGAACCCGCCGCTCGCCCGCATGCTCCGGCCGGGCTACCAGGCGCTGTTCCAGGGCGCCGCGTCGACGCTCGACCCGCGGCACCGGTCGATGCTCGGTCTGCGGGCACCCGCGATCGGCCCGGTCGAGCTCCCCGTGGGGCGCGCGACGGGGCTGGTCCTCGACGGGATCGGCTCGGTGCTCGGCAACCAGACGGGGACCGAGCGCGCAGCACTCGCCCGGATCGCACGGCTCGAGCGCGAAGGCGCGGCGCCGGCGGCCTGAGTCCGCACATCTGAGGACGGGCGCGCCCCGCTGCGCGGTGACGCGCCAGCGTCGCGCGGGGCGCGCCGACCGAGCCTGCGAGGGAGGGGTGCCAGCTGGCACCGGGCCTCCTGTCCGTCTCGTGGGGGCGTCAGAAACCGGACGGCACCCGCGGCGTGTACGCGGACTCGAGTCGCGTCACCTCGTCGTCCGTGAGCGTGATCGCCGCGGCAGCCACCGCATCGTCGATGTGCTGCTCCTTGGTCGCGCCGATGATCGGTGCGGTGACGGCGCTCTTGCCGGACACCCACGCCAGGGCGACCTGCGCCATGCTGACGCCGCGGTCCTCGGCGACCTGCTGCACGGCGCCGACGATCGCGCGGTTGGCGTCCTCGTCCTGGCGGTACAGGGTCTTCCCGAACTCGTCCGTGTCCGACCGCGAACCGGAGCCCGCGCTGTCCCACGGGCGGGTGACCTTGCCGCGGGCCAGGGGGCTCCACGGGATGACGCCGACGCCCGTCGCGGCGCAGTACGGGTGCATCTCGCGTTCTTCCTCGCGCTCGAGCAGGTTGTACTGGTCCTGCATGCTCACGAACTTCGTCCACCCGTGCAGCTCGGCGGTGTGCTGCATCTCGGCGAACTGCCACGCCCACATGCTGCTCGCGCCGATGTAGCGGGCCTTGCCGGACTTGACGACGTCGTGCAGGGCCTCCATCGTCTCGGCGATCGGGGTGTTCGGATCGAAGCGATGGATCTGGTAGAGGTCGACGTAGTCGGTGCCCAGGCGCTGCAACGAGGCGTCGATCTCGTGCATGATCGCCATGCGGGACAGGCCGGCGCCGTTGCGGCCGGGGCGCATCCGGTTGAGCACCTTCGTGAACACCTGGACGTCCTCGCGGGGACCGAGCTCGCGCAGGAGCGTGCCCGTGATCTCCTCACTGCTGCCGGCGGAGTAGACGTTCGCCGTGTCGAACGTCGTGATGCCCGCGTCGAACGCCCGGCGGACGAAGGGCCGCGCCTCGTCGATGCCGACGCTCCACGCGTGCGAGCCGCGGTCCGGGTCGCCGTAGGACATCATGCCCAGGACGACGCTGCTGATCTCGAGGCCGGTGGCGCCGAGGCGGACGGTCTTCATGCCTTCGCTCATGCACTCACCCTGGCATCGCGGCCTGTGACGGCGAGCAGACGGACCTGCAGCGGGGCGTCGTCGTCGACCTCGACCGGTGCGGCGTACAGGCCCGTCGCCGCGAGGGACTCGATCTGCGGCTCGAAGTGCTGCCAGACCGCGTGCACCAGCGCGTCGGGCAGGTGGTCGTCGCTGCCCGTGGCCCGTGCGAGGTCCCACGTGTGGATCGTGATGTCGCTGGTCTGCTCGGCGAGGTACTCGCCCGCGGTCACGACGTCGGTCTCCAGGTGCACGGGGGTGTCCTGCGCGGACTCGTGCCAGGACGCCGTCGCGGCACCGGCGAACCGGTCCCAGGCGGCCACCAGGTCGTCGCCGATCGGCTCGACGGCCAGGTCGTCCTTCGCCTGGGAGTAGTCGCAGCCCGTCAGCAGCAGGGGGATCCACCGTTGCTCGTCGATGACGTGCGTGACGAGGTCCCGGGTCGTCCACTCCGAGTCCGGCGTCGGGGCGTCCCAGTCCGTCACGGCAGCGACGCGGCGGCCGAACTCGGCGGCCGCGAGGGCCTGCAGCGCGATCCAGTCGGTGGCCATGGTGGTGCTCCTGTTCATGCGGTGGTCGTGCGGGTGGGCTGGGGTCTGTCGAGCGGTGGTGCGGTGCGGTGCGGTGGTGCGTTTGTGGTCTGGTGTTCGTGGAACCGACACCGTGCTCCGCAGATTCCCGTCGCCCAACCTACGCGTGCTCGCCCGCCCCGCGGGCTGCGCTGGCACGCGCGGGCGCGCGCGCGCGGGCGCGGGCGCGCGGTCCGGTCTCCGGGGGGGGGGCGAGCGGGCGTGGGTGGGGGCGAGCGGGCGTGGGTGGGGGCGAGCGGGGGCGGGTGGGGGCGAGCGGGGGTGGATTGGGGCGAGCGGGGGCGGGTGGGGGCGAGCGGGCGTGGGTGGGGGCGAGCGGGCGAAATGCCGCGGTGGTCCCGGGGAGCTCACCGCTCCCTTTCGCCCGCTCGGGTCGTGCGGGTGCGGGCGCGAACGGGGCACCGGTGCGAGCGGGCGGAACGCCCTGGTCGATCAGGCCGATGAGGGAGCGCTTTTGCCCGTTCGCACGTGCCCAGGGCTGGGCCGGGCTTGGCTGGTCAAGGCCCTGCGGGCCACGTGATTCGAGCGGGCGAAACTGCCCGGTTCGGCTGTCTGAGCTCGTGGTGTTTCGCCCGCTCGCGGACGGGCGGGGTCGTCCCGGGGCGGGCGGGGTCGTCCCGGGGCGGGCGGCGGATGGCGCGGAGCCACAGGGACATGAAGAAGCCCCGGCGCCGCAAGGGCGTCGGGGCTTCGTTCAGGGCGTCCCGCGGTGCGGGTCAGCGCAGGGTTCAGGCAGCCTGGAGGACGAACTGCACGTCGAGGTTGATGGTGACCTCGTTGCCGAGGGTGAAGCCGCCGGCCTCGAGCGCGGCATTCCAGTTCACACCGAACTCAGTGCGGTCGATCTTCGTCTTGGCTTCGGCACCGAACTTGACCTGGCCGTAACCGTCGGTCGTGAAACCGCCCAGCTCGGCCTTGAGGACGACGGGCTTGGTGACGCCGCGCAGGGTCAGGTCGCCGGCGATGTGCAGGTCGTCGCCCTTCGCCTCGATGCTGGTGGAGCGGAAGGTGAGCTGCGGGTGCTCTTCGGTGAGGAAGAAGTCGCTCGTCTTGAGGTGCTGGTCGCGCTGCTCCTGGCCGGTGTTGATCGAAGCAACGTCGATGTTCGCCTCGATGGTCGACTCGAGCGGGTTCTCAGCGGTCACGACGGTCGCGTCGAAGTTCTCGAACTTGCCCTTGACCTTGCTGATGGCCAGGTGGCGAACCGAGAACGTGACCTCGGAGTGCGTCGGGTCGATCTTCCAGGTGCCGGTCTGGTAGCCGGGAACGGTGTCAGCAGAGAGCGTCATGGTGGTGTCCTTCCGGGACGACGGAGTTCGTGGAGCGATGCGAGCGATCGGATCCCCAATCCATGCGCCCGCATCGAAGTTGATGCTACGCCATTCTGTACCCAAATGGTTGAAGCGTCAACCAATGTTCATCGAAGTGTCGTGAAACGCCGATCGTGCGCCCCCGAACCGCCCGTGACGAGCAGGCGACGTACGCGATGGACGAAGCGCTCGACGTGTTGCCCGACGTCATCTGCCGTGATCCGGACCAGCCACCAGTCGACGTCCTTCAGGTGCTCACCCCGGGTCAGGTCCTTCTTGAACGTCGCCGGATCCGTGCGGTGCAGGTCACTCTCGTACTCGATCGCGACCCGGGCTTCGGGGAACGCCAGGTCCACGCGCGCGATCCACACACCGTCGACCACCACATCGTGGTTCAGCGCTGGTTCCGGTAGTCCGTGTCGTGTCAGTACGAGTCGCGCTCGGGTCTCCCCGGGGGACTGGGAGCCAGGACGGATCTCCAGCAATGCAGCGCGGAGTCGGCGGACGCCGCGCATGCCGCGACGTCGACGGACGGCCGCTCGCAGTTCGTCGAGTGTGACCCAGCCGAGCCAGCCGACGAGCGCGTCACCGGCGATGACGAGCTCATCGATCGTGAGCATCGTCCCCAGCGCGACGAACGTGTCCGTTGGAGTACTGATCGGGACGCCTCGGGAGACAGTCATCCTGACGGTGCCGGATCGGGCACGGTGTCCGACCGCACCCCGAACGCGAAGTGCTTGATCGACTCCGATCGTGGTCACGTGCAGCCGTGGGTCGCGCTCGACTCGGCGGGGAAGCGGAACGCCGATGATCGCCGCCGCCGTCGCGTGGCTGAACACCTGGTCCGGGCGGAGGCGCGGAGCCAGCGCTCGCGCTCGTTCGTCGATGGATCGGGGAACTGCAGCGGATCGGATCCCGTGGAAGGGGCGGACGAGGTCGCGTGCTTCGAGGCGGCCCCGCGAGACGCCTCGGTGCAGGGCGTCGCGAACCCGGAACGAAGCGTCCCGCAACGCTAGTGGGAGTCGAGTCCTGGGTGTCATGGTCCCCACGGTGGCAGCGCGCCGATTTCGTCATGGCGAGCGGAGCCTCCGATGTGGACGTCTCGAAGACTCCCCGCGATGTGGAGGAGCGAGCCGCGCGCCGAGCGGGCGGAATCCCCAGGTGACGGGACGGAGTGACCCTGGTGTTTTGCCCGTCCGCCCGTTTCGGTGCCCGCATCCTGCGCGTGCCCGGGCCGGTGCCCGGGCCTGTGCCCGCGTCCGCGGCGCGCCCGCGCCCGCCCGCGTCCGCGCCCGCGCCCGCACCCGGCCCGCGCCGGCGCCCGGCCCGCGGCCGCGACGCGCCCGGCGCCCGGGCGCGGGACACAGGCCCTCGCAGGGACACCCGGGTGTGCGAGCGCTCCGGTAGCGTCGGGAGCATGGAATTCAGGTACCTGGGCAACTCAGGACTCAAGATCTCCGAGATCACCTACGGCAACTGGCTGACGCACGGCTCGCAGGTCGAGAACGACGTCGCGACGCAGTGTGTCCGGGCAGCGCTCGACGCCGGCATCACCACGTTCGACACGGCCGACACGTACGCCAACACGGCCGCCGAGACCGTCCTCGGCGAAGCCCTCAAGGGCGAGCGTCGCGCCGGCCTCGAGGTCTTCACGAAGGTGTACTGGCCGACCGGCCCGATGCAGCACAACGACGTCGGACTCAGCCGCAAGCACATCATGGAGTCGATCAACGGCTCGCTGACCCGTCTGCAGACCGATTACGTCGACCTGTACCAGGCTCACCGCTTCGACTACGAGACCCCGCTCGAAGAGACCATGCAGGCCTTCGCGGACGTCGTGCGGCAGGGCAAGGCGCTGTACATCGGCGTCAGCGAGTGGACGGCCGAGCAGATCCGCGCGGGTGCGGCACTGGCGAAGGAGCTCGGCTTCCAGCTCATCTCGAACCAGCCCCAGTACTCGATGCTGTGGCGGGTCATCGAGGGCGAGGTCGTCCCCGCGTCCAAGCAGCTCGGCCTGTCGCAGATCGTCTGGTCGCCCATCGCGCAGGGTGTGCTGACGGGCAAGTACAAGCCCGGTCAGCCGCTGCCCGAGGGGTCCCGTGCCACGGACGAGAAGGGCGGCGCGGACATGATCAAGCGGTTCATGCGCGACGAAGTCCTCGAAGCCGTGCAGCGCCTGCAGCCCGTCGCGGACCAGGCCGGCCTGACGCTCGCCCAGCTCGCGATCGCGTGGACGCTGCAGAACGAGAACGTCGCGAGTGCGATCGTCGGCGCCTCGCGTCCGTCGCAGGTGACCGACAACGTCAAGGCGGCCGGCGTGCGGCTGGACGCCGACGCGCTTGCCGCCATCGACGCCGCGCTGGGGGACATCCCGGAGCGCGACGCGTCCAAGAGCGTGAGCCCGGCCTCCCGCCCGGCGTAACCGCTCGACAGACAGACAGACAGACAGACAGACAGACCCGACCGGACCGGACCGGTCTGACCGAGCCGACCCGGCCGGACAGACCGTTCCAGGGCCCGTGGCACCCCGCCACGGGCCCTTCCGCATGTCTCCGCGGAATTGCCACCCGCACCACGCGTACCCCGGATGAACGGCATGTGTCGCGTTCCTGGCAGGATCCTGACGAAGTCCGTACCCCGGGCAAACCCCCTTCCCACGCCCCCCGAATCGGGGGCATGACCTCGACCGAGACCCTCGTTGTGGTGCCACCCACTCAGGTGACACCGGACGCAGCCGGACCAGCGAAGCGGACACGCGGCGCACGGTCGTGGCGTCTCGTCGTCGCCGGCCGGCAACTGCTGTCGTTCGGCTCGATCGGCGCGCTCTGCTTCCTGATCGACCTCGGTGTCTACAACCTGCTGCGCCTGACCGTCCTCGACGACCAGCCCATCGCCGCGAAGGTCGGCTCCGCCGTCGTCTCGACCGCGGTCGCCTGGGTGCTCAACCGGCTGATCACCTTCCGGTCCGAGCGCACCACCGGTCGCCGCGAGACCGTGCGCGAGGGCGTCCTGTTCGCGGTCACGAACCTCATCGGACTGGGCATCGCTGCAGTGTGCCTGTTCGTCTCCCACTACCTGCTCGGATTCACCTCCACCCTCGCCGACAACGTCGCCGGCAACGGGGTCGGTCTCGTCCTCGGCACAGCGTTCCGCTTCGCCGCGTACAAGACCCTCGTCTTCCGTTCCCCCGACGCACGCCGCACGAAGGAGCACGCCGCATGAGCATCCTGAGCACGTTGACGCTGGCAGCAGCACCGCTGCTGCAGCCGGGCGACCAGCCCGGCACGAAGGACGTCCCGAACCGGGGCACCACCTCCGTCCCGACGGGAGGCTCGGGGCAGGGCGCGCAGACCGCCTGGTCGGTGGGCGAGTGGATCGGCTACTCCGCGCTGGTCGCGATCTCCGTGCTGCTCACGGTGATCGCGCTGAGCACGCTGTGGTGGATGCTGCACGCGTGGCGGTCGCGGGACGCGCTCCGCGCGACGAGCTTCAGCCCGACCCCGCGCCCCGCGGCGCACCGCTTCACGCTGCTGGTGCCCGGGCGGCACGAGGAGGACGTGATGGGCCAGACGCTCGACATGCTCGCGCGGCAGGACCACCCCGACTTCGAGATCATCGCGATCGTCGGCGAGGACGACCCCGGCACCGACCGGGTGGTGCGTGAGGCAGCCGCGCGGCACCCGGGCCTGATCAAGGTCGTGGTGGACGACACCCTGCCGAAGAACAAGCCCAAGGCGATGAACCTGGCGCTCGCCGAGGCGACGGGCGACATCGTCGGCGTGTTCGACGCCGAGGACGAGGTCTACCCGCGGCTGCTGTCGCTCGTGGACTCGCGGTTCCAGGAGACCGACGCGGACGTCGTGCAGGGCGGCGTACAGCTGATGAACTTCCGGTCCAGCTGGTGGTCGCTCCGCAACGTGCTGGAGTACTACTTCTGGTTCCGTTCGCGACTGCACTTCCACGCCGAGTCGAAGTTCATCCCGCTGGGCGGCAACACCGTCTTCGTGACGAAGGAGCGCCTGGACTGGTCCAACGGCTGGGACGCGCACTGCCTGGCCGAGGACTGCGAGCTCGGCGTCCGGCTCAGTGCCGACGGCGCCAAGGTCGTCGTCGCGTACTCGCCCGAAGCCGTCACCCGCGAGGAGACCCCGCCCACGTTCGCGTCGCTCCTGAAGCAGCGCACCCGCTGGAACCAGGGCTTCCTGCAGGTGCTGGAGAAGGGGGAGTGGAAGAAGCTGCCGACGCGCAAGCAGCGCTTCTTCGCCCGGTACCTGCTGACGATGCCGTTCATCCAGGCCGCCACGGGTCTGCTGATCCCGCTCAGCGTCGTGATGATCGCCTTCGTCAAGGTCCCCACGGTGATCGCCCTGATCTCGTTCATCCCGCTCGCACCGACCCTGATGCTGCTGGCGGTGGAGATCGCCGGGCTCGGTGAGTTCGGCCGCCTGTACAAGGAGAAGGTCCGGGTCCGCGACTACGTGAAGCTCGTGCTCGGGCTGATCCCGTACCAGGTGTTCCTCGCCGCTGCGGCGGTCCGAGCGGTCGTCCGCCACGCGCGCGGCCAGAACGGCTGGGAGAAGACGGAGCACACCGGCCAGCACCGCACGGCCGGACAGGTCGACGCGGTTCCGTCCAGCGACGGTGACCTGACCGGACCGACGGGCGAGCACCAGCCCGCGGGTCACGCCACGGACCACACCGGCGCCGACGACCAGTCCACCGACCGTCAGCCGGCCTACGCCGGCTCGACCGCAGGAGGCGACCGATGACCGCCAGCCTGACCAACACGACCGGCATCCCGATCCGCGGTGCCCGCGCCGGAAGCGGCCTCGGCACCTGGTTCCAGGTGCATGCGAAGAGCCTGTCCTGGCTGCTCCCCGTCCTGACGATCGGCGTCATGGCACAGCTGTGGAACATGACCGGCACGCCACAGCGCATCGACGACGAGGGCACGTACACCGCCCAGGCGTGGGCGATCACGAACCTCGGTGAACTCACCCACTACACGTACTGGTACGACCACCCGCCGCTCGGCTGGATCCAGATCGCCGGCTACACCTCGCTGACCGGGGCGTTCGCGCGCTACCCGTTCGCCGTCGAGGCCGCACGTGAGTCGATGGTGTTCTTCGCCGCGGCCTCGGCCGTGCTGCTGTTCGTGCTCGGCCGCCGACTCGGGATGCACCGTGCCGCCAGCGCCGCCGCGGTCCTGGTCTTCACGCTGTCGCCGCTGGCGCTGCAGTACCACCGCACGGTGTACATCGACAACGTTGCGACGCCGTGGCTCCTCGCCGCGTTCGTCCTGGTGCTGAGCCGCCGGCAGCAGCTCGCCGGCTTCGTCGGTGCCGCCGCCTGCCTGGGCATCGCGGTGCTCAGCAAGGAGACGTACCTGCTCGCGCTGCCGTTCCTGATCTGGATCGCCGTGCGCCGCGCCGACCACAGCACGCGCCGGTACACGCTGAGCGTCGCGGGTGCCGTGTTGGCCGTCATCGGCGGCGGGTACGTCCTGCTCGCCGCGGTCAAGGGCGAACTCCTGCCGAGCGCCGGCAAGGTCAGCCTGCTGCAGGGCATCACGTACCAGCTCGGCAGCCGGCAGGCGAGCGGCTCGGTGTTCACGGGCGGCAGCCTGGCCAACGAGGCCGCATCCCAGTGGTGGGCGCTCGACCCCGTGTTCATCGTGCTCGGCTCGGCCGCCGCCGTCGTGGGCCTGTTCCTGCGCCGCGTGCGCCCGATCGCCGCGATGCTCGTCTTCCTGCTGCTGTTCATGTTCCGCCCGAACGGCTACCTGCCCGTGCCGTACGTCATCATGCTCGTGCCGTTCGCGGCGCTGCTGGTCGCCTTCGTCGCCGAGCGCTCCGTGCTCGCGCTGTCCGGCCGCACGCCGTTCCGGTCGACGACCCGCACACGGTCCGCCACTCGCCGGCTGCTCGGCACGACCTGGGCGCTCGTCACCGCGGCCGCACTCGTGGTCGCCGTGCCGCTCTGGGGCTCGCAGCTGCGCGGCTTCCTGATCACCGACCTGGACAAGCCGATGGCGCAGGCCGAGAACTGGATCGGCGACAACGTCGACAAGTCCTCGCGCATGCTCGTCGACGACGCGATGTGGGTCGACCTGGTCAAGGACGGCTTCGCCCGGCAGAACGTCGTCTGGTACTACAAGCTCGACACGGACGGAGCCGTCGAGAAGCAGTCGCCGAACGGGTGGAAGGACTCCGACTACATCGTGACGACCGACTCGATGCGCACGGGCGGCAACTCGTCGTCGGACGTGCGGCAGGCGATCCAGAACTCGACCGTCGTCGCGAGCTTCGGCACCGGCAACCAGATGGTCGACGTCCGGCAGATCCACCCGCAGGGCGCAGCGACCGCGAAGCAGGAGATCACCAAGGCCTCCGACCAGCGGAAGACGCTCGGCACACAGCTCGCCCAGAACCCGTCGCTGCAGGCGGACGCCGGCACGAAGTCGCAGTTCCGCGCCGGACAGGTCGACGAGCGCGCGATGCTCGGGCTCGGACAGGTCCTGGCCGACCGCTCGGTGCAGGTGGCCCGGTTCACGCCGATCACGGGCGAGACCGGCCAGTCCTTCCGGCGTCTCGTGCTGACGGCCCAGACCCCCCAGGCGGCCGTCCGCACCGAGCGCACCTTCCAGGCGCTGACCGGCACCTACCGCCCCGAGTCCGTCGAGCGGGACGGCGACACCCTGACCGTCGTGTTCCCGACCCCGGACCCGACCGTCGCGGTCACGGCATCGTGACCCGCTCCCGGCAGCGGACGACCCGAACCAGCACGACCCGATCCAGCACGACCCGAGCAGATCCGACCCGAAGGAGCACGACCATGAACGCCGCTGCACCCCGTACCACCACCGCACGCACGCCCCGTCGTCGCATCGCGGTCGTCGGAGCCCTCGCCGCGACCCTCGTCGCCGCCACCGTCGGACTGGCCGCCCCGCAGGCCGCCAGCGCCGCCCCCGCCGACGGCTGGCTGCGCGTCGGCCACCTGTCGCCCGACACCAAGGGCGTCGACGTCGAACTGTCGAGCCTGGCCGGCGGCAAGAAGGTGTTCGAGCTCGACGACGTCACCTACGGCCAGGTGAGCCCCTACCAGGAGCTCCCCACCGGCACCTACGTGCTGTCGATGCGTGCCTCCGACGCACCGGACTCCACGCCCGTCGTCTCCACCGACGTCACCGTGCAGGCCGGCAACGCCAGCACCGTCGTGGCCTACGGCAAGAACAGCTCGCTCAAGACCGCGGCGTACACCGACGACCTGCAGCAGCCCGGCGACGGCAAGGCGAAGCTCCGGCTCGTGCAGGCCGCCACCACCGCCAAGAAGGTCGACGTCACGGCCTCCGACGGCACCCAGGTCGCCTCGGACGCCGCGTTCGGCACCGCGTCCCAGTACGCCACCGTCGCAGCCGGCAAGTGGGACCTGGACATCGCAGGCGGCGGGCAGACCGGCAGCGCCGACCTCGACCTGGCCGGCAACACCGTGTCGACGCTCTTCGTGCTCGACAACAGCAAGGGCGACCTGACGATCGTGCCCGTCACGGACGCGGCAGCGACCGCAGCGACCCCGAGCGGCGGCGTGCAGACGGGCGGCGGCGGCACCGCCGCCGACCGCGGCACGACGGACTTCCTGCACGCGATCGTCCGCGCCTTCCGCGGACTGTTCCACTGATCCCGACTGGAGGCCCACCCCACCCGGGCCGATCCGCCCACGTGATCCGGGCCTCCAGTCCGGTGCCCCACCCACCAGCAGAGAGCGAGCCAGCATGACCCGCAGGAACTGGATCCCCGTCACCGCCGTCGCGCTCGCCGCGGTCTTGGTCGCCGGCGGCATCGCCGTCGCCGCGGTCCGACCGTGGTCGGACCGCGCGCCGGACGCCGGTGGCGCCGCCACGCCCACCTCGACCACCGCGCCCGCCGGCACCCGTTCCGCTGCGCAGCTGCGGACGGACTTCCTCGACCGCTACGTCGAGGGCGGCCGCGTCGTCCGCAAGGACCAGGGCAACGACACGGTGAGCGAAGGCCAGGCGTACGGCCTGCTCATCGCCTACGCGGCCGGCGACCGGACGCGCTTCGACGACATCTGGTCGTGGACGAAGCGGCACCTGGTGACCGACGACGACCTGCTGGCCTGGCGGTGGACGACGAGCGGCGGGGTCGCGGACGCGCAGTCCGCGTCCGACGCCGACCTCGACGCCGCGCGGGCCCTCGTGCTGGCGGGGAAGTCGTGGGGCGACGAGCGCTACACCGCCGCCGGCAAGCGCATGGCGGCCGCGGTGCTCGACCACGAGACGGCGACCACGGACCTCGGTCGCATCCTGCTGCCCGGACCGTGGGCCGATGCCGAGCCGTACCGGTACGACGCGTCCTACGCATCGCCGGCCGCCTACCGTGTGCTCGCCGCGGCAACGGGTGACGACCGGTGGACCGAGCTGGAGCGGGGATCGTCGGCCGTCACCGCTGCCGTGCTCGCCAAGACCGACCTGCCGAGCGACTGGTCGCAGGTGCACGCCGACGGCGCCGTCGACCCGATGCCCGCCACCGGCAACGACGCACGCGTGCTCTACGGCTACGACGCGATGCGCCTGCCGGTCCGCTACGCCGAGGCGTGCACCGCGTCCGACCGGGCACTCGCCGGGTCCGTCGCACCGACGCTCCGGCGGACGACCCAGCTCGCCGCGCAGCTCGACCTCGGCGGCACCGCCGTCACGGGGGACCGGAGCGCCCTGGCCTACGTCGCGCGTGCCGCGGCCGAGCAGGCCTCCGGTTCCTCGTCGGCTGCCACGGCGGACCTCGAGCGTGCGGACCGGACCTCGGCGACCACGCCGACGTACTACGGGGACGCCTGGGCTGCGCTCGGCGCGACCATGCTGACCTCGGACGTGCTCGGTGGGTGCGCCAGCGATGCGGGAGGCGTCTCGTGAGCGGGCGGCGGGCGGCGCCCCGCACACCCTGGTCGGGACGTCGTCGGTGGACGGTCCTCGCTGCCGGAGCCGCGGTCGTCGTGGCGGGCGCGGCGGTCGCGACCGGGGTGGCCGTTGCTGCCGGCGACGGTCCGACGGGTGGGCCGGTTGCGGCGTCGTCGTCATCGTCCGGTGGGTCGTCGTCGGGTTCGTCGGGGTCTTCGTCGTCCGGCGGGTCGTCGTCATCGTCGGGTTCGCCCGGTGGGTTGTCGTCGGGTGCTTCGTCGTCCGGCGGTGGCGACCGGGACACGACCGGGTTCCAGGACCCGGCCGCCCCCGCCGCCAAGTCGGACGCGACGCCCACGCGTGTCAGCATCCCGGCGATCGGCGTCGATGCCACGCTCGAGGACCTGCACCGGGGCTCGGCCGGCGAGCTCGACCCGCCCACCGGATGGGACGACGCCGGCTGGTTCAGCGACGGCATCGTGCCGGGCCAGGTCGGCCCGGCCGTGATCGCCGGACACGTCGACAGCCCCACGAGCGCCGCCGTGTTCTTCCGCCTGGACGAGCTGGTGTCCGGCGACCAGATCCACGTCGCCATGTCCGACGGGACGACGCGCACCTTCACCGTCGACCGGACGGAGCGGGCCGCCAAGTCCGCGTTCCCGACGAGCGACGTCTACGGCGTGACCCCCACGCCCACCCTGCGGCTGATCACCTGCGACGGCGTCTTCGACACCGCAACTGGGCATTACACAGACAACCTGATCGTGTTCGCAGAGCTGTCGGACTCCTGACCCAGCACACCCCAGATACGTTCGACCAGAAGCACCGAGGAGCATCATGAGCGAGACCCTGGTCATCATCCCGACCTACGACGAAGCGGACAACATCCGCCCGATCGTGGCGCGCACGTTGGCGGCGACCGACGAGCACGTGCACGTGCTGGTCGTGGACGACAACTCGCCCGACGGCACCGGTGACATCGCCGACGTCCTGGCGACGGAGACCGACCGGGTGCACGTGCTGCACCGGACCGAGAAGAACGGCCTGGGCGGCGCGTACCTGGCCGGCTTCGACTGGGGCCTGACCAACGGCTACGACAAGCTCGTCGAGATGGACGCCGACGGCTCGCACCACCCGGAGTACCTGCCGTGGATGCTCGAGCTCGCCGACTCGAACGACCTGGTGCTCGGCTCGCGCTGGATCCACGGCGGCGAGGTCGAGAACTGGCCGTGGCACCGCGAGCTGCTGTCGCGCGGCGGCAACCTCTACACCCGGCTCGCACTGGGCATCGCGGTCCGCGACGCCACCGGCGGGTTCCGCGTCTTCACCCGCTCGGCACTCGAGCGCATCGACCTGTCGGGCATCGCGTCGAAGGGCTACTGCTTCCAGGTGGACCTGTGCTGGCGTGCCCTCGAGGCCGGCCTGCAGGTCGCCGAGACCCCGATCACGTTCACCGAGCGCGAGTTCGGCGTCTCGAAGATGAGCGGCAACATCGTCCGCGAGAGCCTCACGCTCGTGACCAAGTGGGGCATCGACCGGCGGCTGCGCGAGGTCCGTGCCCTGGCGAAGGAGCACAAGCCGCTGCCGTCCGTCCGGCGGAACGCGCACGCGGTCGCCAACCCCATCCGCTGAGGGCCCGTCCTCGGCGAGCGCAACGACGAAGGGCCACCCGCGAGGGTGGCCCTTCGTGCCGTGCGGGGTCGTGTCCCTACCGGAGCACGAGGATCCCGCGCCCCGTGAAGTGGACGGTCTCGTTGTCGTCGTCCTCGATCGAGGCCCCGCCGAAGGCGTAGAACACCTCGCCGGTGGCACCGGGCACCGGCACCGTCGCCGCGTCGTCGAGGAAGTTCACGACGACGTGCACCGGTGCGGCGGTCGGGCCGAGCAACCCGCGCGTCAGCACCAGCCAGCGTCGGTCCTCGTCGAACCGGACGGCGTTGGCCTCGTAGCGGTGGTCGACGAACGCCTCGTCGGTCCGTCGGAGTGCGACGAGCACCCGGTACGCCCGCAGGATCGCCGTCCCGCGCGCGGACGTCGCGTCGGACCAGTCGAGCTTCGAGTCCTGGAACGTCCGAGGGTCCTGCGGATCCGGGACGGCGGACTCGTCCCAGCCGTGCTGGGCGAACTCGGCGATGCGTCCCTCGGCCGTGGCCTTGCCCAGCTCGGGTTCCGGGTGCGACGTGAAGAACTGCCACGGCGTCGTCGCGGCGAACTCCTCGCCCATGAACAGCATCGGCGTGAAGGGGCCGAGCAACGTCAGGGCCGCTGCGATGACGAGACCTTCGTCGTCGAGCGTCGCGGCGAGGCGGTCGCCGGTCGCCCGGTTGCCGATCTGGTCGTGGTTCTGGTTCGCGACGACCAGTGCGGTCGCGGGTGACGTCCCGCGGTCGATCGGGCGCCCGTGCCGCTTGCCGCGGAACGAGGACCACGTGCCGTCGTGGAAGAAGCCCTCGTGCAGGACCTTCGCCAGCGCCGACAGCGGGGCGAAGTCGGCGTAGTAGCCGTTCGTCTCGCCGGTGAGTGCGACGTGCACCGCGTGGTGGAAGTCGTCGGACCACTGTCCGGCGAGGCCGTACCCCGCGGCTTCCTGCGGGCGGAACATCACGGGGTCGTTCAGGTCGGACTCGGCGATGAGGGAGCGCGGGATGCCGGTGAACGCCGAGAAGGCATCGGACTCGCTCGCCATCTCGGCCAGCACGTGCGGCCGCGTGGTGTCACGGATCGCGTGCACGGCATCCAGTCGCAGGCCGTCGACGTGGTGGTCGCGCAACCACATCCGGACGTTGTCCAGCACGTACCGGCGGACTTCGGGGTGCTCGACGTTGACCGAGTCGCCCCACGTGTTCGCCAGCCCCTGCGTCAGGTACGGCCCGTACAGCGGCAGGTAGTTGCCGCTCGGACCGAGGTGGTTGTACACGACGTCCTGGATCACGCCGAGGCCGAGCGCGTGCGCGGTGTCGACGAAGCGGTCGTAGGCATCCGGCCCGCCGTACGGCGCATGCACGGCGTACCAGGCGACACCGTCGTAGCCCCAGTTCCACTCGCCGTTGACGGCGTTGACCGGCAGCAGTTCGACGAACTCCACGCCGAGCTCCACCAGGTGGTCGAGCTGCTCGGCTGCGGCGTCGAGCGTGCCCTCGGGTGTGTAGGTGCCGACGTGCATCTCGTAGATCACGGCGCCGCGGGCCGGGCGGCCGGTCCACGACTCGTCGGTCCAGGCGAACCGTGCGGGGTCGACCACCTCGGACGCGCCGTGCACGCCGTCCGGCTGGTACCGGCTGCGGGGGTCGGGGCGGACCGCGTCGTCATCGTCGAGCCGGAACCCGTACCGGGCACCGACGACGGGCACGATCGCGTCGGTGCGCCACCAGTCGTCGTCTCCGCGGGTCAGCGGGTACTCGGTGCCGTCGACGACCAGGCGCACGCGCTCGGGGGTCGGCGCCCAGACGGCGTACCGATCGGGTGCGGTCATGCGTGACCCTCCAGGATCTCGATCTCGGCCTGCGCGTCCGTCTCGGTCGCATCGGTCGTGCTCGTGTCGTTCGCTGTCGTGCTGTTCGCTGTCGTGTCGCCGGTCGCGGCGGCACTCGTGACCGCGTCGGTGTGACCGGCCGCGACGTCGGCCGAGGGCACCAGCAGGGCGACGGGGTAGGTGGCGAGCAGCTCGGAGAGCTGGACGCCCCTGGCTGCCGGGAAGTGCCTCCCGGTCAGGGCGTCGACACGGTCGACGGGAGCCGGGTGGATGCAGGTGTCACCCCACCCGCCGACCCGCTCGAGCCCGATCGGCAGGCGGGTGGCGACGGTCACGGCGCCGCCGCGGTCGAAGGCGACCACGTGGTCGGCCGCGCTGCCGGTGGCCTCGACCGGCAGGTGTCGCGTGAACAACTCGGGGCGATCGCGCCGCAGACGCAACGCGCGGCTGGTGACCAGCAGCTTGGCCTCGCCGTCGATCCCGATCGAGGGCAGCATCTCGGGGCCGTCGTCGTCGGGGCCGTCGAGCTCGGCCAGGATGCGGCGGCGCTCGGCGTAGTCGACCGCGCGACGGTTGTCCGGGTCGACGAGCGAACGGTCCCAGAGCTCGGTGCCCTGGTAGACGTCGGGAACGCCCGGCGCGGTCAGCTGCACGAGCTTCAGGCCGAGACCGTTCGACCACCCCGCCGCGTTGATCCGCTCGTCGAGGTCGTCGAGCACGGCGACCACCGTCGGGTCGTCGAACGCAGCGTCGACCAGCGCGTGCATGCGCCCCTCGAAGTCCTGGTCCGGCTCGGTCCACGTGGTGCTGTCACCGGCTTCGCGCGATGCCTTCTCGGCGTAGGCGTGCAGGCGTTCGCGGCTGGCGGGGCGCGCGCCCACGATCGCCTGCCAGAGCAGGTTCGCGAAGACATGGTCCTCGAGCGGCGCGAGCGTGTTCAGCCGGTGGAACACCTCGGTCCACTCGTCACCCAGCTCCGCGAGCACGGCGATGCGAGCGCGGGTGTCCTCGCTGCGCTTCGTGTCGTGCGTGGTGAGCGTCGTCATCGTGTGTGGCCAGCTCGCCAGCCGCTCACGTTGCGCGGCGTGGAACTCCTCCACCGAGACGGCGAAGATGCTCGGGTCACCGCCGACCTCGCTGAGCGAGCTGAGCTTGGCGGAGCGGTAGAACGCGGTGTCCTCGACGCCCTTGGCCATCACCATCCCGCTGGTCTGCTGCAGGCGGATCGCAGCAGCGTTCGACGGGTCGATCAGCGACGGCGCGATGCGGTCGATGACGTCGGCCAGGTCGGGTCGCGTCTCGGCGGCGCCCTCGAGCGCGTCGATCAGGAAGTGCGCGCCCTCCGGCAGGTAGGTCCGGTAGACGTCGAAGCAGGCGATGACCTCGGCGAGCGCGTCGACCAGTCGAGCGTGGTCCTCGGTCAGCCCCTGGGCCTCGAACAGACGGGCAAGACGCTCCACCTCGCTGCCGAGGATGCCGTCGGCGATCCCGCGTCGGGTGTCGTGGGTCAGGGCCTGCCAGTCGGCGGGTTCGGCCTCGACGGTCGCCCACAGCGGTTCCTCGCCGCGGGGGTCGACGAACACCCGGTCCATCGTGCCGAGCGCGTCGTAGCCGGTGGTGCCGTCGACCGGCCAGCTGCCGGGGAGTTCCTCGCCGGGCTCGAGGATCTTCTCGACCAGGGTGTACGCACCACCGGTCAGACGGTGCAGGTCGCCGAGGTAGCCGGCGGGGTCGTACAGCCCGTCCGGGTGGTCGATGCGCAGGCCGTCGACCAGACCGTCGCGGAACCACTCACCGACCACGGCGTGCGAGGCCGCGAACACCTCGGGCTCCTCGACGCGGATCGCCGCGAGGGTGTTGACCGCGAAGAACCGTCGGTAGTTCAGGTCGTGGTCGGCGCGCTTCCAGTGGATGAACTCGTAGTGCTGTCGAGCGTGCACGGTCGGCACGTCGTCGCCGTCGTGGACCGTGCCCGGAGCGGTCGGGTACGCGGTGGCCCCGACTCGCAGCACCGGGCGCTCGGCATCGGACGTGTCCAGCGAGACCGCGTCGAGCATGTCGTCCGCGAGCACGGGGACACGCAGTCGACCGTCGCCCGCCTGCCAGTCGACGTCGAACGCCCAGGCCACGGGTGACTCCTGCCCGCGCTCGAGCAGGGACCACCACCACGGGTTCGTCTCCGGGGTCGCGACACCGACGTGGTTGGGCACGATGTCGACGAGCACGCCGAGTCCCGCAGCGTGGGCCGCCTCGGTGAGGGCACGGAACGCCGCGTCGCCGCCGCGCTCGGTGTCGACGTGCGTGTGGTCGACCACGTCGTAGCCGTGGGCGGAGCCGGGCTCGGCCTGCAGCACCGGCGACAGGTACAACCAGTCCGCACCGAGGTCGTGCACGTACTCGACGACGTCGGCCGCGGCCGCCAGGTCGAAGTCCGGGGACACCTGCAACCGGTAGGTCGAGACCGGGGTCCGCTTGGTCACTGGGGTGCTCCGTTCTGCGCGGTCGCGCTGGGTGCCGTCGAGCCGGCCGGGTTCGCCGGGGTGACGGCGTCTTGCGCTGCGCGCGGTGCCGGGGCCCCCGCGGTGGCCGTGTCGACCGGGGTGACCGTGACCTCGTGGTCGGGTTCGGCGCGCAGCACGATCATCGAGCGTGCGGGCACATCGAGCTTCGATCCCGCGTCGAGCACCTGCTCGCGGGCGCCCGGGTCGGCGGTGTCGATCCGCACGGTCCAGCCGGGGGAGTACTCCTCGGGTGGGAGGGTGAAGGTCACGACGTCGTCGTGGGCGTTGAAGTAGGTGATGAACGCGACGTCCGTCACCCGGTCGCCGCGGGCGTCACGCCCGCGGATGCCCTCGCCGTTCAGGTACATGCCGACGCTCTTGCCGAAGCCGGAGTCCCAGTCCTCGGGTTCCATCGCGTCGCCCGACGGGGTCAGCCACACCACGTCGGGCAGGGGCTCGTCCTGGCCGCGACGCACCGGTCGGCCGTTGAAGTACCGGGTGCGGCGGAACGTCGGGTGGTCGTGCCGCAGCTTCAGGACGTCGGCCGTGAACTGGACCAGGTCGTCGTCAGCGGTGTCCCAGTCGATCCAGCTGATCGCGGAGTCCTGGGCGTAGACGTTGTTGTTGCCCTGCTGCGTGCGGCCGAGCTCGTCGCCGTGGGCGATCATCGGGACGCCCTGGCTGAGCAGCAGCGTCGCCAGGAAGTTGCGCTGCCGCTGCGTCCGCAGGGTGTTCACCGCCGGGTCGTCGGTCGGCCCTTCGGCGCCGGAGTTCCACGAGCGGTTGTGGCTCTCGCCGTCGTTGTTGTCCTCGCCGTTGGCCTGGTTGTGCTTCTCGTTGTAGGCGACCAGGTCGTACAGGGTGAAGCCGTCGTGCGCGGTGATGAAGTTGATGCTGGCCTTGGGCGTGCGGCCGTCGTGCTCGTACAGGTCGGCCGAGCCCGAGATGCGCGAGGCGAACTCGCCGAGCGTCGACGGCTCACCGCGCCAGAAGTCGCGGACGGTGTCGCGGTACTTGCCGTTCCACTCCGACCACTGCGGGGGGAAGTTGCCGACCTGGTAGCCGCCGGGACCGACGTCCCACGGCTCGGCGATGAGCTTCACCTGCGACACGATCGGGTCCTGCTGGACCAGTTCGAAGAAGGCCGACAGTCTGTCCACCTCGTAGAACTCGCGAGCGAGTGCCGCGGCGAGGTCGAAGCGGAAGCCGTCGACGTGCATCTCCGTCACCCAGTAGCGCAGCGAGTCCATGATGAGCTGCAGCGAGTGCGGGTGCCCGACGTTGAGCGAGTTCCCGGTGCCCGTCACGTCCATGTAGTAGCGCTTGTCGTCGTCCATCAAGCGGTAGTACGCGGCGTTGTCGATCCCACGGAAGGACAGCGTCGGGCCGAGGTGGTTGCCTTCGGCGGTGTGGTTGTAGACGACGTCGATGACGACCTCGATGCCCGCGCGGTGGAGCTCCCGCACCATCGTCTTGAACTCCTGCACCTGCTGTCCGCCGTCGCCCGAGGACGAGTAGTGCGAGTGCGGGGCGAAGAACCCGATGGTGTTGTAGCCCCAGTAGTTCGACAACCCCTTGTCCTGCAGGGTCGAGTCGTTCACGAACTGGTGCACGGGCATGAGTTCGAGCGTCGTGACGCCCAGGCGCTTGAGGTGCTCGATGACGGCGGGGTGCCCGACACCGGCGTAGGTGCCGCGCTGGTCTTCGGGGACGTCGGGGTGCGTCTCGGTCAGGCCCTTGACGTGCGCCTCGTAGATGACCGTCTCGCCGTACGGGGTGCGCGGAGCACGGTCGCCCTGCCAGTCGAAGAAGGGGTTGATCACCACGCCCTTGACCATGTGGGCGCCGGAGTCCTCGTCGTTGGTGGAGTCGGGGTCGCCGAACGTGTACGAGAACAAGGACTGGTCCCAGTCGATGTCGCCGCTGGTGGCCTTGGCGTACGGGTCGAGCAGCAGCTTGTTCGGGTTGCAGCGGGCGCCCGTCGCCGGGTCGTACGCCCCGTGTACCCGGAAGCCGTAGAGCTGGCCGGGTCCGGTGTTGGGCAGGTACGCGTGCCAGACGTAGGCGTCGACCTCGACCAGGGGGACGCGCTCCTCGGTGCCGTCCTCGTCGAAGAGGCACAGCTCCACGCGTTCGGCCACCTCGCTGAACAGGGCGAAGTTCGTGCCACTGCCGTCGTACGTCGCGCCGAGCGGGTAGGGATTGCCGGGCCAGGTGTGCAAACGTGCCTCCATATGTCTCGCTGAGCGTATCGGCGCCTCCCTGTGCTGTCCGCCGCCCTGCCGGGCCCGTGGACGGGTCCGACCGCCCCACGCCCTGTGGACAGGGGCCTCCGCGCACCCGGGGTGCCGCGGAGTAGCCTCGCGCCATGACCAACATCGTGACGCAGATCGCAGACAAGGTGCGCCCCTTCGGCGTCTCCTCGAACTACGGAGACCCGGTCGAGGTCGGGGACCAGACCCTCATCCCGGTGTCCGTCGGGTGGTTCGGCTTCGGCGGCGGTGGCGACGACCAGAACGGTGGCGGTGGCGGTGGTGGCGCGACGCTCCCCGTTGGCGCCTACGTGCGTCGTCCTGGCAAGGACCTGGAGTTCGAACCGAACCTGATCTCGCTGCTCGTCGTGTGCATCCCGGTGATCTGGGTGACCGGCACCGTCCTCCGCAAGCTCGTCCGCGTCCTCAAGAAGTAACGGGCGCCGCGCCGCAGTACACTGCTGGGACACACACGGGAGTCCGGGATCGCCGGGCTGAGAGGGAGCGAGTCGCGCTCCGACCGTCGAACCTGATCCGGGTCATGCCGGCGCAGGGAGGAGTCCACATGCCTGTCGGCACGTCATCTGCTGTTCCGTCCACCGCGGCCCCCGTCGGCCGCCGTTCGCTGCGATGGCGCGTCGTCGACATCGTCGTCGCCAGCGTCCTGGCCGTCGCCGTCGGCGTGGTCTTCAAGGTCTGGGAGTTCGGGTACGAGCCCCTGTCCACGGCCGTCGCGCTCCTGCTGCCCGGCACACAGGCGCTCTTCGGGGGTGTCTGGCTGCTCGCCGGGCCCCTCGTCGCGATCATCGTGCGCAAGCCGGGTGCCGCGCTCTTCGCCGAGTTGGTTGCCGCCAGTGTCGAGGCGCTGTTCGGCACCCAGTGGGGGTGGACCACGCTCGAGGCCGGACTCGTCCAGGGCCTGGGTGCCGAGCTCGTCCTCGCGCTGTTCTTGTACCGCGTGTACCGACTGCCCGTCGTGGTGCTCGCCGGTGCCGTCGCCGGGCTGGCGATGGGCCTGAACGACATCGTGCTCTCGTACGCGGGTCTCGACCCGGCGTTCAAGCTCGTCTACGTCATCAGCGGCATCGTCTCGGGTGCCGTGATCGCCGGCCTCGGGTCCTGGCTCGTCGCGCGTGCACTGGCACGGACCGGCGTCCTGTCCTCGTTCGCCGTCGGCCGCGAGCACGCGCAGCGGCGCCGGACCCCCGCGGCGTGAACCAGGCGGGTGTCACCCCCGCTCGGATCGAGTTCCGCGACTGGGGTTGGCGGTACGCCGCGCGTGACGCCTGGGCCGTCCGCGGGCTCGACCTGGTCGTCGAGCCCGGTGAACGTGTCGCCGTGGTCGGGGCGTCCGGGGCGGGCAAGTCCACGCTCCTGCGCGCCGTGGCCGCGGTGCTGCCTGACGAGCCCGACGCGGACGACCACTCGGCGGCTTCCGTGCAGGGTTCGGTGACGGTCGACGGTGCTGCACCCGGGTCGGCCCGTGGCCGCGTCGGCCTGGTCATGCAGGACCCCGAAGCCCACACGGTGATGTCACGCGTCGGCGACGACGTCGCGTTCGGCTGCGAGAACCTCGGCGTCCCGCGAGCAGCCATCTGGGAGCGGGTCCGGTCCGCACTCGAGGTCGTGGGGCTCGCCCTGCCCCTCGACCGGTCCACCACGATGCTCTCGGGTGGACAACGGCAGCGGTTGGCGCTCGCCGGGGTGCTCGCGATGCGCCCGGGGGCCCTCGTGCTCGACGAACCGTGCGCCAACCTCGACCCCGACGGCGTCCGTCAGGTCCACGATGCCGTGCGGGCACTGCTCGACGACACCGGCGCGACCATGCTCGTCGTGGAGCACCGGATCGGCACCTGGCTCGACCTGGTCGACCGACTGGTGCTGCTCGCGCCCGGGGCCGGCGTGCTGGCCGACGGCCCGCCCGCCGAAGTCCTGCGCGAGCACGGCGCGGCCCTGACGGCCGCCGGCGTCTGGGTGCCCGGCGCCGACCCCGCACGCGGTTCCGCTCGCCGCCCCCGCCCCGCTCCGACGCGAGCGGGCGAAATGCCAGGGCAGGTCGCGGCGGGGACCCGGGTATTCCGCCCACTCGGCGGCGACGCCGCCGGAGCAGCGCCCGGCATGGGCGCGCCCGCTCCGACGCGAGCGGGCGAAATGCCAGGGCCCGTCCCGAAGCCGTCCGTGGCATTCCGCCCGCTCGGCGCCGCCGCGCCCCCCGACGCCGCGCCCGATGCCGCCGCGCCGGGCGACGCCGCGCCCGATGCCGCCGCGCCCGGCGCCGCCGCGCCGGCCGCCGCCGCGCCCGCCGTCGAGCTCCACGCCGGCGCCGACCTGCTGGTCGCCGAGGAGCTCGGCACCGCACGCAGCCGACGCCATCCGGTCGGCCACGGCATCGACCTCACCGTCCGTGGGGGAGAGGTCCTGGCGGTCACGGGCCCGAACGGCATCGGCAAGTCGACACTCGGCCTGACCCTGGCCGGGCTGCTCCGTCCGGCGGTCGGTACGCTCCGTGCCACCACCGAACTGACCAGTGCCACCGCAGCGCCCCCCGCCGGCCCAGCGCCCTGTGGTTGGTCGAGCCGGCAGCTCGCTGCCCGCATCGGCACCGTGTTCCAGGACCCCGAGCACCAGTTCGTCGCCCGCACCGTCCGGCAGGAACTCGTGGCCGGCCCGACCGCGCTCGGGACCGACCCGGGCGAGGTCGCCGCACGCGTCGATGACCTGCTCCAGACGTTCGGTCTCGTCCACCTCGCCGATGCCGACCCGTTCACCCTGTCCGGCGGCGAGCAACGCCGGTTGGCCATCGGCACCGTCGTTGCGACGCGGCCCCCGGTCATCGTGCTCGACGAGCCGACCTCCGGCCAGGATCGTGCCACCTGGCAGGCCGTCGCAGGAGCGCTCGGCGCCTTGGCGGATGCCGGTACCGCCATCGTCGCGGTCACGCACGACCGTGATCTCGTTCGTGCGCTCGACGCCCGCGAGCTCGTGCTCACCGCGACCGGCCTGACCGACCCGACCACCAGGACTGCACCGTGACCGCTCCGGCAACGCGCGACGACCGGCCCGGCCGGGCCGGGCCTCCTGATCGGTCGACTCGGTCGGATCAGACACCCCGACCCGATCGGACGACCCCGCCCACCGATCGGACGACCCCGCCCAGCGACCCGACGAATCCGCCCGATCGGACGATCCGCTCGGACCGCACAGCCCGCCCCGCCGTCCAGCCCGTGGCGACCCTGCTCGGTGTGCTCGGACTCGGTGTCTGCCTGGTGCTGAGCCTGGACCTCGTGTCCGCGGCGGTCGCGCTGGCGATCGAACTCGCACTCGCACCGCTCCTCCGGATCCCGGTCCGGACACTGCTGCTGCGGACCTCGCCGGTGCTGCTCGCGGTCCCGCTGACGGGCCTGAGCATCGCGCTGTACGGGCAGGCGTCGGGCCGCGAGTGGTTCGATCTCGGCTTCGCGCACGTCACCGACGGGTCGCTCGAACTGGCGCTCGCGACGATGCTGCGCGTGCTCGCCGTCGGCCTGCCGGGCGTGGCGCTGTTCGTCCGCGTGGACCCGACGGACCTGGCGGACGGGCTGGCACAGGTCCTCCGGCTTCCTGCGCGCTTCGTGCTGGGCGCGCTCGCGGCGATCCGGATGATGACGCTGCTCGGCGAGGACTGGCGTCAGATCGGCATGGCTCGACGGGCGCGAGGGCTGGGGGACGGTGGGCGGCTCCGACGTGGAGCATCGATGGCCTTCGCGCTCCTGGTGGTGGCGCTGCGGCGTGCGACGACCCTCGCGGTGGCGATGGAGTCGCGAGGGTTCGGTGCGCCCGGGCGGCGCACCTGGGCTCGGCCGGCGCGGTTCGCGGGACGCGAGTGGGCCACGGTCGCACTGCTGGTCGGGATCGGCCTGGTCGCCATCGTGGTGTCGGTGGCCGCGGGGACATGGCGTGCCTGAGACGGACGGACTGGAGGCCCGGCTCGCGTCGGTCTCGATGCTCGCCACCCGCGCGTGGACCGCTGCGACGGTCGACGGGCGCCGGCCCGTCGTGCTGGTCGACGGACGCTCCGGCACCGGGAAGACCACCCTGGGTACCGCCCTGGCGGGGGAGATCGGTGCGCAGCTCGTCCACCTGGACGATGTCTACCCGGGGTGGGACGGACTACGCGCCGCCGCCGATGCGGTCGTGACCGACGTCCTCGGAGCCCCGTCCGGGTACCGGCGGTGGGACTGGACGGCGTCGGCGCCGAGCGACTGGGTACGGCTTGACCCCGCCGCGCCGATCGTGGTCGAGGGTTGCGGGGCCCTGTCGCGCGCCTCGGCGCCGATGGCGTCCGTACGGGTGTGGCTCGCCGCCGACGATGCGGTCCGGAAACGTCGGGCGATCGACCGCGACGGCGACGTGTTCGCCACGGAGTGGGACAGGTGGGCCCGACAGGAGGATGCGTTCATCGCTGCCGAGGCTCCGGCGTCGCTGGCCGACGTGGTGCTCCGGTCCTGATCACTCGCAGGCCGGGCTCCAGGCGCGGGCCCGGCCGGCCCACGCGAGCGCTGCCCGCGGTCCGCGCTGAGCGCGCGGGTCCTACGCCCAGCCGAGTTCGTGCAGGCGCTCGTCGTCGATGCCGTAGAAGTGCCCGATCTCGTGCACGAGGGTCGTGTGCACCTCGTCGCGGAGTTCGTCGACCGTCTCGCACTCGGCCAGGTGCTGCTTGCGGAACACCACGATGCGGTCGGGCAGTTCTCCGAAGCCGTACTGCCCGCGTTCCGTCGCCGCGATCCCGTCGTAGATCCCGAACAGGTCGGAGCCGTCCTCGGGTTCGTCTTCGACCACGAAGACGACGTTGTCGAGCCCGTCGACCATCTCGTCCGGGAGCAGGTCGAGCTCGTCGGTCACGAGGTCCTCGAACGCCTCGGCGGACATCTCCATCACGGCACCGATCGTGGCACATCCGTCTGGGTGGATCCGCGCGGCGTCGCAGGGCGCGGACGGACGACGACGTGGGAACGACAGAAGGAGAGTGCCGTTGCGCGAGGCAACGGGACTCTCCTTCGACTGGGGTGAGTAACGGGGCTCGAACCCGCGACCTCCTAGACCACAACCAGGCGCTCTACCAGCTGAGCTATACCCACCATGTGCACTCCGGCGAGCCGGAAGCAACCACTCAATAGTAGTACACGCGGGAGACCCCGCGGGACACTACTCGGCGGGCTGCTGTTCGGGCTGCGCCAGGCGGGGTGCCCAGGCCTCGACCACCTGGGCGGAGACCGCGCGCACGTCCTCGGTCGTGGGGCCGGGCTCGGCGACGAACCCTGCACGGCGGTAGTACTCGAGCTCGCGGATGGACTCGAGGATGTCCGCCAGTGCCCGGTGCCCGCCGTGCTTCTCCGGGGCGTTGAAGTACACGCGCGGGAACCAGCGCCGGCAGAGCTCCTTGATGCTCGACACGTCGACGCTGCGGTAGTGCAGGTGCCCGTCGACGCGGGGCATGTACTTCGCCAGGAACGCCCGGTCCGTGCCGATGGTGTTGCCGGCGAGGGGAGCGGACCCCTCGGCGGGGACGTGGGCGAGGATGTACTCGAGCACCTGGTACTCGGCGTCCGCCAGGGACACCCCGTTCGGGATCTCCTCGGCCAAGCCCGACGTCGCGTGCATGTTCGTCACGAACTCGTTCATGTTGTCGAGCGCCGACTGGTCGGGCTTGATCACGATGTCGAAGCCGGGGTGCACGGGGTTCAGGTCGAAGTCGGTGATGACCACGGCCACCTCGACGAGTTCGTCGACCTCGACGTCGAGGCCCGTCATCTCGCAGTCGATCCAGACGAGGCGGTCATTCGCGGTTGCCATGCCCACGATCCTATTCCCGGCCACAGACGCCGCCGGACGGCTGGGGATGACGCGACCGTCTGGAGGCCCGGTGCCGGCCCGCCGGACCGGCACCGGGCCTCCAGACGGTCGCGTCCCACCCCGCGTCCCGTCCCGCCCCCCGCCCCGTCCCGCCCCCGTGCGCCGAGCGGGCGAAATGCCGTGGCGCTCTCGTTCGCGACCCCGCGCTTCCGCCCGCTCGCTGGTCGTGCTGTCCGCCGGGCCCATGCCCACCGCCGCGAGCGGGCGGAACGTCGTGGTGCTCTCGCGGGCGGACCAGGGTGTTCCGCCCGTTCGCGCGGGCCGCCGGAGGGACCGTCCGCGCGACCGCGCGACCGTGCGGGCCGCCAGCGGGACCTTCCGCGCGACCGCGCGAGCCCCCGGCGGGCCGTTCCATCCGGCCGCGGGTCCCCACCCCACGCACGAACGGGCGAGATGCCGGGGTCCTGCGGAGTGCAGACCCTGGCATTTCGCCCGTTCGCGGTGAAGCGCGCCCACAAGCACGAGGCGCCCTCCCACGCCCAGCGTCCAAGCGCGCCCCGCGCGTCAGAGCATCTCGCCGGCGCCGATCGCCTCGGCTTCGATGCGCTCGGGCTCTGCCCCGTCGTCGACCCGCCGCAGCACGCGCGCGGTGACCAGTGTCACGACGAACGCGACCGTGACCGACGCTCCCGCGAAGACGTAGGCGGCACTCGGCGAGTACGCGTCGGCGAGCAGCGTCGCGACGGGCGGGGCGATGGCGCCGCCGATGAACCGGACGGCCGAGTACGCGCTCGATGCGACCGATCGGGGGAGGTCCGTGGCCTCCATGACGCACTCGGTCAGCACCGTGTTCAGGACACCGAGCACCAGCCCGCCGATGATCACGCAGATGACGAGCCCCACCTGGGAGCGCACCACGACGGCCGCGGCGAACAGGTCGAGCGCCAGCAGGGGCAGGGCGATCCGCAGGACGGTGGTGCGACGCAGCCGGGCGGTGAGCATCGGCGCGACCCAGACGGACGTGATCGCCAGGCCGACACCCCACCCGAAGAACGTGAACCCGATGCCGAGCGCGCCGAACCCGAGCGGGAACGGCGTGTACGCCAGCAGGACGAAGAAGCCGATGTTGTAGAACAGTGCGGTCGCGGCCAGGGCTGCGAGCGCCGGGTGGCCCAGGGCGCGGAAGGGTGCCGACAGCTTGGTGGGCACGGGCTTCTCGAGCCCCGACGACTTGAGCATCACGGCCACGGCGATGAACGCGATCGCCATCAGGGTCGTCACGCCGAAGAACGGTCCCCGCCAGCTGACGGAGCCGAGCAGGCCGCCGACCAGGGGCCCGATCGCGATGCCCAGGCCGAGTGCGGCCTCGTACAGGATGATCGCGGACGCCGTGCCACCCGAGGCGGCTCCGACGATCGTGGCCAGTGCGGTGGAGATGAACAGCGCGTTGCCGAGGCCCCACCCGGCGCGGAAGCCGATGATCGTCCAGACGTCGTTCGACACGGCGGCGAGCACGGCGAACACCACGATCAGGGCGAGCCCGATCATCAGGGTGCGCTTGGCACCGATGCGGCTCGAGACCCAGCTGGTGAAGAACATGGCGACGCCGGTCACGGCGAGGTAGCTCGTGAACAGCAGCTCCGTCTGCGCCGGGGTGGCCTTGAGCGACGCGGCGATGGCCGGCAGGATCGGGTCGACCAGGCCGATGCCCATGAAGGCGACGACGCAGGCGAAGGCGATCGCCCAGACCGCCCGGGACTGCTTGAGGATGCTGCCCTTCTGTGCGGGGGCGCCGTGGGCACCGGGTGCAGGGGCGTGTGCGGCCGAGGCCGCCGGGGCGTGCGCGTTCACGCGGTGATCTCCGTTCTGGTCCTCGATGCGACGAGGGCCGATGCTTCGTGCAGGACGTCCCACTGGTCGTCGTCGAGGTCGGCGAACAGCGGCCCGACGGTGCGGGTCAGGGTCGCGCGCCACGCGGTCAGGCGTTCGGCGCCGGCCGGGGTGATCTCGATGAGCTGCCCGCGGGAGTCGTCGGGGTCGACGGACCGGGCGATCAGGCCGTCGGCGAGCATGCTGCCGACGAGCCGGGTCATGGTGGGTTGGGACACGCGCGACGCCCGTGCGAGTTCGCCGAGCCGGAGCGGCTGGTCGGTCTCGAGGATGCCGAGCGTCCGCCAGACGGCCTGGGACGTGGTGTTCCCGGTGGCCTGGACGGCAATGCGGATCAGGCGGTTGACGGAGACGAGGAGCGTCTCGATCGTCTGCTCGCGCGATGGTTCCATAGCTGAACTATATAGCAGGGCTATGAAACCGGCAAGAGGGCTCCGGGAACGCTCGGACAGGGGCTCCTGGTAGACAGGACGGCATGAGCGACATCACCATCCACGAGGGCGACGAGTACACCGCCATCTACCACGAGGGCCCGTTCGACGGTCAGACGGACACCCGCACCGCCACCGGCGACGCGGTCGAGGACGAGGTGACGGTGTTCGCGGACGTCGAGGGCCTGCAGACGGCCTTCACCTACAAGGCCACCCACACCCGCCAGGTGCTCGACCAGACCTCGGTGGACTACACCTTCGTCCCGAACGAGTCCGACCCGCTCGACGACCTGCAGGAGCGCGGCGACCGCAGCGGCGGCTTCGACCGGGAGTAGTCCCGCACGCCGGCGCGTTGCACCGTCACATGCAGCTCGACCTCTGGACCTCCGCCTTCTGCGCACCGTGCGCCGCCGCCCGCCGGGTGGCCGCCGACGCAGCACAGCTGGTCCCCGGGCTCGCCGTGACCGAACGTGACGTCGCCGCGCACCCGGACGACGCAGAAGACCTCGGCATCCGCTCGACCCCCACGATCATCGTGCGGCGGTCGGACGGAGCCGAGGTCTTCCGTTCACCCGGCGTCCCGACCCGTGACCAGCTGCTGCTGGCCGTCGCGCGCGCCGTCGACTGAGGCGCCTTCTCGGTCCACGGCCTGGAGGCCCGGCTCGGCCTGCGCGGTCGGCGTCGCGCCCGGTAGGACACCGGTCCGCTGCGAGGTGGGCGCGCCGACCGCGGTCGGTTCCGGGGGCACGACCATCCGACGCACCCGCCGGGCCAGCCGCTTCGCCGTGCGGACCGGAGCGCCGATCGCCAGTGCGACCCGGCCGATCGCGGTGCGGTCGGCAGCGCCCAGGGTGTTCTTGCGCTCCCACGCCCGGCGCAGCGCTCCGCCGTGACTCCGGCGGGCACTCGGACGGTCGACCAGGGTGCCGGCGTCGCGCGCGGCCATCGCGGCCTCGGCACGGTCCGCCCAGTCGTCGTCGGAGTCCGGGTGGAAGTAGTTGTCCGTCATCCAGTCGGGGTGCACCACCCCGAACCGGCCGTCCACCAGGTCGATCGCGTCGCCCTCCAGGCCGCTGCCCACGAAGACCTCGTTGATGAGGGACCGGTGCACGCCGAAGTCGGTCAGGGTCAGCGCCGGGATGCCGCGCGCCGCTGCCTCGAGGACGGCCGTCGAGCTGATCGTCACCAGGGCCACGGCACGGTCCAGGTGCACCGCCATCGGGCCGGTCTCGACGACCAGGTTCGGCGGTGCGTCGGCGGGCAGCAGATCGGCGTACGGGAAGGTCTCGCGGTGGGTCTGGTGCTCGCCGGCGACGGCGCGGGTCTTCACCACGACGCGCCACGACGGGTGCCGGCGGGCGGTCTCGGCGAGCCAGGCGACGACGCGGGCACGATCGGCCTCGGACTCCGGCACGCTGGGCTGTGCGGCGAAGACGACCGAGTCCGGTGTGTGCGTCGCATCGTGGTCGGCCGGGGGCTGCGCCGTCAGCGAGTGCCCGGGCCGCGCGGCGAACGGCAGCGTGGCGAGTGCGAAGAAGGGCACGACGCCGTTCTCGGTCGCCATGGCGTCGTAGGCGCGGACCTCGCGGTGGCTGTGCAGCACGAACAGGTCGGCCCGGGCGCGGGAGAACACGCCCTTCCACTTCGCCGGGAACGAGATGCCGGGCAGCCCCGTCAGCAGCACCGGGCGCGGCGTGACCTGGCGGTGGACCTCGTCGATCAGCAGCTCGGCCACGGGCCCGATCGTCGACACGAGCACGGCATCCGGGGGGTCGCATCGCAGCCGGTCCACGATCGCATCGACCGTCAGCGGCGCCGGGGGAGTCGCCGCCAGGTGTGCGAGGCGGTCGTCCAGGCCGCGGAACGCCGCGCGGAGCTGTGCCGGGCTGGCCGTACGCGGGGTGTCCACCACGAGGAGCTCGAGCGACCAGTCCCGGGGAGCCGCCGACAGCAGGTGCGCGCCCCACTTCGCGAACGAGTCGGTGTCCACGATGCCGACCACGCGCCTCCCGGCCTGACCGTCTGTACCACTCACCGGGCTCACGCGGCTGTGGCTCGGTCCGTCGCTCACGCGGCTGAGGCTCGGTCCGTCGCTCACGCGGCTGTGGCTCGGTCCGTCGCTCACGCGTCGATGCGCCGCAGCTTCGCGAGCGGGGCGAGCTCGCCGGGCATGACCCGCTTGACGCCGTCGCCGAGCGCGCTCTCGATGATCCGGACGTCGCGGGCGAGCGTGGCGAGTCCGTGCGGCTCGAGCGACGCGGCGTGGTCGGAGCCCCACATCGTGCGGTCCAGCGTGATGTGCCGCTCGACGGCGGTCGCGCCGAGGGCCACCGCGGCGATCGAGATCTGCAGTCCCGGCTCGTGGCCGGAGTACCCGACGGGCACACCCGCGTACCGCTGGGCGAGGGTGTCGATCATGCGCAGGTTCGCCTCGTGCGCGGGCAGCGGGTACGTCGACGTCGCGTGCATGAGCACCAGCCGCTCCGTGCCCAGGGCGGCGACCGCGCGGTCGATCTGCTCGAGCGTCGACATCCCCGTCGACAGGATCACCGGCTTGCCCGTCGCCCGGACCGCCGCCAGCAGGCCGAGGTCCGTCACCGATGCCGACGCGATCTTGTACGCGACGACGTTGAGCGACTCGAGGAAGTCCACGCTCGGCTCGTCCCACGGCGACGCGAACCAGTCCAGGCCCCGCAGGGTCGCGTGGTCGCCGATCTCGATGTACTGCTCGCGGTCGAACTCGACGCGGTAGCGGTACTCCAGGTAGGTCATCTCGCCCCACGGCGTGCTGCGCGGGGTGTGCTTCATGTGCTCGGGCGTCGAGATCGCCGGCGTCCGCTTCTGGAACTTGACCGCCTGCAGACCGGCATCGGCCGCCACGTCGATCAGGCGCTTGGCGATGTCGACGTCACCGTTGTGGTTCAGGCCGATCTCGCCGATCAGGTAGGCGGGGTGTCCCGCGCCGATGGTCGACGTACCGATGCTGACGGTCATGGTGCTCCGTTCGTCGTGGCCAGCGGCCACCGTTGGGGATCGTGCGGACGGGTGTCGAGCTGCGGGGCGAGCGCCGCCGCGAGGGCCAGGTCCGCGGGCTCGTCGATGTCGATCGCGCCGCGCGGGTCCACCGGTGACAGCTCCACCCGGCCGAAGAAACGGTGCCGGTGGCGGCGGAACCCCTCGACGCGCAGCGCGTAGAAGGCCCCGGTCTCGCGGTACTCGGGCTCACGGTCCTGACGGCGCGGACGGGTCGCGGCATCGTGGTTCACCGCGACCGCGTGCCCGGCTGCATCGACGCGCCACAGGAACGCGTGCGACGGGGCCGCGGCGAACACGGCGTCCGCCGAACCGCCCAGCACGCGGGCCACGGCGTCGTCGAGGTCCGACGGGTCGATGAACGGCGAGGTCGCCTGCACGAAGAGCAGCACCTCGGGATCGAGCCCGTCCGCGTGCAGCTCGTCGAGGACGTGCAGGAGCGCCGACTCCGAACTCGCCTGGTCCCCGGCCAGGTCGGCGGGACGGCGAACGACCCGGGCACCGGCCGCGATGGCCTCGGCGGCGATGGCGTCACCGTCCGTGGACACCACGACACCGTCGACCAGTCGTGCTGCCCGGGCCGACTCGACCGCGCGGCGGACCAGGGAACGGCCCGCGACCGGGCGCAGGTTCTTGCCCGGGATGCCCTTGGAGCCGGCACGCGCCGGGACGACCGCCACGACGCGCAGGTTGCTCATGTCCTGGACGCTAGGCAGGGCGCGTGACCGGCAGGGGAACGGCGGGGAAGCAGCGCCCGAACGCCGGCTGGCGGGCGCGGTCGCGTGTGGGGGCGCGGGCGCAGTGCGGGCGGGCGGCGCGGGGCGCGGGGCGGGCGGCGCGGGGCGCGAGCGGGCGAGATACCGGGGTGGCGGTTCACGTCGACCCGGCGTTTCCGCCCGCTCGCGGGAAGGTGCGGGGCGGGCGGGCGGGCGCGGGGTGCGGGGCGGGCGGCTCTCGACGTGAGCGGGCGAGATACCGGGGTGGCGGGTCACGTGGACCCGGTGTTTCCGCCCGCTCGCGGGAAGGTGCGGGCGGGCGCGGTTGCCAGACGGGCGCTCGGTAGGGTCGAGGGATGCTCGGACCGCTCGACGCCCTCCACCCGCCGCCGCGACGCGTGCTCGTGGCCGGGACGACGGGCGTCGGCAAGACCACCACCGCCGGCCGCATCGGCGACGCGCTCGGCATCCCGCACACCGAGATCGACGGGTTGTTCCACGGTCCGGGATGGGAGCCTCGAGCATCATTCGAGGACGACGTCGCGGCCTACACCGCCGAACCACAGTGGGTGACCGAGTGGCAGTACAACCAGGTCCGCGCACTGCTGACGGAGCGGGCGGACACCCTGGTCTGGCTGGACCTGCCGATCCCGATCGCGATGTGGCGTCTGGTGCGTCGGACCGTGCGGCGTCGCCTCGGGCGGATCGCACTCTGGAACGGCAACGTCGAGCCGCCGTTCTGGACCTTCTTCACCAACCGCGACCACATCATCCGCTGGGGGATCCGCACCCGCAGGAAGATGCGCGCCATGGTGCCGGCGGTGGAGCGGGATGCACCGCACCTGCGGGTCGTGCGGCTGCGGTCGCAGGCCGAGATCGACACGTTCATCGCGCGCCTGCGCCCGTCCGGCGCCGCGGAATAGAATCGTCGGCGTCCGCCCCCGTAGCTCAGTGGATAGAGCAGGTGGTTTCTACCCACCGTGCCGCGGGTTCGATTCCTGCCGGGGGCACCCAGGACGACGAAGGCCGCCACCCGATCGGGTGGCGGCCTTCGTGACGGGGTGGCGGAGCGCTACTCGTCGTCGTCGGTGCGGCGGCGGAGCTCGTTCGCACTGATCGGCCGGGTGTAGGTCGCTTCGGCGGAGTCGTTCTCGTCCGCGGCCTGCGCCGGAGCTTCGTCGGCGGGCCCAGAGTCAGACGAGTCGGTCCGGTCCGCAACGTCGGACCGCGCCGGAACGTCGGACCGAGGAACGTCCGACCGCGAAAGGTCGGGCCGAGCAGCGTCGGGCCGAGCAGCGTCGGGCCGAGCAGCGTCGGATCGGGGCACGTCGTCGACCACGTCGGCGTTGTCATGGTCGTCGTTCGACGTGGCGTCCGGCGCACTGGTGGAGCGCGCAGACGACCCGGGCGTGCCGAGGGCGGGACGGACGGGAGCGACCTGGTCGTCACCGTAGGGGCGCGTGACCCCCTGGGCGTAGGGACGGGTCAGCCCCTGGTCGACAGCGGCGCCGTCGTCCGAGATCGGCGTCGTGGCGTTCTGGTCACGGTGCTCGGCCCCGGCCGGACTGCTCGGGGTGAGCACGGCGGTGGCGGCGGGCGCTCCTGCCGCAGCCGGCGAGGCGGAGGCGGTCGGGCCTCCGTTGCGGACCGGTGCGGGCCGCAGCGACGTCGTGGTCGGTGTGGGCGCCGGCGCAGCTGCGGGTGCCGCCGGGCGCTTGGCGTCGGACTGGTCCGCGCTCCAGTCCTGCTGGCGGCGGATCAGGTCGGCATCGGGGTCGGGCGTCTCGAACTTCCAGCGCTCCAGGTCGCTCTTGAACAGCTTGCGCGCGCGGTTCGGGCGGGACTGCCACTCGAGCATCCGGTCACGGAACTCCGAGACGGACTGCTCCGCCTGGAAGCTGAAGGTCGAGGAGTTCTTCTTGATGTCCGCGATCTCGTGCTGCGCCCAGTTGGCCGCGAGCGGCGCTCCGGAGACGGGCAGCAGCCGCAGCCGGATGTCGGCGTCCTCGGCCAGGTGGTCCGTGTACGCCCGCTCGTCATGACCGAGGACACCCCAGGTCGCTGCCTTGCGCGCCGCGGTGATGATCGCCGCGACGGCGTTGTTCTTGGCTTCGCGCTCCTGCAGCGCGACCACGCGCTTGGTGGCACCGCGGCCGATGAGGGCCGCGACGATGCCGGCGACGACGATCGCCACGAAGGGGATCAGGGCGCCGGAGATCACTCGCCAGCCCGTGTCCGACGAGGTCCAGTCGCTGAAGTCGTTCCACCAGTCCATGCGCGCACCATATCCACGAGATCGTCAGTTCCGGGGGAGGACGAGCGGCGTTCCCCACAACCGGAAGGATGTCGTTCCGATGTGGTACATCATCCGATCGGCTGTGGTCGCGTCGTCACCGTGTCGTCGACGCCGTGGCATCAGCGCACCGTCACCAGCGCAGGCAGTCCACGGCGTCGTCCGCCGACCACACCGTGGGCAGGTCGACGAACCGGCGTTCGGCGGCGACGTACCGCCGCGCCCGGAACGCGGTGTCCCCGGCGACGTCGACACGGTCGACGTAGCCGACGATCTCGCCGTTGGCGCGGGTGACCCGCGACAGGTCGTCACGGACGTCGAGGACGCGCAGGTCGCCACGGAGCCGTGCAACCGGCGGTGCCGTGCGGATGCGGAGCTGGGGTTCGATGGTGGTGTGCATCCGTGGTGCCTCCGGTGTGTCGTGGTGGTGACGACGGTACGGAGGACCCCCGACACGCGCGGCACGGACCGGACACCTGGGGAACAGTGGACGCCCTGGGTGTGTTGTGGAGGACGTATCCCGCACTCGGGCCCGTTCACGGGCCAGGAAGATAGGTTGAGCTCATGACCACGTTCGTGCTCGCAGGTGGATGTTTCTGGTGTCTCGACGCCGTGTACCGCACGCTCCAGGGTGTGCAGGACGTGGTGTCCGGCTACATCGGGGGGTCGACGGACCACCCGTCGTACGAGCAGGTGTGCACCGGTGCGACCGGCCACGCCGAGGCGGTCGCCGTCACGTTCGACGAGTCGGTGATCCCGGCGGACGTCATCCTCGACGTGTTCTTCACGCTCCACGACCCGCGTCAGCTGAACCGTCAGGGCGCCGACGTCGGCACGCAGTACCGCTCCGCGATGTTCCCCGCCGACGACGAGCAGCGTGCGCTGTTCGAGAAGGCGATCGAGCGCGCGTCCGACATCTGGGACGGCGGCATCGTCACGACGGTCGAGCCGCTCACGACGTTCTTCCCGGCCGAGGAGTACCACCAGGACTTCTTCGCCAAGAACCCCGGTCAGGGCTACTGCCTCGCGGTCGCGCTGCCGAAGGTGAACAAGGTCCGCAAGGCCTACAGTCAGTACATCCTGGCGTCCTAGCAGACACGGGCGTCGGGAACCACGAGGAGGTGGTCGAACGATGACGAACGACACGATGACCCAGACCTGGGTCGCGGTCGGACCGGCGGGCGCGGTGGGCAGCATCCACCGTGAGCCCGACGGGTTCCGGGTCGAGCTCTACGGCGCTCGACAGGACCGGGGTGGACGGTTCCCGTCCCTCGAGACGGCGAAGGGCGCGGTCCACAAGGCACTCGGTCCGCTCGCAGCGCGTCCGGAGTTCCACCCGCACTGATCCCGACGCCCAGCGGCGCGGTGCGCCGTCCTGACGGGAGGCCCGGGGGACTCGTCCTCCACAGGTCGCCTGATCAGGTCCACACCACACACATCGAGCCCCGGCCCGCCACGCGGTCCGGGGCTCGATGACGATCGGTGCATGAACGACACCATCACCGTCTGCGGCATCGTCGCGACCGAACCCCGTCACCTCGTCACCGAGACCGGCATCGCCATCACCAGCATGCGTCTCGCGTCGCCGTCCCGCCGATGGGACCGTGCGAACTCCGTGTGGACCAACGGCCCCACGAACTGGTTCACCGTCACCGCGTTCCGGTCCCTCGCCGCGAACGTCCACAAGTCCGTCAAGAAGGGCGACCGGATCCTGGTCACCGGACGGGTCCGGATCCGCACGTGGGAGCGAGACGGGCGCGGGGGCACCTCGGTCGAGATCGACGCCGAGGCGATGGGGCAGGACCTGGCCTGGGGCATCAGCAACTGGATCAAGGTGCCGCGGCACGCCTCCGAAGCCACGGCGGCACCCGGCTCCGGACCCGTCGTCGACCCGGAGACCGGTGAGGTCAAGGAGCTCGCGGGCCAGCACACCGAGGACGCGCTCCCGGGCGGTGTCGACGTCGACCACGACGACCTGCCCGAAGCCCGCGCAGCCGCATCCGCGACCGAACAGGTGCAGGGTGACGACGGCCCCGTGCCCTTCGCAACGCCGGGCGTGGACCACAGCGAAGCTGCCTGACGTGCTCGCGCCGTCACGTTCCCCCGGTCCTGTCACTACACTTGAGGGCGATATGGCTGAGTACATCTACCAGATGGTCCGTGCCCGCAAGGCGGTCGGCGACAAGCTGATCCTCGACGACGTCACGATGTCGTTCCTCCCCGGCGCCAAGATCGGCGTCGTCGGGCCGAACGGTGCCGGCAAGTCGACGATCCTCAAGATCATGGCCGGCCTCGACCAGCCCTCCAACGGCGAAGCGAAGCTCACGCCGGGCTTCAGCGTCGGCATCCTCATGCAGGAGCCCGAACTCGACGAGACCAAGACGGTGCTCGAGAACGTGCAGGAAGGCGTGGGCGAGATCCACGGCAAGATCGCACGCTTCAACGAGATCTCCGCGCTGATGGCCGAGCCGGACGCCGACTTCGACGCCCTGCTCGCCGAGATGGGCACCCTGCAGGAAGAGATCGACGCGGCGGACGCGTGGGACCTCGACTCGCAGCTCGAGCAGGCGATGGCCGCGCTGCAGTGCCCCCCGGGGGACGAGCTCGTCACGCACCTGTCCGGTGGCGAGAAGCGCCGCGTCGCGCTCTGCAAGCTCCTGCTGCAGAAGCCCGACCTGCTGCTGCTCGACGAGCCCACCAACCACCTCGACGCCGAGAGCGTGCAGTGGCTCGAGCAGCACCTGCAGCAGTACCACGGTGCCGTCCTGGCCGTGACCCACGACCGGTACTTCCTGGACCACGTCGCCCAGTGGATCGCCGAGGTCGACCGCGGTCGTCTCTACCCCTACGAGGGCAACTACTCGACCTACCTCGAGAAGAAGCGCGCTCGGCTCGAGGTCCAGGGCAAGAAGGACGCCAAGCTCGCCAAGCGGCTGTCGTCCGAGCTCGACTGGGTCCGCAGCAACACCAAGGGCCGCCAGGCCAAGTCGAAGGCCCGTCTCGCCCGCTACGACGAGATGGTGACCGAGGCCGAGCGCACCCGCAAGCTCGACTTCGAGGAGATCGTGATCCCCGTGGGACCGCGTCTCGGGTCGCAGGTCATCGACGCCGACAAGCTGCACAAGCAGTTCGGCGACCGTGTGCTCATCGGAGACCTGTCGTTCACGCTGCCCCGCAACGGCATCGTCGGCGTCATCGGCCCGAACGGCGTCGGCAAGACCACGCTCTTCAAGACCATCGTCGGGCTCGAGCCGCTCGACGGCGGCACGCTGAAGATCGGTGAGACGGTCGACATCTCGTACGTCGACCAGAGCCGCGGCGGCATCGACCCGAACAAGAACCTGTGGGAAGTCGTCTCCGACGGCCTCGACTACATCCAGGTCGGCAAGACCGAGATCCCGTCGCGCGCCTACGTGTCGCAGTTCGGCTTCAAAGGGCCGGACCAGCAGAAGCGTGCCGGCATCCTGTCGGGTGGGGAGCGCAACCGTCTGAACCTCGCGCTCACGCTCAAGCAGGGTGGCAACCTGCTGCTGCTCGACGAGCCGACCAACGACCTGGACGTCGAGACGCTCGGCAGCCTCGAGAACGCCCTGCTCGAGTACCCCGGATGTGCCGTGGTCATCACCCACGACCGGTGGTTCCTCGACCGCATCGCGACCCACATCCTGGCGTGGGAAGGCCTGAACGAGGACGGCACCCCGAACTGGTACTGGTTCGAGGGCAACTTCGAGGCCTACGAAGAGAACAAGGTCGAGCGCCTCGGTGCCGATGCGGCCAAGCCCGGCCGCGCGACGTACCGCAAGCTCACGCGGGACTGACCCGCGTGGCCAGGCTGCACACGCCGGTCCGCATCCGCTGGAGTGACATCGACGCCTACGGGCACGTCAACAACTCGGCGATGCTCCGGCTGCTCGAAGAAGCGCGCGTGCTGGCGTTCTGGGCACCGGATCCCGACGAGGTCGACGCGTCGGGCTCCGCCCCGGAACCCATCATCGACGGGCGGCCCGGATCGGGGACGATGACGGTCATCGCTGCGCAGCGCCTGGAGTACCTCGCCTCGACGCCGTACTTCCGCCGACCGCTCGACATCCAGCTCTGGATCGGGCACGTCGGGGGCGCGAGCCTCGAGATCTCGTACGAGGTGTGGTCGCCGGTCGGGCACGAACCGGCCGAGCTCTACACGCGGGCGACCACGACGCTGGTGATGGTGGACGCGGCGACGAACCGTCCGCGGCGTCTGACCGAGGTCGAGCGTGCGGCGTGCCAGCCGTACATCGAGCCGGCGGTCGTGTTCTCCCGACCCTGACAAGCACACGCGGACCGGCACACGCTGACCGGCTCACGCGGACCGGCTCACGCGGACCGTCACACGCTGACCGTCACACGCTGACCAGCGCACGCGCGGGTGGCCCCCGGGGTCAGCGGGGGATGCGCATCATGCCCTCTTGCGCGACGCTGGCGAGCAGGCGCCCGTCCTGCGAGAACATCCGCCCGAAGGCCAGACCCCGGCCGCCCTGTGCGCTCGGCGACTCCTGCGTGTACAGGATCCACTCGTCAGCGCGGCCGTCGCGGTGCCACCACATCGCGTGGTCGAGACTCGCGCTCTTGACGCCGGGCGTCCCCCAGGCCACCCCGTGGCGACGCATGATCGGCTCGAGGATCGACAGGTCGCTGGCGTAGGCGAGCACTGCGCGGTGCAGTCCAGGGTCGTCCGGCAGCGCACCCCCGACCCGGAACCACACGGCCTGGTGCGGCACGTGCTCGCCCTGCACGTCCACGAAGACCGGCCCGTCGACGTGCCGCAGGTCGATGGCCCGCTCGGCCCAGGCCCGGGCCACGGGGTGGTCGATCGAGGCGAGGATCGACGCGGCGGTCGGCAGGGACTCGGGTGTGGGCATGTCCACCGGGAACGGATCCTGGTGCTCGACACCCGCATCGTCGGTCTGGAACGACGCGATCATCGAGAAGATCGGCACGCCGTTCTGGTACGCCTGCGCACGCCGGGTCGCGAACGAGCGACCGTCGTGGATCTGCTCGACGCCGAAGGTGATCGGCGTGTGGATGTCGCCCGGACGCAGGAAGTAGCCGTGGATCGAGTGGATCGCCCGGTCCTCGATCGTGGCCTGCGCGGCGACGATGCACTGGGCGAGCACCTGGCCGCCGAACACCCGCCCGTTGGGGGACCAGTGGTTCACCCCCGTGAAGACCCGCTCGCGCGTCGCGGCGCCCGTGTCCTCGAGTCGCAGGGTCCGCAGGAATTCCGGTTCACCGATCACCACCCCCGCAGTCTACGGAGGACCCCTCCCGGTAGGATCGTCATCGACATGAGCACCTCGTTCACGCTGCCCGACGCCGCCTCGCTGGGCGACCTCCGCACGTACCTCGCCCGTGCCGCACGCATCGAGGACGGCTCGGTCCGCCTGATCGCCGACTCGGGGGTGCTCGCCGTCTACACGGCGATCATGTACCCCCTCGGGTTGCTCGACGAGCTGCCCACGGTCCTGGGCCTCCGGACCTTCTCGCTCGCGCAGCCGGCATCCATCGACGCGGTCGTCCCCCTGGCCTCGTTCCAGGAACGCCTGCGGCTGCTCGCCGAGGCCCACGACGCCGAAGGGGCCGACGGTGCCGACCCGACCCGCGCCACTCCGGTCGAGGTCGAGCTCCCGCACGAGGTCGCCACCGTGACGTGGGCTGCGATCTCACCGCCCCGCGGCGGCTGGATCCCGTTGCCCGACATCTCACCCGAACTGCTTCGCCGCGCGGCGAAGGCCGGCATCACCGAGGTCGCTGACGCTGTCCCGTCGAACGCCGGCGAAGCGATCGTCCGTCGCATCCGCTCCGAGGTGTGGGGACGTCCCGTGCTGGGCATCGAGCACGTCCCCGCCGGAGCCGGGTTCGCGGGCGAGAGCCTCGGGTTCCTGGGGCACGACCCGGTGCGGCTGTTCGAGACCGGTCCGTGGAGCCGACTCACCACCTCCCGCGGACACGTGCTCGTGAAGCGCCGCGCCTGGAGCCTCTCGGGCTGAACGGCCTGCGCCGCCAGCCCCCGGACGGGACGCGGCAGCTCTGCCATCCTGGTGGCATGCACGTCTTCCTGACCGGCGCGTCCGGCTACATCGGGTCCGCAGTCCTCCGCTCCCTGGTCGCGCGGGGCCATGCCGTCACCGCGATCGTCCGCTCCGACGCGAAGGCCCAGGCCGCTCGCGAGGCCGGCGCCACCGCGCTGGTCGAGGACGTCACCGACACCGACGTCGTGGCGCGGCTGGCCCACGAAGCCGATGCCGTCGTCCACACCGCCAGCGCCGAGCAGGTCGACCCGGCCTTCGTGCGGACCGTCCTCGGCGCGCTCGACGGCACCCCGAAGCCCTTCGTCCACACCGGCGGGATCTTCACCTTCGGCGACTCGACCGACATCTCCGAGCAGTCACCCGTGTCGCCACCGGCCCTGACCTCGTGGCGTGGCCCGAACGAAGCGCTCGTCCGCGCGAGCGCCGTCCGCACGACCATCGTGGCGCCGGGCATCGTCTTCGGCCGTGGTGCCGGCATCCCGGCGATGTTCGTCGGCGACGGCGAGCACGAGGTCCGCCTGGTCGGCGACGGCTCCCAGCGGTGGACGACCGTGCACGTCGACGACGTCGGGGACCTGTACGCCCTGGCCGTCGAGCGGGGCGAACAGGACGGGTACGTCCTGGCGGCGACGGGGGACAACCCGACGGTGCGTGAACTCGCCGAGGCCGGTGCGCACGGATCGCCCGTCGTTGCCGAGAGCATCGACGCGACGCGCGAGCGGCTCGGCACCGACTTCGCGGACGCGCTGCTGCTGCACCAGGAGTGCTCGGGCGCCCACGCGCGCAGCACCTACGGGTGGAACCCGACGCGGCCGTCATCGGTGACGTCCGCAGAGCCGGACGTCCGCCGAGCCGGATGGCAGTCCGTCAGTCGAACGCGTTCGTCATCGCGTGTGCGGCCCGGTCGAGGTAGCCCCACAGTTCTGCCTCGTCCATGGGCGCGAGCCCGAGCGACTCGACGGCGTCGTGCATGTGGTGCAGCCAGCGCTCACGTGCCTCGGGTGTGATGCGGAACGGCTGGTGCCGCATCCGCAGCCGGGGGTGCCCGCGTTCCTGGCTGTAGGTGCCCGGGCCGCCCCAGTACTGCTGCAGGAAGAGCGACAGGCGGGAGATCGCGCCCTCCAGGTCCTCCTGCGGGTACATCGGCCAGATGACGTCGTCGGTCTGCACGCCGTCGTAGAAGCGACGTACCAGGCGGTCGAACGTCGGGGCACCGCCGATGCGTTCGAACAACGACCCGGTCGCGGCCTGCCCGCCCATCCCCACGCGCAGCGTGATCGGTTGCCCCGGCCCCGGGACGCCCGGCTGTCCGACGGGAGGCATCGGCAGGTCGCTCATCGGTCGTCCCTTGGCGGTTCGGGCCGCTGCGTGTCGATCGGCTGGCCGTACATGTTCGTCTTCTTGCCGCGGCGCGAAGCGGTCGGCGCGGGCGTGGGCTGCGTCTTGACGCTGCGCAACCCGTTGATCGAGGTGGCGTTCTCCCAGCCCTCGGGCATGATCATCGCCATGGCGGGGAGGGTGACGCCGAGTTCGTCGACGGAGCGCTTGAGCCGGACGCGCAGTTCGCGGCCGACGATGTCGAGTTCGGACGCGCGGGTCTTGACGACGAGTCGGAAGACCATGCCGTCGGCGGAGACCGACTGCAGGCCCCAGATCTCGGGTTTCTCGACGATGCGCTGCCGCCAGCGGGGTTCTTGCGACATCGTGACCGCTGCGGCGAGCAGGGCGTCCTGCACGGCGTCGATGTCGGTGTCGTACGGCACGGTGATGTCGACGAGCACGCGGGACCAGCCCTGCGACAGGTTGCCGACGCGCAGGATCTGCCCGTTCGGCACGAACCACAGGATCCCGTTCACGTCGCGGATCTGCATGACGCGCAGGCCCACGTTCTCGACGACACCCGTGGCCGGACCCGTGTCGACGACGTCGCCGACGCCGGCCTGGTCCTCGAGGATCATGAACACGCCGGACAGCAGGTCCTTGACGATCGACTGCGCTCCGACCGCCAGGCCCGCCGCGACGAGGGAGGCGCCACCCACGATGCCGACGGCGGCATTGGGCAGGACCTGCGGGATGATGATCGCCAGCGCAATGATCACGACGATGACCGTTGCCAGGTTCTCGAGCACGCTGCCGAGCGTCCGGGTGCGTTGCACCACGCGGGCGGTCTGGATCGGCGACGCGATGAGCGCCTGGGTGTCCGCCGCACCCTGGCGCTTCTTGACGCCGTAGACGATCCGGTTGACCACGCCCTTGATGCTGTGGCGCAGCACGAGCCGCAGGATGATCGCGCCCAACAGCGTCACGACGATGACGATCGGGACGTGCCAGGTGTCGACGAACTGGGTGAAGGAGTTCGACATCCACGCCGGGACGTCGTCGGTCGAGTTCGCAGCCAGGTTCATGTTCGAACGATGGTAGACGACGGGGCCTCGGCGCTCCTTGCAGAACGCCGAGGCCCCGTCGGACCGCACAGGAACTCAGGCGTCGGCGGCCTGGACCCGCAGCGCACGCTCGGTGCCCGCCAGGTTCTCGGTCACGATGCGACGCAGTGCCGGGGTCTCCGGGTGTGACTCGAGCCACGCGGTGGCGGCGTCACGGAGCTCGACCGAGGCGAGCGGCGCCGGGTACAGCCCGGAGACGATCGTGTCGGCGATGTGGTAGCTCCGCTCGGCCCAGATGCGGGTCAGCACGTCGAAGTACTTCGGCACGAGCCCCTCGAGCACGACGGGCGCGTTCGTGTGCTGGAACCCGATCGTCGTCTGGCGGACGATGGCGTTCGGTGCCGAGTCCGAGTCGACCAGCGACGAGAACGCCGCCAGCTTGCCCTCGGCGGTGGGGATCGTCGCCCGGGCACGCGCTGCGGCCTGTTCGCCCGACGCCGTCCGGTCGCTCGCGAGTTCGGCGTCGATCTCGGTGTTGCCCGCGGCTCCGGCGAGGACGAGCCCTTCGAGGAGCTCCCAGCGCAGGTCCGTGTCGATCTCGAGCCCGCTGAGCGTGACCGAACCGTCGCGCAGCCCTGACAGGGTGGCGACGTGCTCGGGCGTCGAGGCGATCTGCGCGAAGAACTTCACGAACTGGAACTGCGCGTCCGAGCCGGCCTCGGCCGACGACGCCAGGTTCCACAGCGTCTCGCCGACGGTGCGCACGGTGGCGTCGACCTTGGCGGGGGCCACGTAGTTGCGCGCGGTCAGCAGCAGCTGCGAGAGCGTCGTGCGGATCGTGGTCGACTCGGTCTCGGTCGCGATGTTGCCGAGCACCAGGCGCACGTAGTCGCTGGCGGGGGACTCGGCGTCACGGGTGGCGTCCCACATCGCACCCCACACGATCGAGCGAGCCAGCGGGTTCGCGATCGAGGCGAGGTGCTCGATCGCGGTGCGACGGGACTGCTCGTCGAGGCGGATCTTGGCGTAGGCCAGGTCGTCGTCGTTGAGCAGGACCAGGTCTCCCCGGTGCTGCCCGACGAGCTCGGGGACGTCGGTGCGTGCGCCGTCGACGTCGATCTCGACACGGTGGATCCGCTCGAGCGTGCCGCCGGCCGAGGCGGTGTCAGCGCCGAACGGTGCGTCGGCGTCCTGCTGGAAGGCGTACAGGCCGATCGCCAGGCGGTGCGGCCGCAGGGTCGGGTAGTCCGCCGGGGCTTCCTGCAGCACGGCGAACGACGTGATCACGCCGTCGTCGTCGACCTGGATCTCGGGGCGCAGCGTGTTGACGCCGGCGGTCTCGAGCCACAGCTTCGACCACTCGCCGAGCTCACGCCCGCTGGTGGCCTCGAGCTCGACCAGCAGGTCCTTGAGCTCGGTGTTGCCGTGGTGGTGCTTCTTGAAGTACGCGGACACACCGGCGAAGAACGCGTCGATGCCGACCCACGCCACGAGCTGCTTCAGGACGGACCCGCCCTTGGCGTACGTGATGCCGTCGAAGTTGACCTGGACGTCTTCGAGGTCGTTGATCGTCGCGACGATCGGGTGCGTCGAGGGGAGCTGGTCCTGCCGGTAGGCCCAGGACTTCTCCATCGCCTGGAACGTGGTCCACGCTTCGGTCCACTCGGTCGCTTCGGCGGTGGCGATCGTGGACGCCCACTCGGCGAAGGACTCGTTGAGCCACAGGTCGTTCCACCACTTCATGGTGACCAGGTCGCCGAACCACATGTGCGCGAGCTCGTGCAGGATCGTGACGACCCGGCGCTCCTTGATGGCGTCGGTGACCTTGGACCGGAACACGTAGGTCTCGGTGAAGGTGACGGCGCCGGCGTTCTCCATCGCGCCCGCGTTGAACTCGGGCACGAACAGCTGGTCGTACTTGTCGAACGGGTACGGCACGTCGAACTTCGACTCGTAGTACGCGAAGCCCTTGCGGGTGATGTCGAACACGTACTCGGGGTCGAGGTACTCCGCCAGTGACTTGCGCGTGAAGATGCCGAGCGGGATCGTGCGGCCGTCGCTCGAGGTCAGCTCGTCACGCACGACCTCGTACGGGCCGGCGATCAGGGCCGTGATGTAGCTGGAGATCCGGGTGGTCGGCGGGAACGCCCACGTGGCGATGTCGCCGTCGACGCGGGGCTCGGGCGTGGGGGAGTTCGAGACGACCTGCCAGCGCGCCGGTGCGGTGACCGTGAAGGTGAACTCGGCCTTGAGGTCGGGCTGCTCGAACACCGCGAACATGCGGCGCGAGTCGGGGACCTCGAACTGGGAGTACAGGTAGACCTCGTCGTCGACGGGGTCGACGAAGCGGTGCAGGCCCTCGCCGGTGTTCGTGTACAGCGCGTCGGCGACGACGACGAGCTCGTTCTGCTGCTGCAGGTCGGCGAGCTGGATCCGGACGCCGTCGTTGACCGCGGCGACGTCGAGCGCGGTGCCGTTCAGTTCGACGGAGTGCACGGTCTTCGTGATCGCGTCGATGAACGTCGACGCACCGGGCGTCGCGGTGAAGCGGACCCGCGTGGTGCTGCCGAAGGTCTCAGCGCCACGGGTCAGGTCGAGCTCGACGTCGTACGACTGCACGTCGACGATCGCGGCGCGTTCCTGGGCTTCGATTCTGGTGAGGTTCTCTCCGGGCACGGACGCTCCATCTTCGATGCGGGCGCGGACGATCGATGTCCGCGCTTCGGGGTCCCGCGCGGCGTCGTGCACCGTGGGGACGTGTGGGTTCCAGCCTAGCGAGCACGCGTACGCTCCAAGCGTGACCGAGACGACTGTGGACAAGACGACCGACACCCCCACCCCTGTGGAGTTCTGGTTCGACCCGAACTGCCCGTGGGCCTGGATGACCAGCCGCTGGGTCGGCGAGGTCGAGCGCCAGCGCCCCCTCGACGTGACCTGGAAGGTGATGAGCCTGTTCGTCCTGAACGAGGACCAGGACGTCCCCGAGTCCTACAAGGAGCGACTGCACAACGGGCAGGTCTACCCCCGCCTGGTCACCGCCGCGCGACTGCGTCTCGGCCAGGACGTCGTGAAGCCCCTGTACGACGCGCTCGGCGAGCACATCCACCACCGGCAGGAGCAGGACCCCACGCAGGTCGTCCCCGCCGTCCTGGCCGAGCTCGGTCTCGATGCCGACCTGGCCGAGTACGCCTGGTCCGACGAGGTCGACGCCGCCACCCGCGAGAGCCACCGCGACGGCATCGAGCGCGTCGGCCAGGACGTGGGCACGCCCGTGATCGCCGTCGAGGGCACCGCGTTCTTCGGTCCGGTGATCTCGCCGGCCCCGAAGGGCCAGCAGGCGCTCGACCTGTGGGACGGCGTCGTCGCCGCAGCCCGCTACCCGGGCTTCTTCGAGCTCAAGCGCTCGCGCACGGTCGGGCCGTTGTTCGACACCGAGCCCACCGCCTGACAGGAGGCCCGGCTCGCGTCCGGCACGCACGGTGCGTCCGGCGAGACTCGGCCCCGCGGACACCGCACGCGCTCCGGACAGCGCGAACTGTCCGCCGGGCCGGGACTCGGCGCCCGCCGGGCGGCCGGCGCCCGCGTCAGACCAACGGCAGGCGCATCATCGTCAGGTCCAGCCACCGGCCGAACTTGCGCCCGACCTCGGGCACGACGGCCACGGTGGTGAAGCCGAGCCGCTCGTGCAGTGCGATCGACACGGTGTTGCTGCTGCAGATCCCGGCCATCATCACGTGGCGGCCCTCGGCCCGGGCCTGCCCGACCAGCGCCCCCATCAGCACCGTCGCCACGCCCCGGCCGCGGAACTCGGGCAGGACGTACACGCTGTGCTCGACGGTCAGCCGGTACCCGGCATTCGGACGCCACTGCGCGTACGACGCGTAGCCCGCCACCTGTCCGTCCACCTCGGCGACGACGACCGGCCACCCGTCGCGCTGGCGTTCCGACAGCCAGGCGTCGAACCAGGCGCGCGAGTTCGGCTCGTCCTGCCAGATCGCGGTGGAGTGCAGCACGGCGTCGACGTGCAGCGCGTGCACCACGTCCAGGTCGCGGGGCTCGCAGTCCCGCACGCGCACGTCGGCGGCCGATGACGGACCGGTTGTCGCATATGCTGTCGCCATGTCTCAGATCGTAGACGATGACCGGCTGCTCGGGGAACGCCTGCAGCACCTGCGCACCGAGCGGCGGTGGAGCCTGACCGAGCTCGCCGAGGAGTCCGGGGTCTCGCGCGCCATGATCAACCGCGTCGAACGCGGGGTGTCGAGCCCCACGGCCACGATCCTCGGACGACTGTCGGGCGCGTTCGGGATGACGATCTCCCAGCTGCTCGACGAGGGCCCGGCCGGCGACGGAACCGAGCACCAGGCCGGGTCCGGCAGCCCCGACGACCGGGCCGGCGTGCAACGCGGCGCGACCGCCGACCACTGGACCGATCCCGACACCGGGTACCGTCGCCGTCCCGTGTCGAGCGCGGAGTTCCCCGTGGACGTGACCGAGGTGGTCCTCCCGGCCGGTGCGCACGTGACCTACCCGGCGTCGGCGTACGCGTTCCTGCGGCACTGCATCTGGGTCGTCGAGGGCACCCTCGAACTCGTCGTCGGCGGCGAGACGGTGGTGCTGGAACCGGGGGACCGGATCGAGCTCGGCGACCCCGCCGAGGTGACGTACCGCAACGCCAGCGCGGACGCCTGCCGGTACGTCGTCGTCGTGGCCAGGGGCGCGCGCGGCCGGGAATAGGATCGGGGCATGCGCATCCACCTCGGAACGGACCACGCCGGCCTCGAGTTCAGCAAGACCCTCGCGTCACACCTGACGGACGCCGGACACCAGGTCATCGACCACGGTCCGACCGAGTACGACGCGCTCGACGACTACCCCTCGTTCTGCATCAACGCCGCCCACGCCGTCGTCGCCGACCAGCGTGCGGGTGTCGAAGCGCTCGGGGTCGTCTTCGGCGGTTCGGGCAACGGCGAGCAGATCGCGGCGAACAAGGTCGAGGGCGTCCGCGCCGCGCTGGTGTGGAACGAGTCCACCGCGCTGCTCGCCCGCCAGCACAACGACGCCAACGTCATCTCGCTCGGCGCCCGCCAGCACACCGAGGCCGAGGTCATCGACTTCGTCGACCTGTTCGTCAACGAGCCGTTCTCGGGCGAGGAGCGCCACGCCCGCCGCATCGCGCAACTGGCGGAGTACGAGCAGACGGGGCACATCGCCGGCAAGCAGATCGACGGCTCGGCCGAGTAGACAGGTCGCATGCCCGAGGGTCACTCCGTCCACAGGATCGCCAACCAGTTCTCCCGGCACTTCGTCGGCAAACGCTGCGAGGTGTCGAGTCCGCAGGGTCGGTTCGCCGCCGGTGCCGCGCAGCTCGACGGCAAGCGCATGGTCGCGTCGCGGGCGGTGGGCAAGCAGATGTTCCTGGAGTTCGAGGACGACCTGTTCCTGCGGGTCCACCTGGGCCTGTACGGGGCGTGGGACTTCGCCGGTGTGATCTCGACGTCCCAGGCGCTGTCCGACGACGACGACCGCGAGGAGTCCCTGTCGTCGATCGGCGCGCCCCGGCTGGCCCGGTACCGGATGGCCGAGCAGGAGAAGTCCGAGGACCCGATCGAGGCCTTCCCGCCCGACCCCGTCGGCCAGGTGCGCGTGCGCCTGCTCACCGAGGACACCGTCGCCGACCTGCGTGGGCCGACCGCCTGCGTGGTCGAGGATGCGGCGGGGGTGCAGCGCGCACTCGACAAGCTCGGGCCGGACCCGGTGAACGACGACGGACCCGAGGCCGAGCAGGCCTTCGTCGACAACGTCCGGAAGCGCAACGTCGCGATCGGGCAGCTGCTGATGGACCAGTCCGTGGTGAGCGGGATCGGCAACATCTACCGCGCCGAACTGCTGTTCCGGCAGCGGATCGACCCGTACAAGGTGGGCAAGAAGATCACCGTCAAGCAGGCGAAGGCGCTGTGGGCGGACTGGTCGAAGCTGCTGCACGAGGGGGTCCGCGACGGCCTGATGCTGACGATGGACGGGCTGTCGCCGGCCGAGCACAAGAAGGCGCTGCGCTCGCGGAAGGACCGGCACTGGGTGTACCACCGCCAGGGCGAGCCCTGCCGGGTGTGCGGCACCGAGATCCGGATGGCCGACATGGCCGGCCGCAAGCTCTACTGGTGCCCGAAGGACCAGAAGTAGCCCTCAGCGCTCCAGGTGGGTCCACCGTCCGGCGATCGCGGTGCCGAGCACCGGCATCGTCCGCAGCGTGGCCGTCGACGCGGTGAGCGGGTCGTCCGCCACCAGCACCAGGTCGGCGACGTCCCCCACGGACACGCTCACCCGGCCGTCCGTCGACCCCTGCCACGCGGCGAGCGCCGTCATCCGCTGCTCCGGGTGCCACGGTGCGCGGCCGTCGCGGTCACGTCCTACGGCGGCGGCGAGGGACACCCACGGGTCGAGTGGCGCGACGGGTGCGTCGGATCCGAGCACCACGCGGGCGCCGGCCGCGGCGAGCGACGCGAACACGTAGGCACGCTCGGCGCTGTCCGCCCAGTACTTGTCGACGACGTCACGGTCGTCCATCGCGTGCTCGGGCTGCACCGACGCCGTCACGCCCAGGCGGGCGAAGCGCTCGACGTCGGTGTCGGCGAGCAGCTGCGCGTGCTCGATCGAGCCGCGGGCGCCGACGGCCTCGAAGACGTCGAGGGCGACGGTGTTGGCCCGGTCGCCGATGGCGTGGATCGCGGGGACGAGTCCGGCGTCGACGGCGCGGCGGGTGATCGCGTGGAGTTCGTCGAACGGCCAGACGAGCATGCCCTCGCCGGTCGCCATGGCTGCCGTCCGGGTGCCGAGCGACCCGTCCGTGACGACCTTGAACGGTCCCATCGTCACCAGGCCCCGGGTGCCGTCGACCACGTCGCCGGTGCGGAGTCCGCGCGCGATGACGGCGTCGAGGTCGTCCGGGTACACGCCGCACGCCACCCGCAGCCCGTCGATGCCGTCGCGGACGCGGCGTGTCCAGCGGTCGAGGCCGAAGCGCATCTCGAGGTCGACGACCTGCGTCACACCGCGGGTGGCCGCCGCGTCGACGGCGTCGGCCACGGCGGTGTCGAGCACGTCGTCGGGGACTCGCGACAGTGCGGCGGTCACGTCGAAGGCGTCCTGCTCGCGCAGCACGCCGTCCTCGCCGGCCGGCAGTGGCCGTCCGACCGCAGCGGCGAAGTGCGCGAGTGCGCGAGCGTTGCACCAGACGGCGTGCAGGTCGGCGCTGATGACGACGGCCGGGAGGCCCGGTGCGGCTGCATCGAGCAGCGCACGTCGGGCGGGCCGCGGCCACAACCCGTCGCGGTACCCGTGTCCGATCAGCACGGCGTCCGTCACGCCGGTCCGCGCTGCCGCGGCGAGCACGTCCGCCACGGCCTCGGCGGACGCGCACGCGGACACGTCGATGCGCCGCCGGACCAGGGCCCACTGGTCGAAGTGGGTGTGGTGGTCGACGAGTCCGGGGCCGAGCCAGGCGCCGTCGGCCTCGACCACCTCGGTGTCGTGGTCGCCGGGGTCGAGCGTGCCGGCGGGTGCCACGGCGGTGACGACCCCGGCACGGACGCGCACGTCGGCGGGGGCTCCGGACGTGCCCACGCGCCGGACGGTGCGCAGCAGCAGGTCGCTCACCGTGCCTCCTGTCCGTCCTGGTCGTCACGGCCGTCGTGATCGTCACTGCCGTCGGGCCGGACCCGCTCCATCTCGGCCGCGAGTGCGGGCGACGCGTAGGGGCCGTCACCGCGCAGGCCCGCGATGATCGTGTCGATGACCTCGGGTGCCTTGTTCTGCGAGAGCTTGGCGCGGGCGTCGAACCGGGTGACGCGGAGGCGGATGCCGACGGTGCCCTTCGCCACCCGGGCTGCGGTGTCGATGTCCACGTCGAGCGAGACGGGTGACGGCATCGCCTGCTCGAAGTGGTCGACGAGTTCCCCGAGCACGCGCAGGTTCTCGTCGTCGGACAGGATCTCCGGCGTGCCCCAGCAGTGTGCCGTGACGTGGTTCCAGGTGGGCACGAACTGGTCGGGCGGGTACCAGCCGGGGGAGACGTACCCGTGCGGCCCCTGCACGATGACCAGTACCTGGTGCTGCCCGAGTTCGTGCGCGCGTTCGTCGGGCCGTCCGACGTGCGACACGAGCACGACGGCGTCCGGGTCGTCGTCGGGGCCGGGGGTCTCGAGCAGGAACGGGTAGTGCGACGCGACGATGCCGGCGTCGGTGTGCGACACGATCGTCGCCCACGGGTTCTCGCGCACCAGGCGCCGCACCTCGTCGACGTCCGTCATCAGGAAGTGGGGTGTGTGCCGCATGCCCGTCAGCGTGGCACATGGAAGTCTGGGCGTCATGACGAACCGCGCCGCGTACGAGACCGTCCTGCCCTACATCCACGAGTGGGTGTCGTACAAGGTGTTCCAGCTCCGTGTGCCCGGCGTGCAGGTCGCGATCGGGTACCGCGGTGACCAGCTGCTCTCCGAGGCGTGGGGGTACGCCGACGTCGAGGCCGGTCGCCGTCTGACGACGAACGACCTGTTCCGGATCGCGTCACATTCGAAGACCTTCACCGCGACGGCGCTGCTGATCATGGCCGAGCGCGGGCTGCTGCGGCTGGACGACACGGTCGGGACGTACGTCCCGACGCTCGTCGACGGTGGTTCGCCGATCGCGGACGCCACCGTCCGCGAGCTCATGGAGATGGGTGCGGGGGTCATCCGCGACGGGCACGACGGCGACCACTGGTCGCTCGTGCACCCGTTCCCGGACGAGGACGAGCTCCTCGCGCTCGTGCTCGACCGTGGGCAGAAGGTCCCCGCAGGTTCCTCGTTCAACTACTCGAACCTCGGGTACTCCTTACTCGGGCTCGTCATCCAGGCGGTGTCAGGTCAGTCGTACGGCGACGTCGTCCGGGCATCGATCATCGAGCCGCTCGGCCTGACGAACACCGGCCCGGACTGGGATGCCGAGCGTGCCGACGAGTTCGTCGTCGGGTACTCGGGCCTGCACACCGCCAGGACCCGGCAGCGCATCGACCACGTCGACACCCGAGCGATGGCAGCGGCGACGGGATTCCACGGCACCGCGTCGGACCTGGTCCGGTACTTCTCGGCGCACGTGCTCGGTCAGGGCACGCTGCTGAGCGACCACGCCAAGCGCCTGGCCCAACGCAAGGCCTGGAGCGCTTCGGACGACGACCCCTCGGCGCGCGGCTACGGCGCGGGCTTCATCGTCGACCGGATCGACGGGCGCGAGGTCCGTGGCCACTCCGGCGGGTTCCCCGGGCACATCACGCAGTCGGTGTTCGACCCGGAGTCGGGGCTCGTCGTGTCCGTCATGACGAGCGCCGCGGCCGGGCCCGCATCGATGCTGGCGACGGGCATCGTCCGGCTGCTCGACGCCGCCGCCGACGAGCACGCCCCGGGAGACCCGATCCCCGGCGACGTCGACGTGACTGGTGTCACGGGGCGCTACGCGAACCCGTGGGGCATCACCGACATCGCCCGTGTCGGCGACCGGCTGCTGGCGTTCGACCCGGCCGCCCCGGACCCCCTCGAGTCGCCCGTCCGCCTGCGGGTCGTCGACGCCGACACGCTCCGCATGACCCACGGCAACCGCTTCGGTTCGATCGACGAGGACATCACCGTCGCCCGCCGCACCGACGGCACCGTCCGGTCGATCCGTGGCAGCGGCGGCATGACCGAGCACCCGTGGTCGATCCCGGACGAGACACCCGAGGTCGCCGCCGGTCTCGTGTGACGGGTCGACCCGGTTCGGCGACGTGCGTCACCCATGCACCCAGGGTGACGGGCGCGACGGAGCCGGACCGACCAGCTGTGGAGAACCGCTCAGCGCACCTCGGCGGTGGACCAGAGGTACCGGGCGCCCTGGGCGACCGGACGGAGCAGCGGACCGGCGAACAGCACGGCTGCCGCCAGGAACCCGATCAGCATCCCGAGCGGAGCGATGACGAACAGCGCTCCGAGCAGCTCCTGGGACGCGTTCGGGACCGCGCCGAACCACGTGACCAGTCCGCCGAGCAGCCACACGATGCCGCCGGCAGCGACGGACCACCCCGTGATGCGCGTCAGGCCGGTGCTGCGCCGTGCGACCAGCACGCCGAACGCGATCAGGAGCGCCTGGGACGCCAGCAGCGCGATGGCCGAGATCGGCCAGAGGCCCAGCGGCACCGGAAGCCACGTCAGGGCGAACAGCACCACGGACAACGCCAGAGCCAGGGTCGTCCGATCGGCCCGTCGCCACGCGCCGAGACCGATCACCACGGCGCACAGGGCGGCGACCACCGCTCCCGTCGCCAGCACTCCGCGGCCCGGGTACCAGGTCGTCAGCGTCGCCAGTCCGGCGACACCGTCCACCGCCGGCAGCAGTGCCGCCACCACCCCGGCCAGTGCGATCAGTCGTTCCCTCGTGCTGTTCCCCATCGGCCCAGGGTAGGGCCAACCCCACCCCGTGTGCGGGAGGGGGCAGGATGGGGGTTCGAGCCGCGTTCCGCGAGGCTCGAGGACATGACCGACACCGACCGACTCGACCAGGCGATCACCGTGCCGCTGGACGACGCCGTACCTCCGGGAGCCACGACACCCATGCCGGCGCACCCCAGCCACGAGCAGCCACAGGCCGCCGCTCCCGAGCCGTCGTCGGCACAGCAGCCGCCGCAGCACCCGGTCCAGCCGCCGCCCACGGCGGGGGAGTTCTACCGTGACGCGTGGCGACGACTGCCCCGCGACGTGGGCTACATGGCCCTCACCGCGGTGCTGCTCTGCACGCTGTACGTCGCGTTCCCGACGGCGGTGTTCGGCGGCGGGTTCCGCGACCTGTTCAACCCGTTCGTGCTGCTGATGTTCTTCGTCGCGCTGTTCGTCGCGCGGTGGCTCGGTCAGTTCGAGCGACTCCGGATGTCCTGGGCCGACCGTCGACCGATCCGGCCCGTCGACTGGACGCCACGCTGGCAGCAGAACTGGTGGACCCGCACCGGCTCGGCCGTCGCGAACCCGCACTACTGGCTGTACCTGTTGCACGCGATCGTCGTCTACCCGCTCGCCGCCCTGGCGACGGTCGGTGCCGGCCTGCTGCTCGTCGCGGGGTTCCTGTGGCCCGTCGCACTCGTCGGCGCGTTCCTGGTGAACAACCTGCGCAGCGGGTACTTCCCCTACGGCTCGGCGACCGTACTCGGGGTCGGTCTGCTCGGGCTGGTGTCGATGGCGGCGTCGGTGGCCCTGTTCCCGCTGTGGGCACGGGCGTCGGTGCTCGCGCACTACTGGATCGACTTCGGGCTGCTCGGCGGGTTCCGTGCCGAGCAGCTCGAGCAGCGGGTGGCGGGGCTGCAGGCCTCCCGTGCCGGTGCGGTGACGGCCGAGGGACAGGCGCTGCGGCAGATCGAACGTGACCTGCACGACGGGCCACAGCAGCGGCTCGTCCGGCTGCGGATGGACCTGGCTGCCGCCGAGCGGGCGTTCGAGAAGGACCCGGTCGGCGCGAAGCGGCTCATCGGCGAGGCGTCCGAGCACGCCCGCGACGCGCTCGACGAGCTCCGGGCGCTCTCGCGGGGGTTCGCACCGCCGATCCTGCTCGACCGCGGACTCGTCGCAGCGCTCGAGGCCCTGGTCGCCCGCACCTCGATCCCGACCGGGCTCGAGATCCGTCTGCCCGAGGGACTGACCCTCGGGTCCGAGATCCAGCGGAACGTCTACTTCACGGTGTCCGAGCTGCTGACGAACACCGCCAAGCACGCCGGTGCCTCGGCGGCGGGCGTGTACATGGGGCTGATCGTCGACGCGTCGGCGGTGTGGCACCTGACGGTCAGCGTGACGGACGACGGTGTTGGCGGCGCGAGCGTGCGGGAGGGCCACGGCATCGAGGGCCTGATGGGGCGGATGCGCTCCCTGGACGGCGAGCTCACGGTGTCGAGCCCCGAGGGCGGCCCCACCCAGGCCACCGCACGGATCCCGCTCGGCGCACTCAACGGGGTGCCGACGGCACGGTGAGGCGCGCCACTAGTCTGGTGTCATGACCGACGGCCCGGATGCAGCACGCATCCGGGCCGTCGTCGTCGACGATGCGGTGCTCCTGCGCGAAGGCCTGGCGCGGGTGCTCGACGAAGCCGGGATCGACGTCGTCGGACAGCACGCCGACGCCGTCTCGTTCCTGGCCACGCTGCCCCACGACGCCCCCGACGTGGTCGTCATGGACGTGCGGATGCCGCCGACGTTCACCGACGAGGGCGTCCGTGCCGCCGTCGAGACCCGTCGGCTCGCGCCCGCGACCGGCGTGCTCCTGCTGTCGCAGTACGTCGAGGCCACCTACGCTGAAGAGCTGCTGGCGTCCTCGTCCGCGGGCATCGGGTACCTGCTGAAGGACCGGGTCACCCGGCTCGAGGAGATCGACGACGCCGTGCGCCGGGTCGCCTCCGGCGGCACCGTGCTCGACCCCGAGGTGGTCACGCAGCTGATGCGCCGCCGCCGTGACCCGCTGCAAGCGCTGACGCCGCGCGAGCGCGAGGTCCTGGGCCTGATGGCCGAGGGCCGGACGAACGCCGCGATCGCCCGGGCGCTGGTGATCGGGACCGGCGCGGTCGAGAAGCACGTGACGAGCATCTTCGGCAAGCTCGCGCTCGAGGACACCGGCGAGGACCACCGCCGCGTGCTCGCCGTCCTCGCGTACCTCGGATGACCCCGCCCACCGACGTCGCACCGGGTGGGAAGCCGCGCGCGCCCGCGCCGCTGCTGTCCCTCGCCGCGATCGTCTCGGTGCAGCTCGGCGCGGCTATCGCGAAGACCCGCTTCGACGAGGTCGGACCGGTCGGCGCGGCCACCCTGCGGCTCGTCCTCGGCGCGGTCGTGCTGGCGCTCGTCGTCCGCCCCCGCGTCCGACACTGGCGACGGGCGCAGTGGCTCGGCGCGCTGGGCCTCGGCGTGGCCCTCGGCGGCATGAACGTGTTCATCTACCTGGCGTTCGCGTCCATCCCGATCGGTGTCGCGGTGACGATCGAGTTCCTCGGACCGCTCTCGCTGTCGCTCGTGCACACCCGGCGGTGGCGCGACGCGCTCTGGGCCGTGCTCGCCCTGGTCGGTGTCGTGCTGCTCGGGGTCGGACCGACTGCCGTGACCGAGCTCGGCGGTGTCGCGTTCGCGGTCGCCGCCGCCGTGTGCTGGGCGGGCTACATCGTGATGAACCGGCACGTCGGCTCGATCATCCCCGGGGTCGACGGCCTGGCCGTGTCGATGCTCGTCGCGATGGTGGTCTCGCTGCCGTTCGGCCTCGGGACCGCGATCACGGGCGTCCGGGCCGACCCGTCACTGCTGGTCGTGTTCGGCGTCGTCGGGGTGCTGTCGAGCGTGCTGCCGTACGCGCTCGAGATGTCGGCGCTGCGACGCATGCCGACCCGGGTGTTCGGCGTGCTGCAGAGTCTCGGCCCGGCGGTCGCGGCCCTTGCGGGGCTGGTCGTGCTGGGCGAGGCGCTCTCGCTCGTCGAGGTGGTCGCGCTCGCCTGTGTGACGGTGGCGAGCGTCGGCGTGACGGTCTACTCGGCGCGGAGGAAGTCCGCGTAGGTGGGTTCGTGCTGCTCGCCCGACAGCAGAGCGGGGTCGTTCACCCGTCGCTCGACGTAGGCGGCGATCACGTCGGGCGGCGTGAGCACGTGTGCCACCCAGGACGGCACGTCGTGGTTCTTCACGGGTGCCTCCTTCCGGTCGGGGGGGTGGTGACGGCACGGGACGGATGTCTCGATCGTCGTGATTCTTGCTGAGCCGGGGCGGATCGAACGATCCTCCGTGGTCACCGACGTGTCAATCGGGTGCGCCAAGCGGAGTCCGATGCACGCGCTCTGTCCGCAGAACGCGGTGTTTCACGGCCGATCGCCAGACCCAGGCCTCGGCGTGCTGCCCGAACTGCGCCCACTCCACCAGGACGGCATCGCGCGTCCAGCTCTTCGCGAACGCCTTGACGCGGACGTGGAAGGTCGGGAACTGCACCCATGCCCACACGGGCAGTGGCGTGACCGCATGGCAGACGTCCGGCCCGCGGGCGTCGTCCGACAGGGAGTAGGCGTGCGGACGTTCGACCTCCGGGTGCTCCGGGGGCTGCCACCGGTTCTCGCGACGCCGTCCCACGACGCAATTCGAACGTGTGTTCGAACGCGGCGTCAAGTCCACGCCACCACGACGGGCCGCGATGTGAGTCGGATGCGCGTGTCGCGCGGCGCCCGTCGTCAGTCGCGGATGCGCCCCGTGCTCTCGCGCACGCTCAGCGTCAGGACCGGACCGGGTTCGGACGGCAGCACGTGGTCGGCGTCGATCTGGCGGCGCAGCAGGGTCGCCGCGCGCTGCCCGAGCTCGACGGTGTCGCGCGTCAGCGAGGTGATCGTGGGCCGGACCAGGCGCACCATCGCGGAGTCGTCGAACGACACGATCGACACGTCGCCCGGCACCGCGACGCCCATCTCGCTCGCCACGCCCAGGCCGGCGACCGCCAGCACGTCGTTGTCGAACACGATCGCGGTCGGACGGGTGCGCCGCGACAGCAGCTCGCGCGTGGCAGCCGCACCGGTGTCGGCCGCGTAGTCGGTGGGGATCGACACCGTGTCGTCGAGATCGTGTTCGACCGCGAACGCCCGGAGCCGTTCGATGCGCATCGCGGTGTGCTCGTACTCCGGACGGCCCGCGACGTGCGCGATGCGTCGGTGGCCGAGGGCGTGCAGGTAGCGCAGGACCTTCTCGGTGGCGTCCGAGTCGTCGATCCAGACGGTCGGCGCCGTACCCGCAGGCGACGGGTGTGACCCGACGACCACGGTCGGCATGCCCAGGTGCCCGAGCAACTCGAGTCGGGCGTCGTCGTGCCGTGGGTCGATGACGATCACGCCGTCCACGCGGTGCCCGTTCCACCAGTCGCGGTAGGTCTGCAGTTCTTCGTCGGCATCGCGCGCGACCAGCAGGTTCATGCCGACGTGTGACCCCGCCAGACCGAGCTGGATGCCGGAGATCAGGTCGCCGAAGAACGACTCCGTGCCGAGCGTGCGCGCCGGCCGGTTCAGCACGAAGCCGATCGAGCCGGCCTTCGCGCCGCCGAGTGCCCGTGCGGCGGTGTGCGGTTGCCAGTCGAGATCGCGGGCCACGGCGCGCACGCGGGCGCGGGTGGCGTCGGACACACCGGGGCGGTCGTTGAGTGCGAAGGAGACCGCGCTGATCGACACACCCGCCTTGGCGGCGATGTCGGCGATCGTCGTCCGACGCTGGATGGCCATGGCTTGACTATAACGCTTTAGTTGTCCAGAGTCGTGGACATCCAGCCGGGCCGGTGACCAGCACTGAACCGGTTCAGCGCGAACACCAGCGCGAACACCAGCGCGAACGAGCACCAGCACCAGCACCACCCACACGCACCATCCGCACGCACAAGGGAGTCCGACGCGATGAGAACCACCACCCGCACCACCACGAAGCGCGCACTGGCGCTGCTCGCCGGCGCCGCCGCGACCGCCCTCGTCCTGACCGGTTGCTCGTCGGGCAGCGGTGCCGCAAGCTCCGGCTCGGGGGACATCTCCGGCACGATCACCCTGCAGACGTGGGCGCTCACGCCGACCTACACGGACTACCTCAACGGCGTCGTGAAGGCCTTCGAGAAGCAGCACCCGGACGCCAAGGTCAAGCTCGTCGACCAGCCCGGCGACGGCTACGCCGACAAGGTGCTCAGCCAGGCCTCGTCGAACTCGCTGCCGGACGTGATCAACCTGCCGCCGGACATCGCGCTGCCCCTGGCCAAGCGCGGGTTCCTGCAGGACGTCGCCAAGGACGACACGAAGCTCTCGAGCACCTACGTCAAGGGCGCCCTGGCTGCGTACAACTACAAGGGCGTCGACGGCACGTACGGCTACCCGTGGTACCTCAACACCGACATCGACTACTGGAACAAGTCGATGTTCACGAAGTGCGGACTCGACCCGAACAGCCCGCCGAAGACCACCGACCAGCTGTTCAGCCAGGCCGAGACGATGCACCAGAACTGCCCGGACGACTACCTGATGAGCCGCAAGCCCGGCCTGAGCGACTTCTCGCTGGCCGGCGTGAAGATCATCAACGACCAGGGCACCAAGTTCACGTTCGCGAACTCGTCCAAGGCGGCCGACCTGATCAGCAAGTACGCCAAGGCCTACAAGGACGGCCTGATGCCCTCGTCGGTCCTGAACACGGACTACCTCGGCAACTCGACCCTGTTCACGCAGGGCAAGGTCGCCTGGACCACCGGTGGCGCGACGGCGATCAGCGACTTCGAGAAGAACAACCCGTCCCTCAAGGGCAACATCGTCGTCTCGCCGGCGCTGGACAACCCGCCGCTGTACGTGCAGGGCCTGTCCGTGTCGAGCAAGTCCAAGCACATCGCCACGGCCGAGGCGCTCGCCGCGTTCATGACGAACGCGAAGAACCAGGAGTCGTTCGCCCACCTGGTGAACATCTTCCCGTCGACCACCTCGTCCCAGTCCGACCCGTTCTTCTCGAAGGACGACGGCACCGTCGAGGCCAAGGCCCGCGTGCTCGCGAACGACGCGCTGAAGACCGCGAAGAACCTCAACCCGGTCGAGGCCAACTCGGCGATGACGGACTTCCTCGACCAGCAGATCGCGCTGGCCATGAAGGGCGGCACCACCCCGAAGCAGGCGCTCGAGACCGCGCAGACCAAGATGAACACCCTGCTGGCGAACGGCTGATGCGCGCCAACCGCTGGTTCACGCCCTGGCTGCTCGTCCTGCCGGCGCTCGTCTGGCTGCTGGCGTTCAGTCTCTGGCCGTCGATCAACACCGTGCGGCTGTCGTTCACGAACGCCAGCCCGCTCGGCGGGGTCAGCCGGTGGGTCGGTCTGGCGAACTTCCAGACCCTGCTCGCCGACCCGCAGGTGTGGGAGGCGCTGCTCAACAGCGTCATCTACATGGCGATCTGCCTGCCGCTGCTGACGGTCCTGCCGCTGTTGATGGCCGTGCTGGTCCAGCAGAAGCTGCCGGGCATCGCGTTCTTCCGCACCGCGTACTACACGCCGGTGATCGCGAGCGCGGTGGTCGTCGGGCTGATCTGGAACTGGATCCTCGACGACCGCGGGGTCATCAACGAGATGGTGCAGTCCCTCGGCATCGCCCACGGCAGCATCCCGTTCCTGACCGACCGGTGGCTGCTGCTGTTCAGCGCGATCAGCCTGACCGTCTGGAAGGGGCTGGGCTACTACATGATCATCTTCCTGGCGGCCCTGGGGAACGTCGGCAAGGAGCTGCACGAAGCAGCCGCGCTCGACGGGGCCGGGTCGATCCGCCGGTTCTGGTCGGTCACGATGCCCGGCGTCCGCGGCACCATGACGCTGGTCGGCATCCTGGTGTGCGTCAGCGCGCTCCGGGTGTTCAGCGAGCTCTACATCCTGACGAACGGCACGGGCGGCCCGGGTGGCCAGGACAACTCCCTGGTCATGCTCATCCAGCAGTACGCTCGCGGCTTCACCGGCAACCTCGGCTACGCGTCCGCCCTGAGCCTGCTGCTCTTCGCCGTGACGCTCATCCCGATGCTCGCCCTGGCACGCATGAACAGCAAGGCGGACCGATGACGAACACGACGACCGAACCGGTCATCGGCGGCACCGCGGGTGCCGCCGCACCGACGCCGGACGTGACGGGCGCGACGGGCGCAGGGGGAGCCTCCAGGCCGCCCCGCAAGCGGCGCCGCGCCGCCTGGGGCGTCATGTCCCCGCGCGAGAAGGCGATCCGGTACGTGCTGCTCGTCGTGGTGCTGTTCATCACGATCGGCCCGTTCCTGTGGCAGCTGTCGACTTCGCTCAAGGGCGCCGGCGAGGACATCTACACCGCCAACCCGTCGTTCATCCCGAGCCAGCCGACGATCGGCAACTACCTGCGCGTCGGCGAGGCGATCCCCGTCTTCGGGTACATCGGCAACTCGCTGATCGTCGCCGCGATCGACGTCATCGGGAACATCGTGTTCGCGACCCTGGCGGGCTTCGCCCTGGCCCGGCTGCAGTGGCGCTTCCGCAAGGCCGTGCTCGGGCTGTTCCTGGCCACGCTCGTGCTGCCCGGCGAGGCGACGATCATCTCGCAGTTCGTCACCGTCAAGGACCTCGGCCTGGCCGACAACCTGGTCGGCGTCGCCCTGCCCGGCATGATCGCGGCGCTCAACGTGCTGCTCATGTTCAACGCGTTCCGGCAGATCCCGGACGAGATCGACCAGGCCGCCGTGATGGACGGCGCGAACGCCTGGCAGCGGCTGCGCTACATCTCGCTGCCGGCGGTGCAGGGGACGATCGCCGTCATCGCGATCTTCTCGTTCATCGGGGCGTGGGACGACTTCCTGTGGCCGCTCATCGTCCTGCAGTCCCCGGACAAGCTCACGCTGACGGTGGGCCTGGAGTACCTGCGCGGCACGTTCGGCACCGACCAGCGCCTGATCGCCGCGGGCACCATGATCGCGTTCATCCCGATCGCCGTGATCTTCGCCGTCTTGCAGCGGTTCTTCTTCAAGGGCGTCGAAGAGGGCGGTGTGAAGGGCTGATGCGCTTCGGTGTCAACTACACGCCATCGGTCGGCTGGTTCCACTCGTGGCTGGACTTCTCGGCGTCGGACACGGCTCGCGACCTCGAAGCGATCGCGTCGCTCGGCGCGGACCACGTGCGGGTCTTCCCGCTGTGGCCGGTCGTCCAGCCGAACCGGACGCTCATCCGGCAGCAGGCGCTCGACGACGTCCGCACGGTCGTCGACCTGGCGGGGTCCTTCGGGCTCGACGTCAACGTCGACGCACTGCAGGGACACCTGTCGAGCTTCGACTTCCTGCCGTCGTGGCTCGACTCGTGGCACCGGCGCAACATGTTCACCGACCCCGACGTCGTCGCGTCGACCGGCGCCTACGTCCGGGCGCTCGCCGCGGCGGTGGGGGACCGGCCGAACCTGCTCGGGATCACCATCGGCAACGAGGTCAACCAGTTCGCCCACGCCCCGCACCCGTCCCCGCACGGCATCACGCCCGCGCAGGGGCACACGTGGGCAGCCGCGATGGTCGCGGCGGCCAGGGACGGACTGGAGGCCCGGCTGCCGTCCGTCGCGTCGCCCGACGCCGGCAGCGGGTCGCGTCCGGTGCCGCTGGTCACCGTGGCCCAGTACGACGCGGCGTGGTACGACGACGCCCAGCCCTTCGGGCCGGAGCACGCCGCCGACCACGGCGACGCCACGGTCACGCACTCGTGGGTGTTCAACGGCACGGCAGCGGTCCACGGAGCCCTCGGCGCCGGGTCCGTGCGGCACGGCGAGTACCTGCTGCAGCTCGCCGCCGCGTGGAACCACCGCGCGGACCGGCCGAACTGGCTGCAAGAGGTGGGAGCGCCGACGAACGTGGTCGACGTCGCCGACGCCCCGTCGTTCACCGAGCAGACCATCCGGCACGCCCTCGACGTGCAGCACCTGCTCGGCGTCACGTGGTGGTGCTCGCACGACGTGTCGCGGTCACTCGCGGACTTCCCCGAGCTGGAGTACGACCTCGGCCTGCTGACCAACGAGGGGCGCGTGAAGCCCACGGGGGAGCGGTTCCGGGCGATGGCGCAGCAGTTCGGCGGTCGCGCGGCAGACGTCCGCGCGGCCGGGGTTGGCGCCTCCGGGGTTCGCGCCTCCGGCCCGGACGTCGGGCTCGTGCTCGACGACGTGCGCCCCGACGGCTCCCCGGCGTTCGGCGTCCGTGCCGAGTGCGCGCCCGGTGGCCGCTTCGCCGCCGCGTGGCTCGCGCTCGCCGAACAGCACGGGCGCGGCCCCCAGGTCGTGCTGCGCTCGCGGCTGACCGACCGGGCGCTGCTCGACGCCCGCGGCATCACCACCTGGGTGGACGTCCCCGGTGACGTGCACCATGAACCACGCAGCGTCGCGCACCCCGCGACGATGCCCTGACCGTCCCGGCTCACCACCGGCCCCGCCACACGCCCCGGAAGGCACCATGCACGACGACATCCCCCTGACCACCGGCCGCGCACGTCGGGTCCTCGACGAGCGCATCACCCCGGCGGTCCACGCCACGGCCGTCCCGCTCGACACCGCGTGGCACGAGCTGCCCGGAGAGCCGATCGCCCCCGCCGAGGGCCTGACGCTGACCTTCGAGCCGTACGACGTCGGCACGACCTGGGGTGCCGCGTGGGGCACGACGTGGTTCCGGCTGCGTGGCACCGTCCCGTCCGCATGGGCCGGGCGCCGTGTCGAGGCCGTCATCGACCTGGGCTTCGATCCGAACATGCCGGGCTTCCAGTGCGAGGGGCTCGTGTACCTCGCCGACGGCACCCCGGTGAAGTCGATCAACCCGCGCAACCAGTGGGTGCTCGTCGCCGAACGGGCCGTGGGCGGCGAGACCGTCGAGTTCTTCGTCGAGGCGGCGTCGAACCCCGTGCTGCTCGACTACCACCCCTTCCTCGTCACGCACGAGGGCGACGTGCAGACCGCGTCGTCGAAGAAGCTCTACACCAGCCGTCGGATGGACCTGGCCGTGTTCGAGTCCGAGGTGCACGAACTGGCTCTCGACATCGCCGTGCTGCTCGAGCTGCAGGAGGAACTGCGCGAGGGTCCGCGTCGGATGCGCATCCTGCAGGCGCTCGACGACGCGCTCGACGCCCTCGACCTGCAGCACATCGCCGCGACCGCCCCCGATGCCCGTGCGGCGCTCGTCGACGTGCTCGCCGCACCCGCCGAGGCCTCGGCGCACCGGATCTCGGCCGTCGGCCACGCCCACATCGACTCCGCGTGGCTGTGGCCGGTGCGCGAGACGATCCGCAAGGTCGCCCGCACCACCTCGACGATGACCGAGCTCATCGACCAGACCGACGACTTCCTGTACGGCATGTCCAGCGCCCAGCAGTACGCGTGGATCAAGGAGCACCGCCCCGAGGTCTACGCGCGGGTCAAGGACGCCGTCGCCGCCGGACGGTTCCTGCCGCTCGGCGGGATGTGGGTCGAGTCCGACACGGTGATGCCGACCGGCGAGAGCCTCGTCCGGCAGTTCTCGCAGGGGCAGCGGTTCTTCGAGCGTGAGTTCGGCATCCGGCCCGAGGGCGTGTGGCTGCCCGACAGCTTCGGGTACTCGCCGGCGCTCCCGCAGCTGATGCGCCGCGCGGGCTTCGCGTGGTTCTTCACGCAGAAGATCTCGTGGAACCAGGTGAACAAGTTCCCGCACCACACGTTCCTGTGGGAGGGCATCGACGGGTCGCGCGTGTTCTCGCACTTCCCGTCGATGGACACGTACAACTCGCGTCTGTCCGGGTCCGAGGTCGCCAAGGCCTCACGCCAGTTCCGCGAGAACCGGCTGGCGTCGGGGTCGATCGCCCCGGTCGGCTGGGGTGACGGCGGCGGTGGCACCACCCGTGAGATGACCGGCACGGCAGCCCGGCTCGCCGACCTCGAGGGCAGCGCCCGCGTCACGTGGGAGCACCCCGACGCGTTCTTCGACCGGGCCAAGGCCGAGCTGCCGGACCCGCCCGTGTGGGTCGGGGAGCTCTACCTCGAGCTGCACCGTGCGACGCTGACCAGCCAGCACCAGACCAAGCAGGGCAACCGTCGCAGCGAGCACCTGCTGCTCGAGGCCGAGCTGTGGGCAGCCACCGCAGCCGCGCGCACCGGGTACGAGTACCCCTACGACGAGCTCGACGCGCTGTGGCAGCAGGTGCTGCTGCAGCAGTTCCACGACATCCTGCCGGGCACGTCGATCGCGTGGGTGCACCGCGAAGCGGTCGCGAAGTACGCCGAGGTCGCCGACCGTCTGGAGGCCCTCATCGCGTCCGCCCTGTCGGCTCTCGTCGGTCCCGGGGACGGCTCGGTCGTCGTGAACGCGGCCCCGAGCCTCCGGTCCGGTGCCCCCGCACTCGGCGCGACGCGTGCGGAGGACGTCGCACCGGGGACGCCGGTCATGCTCGAGGACGTCGACGGCGGCGTCGTGCTCACGAACGAGCTCGTCCAGATCACCATCGACGGCCGCGGCCTGGTGACCAGCGCCGTCGACCTGACCACCGGGCGCCAGGCGATCGCGTCCGGGCAGGTCGCGAACCGGCTGCAGCTGCACCAGGACTTCCCGAACATGTGGGACGCCTGGGACGTCGACCGCTACTACCGCAACCGGGTCGAGGACCTGGTGCAGGTGGACGCGCTGACGTCGTCCGTCGACGCTGCCGGGGTGGCCCGGATCGTCGTGTCGCGCAGCTTCGGGTCGTCGACGCTCACGCAGGAGCTCAGCTTGGCGCCGGGGTCGCGCACCCTCGAGGTCGACCAGCGCACCGACTGGCACGAGATCGAGAAGTTCCTCAAGGTGGCGTTCCCGCTCGACGTCCGCGCCGAGCACACCGTCGCCGAGACCCAGTTCGGCGCGCAGAAGCGGGTCACCCACACGAACACCTCGTGGGAGGCTGCCAAGTTCGAGACCTCGATGCACCGCTACGTGCTCGTCGAGGAACCCGGATTCGGCGTGGCGCTCGTGAACGACTCGATCCACGGCTTCGACACCACCCGCGACGCCGTCGACGGACACGTCACGACGACCGTGCGGCTGTCGCTGCTGCGTGCGCCGCGGTTCCCGGACCCCGAGACGGACCAGGGTCTGCAGACGCACCGCTACGGCATGGTGATCGGGACGGACGTCGTCGGTGCGACCACGGCCGGCATCGCGATGAACACCGCGTCGCGCACGGTGTCGGGCGGCAGTGCCTTCGCGCCCCTCGTACGGGCATCGGGCGACGTCGTGGTGTCGAGCGTGAAGCTCGCCGACGACCGCTCGGGCGACCTGGTCGTGCGCGTGTACGAGCCCGCGGGGCGCCGGGGGTCCGGTGGCCTGTCGGTCGACGGACCCTTCGGCGACCCGGTCGAGGTCACCCTGCTCGAGGAGACCGACCCGGCGCTGCCCGGTGTCACGGCGGCCTCCTCGACCGACGGCAGCTGGAGCTTCCCCGTCGACGCGTTCGAGGTCCGTACCTTCCGCTTCCCGCGGAGCTGAACGCCGGACGACGTCCGTCGTCCGGTTCATCACTCGAAGAGGAGTGTCATGAAGAAGTCCATGAAGTCCGTCGTCGTTGCGGCTGTCGCGGCGGTGCTCGCCGGGACGCTCGCGCCAGCGGCTGCATCGGCTGCGCCCTCGCCGACCGGCCTCGCGCACGGGCACGGTGCCCACCACGGGGTCGGTCACGGCCGGCAGCCGCACGCGGCACCGACCAAGACCGGGCCGACGAGCATCGCGTACGTCGAGGTCAACAACGACCAGCTGTCGAACGTCGGCCGGTACACGCTGGCGAACGGTGCGAACGCGTTCGACGTGGCGATCATCTTCGCCGCGAACATCAACAACCAGGACGGCCGTGCCGTCTTGTACAACAACGAGAACGTGCAGGCCACGCTCGACGCCGCGGCGACACAGATCCGTCCGCTGCAGGCCAAGGGCATCAAGGTGTCGCTGTCGGTCCTCGGCAACCACCAGGGCACCGGCATCGCCAACTTCACCTCGCAGGCCGCGGCGGCCGACTTCGCGTCCCAGGTGGCCGCGACGGTGTCGAAGTACGGCCTCGACGGGGTCGACCTGGACGACGAGTACTCCGACTACGGCGTGAACGGCACCGCGCAGCCGAACGACCAGTCCATCGGCTGGCTGATCAGCGCGCTCCGTGCGGACATGCCCGGCAAGCTCATCTCGTTCTACGACATCGGCCCGGCGTCGACGTCGTTGTCCGCCTCGAGCCCGTCGATCGGGTCGAAGCTCGACTACGCCTGGAACCCGTACTACGGCACGTACTCGGCGCCGTCGATCCCGGGGCTCGGCAAGGACCGGCTCTCCGCTGCGGCCGTCGACATCCAGAACACGCCGCAGTCCACCGCGGTGTCGCTCGCGCAGCGGTCGAAGGCCGACGGGTACGGCGTCTTCATGACGTACAACCTGCCGGACGGTGACGTCTCGCCGTACGTGTCGTCGTTCACGAAGGTGCTCTACGGGCAGGCGGCGGTCGACCGGTAGTGGCCGCGGCGCTGGTGCGCCGTTGATCGCTCGGTGCGAGGTTCTTTCCTCGCACCGAGCGATCATCGGCGCACGGGGTCGCGGCGGTCCTCCGTGGCAGGTGCAGCCGTCGTTGCTCGTCCATAGGATGCTGGTGACCGGAGGGCGCATGATGACGAACTACTCGCTGCGGCTCGAATGCGCGGCCACTGATGCCGAGGACATCGAGTCGCATGTCGACGCGATCGCCGATGCCTTCTTCGACACCGATGGTCTCGACCAGGACATCGCGATCGACCTGTCCCAGCGGACGATGACGTTCTCGCTCGTGGTGGATGCTCCGAGCGAGATCGATGCACTCGAAGCCGGTATCGGTGCGGTACGCGGACCCCTGCACGCAGCCGGGCGCGGAACCCCCGGTTGGGAAGACCACTACCGGATGTTGCGACAGGAGATCGAGGCCGAGACGATCCAGGCGGTCTGACACGTGCGCGACGACCGGACGGACGCGGTGTCGTGGGCCCGCGAGGTGCTCGCTGCGCAGGGCGCCGACGTGGTGGCCGTCGAGCAGGTGCGGCAGCGCGCGTGGAGCACCGTCTGGCGTGTCCGCACCGGCGACGGTGACCGGTACCTGAAGACCGCGCCCGACGGCGCCGCGATCGAGCCCGCGCTGCTCGAGGTGCTCGCACTCCACGGCATCCCCCACGTGCAGCGCGCGATCGCTGTGCAGGGCAACCACGTGCTGCTGCCGGACGGTGGGCCGATCGTGCGGCTCGCGGATGCGTCCGAGCGGGACGCTGTGTGGCAGCAGGTCATGCGCAACGTCGCGGAGGTCCAGTGGGCGACGGAACCCGCGGCCGCCGACGACCTGGTACGCGCCGGCGTGCCCGACGTGCGTCTCGGGGTGCTGCCGGAGGTCGCTGCTGCGCTCGTGGATCGGTGGGCGCCCGAGCTCCGGTCGGTGCTCCCCATGCTCAGCGACACCGCCGCCGAACTCGACGAGCTCCTGCCGATGGCGACACTCGACCACGGTGACCTGCACACGGGGAACGCCTTCGCGCGGGATGCCGTGCCGTTCGACTGGGGCGACGCCAGCGTGTCGCATCCGTTCTGCAGCCTGCTGGTCGCCGGCCGCGAGGACGTGCCCGGCGCGGTGGACGCCTACCTGGAGACGTTCTTCGACGAGCCCGGCGTGGCCGCGGACCCGGACGTGCAGCACCTGGTTGGGCTGGCGACCACGCTCGCGGTCGTGCCGCGCGTGCTGAGCTGGCAGCGGGCGATAGACGCCGCCGGCGACGCGATGCCTGCCGCGTACCGTTCCGCCCCGCGCGACTGGCTGCAGACCCTGGACTCGGGGTCAGGGGAAAGTGAGGTGGAGGGGATGACGGGAATCGAGGATCTGCGCAGTGCCTGTTCCGGACGCCTGGGGGTCGTTCTGGAGGGGATGACGGGAATCGAACCCGCGTAGCCAGTTTGGAAGACTGGGGCTCTACCATTGAGCTACATCCCCGCGCCTGCGCACGAAGCGCAGCGGAACCACCATACCGGACGAACCACCCCCGATGATCCTGCCCCCACCGGACGAGTCCTCCCAGCGCAGGATCAAGCGCTCCCGGGTCCTGTCGTTCGTGCTCGTCGCCCTGGCCGCGGTGGTCCTGTCGCTGCGTCCGGAGCTGTTCGGGGACCCGCAGACCCAGCCGGCGCACGCGCTGCTGCATGTGTGGCGGATCGTCATCGGACTCGTGCTCGCCCTGGCCGCACTCGGGGTACAGGTCGCCGTCGGGGTGCGGTGGCGCCGGAGTTTGCACACACCCGCGGGTCCTCCCGGGAACCAGCCACCTGCGGACCGCTAGACTCATCGGCGTCGCATGCGCCCTACCGGTGTGCGCGAGCACCCTGGCCCAGTCAAACGGGGCGTAGCTCAGCTTGGTAGAGCGCCCGCTTTGGGAGCGGGAGGTCGCAGGTTCGAATCCTGTCGCCCCGACCAGGACACACCACCGACAACCATCAGGAGATTCCCCCTTGGCCAACAGCACCGTCGACAAGGTGAGCGAGACCCGCGTCAAGCTCACGGTGAACGTGACGCCGGAAGAGCTCAAGCCGAGCATCGACCACGCGTACAAGCACATCGCCGAGCAGATCAACATCCCCGGCTTCCGCAAGGGCAAGGTCCCGCCGGCGATCGTCGACCAGCGTGTCGGCCGCGGCGAGGTCCTGAACCACGCCGTCAGCGACGCGATCGACACCTTCTACCGCCAGGCGATCGACGAGCAGGAACTGCGCATCCTCGGCCGCGCCGAAGCCGACGTCGCCGAGCTGCCGAACGTCAACGACTTCACCGGCGACCTCGTCCTCACCTTCGAGGTGGACGTCCGTCCCGAGTTCGACCTGCCCGACTACAGCTCCTACGAGCTGACCGTCGACGCGGTCGAGGTCTCCGACGACGAGATCGACGAAGAGCTGCAGAACCTCCGCACGCGCTTCGGCACCCTCGTCACGGTCGACCGTCCGGCGACCAAGGGCGACTTCGCCCAGATCGACCTGACCGCCACCATCGGTGACGACGAGGTCGACTCGGCCACGGGCGTCTCCTACGAGCTCGGCTCGGGCGACCTGCTCGAGGGCATCGACGAGGCACTCGAGTCCCTGACCGCCGGCGAGTCCACCACGTTCGAGTCCACGCTGGTCGGTGGCGACCGCGAGGGCGAGACCGCGCAGATCGCCGTCACCGTCACCGCCGTCAAGGAGCGCGAGCTCCCCGAGGCCGACGACGAGTTCGCGCAGATCGCCAGCCAGTTCGACACCATCGACGAGCTCAAGGGTGACCTCAAGGAGCAGATCGCGAAGTCCAAGACCTTCGGTCAGGGCGCTGCGGCTCGCGACAAGCTCGTCGAGAAGCTGCTCGAGGACGTGAACATCCCGATCTCCGAGAAGCTCATCGAGGACGAGGTCCACCGTCACCTCGAGCAGGAGAACCGCCTCGAGGACGACGAGCACCGCAAGGAAGTCGCCGAGTCCAGCGAGACCGCCTTCCGCTCGCAGATCCTGCTCGACTCCATCGCCGAGAAGGAGTCGATCCAGGTCTCGCAGGAAGAGCTCACGCAGTACCTGATCCAGGCCGCCGCGCAGTACGGCATGGAGCCGGGCGAGTTCATCAAGGTGATCGACCAGAACGGCCAGATCCCCGGCATGGTCGGCGAGGTCGCTCGGTCCAAGGCCGTCGCCACCGTGCTGGCCCAGGTCACGGTCAAGGACACCAACGGCGAGCCCGTCGACCTGTCCGCGTTCACCGCGGGCGTCGCGCAGCAGCCGACCACGGTCGACGCCGAGTAGTCACGCTCCCGACGCAACCGCGTCACACACAGGAGGCGCGGTGCCAGCTGGCACCGCGCCTCCTGTCGGTCGTCTGGTCGCGTCGCGACCCGCGTGGCTACGGTCGCTCGTCGACCAGGGCGACGAAGCGGCTCCCGATGCCCTCGACCTCGCGGCGGGTGAGGCCGGCCGTCGGATCCGGTGCCTGGTACGGGGCGTGGTAGTCGCACATCAGGTGGTCCCAGTCGGGCCACCACTTCTTCGGCCGCGCGGTCTCGGCGTAACCGCACACCACGCACTCCAGCTGGACCCACACCTTCTTCGTGCCGGTGCGGTTTGCGCGGGACTGCACGAGCCAGGCCGGCGGGTCCTGCTCGATCGCGGTGAGCTCGGCTTCGCTCAGACGTGTCGGGATGCCGTGGTGGGTCGCCATCTCGAGGGGGATGTCGAGTCGGACGGCGGCGTCACGTCGGGAGAGCATCCGACCAGCGTAGATCAGGACGAGACACCGAGGTCGTAGACGATCGTGCCGCCGATGGTGGTGGCCTGGTAGTGCGCCTCCACCCACGCGGTGATCTTCGCCGCGTCGGTGTCCGAGCTGCTCGACGTGCCGGGGATGAAGAAGTGGACCTCGCGCGCGGCCACCTCCTGCTGGAACTGCGCCAGGGTCGGGGACGGGTCGGTGCCGTTGTAGCCGCCGATCGCCATCACCGGGTCGCCGGTCGCGAGCTGGTAGGTCGCGGCGCTGTTCGACCCGACCGTTGCGGCGACCCACGTGTACGCGTCCGCGTCCTTCGACAGGGCCGTCCGCAGCGCCGCGGACACGGTCGTCGATCCGCCGAGCAGGTTGCCGGCGCCGCCGGCCGTGCCGCCCGGGCGACCCGTGCCACCTGCGCCACCCTGGTTGGCGGGCATCCCGTTCCCGCCGGGAGCGCCTTGTGCGCCTTGTGGGCCTGGTGCGACTTGTGCGCCTTGTGCGCCTTGTCCGCCTTGTCCGCCGCCAGGGTTCCCTCGTCCACCGGCAGGACCGGGGCCTCCGGGTCCGCCCTGCCCGCCGGGGCCACCGCCGGAACCGACGGACGGGCCGGCGGACGGCAGTGCGCCGGTGTGGCCGACGGTGACGGTCTGCACCGAGAACGCCGTGGGGCCGAGCAGCGCGGTGACGAGCACGGCACTGACGGCGACGACGCTGAGGGAGCGGTGGCGTCGCGGCAGCAGCACGAGGACTGCGGCGATGACCGTCGTTGCGAGCACGGTCCAGCGGATCCAGGGCTGCCACGTCGACGCCATCGACAGCAGGTGGAACGACCACGCGCCGGTGAGCGCGACCGCGACCGCAGCGACGACGCGCCACGGCAGCTGCGCCCGGCGTTGCCACAGCAGACCGGCACCGATCCCCACGAGTCCGGCGATGTACGGAGCGAGCGCGACCGTGTAGTAGGGGTGGAAGATCCCGCCCATGAAGCTGAACACCAGGCCGGTGGTCAGCAGCGACAGCCCGAGCACCAGGATCGTCGCCGCGCGCGGATCGGTCCGGCGGCGCAGTCCGACGGCGACCAGCGCGACGACGAGCAGGACCAGGGCGGTCGGCAGCAGCCAGGTGATCTGCGTCGCGAACTCCGACCCGAACAGCCGCGTCAGGCCGGTCGAGCCCCAGGACCCGGCGCCGGTGGTGCCGCTACCCGGGACGACGCTGCCGGTCTCGTCGCCGGTGACCCGTCCGAAGCCGTTGTAGCCGAAGGTGAGTTCGAGGAAGTCGTTCGTCTGCGATCCACCGATGTACGGCCGCGCCGACGCCGGGACGAGTTCGACGATCGCGACCCACCACCCGGCGGAGACGACGAGCGCTCCGGCCGCGGCGAGCAGGTGCCCGATCCTCCGCAGCATCGGTCGCGGTGACGCCCACAGGTACACGGCGACCAGCGGCGGCAGCACCAGGAACGCCTGCAGCTGCTTGGTCAGGAAACCGAGCCCGACCAGCACCCCGGCCCAGACGACCCAGCGCATCGCGCCGGTCTCGATCCCGCGCAGGGTCAGTGCGATCGCGCCGACCATCAGCAGCGTCAGGAGCGCGTCGGGGTTGTCGTACCGGAACATCAGCGCGGCCACAGGGGTGGTGGCCAGGGCGCCTCCGGCGAGCAACGCGGCTCCCGCCGAGAACCGTCGACGCACGATCCGGTACAGGACCGCGACCGCGGCGACGCCCATCAGGGCCTCTGGCACCAGGATCGACCACGAGCTCAGCCCGAACACGCGGACGACGACACCGATCACCCACAGGAACGCGGGCGGCTTGTCGACCGTGATCGCGTTCGCAGCATCGGACGAGCCGTAGAAGAAGGCCTCCCAACTCTGACTGCCGGCCTGCACGGCGGCGGCGTAGAACGCGTTGCCCCATCCGTTGACGCCGAGGTTCACCAGGTAGAGCACCGCGGTCGCCGCCAGCAGCCCGAGGTACGCGGGCCGTTCCCACGCGGCCGTGCCTGCGCGACCGCGGATCAGTGTCCGGAGGATCGCGCGGGGCGGCGGGATGCGTCGTGAGGACGGGGCGTGTGGTCGTCCCGCAGTCGTCGTCTGAGCCATCACCCCACCGTGATGTGCCTGGTTGCGTGCAGCGTTGCCAGGTCCTTCGCATCGCCTAAGGGCCTTCCGTGCCACCGCGGGACCGTGCCATCATCGCGGCATGGCCACGCTCGTCAGCGGCAACCCCGGGTCCGGGACGTCGAGTTCCGTTGGAGGCGTCCATGGACCTGCGTGAGGCAGCGATCCGGAACAACGTCACGTGGTGCGCGACCGTCGCGGGGGCGCCCGGAACGATCGACGACGCGAACGGGTTCTGGTTGCTCGACACCGCGCCGCCACCGTTGTTCCCGGACCTGGTCACACTGCGCCCCGGCGTGGCACCGGACGACGTCGCGCAGGCGCTGACCGGACGTGACCGGTGCTCGGTCAAGGACAGCTTCGCCGACGTCGACATGACGGCGCACGGCTTCGCGGTCGCGTTCGAGGCGCAGTGGATAGGTCGTGCACCGCGGTCCAGCGGATCGGTCAGCCGTGGGTGGTTCGTCGCGCGCGATGCCGAGCAGTTGGCGTCGTGGAACCGGGCGTCGGGGCTGCCGTCGCCGCTCCCCGACCACCTGCTCGACGACGCCGGCACCGCCGTCGTCGTGTTCGGTTCGGCGGACCGGATCACCGCGGGTGCCGTCGTGACGCGGGGTGCCGACGTCGCCGGACTGTCCAACGTGTTCGACCACGGCGACCAGGTGACGACGAGCACCTGGCGGGACCTGCTGGCGGTCGCGGACCTGCTGTGTCCGGGTCTGCCGGTCGTCGACTACGAGCACGGGGTCGACCTTGCGACGGCGCTCGCCGCCGGGTTGCGGACGACCGGTCCGCTGCGGGTGTGGGTCCGCCCGCACTGACCGGTGGCGCTCAGCGCGGAGCTCGTGGGTTCCGGTCGTCGTCGTGCAGCGCCAGGAACGCCGCTTGTGCTCGGCGGTTCGTGGCCGGCGACGCTGCACGGTACCGCCGTGAACCCGACCCACGCTCGGGATGCAACACCTCGACCGCGAACTGGTCGCCGAGTTCGACGGCCAGAGCCCGTGCGAGCCGTTCGCCCTCGCGCTCGTAGGACTCCCGGTGTTCGGGGAGCACGGCGTACCCGTGGCGGTCGTCGAGCACCTCGTCGTACCGGGCTTCGAAGGCGCGGAGGTCCCGTTCGAGCTCGGGTGACAGGTGCATCTCGTCGTAGTCGAGGGGTCCGCGGTACCAGACGGGCGAGTCACCGTGATCGATGAAGACCCGCACGAGCCACTCGGCATCGTTCGTCACGATCGTCATCCTGCTCGGTGCGGCCAGCGCATCGGGAGACCCGGCGTGACGGGAGCAGGGTCGCTCGCCAGACGTGCGTGGGTCTCGACGTCGAAGCGCTCCGCGCCGTACAGCAGTTTCTGGCGCTCGACACCCTCGGCCACGAAGCCGGCCGCGGTGGCGACCCGGCACGATGCCGGGTTGTTCACACGGTGTCCGAGTTCGAGTCGGAACAGGCCGGCGTCGAACGCCCACGCAGCGACGGCCCGCACGGCACGCGACGCCGAGCCATGCCCTCGGGCACCGGGTGCCAGCCAGTACGAGACCCACGCTGTCCGGTGTCGCATCTCGATCGCCGTGAGCCCCACGTTCCCGACGGCGACCCCGTCCTGGACGACCGCCCAGTGCTTCGCGCGCTCGCCGAACGGCAGGACGGTGCTGATGTAGTCGGTCGCCGCGAGTTCGTCGTGGATGTCGGTACCGGCGAACTGCGGGTCGAGGTCGGCGCTCGACCGCCGGGCGACGAGCAGCGCCGAAGCGTCGTCGGGCGACCACGGTCGGAGATGCACGGGCACAGTTCATCTTCTCAGGTGGGTCACGCAGCGGGACACGACGCCGCAGTTCGTGGTGAGCTGGGTCGATGCGCATCAGGTCAGCGGCCGTCGTCATCGGGAACGACCGTCTGCTCGTGATCGACCGGCACAAGGACGGTCGTCACTACTGCGTCCTGCCGGGTGGTGGTGTGGAGGACGGCGAGGACCTCCGCCAGACGTGTCGGCGTGAGTTGTTCGAGGAGACGGGGCTCGAGGGCACCGTCGATGACCTGATCGACGTGCCGATCGACCACGACGTCCCGGTTGCGTACTTCGCGGTCCGGGTGGGCCGTGAGGCCGTGACCCTGGGCGGCCCGGAGCGCGACCGAGCGTCAGCAACGAACCGATACGAGCCGCGGTGGGTCGCGGTCGACGCGCTCGCGACGATCCCACTCGTGCCGGAGACCGCACGACGGGCGGTCGAACTGGCGGTCGAACTGGCCTCGACCACGCAGAAGGACGCCCCGTAGCCTGGGCGCATGACGGCTCTGCGCGCAGTCTGCTTCGACCTCGACGGGACCCTGTTCGACCACCGGGGTGCCGCCCGGACGGGTGTCGTCGCGTTCATCGAGCGCCTGGGCCTGCGGCCCACGGACGCGGCCGTGGACGCGTGGTTCGCCGCCGAGGACGAGCAGTACGAGCGATGGCGATCGCGACAGATCAGCTTCCAGGAGCAGCGGCGAGCACGCTTGCGCACGGTCTTGCCAGCGCTCGGTCACCCGGTTCCCACCAGCGACGACGGACTGGACGCCCTGTTCGACGAGTACCTGCAGGGGTACCGGACGTCGTGGCGTCTGTTCCCTGGGACGCTCTCCCTGCTGCAGGACCTCCGCTCTCGGGGCTTCCGCCTGGGCCTGCTGACCAACGGGTCCGAAGAGCAACAGCGCGACAAGCTCGCGCGGACCGGTCTCGACACCGCGTTCGACGCCGTGTGCATCTCAGAAGCCATCGGTGTCCAGAAGCCCGACGCGCGGGCGTTCCTGACGGTGGCACGTGCGCTGGACGTCGATCCCGCCGCGTGTCTGTTCGTCGGCGACGACGTCGCGCGCGACATCGTCGGTGCGCGTGCTGCCGGTATGCGTGCGCTGCTGGTCGACCACGACGTACCCGGTTCGGCCGACATCCGGACCGTCGTGCTGGGTGCTGTCGACGCCGCGGCGATGCCGTGAGACCCGCCGACCCGACGACCCGTGTGCGCCGCAGTCGTGCTGCAGCACACCGAACCCGATCCACCTGACGCGCGCGGGGACGCCCGATGTAGCCTCCACATGTGACCCGGTCCACACGTGCTCGACGCCCGCACAGCAGTGTGGTCCTCGTCGGCATCTGCGCGCTTGCAGTCGTCCTCGCCGGGTGTACGGCTCCGACCACCACGCCGACACCCTCCGCCTCGGCCACGAAGCTGGGCTACCAGGGCCATGCCGTGACCAAAGCGGCTGAGCCAGGGTCCGCACCCGCACCATCGACGCCACCCGTCGGCCGGGTGGTCGCGTTGCCCGAGGGCACACACCCGTGGGGTGTCGCCGTCGTCGACTCCGTCCACACGGTGTACCTCGCTGCGCGCAAACAGGACGCGTTCGCCGTCTACGACATCGCCACAGGATCGGTCACCACCAAGGCGGTGCCCGGTGCCGGCCGGATGATCGATCTCTCCGCTCCGAACGGGCCACTGCTGCTGCCCGCCGAGGACAAGGCGACGCTGTTCCGACTCGCGGTGCCCTCGCTGAAGGTGGAGAGCTCCGAATCGACGAGCACCCAACCGCATCAAGCAGTCGAGGTCGGCGAGACGACGTTCGTGACCGAGGAGTACGGCCACGCGGTTCGTGCGCTGCGCAACGGGAAGACCGTGGCGCACTTCACACAGCCGGTCCAACCCGGAGGCATCACCGCCGTCGGCAACCGCGTCGCTGCGGTCGACGTCGCAGCCAACCTGCTCTTCGTCTACGACGCGACCACCCTGCGGCTGGTCGCAGCGCTCCCCGCCGGCAAGGGCCCGAGCCACGTGGTGCCCATCGGCGACAGCCGGGTCGCTGTGTGCGACGTCCGCGGGAACGCGGTCCTGACCTACGACCTGGCCGGCACCCCGCGACTGCTCGGTCGAGCATCTGTGCCCGGGCGTGCGTTCTGGATCGGCTCCGATCAGGACGGCACGGTGTACACGGCTCTGGCGAACACGAACAAGATCGCGGAGCTGAAGGTGTCGTCGGCAGGCAGGCCGACGCTGGTGAAGACGGTGCCGACCGTCCGGAACCCCGTCTCGTTCGACCGGGATCCCGTCACCGGCGACCTGTACGTCGGTGGCTACGCAGACTCGCAGCTGCAGGTCATCCCCGCGTCCGCCTTCCGATGACAGGAGGCGCGGGTGCCAGCTGGCACCGCGCCTCCCGTCCGACAGGTCGTCGCCGCGGCGGCGTCGGCTAGCGCTTCAGGTTCGTCAGCTCCTGCAGCACCTCGTCCGAGGTGGTGATGATGCGGGCGTTCGCCTGGAACCCGCGCTGGGCGACGATCAGGTTCGTGAACTCCTGCGACAGGTCCACGTTCGACATCTCGAGCGTGCCGGCCGCCAGCGATCCGATGCCCGCCGACCCGGGGACGCCGACCTGCGCCTGGCCGGAGTTGGCCGTCGCACGGTAGCCCGATGCGCCGGCCTTCTCGAGGCCACCGGGGTTGGCGAACGTCGCCAGGGCGATCCGGCCGAGGGCCATCGACGACCCGTTCGAGAACGTCCCCATCACGGTGCCGTCCTTCGAGATGGTGTAGTTCTGCAGCGAGCCGGCCTCGTGGCCGTTCTGCGACGAGATCGACGCGGTGTTCAACGAGGCGAACCCGGACAGCTGCGTCATGTCGACGGTGATGCCACCGACGGCGAGGGTCGCACCGGCGGTGATCTTGCCGTCCGGACCGAAGGTGACGTTGCCGGTGGCCGAGGTGCCCTGCCCGTTCGAGGCCGCGACGGACCAGCCGCCCGCGGTGCGGGTGTACGCCAGGGACAGCGTGTGCTTCGTGCCGTACTGGTCGTACACGGTGGCGTCGCGGTTGAGCGTCTCGCCGACGGCGGTGTCCGAGGGCAGGTTGCCCGCGACGGTGGCCGAGGTGGTGGCGGTCGCCGGGGCAGCGGCCTGCAACGGCAGGGTGATGTCGGACAGCGCGCCGCCGTCGTTCACGACGCCGTTCGTGGCGGAGTAGCCCTGCACGATCTTGCCGTCGGAGCTGACCAGGCGCCCGTTCGCGTCGAAGTCGAACGCGCCCGCGCGGCTGTACACGGTGTCGTTGCCCAGTCGGGTGACGAAGAAACCGTCGCCGGAGATCATCAGGTCGGTGGCCTTGCCGGTGGCCTGCGCCGAACCCTGCGCGAAGTTGGTGGAGACGCCGGCGACCTGCACACCCAGACCGATCTGGGCGGGGTTGGTGCCACCGATGCCGGTCTGCGGTCCCCCGGCGCCCTGGGTCATCTGCGACAGGGTGTCCTGGAACACGGTGGTCGAGGCCTTGAAGCCGACCGTGTTGACGTTGGCGATGTTGTTGCCCGTGACGTCGAGCATCTCCTGGTGCGAGCGGAGGCCGGAGATCCCGGAGTAGAGCGAGCGGAGCATGGTGTGTCCCTTTCAGGGAGGAGAAACGGAAGGAGGAGCGGGAAGAACGATCAGGAAGCGGTCTTGATACCGGAGATCACGTCGAGATCGACCTCCTTCCCGTTCACGGTCACGGTCGGCACGCTCTTGGCGTACGACACGGCGGTCGCGTTCCCGGTGATCGATGCACCCGAGGTCGCGTCCGTGTAGCTGACCTGCTTGCCGACGAGGTTCGCGGCAGCGATGCGCATCTGCAGCGAGAAGTTCTCGTTCCCCGTCGTGGTCTGGTTGGTGACCTGCTCCATCATCGCGAGCTGCGTCTGCTGGCTGATCATCTGGTTGGTGTCCATCGGCGAGGACGGGTCCTGGTTCTGCAGCTGCGTGACGAGCAGCTTCATGAAGACCTCGGAGTCCATCGTCTGGGACTTCTTCGTCGTGTTCGCAGCGAGGGCGGCGGCCTGGGTGGCCTGGTCGACACTGCCGGTGATCCCGTCGAGGGGCATGGTGGGTTCCTTGTCGTGATCCGGATCAGGCGAGGACGTCGAGTCCCGCGGTGCGGACGGTGGTGGTGGCGGACCGAGCGGACTCGGCGGTGGTGGGTCGGGCCTCCCGGTCGGACGACGGTGTCGCCGGGCCGCCGGTCGGACGCCCGTCGCGAGCGGCCGACTGACCGGCCGACTGCCCCGGGTTGTTCTGCCCAGGGTGGTTCTGCGAGGACAGGTCGAGGGTGGTCGAGACCGCGGTGCCCTCGCGGCGCAGGTCCGGCAGGACCTGGCGCACCGCCTCGCGCCCGGCGTCCGAGGCCGCGAACAGCTCGACGTGCATGCCGTGCGCGGTGACGTGGGCGCGGACCGTCACCGGACCGAGGCTGTCCGGCACGACCTGCACCGTCACGACGTGCTCGCCGGCGCCGGCCTGGGCGAGGGAGAACACCGGTCGCGCGAGCTGCTGTGCGAGGGGTGCCGGGGCGGAGGCCGTCGGCTGCGCCGACGTCGTCGCCGTGGCGGTCGGGGCGGCGGTCGGCAGCGGGAACGGCACGCCTGACGTCGTGGCCGGTTCGGTTGTCGCGGCCGTCGCGGCCGTCGCGGCCTGGAGGCTCGACTCGCCCTGCGCTGGTCCGCTCGCGCCGCCGACACGGCGGGGTTGCAGGGCCGTGGCTGCCCCGGCCGTCGCGGTCGCGGTGGTCGTCGGGGTCGCGGCGGCTGTCTGGGTGACGGTGGTCGTCGCGGTGACGGGTACGGGTGCGGCGGCGGGTGCCGGACCCGCCTGAGCGGCCGACGGTGCGGTCGACGTCGACGCCGCCGACGCGGCCGCATCGGCCGCACCCGCCGCGCCCACGCCCGCCGAGACTCGGCCCACCGGACTGTTCGCGGCCGCGGCAGCGCGAGTTTCGTCCGCCTGGCCGAGACTCGGCGCTGCATCCGCGGCGGCGGACGTGACCGTGCCCACAGCGGTGCCGGCGTTGGCCGAGTCTCGGCTGGCCGGACGACCTGCGGCGCCCGCGGCGTTGAATGTGTCCGCCGCGCCGAGACTCGGCGCAGCAGCACCGGCCGGAGCACCGGTAGCCGTCCCCGCCGACGAACCGGCCGTCGTGCCGAGCGTGCCGAGCGTGCCCGCACCGTTGGCGGCCGCCGAGTCTCGGCCAGCCGGACGCTCTGCGGCGGTTCCGAGCCGAGTTCCGTCCGCCTGGGCGAGACTCGGCGCGAGCGCAGCCGCCGGCGCAGCCGCGGGCGCGGCCGCGGGTGTCAGCCCGAGCAGCGCGGCCAGTCCGGCCGGCGGTGCCGCGGCGTCGGCGGCGTCGGCGGCACCCGCGTCGGCGGCGGCGGTCGCGTCGGCGTCCGCGCCCTTCCGCGGCGCGGCGTGCTGCCGCTCGGCACGCGCACCGACGGCCGTCATCGCGGCGTCGAACCCGCTGCTCGTCGCGGCGGCGTCCGCACCCGTCGAAGCGGAACGACCGGTCGCCGCCGACGCCTCCGCGGGACCGGGCGCCCTCGGGGCGACGGTCATCGTCGGGCTCATGCGGCACTCCCCGACTGCAGCAGGGACATCAGCGCAGCGGTCTGCAGATCGGTGCCCGACCCCGACGCGCTCGATGCCGAGGCGGCCTTGGTGGCGGCGGCCTCCTGCGCCGACGGGACGATGCGCCGGATGGTGGCGATGTCGGAGTCCTTGTACCAGTTGTCGACGATCCGGACGTCCTTGCCGGGGCGGGGCGCATGCAGCACCTTGCCGTCGCCGACGTAGATCACCACGTGGCCCTCGCCCTTCGGGATGATCAGGTCGCCGGGCTGCGCCTGCGCCAACGAGGGCACGGCGACGCCCATCTTCGCCTGGTCCGGCACGACCCGCGGCATGGTGACGCCGAGGTCCTTGAACACGGTCTGCACCAGGCCCGAGCAGTCCATGCCCGCGGTGGTGGTGCCGCCGAACACGTACGGCACGCCGAGGTACTTCTTCGCATCGGCCACGACGTCGTCACCGGTCTTCCCGCTGCCGGTCGCGACGGTGCCCTTGCCGGCGTCGACCGACGTGGCCGGTGCCGTGGCCGCAGCAGCAGTGGACGCGCCGGCCGCGGTCGACCCAGCGGTGGCGGTCGCGGCCATCGTCGCGTCGAACGCCGAGGACGACGCGGCGGCAGCGGCCGACGACGAGGACGTGCGGGTCCCACCGCTCTGCAGCGTGTCGATCTGGGAGCGGATCTCGGAGATCCGGCTCAGCACGGCATCCAGGCTCATCGGGTCCCCCCTTCGGTGCGGCTGCGTGCCGCGATCTCGTCGAGTGCGTTCTGTTCGGTGCGGAGCTCCTCGGCGCGGGCGGCGACCGTGTGCTGCTCCTCGAGCTTCTCGAGCCCCAGGGCCGACCGCCGGGCGGCGGAGTACTCACCCTGGGCGTGCTCTGCGTCTGCGCGCCGGTGTTCGGCCACGACGTCGAGCTCGCGGAGCATCCCCCGCGTCGCGGCACGGGCGGCGGCGACGGCGCTCAGGGTGGCGGCGTCCTCGATCGGCATCGCGGTGGCCGAGTCCTCGAGCGTGCGGCGTGCGGCGATGCGGGCGTCGGCGGCCTCACGGACGCGGTCGTTCGCGGTCGCCAGCGTTGCCGCAGCGCGGTCCTGTTCGGCGTGCCGCAGGCGCAGGAGCCCGGCGAGCGGGAAGGTCCGGGCCATCACGCACCCCCGAGCTGGCGGACGAGCGCGTCGAGCCGCTGCCACGAGTCGGCGGCGGTGACCCGCTCGTCCATGCCCTGCCGCAGGAACTGGTCGATCGCGTCCTGGTGGTCGACGGCGGCGTCCACCAGCGGGTTGGATCCACGCTGGTACGCGCCGACGTCGAGCAGGTCCTGGGCGGCCTTGCGAGCGGCCATCACCTTCCGCAGGCCGGTCGCCGTGGCACGCTCGGCGGGCGAGGTGACCTTCGACGCCACGCGGGAGATCGACCCGAGCGCGTCGACGGACGGGAAGTGCCCCGTGACGGCGAGCTTCCGGTCGAGCACCACGTGCCCGTCGAGGATGCTGCGCGCGGCGTCGGCGATCGGCTCGTTGTGGTCGTCGCCGTCGACGAGCACCGTGTACAGCCCGGTGATGCTGCCCACGCGGTCGGTGCCGGCGCGCTCGAGCAGCCCGGCGAGCACCGAGAACGTCGACGGCGGGTAGCCCCGGGTGGCGGGGGGTTCGCCGACCGACAGGCCGATCTCGCGCTGCGCCATGGCGACACGGGTCAGCGAGTCCATCATGAGCACGACGTCCTGACCGGCGTCGCGGAACGACTCAGCGATGCGGGTGGCGACGAACGCCGCACGCAGGCGCATCAGCGCGGGCTCGTCCGAGGTGGACACGACGACGATCGAGCGGGCGAGCCCCTCGTGCCCCAGGTCGTCCTCCAGGAACTCCCGCACCTCGCGGCCACGTTCGCCGACCAGCGCGATGACGTTGACCGCCGCGTCGCTCCCCCGAGCGATCATCGACAGCAACGAGGACTTGCCGACACCGGACCCGGCGAACAGGCCCATGCGCTGCCCGCGTCCCACGGTGGTCAGGGTGTCGAGCACGCGGACCCCGAGCTGCATCGGCGTGTCGATCCGGGTGCGGGCCATCGCGTTCGGTGTGGCGTGGTCGAGCTCGACCCAGGCGTCGGCGTCGAGCGGTCCGCGGTCGTCGATCGGCCGCCCGAGCCCGTCGAGCACCCGCCCGAACAGTCCGCGTCCGGTCGGCACCAGCACGGGACGGCCCGTCGGTCGTGCGGGCATCCCGGCGGTCACGCCGGTCGGCCGTCCGAGCGGCATGCAGCGCACACCGCTGGCGTCGGTGGCGACGACCTCGACGGCGGTCTGCGGTCCGTCCTCGCGGCCGACCATGACGACCTCGCCGACGCTGACGTCGAGCCCGGCGACGGTCAGCCCCAGGCCGACGGCGCTCGTGACGACCCCGACGCGCTGCGGTGCGGCAAGGGCCACCGCGGCGTCGAGCGCGCGCGGTCGGAGCAGGGTGGCGGTCATGCGCTGACCCCCAGTGCGGCCTTCGCGCGGGCGAGCGCGGCGCCGATCCGGGCGTCGAGCACGCCGTCCGGCAGGTCCACGACGGCGTCGCCGTCGGACAGGGTCGGGTCGGTGCGGACGGCGACCGGCAGGTCGAGCGATGCGACCGCGGCGGCGTCCGCCGGGCTCAGCCGCACCGCGATCGCGAGCGTGTGGTCGACCAGCGCGAGTGCGCGACGGACGGTCGCCTCGGCGCCGGGCTGCACCCGGTCCTCCAGGCCGTCGTCGACCACGCTGTCCGCGGATGCCGGACGGGAGGCCCGGATCGCGTACCCGACGGCGGCGTCGGCCAGTTCCATGGCCGCGTCCACCACCGACTGCTCGGCGGACGCCAGCACGGGTGCGGTGCGCGCGAGCAGCGCGTCCGTCGCGGCCGACATCGCGGCGAGCCGCCGCGCGGTGTCGGCTTCGAGTCGCTCGAGTCGGGCGACGTGCGCCGCCTCGAGTTCGGCGCGCAGGGCCTCGGTGTCCGTGTGCGCGGCGCGCAGTCCGGCCGCGTAGCCGGCAGCGTGTCCGCGGACCTCGGCGCTGGCGGCACGGCTGGCCGAGCCGGCGTCGGCGACGACCGGGAACGCGACCCGCGCGAACGTGGTGGTGTCAGTCAACGAGCTCGTCCTCCTCGGCGCGGTGGACGGTGATGACGCCCTGGGCCTCGAGCTCACGGACGGAGCGCACGACCTCGGCGCGGGCCTCCTCGACCTGCGACACACGGACCGGACCCATGGCCTGGATCTCGTCGTCGAGCAGCGAGCGGTTGCGTTCGGAGACGTTCGCGCGGATGGTCTCGACGACGGGTCCGGCGGCGCCCTTCATGGCGGTCGCCAGGATCTTCGAGTCGATCCCGCGCAGCACCTGCTGGATGTCGCGGGACTCGAGCTTGACGATGTCCTCGAACGTGAGCATGCGCGAGCGGATGTCCTCGGCGAGCTCCGGGTCGCGCGCCTCGAGCCCGTCGAGCACGGCCTTCTCGGTGGCGACGTCGGAGCGGTTGATGATGTCGACCAGGGGCGCGATGCCGCCGACGACCTCGACGCTCTCGCGCGGGGACACGACGGCGCCGGCACGCTGGCGGAGCACGCCCGCGACGATCCCGACGGCCTCGGGCGTGGCGCTGCCCATCGTGGCGAACGCCTGCGCGACGTCGGTGCGGGCGCGGTCGTCGACCCCGGCGAGCACGGCGCTGGCCTGGGCGGGCTGCAGGTGGGCGAGCACCAGGGCGATGGTCTGCGGCAGCTCGCCCTCGAGCAGGGTGATGACCTGTCCGGGTTCGGCGTCGTCCAGGAAGTCGAAGGACTGCCCGGCCAGGTTCGAGGCCAGGCGGTCCATGACCCCGGCCGCGCGCTCGGAGCCGAACGCGGCGTCGAGCAGGCCCAGCGCGGTGTCCTTGCCGCCGCGCCGGTGCGTGCGCCCGGTGCGGGTCATCCGGTGGAACTCGGTCAGCGTCGCGTCGACCACGGTGTCCTCGACGCGGCGCATCCGGACGATCTCGGCGGAGATCTCCTCGGCCTCCAGCTCGGAGAACTGCTTCATGACCTCGGCGGCGCGGTCGGTCTCCATCTGCATGAGGATGAGCGCGACCTTCTGCGCGCCGCTCAACGACCGCGGGCCGGAGGCGGCGACGGGGCCGTTCACACCGAGGTCCGGTCGTCCAGCAGGCCGCGCAGCAGCTCGGCGGTGCGCTTCGGGTCCCGCTCGGCCAGGTTCGAGATGTCCTGGCGGCGGCGCTCGGCACTGATCTCGTCGGTGGTGAGCACCTCGGTCGGCGCGTCGTCGTGCGGCAGGGTGGACAGCGCCACGGTCGGCGCGTCCGACCCGGCTGCGAGTCCGCTGCGCTGGTCGGCGGCGTCGACGGCGAGCGGCAGCTCGAACGACGAGCCGAAGGCGTCGAGCTCGCCGACGTCGACGCTCTCGCGTTCCTGACGGCGACCGCGGCGGGCCAGGAAGACGATCAGCGCGATCAGTGCGAGCGCGATCCCGACGACGATCCCGGCGGTGCGGATCGAGGACCACAGGGCCTCTTGCTGGTCGGCCGCCTGCTGGGTCTTCAGGGCCTTGGCAGCCTGGTCGGCGGCACTGGTGTCGAAGTCCATCATGGCCACCTTGACCTGGTCACCGCGTGCGGTGTCGGCACCGGCAGCGGCGGACACCAGGTCGTTGATGCTCTGCAGGTTCGCGTTCTGCACCGACGACGCCTTGCTGTTGAGCGCGACGGACACGGTCTGCCGGTCGACGCCGCCCGACGGCAGCTGCGTGGTCTCGGTGGTCTTGTCGACGGCGTTGTTCTTCGTCGAGGACTCGTTGTCGTACCCGCCGTCACCGCTCGCAGCGCCCGACGCGGTGCCGTTCGGGACGGCGATGTTGTCCGGTCCGAGCACGCCCGTGGCGCCGTTGCCCGCACCCGAGCCGGACCCGTACTGCTCCTTGGTCGAGGACTCGTTGAGCGCGACCGGGCCGGTCGTCGGCGTCGTGAACGACTCCGACGTGCGCGTACCGGTGTTCTGGTTCATCGTCGCCGAGACGACCACACTGGCGTTGCCGGCGCCGAGCGTCGTGTCGAGCAGGTCCTGGATCTTCTTCGAGGTGGTGGCGTCGTAGTCGGCGGCCTGGTCCGCGCCGGACCCGGTGGCACCGGTGCCGACCGCGGACAGGGTCTGGCCCTTGGAGTCGACGACGGACACGTCGGTGGGCTGCATGCCCTCGACCGCGGCGCTGGTCAGGTGCACGATCGACTGCACCTGGTCGGTGGTCAGTTGCACGCCGTTCTTCGTCGCGATGAACACCGACGCGGTGGGGTCCTTCTCCTCGGACACGAACACCGACTTCGCCGGGATCGCGAGCTGCACGCTGGCGGTCTGCACGCCGTCCATCGCCGAGATCGTCTTCGCGAGCTCGCCCTCGATCGCGCGCTTGTACGTGACGTCCTGCTGGAACTCCGAGCTGGTGACGCCCATCTTGTCGAGCAGCGAGTAGCCGCCCTCGTTCGACGACGGCAACCCGTTCGACGCGGCCTTCAGGCGCTCAGTGTACACCGACGACTGCGGCACCAGGATGGTGGCGCCGCCGTCGGTCAGCTGGAACGGCACACCGTCCGTGGTGAGCTGGTCGGTGACCGAGGACGCGTCGGCAGCGGCCAGGCCGGTGAACAGCGGCGCGTAGGACGGCTTGCCGAGCCACGAGGCCAGCGCGACCCCGCCGAGCACGAGCGCCGCGACGGCCAGGATGGCGATCGTGCGCTGGGCGGCGGAGAAGCCCTTGACGTAGGCGCCGAGACGCCCGAACAGGTTCTGCAGTGCGGCGGGCATCAGGCCTGCATCCTCATGATCTCGTTGAAGGCGTCGACGCCCTTGTTGCGGACCGCCGCGACGAGCTCGAGCGTGACCTGCGCGCGGGTGGACGCGATGGTGGCGTCGTGGATGTCGTCGAGGTTGCCCGTGACGGCCTTGACGGCCAGGGTCTTCGACGTGCTCTGCAGGTCCTGCAGCCCGTCGACGGCGTTGCCGAGGCTGGCCGCGAACGACCCGTCGGTGCCGGTCGTGGGCTGGCTGCTGGTTGCGGGCGTCGTGGCCTGGGACGTGCCGAACACACCGGAGAGCGCGTTCGTGGTCACGCCGTTGACGGCGTCGATGGGCATCAGTTCTTCCCGATCTGCAGTGCCGCCTCGTAGGCGGTCTTGGCACGGTCGACCACGGCGGCGTTCGCCTGGTAGCCGCGCTGGGCCATGATGAGGTCCGCCATCTGCGTGCCCAGGTCGATGTCCGGCATGCGGACGTAGCCTTCGGCGTTCGCGAGCGGGTTGTCCGGGTCGTAGGTCACGCGGCCAGCGGCGCTGCCGAACGCGGCGCCCTTGACGTAGGCGCCGGAGACGCCGGCGCCCTCCTGCACCTCGACGTAGCGGGCCTGGAACGCCGAGTCGTCCATCGACCGGACCGTGTTGACGTTGGCGATGTTGTCCGAGATGGCGTCGAGCCACTTGCGGTGCACGGTGAGCCCGGTGCTCGCGATGCCGATCGCGTCGAAGGTCGTCACGAGTTCGTCCGCATCGCCGCACGGACGCTCGTGAGCTCCGAGTTCATCGCCTGCGTGGCGAACTGGTACCGCAGCACGGTGTCGATGTTCGACAGCGTCTCCTCGTCGAGGTTGACGTTGTTGCCGTTGGTGTTCGTGGGCTCGAGCGAGCGTGCGACGGTCGGCGTGGTGCGGCCGGACCCGTCGACGACGGACTGTGCGAGGGCGTCCTCGAACTGCACCTTCTCGGCGTGGTAGTTCGTGGTGTTGACGTTCGCGATGTTGTTCGCGATCACGCGCTGGCGCATCGACAGCCCGTCGAGCGCACTCTGCAGCGCGGACGACGTCACGGAATCCAACACGGGGGTCCCCCTCGTCAGGACGACATCGCCGGTGCGGTGATGACGTCGTGCGGTGGTGGCCGATCCGTGGCCGGTGGTCGAGCGATCCGTGCTCGTGGTGCGCTATCGGTGGGTCGCGTCGGGCTCGTTAGTGCTCGCCCCGAACGGGGGCCGGGAGGGCGCCTACGCGCTGGCGTCGAGGTAGACCGAGCGCTGCGGCTCGCGGGTCGCGTCGACCTGGCGCAGGGCGCCGAGGTGCTCGAGGGTGGCGCGGCGCTGCCGCTCCAGGGACTGCATGCGGTCGTGCTGGGCGGCGAGCAGCCGGGAGGCCCGCCCCATCAGTGCGCGCGGCACCGGTCCCAGCCCGGTCGGCGCGAGCCAGGGGGCCGGGTCGTCGTCGACCGCCGCCCGTTCCAGGACGGTGAGCACGGCCTCCCACTCGGCGCGGTGTGCCGCGTCCCGCTGTTCAGGCGACACCGAGGGCTCCGCCCGATGCGACCGGTGCGGTCGCGGTCATGGTGCTGGCCGCGTCGTGCCAGGCCCGGCGCAGCGGCTCGAGGATCCGGATGCAGTCGCGGGTGGCCTGCACGTCGCGGTGGACGTTCGCGGTGATGAGCGAGGTCGACGCGTAGTTGTAGATCGCCAGCAGGCCCTCGCCGCCGTCCCACGCGTCGATGCGCAGCGTGGACGAGAGCTCGCCGACGATGGCCTGGGCGTGCAGCAGCTGGTCGCGGGCGGCATCCCAGTCGTTCGTCGTCTGCGCGGCCTCGGCACGGTGCAGGTCGAGCAGCAGCCGGTCGTACAGCATCGTGACGAGCTGCGCCGGCGTTGCCGACAGCACGGACTCGTTCGTGTACTGCGCACGGCGGCGCTGCGAGAGGTTGTCGTACGTCATGGTGGTGTCCCGATCAGCTCGACATCGACGCGATCTGGCTGGAGAGCCAGCTCGACTGCGACTGGAGCTTGCTGAGGTTGGTCTCGAGCGCGGCGTACTGCGTCTGCAACGCCGACTTGCGCGATGCCAGGCGGTCCGTCCAGCGGTCGATCTGGTCGTTGAGGTCCTTGACCACGGACTGCTGTCCACTGATCGCGGTGGTGAGCGACCCGGTGTACTTGTCCGAGATCGCGGTGGCGGCGGCACCGACGGTGGTCGCGAGTCCGGAGACGACTGCCTGCGTGCCCTCGGGGTCGGCTGCCAGGGCCTTCTGGAAGGCGTCCGGGTCGAAGGTGAAGTCGCCGTCCTTGGTGATCGAGATGCCGATCGACGACGGGGACCTGCCGTTCACGGGTGCCGACATCGTGCTCGACAGGCGCTGCATGGCGTCGCGCGTGGTGGCGTCACCGAGCAGCACACCGGCCGTGGTCGTCGTCGTGCCCGAGGTGGCGCTCGTCGTGTTCGTGACGCCGGTGTTCGACCCGTAGTACTTCGCGATGGCGTTCATCGCGTCGACCAGGCCGGAGGCGACCGACTGTGCCTTCGTGGTGTCCCGGGCGACGGTGACCGTCACCGGGTCGGTGGTCGCTTGTGAGACCGTGACCGTGACACCGGGCAGCAGGTCCGTGAACGTGTTCGACGCGCTCGTCACGGTCTGCGCCGCGGCGGTGCCGGCCCAGAGCGTGACCGAGGCGTCGGAGGCCGTGCGGACGACGGCCGCACCGGGCTCGGCGAGGACGTCCGTGCCGGAGCCGGCAGCGACCTGGTCGGCCGTGCCGCGGTGGACGGTGAACGCCCCGGCGGCGCCGGTCGAGGTCGCGGTGAGCTGCAGCCGCCAGAGCTTCGTGCCGTCGGCCGCGGTGCCGGCGGCCACCTTGGTCGCCGTGACGCCCGCGGCGGACTTGGTGATCGCCGATGCGACGTCGTCGAGCGACCCGGACGCGGGCGTGACCGTGGTGGTCGTGCCGTCGGCGCGCGTGATCGTCACCGGCTGTGCGCCGGTGGACCACGTCGCCATCGCGGCGGTGACCCCGACCTGCGCGGCCGCTGTCGACCCGACGGTGAACGACACCGAACCGGGTGCGGCGTTCGCACCGGTCGCCACCGTGGCGCCGGGGCTCGAGCTCGTGCCGGTGTACACGTCGAGCGACGAGGCCTTCGCCGCGTCCGCCGCCTTCGACGCCAGGGTCTGCACCAGCGAGTTCATCGTCTGCAGCGACGAGATGAACGAGTTGGTCGTCGTGACCTTGTTCTTGAGCAGGGTCTGCGGCACCGACTCGACCGACATGAGCGAGTTGATGAGGTCCGTCGTCTTGAGCCCGGACACGAGACCGTCGATGGCGAAACTGCCACTCGACACGGACGACGTGGACATCCTGGCTCCTCGGCGCAGTTGTGGTCAGGGGTGGTGCGCCGCTCCCCGGGAGGCCTGAACTGTCCCGGAGAGCGGCGCGGTCGCGACTAGCGGAGCAGCGACAGGACGCCCTGCGTGCTCTGGTTCGCCTGCGCGAGCATCGACGTGCCGGCCTGGCTGAGGATGTTGTCGCGCGTGTACTTGACCATCTCCTCCGCCATGTCGACGTCGGTGATGCGCGAGGACGCCGCGGTGAGGTTCTCCTTCGCCACGTTCGTCACGTTGATGGCGTGGTCGAAGCGGTTCTGGATGGCACCGATGTTCGAACGAGCCGAGGAGACGTACTTGATCTGCGCGTCGAGTGCGGTGATGGACGCCTGGGCGTCGTCAGCGCTGTCGAACTTCAGGGCGCCGACCGCGGTGGCCACGTCCTTGACGCTCGACTTCGACAGGTCCACGTCGATCTGGCTGGCCGCGTCACCGTTGGCGCCGACCTGGAACTTCAGCACGCCTGCGGTGCCGGCGGAGCCGTCGAGCAGGTTGATGCCGTTGAAGTTGGTCGAGGCCGAGATGCGGGTGAGCTCCTGGGTGAGCTGCCCGACCTCGGTGCTGATCGCGGTCCGCGAGTCCTCGTTGTTCGAGTCGTTGCCGGCCTGCACTGCCAGGTCGCGCATGCGCTGGAGGATCGAGTGGGTCTCGGTGAGCCCACCTTCAGCGGTCTGCACGACGGAGATGCCGTCCTGCGCGTTGCGGGCGGCGACCGTGAGGCCACCGACCTGGGACTTCAGTCCCTCGGAGATCGTCAGGCCCGAAGCGTCGTCAGCGGCACGGTTGATGCGGAGGCCGCTCGAGAGCTTCTCGAGGGACTTCGACAGGTCGCCCTGCGTCGCGTTGAGGTTCCGGTACGTGTTGAGTGCCGAGAGGTTGGTGTTGATGGACATACCCATGGTGGTTTCCTCCGTGAATTCTGGGTCTTCGTCTGCCCGTCCGTGGGCTGACATGGTTGCCTGTCGGCCGAACGACCGGAGGCGTTAGGAGAACCGGCACGATTTCCTCGGCGCCGGTCCCCCACGATCAACTGGCGACCACCTGGTGGCCGCTCGTCGCGTCCTGCACCGCGCGGGCGACACCGACCGCGGCGTTCGTCGCGACCCGTGCCAGGTATGCGCTCCGGCGCGCGGCGGTCGTGCGCGAGACCGGCTCGGGAGCGGCGCCGCCGTCGCCGTAGTGCGTGGCGAGGCCGTCGCGCAGCAGGCGCATCGCCTCGGAGCGCTGCTGCGACACCGCGGAGTGCGTGATGCCGAGCTCTGCGGCGACCTCGGTCACGGACCGGTCGCCGAAGTAGACCGCCTCGACGACGTACCGCATCCGCTCCGGCAGCGCCTCGACGGCAGCGCGGAGGTAGCGGCGACGTTCGGTCTCGACCAGGTCGTCGCCGGGCAGCGGCAGGTCGGCGGCGACGGTGTCGTGCACGGTCTCGTCGATCGCGGTCACGGTGCGGCCGGCGTCGCTCATCGCATCGAGCGCGGTCTGACGGTCCACGCCCATCGCGTCGGCGACCTCCTGCACGGAGACGCTGCGGCCGAGCTGGGACGTCAGCGCCTCACGCGTCGCGAGGGTCTCGCGGATGCGCTTGCGGGTCCCGCGGCTGGCCCAGTCGGCGGAGCGCATGTCGTCGGCGATGGCACCGGTGATGCGGGTCCGGGCGTACGCGCCGAACGGCACGCCGAGCGTCGGGTCGAACGCCTCGGCGGCGGCGACCAGGGCGAGCGAGCCGACGGCGGCCAGGTCGTCGCGGTCGAGGTGGGTGGCTCGTGCACGGACGTCGGACACGATGTAGCCCACGAGCGGCAGGTGCTCGGTGATCATCGCGTTGCGTTCGGTGCGGTCCATGCGCTTCCCCTGGTCGTCTCGATCGGTGTGTCCCCGTCCGTGGGGCTCGCCATCGTCGTGTGTCCCACCCGGTCGGTGGGCACGACGAACACCGGCCGCGTCGTGGCCGGTGAGTACGCCGAAGACCACCCGGTTCCCTCCGGGCGGTGCACTCCGCGCCCCCGTGGCGCGTCCCGGGGTGTCCCCCGGTGTGCATCTCGAATGTATCGGCTGGCAAAGCGCTGAACACCCCTGTGATCGTCCCCAGTGCGGGGGGACGAGGGCGTTTCGGGTGTCCGCACTTGGGGGGACATGACCGATCCGGGCTGCGTGTTTGTCCCCCGGAGTGGAGGTGGCGGCCGATCGCGTGACCGCACTCGAGGGCCGCGCGCTTACGGGGCGCCCGCCCCGACCGATAGTCCCCGGTGTCCGCAAGACGACCGACACCGGGAGGAGATGATGAGCGTGAACGACCTGTCCGCCGTGCTCTGGCGCGAACGAGAACTGCTCGAGCTGCTCACGTTCAAGCTGGAGGAGGAGCAGCTGCTGCTCGCCGCCGGGCGCTCCCGCTGGGTGTCGCACGCCAGCCGCGAGGTCGAGCAGGTGCTCCAGCGGCTCCGCACGACCGGGCTCGAGCGCAGCGCGCAGAGCGCCGCCGTCGCCGAGGAGTGGGGCGTCGACCCCGCGGCTCCCCTGCGTGAGGTCGTCGCTGCTGCGCCCTCGGGTCCGTGGGGCGAGATCCTGGCATCGCACCTGCAGGCGATGCTCGAGCTCACGACCCACATCGGCACGCTCCGCGACGAGAACGACCGCTTCCTGCGCACCGCCGCCCAGGCCACCGAGGAGACCCTCGCCGGCACGGTCGGCGACACTGCGACCTACGACGCGACCGGCACGTCCGGGCGCGCCTCGGGCGAAGCACGCCTGTTCGACGGGAGCCTGTGACACCGTGGTCAGCACCTTCGGCTCCCTCGCCACCGCGTACTCCGGCCTGAGCGCCGCCCGCGCCGGCATCGAGGTCACGGGCCAGAACATCGCCAACGCCGGCACCGCCGGCTACACCCGTCAGCGCGTCACCCAGTCGTCGGTCCCCGCCGTGCAGACCGGGTTCATGCGGGGCACCGCGGCCCTGGCCGGACAGGGTGTGTCGATCGACGGCATCGCCCGGCTGGGGTCGATGACGCTCGACGCCGGTGTCCGCGCCGCCGCCGGTTCCTCGGCGTACGCCACCACCCGCGCGACCGCCCTCGACCAGCTGGAGTCCGGGCTGCACGAGCCGGGCGCCGACGGTCTCGCCACGAAGCTCGACACGATGTGGTCCGCGTGGAGCGACCTCGCCACCCACACCGACGACCCGGGAGCCGCCACGGCGCTCATCGGCGCCGCCGGTACGGTCGCCGCGGCACTGTCCAGCGGCTCCGAGGCCGTCGACGCGCAGTGGACCGCCGTCCGAGCCACCGTCGCCGGACAGGTCACGCAGCTGAACGACGCCGCGAAGCAGGTCGCCGACCTGAACGGCCGCATCCGCACCACCGTCGCCGGTGGCGGGAACGCCAACGAGCTGATGGACCAGCGGGACCAGCTCACCCAGCAGATCGCGTCGCTGGCCGGCGGGACGACCCGCACGAACGCCGACGGCACCGTGGACGTCCTGATCGGCGGCAACCCGCTGGTGCAGGGCAGCGACGCCCGCTCCGTCGCGCTCGGCGGCGGCACGCGCCTGGGCGACGCCACGGGCGTGACGCTCACCTGGACCTCCGGCTCCGGATCGGCCGTCGCCCTGACCGGCGGATCGATCGCCGGCAACGTGTCGCTCCTGGCGCCCGCGACCGCCAACGGCACCGGCGGCGCGCTCGCCCAGGCCTCGGCCGCCTACGACCGGGTCGCCACCGCCCTCGCCACGCAGGTCAACGCCGCACACCACGCCGGCACCACGCCGGCCGGCACCACGGGCGTCGACTTCTTCGCCCTGTCCGCCGGCGTCCCCGCGGCGCAGGGCCTGACCGTCGTGCCGACCGATGCCAGCGGCATCGCGACGCGGAACGCGGCGGGCGACCACGACGGCCGGGTGGCGGACGCCATCGGCCAGCTCGGCGCCGCCGTGGACGCACCCGATGCGTCCTGGGCGACGTTCGTGGCAGGGGTGGGCACGGCCTCCCGGTCGGCCACGTCCGAGGCGACGCTGTCCGGACTCGCCCTGACCAACGCGCAGAGCCAGCAGCAGTCCGGTGCCGGGGTCGACCTGGACGAGGAGAACGTGAACCTGTTGAGCTACCAGCACGCCTACCAGGGCGCAGCCCGCGTCCTGACCGCCGTCGACGAGATGCTCGACACGCTGATCAACCGCGTCGGCCTGGTCGGGAGGGGATGACGATGATCACCCGGGTCACCACCCAGATGTCCATGGCAGCCGCCACGTCGCGGCTGCAGGCCGGTGCCGCCAAGCTCGCGCAGCTGACGGACCAGGCCACCACGCTCAAGGCGATCGGGCGTCCGTCCGACGACCCCGTCGGCACCGCGTCGGCGATGCAGGTCCGCAAGGACCAGGCAGCGAACGCGCAGTACGCGCGGAACGCCAACGACGCCGCCGGCTGGCTCGCCACGACCGACAGCGCCCTGGGCGACGTGTACTCCGTGCTGTCGAAGGTGCGCGACCTGACCGTGCAGGCGGCGAACTCCGGCACGATGGGCGACACCGACCGTGCTGCCATGATCACCCAGTTCCAGGGCCTGGCCGCCGACCTGGCATCGAGCGCGAACACGAAGTACGGCACCCGCTCCGTCTTCGCCGGCGCGTCCACCGCCGCCACCGTGTTCGACCCGTCCACCGGCTGGACGTCCTCGACCGCACCCGTCGACCGCCGCATCGGGGACGGCACCTCGGTGCGTGTGGACACCACCGGCACCGCCGTGTTCGGCTCGGGCGCCGAGTCCGTCTTCGCCACCATCTCCTCGATCGTCACCGACCTGCAGAACGGCGTGAACGTGAACCCGAGGCTCAACGACCTCGACGCCCGCATCGACACGGTGCGCGGGGCCCAGGCCGACGTCGGTGTCCGGCACGCGGCCGCCCTCGCCGCGCAGTCGTCCCTGAAGTCGGCATCCGTCGACCTCGAGGCACGGCGCTCGTCGGTCGAGGACAAGGACCTGGCCAAGGCCGTCCTCGACCTGCAGGTGCAGCAGACCAACTACCAGGCAGCCCTCGCCGTCACCGCGAAGGTCCTGCAGCCGACCCTGATGGACTACCTCCGATGAGCATCCCCCTCACCTTCTCCGTCGCACCCTTCGGCCTCGAGCCGCTCGACTCCTTCACCCTGACGCCGGTCGCCGACACCGACGGGCTGTTCACGCTCGTCGGGGCGGGCACCACCGCGTCGGGTGTCACCGAGCCGCGGCTGTACCTGCTCGACGCCGCCGTGCACCTGCCGTCGTACGCACCGTCGCTGTCCGACAGCCAGGCGGCGTCGATCACGCTGACCGACCCGACCGAGGCGATGTTGCTCGTGGTCGCGACCCCGGGCGCCTCCGGCACGACGGTGAACCTGCTCGCGCCGGTGGTCGTCAACGCGCGGACGGGTGTCGGTGCACAGTTCATCCTCGAGGACCAGGACCTTCCGCTGCGCGCGGAGCTGGCGCGGGCGTAGGGGGGGGCTGGCGCGGCGTCGGCCCGCCGCCCGCCCCGCCGCTGACTCGGAACGACATCGTCGCTGTCGTACGACATCGTCCTTGTCGTTCGGGCGGATGCTCGCCACCCGCGCGACAACCTCGCTGTCGTCCGACACCGTCCCTGTCGTCCCAGCGGATCCTCGCCACCCGCGCGACATCGTCGCTGTCGTACGACACCGTCGCTGTCGTCCCAGCGGACCGTCGCCACCCGCGCGACAACCTCGCTGTCGTCCGACACCGTCCCTGTCGCATCGGCGGCGCACGACTCTCCTCCACATCCTGGAGGCTCGGGGCATCATCCACAGATCGGCCTACGGCGACGCGGTCCAAGCCCCGGAAGCGCGACAGTGTCGTCATGTCTGCAGCTCCGACCGTCCCGCTCATCCGCATCGCCCACCACGACAGCGCTGAACGCCGCGCACTCCAACGAGCAGTCCATCGTGGGGAGTACATCGCGATCCGACCCGGCGTCCTCGTCCGGCCAGCCGACGTGGCAGGGCTCTTCCCCGAGCAACGCCACCTCGTGCTCGTCCGCGCCACCGCTCCGCTCGTTCTCCCGCCGCGGGTCATCTCCCACGCCTCGGCCGCGGCGGTCCACGCGCTGCCGTTCGTCGAGCCGCCACCCGATCAGGTACACCTGACCGACCCGCGCCGTGCTCGGCCAGACGGCAGTCGCTTCCTCCGGGTCCACCACGGGGTCGTCGAGCTGCCCACCGACGAACATCGAGAACGGCATCCGTCTACGCTCCCCGTCGAGTTCGCCGGCGCACGGGTCACGTCGCTGGTCAGGACGCTCGCCGATGTCGCTTGCACGGCGACCCTGACGGCGGCGGTCCCGATGATCGATGCCGCGCTCGGGCAGGGGGCCACAACGCGCGCACTGCTCAGCGAGGAACTCGACCGAACGGCACCGAAGGCCTTCGCACGAGCACGTACGGCGATCGCGATGGGATCGACGCGGTCAGGGTCTGCGGCAGAGTCGGTCGCCCGCGTGCGCTTCCGCCAGCTCGGCACCACGGATCCGGTCCAGCAGCACGAGTTCTCCCGCCCCGGCGACCAACGGGCCATCGTGGACTTCTGGTTCCCGACCCAGGGCGTCGTGGTCGAGGTGGATGGTCGCGCGAAGTACCAAGACCCCACGATGCTCGACGGCATCTCGACCGCCGATGCCCACTGGCGCGAGAAGCAGCGCGAGGACTTCGTCCGCTCCTTCGCCGAAGTCCGCCGTGTCGTCCGACTGACCTGGGCCGACCTGATGGACCCGGAGGTGGTTCGTGCAAAGCTCGTCAGCGCCGGCGTGCCCTGTCGCTGAGCATCGTGGCGCTCGTGCGCCCCTCCCACGACCCGAGCAACGTCCCGAGCCACGACCCACGGTTCCCACTTCCACTGACGCGTGTTCCGGAGCCATCCAGCGACCCTCCCACGTGCCCGGCGTAGCGTTGCGGCATGGCCCCGAAGCAGAACGACCGGTCGGGCGAGCGGGACCAGGCGATCGTCTCGCTGCCCTCCGCCCCCGTCGACCAGTCCGCACCCCCGACCCAGGTCCCCGCGACGTCCAAGGGCTGGGCGAAGATGCTCGACCGTGTCCTCGACGTCCAGCGCCCGGCGGTGGTGGCGCACGTCAATCGCATCCGACGCCGCAAGCCCGACGCCACCCCGGCCGAGGTCATCGAGATCCTCGAACGCCACTACCTGACCGCGGTCACGACCGGTGGTGCGGCAGTAGGCGCGAGTGCGGTCGTGCCGGGCATCGGAATGGCCGCCAGCTTCGGCCTGAGCGGTGCCGAGACGGTCGGGTTCCTCGAAGCCACCGCCCTGTTCGCCCAGTCCGTGACAGAGGTCCACGGCATCACCCTCGACGACCCGGAACGCTCCCGCACGCTCGTGATGGCGATGATCCTCGGCACCCCGGGCACGCAGCTCATCAAGCAGCTCGCGGGCCAGGCAGCCGGCGGTCAGGCGCGCACGGCCTTCTGGGGCGAGATGGTGGCGTCGTCGCTGCCGCAGCAGGCGGTCAGCGGGATCGCGAAGCAGGTCCGGGACTCGTTCATCAAGCGCTTCGTCGCACGCCAGGGCACGTCGATCCTCGGTCGCGCGCTGCCCTTCGGCATCGGCGCAGCGGTGGGCGGGCTGGGCAACCACGCTCTCGGCCGCAAGGTGATCCAGGCATCGAGGACCGGCTTCGGCGAGCCGCCGGCGCACTTCCCGATCGTTCTCGAGCAGTCGTCGGGCACGCCGAGTCGCGCGGACAAGCCGAACCGGCGCGAGCGGAAGCTCCAGCAGAAAGCCGACAAGCGCCAGCAGCAGGCAGACAAGCGTGCCGTGCGCGACGGACGGCCCGGCGGCCGAGCCCTCTGACGACTCGGCACACGGGTCGCCGGCAGCACGGACCGGAGGTCCGTGGCGAGGCAGCCACGGGCCTCCCGTCCGTCAGGCGGTCGAGCGCATCATGCCTACCGTCCAGCGCATCGCGCCGACAGTCGGGCGCATCGCGCGGACACTCGAGCGCATCACGCAGACGTCCGACTCAGCGCGCGCGGACCGGCGTGGTGACCACCTGTCCAGCGTGGGCGAAGCCCCCGCCGAACCCGAACAGGAGCGCCGGCACCCCCTCGGGCAGCTCGCCGCGGGCCCACGCCTTCGACAGCCCGAGCGGCACGCTCGCGGCGGACGTGTTGCCCGACTCGACGACGTCGCGCACGACGTACTTCGACTCGCCGCCGAGTGCCGTCACCAGCGGCTCGATGATCCGCAGGTTCGCCTGGTGGAACGCGAACACCGCGATGTCGTCCATCGTCAGCCCGGCCTGCTGGACGACCTTGCGCGCGTGTCCCTCGGCCTCGGTGATCGCCCACCGGTAGATCGAGCGACCCTCCTGCGAGAACCGCTCCGGTTCGCCGCTGACGCGCACGGCGTCCTGCAGGTGCGGGACGCTCCCCCACGACACCGGCCCGATCTCCGGGGTTTCGGACACGCCGAGCAGGGTCGCACCGGCCCCGTCGCCGATCAGCACGCACGTCGAGCGGTCGGTCCAGTCGACGATGCCGGACAGCACCTCGGACCCGATCACGAGCGCGGTGTCGGCACTCCCGGTCCGGATGGCCTGGTCCGCGATGCCCATCGCGTACTCGAACCCACTGCACGCGGTGTTGATGTCGATGGGCGCCGGGCCGTTGCTCATGCCGAGTTCCGCCGCGACACGGCCGGCGGTGTACGGCGCACGGTCGCGGTGGGTCGTCGAGGCGACGACGACCAGGTCGACGTCCGTCGGTGCGAGCCCCGCGTCGGCGAGGGCCGCACGGCCGGCCTCGGTGGCCATCGACGTGACGGTGTCGCCCTCGCCCGCGATGTGCCGGGTCCTGATCCCGGTACGGGTGACGATCCACTCGTCGTTCGTGTCGACCATCGTCGACAGTTCTGCGTTGTCCAGCACCCGCGATGGCTGGTGGTGTCCGAACCCGAGGATCCGGCTGCCGCGGAGGGAAGGGATGTTCATCCGACGAACGGTACTCCGGGCGTCGCGCCGTGCATGCGCGGCGCGGAATGCGTCACCGCCGTGCGGCCGCGCTCGCCGCCCGGTTCGCTCGCTTGATCGCCTCGATCAGCTGACCCTTGTCCATCGACGACCGTCCGCGGACGTCCAGGCGCTTCGCGATCTCCATCAGGTGCGCCTTCGTCGCAGTGGCGTCGACGCCCTCCTGGGTCGCGCCGGAGTCCGACGGCCCCGAGGACTCCTTCGCCTCCCAGTGGTCCCCGACCTTCTCGTACTCGTGCTTCACCGCCGCCCAGGCCGTGCGGCCGGCACGTTCCCCCTCGCCGTACTCGGCCTCGGCGGACTTCCGCGCCGCGGCGTAGATCGCCTGGGCATGCTCCGGCGAACGCAGCAGCGTGCCGGGCAGGTCGTCATCAGCGGGCATGGTGTGCTCCTCCCTGTGGCGGCGGCTCGGATGTCCGTCGTCTGTCGTCACCGGTACTCGCAGGGCCTGTCAGGACGCAGCGAGCACGGGGTAGACCAGACACATGGACTACACACACCTCGGACGGACAGGGCTGTCGGTGTCACGAGCAGTGCTCGGCACCATGAACTTCGGACCGGAGACCAGCGAGGACGACTCGCACGCGATCATGGACCGGGCGCACGAGCTCGGCGTGAACTTCTTCGACACCGCCAACGGCTACGGCGGCTCGGTGGGCAAGGGTGCCACCGAGGAGATCATCGGCCGCTGGTTCGCCAAGGGCGGCGGACGTCGCGAGAAGACCGTCCTGGCCACCAAGGTCTACGGCGAGATGATCGAGTGGCCGAACGGCGGCAAGCTGTCGGCCTACAACATCCGGCAGTCGCTCGACGCGTCACTGCGCCGCCTGCAGACGGACCACATAGACCTGTACCAGATGCACCACGTCGACCGGGACACCCCCTGGGACGAGATCTGGCAGGCCATGGATCTCGCTGTCCAGCAGGGCAAGGTGCTGTACGTCGGCTCGTCGAACTTCGCCGGCTGGCACATCGCCCAGGCGCAAGAAGCCGCGAAGCACCGCAACTTCCTCGGTCTGGTCAGCGAGCAGTCGATCTACAACCTCGTCGTCCGTGACGTCGAGCGCGAGGTCCTGCCCGCTGCACGCCACTACGGCCTCGGCCTGATCCCGTGGTCGCCGCTGCAGGGTGGCCTGCTCGGCGGCATCATCGAGAAGACCGAGCAGGGCTCGCGCCGTCTGTCCGGCCGCAGCGCCGAGTACGTCGAGGGACACCGTGACCAGCTGACGGCGTACGAGGCCCTCGCGAAGGACCTCGGACACACCCCCGGCGAGCTCGCCCTGGCGTGGCTGCTCCACCAGCCGGGTGTGACGGCGCCGATCACCGGCCCGCGCACGATGGAGCAGTGGGAGTCGGCCGTCCGCGCGACGGACGTCCACCTCGACGACGCGGCGCTCGCGCGCCTGGACGAGCTGTTCCCCGGCCACAAGACGTCGCCGGAGGACTTCGCCTGGTGAGTCACGGACGCGACCGGCGGACGGGAGGCGCGGTGCGGGCCCGCACGGCGCCTCCTGTCCGTGCTCTGGTTGCGAACCGGCCTGCAAGGACCGCACCATGAGCGAACACCGCGAACTCCTCGTCGCGCTGGACGTGCCGTCCATCGATCAACAGGCCCTGGCCGACGCCGTCACGGCGTGGCTCCGGTCGACCGGGTGGGCGCGACCCGACCCGGCAGCAGCGGCGCTCGAGTTCCCGTCCGGCGAGCCCGACCTCCTCGCTGAACGGGCCGACGACTTCCTGATGGACCGGCCCGGCCGGGCTCGGGACACCCTGATCGGCACGGTGTCCTGCGGCGTCGGCGACCCGATGTGGGACGCAGTCGACTCGATGGAGGGGCCCTCGTGCTGGTCCTGTCGCACGACCGTTGCTGACGACGATGACGTGAGCCGACTCGGCGACTGGATCGACGGCGACGAACCGGTCTACACGTGCACCGGGTGCGGGGCCGTGTCGCTGGCCGGCGACATGGACGTGTCGGCCTCCCTCGTCTTCGGGAACCCCGGCCTGGTGCTCATCACGCCGGACCACGACGGGCCGGCGATGGCGGTCCGGCTCATCGACGAACTCCGACTGGCGTTCCCGAACCGGTGGGCGTACGTGCACCAGCACCGCTGAGCGTCAGGTCGGCGTCCAGGTCGCGAGGACGGCATCGCGGGTCCGCACCTCCACGGCGCCGGCCCAGACCGTCCCGAGCGCGGCGGCGAGGCTGGGCCACACCGACGACGCCGGCAGGCCCCACGCTGAGGGATCCTGCACCCAGTGTGTCGACACCCGCACATGGTCCGGCCTGACGGCGACCTGGACCCACGCGGCGTTCGTCAGTCCCACCGTGTACCCACCGGACTGCCCGTGGTCGACCCGGTCGAGGTGGTCCCGCTCCGGTCGCCGTCCGACCGCCGCGACGAGGTCCGCCGGAGCGAGTGCCTCGGCGTCGGGCATCTCCGGTTCCCACCGCTCTGCGCCGAGACGCCACGGCCCCTGGTACGCCGGACCAGCCTCGCGGAGTGCAGCGAGGGTCGTCCGGAGTCGGTCCGCGACGTCGGAGGGACGGACGACCCGGCCGCGCTCCCACCGCACGATCACGGACGGCAGCGCACGCTCCATCAGATGTCCCCCGCCTCGTCGTCTCGCGCCTCGGACAGCTTGGCGACGCGCGGCGGCACCACTTCGGCGACGACCGTTCGTCCGTGGTGCGCACGCGCGGACTCGCCGTCCCAGGTCGTCACGAGGGTCGTCAGGAGGTCGGTCGCCGCCGCGACGACGGCGTCGTCCACGACGCGATCCCCGCGCGCCGCCCGGAACGGCGCGACGCTCACGGACGGCCACGTCCTGGTGGCGGAAACGCGCAGGGTCGCCGTGCCGTTGTCGAGCGCGAAGCGGTGTCCGTGCTCGGGCAGCGCCCGGTCGTCGACGTCGCGGACCGGGCGCGAGCCGACCTCGACGACGAGTCGTTCGAGCGGCACGGCCGCGACGTCTTCCACCGCGGGCCGGAAGCGGTCGTGCCGCAGCTGCCACGGGCCGGCGTAGCACCCGCCGAGCGCGGTGAGCACACGGACGCTCTCGGCGATCGACCACGCCAGGCGTTCCGGCTCAGCCGACGACCACGCCGCCGTCCCGTCCACGTCGAGTTCGAGCTGGGTCGCATCCATGCCCACCATCATCGCCCACCGCCGCTGACCCATGTGGTGCATTGGACGGGTGGGAGCGGACCGAGACTTCATCGTGGCGTTGGGCGTGCCGGCGGCGCAGCAGGAGGCCACCGCGGACGCCGTCGGGGCGTGGCTCCGCGCGCATGCCTGGGCATCGCCTGACCCGGAGGTTGCTCGGCTGCGCTTCCCTGCGCGTGAACCCGATCTCCTCGGACCAGCCGCCGGTGTCGGCGCGGACGACGACCGCGGCACCATCGCCTGCGGGGTGTCGGACGGTCTGTGGCTCGCGATGGAGGACATGCGCGGCCCTCGTTGCTCGACGTGCGGCACCGAGGTCGACGGGGACCTCGCGTTCCCGCAGCTCTTCGCCTGGGCAGACGGTGCTCCGGAGCCGGTCTTCGTCTGTGCCGGCTGCGGCCGGGAGGCCCGCGCTGGCGACATGGACACGGAAGGATCCTGCACCGTCGGCAACCCCGGCGTGGTCATCGTGCCGAAGGTGCAGACCACAGCGCAGGCCGTCGCGCTCGCTCGGCGGCTCCGCGACGATCTCCGCGTCGCGTTCGGCGGCCGGTGGGTGCACGTGCACCAGCACGAGTGAACCGGGGCACTCCCGAGCGCGCTAAAGCGGCCTCTCCTTGCTCGCGACCTTCGAGAGCTCGAACGCCGCGACCTTCTCGAGCACCGGGACAGCCGCCACCGCCATCGCTCGGAATGCGTCGTCCTCGCCAGCGAGGACGTACGAAGGCCGATCGAGATCGACGTCCGGGACCACGACAGGACTGACGAGACCGGCTGCCGCTGCATCGCGCATCAGGCGCACGAAGTGGAGCCCCTGGGTCGCTCCGAGGACCTCGGACAACACCGAACTCGCGACCTCTTCCTCGTCGAGGTCGTCTGTACTGCCACCACTGGCGAGAGCGTCGATGGTCTCGCGGGTGACCGTTCGGACGAGACCCCAGTTGTTGCTCGCAGTGAGCCCGCTGAGTTCACCGTCGAGTTCCCCGTCCTCGAACTCGACGACGTCCGCGGCGATGCGCTCCCGGAGCCACGTCGGCTCTTCCGACCGAGGGTAGCGACGGAGGTCATCGCGGAGGTCGGGGCCCACGACGGGACGCGACTCGAGGAGGCCACCGTCGACGTCGATGGTCACAGGCCAAGCCGGTTCCTGGTCCCAGTCGAACTCGAATCGGTACTGGCCGCTGACGTCGAGCAGGAGACGCGCCGTGAACCATGCGCCCCGGGCGGGCTCCGCCATCTGCTCCCGCAGAGCCGCCCACGCATCGAACTCGGCGGCTGTCGGCAGGCCAGCGGTCGAGAGGGCACCGGCACGCTCGACGGCGTACTCCAACTTCGCCGTCACGCCCAGTTCCACGGACACCGCTGCCGCGCGCGACCAGGGCTGCTCCAGGCGGTCGAACGTCATGATGGCGATCCGGTTCTGCAGCGCGAAGTCGTCTTCGAGCGAAGTCACGTAGAAGCTCCTCTCTGTGTGGGCGACGACGAAGGCGCCCGCGACCTGCACGAACGGCGGTGTCCGGCGGGTGCAGGATCGCTCCGCGAAGGTGTCCGCGGACGAGGACGCTACCGTTCTCAGATCACCGGATGGACATCGCCGATCACAGCTCGAACTCGTTCGAGGAAGTCCGACCAAGACATGTCGAAGTCAGTCAAAGGGTCCAGGTTCAACTCGAGTTTCCTCCCGAGGAAACTCAGCTCGTTCTGAGCCCGCGCAGGACCGATGAGAGTGCTGATTTCTCGTTGCACGGCACTGGCCTCCGCGGGTGAGTAGCCGCCCGCGCTGTCCGAGAATGCTTCCGCCGCTGTTGCGTAATCATCGCGCCAATCCTGGTGGAACGTGCCGGCGAGCAGGTTTGCGAGGGCAGGCAATGCCTGCCAGAGGTCGGTTCCAGAAAGCTCTTGGAGGTTCACAGGGGTCACTTCGCTCTGATCGGGAAGGCGGACTTCAAGTAGAAGCCCAGCGGAGATTGAATGTCCCGGCGGAGGATTATCCGGAACGACGCTGTCGGCTGCAGAGCACCACCGAAGTGGACCCCGACTGGAGCAGTCGCCTCGAAGTTCCTCACGAACAACTTCGATGAACCACCGCTCACCCAGCTCTTCACATCGCCACCCGCCGCCTCGAGTGCTTGACCGATGACCTTGTTCAGATCTCCTTCGGCAAGCCGGAAGGCACCGTGCCCTTCCAACGGCATGGGATCACGACCCATGACCTGCGCATCGGTCTGAAGCACTCCGGGCTCGTCGCCCCATAGGTGGCGGCTTGTGGTGTGTGACGCCTGCCCCCAACGGCGCTCCATAGCCTCAACACCCCCGAACTCGTGGAAAGCCTTCGACACCTCCGGATCACTGATGGCCGGACCATCCTGGTGTACCGAGACATCGTCCACCGAAAGGGCGGCTGGTGCCGTATCACTCGCAACGGGTGTCGAGGCTTCGCCCGGTGCGCGCAGCTCTCCTTCTGAAGGAGCGGCATGGCCACCATCCGCGGCTGCGCCATGAACGCCAGCTCCATCAGACGTCGAGCCGTCGTGCGTGGCCACATCGGCATGACTCGCGGCGTCGTGATGGGCTCCGACTGCCGGATTCGGTTCAGAACCCGCCCCGCCGACGTGATCCGCCACCGAGTGCAACCACTGCCCGCCCCCGCCGGGCTCGACCTCGATGCGCGGGTGCCCGAGCCCGATGTCCATCCCCCCGGGCATGGCGGCCCGCTCGACGGCCACGTTGATGCCGGGGATCCGGTCCGCCAAGGAGTGCAGCGACTTCGCGAGGTCCGACCGCACCGCGCTCATCGCGTCGTCCACGGCCCCACGGACCCCTGCGCGCATCGCACTCAGCGCGTCGCCCACCCGCACGACGGTGGTGCCGACGGCCGCGACCTTCGCCGTCACGGCTGCGAGCTTGCTGCCGTCCGCCCCGATCGTGCCGACCTTCGCGGCGATGGAGGCGACCTTCGCACCCGCGCCGACCTCGCCGGCGCCGGGGATGAAGAGCGTGCCGACGTTGAACGTCAGGCCACCGGCAGCGTGGGCCGGGTCGTTCGCCCAGTCCTCCGGGGTCCCGACGAAGCCCTCGACGATCTGCTTCTGCTTGTCGACGATGTTCAGCGCCGTGTTCCGCACCTCGTCGGGCACCATGCCCTTCGGCAGGTACGCGGCGAGGAGCAGCGGCGGACTGCCGATGAGGACGATCGCACCGAGCGACTCGGCGAACCCGAGCCAGGACTTCCCGGCCCAGTCCCAGTCGCCCCACTTGCCGGTCTGCGCGTTGTAGCTGACGAGCCCACCGAGGCCCTCGACGGTGCCCTTGGCGGCGTCCTCGATGCCCGAGCCGAACTTCTGCCCACAGCTCTGGTCGCCGCGGCCGGTGGCGCCCCAGACCATGGGCTGGTTCGCCTTGACCGCGCCGGCGTAGTCGACGCCCGACACCGGCGCGATGCACATGTCGGTGCGGAGGCCGTTGATCGCGTTGACGCAGTCGGCCGACGCTGCAGAGAGCTTCGTCTCCTGCTCGGCGACCCGCGTCAGGAGGTCGTTGTTCTCCTTGATGTAGGGCTGGTACTGGTCCCACGGGATGTGCACGTCGTCGAGCACCTGCCCGAAGTTCTGCACCAGTTCGACGAGCCCGCGGTTGGCGGGGTGGTCCGGGTCCCACGGGCCGACGGTCTTGCCCTTGAGCGCCTTCGCGACGAACGTGCGCGCTTCACCCTGGATCTTCTTCAGCTCGGCGACGACCGGCTCGATCGCCGACGCGTACGTGCTGACGGCCTTCGCCACCGACGCCATCGTCGTCGACAAGGAGGCCGTGTCGGTGACGACGCTGTCCATCACCGACAGGAGCTGCGCGGAGTCGGGCGTCTCGTAGCTGCCGGCGAGCCCACCCCACTTCGCCTTGACGTCAGTGCCGCCGTCGGCGACCGCGGTGCCGGACTTCGTGAACGCGGTGGACGCTTCGTCCACCACGGCGGGCTGGATGTTCGTCCCGGGGATGGCGTCGGGGTCGATGAGCCCGTCGGCGCGACACTGCTGCATCAGGACTCCCCGAGGTGGAAGGCCGAGAAGTTGCCGTCGCCCGAGGCGCGGACGGCATCGGCCTGCAGCGACGTGGCCATCTGCTCGTCACCGTTGTAGTAGGCCAGGGTCGAGGCCGACGCCCCGGCCAGCCCGGCGGTGATGTGGTTGCCCACCCGTGTCAAGAGGTCCTTGTGACTCGTGATGAGTTCGGCGACGGCTCCGGGGACGGCCTGGTCGTCTCCGCATGCCGTCGTGAGCGACTCCTGGGCTGCGACCAGGGCGTCGAACGCCTTCGACAGCGTCGTCGCTGCTTCCTGCGTGTTCGTCAGCGCCGTCTGCACCCCTGCGGGCTCGATCTTCCAACCGCTCATCGTTGCTCCCCTCCAGCATCCCCGGGTCCCTCGTCGGGCCCGCTCCGTCGTGCGGCCGTTCCCCCGGCCGTCGTGGCGATCGCACGGACGACTCGTGCGGCTGTCCCCTGGAACGGGGGTTGTGCCGCCGCGTGGATCTCGGTCCACCATAACGGAGGCTCCGTCGACTCCCAAGCCTCCCGCGCCTCTGCGCCGAGCAGCCGCCGGGCGTCCACGTCGACGTCGAGCCGTCGCGACTGCAGCAGGGTGAGCAGCACGACGCCGTCCACGTCGACGAGTTGCAGTGCGCCGCCGTTCCACAGCTGCCGCACCCCGATGTCCGAGTCGACCTCGGCGGCACCGGCGAGCACCGCGACCGCGTCGACGTGCTCACGGGTGAGCACCACCCACTCCGCGGTCAGGACCGGGCCTCCGACACATCGCTGCCGCCTGGGACGGCGGTGGGGTCCTGCCCGTCCAGGAGACCCGGAGCGAGCGGGCCGAGGCGCGTGACGAGCGCGTGGAACCGCGCCCAGCGGACCTCTGCCTCCGCCGGACCGGTCGTCGGGGACCCTGCGTCCGTCGGATCCGGTGCACCTGGGCTCGCCGTGGCCGCAGCCGGCACGACGGTTCGAGCGGCGACCCCGGTGTCGAGGAGGATCGAGGGAACCCGCGGCGGCCCGACCGTCTCGATCCCGTTCCCGACGACCGACCGCGGGTCGATGCGGAGGTCGCGGACGGCGCGCGCCCCGACCACGGCGCCGAGCGGCACCGGCAGGACCCGGGGCCGGGCGCCCAGCGTCGCATCCGGGTGCCCGGCAGTCCGCCACGCCGTCGCGAGCAGCACGCGGTGACGCCGGGCCAGGTCGCGCAGCGCCGCGACGACGACGGTGTCGGGATCGACGGTGCTGCCGGAGTCGACGCCACCGACGCGCGGCAGCGCGAGCCGGGTCTCCTCGAGCACGCCCTGGTCCGTCCTGGTGACGCTGATCCGGAGGGAGGCCGTCCCTCCTGGGACGACGGCGACCGCATGCAGATGGGTGGGCGCCGGCGCTCGGCCGCGGGCCACGGCCGTCAGTGCCGCCGTGTCCCAGGAGAGCGACGTCGGCTCGACGAGGCCCCAGGCCGCGGGACCGGTGCCGGCGAGGGCCTCGAGCAGTTCCTCGGTGGCCCGACCGAGGACGACGCCCTCGGTGGCCCGGTGCAGCACTGAGACAGAACACTCGGTCCACGGGACTTCGTCAGACGCCGGGAGGACGCGTCGGACCGGCGCGGACGACGAGGTCCATGCCTCGCCGACCGTCCCGGCGACCGTGTCCGGATCGACCGCACGGTAGGCGTTGCCGACACGGACGACCCACGTCCCGCCGGCACCGCGGAGCGCGGTCAGCAGTGCGACCGTGACCCGGCTGGTGGCGGGGGTGAGCAACACGGTGGCGAGGCCCGCACTGGCGGTTTCGCGCAGCAGGCCGCTCCGGGCGCTGGAGAGGTCCACGACCCGGGCGTCGCTCTCGGTCACGACGAAGCCCGTCCCCACGGCGTCGACGAGCGGATGTGCGATGGTCCCCTGGGCCATCGGGCCAGCCTACCGATCAGGTGGCGAGGACGCCCGGGAACGACGACGCGGCGCTCGCGCGCCTGGACGAGCTGTTCCCCGGCCACACGACGTCGCCGGAGGACTTCGCCTGGTGACGTCACCAGACCGACGGGAGGCTCGGTGCGCGTCGGACGCGCACCGAGCCTCCCGTCATGTGGTCGCGATCAGAGCGCGCCGATCTCATCGGCCGTCAGCCCGAGCCACCGCAGGTACGTGTCCACGCTCCCCCACCGCCGCTCGACGTGGGCGATGACCGTCGTCATCGTCTCAGGCACACAGCGCTGCGCGCGAGCCGTCGCTGCCGGGTCGTCACTGACGGCACGCTCCGCCGCGAACCGGTCGACCAGGCCGGCGGCACTCGCGGCGTAGTCGGTCCCGACGCACTCGTCACTCGCGCCCCAGTGCCGCGCGAGCAGCGCGCTGATGATCCCCGTGCGGTCCTTGCCCGCCGAGCAGCACACCAGGACGTCGCCCTCGGTGGATGCGATCACCCGGAGTGCTGCGGCGATGCCCGACCGGTGCCGCTCGAGCCAGTCGATGTACTGGTCCTCGAGTTCGACGACGTCCGCGGCCGACTCAACAGGTGAGGTCGGGTCGAACAGTGGCACTGCGCGGTACGCCGCGGTGTCGGCGAGTGGGTGCCGGAGCGCATCGGCCTCGTCGTCTCGGCGCAGGTCGATCACCGCTGCCAGGTCAGGCGGGTACGCCTGGGGTCGGACGGGCTCGGTGTTCGCCCGGTACACCGTTCGGGGACGGTCCGACGGCAGCATGGGTCCCCCGACCGGGCGGAGGTTGCTGAGGGTCGTCGACGTCGTCGTCATGGGTCCACGGTACCGAGATGTCCAAGCTGTCCGCCGACCTGCCGGAGCAGCTGCCGACCTGGGTCCGGACCCGAGTCGATCCGGTAGTTGGCATTCATCCGGCGCAGGAACGTCCGGACCTCGTCCTCCGTCGCCTCGTCGACGCCCAGCGCCAGGTACTCATCCCGCATCGCAGCGGAATCCGATCCGCGTAGTCGCGGTAGCTGAGGTCAGCGATCGAACTCATGGCATGCCTCCCCGTGTCACGATGTTGGCGATCTCCTGGATCGCCAACTGGCCCAGGAGCGAACGCAGCACGTGCACGTGCTCACGGAATGCGTCGTCCCTGCCGATCACCACTCGAGACGGACTTCTCTCGTCGTGCGTGAGTCCGTTCGGTTCCTCGACGACCCCTCCTGCCGCCGCGTCGCGCAGCAGGCGCATCAGCTGACTTGCGCGCGTGGATGCCAGCAGTTCGTTGTAGACCGCGTCGGCGACCACATCACTGTCGAGCACTGCATCCCGGTCGTCTCCGAGCACCTGAACGGTGTCTCGAACCATCTCTCGGATGATCGACCAGTTGTCGCTCGCTTCGAGCGGTTCGAGCAACGCGGACCAATCATCCGAGAAATCCACGGGGTGTGCCCCCAGGCGTTCGACAAGCCATCGCGGCGTCACTGTTGCATCCCGCGGGTACTTCGCCATGTCCTCGCGGAGCTCCGAGTTCTCCACGGGCAACGACTCCACGAGACGGCCGTCGATGTCGACCATGAGTGGCCATCGCGGCTCTTCGTCCCAGGAGAAGTCAAAACTGTAGGCACCGCTGGAGTGCAATCGGAGACGTCCGGTGAGCCATGCTCCGCGTTCCCGGTCGGCCATGATCTCGCGCAGCTGGCTCCATGCTTCGAACTCTGCGAGATCTGCAGGCGGAGTCCGCACGACAGTGGAGTCAGTCTCGACCGCCCGCTCGAGTCGCGCGGTCACGCCGAGGTTCACGAACACACTCGTGCACCGCCGCCATCCCGGAGCAAGGCGATCGAACGTGAGAGCCGCCAGCGCGTTCTGCAGTGCAAGTGCGTCACTCAATCGACCATCCCCTCCGGACTGTCGTGGGGCCCGTGCGGACGCTCCATGGTGCCAAGCCCACGCATGGCTGGATTCACAGTGGGGCGGTCCTGGTCCAGAGGCCCGCTCGTGAGGGTGTGGAGCAGTTCCGCGAACGCTCGACCGCTGATGCCCAGCTCGGACTCGCCCCAGAGGTCCGCTCCAGAAACGTCGAAGAACCGCGAGAAGTGCTCGTCCGTGTGATGCCCCGCGAGGAGCCCTGACACCTCGTGATGAACACGACTGAGGTCCGGTGGGGAGTAGCCGATCAGGGCTTCAGCCAACGCAGAATCGGCTGATTCGAAGTCATCGCGCCAGTCCGCATGGAAGGTCGCATTGAGGAGATTCCACAGCTCGGGCAGCTCCTGCTTCACCGCCCGTTCGGTCATGTGGTCCATCTTCATCGCTGTCCTTCCCCGTGCCGGATCGATGCCGACCATCAGACGAGGCTGCACACCGTCGAACCGACTGCCTGACGTCGCGCGCAGCTCATTCGAACCGGACTCGCAGGTCGGACGCCCCCGAGAACAGCGACGATCTCATCTCAAAGCGTCCATGTCCCGTTGGAGGCAGGAAACGCATTCTCGATTGCAGCAAAGGAATCCACCAGACGCGAGGCGATCTCGTTTGCGGATTCCGGTCGCGCATCCCAATCAGCCACCAGGAACCAGTCAGTGACGTCGATCTCCACGTCCACCATCCTCCGAGTTCACCAAGACCGAGTGCGCGAGCACCCTCAGCGGTCTGCGTGCGACTGCGACAGCTTTCGCGATGCGTCGACGAGGCGCTCGACGCGCGCGTTCAGTCCCGAGGGGACCCCGACGTTCAACACGTGGATCCAGGAGTCATTGCCGGCATGCTCCACTTGGTACTCAGGCGTCGACGCAACAGAGCATTCCGCCAAGTAGGTGACCAGTCCGAGTTCTTCGACCAAGTCGAGGGTGATGTACGCATCGAGTGCTTCGGCGAGGTACACCCCTGCACGCCTTGGTCGCCAAAGGGACACGAGCTCTCGAAGCACTGCATCCCGACGATTGGACATGAACAGCCCTGTGTCGAGGTGATCTGGGGAGAAGTCCTGCGACACCGACAAGCTCAGCGAGTTCCCCGTGGAGAACTGGGTGCGAGTCGCACCGACGTGGATCGTCAACATCGCAGAAGCCAACTGCCCAGGCGCTGACTCGAGGTGCGCGAAGTACCCATCTTGGGGGAGCGGAGAGCCGTCACTGTTCGTCGCGACGTGCAGGCGGAGGTACGCAACGAGATCGTCGTCCGAGAGCGAATCAAGGTATCCGCAGACTCGTTCTCCGTCCAACAGCGCCAGGTCATGGTCGAACAGGCCACCCAACAGGCGGGCGAGACCAGCAGTGCTGCGAAGTTTCCGCGCGACTTCCTCAAGGGACTCTTCTCGAGGTCCCCAGGACAGTCGGATCATCAACTCTCCGTCTTCCGGCAGAACTACGATCATGCGCGTCAGTCGAACTGCTTCGGGGTCGCCCCGGCGGCGAGCTGCTCGAGCCGTACGCCGACCTCCCTGAGCATCTGCCTTCCGTGATCGGAACCTGGGACGACCCGGTAGTTCGCATTCATACGACGAAGAAAGGCCTCCACCTCATCACCTGTCGCATCATCGACACCGAGCGCCGTGTACTCTTCGCTCATCGCTTTGATGCCCGACACGCTGAAACCATCGATGTAGAAGTCGAGGTAGTCGGCGACCGACTCGTAGTCGTCCCACCAGTACTGATAGAGATTCTCCACGAACCCTCCCAGCATCGGGATCCGACCCGCGTAGTCCCGGTAACCAAGATCTGCGATCGAGCTCATGCCATCCTTCCAACCGGGTCGGGTAGGCCGTCCGTACGACGAAGCCTCCTGGACTGCCCTTGTCCCACAACAACTGCATCCACATCTGCTTTTCGTCTGTGAAGACGCCGTCTTTGAACCGTCGTCCGATGACTCGGTCGAACTCGGCCGTGATGGTGAAGACCCTTGGTGAAGGTTTCGGTTTCATCTGCAACCAGCGCGCGCCGAGCGGAACGGGCATCCCGAGCTGGCGGGCAGCGAGCGTCGCGTCCGGGTGCCCACCGGACCGCCATGCGGTGCCCAGCAGCACGCGCTGACGACGGGCCAGGTCGGCGAGGACGTCGGCGACCGGACCATCCACCACGGGTGCGCCCGTCGCGGTGACCCGCGCCGCGCCTCCTGTCCGGGGCAGGGCCAACCGCGTCTCCTCCGTCACCCCGGTGGCGGACCGGTCGACCCGGATCTCGACGGCGGCGAATCCGCCCGCCACGGCCGCAGACGCGACGGCGCGCGTCGGGCGGGGGGCGCGCCGACGGGCGAAGTCCGTGACGGCGGCGACGCTCCATGGCAGGGTCGCGGGCTCGACCGAGCCCCATGCCGACGGCGTCACACCCGCGAGTCCCTCGAGCAGCAGTTCGGCTGGACGGCCGATCGTGGTCTGCTCGGCAGCCCGGTGGTGGACCGAGACGACCACCTCGGTCCACGCGACCTCGTCCGTGCCCAGGCGGGACGAGCGCGGCGACGACTGGGGTGCCAGCATGGCCGTCGCGACGTCGTCGGCGACCGTGATCGAGCCGGCAGCGCGGTACCGGTCGCCCTCGCGGACGACCCAGGCGCTGCTCGTCCGACGCCGCATCGCGAGCATCGCGGTCGTGATGCGGCTGGTCGACGGGGTGAGGAGCACCACGGCGACGTCGGCGGCCCGGGCGTCGAGCACGAGTCCCATGCGTGCGGAGGACAGCGCGACGACCGCGGCATCGGTCTCGCTGACGACGAAGCCCGGACCGACGGCGTCGATCAACGGGTGCGCGATGCTGACGTCCACGCAGGCACCCTACCGACCCCGGCACGAGTCCGACCCGCGTACGACGAAGGCCCCCGCACTGCTGCGGGGGCCTTCGTCGCGCGGTGGAACCGGGTCAGCGAACCCCGACGGGGGTCTTGTCCGCCTCCTCGTAGAGCACGTAGCCCTCTTCGCCGTGGACCGCGGTGTCGATGCCGGCGACCTCGTCCTCGGTCTTGATGCGGAAGCCCATCGTCTTCTCGATGATCCAGCCGATGAGGAAGGCCAGGACGAACGAGTAGGCGCCGACGGCCCCGGCTGCGGCGGCCTGCTTGCCGAGCTGGACGAACGACCCCGAGTAGATCAGGCCGGTGGTGTTGGCGAAGAAGCCCAGGTACAGCGTGCCGAAGATGCCGCCGACCAGGTGGACGCCCACGACGTCGAGCGAGTCGTCGAAGCCCAGGCGGTACTTCCAGTCGATCGCGAAGCAGCAGACGATGCCGGCCAGGAAGCCGAGCAGGATGCCCCAGCCCGGGGTCAGGTTGGCGCAGGCCGGGGTGATGGCGACGAGACCGGCGACGGCACCCGACGCAGCACCGATCGACGTCGCCTTGCCGTCCTTGAGCTTCTCGATCAGCAGCCACCCGAGGACCGCGGCGGCCGGAGCGGCGAGCGTGTTGATCCAGGCGAGCGCGGCCGTGCTGTTCGCCGCGCCGGCGGATCCGGCGTTGAAGCCGAACCACCCGAACCACAGGATGGCCGCACCGAGCAGGACGAAGGGCGGGTTGTGCGGCTTGTGGGCGCCCTTGGCGAAGCCGACGCGCTTGCCCAGGACCAGCGCGAGTGCGAGTCCGGCGGCACCGGCGTTGATGTGCACCGCGGTGCCACCGGCGAAGTCGATCACGCCCCACGTCGCTGCCCAGCCCGAGGTCAGGTTGAACACCCACGACGCGACCGGGAAGTAGACGACCGTGACCCAGACGCCCGCGAAGACCATCCAGGCGCCGAACTTGGCGCGGTCGGCGATCGCGCCCGAGATCAGGGCGACCGTGATGATCGCGAAGGTGGCCTGGAACCCGACGAACGCCAGGTCGGGGTAGGTCGCGGCCAGCTTGGTCGACTGCGACTGCTCGAACGCCTGGCCGAGCCCGATCTGGTTCCAGTCGATGCTGAAGAACCCGACGACGCCGGAGATGGCGGTGTGGTCACCGGTGTTGGCGAAGGAGATCGCGTAGCCGTAGAGCACCCAGAGGACGCTCACGAGGGCGATGGCCCCGAACGACATCATCATCATGCTGATGACGGACTTGGCCTTGACGAGACCGCCGTAGAAGAACGCGAGTCCCGGCGTCATGAACAGCACGAGTGCCGCCATGATCAAGATGAAGCCGGTTTGGCCCTGATCAAGCATTGTTCACCTCTCGGTTGCAGAAGCGGCTCGGGACCGCGTCGGGTGGAACCGAGTCTGGCGAGGTGGTGTTTCACGACGGAGCACGCTGTGTTTCGCGGGTGTAACGCGGCGGCCCGCCGTGTGAACAGTGTGTTACCGGGACCTCAGGAGGCCCTGCTCAACGCGACGACACGGCTGGCGGCCCGCAGGTACTTCTTCCGGTACCCGCCCTCGAGCATGACCTCGGGGTAGACCCGATCGAGCGGCGAGCCCGATGCCACGATCCGGACCTGTGCGTCGTACAGGCGGTCGACCAGCGCCACCCACCGCAGCGCGTCGGTCTGGTCGGTGAACGGCTGCACGTCGGTCAGCCCGACCGCGTCGAGCCCCTCGACGAGGGCGACGTACTTGGACGGGTGCACGGACGCCAGGTGCGCGACGACGGCGCGGAAGTCGTCGAGCGTGACCGAGCCCTCGGGCAGCGCGGCCGGTACGTCGTCGACGACCCGGGCGGACTCGTCGACCGCGCGGCGCCGGTAGTCGAGGCCGTCGATGCGCATGGTCTCGAACCGGTCGGACATCGCCTGGATCTCGCGCAGGAAGTCCTGCGCGGCGAACCGCCCTTCGCCCAGTGCCCCGGGCGGGGTGTTCGACGTGGCGGCGAACCGGGTGCCGGTCTCGCTCAGTTCCTTGATCAGACGCGTCATCACCATCGTGTCGCCCGGGTCGTCGAGCTCGAACTCGTCGATGCACACGAGCGCCGTGCCGCGCAGCAGGTCGATCGTGCCCTGGAACCCGAGCGCGCCGACCAGTGCGGTGTACTCGATGAACGTGCCGAACGTCTTGCGTCCGGACGCGGCGTGGTACGCGGCGGCGAGCAGGTGCGTCTTGCCGACACCGAACCCGCCGTCCAGGTACACGCCCGACCGCGCAGCGCCCTCGGTCGAGTCGGTTGAGCGGCGCCGCCCGAACAAGCCGCGCCTGGCCGGCTCTGGCCGGGTGGCGACGAACGCGGCGACGGCGTCGCGCACGGCGGCCTGAGACGGGTAGTCCGGGTCGGGCCGGTACGAGTCGAACGACGCGGTGGCGAACTGGGGCGGTGGCACGAGTGCCGCGGCCATCTGCGCGGGGGTCACCTGCGGGTCGCGGTCGACGAGGTGCTGGGGCATGCAGGGCCTTCCGGGGACGAGTCGTTCGGTGTCACGGTGCACCGGGCAGACAGTGGGTCCGCGTACCGTTGTTCCCGACGCCGACCACTGATCCTAGTCCGGCGCCACGACCCACAGAGAGGCACCGCGATGACCGCACCGGTCGACCCGTCCGACACCTTCCGCGACTACGCACACCCGGAACGACTCGTCTCGACCGCGTGGCTCCAGGAGCAACTGGACGCCGGCGCCGTCGGGCAGCCCGGACCTGCCGGGCCGGCGGACCTGGTGGTCGTCGAGTCCGACGAGGACGTCCTGCTGTACGAGACGGGTCACGTCCCCGGCGCCGTCAAGATCGACTGGCACACAGACCTGAACGACCCGGTGCAGCGCGACTACATCGACGGCGACGCCTTCGCACGCCTGGTCGGCGGCAAGGGCATCGGGCGCGACACCACCGTGGTCATCTACGGCGACAAGAACAACTGGTGGGCGGCCTACGCCCTCTGGGTGTTCACCCTGTTCGGGCACCAGGACGTCCGGCTGCTCGACGGCGGCCGGGCGAAGTGGATCGCCGAGGACCGCCCCGTCACGACGGACCGACCCGACGTCACCGCGGTCGACTACCCCGTGGTCGAGCGGAACGACGCGCCCGTCCGAGCGTTCAAGGACGACGTGCTCGAGCACATCGGCAAGCCGCTCATCGACGTGCGCAGTGCCCCCGAGTACAGCGGCGACCGCACGACGGCACCCGACTACCCGGAAGAAGGGGCCCTGCGCGGCGGTCACATCCCGACCGCCGTCAACATCCCCTGGGCCACGGCCGCCGCGCCGGACGGCACCTTCAAGTCCCGCAGCGAGCTCGACGCGGTCTACCGCGAGGGCGCGGGCATCGGCGACGCGGACCAGGTGATCGCGTACTGCCGCATCGGTGAGCGCTCGAGCCACACCTGGTTCGTGCTGCAGCACCTGCTGGGCTACGAGAACGTCCGCAACTACGACGGCTCGTGGACCGAGTGGGGCAGCGCCGTGCGCGTGCCGATCGTGCAGGGCGCCGAACCCGGAAGCCTGCCGACCCGATGACCGACGCCCTCCCCCAGGCCCTCGCCGACATCCGCGACGAGTTCCTCGAACTGTCCCAGCAGGACCGCCTGCAGCTGCTGCTCGAGTTCTCGAACGAGCTGCCCGCGCTGCCCGAGCGTCTGCAGGGCCACGAGGACGAGCTCGAACGGGTCGAGGAGTGCCAGTCCCCCGTGTTCATCACCGTGACCGTCGGGCAGGACGGCGACGCCCCCGACGTGGTCCGGATGCACGCCACCGCCCCGCGCGAAGCACCCACCACGCGCGGGTTCGCGTCGATCCTGGCGCAGGGGCTCTCCGGTCTGACCGCCGAGCAGGTGCTGGCGGTGCCGTCCGACTACCCGCTCACACTCGGCCTGAACGAGGCAGTGAGCCCGCTGCGCATCCGCGGCATGGTCGGCATGCTCGGCCGGGTGCAGCGCCAGGTGCGCGCGCAGGTGGCGGTGCAGTAGACAGCACCACCGACGGACAGGAGGCCCGGTGCCAGCTGGCACCGGGCCTCCAGTCCGTCTGTGGCCGCGCCCACCGCGCGCGCTGGTTGGATGGGGGTGTGACCGACGCACCGATCCATGACGAGCCCACCTCCTTCGACGTGACCCGGTCCGACGTGGTCCACGAGGGTGCGGTGTGGAACGTGCGCCGCGACGACGTGGCCTACGGCGACGGCATGGTCCGCGAGTACATCGACCACACCGGTGCCGTCGCGGTCTGGGCCGAGGACGCCGACGGCCGCGTGCTCGTCATCCAGCAGTACCGGCACCCGGTGCGCATGCGTGACTGGGAGCTGCCGGCCGGGCTGCTCGACCACGCGGGCGAGGACCACCTGGAGGCCGCCAAGCGCGAGCTGGCCGAAGAGGCCGACATCGAGGCCGACACGTGGGAGCCGTTGGTGCGGTACAACACCTCGTCGGGCGGCAGCAACGAGTTCATCCAGATCTACCGCGCACGGGACGTCCGCGCGGCCGCGACGGCGTTCGAGCGCGAGGACGAAGAGGCCGACATCGTCGCTCGGTGGGTGCCGCGATCCGAGGTCGTCGCCGGCGCCCTCGACGGTCGGCTGCAGAACTCGGCGCTCATCGTGGCGGCGCTCGCGGTCGACGCGATCGAACGCGGCTAGCCTGCTGGGGTGATCCCGCTCGACCGTGCCACGGAGACCTACCTGCGGCACGTCGCCATCGAGCGAGGGTTGTCGCAGCACACCCTGGCGGCCTACCGCCGTGACCTGGCGGCGTTCGCCGACTGGGTGGGGGCGCAGCCGGTCGTCGAGTCGGACGGGGCCGACCGTGCAGGGGGTGCGGCCGTCGTGATCGATGTCGGACGGCTGGCACGCGCCGACCTGGCAGGCTTCGTGACGCACCTGGCGACTCGACCGGAGGGCCCGCTCGCGCCACGGTCGGTCGCGCGGATGCTCAGCTCGGTGCGGTCCTTCGCCACGTTCGCCGCGGGGGAGGGCTGGCTGCCACTCGACCCTGGCGCTTCCGTGCGTCCTCCCAAGGCCCCGATGCGGCTGCCCAAGGCCATCTCGGTGCACGACATGGAGCGGCTGCTGCAGGGCACCGACGGGGACGATCCCGTGGCGCTGCGGGACCGTGCGCTGCTCGAGCTGCTCTACGCCACGGGGGCACGCATCTCCGAGGCGGTCGGGCTGTCCGTGGACGACGTGACCACGCTGTCCGTGGACGACGAGGCCGCCGACCTGGACACCGACGTGTCGGTCGTGCGGGTCACGGGCAAGGGGAACAAGCAGCGCATCGTGCCGCTCGGCAGCTACGCGCGCGCTGCGGTGGACGCGTACCTGGTGCGGGCCCGGCCGGTGTTCGCCGTGCGGGGGACGTCGACGCCAGCGCTGTTCCTGGGGGCGCGGGGCTCGCGGTTGTCGCGGCAGAGCGCGTGGCTCGTCATCCAGGCCGCAGCTGCCCGCGCGGGACTTGCCGACCACGTGTCGCCGCACACGTTCCGGCACTCGTTCGCGACGCACCTGCTCGAGGGTGGGGCGGACGTGCGGGTCGTGCAGGAGCTGCTCGGGCACGCGAGCGTCGCGACGACGCAGATCTACACGCTCGTCACGGCGGACATGCTGCGCGACGTGTACCAGACGGCGCACCCGCGGGCGCGGGGGTAGGGGCGGGCGGTTGCTCCGATCGCGTTCGCACAACACAAGTCACACCGCACAACGGGATCCCGTGGCGCCGGGTGATTCCCGTTGTGCGAACAAACCGGCGGGGCCGGCGGGTCACCGGCGGGGCCGGCGCGTCAGAACAGGGGCGTCAGGGCGACCAGGCCCGTGCCGAGGGCGACCACGATCGCGGAGACGGCGACACTCCGCGCCAGGACACGCCACCGACCCGAGGCACCCGGGCGGACCACCCCGACCAGTCCGGCGAGGATCGCGAGCACGCTGAACGCGCCCCACGGGTCGAGCAGCAGGGACGCGATCGCCAGCACCGCCGCCGACACCGCGAACGCGCAGAGCTTCCGCGACGTCGACGTTCCGTACGCCCAGGTCTGGCGCTCGGTCGGCGGGGTCATCACCGAGAACGAGGGGCCGGTCGGCGCGACCACCACGGGTCGCACGGCGGCCGGGTGACGGCTCGGCAGGGGGCGGGTGCCCTCACCCCAGGCGCGACCGTCCCACCAACGCAGTCGGGCGGCGTCCCGGGGGTCCGGGAACCAGCCAGCGGCCGGCAGTGTCACGAGGAGCTCCTGAGGACGAGGGGGTGGTGCTCCTCGACGTTACGGGGAGCACCACGCCCGTCCCAGTCCCAACCCGGGTGTCGGCAGGAAGGGGGACGTACGGGTCAGGCGGGGACGGGTGCCGCGTCGACCTCGGTGAACACGTCCTTGACCGCAGCCAGCAGACGGGCGTTGAAGTCGACGCCGAGCTGGTTCGGCACGGTGACGAGCACGGTGTCGGCAGCGCGGACGGCGGCGTCCGCAGCGAGCTCGGCGACCAGGTCTTCGGGCTCGCCGATGTACGAACGGCCGAAGCGCGCCAGTCCACCGTCGAGGTACCCGACCTGGTCGGAGCCCTCGATCTGCGCCCGGACCCCGAAGTAGTGGCGAGACTCGTCGTCGGTGATCGGGATGATGCTGCGGCTGACGCTGACCCGCGGTGTGCGCTCCCAGCCGGACTCGGCCCAGACACGGCGGAAGCGCTCGATCTGCTCCGCCTGCAGCTGGTCGAACGGCACGCCCGTGTCCTCGGTCAGCAGGGTCGACGACATCAGGTTCATGCCCTGCTCGGCCGTCCACTCGGCGGTGGCACGGGTGCCGGCACCCCACCAGATGCGCTCGGACAGGGTGTCCGACTGCGGCAGGACCGGCAACGAGCCCTCGGCGCCGGTCATCTGCGGGTTCGCGGTCGCCATGGGTTCGCCGGCGATCGCGCGTCGGAAGACGTTCGTGTGGGCACGGGCCAGGTCGGCGCCCGCCGGGTCAGAGGCCTCGGGCACGTACCCGAAGGACTGGTAGCCGGCCTGGGCGGTCTCGGGTGACCCCCGGCTCACGCCGAGCTGCAGTCGGCCACCCGAGATCAAGTCGGCCGCGGCGGCCTCTTCCGCCATGTACAGCGGGTTCTCGTACCGCATGTCGATGACGCCGGTGCCGATCTCGATGCGGCTGGTCTTCGCGGCGATCGCGGACAGCAGCGGGAAGGGTGCGGCCTGCTGCGGCGCGAAGTGGTGCACGCGGAAGTACGCGCCGTCCACCCCGGCCTCTTCCGCAGCGACGGCGAGGTCGATGCCCTGCAGCAGCGCCTCGCGCCCGCTGCGCACACGGGACCCCGGCACGTCACGCCAGTGTCCGAACGACAGGAACCCGATCTTGGTCATGTCGATGCGAACGCATCCGGCAGCACGCCCATTCCACGGGACTACGGTCGGCGCCATGGACGATCCCCGCGCAGCCCTGGACGCCGAACGCAGCCGGTCCGAGCGACTGCTGACCGACGTCGAGCGGAGCATGCGCGATGTCAGCGACGCCCGCGACGGGGCGAACACCGACGACGAGCACGACCCCGAGGGGGCGACGCTCGCGTGGGAGCGCGGCTCGCTCGGCGCGGTGCGTGACGACGCGCGCCACCGTATCGAGCAGGTCGACGCCGCGCTCGCGCGGCTCGACGCCGGCACCTACGGGAGGTGCGCCGTGGGCGGCGAATCGATCCCGGAGGCCCGACTCGCCGCCGTCCCGTGGGCCGCGACGTGCGTCGCGCACGCGTGACGGGCCTGCCATCCAGGTGCCGAGACTCGCCTGGTGCACGCATGACGGGCCTCCCGTCCGGAACGTGCTGACCGCAGGCCGCGTACCCGGCCGATCGGCACCTGCTGCGCCGCGGATTCCCAGCCGCGCGCCCTAGCGTTCCAGCATGGACGGCGACCCGGAGGACCGCACTGCGAGCGCAGTGGACGGCACGCCGCGCCACCGGTTCCAGTGGTTCCACGACATGCGCACGTGGATCCACGCCCGGCCGCACGTGCACCTGTTCTGGAAGGTGCTCATCGGCATCGTCGGTGGGCTCGTCGTCATCATCGGCCTGATCCTGGTGCCGCTGCCCGGACCCGGCTGGCTGGTCGTGTTCATCGGCCTGACGATCCTGGCGAGCGAGTTCCACTTCTTCCACCGGATCATCACGTGGCTGCGAGCGCAGCTGCACCGCTTCTGGGACTGGGCGAAGTCACACGGCCCGCAGTGGCTGCGTCGCGCGGCCGACCGGGGCAAGGCGGACGTCGACTCCGCACACGCCGAGGCGAACCGCAGCATGCGGCGGCCTCCGCGGCCGACGCACTAGCGGCGCTGCGGCTGGGCGACGTCCGGCCGCGCACCGTGCTGCGTTGGCGGGGTGTGGCGCGTCGAGCACCGTGCAAGGTCGACGGCGGGTGGCGGGTTAGTGGCTCGGTGCGAGGTTGTTGCCCGGCACAGGGCGACCAACCTCGCACGGGCCGCGAACCTCGCACCGTGCTGCGGGGAGCGAGCGCGGCGCGAGCGCGAACCTCGCACGGGCCGCGAACCTCGCACCGTGCTGCGGGCGCTACTCGGCCGTGCGGATCGACCCGGTGGCGGTGCGCTCGAGGACCTCGCACGCCTGCTCCTCGACGGTGGCAGCGGCGCGCGACACGAGCTGCAGCACGAGGGCAACCGCCGCCGCCAGCACGATGAACGCCCCGTACCCGGCCAGCACCGGCACCAGACCCACGGCCGGCTCGAGCAGCCCCGCGATGACCGCCGGCACGCCGAAGGCCAGGTAGCTGACGACGTAGATGGTCGACAGCAGCCCCGCACGGTGCATCGGCGCGGCCGTCGCGAGCAGCATCCGCAACGGCGCCTGGAACCCGGCGCCGAAGCCGACCCCCGCGATCGCGCTGCCCACGACGAGCCCGGGCAGCGAGTGCGCGACGACGAAGGCCACGGTGACGATCGGTCCGAGGATGAGTGCGACCAGCCCGATGAGCACGCCGATCCGGGCGTCGACCCGCTGGATCGCGAGGCCGGTCAGTGCACCGATGCCCGTGACGACGGCGATGAGCGCACCGGCCGCGAAGTGGTTCTCGATGCCGAACACCTGGCCGAGCGCCGAGGGCACCAGCGACAGGAACAGCCCACCGAGGGCCCAGCTGGCGATGAGGGCTCCGGCGACGCCGCGGAACAGTGCGCGGGACGACCGCGGCACGGAGATGGTCGGGCGGAGGGAGCGCAGGGCTCCCGGGCGGCGCTGGACCTGTTCGGGGACGATGAACAGCGCGAGCACCATGAGGAACAGCAGGCTGCCGAACAGCACGTAGACGAACTGCTCGGGTGCCGGGCCCCACTCCACCAGGGCGCCGCTCGACATGGCGCCGATGGCCAGGGCGATCGGCGGCACGGCACCGTTCAGCACGCCGGCCAGGGTCGGGTGCTTGACCAGGGAGTTGTCGATGAGTGCAGCACCGAGGGCACCGATGAGCAGCCCCACCGCGACACCCTGCAGGATGCGGTCGAGGATGAGCGCGCCGAGGCCGTCCGCGCCAGCGAACAGGCCGAGCGAGACCGTCAGCGCGAGACCGCCGACGACGAGCACGGGCTTGCGGCCGACGTGGTCCGACAGTCGGCCCGCGATGAGCAGGCTGGCCAGCAGTCCGGCGACGTAGATGGCGAAGACCCCGGTGAGCATGAGCGGTGTGAGGTGCCACTCGGCGGCGTACACGGGGTAGATCGGCGACGGCACGGCCGATGATGCGAGTGCCACGAAGAGCATCGCCGCGATGATCCAGAACCCGGCGACCGAGCGGGCTGACTGCATGAGCGCACCTTCCGTGAGTGGCCATGTACGACGGGAGTCGTACGGATCCAGTACCGCATTGGTACCGCATCCGGCCTGTACGACGCAAGTCGTACAGCGAGGTGAACGGTGGTAGCGTCCGAGGCATGCCCGATCGCGTGGACGCTCCGGAACGGCTGCCCCAGCCGTCGGTGGCCGAGATGGACCTGCCCGTCGTCATGGACGCACTGTCCGACCCGATCCGGCTGGCGATCCTGCACCGCTACCTGGTCGACGCCGCGGGGGGAGCGCGCTCGTGCGGCTGGGTCGGCATCGACCGGCCGAAGTCCACCCTGACGCACCACTTCCGCGTGCTGCGCGAGGCCGGGCTGCTCGAGCAACACCTCGAGGGCCTGACCCGGATCAGCCGTGTGCGCGTGGACGACCTCGAACAGCGGTTCCCCGGCCTGCTCGACCTGGTGTTCGCGTGGCAGGTCCCCGCCGCGCTGATGCGCGAGGACCTGACCGCATGACCGCTCGCGCACACGTGCTGCCCGACGTGGTCGCCGACCCGACGGTCACCACGGCGCTCGCCGCCGACCTGACGGCCGCGGGCTTCACCGTCGAGGGTGTCGACGCACTGTGGGGCGCGGACGCTGCCGCGGCGCTGCACCGCGGCAACCGGGTGGCTGCCCGACGCGGGCTCGACGCCCGCGGGCCCTCGGCGCTCGGGACCCTCGCGACGCTCTTCGTCCTGGGGCTCCCCGTCGCACGCGCTGACGCGGACCAGGCGTTCCCGGAGGCCGGCGTCGAGGAACTCGCGCGCATCGGGATCGTGCGGGCGAACGACGACCAGGTGCACGCCGCCGTCGACCTGCGTCCGTACGCGTTCGTCGACGATGCCGGCGCCGGCAGCTGGTGGATCGTGTCGGACCTGGGGGAGCTGGCCCTCGGCGCAGCGCTCGACGAGGAGCACGTGCTCGGCATCGGGGGCGCCACCACCACGCTGAGCGGCCTGCAGCTCCTCGTGCCCGTGCACCGGGTGCTCGACCTGGGCACCGGCTGCGGCATCCAGGCCATGCACGCGCGGCGCTTCGCGGACGAGGTCGTCGCGACGGACATCTCGCGTCGTGCGCTCGACATCGCCCGGTTCAACGCGCAACTGAACGGCATCGACGGCATCGAGTTCCGTCTCGGCTCGCTGTTCGAGCCGGTGGCCGGCGAGTGGTTCGACCGGATCGTCTCGAACCCGCCGTTCGTCATCACGCCCCGCACCGAGGGTGTGCCGTCGTACGAGTACCGCGACGGCGGCATGGTCGGCGACGCCTTGGTCGAGACCGTGCTGACCGGCCTGGCCGACCACCTGACCCCGGGCGGCACCGCGCAGCTGCTCGGCAACTGGGAGTACCACTGGGGCGTCGACGGGCTCGACCGGGTCCGAGCGTGGTTCGCGGACACCGACCTGGACGCCTGGGTGATCGAGCGCGAGCGTCAGGACCCGAACGCCTACGCCGAGACGTGGATCCGCGACGGCGGCACGAAGCCCGGCTCGCCGGAGTTCGACCGCCTGGTCGGCGCCTGGCTCGACGACTTCGTCGAGCGTCGGGTCACCGGGGTCGGCTTCGGCTACGTCGTGGTCCGGAAGGCACCGACGGGAGGCCCGGTGCAGCTCCGCCGCTTCGAGCGCGTTCCCGACACGCTCGGCTCCAACCCCGCCGGCCTCGGCGCGACGGTCGCCCGGGTCCTGGACGCGGCCGCCTGGCTCGCCGCGCACGACGACGCCGCGCTCGCGGCCGCGCACCTGCGGGTCGCCGGCGATGTGACCGAGGAACGGTACTACTGGCCGGGCAACGACGACCCCACGGTGATGACCCTGGTGCAGGGCGGCGGGTTCGGTCGTCGGGTCGACGCGGACACGGCGCTCGCTGCGTTCGTGGGCGCCTGCGACGGTGACCTGTCCGTGGCCGCGATCGTCGGGGCGCTCGCGCAGATCACCGGGGTCGACGAGCAGGCGTTGGCAGCGGACCTGCTTCCCGCGGCCCGCGACCTGGTGCTCGACGGGCTGCTCGTCCCGGACCCCGGCGCATCGGCCTGACCGGAGACGAGCAGCCGCGTCGTGCGGGTCAGGAGCGGTGGTCGCGCCAGGAGTGCTGCGGGTCGTAGCCGAGCAGTTCGCGGGCCTTGTCGCTCGACAGCAGCGAGCTGACACCGTCGATGTCGCTGCGACGCTCGATGTCCGGCACGAAGCGCTCGACGAGCTCGATCGTGGGGGTGTCCATCACGGTGTCGGGGCTGGCGATCACGAAGGCCTCGAAGCCGGTGAGCTCGCTCTCGAGGGCCTTGCGCACGGCCTGGGCGCCGTCGCGGCTGTCGATGTACGACCACAGGTTGAACGTCTTGGCCTCGGGGGTGGCGTCCCACGGGTACGACGGGTAGTCGGACTCGTCCATGACGTTCGAGAACCGCAGCCCGATCATCTTCAGCGTCGGGTCCCAGCGGGTGAAGTGTCGCGCCATCTCCTCTTCGACGGCCTTGCCGAGCGAGTACGACGACTGCGGGCGGACCGGGAACTCCTCGTCGACGGGAAGGTAGGGCGGGTGGTGCTCGCCCATCGGGATCCCGAGCAGCGTCTCGCTCGACGCCCAGACCACGTTCGTGATCTTGGCCGCGCGGGCGGCGTGGAACACGTTGATCGACGCCGTGACGTTGTTCGTGATGAGCGCGACGTCGGGCACCTGGCCCGGGGCCGGCACCGCCGCAAGGTGGACGACGGCGTCGACGGAGTCGTACCGGTCGTCGATCCCGAGCAGCGCGTTGAGCACCTGCCCGTAGTCGGTCAGGTCGATGCGCACGAACTGCACGCGCTCGGGCTTGTCAGGAGAGGGCACGCGGTCGAGCAGGACCACGTCGTACCCGTGCTCGTCGAGGTCGCGCACCACTGCGCGTCCGAGCTTGCCGCTGCCGCCGGTCACCACTACGCGCGTCATCGCGCCTCCGCTCTTCTCACGAACTGGGCACACGGCCCGTGCCTGTTGGCCTGTCCCATCCTGCCGTGCGGGCCCTGGACGCGGCCAGGCCCTGGCGGTACCTGGCTCGCCGGGGCCGCACCGGGCCTCCCGGCTGACGGACGGACGGACGGGCCGACGGGCCGACGGGCCGACGGGCCGACGGGCCGACGGGCCGACGGACCGACGGACCGACGGACCGACGGCCCTAGGACGCGGCGGCGACCTGCGCGACGGCCAGGCGGGTGACGAGCTCGACGTGTGCGGCCATGTCGCGCGACGGGTCGAACAGCCACTGGATCTGCATGCCGTCCGACACGGCGAGCAGCACGCTGGTCAGTGCCTCGGGGTCGACGTCGGCGCGCAGGCGGCCGTCCTGCTGCATCGCGCGGAAGTCGGCCGCCATCGAGCGGCGGGAGTTCTCGTACCGCTCGCGGAAGTACTCGTGCGCCGGGTGCTCCGTGTCGGTGGCCGCCGCTGCCGACAGGTTGACGAACATCTGCACCAGGCCGGGGACCTCGGCGTTGTGGCGCACGATCGCCGACAGCAGCTCGCTCGGGTCGTTCGCGTGCCAGTCCGTCGCGTTGTCGATCTCGTCGCGGCGTCGCAGGATCTCGACCCAGAGCTCGTCCTTGGAGTCGAAGTAGTGCAGCAGGCCCGCCTGGGTCAGGCCGACCGCGTCGGAGACGTCCTTGATGCTGGTGCGACGGAAGCCCTGCTGAGCGACGAGTTCGAGCGCCACGGTGAGGATCTCCTCGCGCTTGGCGATGCCCTTGGCGTACGAACCCCGTCGTGTCATGGCAGGACTGTACCGCCCCGGCGTGCGCTGTAAAAACCAACTACTGCATGGTTTTGGTGGTAGCGTCGCCAGCGTCGCCGTCGACGGTCCGCTCCAGCTCGGGTCCCGACGCGACCCATCAGCTGGAACGAGAGGACCGACATCGTGACGACCGTCGACAACGTGACCACCGCCTCCGACTCGGGGCCCCTGGCTGAGCGCATCGACGCGCTCGTCGGACGCCTGAGCACCGAACAGAAGGTGCAGCTGCTGACCGGCCGCGACTTCTGGACCACCTGGCCGATCGACGAGATCGGGCTGCGGCCGATGCTCATGTCGGACGGTCCCTCGGGTGTGCGTGGCGAGGTCTGGGACGAGCGCGACCCGTCGCTCAACCTGCCGTCCGCGACCGCGCTGTCGGCCAGCTGGGACCGTGCGATCGCGAAGCGTTACGGCGCCGCCGCAGCCGTCGAGGCCCGCCGCAAGGGTGTGGACGTCGTGCTCGGACCGACCATCAACCTGCACCGATCGCCGCTCGGTGGCCGCCACTTCGAGGCCTTCAGTGAGGACCCCGTGCTGACGGGCGACCTGGCCGCGTCGTACGTGGCAGGCGTGCAGGAGAACGGCGTCGCCGCGACGCCGAAGCACTACATCGCGAACGACTACGAGACCGACCGCTTCACCGCCAGCACCGAGGTGTCCGACCGGGCGCTCCGCGAGCTCTACCTGCTGGCGTTCGAGAAGGCCGTCACCGAGGCGCACGCGTGGGCGATCATGTCCTCGTACAACGGCATCAACGGCGTGACCGCGTCCGAGAACGACCTGCTCGAGACGCCCCTGAACTCGGAGTGGGGCTTCGACGGCATCGTCGTGTCGGACTGGACGGGGGTGCGTTCCGTGGAGGCGGCGACGGCGTCGCAGGACGTCGCGATGCCCGGGCCGAACCCGTGGTGGAGCGAGGGTCCGCTGCTCGACGCGGTGCGCTCCGGCGCAGTGCCCGAGGCTGCGATCGACCGCAAGGTGCACCGCATCCTGACGCTCGCGGCGCGGGTCGGCGCGCTCGAGGGCTTCGAGCCCGTCGCGGCGCAGCCCGTGCACGTCGAGGACGGCATCGCCTTCGTGCGCGAGGCCGAGGCCGAGGGCACCGTGCTGGTCCGGAACACCGGGCTCCTGCCGCTCCCCGACACCGGCGAGGCAGCTCCGACCCGCATCGCCGTGATCGGCCACAACGCCGACCAGGCGCGCACGCAGGGCGGTGGCTCGGCGACCGTCGTGCCGTCATCGGTCGTGTCGCCGCTCGACGGCATCCGCGCGGCGTTCCCCTCGGCCCAGGTCGAGTACGCGCTCGGGGCCGTCGTGCAGCAGGGGATCGCCGAGTTCCCGCTGTCGACGATCACCAACCCGGGGACCGGGCAGCCCGGAGCGCGCGTGGCCTTCGTCCGCGACGGCCAGGAGCTGTACGTCGAGGACCGGCAGGCGACCGCGCTGTTCTGGTTCGGCGGCGACGCCCCGACGCGCGAGGCCGACCGGCTCGACATCGCGACCACGTACACCGCGCAGTCCACCGGCGTCGTCCGGATCGGCGTCGGCGCCGCCGGCCGCTCGCGGATGTGGATCGACGACGCGCTCGTGCTCGACGAGGACGTGCCCTACGAGGGCGACCAGCTCGGTGCCGCCTTCCTGAACCCGCCCGCACGCTCGGTGCCCGTCGAGGTGACCCAGGGTCAGCAGCTGGCGATCCGCATCGAGTACGACGTGGTGCAGGACGAGACGCTCGGCGGGGTGCTGGCCTACCAGTTCGGCACCGAGCCGTCGGACGACGACCCGCGCGTCCTGATCGACGCGGCCGTGGCCGCCGCGCGGGCCGCTGACGTCGCCGTGGTCGTGGTCGGCACGAACTCGAAGGTGGAGTCCGAGGGCTACGACCGGTCCTCGCTGGCGCTGCCCGGTCACCAGGACGAACTGGTCGCAGCCGTCGTCGCCGCGAACCCGGACACCGTCGTCGTGGTCAACGCCGGGTCCCCGGTCGAGATGCCCTGGCGCGACGACGTCGCCGCACTGGTGCTGACCTGGTTCGGCGGGCAGGAGTACGGCAACGCCCTGGCCGACGTGCTGACCGGCGCGCGCGAGCCCGGCGGTCGTCTGCCCACCACGTGGCCGGTCGCCATGGCCGACGTCCCGGTGCTCGACGTCACCCCGGTCGACGGTGTCGTGCGCTACGACGAGGGCGTGCACATCGGGTACCGGGCCTGGCTGCGCGCCGGGGTCGCACCCGCGTACCCGTTCGGGCACGGCCTGGGCTACACGACGTGGACCATCGACGGGATCGCCGCGACGCCGACGGTGTCGGCGGGCAGCGACGCGGCCGTGACGGCGACCGTGACCAACACCGGCGACCGTGCCGGCAAGCAGGTCGTGCAGGTCTACGCATCGCGGGCGACGTCCTCCGTCGACCGCCCCGTGCGCTGGCTGGTCGGGTTCGCGCCCGTCCGACTCGGCGCGGGGGAGTCGACCGAGGTGACCGTCACCGTGCCGGCCCGGGCGTTCGCGCACTGGGACGGGGCATGGGCCCACGAGCCCGGGGTGTTCACGCTGCACGTCGGCACGTCGGTCGCCGCCGAGTCGGGCACGGTCGAGGTCGCACTGGCCTGAGCATCCTGGTCGAACAGCTGGCAATCGATCCGGTTTCCGCGCAACAGCGAGTTCCATTCAGTAACATGCACCTGGCGTCAGTCGGCTGGTTACCGTCGGCGCCCGCACCGACACAGGATCGCCGAGCGTGCGACATGGCCTCCTGATCCGGCCGATGGAGCCCCGGTGATCCTGGTGCGTCAGATGCGCCCCCGCCTCCGTGCGGGGGCGCATCGCTTTCTTGGTCCTGCGGCAGACCGTTTGCGGTACGCGTCCCGTGGTGGCCCCCGAGCGCGACCGGCGATCCGTCACGACCGCCCGGAGTGTGAAATGACGAACCATCACGATTAGCTGGGAGCCGGTTCGCCGTGCTGTGACAAACGACATGATCAGTGGAACGATGGTCAGACCATCTCGTGCGGATCAGGGACGAGATGGTCATCCGGCGTGAGGCCCCGGCCTTCACCACCCCGAAGCGGCCTCCGCCGGATGCACCGCACCGTCCGGTGTGGGGCATCCGGTCCGGTCCGACAGGGGCCTGGTCGTCGGCTCAGCCCTGCAGGTGCGGCGCGATCTGCTCGGCGATGACCGTCAGGATCCGCTCGTGCGACGCCGCGTCGCCGTTCGCCGGCAGGGTGATGACGAGCTCGTCGGTCGCGGTGACGGCCGGGTCCGCGCGCAGGGCGTCGACGATCGCGGCCGGCTCGCCCGACACGACCGTGCTGAAGCGGAACGGCGGGGTGCCGGACAGGGGGCGTCCCTCGTCGTCCATGCCTGCGGCGTAGCTGGTCAGGAACTCCTCGTGCACCTGGCGGTCGTGGTCGTCGAGCAGTGGCACGACGATGCGTCCGACGGCGACCTTCGGCGTGCGACCGACGTGCTCGCCCGCCGCCTGCAGTTCGGCGAACCGCGACCGGTAGGCGTCGATCTGGGCGGCCTGGGCCACCGCGAAGGGCTCACCGGTGTCCTCGGTGTTCAGGGTCGAGCAGTGCAGGCGCAGGCCCTTCTCGGCCGTGCGGACCGCGGTGCCCATGCTGCCCCCGCCCCACCAGACCCGACCGCGCAGCTCGGGGCTGAGTGGCTGCAGGGTCAGGTCGGCGTCGGCGGGGATGCTCTCGTAGCCCTTGCCCGCGGTGCCGAGGGCGTCGCCGTCCAGTACCTCGAGCAGGCGGGCCGCGCGGGCCTCGGCCTCGTCGCGGAAGCTCCGCTCGACGCTGCCGAACACCGGGTCGAGGATGGGCCCGTACCCGGCGATGCCCGTGCTGATGCCGAGCTGCACGCGCCCGCCGCTCAGCAGGTCGACGGTGCTGGCGTCCTCGGCCAGGCGCACCGGGTCCTCGTAGCGCATGCCGAGCACGGCCGTGCCGAAGCCGATCGTGCTGGTGCGCTGCGCCGCGGCCGCGAAGAAGGTCATGGGGCTGGTCAGGAACGGCTCGAAGTGCCGCCCGCGCACCCAGCCGGTGCCGTAGCCCAGTCGTTCGGCGGTCTCGAACAGCCGCAGGCCGTCCTCCAGTGCGGCGGCAGCGCCCGCAGGGCCGCCGTGGTTCGGGACGAAGGACAGGAAGCCGAGTTCACGCACGGGCCGAGTCTATGCGCTCGCATGGAAAGATGCGTCCGCATGCACTGGACTGGAGGCTCGGTGTGCGCCCGCCACGCGCCTCCCGTCCGGCTGGGAGGATGGTCGCATGACCGACGTCACCACCCAGCCACCACTCGTCGCCGCCCTGCCGGCGGCGCCCGGCGGTGTCGTCGACCCGGACGCCGTCTACCAGGCGTTCGCCGACTGGGCCGAGGCCAGCGGGCGACCGCTGTACCCGGCACAGGACGAAGCCGTGATCGAGCTGGTGTCCGGCGCCAACGTCGTGCTGAGCACCCCGACGGGCACCGGCAAGTCCCTGGTGGCCGCGGGCGCGCACTTCGCGGCGATCGCCGAGGGCAAGCGCAGCTGGTACACCGCGCCGATCAAGGCGCTGGTGTCCGAGAAGTTCTTCCAGCTCGTCGAGCTCTTCGGCGCGCAGAACGTCGGCATGGTGACCGGCGACTCGAGCGTCAACGCCGACGCCCCGATCGTCTGCTGCACCGCCGAGATCCTGGCCAACCTCGCGCTGCGTGAAGGTCCCGACGCCGACGTCGACGTGGTCGTCATGGACGAGTTCCACTTCTACGGCGACCCGGACCGCGGCTGGGCATGGCAGGTGCCGCTCCTGGTGCTCGAGCGTGCGCAGTTCCTGCTGATGTCCGCCACCCTGGGCGACGTGACGACCATCGCGGACGACCTGTCGCGACGGACCGGCCGACCCACGGCGCGCGTCACCGGGGTCTCGCGCCCCGTGCCGCTGGAGTACGAGTACGTGACGACGCCCGTGCAGGAGACCGTCGAACGGCTGCTGGACGAGGGCAAGGCGCCGATCTACATCGTGCACTTCGCCCAGGCGGCGGCGCTCGAACGCGCGCAGGCACTCATGTCCGCCAAGGTCGCCAGCCGCGAACGCCGGGACGCGATCGCCGAGGCCATCGCCGGCTTCCGCTTCAGCGCCGGCTTCGGGCAGACCCTGTCGCGGCTGATCCGTGCCGGCATCGGCGTGCACCACGCGGGCATGCTGCCGAAGTACCGACGGCTCGTCGAACAGCTCGCGCAACGCGGGCTGCTGCCGGTCATCTGCGGCACCGACACGCTGGGCGTCGGCATCAACGTCCCGATCCGCTCGGTGCTGCTGACCGGGCTGACCAAGTTCGACGGCACCAAGATGCGGCAGCTGTCGGCACGCGAGTTCCACCAGATCGCCGGTCGAGCCGGACGCGCGGGCTACGACACCGAGGGCGACGTCGTCGCCGAGGCGCCCGAGCACGACATCGAGAACGCCCGGGCCGTCGCCAAGGCCGGCGACGACCCGAAGAAGAAGAACAAGATCAAGCGCAAGAAGGCCCCCGACGGGTTCGTGTCGTGGGGACAGGCGTCGTTCGAGCGGCTCATCGGCGCCGAGCCCGAACCGATGGTCTCGCGCATGCGGATCACGCACGCGATGGTGCTCTCCGTCATCGCACGCGGGGGATCGGCGTTCGACTCGGTGCGCCAGCTGGTGTTCGAGAACCACGAGCCACGCGCACGCCAGCTCGCGTTGGCCCGTCGCGCGCTCACCATCGCGCGGACCCTGGTCAACGCGCAGGTCATCGAACGCATCCCCGGCGACCCCGCCACGTACCGGCTGGCCGTCGACCTGCAGCAGAACTTCGCGCTCAACCAGCCGCTGTCACCGTTCGCGCTCGCCGCCTTCGAACTGCTCGACCCGGAGTCGCCGACCTACGCGCTCGACATGGTGTCCATCGTCGAGGCGACCCTGGACGACCCGCGCGCGATCCTGTCGCAGCAGCAGTTCAAGGAACGCGGCGAAGCGGTCGCCCGGATGAAGCAGGAGGGCATCGAGTACGAGGAGCGCATGGAGCTGCTCGAAGAGGTCACCTGGCCGCGCCCGCTCGCCGAACTGCTGGAGGCCGCCTACGAGAGCTACGCCGCCGAACAGCCCTGGGTGCTCGACTTCACGCTGTCACCCAAGGCCGTCGTCCGCGACATGTACGAGCGGGCGATGACGTTCGGCGACTTCGTGCGGTTCTACCAGCTCACCCGCTCCGAGGGGCTCGTACTGCGCTACCTGTCCGACGCGTACCGCACCATGCGGCAGACGATCACCGAGGAGCAGCGCACCCCCGAGCTCGACGACCTGATCGAGTGGCTCGGGGAACTCGTGCGCCAGGTCGATTCGTCACTGGTCGACGAGTGGGAGGCCCTGGTCAACGGGGACGTGGCGCTCGCTGCCTCGGAGCACGAGGAGATCACGCCTCCGCAGCCCGCCCGGCTCACCGGCAACGTGCGGGCGTTCCGGGTGCTCGTGCGCAACGCGCTGTTCCAGCGGGTGCTGCTCGCCGCGCGCGACGACGTCGAGACGCTCGCCACGCTCGACGGCGCGGCGGGGTTCGGCCAGGACGAGTGGGACGCCGTGCTCGAGGAGTACTACGACGAGCACGACACGATCGGGATCGACGCCGAGGCACGGTCGATGCAGTACCTGGTGCTGTCCGAGCAGGGGCGCACCTGGCGTGCACGGCAGATCTTCGCCGACCCGGCGGGCGACAAGGACTTCGGGTTCTCGGCGACGATCGACCTCGACGCGTCGGACGACGCCGGCGAGGCCGTCGTGACCGTCACCGAGATCGGGCGGTTCGACGGGTGGGCCGAGGTCGACGTCGACTGAGGCGGTCAGGCCCCGCTTCCGGCAACACGGCTCGTGCCGTTGGCGCGGCCGGCGCGGCGTGCGTCCACGAGGAAGAACAGGCGGAGCTCGTGCGGATCGAGTGTCGCCTCGACCTGTGCGGAGTGGCGTTGGGCCCGCCGGACACCGGGGTTGTTCGAGAACACGGCGGTCTCAGCGGCGCACGAGCCGGTCGATGGATTGCCGGTAGACCGCCAGGACCTCGCGCATGACGTCGTTCGTGGCGGACGTGTGGAGTTCGACAAGGCCGCCGTCCCGGTTCTCGGGACGGAACCAGTCGAGGTCGCCCGCGCGGATCAGCTTCTGCCCGATCCCTGTGCGGGGCACACCGAACACGAACTCCGTCCACCGGCCCTCGGGCCAGGCGCGTCCGACACTCCAGCTCGTCGGGACCGGAGCGGGCGGGATCGCTCGGTCTGCGGCGATGCGTGCGGCGACGGCGTCACGTGGGTAGGCACTCGGACCGTCGCGGTGGTCGAACGTCCATGTCGGGCCGATCCCCATCCACGACACCAGGAGGCCGAGCGCGAAGGACTCCGTCGTGACGGTCAGGGTCACCCGCTGGTCGGTCGGCAGCTCCGGCTCGAGCAGCTGTGGGCCAGCGGCGATCACCACGCGGTCGGGTGCCATCCAGCACGACCACTTGCTCGTGACGCCGCCGCTCTGAGCCTCGGCGCCGAGGGAGATGACCGTGGCCTCGCGCGTCTGCAGGAACTCGTCGGCGGTCGGCGTGGGTGCTCCAGCGTCCGTGATGAGTTCGACGGACCGCAGCTCGTCGAACTCCGGACTCGACGACTTCACCCGGAAGAAGCGTCCCTTCCGTGCCCTCCAAAGCGCCTCCCAGCTGCCCTGCGTGATGCTGACGCCGCCTGTCGGGTACCGCTGCGCTGCTGCGACGCGGGCGAGTGACTCGCGGGGCGCCCCCCGACGCTCGGTCGTCGCGGCGTCGAGTCGGATGTCGCTCATGCGTTTCCCTTCACAGTGATCCCGCCAGCGATCATCTCGAAGAGCGACTCGACCCTGAAGCGGTCGCGGATCGACGCGCTCGTCGTCAGGTCAATGCAGTGCGAACTGGTCGAGAGGAGGAAACGCGTGACGTTGACGCAGACGCCGAGGTCTTCGTACAGGGACTCGACCACGCGACCCTCGTTGTCGTCGGCATACTCCCACGGCTGGTCGGCAACGACGTGCGACCACCCGGGGTAGGCGAGCGCCTCAGCGATCGCCTGGGCGCCGAGCGCGTGGATCGGCTCCGCGGTCTCGCGAACGACGAGGACCGCGTTCGCGCGGAACTCGACCTCGTCGGATCGGGGTTCAGCGACTGCGAGCAGCCCACCGCGCGGCTCGACCGTCTCCCACTGCTCAGGGACGAGCAGGTCGACGAGGTCGGTCGTCAGCGGGCGCCAACCTGGCACCGTCATGGTTGTGGTCCTTTCGTTGCCCGGGGCCGGACTGCGTGTTCACCAGTGGAACAGGTCGTCCATGAAGCGCTCTGCGCCCTCGCCCATCTTCTCGCCGACACCGCTGCCGATGATCCCCCCGACGAGCCCGCCGATGAGACCACCGGCGACAGTACCGACACCCGGAACGATCGATCCGATCGAGGCTCCGATCTGGGCTCCCATGATGCCGCCGGCGACGCCTCCGGCTGCGGAGACACCGCCAGTGACCACAGCATGCTCGGTCGCCTTGAGGTTCCTGTGTGTCTCTGACCATTCGGGATGTGCGGCTGAAGTGGACTCGTAGGAGTCGATGTACGCGCCGCCGACGGTTGCGACGACACCAACCGCGCCGAGGGCCTTGCCGCCGGAGCGCATCACTTTCGACAGGCCTTCGAGGTCGTCAGGACCAGCGAGGTGTCGCGGACCTGCGTTCTCGATCGACTGCGATCCCGGCAGCGCACGGCCACGCTTGGCCTGGCCCTCGATGCCACCTGTGGCCTGTGACGCGACACGCCGACCGCTTGGCGCGAGCAGCCTTCTCACCTGGAGCTCTGCGATCACGGCGTCCTTGAGATCGTCGTAGTTCGACATGATGCCGGCTGCGAGACCCATCGCGCCGCCGGCGCCCAGCGTCGTGTTGAGGGCCTTCGCGGCATCACCGAGCTGGTGCTGCGTGTACCGGGAGAGTCTGCGCAGCGTCGCTGCGCAGTCTCCGTCGGCCGTTGCGACAGCGGTGTTGAAGGTACTGATCCGGTCGAGGAGGCCGGTCGCCGTGTTGCTGTTGCTCGTCAGATCGGCGTCGGCGTCGGTGGCTGCCACAGCCGCTGCGTCGTTGGCCTTCCCGATGTCCTGCACGAGCGCGGCGCGCTGTGTGGCCAGCGTCGCGAGCGTCGTTGCGTAGGTGTGCAGGGCTCTGCGTGCATTCGCAGCGTCCTGGGCGATCACGTCGGTGGCCTGGCGCGGTCCACTCATGGCGTCGTGCACGTGCACCGATTCAGGAGTCTCGTAGACGCCAGCGGCCCGCAGGCGGCTCCACGTGGAGTCCACGGTGTCCATCGCTTCCGACAGCGCCGAGGCGACCTTGTCGAACGACGACGCGGCGGCATCGATGGCGCTTGCGTCCGGAACGACCGCGATCCCGGCGGTCGAGACGGTCGGAAGTGCAGTCACTGCGGCTTCATCGCCCAGGTTGCTGCCATCTGCTCGTCGCCTCGTTCGTACGCGTCGATCGCACTCGTGACGGCAGAGATGTTCGCGTTCAACCGGGCGCGGGTCGCTGCGATCTCCGCCTCGAAGAGGTCAGAGCCGAGCGACAGCAACGCCGCCTGCGTGTTCGGTCCCGCCGCCGAATGCGCTTGCTCGATGCTCGTCGCGGCTGCCTGCATTGCCGTCCGCATGCCGTCGTGCACGTCGGCGGACGCCTGGGCCAACACGCCCCGCGCGACGCCGGGAGCGATGCGCCATCCATCCATCGAGTTCCGTCCCCTCGTCCGAACTCAGCGATTGTGTTGTGCAACATACTCGCTCGGGATGGCGGGTTTCCGCAACTGCGGTCAGAACAGGGTGGCGGGCGGGGTCGGCTCGGCCAGGGGAGCGGGCTCGGCGACCTCGACACCCGGCCAGCCCGGGCCGGACGGCACTTCGGTGCGGTTCTGGTACGCGGTCGCAGCACCGCGTGCGCGGACGTCGGCAGCCTCGTTCATCTCGTGCCCCATGTGGCCGCGCACCCACTCGAAGGTGACCTTGCGACCCTGCAGCGCCTGGTCGAGCTCCTTGATGATCTCGACGTTCAGCACGGGCTTGCCGTCGGCCTTGCGCCAGCCCTTGCGCTTCCAGCCCGCCAGCCACTCGGTGCAGGCCTTGATGGCGTACTGGCTGTCGCACAGGATGTGCAGGGGCTCGCCGGTGTGCTCGGTGGCGTGCAGGAGCTGCAGGACGGCGGTCAGTTCGCCCTGGTTGTTCGTGCCCCTGGGCCATCCGCCGGCGGCCCACCGGTCGTCGTCGACGTACCAGGCCCAGCCGGCCGGGCCGGGGTTGCCGAGGGCTGAGCCGTCTGCTGCTGCGACGATCGTCACGGGGACCTCCTGAGGTGGGCGAGTGCCCGACCACGGTAGCGGACCGCCGGAGGTGACCCGGGCCTCCCGGGTCTCGTGTTCAGCGCGCCGACGGGTCCAGGTTGAGGTGGTCGTACTCGGTGAGCCACCCGTTCCGGGCGACCTGCATGTCCGGGTTCATCCAGCGGAGCTCGGGCACCGTGATGCCGAAGCGCTTCGCGACCGTGATCTGGTCGTCCCCGTGGGCGACGAGGTAGTCGGCCCCGCGGCTGCCCGTGACGTTCACCACGCCGTAGGCCCCGGGGCGCGCGGCACCCATCGTCACGGTCAGGTGCGGGTAGGGGTTCGGGACGCGCCAGGTCAGGGGCGCGACGGCCAGGACGTGCCCGGCCCACTCGGGAGCGTCGACGTCGCCGTTCGCGTCCGTCGTGACCGTCGGCACGAGCACGACGCTCTGCAGGAAGTCCGGGCGTGCTCCGACGTCGTCGAGCGGGGACGACGCCGGCGGTTGCGCGCCTGCTGCCCACTGCACCTGCCCGTACGGCGTGCCGTACCCGTCCGAGGGCTTCGGCACCGAGCGGCGGAACTCGAGCGTCATCGCCTGTGCCTCGGTCGAGCGGTACCCGGACAGCTCGGTGCGGAACGTGCCGTTCTCGGCGACCACCACGCGCACGTGGATGGCGGTGCGGCCGCTCGGCGAAGTGACGTCGGTCTCGGTGAGCACCGAGCCCGCAGGCATCGTCGGCGGATCGAGCGACACGGCCTGCACCGTCGGGTCCGCCGTGGGCGCAGGTGCGCTCGTGCCTGCAGCGCGGCTCGGTTTCGGGATCGGGTCATCGCCGCCGCGCAGGAGACTGCATCCGGTCAGCGCCACCACCAGGGCGACACTGCCCGCGGCTGCGACCAGGAACGGTCGTCGGTCCATGCTTCCCCCTCGATCTGGAATCGAGCGTACTGAGCGTCGGTCAGTTCGACCAGGGGCGTGACCGAACCGTAGCTCAGGCTGCGCGTTCGAGGGCAGACATCAGCGCTTCGCCGTCCGGCACGTCCCAGAACGCGACGATCCGCGGGCCGAAGAAGCCGTCGAGGCCGGTGTTGGCGTAGACCTGCTGGGCGTTCGCGGTACGGCCGAACCCCAACGAGGACGACCCGCTGGTCCCGCGCCACTCGACGGAGCAGTGGGTGCGGCCCTTCGACCAGTGTGTCTCGCGGTCGTCGCGTCCGACGCTCGTCTCGCTCGTGCGCTGCCCGTTCGTGATGAACGCACGGCGGTTCGTCACGGCGTATGCCTCCGTCAGCTTGCGGCGTCGCTTGACCACGAAACGACCGATCAGCAGGTGCAGGCCCATGAGCGCGAACAGCGAACCGATGACGGCGAAGAACCACGGTGCGCCCGAGCTGATCGCCTGGGTGAGCCAGAACGCGATGAAGCCGCACCACAGCACGCTGAACGGGACGAGGAACGCGTCACGGCCGGTGAACAGCACCCGGGGGTCGCTCTGGCCGGACCAGAGGAGCGTCTCTCCACTTCGGAGTTCGGCGGTGGCCAGGGCGCGAGGATCGATCACGAGTCGACGCTACCGATCCGGTTCGCGAAGCGCCGACCCCAGAGCTGGGAACCCGGTAGCCGCGCTGAGAATGTGCATGGTCGTCGGGCCTAGCGTCACGGTCATGAGCAACGACGACACCTCCGGCATCGGCCCCGACGACACGGACACCTCGTACAGCCCGTCCAGCGAGCGAGAGACGGAGGCATCGCAGACGCTGCAGCGCGACGACGACGACCTGCGCGAGGACGGCATCGACCCCTCGAGGGTCATCGCGGCACCGGGGACCGGCGGCGCGGACGACGCGGGTGACGTCGAGCCCGAGCCGGGGGACCTGCACCTGCCGTGGCAGTCGGAGGACGACCGCCAGGGCTGAGCCCGCTAGGACACCGGGTCCGGGTGGGAGCCCGTGCGCTGCCCCGACTCGAGCGTCGCGATCGCCAGCAGGTCGTCGTCGGACAGCGTGACGCCATCGACGTCGAGGTTCGAGCGGATCCGTGACGGTGTGACCGACTTCGGCAGCACGACGACGCCCTGCTGCACGTTCCACCGCACCAGCACCTGTGCGACGCTGACCCCGTGCGCGTCCGCGATGCGTGTGAGCACGGGTTCGTCGATCAGGCGCCCGCGACCGAGCGGTGACCAGGCGCCGGTGACGATGTCGTGCTCGTCGTGGAACGCGATCAGCTCGCGCTGGGGCAGCCACGGGTGCCGCTCGACCTGGTTGAGCACCGGGACCTGACCCGTCTCGCCGATGATCCGCTCGAGGTGCGGTACCTGGAAGTTCGAGACACCGATGCTTCGCGCCCGTCCGGACTCGTGCAGTTCGACCAGGGTGCGCCAGGTCTCGACGTAGCGGTCGTTCGCCGCCGCGGGCCAGTGGATCAGGTAGAGGTCGACCGCGTCGAGCCCGAGCCGCTGCAGGCTGGCGTCGAACGCGCGGAGTGTGGCATCGCGTCCCTGGTGGTCGTTCCAGACCTTGGTGGTGACGAACACCTCGTCGCGCGCGAGACCGGAGGCGCGGACCGCTGCCCCGACACCGCGCTCGTTGCCGTACATCTCGGCGGTGTCCACGTGCCGGTACCCGGCGGCCAGGGCCGTGCCGACGGCGGTCTCGGCTTCGGCGTCGTCGACCTTGTACACGCCGAAGCCCACGGCGGGGATGCTCCGACCGTCGCGGAGGGGGATGGAGGTGACCATGCGTCCATCCTGCCGGTCGTGGCGGGGGTGAGCCGGGCCTCCCGTCCGGTCCTGGCCCGTCAGGGGTGGTCGAATCGTGCGGAGTTGGTCGATTCGTGCGTGGGTGGTCGGATCTTCCGACTGCCAACGCGCGATTCGACCTCCTACGAGGGAGAGCACAGAGCTCAGGTGGGGAGGACCACCGGCTCGGTGTCGGGCAGGGGACTGGCGTCGCGCCCGCGCAGGTCGGGCAGCCACCGCTTGGCGATCAGCGGCAGCAGCACCCCGACGAATGCCGCAGCCACGCCGACGACCAGCCCACCGGTCGCGCCGTGCAGGTCGATCAGGAACCCGGCCACGGCGGATCCGCCGGCGGCCCCGATGAGCTGCCCGGTGCCCATCCAGCCGTAGGCCTCGGCGGTGTCGGAGAACTTGACGGTCGCCGAGACCGAGCCGAACATCACGGTCAGGGCGGGGGCGATGCCGGCGCCGGCGATCAGCAGGGCGAACGCCAGCCACCAGAACCCGGTGCCGAACGTGGCGAGCCCCAGGCCGATGAAGACGATGAGCATGCGCGCCCACAGCGAGTTCGGCGAGATCGGACGGTGCCCGAACGCCAGCCCACCGACCAGCGAGCCGATCGCGAAGATCGCCAGGACGATGCCGGCATTGGGGCTGCCCTCGCCGAACGCGCTGATCACGCCGGCCTCGACCGCGGCACATGCTCCGATGAGCAGCAGACCGGTCAGGGTCGCGACGACGACGGAGGGGCGCTTGAGCACGACGCCGAACGCGCGCTTGGACCGGGGGATGCGGACGCGGCCGAGCTCGGGGGACGCGATGAACCACGTGCCACCGATGACCAGGAACACCATCGCGACGACGATCGCCTGCACGGTGCCGATCTGCGTCGCGACGAACGTGGTGATGACCGGGCCGGCGACCCAGATGAGCTCTTGCGCGCTGGCGTCGAGGGAGAACAGGGGCGTCAGCTGCGCCGAGGTCACCATCTTGGGGTAGATGGTGCGGACGGCCGGCTGCACGGGCGGGACGGCCAGACCGCCGATGAACCCGATGAGCACGTAGGCCCACAGCGGCATCAGCACGAAGGCGATGACGCCCATGCTCAGCAGGGCGACCAGGCTCGTCAGGACGAGTACGGGGCGCATGCCCCAGCGGCCCATCCACCGGCTGGTGAGCGGACCGGCGAGGGCCTGGCCGACACTCGTGGTCGCCAGCACCAGACCGGCCGAGCCGTACGACCCGAACAGGTGCTCGACGTGCAGCAGGTACGCCAGCGAGAGCATGCCGAACGGGAAGCGCGCGGTGAGCTGAGCGGCGATGACACGGCCGACACCGGGGGTCTTCAGCAGGGGCCCGTACGTACTCACATCCAGGAGTGTACGGACCAGACGGGCGGGCTCGCAGGCGGTGTCACCCGTCCGGGGGAGCGGCCCGGATCCGGCGTTCTCAGACACGCCGACGCAGGGGTACGGATCGCGTGTTTCCACACCGGTGGACAGCCCCCTCCACAGGCTGTTGGGAGTGTCGGTGGTGGGTGCGACACTGGCGGAAATCCGGGGCTGTGGGGAATCCACAGACTGTGGATGGCGTTGTGGAGAACTACAGGGGTGTAACACTTCCTCTAGTGGTCCAACCGATCATCGGGCACAACATGTAGTAGCGTCGTGCTCAGCACAGCACCAGAACTTCGGGCCCGGTTTCGAGCCCAGAACCAGGGGTAATCATGGCCGTCACCGTCTACACCAAGCCGTCCTGCGTCCAGTGCACCGCGACGTACCGGGCCCTCGACAACAAGGGCATCCAGTACGAGGTGCACGACGTCTCCACGGACGACGCCGCGCTCGAGCACGTCAAGAGCCTCGGCTACCTGCAGGCACCCGTCGTCGTCACCGACGACGACCACTGGTCGGGCTTCCGTCCCGACAAGATCGCGACGCTCTCCGCCGAACTGGCGTAAGGCGCCTCCCGTCCGTCGGGCGGTGGAGCGGGTCCGTTCAGGAGGCCCGACCCACCACCCACGGACACCCTCCGGTCCGTCTGTCCGCACCGTCCGTACGAGGAGCGACACCATGAGCCGACTCGTTTACTTCTCGAGTGTGTCCGGGTACACCGCACGCTTCATCGAGAAGCTCGGCCGCGACGCGGACCGGATCCCGCTCTACCCGAGCGAACCGTTCCTGCACGTGGACGAACCGTACGTCCTCGTCCTGCCCACCTACGGTGGCGGCAACGGCGAGGGAGCGGTCCCCAAGCAGGTCATCAAGTTCCTCAACGACGAACGCAACCGGTCACTGATCCGGGGCGTCATCGTCGGGGGGAACACGAACTTCGGCGAGGCCTACGGCCTTGCGGGCGACGTGGTCTCACAGAAGTGCCACGTGCCCGTGCTCTACCGGTTCGAACTCTTCGGAACGCCTGACGACGTGTCGGCGGTCAACTCAGGATTGGATGCATTTTGGACGCAGCAGTTGCAGACGTCGATCTGACGTCGCCGACGACGGGGATGGACTACCACTCCCTCAACGCGATGCTCAACCTCTACGACGCGGACGGCAACATCCAGTTCGACAAGGACCGCGAAGCTGCCAAGCAGTTCTTCCTGCAGCACGTCAACCAGAACACCGTCTTCTTCCACAACCTGCAGGAGCGGCTCGACTACCTGGTGGAGAACGAGTACTACGAGCAGGCGACGATCGACCTGTACTCGATGGACTTCATCCAGCGGCTCAACGACCTGGCGTACTCCAAGAAGTTCCGGTTCCAGACGTTCCTCGGTGCGTTCAAGTACTACACGAGCTACACGCTCAAGACCTTCGACGGCAAGCGCTACCTCGAACGCTTCGAGGACCGCGTCGTGATGACCGCCCTCGGCCTGGCCCAGGGCGACGAGCAGCTCGCGATCAACCTGGTCGAAGAGATCATCGCCGGGCGATTCCAGCCCGCGACCCCGACGTTCCTGAACACCGCCAAGGCCCAGCGCGGTGAACTCGTCTCCTGCTTCCTGCTGCGCATCGAAGACAACATGGAGTCGATCTCGCGCGGCATCAACTCGTCGCTGCAGCTGTCCAAGCGCGGCGGCGGTGTTGCCCTGCTGCTGTCGAACATCCGCGAGGCCGGCGCCCCGATCAAGCAGATCGAGAACCAGTCCTCGGGCATCATCCCCGTGATGAAGCTGCTGGAAGACTCGTTCTCGTACGCCAACCAGCTCGGTGCGCGTCAGGGTGCCGGCGCGGTCTACCTCAGCGCTCACCACCCGGACATCATGAAGTTCCTCGACACCAAGCGCGAGAACGCCGACGAGAAGATCCGCATCAAGACGCTGTCGCTCGGCGTCGTCGTGCCGGACATCACGTTCGAGCTCGCGAAGAACAACGAGGACATGTACCTGTTCTCGCCGTACGACGTCGAGAAGGTCTACGGCGTCCCCTTCGGTGACGTCCCGATCTCCGAGAACTACCGCGCGATGGTCGACGACTCGCGCATCAAGAAGACGAAGATCAAGGCGCGCGAGTTCTTCCAGACCATCGCGGAGATCCAGTTCGAGTCGGGCTACCCGTACATCGTGTTCGAGGACACGGTGAACAAGGCCAACCCGATCAAGGGCCGGATCAACATGTCGAACCTGTGCTCGGAGATCCTGCAGGTCAACACGCCGACCACCTTCAACGAGGACCTGTCCTACAAGGAGATCGGCAAGGACATCTCCTGCAACCTCGGCTCGCTGAACATCGCGCTGACGATGGACTCTCCCGACTTCGGCAAGACCATCGAGACCGCCATCCGCGGCCTGACCTCGGTCTCGCAGATGTCGCACATCTCGTCCGTCCGCAGCGTCGAAGACGGCAACGACAAGTCGCACGCCATCGGCCTGGGCCAGATGAACCTGCACGGCTACCTGGCTCGTGAGCGCGTGTACTACGGCTCCGAAGAAGGCATCGACTTCACGAACATCTACTTCTACACCGTGCTGTTCCACGCCCTGCGCGCCTCGAACAACATCGCGATCGAGACCGGGGAGACCTTCGACGGCTTCCGCGACTCGAAGTACGCGTCGGGTGAGTTCTTCGACAAGTACACCGACCAGGCCTGGACGCCGGCGACCGCCCGCGTGGCATCGCTGTTCGACAACGCGAACATCACGATCCCCACGCAGGACGACTGGAAGGCGCTGAAGGCGTCCATCCAGCAGCACGGCATCTACAACCAGAACCTGCAGGCCGTCCCGCCGACCGGTTCGATCTCGTACATCAACCACTCGACGTCGTCGATCCACCCGATCGCGTCGAAGATCGAGATCCGCAAGGAAGGCAAGCTCGGCCGCGTCTACTACCCGGCGCCGTTCATGACGAACGACAACCTGGACTACTACCAGGACGCGTACGAGATCGGTGCCGAGAAGATCATCGACACGTACGCCGCGGCGACGCAGCACGTGGACCAGGGCCTGTCCCTGACGCTGTTCTTCAAGGACACCGCCACCACGCGTGACATCAACAAGGCGCAGATCTACGCATGGCGCAAGGGCATCAAGACGATCTACTACATCCGTCTGCGCCAGCTGGCACTCGAGGGCACCGAGGTCGAGGGCTGCGTCAGCTGCATGCTGTAGCGGCTGGTCGCTGAACGCGACCACCCACCGGACTGGAGGCTCGTGGCGAGCCCGCCCCGAGCCTCCAGTCCGTCACCTGTTCTGAACCACCACTTCCGGAAGAACGCAATGACTCTCACCGACCCGGTCCACGCCACCGGCAAAGCCGTCCCGCTGATCCGTTCGGTCAGCGCGATCAACTGGAACCGCATCCAGGACGAGAAGGACGTCGAGGTCTGGAACCGCCTCGTCAACAACTTCTGGCTGCCCGAGAAGGTGCCGCTGTCGAACGACGTGCAGTCGTGGAACACCCTCACGCCGGAAGAGCAGCAGCTCACCATGCGCGTGTTCACCGGTCTGACGCTCCTCGACACCATCCAGGGCACCGTCGGCGCGATCAGCCTGATCCCCGACGCGGTCACCCCGCACGAGGAATCCGTCTACACGAACATCGCGTTCATGGAGTCGGTGCACGCCAAGAGCTACTCGTCGATCTTCTCGACCCTGGCGTCGACGCCCGAGATCGACGATGCCTTCCGCTGGTCCACCGAGAACGTGAACCTGCAGAAGAAGGCACAGATCGTCCTGGACTACTACACCGGTGACGACCCGCTGAAGCGCAAGGTCGCGTCGACCCTGCTCGAGTCGTTCCTGTTCTACTCCGGCTTCTACCTGCCGATGTACTGGTCTTCGCGCGCGAAGCTCACGAACACCGCTGACCTGATCCGCCTGATCATCCGCGACGAGGCCGTCCACGGGTACTACATCGGGTACAAGTTCCAGAAGGGGCTCGAGGGCGCCTCGGAAGAGCGCAAGCAGGAGATCAAGGACTACACGTTCAGCCTGCTGTTCGAGCTGTACGAGAACGAGATCCAGTACACGCAGGACCTCTACGACCAGGTCGGGCTGACCGAGGACGTCAAGAAGTTCCTGCACTACAACGCCAACAAGGCGCTGATGAACCTGGGCTACGAGCCGATGTTCCCCAAGGAGACGACGGACGTGAACCCGGCGATCCTGTCGGCGCTGTCGCCCAACGCGGACGAGAACCACGACTTCTTCTCGGGGTCGGGGTCGTCGTACGTCATCGGCAAGGCGGAGAGCACTGAGGACGAGGACTGGGACTTCTGATCCTGGTCGGACTCTGACTCTGACTCGTGGAACGCCCCGCTGGCTTCGGCCGGCGGGGCGTTCTTCGTCTCGACCCCTGTGCGATCCTTCGGGTGTGCGCTATCGGCTGATGAATGAGTACAACTTCGATTGGCCGTTGTGGGACGACGACGGCCCCTGCGCCGCGGGCGCCCCGTCGCTCTCGCCACGGCTTGAACGCGACATCCTAGAGTGGGCCCGCGACTTCACCGAGAACTACGGCGTCGAGACCGGCTGGCCAACTGAGGCAGCTGCCCGCTCCCACGGACGCCAAGCCCGTCGTTTGTTGTCACTCGTCGAACGAGAGCTGCCAGACGGAGACGATGTCGTGCTCGACTACTGGGAGACGAACAAGCGCAAGGGGCTGTAGGTCCCAGAGTCAGCCCGGGCCGCTCTCGGTCAGACCTCCCCGAGCACCTTCCGCCAGGCCGCCGTGAGCGTGGCGAATTCATCGTCGGAGACGAGGTCGCGCACCCCGGTCGCAAGCACCGCGGACCGTACGGCTTCCTCGGCGCCGGCGCGGTCCCGCAAGTGCGCGTCCGAGTGCCGCACCGCGCGTCCGGCCTGCTGTGCGGCCTCGATCTCCTCGACGCGTCCCGCAGCGCCGGCGGCGTCGAGCGCGTGCTGCCACGCGGCCACGAGGTCGGCGTTCGTGACCATCCGTCCGTCTGCGCCTCCCTGGATCGCGAGCGATGCGCTCGGTTCCGGCAGCAGGATGCCCTCGTCAGCCTTCCAGGTGATGTCGAGCGCTTCTGCCTCTTCGGCGGTGATCTGCTCGGCGCGGTCGATCATCGACTGCAGTCCAGCGTCGTTGGTGTTCTTGTCCGTCACGGTGTCCTCTCCGACCGACGCGTTCGCGAGGCCTGGTCCATCTTCCCGGCTGCCCCACTTATCGTGTTCAGCGGCCACATGGTGCTGCTCACGCCGGCGGCGTCGTGCCAGCGCCCTCCGTGTCGTCTGCGCCCGCCGGACCGGTACCGGCCTGGTCGAGGTTCTCGAGCGGATCGCCCATGTCGCCGGTCGCCTTGCCTGTGGGGGAGAGCCCGAAGTGCTTGCGGACGGCGTTCTCCTCGGCGACGGACAGGGTGTTCCCGGCTCCGGGGGAGGGTGCACCCTTGATCGCGCTCTTCGCGTACCCGACGTGCAGGTCTGTGCCGTCGAATGTGGCGTCCTCGACCGGGACGAGAGCGGTGTGGCCCCCGAAGAGCCCGGTCGCGACGCTGACGAACGCGGCGCTGCCGTCCGAGGCAGAGGGGAACACCTGCGCGACCTTGCCGACCGATGCGCCGTCGCGATCCCTGACGGTCGCGTTCTCGACTTCGTGGATCTTGCTCTTGGTGATCATGGGCGTAGTCAACGCCCTGCGCCTGGCGCTTCGCGTCGGAGTTCCCGACCTGCACGTCAGGTCAGGGACGGCCGGTTGCCTGCTGAGGTGACAGGCCCGCCGGAACCGGGCAGAGCCTCCAGACCGGCTCGAGACCGGGGCGCCTGCCGGACGTGACAGGCCCTCGCCGGCGCGTTCGAGTGCGGCGACGCCCCAGTCCTGCACCTCGTCGTGGAAGACGGTGAACGCGGGCTCGTCGAACTGGACGATGTCCATGCCGGCGGTCTCGAGCTCGCGGGCCTCGGGGTTGAGGATCGTGGCGAACTCCCACGCTGTCGGGTCAGCTCCGTCCAGTGGGGCGTTCCTCGTCGTCGGCCGACGCGGTGATTGCAGTGTCCCCCCCCCCCGTGGTGTGGCCTGGTGCGGTCGGACGGTCGGGCTCGTCACCCCACAGACACCGAGCGGGCGAGGTCCTCCCATTCCTCCCACTCGGCGAGACGTTGCCGGACCGTCTCGGTGACGTTCTCGAACGCCTGCGCGGTGAGGAGGATCCGAGCAGGCGGATCCGCAGCCGTCACGGCGCGGAGCGCGGCATCGACGATGGCCCTCGCCGGCGGCATGAGTGACGGATCGAGGTCGAAGCGGGTTGCCATCACGGCGTCGTACGCGGGGTTCGGCCGTGACCGGGTCAGCGACCGGGTGAACCACTCGGTCAACGCCGCCCCGGGTTCGACGATGATCGTGCGGACCCCGGTTCCGACCAGCTCGTGGTGCAGTGCCTCCGTCAGTCCTTCGAGGGCCCACTTCGACGCGTGGTAGATGCCGAGGCCAGCGTGCGCCATCTGGCCGCCCTGCGTCGAGATCTGCACGATGCGGCCGGTGTTCTGCGGCCGCATCACCCGGACAGCTGCCTGGGTGACCCAGAGCGCTCCGAAGAAGCTGGTCTCCATCCCGCTTCGCGCGTCGTCCTCGGAGATGTCCTCGACGACGCCGTCGTGCCCGGTCGCTGCGTTGTTGACGACGAAGTCGAGCCGGCCGAAGCGGCTGCTGGCTTCGCTCATCTCGTGCAGGACCGCGGTGCGGTCGGTGACGTCGAGCTGGCGCAGGTGCAGGCTGTCCGGGAACGTCTCGACGAGTTCGCGCAGGTCGTCCACGTTCCGTGACGTTGCAACGACCCGGTCCCCGCGGTCCAGCGCCGCCTCGACCCAGGCGCGACCCATGCCGCGAGAGGACCCAGTCACAAACCACGTCATCTGGTCACTGTTGTTCGTGCTCATTCTGGCACAGTAGTGCAAGTGTGGCACGCAGTGCCACCCATATGATGATGCGCATGGAAGGTGCGGACATCCGAGTGCGTGTGCGCCGGGCGCTGCAGAACGAGATCGCGGTGGTCGCCATCCGCCTGTTCGCTGAGAACGGGTTCGACGCGGTGACCGTGGACCAGATCGCCGCGCAGGCGGGACTGTCGCGTCGCAGCTTCTTCCGGTACTTCTCCTCGAAGGAGGACGTGGTCACCGGCAAGTACACGCTCTGGGCCGAAGCGCTCGTCGATGCGCATCGCGCCCTCCCCGACGGAGGGGACCCGTGGTGGACCTTGCGTGCGACGTTCGACTCGGTCGTCGACTACTACTCGGATCCGGTCCGACGGAGTCAGCAGGCAGCGCTCGAGGCCATCATCGAGGCGTCGCCATCGCTGCGGTCGGCAGTCGCGGCGGTCTTGTGGTCCCTCCAGGACGGCCTGGCGGACGCACTGCTCGAGCGTGGTGGCGGCACGTCGGCAGAGCTCTCGTCGATCAGGGCTCGCGCCATGGCCGGTGCTGCTTGGGCGTGTGTCCAGGCGGCGCTGCCCACGGCCGCCACGGGCGACTTCGCCGGCGTGCTCGATGAGTTGTTCCAGGCATTCGCCCCGACGTGGACGGGATCTCAGCGGGGCGCAGCGTCGCCGTCGATGGCGCAGCGTTCGGGTGGCGGGCAGCGCGACTGACCCATCCGCTCGCGCTGCCGTTCTTGAAGCGATCCTGCGTCATCGACGTCTTCAGCCCGTGCGGATGTGCGACCGCGCGTCGCGCCGTCGACGGCAGCGATGGAACGCCCGACGACCGATCGGCCGCGGGACATCGTCTTGCGTCTCGTGCCCGTCGGACGCCGTCGAGCGGTCGGTGATTGGCTCTGACCCATGAGTCACCTGGCGGCGATGGTGGCGCGAGCGCTCCAGACAGCGAGCGCTGATCTGGAACACGTGGTGATCGATGTCACGCTCAGTCTGATGAAGACGCTAGGCTTGTGGAACATGAACGGCAATGTATCGGACGTCAAGTACGGTGCAAGTGTTCGAGCAGCCGACGGTCGGCGGACCGTCCGGTTTGGACCCGGCCGCTCGACAGATGAAGTCGGCGGACCCAGGCATCGGGTGCGCGCCACCTGGATGGACCGGCACGTCGATCGTTCAGTACATTCGTAGACCAGATTGCGATCCACACGGGGGTGTGCGTGACGATTGTGTTCGATGACGGTGCAGCCGACGCCCTCATCGCTGCTGCGCACGGGGCTTCCGGGGACCTGCGGTCGCAGGCGATGGCGAACCGCGTGCGAGTCGAGGCCGCGGTCTGGGAGTTCCGCGGCAGTTACGCAACGGTCTTCACGACCGGCAGCACGATGCGGTCGGAGGACACCCAGCGCCTTGCCGGTGTCTTCGCTGACCTCGGGACGGCGATCGAACGAGCGAAGAGGGAAGCCGGCACTGAGCGGCGCCGGCTCCGGGAATCGCGCGAATGGAGGGCGAGGGAGGCGGACCGCGCGAAGCGTCGCGCGTCCGGCGATCCGCTCGCCGTGGCATCGGCTTACATCGACGGCGTGGTCGACCCACGTCCGGATGACACCGCGGCCCACCCGACTCCGGTCACGGCGACCTTTGCCCCGAGGGCGCGCCCGCGCACTGGCGGCGGAAGCTCGGGGGGCACTTCCTCCGCTGATCCCGATGCGCTGCTGACGTTCGTCGGGGCCAGCAGAGCTGCCGACAACAGCACTGCGCAGCACCTGATCCAGGTGAAGAACGCCTGGACCCGCTTCCGCTCGGCCTGCTCATGGGTGCCGGTCGAGGGCTCGACGGTCGTGTCGGGGTTTGACGGCCTGATGGCAGAGAACGCGCTGGAGGCGAGCTGGCTCGAAGGCATCGCGAACGCCTTCGACCGCGCGGGCGGCAGCGCACTCTCGAACCTCACGCTCGACGCCGTGGCGACAGTGACCGCGTCGCCGGCACTGTCGGGGCTGCTCCGACCGGGCCTGACCCCTGCGGAGGTCGCCTCCGCCTACGCCCGGCTCCCGCAGACGGATGGGTACATCGAGTCCTTGCCGTTGGCGACGCAGTACCTCTTCGCCAACCTCGACGGCATCCCTGCCGCGAAGAGGGACATCGCTTCGCGAGCGGTGTTGGCAGCGGCGGTGGAGGACCCCGAACAGGTGTACACGCTGATGGGCTTCGGCGAGCAGCGCGTCGGTCTGTCGGACTTCGAGCAACAGGTCCATGCGCTGCAGGAGGCCGTCGACGAGGCTGATCTTCGCGCGGAAGTGCTGCCTGGGCTCTCAGATTCCAAGACAGCGCAGCTCGTGGGCTTCGGAGTCCACGACGGCGCACTCGTCGCCGCCGTCTCGCTGGGTGACCTCGACACGGCAGAGAACGTGACAGTGAACGTGCCCGGGATGAGTTCCGACGTGTCAGGCATGGGGGAGCGCATCCAGGCCGCCGAAGGGCTGCTGCGCCAGGCGCGCATCGACGATCGATCGCAGACCTACGCCGTCGTCTCCTGGGTCGGCTACCACGCGCCGAACCCGGCAGAGGTCGGCTTCCCAGACCGATCGGAGTCCGGCGCCGCCGAGTTGGCCTCGTTCGTGGACGGTGTCTTCGACAGCAGGCCAGGGGGTGGCCCGGGCACCTTCACCGTTGCAGCGCATTCGTACGGCTCCACCACCGCGGTGCAAGGGCTCCAGTTGACGGAGCATCGGGTCGATTCGTTCGTGTCCTACGGTTCCGTCGGCTTCCCGCGCGGAACCGAGATCGGGGACGTTCACGCCGACAACGTCTACGCGACGGCCGCGAAGGACGATCCGCTCGCGCCGGTCGGCCAGTGGGTGGGCGTCGCCACACGAGCGGATCCGCTCGGGTTCGACGGCGTACAGGAGTTCTCTTCCGAAGCGGGGGACGGCACCTACGGGGTGACGGGACACGACATGTGGCACGACTCCGATTCGGACGACGTCGGGTACCTGTCGCAAGACTCGACCACGCTCCACACGCTGGCGCAGATCGTCGCAGACGGGAAGATGGGGCCATGACCGTCAAGAATCGCCCCCGACTGCGCGGCGCGATCGCGACCATGCTCGCCGCCGTGATGCTCGCGACGACCGGATGCGCCTCGGGCGGCGCAGGCAGAGGAGACGACGTGACCGGACAGAACGCACGAGACGCGGCAGGCAAGACGCAGGCGCAGGTTGGCGATCTCTCGTTGCAGGAGGAGTTCGAGCTTGCTGGCGAGCGGTACGAGCACGGGCAGGCTGTGCTCGCGGCCGCGCAGCGGCAGATCTCGAACGGCAGGTGGTACTGGAACGGTGGAGACGTCCGTCCTCTGCCCGCAGGCGATGCTGCCTTCGGCAAGGCCCCAGAGGGTGCAACCAAGCAGAACTCCTACTCCTTCCGAGCCGTCCGGATCGTCGAACCGGACGGGGCGACCGGCGCAGAGGCGGACCTCGAACCGATGCAGCGCTACTTCGATGAAGAAGGGTGGCGCTCCGGCAGCGCGAAGGTCGGGACCGATCACGAGATCAGGGCCGACACCGGCGATGGATGGTGGGTGACCTGGAGCGTGCGGCCGAACGGGCAGTATTCGCTCGGGGTGTACAGCGAAGCGTTCTGGGCGCGAGACGCTCCGGAGCTCATCAAGGCGATCGCACTGCGCGACCCCGCAGACTTCCCTGACGAGTCTGAGCCCGGTGTGTCGGAGCCGTTCCCGAAGTGGAGCGACCCCGTCCGGCAGCGCTGACCACTCGACCAAGGTGAGAATTACACACGCGGGCTGATCTGGAAGGGTGTTCCGATTGCAAGCGAGCCGACGGAAGATGCTTGTCGCTGTCCTCTCGGCAGGGGCGATCCTGCTCGTCGTCGTTCTCGCCGGTTGCAGCGCCGGGCTCGGGAAGAGTCCGGCGCAGGCGAAACAGTCCATCGTGGCGTTCGTCGAGGGGTCCACCGACGTCGTGGGTGATGGCTGGGAGGTTCGAGACGGTCCGCGGCTCGGCAAGTGCGGTCTCGGCCTGGGGCAAGGCGGTGTGCAGTATGTCTACGCCATGGTCCGTTCTGCGAGCGCCGACCCGAGGGCGGATGTCGTGGCAGTGGAACGCCACTGGAAGGAGCTCGGGGTCACGACCGAGCGCTACCAGACCGGCGGTGAGGATCCGATCCTCGGGGTCCGAGGCAGGGGCGGCCCTGTCAGCTCCTCCGACTTCCGGGCAGATCCGCGGGGCTACACGATCGACGGCAGTTCGCAGTGCTTCGCGGGTGACTTCGACAAGTCGAGCCTCGACAGCTAGGAGTGACGCCACTGCCGACGCGACCTGCGTGACGGTGTCGAGCCGTGCCTTCAGGCTGTGTGGCTAGTGCGCTGCCGGCACCGCAACCTCGGCGAGCTCTGCTCGCACGATGTCCGCGCCTGCGGCCAGGGCGCCGAGCTTCTGGAGCGCCGCGCCCCGCGCAAGCGGCGCCATCCCGCAGTTGGAGCTGGGGATGAGCTTGTCGGCGTCGACGAACTCGAGTGCGCGGCGAATCACTTCCGCGACCTCTTCCGGGGTCTCGACGGTCTCGGTCGCGACGTCGATGGCGCCGAGCATGACCTTCTTTCCACGGATCAATTCGACGAGTTCGAGCGGCACATGCGAGTGGATGCACTCCAGCGACACGGTGTCGATCGACGACTGCTGCAGGAGCGGGAAGGACTGCTCGTACTGGCGCCACTCCGCGCCGAGCGTCTCCTTCCACGTGTTGTTCGCCTCGATGCCGTAGCCGTAACAGATGTGCACGACGGTCTCGGCGCGCAGTCCCTCGGCGGCCCGTTCGAGTGCGGCGACGCCCCAGTCCTGCACCTCGTCGTGGAAGACCGTGAAGGCGGGCTCGTCGAACTGGATGATGTCCACGCCGGCGGCTTCGAGCTCGCGGGCCTCTTGGTTGAGGATCGTGGCGAACTCCCACGCCAGCTTCTCGCGGCTCTTGTAGTGCTGGTCGGAGAGGGTGTCGATCATGGTCATCGGGCCGGGCAGCGCCCACTTGATCGGCCGGTCGGTCTGGGCCCGCAGGAACTTCGCGTCCTCGACGAACACCGGCTGGCGGCGGCTTACGGCACCGACCACGGTCGGGACCGCCGCGTCGTACCGGTTACGGATCCGGACGGTCTCCTTGCGCTCGAGGTCGACGCCGTCCAGGTGCTCGATGAACGTGGTGACGAAGTGCTGGCGGGTCTGCTCGCCGTCGCTGATGATGTCCAGGCCGTGGCGCTCTTGCTCATGCACGGCGGCCCGGAGCGCGTCCTGCTTGCCCTCGGCCAGCGCCGCGCCTTCCAGCTGCCAGGGGGACCAGAGCTTCTCGGGCTCGGCGAGCCAGGACGGCTTCGGCAGACTGCCGACGATGGCGGTGGGCAGAAGGGTGCTCATGCTCGTGGAGTTCCTAACAGGTCAGTGGGTCAGGGCAGCGGGGTTGGTGGCCCACTGCTCGAGGAGTGCTCGGTGCGGCTTCACGAGGTGCTCCTCGGTGTAGCGACCCTGGGTGACGGCAAGGCGGCTGCGTTCCTCGCGGTCGTACGTGACCGAGGGAGTCGAGAAGTCCGTGTGCGACAGGCTCGGGCGGTAGACGCTCGGCGCGGCCGTGTCGGCGTTGTAGATCTCCGGTCGGTAGATCTTCTGGAACGTCTCCATGGTGCTGATCGTGCCGATGAGCTGCAGGTCCGAGTAGTCGCTGACCAGGTCGCCGCGCGTGTAGAACGCCAGCGGCGCCTTGGCCCCGGGCGGCATGAAGTAGCGGACCTGCATCCCCATCCGACCGAAGTAGTCGTCGGTGAGCGAGGAGTGCTCGTGCGCGTACTCGGCGCCCAGGACCGGGTGGACGTACTCCGTCTGCCGGTAGGTCTGACTGGTGGAGACGCTGATGCAGACCACGGGCTCGGCATCGAACTGCGACCGGAAGGCGTCGGACTCCAGGAATCGCTGGAAGAGCGCCCCGTGGAGCTCGCCGAAGTCGGACGGGATGGTGGGTGCGCCGGTGCCGTCCTTCAGCGACGGCAGCAGGACGGCGAAGTCGTAGTCGCGCAGGTACGACGAGAAGTTGTTGCCCAGGATCCCCTGGTGGCGCTCGCCGGTGTGCTGGTCGAGGATCGCGACGTCGAGCATCTCGAGCAGGGGGAACTGCTCGTCCACACCGTGCTCGACGAAGTGGGCCGCGACGGAGACGATGTCGAGTTCGACGCGGAAGCGGTCGTCGTCGGAGTCGCCCGCCGCCAGGTCGTTGCACCGCCGGTCGATCATCGCGAGGGCGCTGCGCAGGTTCTGCTGACGGTGCTCGCCGCGCGCCAAGTTGGCGAAGTTCGTGGTCAGCCGGGAGCTGTCCGCGGGGGAGTAGTCCTCGTCGAACCGCGTCCGCGTGATGCTGAAGGTCAGGTCATTCGCCATCCCCCGATCATGACGGGAGGCGCGGGTCATCGGGTAACTCCCTGTCGCTATGCCCTGGTATAGCCTGCGCCTATGGCACGTGTCTCGAACGACATCACCCTGCAGCAGCTGCGGTACTTCATCGAGGTCGCGACCGAGGGGTCGATCAGCTCTGCGGCCGATCTGCTGTACGTCGCGCAGCCGACGCTGTCGGCGGCGATGAAGGACCTGGAGGCCAGGATCGGCCGGGCGCTCTTCGTGCGTTCGGCGCGTGGTGTCGTCCTCACCGTCGACGGCGTCGAGTTCCTCGGGTACGCCCGGCAGGTGGTCGAGCAGGTCTCGCTGCTCGAGCAGCGGTACGTCGGCGGGCAGCCGTCGCGCCGGCTGCTCGGGGTGTCCGCGCAGCACTACTCGTTCGCCGTCGAGGCGTTCGTCCGGATGGTCGAGGCGGCCGCTGCGGACGAGTACGAGTTCTCGCTCCGTGAGACCCGCACCTGGGACATCATCGAGGACGTCCGCACCCTGCGCAGCGAGGTCGGCATCCTGTACCGCAACGACTTCAACCGGCAGGTCCTCGGGAAACTGCTGCGGGACGCCGGGGTCGTGTTCACGCCGCTGTTCGTCGCCCAGCCGCACATCTTCGTCGCCCGGCGGAACCCGCTCGCCGCACAGGAGCGCGCGACCCTGGCCGACCTGGCGGACCTGCCCCGACTGACGTTCGACCAGGGTGCAAACAACTCCTTCTACCTGGCCGAGGAGATCCTGTCGACGATGTCCAGCAAGCGGGAGATCCGGGTGTCGGACCGGGCGACGATCTTCAACCTGATGATCGGTCTGGGCGGGTACACGATCTCGACGGGGCTGATCAGCGACGACCTGGACCCGGAGATCGTCGCCATCCCGCTCGACGTCGACGAACGCATCGAGATCGGGTGGATCGCGCACGCCTCCGTTCCCCTCACCGTGCAGGCGCAGACGTACCTGGACGAGTTGCGCGCGGTGGTCACCAGCTACGGCGTCGAGCCGCTGGGGTAGACCGAACCTGGCACGTGGAACGTGTTGTGTGAAATGATGATGCGACGGGTGTGCACTCGTGCATGTGGAGAGGGGGCGCGATGGTCGTCATCGTGATGATCGCGGCGATCCTGACGGTCATCTTCGTCGTCCTGCCTGCCCGCGGCGTGATCGGGCGGAATCCGTTCGTCGGCGTCCGAACCCGAGCGACCATGCAGGACGACGCAGCCTGGCGCCGAGGACACCAGGCTGCGATCCTGCCGACAGGCGTCGCCACGGGCGCGGTGATCGTGCTCGGTGGCGGCTCGATCGCCGTGGGGCGGGAGAACGACTCGGTCGCGGTGATCCTGTGTGCGGCGGTGTTGGTCGCCGGGGCGCTGTGGAGCGTCGTCGCGGCGCATCGGGCAGTCGGATAGGTCCGATGCGGGATCCGCGGAAGACCTCTGGCGACTGGCGCGCCAGCCTCCGGACGGACGACGGCTGGGCGACCGTGCGGGAACCCCGCGGGCCGTACGCATCGGCATCCCTGCTGGAGTGGGGGAGCATCACGAAGGGGCTCGTCGGCACGACCGCGTGGTCGACGCTCGACGTCGAGCGGCCCGTCGCGCACTACCTGTCCGGTGTGCCCGACGACAGGGTGACGATCGCCGACCTCGTCCACCACACGTCAGGACTCCCACGGCTTCCGGACGGGATGGCCGGCAACCCGTTCCGCGATCCCTACCGGAGAACGGTCGGCCGTCCGCTCGACCTGTCGGCAGCGGTGCCGGTGACACCCCGCGGACAGTTCGTGTACTCGAACCTCGGGTACGCCCTGCTCGGTGCGGTCCTCGACGTCGTCCACGGCGACTGGTTCTCCGCGGTGACAGAGCACGTGCTCCAGCCGGCGGGCATCACCACCGCGACCATCGCGCCTGACCCGGTGGAGCGAGTGATCCCGACGCTGTTCTTCGGGCGCGCGATCACGCCGTGGGCGCTCGGAGCGTCCCCCTACGCGGCGGCTGGGGGGATCTGGTCCACCTTCGACGACCTGTGCCGGTACGCCGACTGGGCGCTCGCCCCCGATGCGGAACCGGCCCGGACGGTGAGTTGGCAGCGGCACGGGAAGTCGACGTGGATCAACGGGGAGGTCCGCGCTGCGGGCGCCGTCATCGCGAGTGCCGGAGGGGTCACCGCAGTCGTCCATGCACTCGCGAAGGCGCCGCACGCGGCGGACCGGATCGCCACGGCCCTGATCGGGCAAGCGGTTCGCAGGCAGGACGGCGCTCGCGGGGTAGCGTGACGCCATGGCGAACGACGACGGTCCGCACCGTGGGGGCTCCCCGCTCGTCCCCGTCGTCACGTTCGTTCTCGGTGCGCTGGTCGTCGTCGCAGCCGGCCTCGGAGCGCGCCCCGTCATGACCGGCGCACGGTGGTCACCGACGGTCGCCCGGGCCAGTGTCCCGCCGCAGCAGCAGACCGCTCAGCCGCAGTCCACCGGCGAACCGCAGCCGCTCGGCGCACGCGCTGCCCAGCACGTCGACACCACGTGGGTCCTCGTCGTCGCGACGGTGATCGTCGGCGTGCTCGTGGTCCTGGTGCTGTGGTACCTGCTGCGCAACCGACGCCGCCGTGTCCGCCCGGACCAGATCGACGTGGGCGCGCTCGCCGTGGACGTCGCCGTCGACCCCTCGGCGGCGGTCGGGCTGGCGCACATCCGGCGGGGGATCGGTCGAGCGCTCGACGAGCTGTCGGAGCCGCGGGACCCCTCCGACGCGGTCACCGCCGCGTGGCTCGGGCTGCAGGAGTCCGCCGAGGACGCCGGCTTCCACCGCGGGGCCGCCGAGACCCCGACGGAGTTCACCACGCGGATCCTCCGGCAGCTCGACGTCGACGAGACCGCGCTCGCCACCCTGCGTCGCTGCTACCTCGCCGTGCGGTTCGGGGGCGTTCCCGCCACCGCGGCCGACGTCCAGGCGGTGCGTGATGCGCTGCAGACGCTGGACCGGCAGTGGGCCGGCGCTCCGGCGGACCGATCGTGACCCGCCGGTCCACCGTCGGTGTCGTCCTGCTCGCCGTGGTCGCGGCCGGGATCACCTGGTTCTTCGGCGTCGGCGTCGTGCAGTCGTTCGCGGTCGGCGGCGTCGTCGCCGCGGTGGGCCTGACGTGGACCGCGGTCCGCGACGGTGTCCCGCTGACCTGGCCCGAGCCTCCAGTCCGGACCGCGCCCGGCGCCCGCCGCGAGCTGTCCCAGACCGCGTGGACCCTCCGGTCCCACGGCGGCGTGCCGGAGCGGGCGCTCGCCCGTGCTCGCGCGGTCGCGCGGCACCGCCTGCGGACGCACCACCGACTCGATCTGGACGACCCGGCCGACCGCGCTGCGATCGAAGCGGTCATCCCGCCCACGGTCGTCATCGTCCTGCTGAGCGACCGGCGACCCGAGGTGGACCTCGCCGCGTTCGGTGCCGTCCTCACCGCGATCGAGGCGATCGAACCCACCACCCAGCGCACAGCGATCGAGCGCACAGTGACCGAGAGGCAGCCATGACCGTGACCCCGCCCGGAACGGCACCCGACATGCCCATCGCCGACGTCGCCGCACGCGCGCGGGACGTGCTCGACACGGTCGGCTCGGTCGTCGTCGGGATGCGCGAGCCGCTCGAGCTGGCGTTCGCGAGCGTCCTGGCGGGCGGGCACGTGCTCTTCGAGGACGTCCCCGGGCTCGGCAAGACCCTGGCGGCGCGGAGCCTGGCCGCCGCATGCGGGCTCGACTTCCGTCGGTTGCAGTGCACGCCGGACCTGCTGCCGGCCGACATCACCGGCTCGTTCGTCTACGCCCCGGCGACCGCCGAGTTCGTCTTCCGGCCGGGTCCCGTCTTCGCTGGGATGTTCCTGGCCGACGAGATCAACCGGACGTCGCCGAAGACGCAGTCGGCGCTGCTCGAGGCGATGGCGGAGGGGCAGGTGACGGTCGAGGGTGAGGGGTTCCCGCTCCCGCGGCCGTTCCACGTCCTGGCGACGTCGAACCCGATCGAGTACGAGGGCACGTACGCGCTGCCGGAGGCCCAACTCGACCGCTTCATGGTGCGGTTGTCCGTCGGGTACCCGAGCCGCGAGGGCGAGCAGCGGGTGCTGCTCAACCGGGTCCGTCGGCGACACGAGGTGGCGGACGTCCCCGCCGTGATCGACGCGTCCGAGTTGCTGCGCATGCAGGCGAGCGTCGAGGGCGTGCACGTCGACGACGACATCGCCCTGTACTGTGTCGACCTGGCCGGCGCGACCCGGACCCATCGGGACGTGCAGGTCGGGGCATCGCCGCGCGGAGCGCAGGCACTGATGCTGGTCGGACGCGCTCGGGCGGTCATGGACGGGCGGGACTTCGTGACGCCGGAGGACGTCAAGACCGCTGCGGTCGCCGTGCTCACCCACCGGATCTCGCTGACGCCGCAGGCATGGGCGAACGGGGTGGACCCGGCGCAGGTCATCCGCAGCATCGTCGCGCAGGTGCCGGGACCGCCGGTGGTCGGGGTGGGTGGGTCCGGTGCCGGTGCCGGTGCCGGTGCCGGTGCTGGTGGGTCCGGTGCGTCCGGTGCGTCCGGTGGGTCCGGTGCGTCCGGCGCATCCGGCCTGGAGGCGCGGTGAGCGTTCCCGACGAAGCCGCCGCCCGCCCGTCGGCCGGCTCCGACATCACGCCCGCGTGGGCGCGCAACCCGGCACTCGTGTCCGCGCTCGCCGCCGGGGTGTTCCTCGCCGGGCTCGGACTGGTCCTGGGGCGAGCCGAGCTCGCGGTCGTGGCGTTGCCGATCCTGGTGACAGCGGCGTTCGGTGCGCGGGTGCGCCTGGGCGGCGCTGCCATCAGGGTGGCGACGACGCTCGCCCCGTCCGCCTCCGGCCGCGGTGTCGCCTACCGCACGGCGGCGTCGCTGCCGCCGTCTGCCGAGGCAGTCGCACTCGAGTTCCGGGTCGTGGGCGGCCGCCGGCACGTCGTGGTGGTCGGCCCCGGCAGGGCGGAGGACCTGGCCGGGACCGTTCCGATCGCGCACTCCGGGCCGCAGGAGATCCTGCGGACACACGTCTCGCTGCTCGGACGGGGTGGCCTCGCGGTCACGGTGCCGGCGCCGGGCCCCGTCCACGCAGCCGTCATCCCACCGCCGCACCTGCGCATGCAGCACCTGCCGATGCCGCGTCGGGTGACGGGCATCACCGGAGCGCACGACTCCACTCGCCCGGGCGACGGGGGAGAGTTCCGCGACGTCGCACTGTTCGCACCGGGAGACCGGCTGCGGCGCATCGACTGGCGGCGGACTGCACGTCGGGCCTCGCAGCCTGGCGACCTGTACGTCCGGCGCACCTTCGCGACGGCGGACGCGCTCGTCGTCCTCGTCGTCGACGGCCGCGATGACCTCGGTTCCGACGTGACGGAGTGGGGCGGCGCACGGCACGCGGCGCACGAAGCCACGTCGCTCGACCTTGCGCGCGAGTCTGCCGTCTCGCTGGCGACCGCCTACATCAGCGCGGGGGACCGGGTCGGCTTCCGCGACCTGGCCGGGACCGCACGCTCGGTCGAACCCGGCGGCGGGACCCGGCACCTCGAGCGACTCCGTTCGACGATCGCGTCCGTGACCCCGGGCGGTGAGGCGGTGTCGACCGCGCGCATGCCCCTCGTGCCGGCAGCGTCGCTGGTGGTCGTCCTGTCGACCTTCCTCGACGATCAGGCCGCGGCGATGGCCATGACGTGGGCGGCCACCGGACACCGGGTGGTCGCGGTCGACGTGCTCCCCACACCGGACACGAGTGCCGCGGACAAGTGGGAGCGGGCAGCGTTCCGGCTCGTCACCCTCGAACGCGACGACCGGCTCGCGGAGATGGCCGCGACCGGCGTCGAACTGATCCGTTGGCAGGCGGGCGACGGCGGTTCCCCGGCCGTGCAGCTGCGGCTGCTGAGCCGTCCACGGAGGGCCGGATGAGTGTCGGATCGCGGGCGGAGCGCGCCGGAGCCCCGTCCATCGGTCCGGCTGTCCCGGCGTGGACGATCGGCGCGCTCGGCCTGGTCGCCGGGGTCGTCGGGTCAGTCGTCGTTATCGGCGCGAGTGGTTGGCTCGTCGTGGCGGTGGTCCTCGCGGTGGCCGCAGCGCTCCTGCCCCGCGGCCCGTTCGCCGCGCTGCTCGTCGTGCAGCTCGCGCTCGCGGGCCTGGACGGGACGAGCCTGGTGGTCCTCGTCCTGACGACGCACCTCGTGCTGGCGACGGGTCTGCTCTGGGCGTGGATGCCGCGGACCGCGCGGGTGCAGCTGCGAGCGCTCCTGCCCTCGGCACTGCGGTTCATCGCGGTGCAGATCGGTGCGCAGGCGGTGGCGTTCGTGGTGGTCGGGCGGTTCGGGGATGCCGGCCCGGTCGGCGGCATCTGGCTGGCGGTCGCCGGTGCGGTCGCGCTCCTCGCGCTGGCGGTCGGCCTGTTCGTGCCGACGTTGCTCGGCGTCGGGGACGACACCGAGCGCTGACGGGGCGCGGTGAAGACCCGTTCCCTGTGCTCTCAGGGCTGCCGCTTCGCTTCGGTCGGCTTCATGGTGCGTTCTCCAGGGTCGTGGCTGCGGCCCGACAGCAGCATCGCCCCCCTCAGATCGCTGCGCCCGTCTCGATGTGTCCACCGGAGTCGACGAACGTGTCGAGACGGCTCGGTCGCGCACGACTCGTAGGGCCTTCGTCGTCACGCGACTTGCGACGCGTCAGAACTCTGCCAACGACCCGGCACGGCGCGCGCGTCGGAGGCCGGTCCGGAACGTCCACACACCGACCGGCATGGCGACGAGGCACCACACGACGAGGACGAGCAGGTCAGGGGCGACCGCTGCGACGTCACCGTGCGCACCGAGTGTCAGACGCATCGCGTCGAGAGCCCGGGTGGTCGGGAGCCACTGCGCAGTCGCGGACATCCAGGTCGGCAGCACCGATGTCGGGTAGAGCACCCCGGACATCAGGACCGTCAGCGTCGTGAGCACCCAGGTGATGGGGTCGCCGCGCTTCGTGACGAGCAGAACGCCGCACCCTGCGAGCCCGAGACTGCCCATCGTGAGCACGAGCACCACGAGGACCAGCGCCGACGCCCACACGTCGATGTCGAACGGGACGTGGAAGACGAACCCGAAGGCGACCAGCATCACCGCCGAGCTGAGGACCGTGCCGACCATGCCGACGACGCCGTGGTAGATCATCAGGCGAAGCAGCGAGACGTTCGACACCACCAGCGACTCCAACGTCCCCGACCGCTGCTCGTTCTGCACGAACCGTGAGAACGTGCCCAGCGAGATGTTCACGAAACCGGTGAAGATCGACCCGGTGAGCAGGAAGGAGAGGATGTCCCCGCCGTACGCCTGCAGACCGGGGAAGGAGTTGCCCGTCTGCAGGAACTGGCCCATGATCGCGAACTGGAGGCAGCCGACCACGGCAGTCACCACGCCCAGCACCACCGCGGTCCGGTAGGTCCGACGCTCCCAGACGGAGCGCACCAGCACCATCCGCAGCTGCTCGAGAGTCCTCACACCAGCACCTCCGAGACGGGCAGCACGGAGGCCTCCTGGCGTGTGCCGACGCGGACTGCGCGGAATCCAGCCGTACCCAGCGAGGCGAGCAGCGGGGTGATGTCATCGTCGGCACCGATCATCTGGGAGAAACCGTAGGTCGTGGTCGACCAGCCAGACACGAGCGCAGTGGGGGGCGGCGTCGGTTCGGTCTCGACCATCACCGTCTTGCCGAGGACGAGTGCGGTGCGCTCGTCGGTCGTCGTGAGACGGCCGTCCTTGAGCTGTCCGACGACGTCGACCAGGGACGCGACACCGCTCGCCTCGTGCGTCGACAGGACCACTCGGTGACCGGCATCGCGGAGCGAGGCAAGGTGTTCCACGACGGCAGCAGAACTCGCTGCATCGAGGTTCGCGAGTGGTTCGTCGAGGAGGAGCGTGCTCGGCGCGCCGAGGAGCGCCCGTGCGAAGCCGAGTCGCTTCCGCAGCCCGAGCGACAGACGCATGAACGGCAGCGACTCGTGTTCTTCGAGACCGGCGACGGTGAGGACGCGGTCCACCTCGGACATCGCAGCGCGACGACCGAGGCCCCGCAACGCCGCGAAGTACCGGAGGTTCTGCCGAGCCGTCAGACGGAAGTAGAAGCTGCGTTCGGGGTACAGCGACACACCGAGGCTGCGCTGGGCTCGGTCGGGATGCCGCACCACGTCGCACCCGTCGAGCTCGATGCGGCCGGTCGTCGGTCGGATCAGCCCGCACATGGCACGGAGCAAGGTCGTCTTGCCCGCACCGTTCGGCCCGACGAGCACCATCAGGGTGCCTTCGTCGAGTGTGAGGTCGACACCGGAGAAGACCTGGTCCGGAACGCCGGGGTACCGGACGGAGACATCAGCGAGCTCGAACATCGGCCACCCCCGTGAAGATCGTCTCTGCGGGCGACGGGTCATCTTCTGTGATCGACAACAGGGCCGCGGCGACACCTGCTGCGCCCTGGAGGAACCCGGCGGAGTCGAACGCGACGCCGTGCTGGTCGAGGTCCCGGAACCCGTACCGGCTTCCGTCGTCGTGTTGATCGAGGATCTCGCCGACGAGTTCCAGGAGATCGGTGTCCGGTACCGCCAAGCCCGCTCGGCTGAGCGCTCGGCCCACCAGCAGCAACCCCGCCGTCCCGTGGCAGATGCCCGCGCCAGCGGTGTTCCTCGCTGCGCGGGGCCGGTCAACGCTGCTGCGCCACAACTGCTCCGGCGCCCGCATCTCGTCCCTGTCCCGCGCGCTGACGGCGAGTGCGAGGGCGACCCCGGGGCCCCCGTAACACCACGCAGTCCTGGCAGGCAGGTACTCGCTGTAGACCGCAGCCGTGCGTCGGTACGGGACGTCGACACCCCACTTCGTGTCGATCAGATCGGCCGTGAGTTCCGCCCGCAGGTGATCGATTGCGTCGTCGAGCCCGTCGACGGTGATCCCCGCGCGATGAGCCCCGCCGAGTGCAGCGAGTACGCCGGCGACCCCGTGCGCGTACCCGAGGTCGACGTACCCGCTCGCCGTTTCCGGGCGGTGCGCCCGTTCGAAGTCGGTCACCCCGGTCGGCGGCGTCCAGAGTCCCTCCGGCGGGGCGTGGCGCGCCCAGATCGAGAGTGCTGCTGCGGCTTCGATGACCGTCTGGCGTGCGCTCGGGTCGGCGTCGGCTGTCGCGAGGCCGGTGATGAGTGCGCCAGCCACGCCCGATGCCAGATCGTAGGTCGCCGTCGGAAGGCCGCCACGGAGCGGACTCGACCGGATGAGCGAGCGAAGACGTTCGCGGAGCACCCGCTCCGCCTCTGATTCCGCTCGTCGGTACCGTGTTCCGCCTCGGCTGAGGGCCCGGAACGCGAGGAGCACTGCGCCGGTGCCGAACGCGCCCGGCCCGATCGGTCCCACCGAGGCGAACGAGGCGCCGACCTCCGAGAGGTGTTGGTGTGCGTCCGCATCCCACCCCGCAGCCGGGTCGATCCGATCGGCGGTCGCGTACATGAAGGCGAGACCGAGGTCGCCCTGGTCGATGCTGAGAGGGTGCCATCGTGGCTCGACCCGTCCGGTGAAGTCGTCGGGCGTGGGTCGGGACGCCCGTTCGGCATCGTCCTTGATCCGCTCGACAGTGTCCCAAGCGACTGCCTGCGCGTCGCGAACGACTGTTCGCACCCTTGCTGTGTCGGTCATCGAACTCCCCCTTGCTCAGTCGCTGCGTGATGCTTCCGCGCAGCGAGCCCATCCAGCAGGACGAGCACGATCTGGTACTCCTCCTGTCGGGTGAAACCCAGTCGGTTTGCCTGCATGTGCACGAGACTGCTCAGTACGCCGAACGCCGTGTCGTCTCCGGCGGCAAGGACGTCGTCGACGATCACGGGTCCATCGAGACGGGTTGCCGCACTGAGCGCCAGCGCCCCCGTCACGAGCGGTCCCGCGGCGCTGGATCGTCGCGACGCCACGAGTGCGGCCAGCGCTGGCCGCCGTTCGGGACGAGCCCGCTGCACTGCCCGCCGGAGCCCCGGTCCGTCTTCTGCGAACTCCATCGCGTACCCGGCTGCCATGCCCCGCAGGAGAGCGCTCGACCGTTCCGCGCCCACACCGAGACCCCGCAGGAAGGCGTCGATCACGAACGCCCCGGCTGTCAGGCGGTCAGCGTCCACGTCCTGCTCGCCGGGGAGCGCCGCGAGGAGTCCGACCGTTGCCAGGGACGTCCTGCAGAACAGCGCCTCGCACCGCGGGAAGGTCACCGGACCGCCGTACCGCTCGACCTCTCGGTCGTAGGAGCGGAGCGAGACGTCCGACACCCGACCGGACGACAGCAGATCACCCGCGCAGTCGAACACCGGGCCGGGTGCCGTCGTGGCACGGACACGGAACCGGACGTTGTCCTCGGGATCGCTGTAGCGCACGAAGAAGAACTCGGCACCGGCCGTCGTCGCGGCTGCTGTCATGGCTCGCAGGACGTCGTCCTGGTCCTTCCGTCGCCCGGCGATCCGGAACGACCACCACTCCACGCCTGGTGCGCATCGCCGTCGGAGGTCTGATGCCGGGCTCGCCGCTCCTGCAACGTCTCCACGCGACGGCTGCGGAGCGGACGTGCCGGCCGATCGGCGCCGTGGCGGCAGCGGCGGGTGCGGTTCGACCGTCCGGCGCCGCAGCGGCACGACGATCTCGGCGAGCCTCGGCTGCCCGTCCGGCCCGGTGATCGCGGGGGAGTCGAGCATCTCCGGGCCTTCCTGCACCCAGGCGGCGCCCGCGCGGTGCTCGCGCAGGAGTAGCTCTGCTTGCAGATCGTCGTCGAGGTCGACGAGCAGCCGGTTGTCGTACACGCCGATGTACACCCGGCGCGGGACTCCGTGTTCCTCCCGCCACGCGCGGAGGGCGGCCACGGACTCGTCGCGGTCACCGGCGGTCTCCGGCAGCCGCCACTGCGCGGGAGCGATCGTGACGCCGTCGTGGACGACACGTGGGAGCACGTCGACGTGTTCCTCGTGTGCACCCCACGCCCAGCCGGGCTTCGCCGTACCGTCGTCAGAGACATCGAGCAGGAAGCGGACGAGTCCGGGCTGTGTGACGCGGTTCAGGATGTTCGGGTTCCGCACGACGATCCGTGAGCCGGTGCTCGCGCTCCGCAGGTAGAAGCCGTCGGCCCAGCCGACCAGGACGTCGGCGAGCGGCAGTGCACTCGCGTTGGCCGCGTGCGCGGTGCTCGTCACCGGGATGACCGTGTCGAACTGCTGCGGCGCGAACGCCACGTTGTTCATGTGCGGTCGCGGGTTGAGGTAGTCGACGTGGCAGAACCTGGTGTCGGTCTGCGCTGCGAGCTCCAGCTCGCTACCGTGGCGCAGGACCGCGCCGACGTCGTCGAGGATCGCGTCGAAGCGCCCGAACGCCGCGCCTGCCGGGGTGGTCGCCCCGACGGGCGCTATCGTCGCGCTGTCCGGGTCCTCAGCGCCGCCGATCAGCGCGAACACGTCGAGTGACGCGGGCGGACGGTCACCGCGCGTGCGGAACGGCGACAGATCCACGTCGAGGAGCTCGCAGCGCGGAACGCCGTCGATGACCTCAGCTCGAGTCGTCAGCCGACGGCGGAGGATCGCGAGGTCCGCTTCCCATCGCTCGTCGAACCGGGGCGGGGCGGGGCGGCTCGAACCGGGGTACCCGTGTGGGAAGCCGAGCCCGATGAGTTCGTCGAGCAGCTCGAGGACAGGCACCTCCTGCCGCCCGTACCGCTCCTGGAACGCGAACGCGTAGTCGCGGAGCTCTGGCGATCGTCCGGGTACCGGAGAGAGGAGGGTGAGCGCCGTCGCCGCCGCGGTGATCCGGCCGATGAGTCGGGCCGACACGACTCCCTCGGTGGTCGCCGCGACGTCGACCTGGAGCATCTCCTGCGTCTCGGAGTCGACGAAGGTCTTCAGGTCTTCGTAGACCTCCTGGATCGCGGCATCGTCGAGTTCCCCGCGCTCGAGTAGCTCCGCGGTGCGTCGAAGACGCCCGCTCGGCTCGATGGCGGCCACCCGCTCCACCGCGCCGCGGTCGGTCAAGGCCGCCCGGGCACTCGAGACGAGGAAGCCTCGCGCGAGGAGCGTGCGGACGAACGACTCGACGCGTGCGCGGATCTCTCCGTCCTGGTCCCCGTCGCCGATGAGCGCATCCATCAGTTCGTCTGCCTGGATCGGCCTGGCGGCGAGCTGCAGTGTCCTCGCCATCGCCGGAGTCCACCGCACCGACAGGAGGTCATGCGCTGTCTCTCGGTCCTGCGCCGCGTTGACCAGGAGTTCCAAGCGGTCGGACCTGCGGTGGGCGGTCGGGTTGACCATCACCTCGAGCTGCTCCAGGACCTCGCGCTCGGCCGCGAGAACGGCACCTTGAGCGGCGCCCGAACCGATCCGGTACCGACTCTGGAACCCGGCGGATCGGATGGCCGTCGTCACGCCGTTCGCGGAGGCGGTCTCCGTGGGGACAGTGCCCACTGCCGCGAAGGCGCCGAAGGGTGTGGGTCTGCTGGACATCCGTATCGCGTACCGCAGGAGCGCGAGACCCACGCCGCGGCGCCGCTTCCCAGGTATCCCGTCGGACGATGCTGCCCAGTCCGCGTCTGTGGCGAGTCGTGGGCTGCTGATGCGCACGGCCCGACGGAACTCCGGGTCGGCCCAGAGTGCCGGGACGACGTCGTCGGGGCTGTGGTAGCCGGACAACGACCGCAGCCGCTGGGTTGACCAGAACGGCATGCGGATCATCGCAGTGCCGATCGACTCGAGTTGTGCGTCCGTCATGGCCAGACCGTACGATCCTCGATTCACACGACGATCACAGTTGGCAGACCCCTGAGAACGGGAGACGGCCGACCGCCCGGAGGCGATCGGCCGTCGTGCTTGTCGCTGCTGTCAGGCGCTGGACGACGAGATCGTGCAGCCACCTGTGCACGCCGCCGTGAAGCAGGCGAAGCCGCCCGTCGGGCAACCCGGCGTACAGAGCGAGAAGCTGGTGATCTGCGGCGTCACCGTCGCGTTGGTTGATTCGACCTGCAGGTCGAGATCGAAGTCACTGTTGCTCATCTCAACCCCCCTTTCAACGAGGATTCCGACGGGCCGGTCGGTCCGTCAGAGCAACAGTCGCGTGGGTCGGTCGCACCCTCGTCACACCTCCATCACAGTTCCGCTCCGGAAGTCAGGAGGCGGCGCCGATGCCACGCAGGTACGCCGCACCGAGCACCGTCGAGGCGACGTCCGGCCGAGCACGACGGACGGCGTCAGCGAGCATCGGGTGCAGCACGGCGCGAGCGGCGTACTCGATCACGCGTTGATCGCCAGTCGCCAGCGCTGCCTGCGCGACAGCGTTGTCGATCTCCGCGCGCAGCGTCGCGGCGAACGGACTCCCGCTGCGCGGGAGGAACGGACCGCGGTAGAGGCAGAGCGCATCACCCGCGCGTCCAGCGGCGGAGAGCCGGAGCACGTCCACGACGTCGAGGGAGATGGCGCTCGTCAGCGCATAGAAACCGGTGTAGGGGTCGTACTCGACGGGGAGCCCGAGCAAGCGAGCGCGGTAGGCGAGCGTGGGAAGCGCCGAATCGGACGCTTCGCCACCGTAGATGCCGGATACGAGACCGTCTCGCGAGTACCGACCGCCGGCGAGCGCCACCGCCGCGACCAGTTCCAGCGGCTTCGTCGAACGCACGGGCTGCGCGTTCACGGTGGGACGACCCAACAGGCGGACATCGGGGATCTCGGAAGGACGCGGCGCGGCACTGAGATCGAGGTCGAGCAGGTCATCACTCACGCTGCAGCCCGCCGTCCACATCGGGCGATCGCGAACCATGCCAGGACCAGAGCCACCAGCATGACCGGGACGGTCACCACCGTTTGTGCTGGCGAGCCGAAGGCGCCCCAGGACCACGGGTCGACGATCCAGAAGACCGTGCCGAGCCCACTGCCGCCGATGAGCAGCGAGCCGAACGTACCGACGATCCCCACGGCGAGGGCCACCACGCGGCCGACGGACATCTCCAACACGAGTTGCCAGGCTGACACTGCCAGTACCGTCAGACAGCCGAGGCCGACGATGAGCAGCACCCGAGGCGGCCGCGCTCCGGCGAGCAGGCTGAGCACGACGAGCGGCACGACGACGGAGATGGCGGCGAGCACCGCGTTCATGAGCGCGAGGGCACCCGCGATCCGTTCGATCGGCACCGTCCGGCTCGCGATCGCTCGCCAGGCCGGTCGCTGCCGACCCCACAGCGCCATCGGCGCGACGAACGCGACGACGGGCGCAACGAGTACGGGGACGATGACGAGGACACGGTCCGGTGACTGCCAGCGTGTCATGAGGAGACAGAGCGCGAGCGATGCTGCCGGAAGGATCCACATGGGTGTGCGCCGCAGCGATGCGGCCACCGCACCGGCAGCACTGGGTCGTACCGCTCGGCGGCCGACTGCGCGCTCGACCGGCTCGGTGCGGTGTTCCCGGTCGTCGACGGTCCGCAGCGGAGCGGGTGCTCCTGGTCCGACGCGGTCCGTTGGCCGGCGGTGACCAGCGCGTTGCGGGACCCCGGACGGACGGGACTGCGGCGGACGGACGACGACGATCGCGACGGCCAACAGGATGCAGGCGAGCGCGAGGGGGAATGGCTGGATCAGCTGCAGAGCGGAGGACCTCGGGAGTCGGACGCCGTTCGCGTGTGTTCCGAGGAGGGGAATGGTCGCGCGGACCGCCCAGGCCGGAGGGATGAACCATGCCACACGGCTCTCGGCGGCGAGGGCCCCGATGACACACCACACGGCGCCAACGCCGAGGGCTGCGAGGACGCCGAGACGTCGGGCCACGCGGAGCCCGACCGCGGCCACGCAGAGCGACCCAGACCAGAGCACGACCACGACCCCGAGGACCCGGAGCGCCGGCAAAACCCCGTCGGCGTGGGTCGCCCCGACGCCGAGGACTCCCATCACGGCGAGGAGGTCCATTGCGAGGAGGAACACGGCGGCGACCGCGAGTTTCGCAACGTCCGCTCGGAGGGCGTCGACCGGCCGCCACCACGTCCCACCGCCACGACACGCGCGGTCGCCCGTGACCGAGACGCCGACGACGAGCACGGCGAGCATCGGTCCGACGAACACCGCCCACGGGTTGAGCCACGCGAGCACGGCCCCCCATCCGGAACCGGTGTGGACGCCGCTCGAGAGGACGCCGAGGCCCGCGCCGACGACCACTCCGCCCAACGGCAGCCATGCCGCCACGTCGCGCCGCCACCGCAGCGCCTCGGCGCGGACCACTCGCGGCAGCGACACCACACCAGCCGAGGCGGTCACCGCACACCGCCCGCGGTGAGCGCGAAGTACGCCCGCTCGAGGTCGCCGTCCGGCGCCAGGTCTGCCAGTGCCCCCTGGTACACGAGCCGACCCGCAGCCATGACACCGATGTCGTCGGCGACCGCTGCCACCTCGGCCAGCACGTGGCTGGAGAGCAGCACCGTGCGACCGGAGTCCGCGATGCACCGCAGGAGTCGGCGCGTCGCGGCGATCCCCTCGGGGTCGAGCCCGTTCTGTGGCTCGTCGACGATCACGAGCTCCGGCTCGCCGAGGAGCGCCACCGCCAGAGCGAGCCGACTCTTCATCCCGAGCGAGAAGTGCCGGACGGCCTTCCGTCCGGTGTGTGCGAGTCCGACGATGTCCAGCGCCGTGTCGATCCCGCCCCGGTCGAGCCCGAGCAGCTCCGCGTGTACCCCGAGGTTCTGCGCGGCGGAGAGGTGCTCGTAGAGGCCTGGTCCGTCGACACTCGCACCGACTCGGCTGAGTGCCGCCCGGTTCCAGGGTTCGCCGAACAGGTCGACGCCGCCCGACGTCGGTTTGAGCAGACCGAGCAGCATCTTCAGCGTCGTGCTCTTGCCCGCCCCGTTCGGCCCGAGCAGACCGTAGACGCTGCCGGGTCGAACGATCAGATCTACGCCGTCGACCACCACTGTCCGGCCGAATCGCTTCGTCAGACCGCCGGTCTCCGCGACCGGTTCACCCACCGTCGTCCCCGCGCCACGTCCCCGCCCTGTCGTTGCCGCATGGTCCACCGTGGTCCCCTTCCGTCGTGCTCGCCCCGCTGCGAACTGCTACACAACGTAGCAGAACCGCGCGCACCCGGCCGGATCAGGACGACGAAGCCCCAGGCAGCTCAGAAGAGCAGGACGAACAGGACGAGCGAGCCGAGCAGGAGGGCAGGCACGAGGAATCGCTGCACGCTGCCGCGAGGTCGCACCGGCATGCAGAGCGCCGCGACGCGCACCTCGAGGACGCTCTCGGAACCGACGAGACCGGCAACAGAGACGGCCGTGCGGAGTCCGCCCACGCCGGTTTGCTGGATCGAGCCGAGCAGTGCCGACGCCACTGCACGGTCGCCGACGCTGCGCCGTGCGGCATCGTCGGCCCAGAGCTCCGTCGAGACGACGAGGTCCCGACGCATCGCGCGCGCGCCGGGGATCCACCACCACGCGCGCAGCGCGCACCCCACGGTCCACTTGAGCAACGGGTGGAGACGACGCTGGTGTGAGCGCTCGTGGGCGATGACCGCCGACGCGTGTGACTTGCCGAGCGCCGACTCAGTGATGTACACGCGTGGCACGAAGAGCCCGGCGACGCACGCGGTCAGACAGCCTTTCTCGGCAATGAGGCGCAAGTCTCCGCGTCGACCGGTGACGAGCCGAGCCAGTCGACACCGCGACACCATCACCTCGACGACGCCGATCGAGAACGACACGAGGACGGAGACGACGGGGACGACCGCGAACAGCGTGAGCACCAGTCCGATCGGTGATCGTTCCGCGCCGACTGGCGGTGCGAGCGCGATGCCCCAGGCGAGGGGTGCATGCCAGGGGAGGGCGTCCCGGAGCGGGGTGGACGGGTCGAACGGCACGAAGAGTGCCACGAGAGGCGCGACTGCGACCGCCGCGGTGACGAGTGACCGTGTGGCTGGTGCGACGCTGCCGGCGCTGCGGCGTGTCCAGACGAACCAGGCGACGCGGAGGGCCAGCGGTCCCCACAGCCCCAGCAGTACCTGCGGGTAGCCGATCACTCCGATGTCCATGTTCATCCCCCGACGAGCTCAGTGCCCCGTCTACTCCTCGTCCCGCCCGGCGATTGCTCGGAGCCGTGCCACGAGGTCGTCGAACTCCGGAGAGGTCGGATCGATCGCGTCCACGAAACTGCTCACTGCCACGCTGCCGAACCCGGCGAGGAGCTCGCGGCTCGTCCGCTCGGCTGCGTCACGGTTCATCTCGTCACGCGTCCGCGCTGCGTCGTACCGATAGGCACGGGACTCCTTGCGGCGCACGAGCAGCCCCTTCACCGTCATCCGCTCCATCACGGTCTTCACCGTCGTGTACGCCTGGCCGCCGCTCAGACGCTCTGCGCATTCAGCCACGGATGACTCCCCGCCCGCCCAGAGCGCTTCCAGGATCGCGAACTCGAGCGGTCCGAACTGACCCGCGAGTCCTCTCGGCTCGGCTGACATGCGACTCAATGTAGCAAGAGCGGCCAGGCTTGGGAACCACCGGGCCCTGGGTCCGGAACCGGTGGTCGGGGAAGACCGTCGTGAACCGGCCCTGCAGAGAGCGCCTCACCGTGGCTCGAACACGGCGAGGGTCCACATGGGCGTTCAGCTCTGCCGCGACAGCTTGTCGGGGTCACCGTCTGAGCACTTGGAAACCGCGGACATTCGGTAGTTGCCGGGGTAGGCGTCGAAGCTCGCCGAGATGACCGGGCCGCCGCGGCCACGGACGCCGGGTACCGGACTCGGGCCGCCGCCCTGGTACTCCTCGACCTGGACGCCGGCGTCCTTCCAGTGTTTCCTCACGGCCTTGACGTCGTTCCGCGCGTCGGCACCCGTGGTGTCAGCCCGCTTGACGATGTACACGAACATCGTTCCCTGCGCTCCACCTGGCAGCTCGCAATCACGGACTCCAGGACCACTGACGTGCTCCCAGGTCCCACCAGCCGCCGCAGACGACTCATCGACGAAGGCGATGACAGAATCTTGTGCTTCGGAGGGTTGCACAGATGGTTCGCGCGGCTGGCTGCTGCAGCCGGACACGAAGAGCACTGCGCAACCAACGGTCGCCAGGAGGGCGATGGGGCGACGCCCTCCCACGGTGTTGGACCGGTCGAGATCGTCGATGGTCAAAGGTGTCCGGCGAGAAGGTCGCACAGTGAGTCTCCAGATCGGCCGCCGCACTCGGAGGTGGTGAGGTAGTCGAGGCGCAAGGACGTCACGGTCCTTCAATGGCTCACCCCTGGGTGCTCCTTCGGCGTTGCGTTCCCGGCGTTCGCCGCTGGACCGTCTGACAATCGCGGGAGGTCCGGTCGGTCAGTTCTCAAGACGGAGCTTGTCGGGGTTGCCGTCTGAGCACTTGGAGACTGCGGACATCTGGTAGTTGCCGGGGTACGCGTCGAAGCTCGCCGAGATGACCGGGCCGCCGCGGCCGCGGACCCCGGGTACTGGATTGGGCCCGCCGCTCTGGTACTCCTCGACATCGACACCGGCGTCCTTCCAGTGCTTGCTGACGGCCTTGACGTCGTTGCGTGCGTCGGCGCCCGTGGTGTCCGCACGCTTCATCACGTAGACGAACATGGTGCCGGGTGCGCCGCTCGGCTGGCTGCACTCTCGGATTCCGGGACCGCTGAGGTGGGCCCAGGTCCCCCCGGCCGACTTCGACGACTCTTGGACGAATTCGATCACGGACTGCTTCGCTTCGGACGGCTTCATGGTGGGCTCCCCAGAGTGGTTGCTGCAGCCGGACAGCATGATCGCTGCGCATCCGAGGGTCACAACGACCGCAACGGACCTGCTGTGTCGGACGTCCTTCTTCATCACGGGACCCCCTGCATCTGTTCGAGCACGGTCTTCTCGTACCACGTCATCCCCTTGGGTTCGTACTTGGTCATCGCCTCGGGATGCCCCGTTGTGGCCTGCCCGATGTTGTACAGCGATTCCGTGTCGGCGTCGAGGTAGCCGCGATGGTCGTCGGTGAGGACGTTGTGATCGTCCACGGAGTGCTTCGTGTCGTCGCCGGTCACGCCGTCGGTGCCGAACGCGGTTGCTCCGAACGCGGGATCGGTGGGGTCCTGGCTGTGCGTCGGGCTGAGTCTGCCGGTCTGTGCCCACCGATCGCCGCGGCCGGGCTCGATGACCCAGATGTTCTGCGCCTGGCCCGCGTAGACGTGGCCCGCGTGGAGCGTTCCGGCGTCCGGGATGGAGTTGGGGATACCAGCGGAACCGATCGTGGTGAACGTGTCGACGTGCACGTCGCGCTTCGTGAGGGCGTACGCCGCAGTGGTCGAGCCGTACGAGTGGGCGACCACGTTGTTCGTGAACGAGTCGCCTCCGCGTGCTGCGTCGAGCCCCCGGAGCGCCGCGGCGAGTTTCCTGCTGCCGTCTTTCGCGTGCGTGGTGCCGAGGACTCCGAAGTCCAGCTGGCCTTGGATCACCGGCTGGGGCGGCGTCGTGTAGCCGACCCACGAGACGACGGCATGGTCTGCAGGTCCGGTGAGACTCTGCTGTTTGTAGAGGTTCTGCGCTGCATCGGTCCAGCCGTTCATGCCCAAGGTGTCAGTGGCCATGCCCGGGACCGCCCAGGTGACGTTCTCGGCGGTGTCGAGGTCGCCGATGGAGATCGCGGCGAGCGGCGGGACGACGCTATCGTCGAGCGAAATCAAGAAGCGACGACCCTCGTTCGATCGGTCGTTGCTCGCTGTGCGGACTTCCTGGAGTGCCGTCAGGTTCTTGAAGGCCGTCGCGTACGTCGCTCCACCCGGGTCGTACGTGGTCGATCGTTCGAGCTCGCGGAGACGCAGTTGTGCCTGGTGGATACGGGCATCGAGCACGACTCGGTTCGCAGTGTCCCGAGCCCAGTAGTCCACACCCTCGAGGTTGCCGAGCTGGCTCAGGATGGGGACCGGCAGCGCTCGGAGGTCGTTCCTGTCCGCCTTCGAGAGGCGCAGCTTCGCCCACAGTGCTGCGACTTCGGCCGGGCTGAGGCCCTTCGTGAAGACCTTCGCCAAGCCGGGCGGGAGATCCGCAGCCGCGGCGATGTCGAGCGTCGCATTCGACAGTGAGCCGTGACCTCCGGCTCGGTCGAAGGCATCCGCGATGCGTTCCAGCCACGCGGCGTCGTCGCTGTTCTCCTGCAAGAGCCGATCGAAGCCGCCGAGCAAGGACGCGCTGTCGATCGGAGCCCAACTGCACCGAGCCGTGAACCCGGACCAGGCGTTCTTGAGCGCTGTGCGCTCGGAGCCGGCGGCGGCGTCGAGTCCGCGGCTGGTCGTCGCGAACTGCCGCAGGGCGTCCGGGTCAGCGGCGCTGCGGCCGTCCGAGGTCCCGCTGCCGCTCCGGGTCCTGCCCCGGGCGGAGAAGGACGCCGCGATGTGCGGCGGTGAGACAGGAGTCTCAGACGGTTCGAGATCGAGGCCGCTGGCCGCGGGTATGCCGAAGACGCCGAAGGGGGACGATGCAGCTTCGCGCTCGCGGGCCTCTTGCCGTCCGCGCCATGCTTCGAGCTCGACGCGTCGGGACCGTTCGCGTTTCGCTGCAGCAGTCGCCTGGCCGACCTGGTTCGCCAAGTCACGAAGCGACGAAGCGAGCTTGGGCCGATCGTCCGCTTCGACCCGCGCCGATTCCTCGAAGCGCTTGGCGTAGGCGCCCTCGAAGTCGTCCCGCGCGCTCTCCGCAGCTGCGCGCCGAGCAGCGCTCTGCCCGGTGAGGCAGTCCGCTGCCTGTCCGGCGACGCGTTGCAGCCGGGCAGCTGCGTCGTCGTCGTACGTGATGTCCCCCATGAAGCCCCCTCTTTGCGCGGCCGAGAGCGTGTTCTCCGTTCCGCTCCCGACGATCCCCCTGATGTACCCGGGACCAGCGTGCAGCATTTCAGCAGATCGCACAACTCCGCGATCGCACCGGGGGAGCACCGGCTGGCACCGCGCGTGCCGTGCCGACGTGGAGTGCGGCAGGGTGGAGGTGTGACCGACTCGACCCAGAACACGATCCACTTCCACCGCAAGCACCACCAGGCGATGCTGAGCGGCGAGAAGGTGTCCACCGTGCGCTGGAACGAGGCGGTCCCGGTCGGCCGAGCGAGGTTCGTCTTCGACGACGACCCGACAACGGGACCACTCGACGGAACCGTGCTGTCCGTCCGCCGCCACCGCCTGGACACCCTCACCGCCGAACAGGCGCACCAACCGGCCGGCACCGACATGGCGGTCTTCGCTCGCCAGCTGCGCGAGAACTACTACCCGGAGATGCCCGACGATGCGGTGGTCGAGGTCGCCGAGCTCGTCGTGGACACGCCCCCGATCGCAGCATCCGGTTCGACGGTCTTCCACCGCGAGTTCGGCGATCCCGCCGCCCCGCCGCTGGTGCTGATCCACGGCCTGTACGGCGACTCCTCGTCTGTGGTGCCGGTGGCCGAGGCCCTGGCGCGGCAGTTCCGGGTCATCGCACCGGACATGCTCGGGCACGGCAGGTCGTCACGCCCCGAGCACTTCACGCTCGCGGACCAGGGCGCCGCGGTGAACGACCTCATCGCCGCCCTCGGGTACGACACCGCGGCGGTCGTCGGGATCTCGATGGGGTCCTACGTCGCCGCGCAGGCCGCGATCCTCGACCCGGCACGGACGACGCACCTGGTGCTCGTCGTGTCGAAGGCCCACGGCACGACGTCCTCGGTCGCCGCGTACATCGCCCGCCGGGGGATCGACACCCGGTCCGTCGCGCCCGAGGAACTGCTGCAGCTGATCGGCGGTGCGCTGTGGTCGCCGGACACACCGCAGGAGCGGCGCGATGCGATCACGGGGACCCCGCCCGCGGGCCAGGTGATCCTAGACGACGCGGAACGCGCGGCCGTGGAACGGTCCCTCGCCGGGTTCGACCTGCGTCCCGACCTGCCCCGGATCACGGCACGGACCCTGGTGCTGTCCGGCGGGTCCGACGGGCTGAACCCGCCGGCGGCCGGGGAAGAGCTCGCAGCGCTCATCCCGGACGCGACCTTCCGGGTCTACGAGCACTCCGGACACATGCTCACCGACGAGGAACCCGAGCGGTTCATCGCGGACGTCACCGCCTTCATCAGCTCGACGGCAACCGGACCGCGGTAGACGCGACCACTGGTCGGACAGGAGGCTCGGTGCCAGCTGGCACCGAGCCTCCCGTCCCAGGATGGGCGGCGTGAACCGATCGTCGACCGTCCCGCTCCGTGCCCCGAGTCACGTGTTCGTCGAGTCCTACCCGGATCTCGTGTACAAGCAGTTCCGCGACGGTGGTCTGCTGCCCGGCGGGCAGCAGCTACACCTCGACCTGCTCAAGCCGGTGTCCACCGAACCCACACCCCTGGTGGTGTTCATCAAGGGCGGCGGGTTCCGCAACGTCCACCGAGCCCCGTACCTGCCCGCGTTGGTCGGGCTCGCACAGCGCGGGGTCGCCGTGGCCAGCGTCGAGTACCGGACGAGCAACCTCGCACGGTTCCCCGCGCCGCTCGACGACGTCCGCCAAGCACTCCGTCACCTCCGCGCACACGCGACCGAGTTCAACATCGACCCGAGCGCCGTCGCACTGTGGGGCAACTCCGCCGGGGCGACCATCGCCACCATCGTCGGTGCCACCGCCGCCACAGCGGAAGGCATCAGCGCGGTCGTGAGTTGGTACGGCATGCACGACCCGACCATCACCCGCGCGTTCGACCAGCCGACCTCACCGCTCCGGACAGCGCTCGGGCCGGACACCGACCAGTGGTTCCGCCCGGGTGACCACATCACCCCCGGAGCGCCGCCGACCTTCCTGCTCCACGGCACCGCCGACCGCGTCGTGCCGGTCGAGCAGAGCCTGTCACTCGCCAGGACGCTCGAGGAGCAGGGTGTGGAACACGAGCTGATGCTCGTCGAGGGCGGGCAGCACAGCTTCGCTGAGATGAGCACTCGCACCGATGCACTCGAGCGGACGTTCACCTTCCTGCAGCGCCATCTGCAGCCAGGTCGCGGTGTGCCGGCCGCGTCAGACCAGCCGGCAGTCCACGGCGTGTGACGGTGTCCTGTCGGCCCCGATGGATCAGAACATCGGCCGGAGCGATCGGCGCGGTCCGGAGGAACTCGACCGCCTGTTCCGCGCGTGGGGTGGGAGAAGATCCCGCGCGTCGTGACGTACACGGTGTTGCGCGCGTAGGTCGACGGCACGTGCTCGGGCCGATCGGCGACGAGCACCTGCTACCAGGATGCGCGCCGACACGTGGCAGGCTGTCGACGTGCCCTCTCCGCAGACGCTGGATGAACCCGATCGCCGTCTCGTCGCCGGCTGGGCTGCGGACTGCGCCGAGCGCGTGCTCGCCGTGTTCGAGGCCGAGGCACCGGACGAGCCGCGCGCTCGGGACGGTGTCGAGCGTGCCCGCAGGTTCGCTCGCGGCGAGCTGGACGCGGCGAGCCAGATCCGTGACCGGTTCATCGCGGGCCGTGCCGCCCAGGCGGCAGCGTCCCCGGCAGGCAAGGCGGCCGCTCGGGCCGCGGGGCAGGCCTCGGGAGTCGCGCACATGGGCGCGCACGCGCTCGGCGCAGCTGCCTTCGCGGCGCTGGCGGCTGAACTCGCCGCTCCGGGACGCGGTGGGCGCGACGAGTCGATATGGCAGCTGGCGCACATGAGCGAGCCCGTGCAGGCAGCCCTCCGGCGACTCCCGCTGCTGGGCGAAGACCGGTCCGGGCCCCTCGGACCCGGGCTGCTGGCGTCGGGTGCGCTCGGGGCACACATCGAACGGATCCAGGCGGCGCTCGCGCAGCGTTGAGCTCTGCGACGCCGACCGGTCATCGTCCGCTCGCGGTTCCTCGGAGATGAGAGCCGCCCTGTCCGAAGTACGCTCGATCCGCTCGACGAGGAACGGGGGACGGCATCCATGGCAGAGCGGCGGAAGGACGTGCAGCGGGGACTCGTCGTGACACTGGCCTGTGTCGCGCTGTCGGGAGCGCTCGCCGGGTGCAGTGTGTCGGGTCTGCCGCCGAAGTCGGCCGATCCGCTTGCCGTGACCAGGGTGTACCTCGCCGCGGCGAAGGCACAGCACTGTGACGTCACGAAGGCGTTGACGCTCGACCGGACCTGGGCGTGGTGCACCGACCCGACGCTGCGGTCGTACACGGTCGCTGACGACTCCGAGGTCGTCCCGTTCAACCCCGGTCACACCGAAGAGACCTGTGTCGCGACGACGGTGGTCAGCACGGCGACCGGTGAAGCCGAGAACATGAACGGTGAGCGCGACTGGGAGTTCTGCTTCACCCGGACCGCCGACGGGTGGCGTCTCACCGACCAGGGACAGGGCTGAGCGGGGTCGGGGGGGGGGGGGGTGATCGTCGGCGTCTTGGCGCTCGTAGGGGAGGGCATGCTCACGGTGTCCGCCGGGGCCGCCACGTACCTGTGGGGATGGGGCCGATGGTGCCGCTGGCGTCGGTCAGCCGAGCAAGGTCAGCGCATGCCGTCTCGTCCGCGTGGTGCCTGTCCGACGGGAGGCGCGGTGCCAGCTCGCGCCGCGCCTCCTGTATCGAGGTGGATGCGGACGAGGAGTCGACGCTCACCGACCCGCACCGCTTGGTCGCACCGAGAGCGCTGCGGACACCACCGCGGTCAGGACGAGGGCAGCGAGGACCGCGGTGGCGAACCGCGTTCCGTCGAGCGCGATGATCGTGCCGGTCAGTGCTGCGCTCATGGCGATCCCCGCGGCCGAGGCCGAGTTGATCCACGTGAACCCCTGCGCCCGTTCCGAGACTGCGACTGAGGCCTGCACGATCTGTGATGACGTGGCCAGGAGCGGCGCGATCGCGGTCCCGCCGACCAACAGCATGATCGCCAGTCCGAGCAGCGTTGGTACCAGCACGCCGACGAGGACGGCTGCCACGAGCATGATCGTCGCGAACAACTGGACGATCTGTGGCCGCGGGGCGGACCGGAGCGCGCCGTAGACCAGCCCCGCGACGATGCTGGCGGCACTGGAGAGCGCGAGCACGGAACCCGTCAACGGTCGCAGTCCCTCCGAAGCGGCTGCCGCGGTGACCAGGAGCGGAACCGCCCCGAAGAAGCAGCCGAGCCCGAGGTTGACGCCGAGCGTGGACAGGAACGCCGGAGCGAGGAGGGACGTCCGGACCCGCTCCGGACCGTGGTCTCGAGCTCGCTGCGGAGCCGGAGCGGTTCGGCGCTGCAGGGAGAGGCTCAGGCAGCCGACCACGACGAGCGCGACGGCCGCGACGGACCCGGCCCAGGGGAGGACGAGCGTGCTGACGAGCGTCACGAGGACCGGGCCGGACAGGAACACGACGTCGTTGACGCTCGCCTCGAGCGAGAAGGCGATGCGGAGGGTCGCTCCGTCCGGGAGGAGCGCCGACCAGCGGGCCGCTGACAGCGCGCCGGGCTGCGGGATCGTCGCACCCGCCACCACGACGGCTGCGAGCGTGACCCCGACCGGGGTCCTCCCTGCCGTGGCGAGCGCCGCGACGATCGCGGTGCCGTGGACCAGGACGAGCGCCGGGACGGTCGCCGTCTGGCCCCATCGGTCGACCAGACGCGCGAGCTGCGGGCCCGCCGCGGCCTCGGCGACCGCGAACGCGCCGGTCGCGACCCCCGCGACGGCGAAGGAACCCGTTGCGTGCTGGAACGAGAACAGCAGTCCGAGCCCGGTCATCGCGACGCCGAGGCGCGCCAGGGCGGCTGGCAGGAAGAACGACGGCGCTCCCGGCAGGCTGAGGACGCGGCCGTACCGCGTAGCGGACGCCCGGATCGGCCCGAGGGCAGTGGACAGGAGCGTGTGTGCAATCGCCATGGACGATGCCTCCGGCGCGACGGGTGTGATCTGTCGGCAGACAAGTCGGCCTGGGCTTCGACGATCGCCACGACATCGCGGTACGCCGACATGATGCCTGACATCGCGGCGGAGGCGCAATCGGCGGGACCGTCGAACTCGACGATGGCCGATCGGCCGAGGAGCTTCGATCGAGCCGGACCGTCGTCGGTGCGCGCCACGGTCGGGACGCTACCAGCGCCCATGGGGGCGCCAGAGCCAGCGCAGCGCGTCGGGGAGGAGCACACCGCCGTGGTTCGGTGAGTGCCCGCCGTCGCCGAGGACCAACCGGAAGTCGTAGCCAGCGCGAGCGAGGGAAGCTGCGGTCTCCAAGCTCTCGGCGAACCAGTTCCCCTCGGGCTCGTTCCAGTGCAGGTCACGGTGTGCGGCATGGAGGACGATGCGGGTCTGCCGACGCGGTTCGCTGGCCAGCAGGGTCGGGAAGGGGTTGCCGTCGGGCATCTGCGCGAAGCTCGGGTTGAAGGCGATCACGCGCCCGATGCCGTCGGGCCGGCACCACGCGGCGGTCACGGCGGCGTTCCCACCGCTGCTGCCTCCGCAGATCCCGCGCATCATCGGGTCGTCGGAGACCGCGAAGCGGGTCTGGACGATCGGCAGGACTTCCTGCAGCAGGAAACCGGCGTAGGTGTCGTCGAACGCGTCGTACTCGGCGTTGCGGTGCTTCGTCGGCAGCCCGTCGACCTCGATGACGCCGGGGTCCACGAAGACGCCGATCATCTGCGGAACGTCACCTCGAGCGGCGAGGTTGTCAAGGACGACCCCACCACGCACGTCGCTGTCGGGGTCGAGGTACCACCAGCCGTCGTTGAAGAACATGACGGCACTCGGCTCATCGGCGCGATGCCCGGCGGTACGGTGCACCCACACGGTCCGCGTGGTGCCGGGGAACCGCTCGCTCGATCCGATGCTGATCCGCTCGACGGTGCCGGGCCGCACATCCGGGCGCACGGTGGAGTCCGCTCCGTACTCGTAGGTGACATCATCCTGCGACAGGGGCATCGAAGCGAACGGCAGCGGCATCGGCACGTTCGGATCGTACTGGGCTCGGCCGACGTCATCAGATGACGAGTCGTGACCACCTGACGGACAGGAGGCGCGGTGTCAGCTGTGAACTGGTCCCCGGATATTGGACTCTTTAGTCGGTTCAGATCCGGGGATGGTTCGTGTGGGTGGCAACAGGAGTT
>NZ_JALGRO010000019.1 GCF_022815645.1 Curtobacterium sp. VKM Ac-2922 | reverse complement strand
TGGTACTGCAAGGGGGACCTTGTGGGAGAGTAGGACGCCGCCGGACTCAACGTGCAACACCAGGAAACCCCTGACCTTCACAGGTCAGGGGTTTTCTGCGTTCCAGGGGGTCTTCCAGAGATGTGGGCAGAACCCCGGGGGACCGAAGCGGTCACGGTAGGATCGTGGGCGTCATGACTGCGCCATTCACCACCGCCACCGGCTCCGATGTCCGTGTCCGTTTCTGCCCGTCACCGACCGGCACGCCGCACGTCGGGCTCGTCCGCACGGCGCTCTTCAACTGGGCGTATGCGCGGCACACCGGCGGCAAGCTCGTCTTCCGCATCGAGGACACCGACGCCGCCCGCGACTCCGAGGAGTCCTACCAGCAGCTCATCGAGGCCCTGCGGTGGCTCGAGCTCGACTGGGACGAGGGCGTCGAGGTCGGTGGTCCCCACGGACCGTACCGGCAGTCGGAGCGCACCGACCTCTACCAGGACGTCATCGGCAAGCTGCAGGCGTCGGGTCACGTGTACGAGTCCTTCGTCACCCCCGACGAGATGGAAGCGCGGAACGTCGCCGCCGGCCGTGACCCGAAGCAGGGCTACGACAACCACGAGCGCGACCTGACCGACGCCGAGCGCCAGGCGTTCCGCGACCAGGGGCGTCAGCCGGCGCTCCGGCTGCGTGTGCCGGACCGCGACCTCAGCTTCCACGACCTGGTGCGCGGCGAGATCACGTTCAAGCAGGGCACTTTCCCGGACTTCGTGGTGGTCCGCCCGAACGGCAAGCCGCTGTACACGTTCACGAACCCCCTCGACGACGCCCTGATGGGCATCACGCACGTCCTGCGTGGCGAGGACCTGCTGTCGTCGACACCGCGCCAGATCGCGCTGTACGAGGCACTGTTCGAGATCGGGCTGACCGGGTTCATCCCGGTGTTCGGGCACCTGCCGTTCGTGATGGGCGACGGCAACAAGAAGCTCTCGAAGCGCGACCCCGAGTCCAACCTGTTCCACCACCGTGCGAACGGCATGATCCCCGAGGGGCTCATCAACTACCTGGCACTGCTCGGGTGGTCGATCGGCCCGGACCGCGACGTGTTCTCGACCGACGAGATGATCGCCGCGTTCGACGTCGTCGACGTCAACCCGAACCCGGCCCGGTTCGACCACAAGAAGGCCGAGGCGATCAACGGCGACCACATCCGCCTGCTCGACGCCGCGGACTTCCGCGGCCGGCTGAAGCCGTACCTGACGGCCTTCCTGGCCGACCCGGCGACCCCCGAGCAGGAGCGCGTGCTCGAACTCGCTGCCCCTCTGGTCCAGGAACGCATGCAACTGCTCGGTGAAGCACCGGGCATGCTCGGCTTCCTGTTCACCGCCGACGCCGACCTGGTGGTCGAGGACGACGCGCTCGCCAGCCTCAAGGGCGACACCGCACCGGTGCTCGCGGCCGGCATCACCGCGCTCGAAGGGCTGGAGGACTGGCAGACCGCCCCGATCGAAGCGGCGCTGCGCACCGCCTTGATCGACGACCTGGGACTGAAGCCCCGTGTCGCGTTCGGACCGCTGCGGGTGGCCGTCTCCGGTCGGCGCATCAGCCCGCCCCTGTTCGAGTCGATGGAGATCCTCGGCAAGGACTCCACCCTGGTCCGACTGCGCGCCCTCGCGGCTCGCTGAGCTGCCACACACGATGACCGACCACGAGCAGTACGACGTCGCGGTGATCGGCGCGGGGCCGGCCGGCCTCAGCGCCGCGCTCAACCTGGTGCGGGCGAAGCGCCGGGTGCTGCTGGTCGACGCCAACCGCCCACGGAACGCCGCGACACTGCGCTCGCACGGGTTCCTGACGCGCGACGGCATCTCCCCGCTCGAGCTCCGGAAGCTCGGGCGACTCGAGGTCGAGGGGTACCCGGAGGCCACGGTCGTCCAGGCGGTCGTCGACCGGGTCGAGCGGGCTGACGACGGGTTCCTCGTGCACGGCGCCTGGCGCGGCGCCGAAGTCTCCGCACGGGCACGCACCCTCGTCATCGCCACGGGGCTGCGCGAGGAGTTCCCGGCGCTGCCGTCGCTCCGCGCGTTCTACGGCACCGCGGTCCACAGCTGCGTGGAGTGCGACGGCTACGACAAGGCCGGACAGCCGCTGGCATTCGTGTGCGAGACCGCCGACGTCGTCGACCGGGCGCTGCTGGTGGCTTCGTGGACGGACGACCTGGTGGTCTACACGAACGGGATCGCCCCCCTCGACGACGCCGGGCGCGAGCGACTGGTGCGCGCGGGCGTCCGCGTCGACGAGCGGCCTGTCGCAGACCTCGAGGGGGACCGGTCCGGCATGACCGGTGTCCGCCTGGCAGACGGGCACGTGGAGCCCCGCACGGGTGGGTTCGTGCGACCGACGTGGCACGCCGACCTCGACTGGGTCACGGTGGCGCTCGATCGCGACGCCGAGGGGTTGGTCGTGGTCGACCGCTCGGGCCGCACGAGCGCTCCCGGGATCTACGCCGTCGGTGACGTCACCCCACCCGGCCCGGAACAGCTCATCGTCGCGGCCGGTCACGGCGCGCTCACCGCCGCAGCGGTCCACCGCGACCTGGTCGGTGGTCTCGAGGACCTCCGGGATGCTGTACAGTAATTGACCGTGCCCCGGATCGCGGGGCACGAGGCCGAACGGCCTCTTGGGGTATGGTGTAATTGGCAACACAGCGGTTTCTGGTACCGTCGTTCTTGGTTCGAGTCCAGGTACCCCAGCCAGACTGACGAAAGGCCCCCGGGATGCATCCCGGGGGCCTTTCGCGTACCCATTGGTGCCGTCCCCACTGGGGCGTGGAGCCGAGCGCGCGTGACGGAGCCGCGCCGGGCCTCCTGCCCGGCCCCGCTGCGTGGTTGCGGGTTTCCGTATCCGCCGTGGTCGTCCCGCAATGGACCCCGGATCGCATTGACCGCTCCGCCCACCCCCGCGAGGGTGGGAATCCCCAGGGAGCGGCGTACCCCCGCTCTGGACGGGAACGGCGGTGCACCCTCACCGCCGCGCACCGCAGCTGACGTACCCGCGTCCGGTCCTCATCACTGATGGACCATCGGCCGTCGCCCTGACTGCCCCTCCCGATTGCAGCCCTGAACCCGACAGGAGCACCATGTCCGCCAGCACGATCCGTCCCCTGGACCCGCGCGTCTCGGTCGTCATCCCCGCACGCAACGAAGCGAGGAACCTCGAGATCATCCTCCCGAAGCTGCCACCGGTGTACGAGGTGATCCTCGTCGACGGCAACTCGGTCGACGACACCATCGCGACCGCCCAGCGCCTGATGCCCACGATCAAGGTCGTGCAGCAGACCCGCAAGGGCAAGGGCAACGCCCTCGTCTGCGGGTTCGAAGCCGTCACCGGCGACGTCGTCGTCATGTTCGACGCCGACTGCTCCGCCGACCCCGACGAGATCCCGCGCTTCGTCGACGCGCTGGTCGCCGGCGCCGACGTGGCCAAGGGCACCCGCTACGCACTCGGCGGTGGCAGTGACGACATCACGATCGTCCGCAGCCTGGGGAACCGCGGCCTGAACATGGTCAGCAACGTCCTGCTCCGCGCCAGCTACACGGACCTCTGCTACGGCTACAACGCGTTCTGGGCGGACACCCTGCCGAAGATCGGGCTGCTGTCGTCGACGCTGCCGAAGCCGTCCGACGGGTCGATGCTGTGGGGTGACGGGTTCGAGATCGAGACGATCCTGACCTGCCGCTGGTCCTCCGCCGACCTGGCGATCTCCGAGGTCCCGAGCCACGAGAAGCTCCGCGTGCACGGTTCCAGCAACCTCAACGCGATCACCGACGGCATCCGCGTGCTCAAGTCGATCATGCACGAGCGCCGTCGTGCTGCCGCGGCGCAGGCCCGGGCCCGCCTGGCTCCCGTGACGACCCGCTCCGTGCCGACCGCCGTCCCGGCGCTCGACGAGGAAGCCGCGTGAGCGCGCCGACCGTCGCGGTCGTCATCTGCGCGTACACCCAGCTGCGGTGGGGCGACCTGCAGGACTCGGTCGAGTCGGCGAAGCGGCAGCCCCACGCGACCGAGGTCATCGTCGTGATCGACCACGAGCCCGAGCTCCTCCTGCGCGCCAAGGCCCGCTGGCCCGAGCTGCGCGTGGTGGAGAACTCCGAGGACCGCGGCCTGTCCGGCGCCCGGAACACCGGCGTCGCCCTGGCCGAGTCGGACGTCGTGGCGTTCCTCGACGACGACGCGACGGCGGACGACGAGTGGCTCGCGCACCTGGTCGAGGCCCTGGCACTGCCGTCGGTGGTCGGCGTCGGCGGTCGTGCGACCCCGTCGTGGCCCACCACGACCGGCGCCGGCCCGTACCCGGACGAACTGCTCTGGATCGTCGGATGCAGCTACACCGGACTGCCCACCGGAGCCGAGGACGTCCGCAACGTGATCGGTTCGAGCATGGCCTTCCGCCGTGACGTGCTGCTGGCCGCAGGCGGGTTCCGGTCCGGCATCGGCCGCGTCGGCAACCAGCCGCTCGGCTGCGAGGAGACGGAGCTCTGCATCCGCATCGCGCAAGCCGACCCGTCCGCGCGCATCCGCTTCGAGCCGCGGTCGAACGTGTCGCACCGCGTCTCGCCGGACCGCGTCACCATGCGCTACGTCCGTCGTCGCAGCTACTACGAGGGCATCTCCAAGGCGGTCCTGAGCCGCCGGGTCGGTGCCAAGGACTCGCTGTCGAGCGAGTCGACGTACCTGACGACGGTGCTGCCGAAGGCCCTGCTGCGCGAACTGCGCGGACTCGGCCGTGGCGGCGGGACCCGCGCGGTCGCGATCGTCACGACCGTGCTCGGCACGGCGATCGGCTACGCCGTCGGCCGGTTCCTGGGCGGGGTCGTCGTCGCGGCTCCGACGCCGGTCGCAGCACCGGCACAACGCGTGGGTGCACCGTGACCCGCGCCACCCTCGCGATGGTCGTCTCGCCGATCGTCACCGGGCCGCTGTTCCCCACGTGGGACGGCGCCCTGTGGGTCGGCGAGGTCGACCGTGCGGACGTCCACGCGTCGAGCCACCGCGACGTCATCGCCCTCGACGGTGCCGAGGGGTACCGTCGTGCCCGCCTGCTCGTCCGTGACCACGGCGAACCGCTCGGGTTCGTCGAGGCCGAGGTGACCGAGCGCCGGCGCATCGGCGCGACCATCGACGTCCGGGCCCTCCAGCGGGCGATCCGGCCGATGGCCACCCCCGCGATCCGTCCGACCCCGGCACTGCCGGCAGCAGATCAGGTGCTGCCGTCGGTGACCGTCGTGCTCTGCACCGACGGCGCTTCGAGTGACACGATGCGTTCGGTCCTGGCCTGCCGGTACGACGACTTCGACGTCGTCGTGGTGTCCCACGCCGCCGAGGCGGGGGACCGCACGGTCGTCACGATCGAGGACCGCCGCGTCACCACGGTCGCGGCCCCGGACGGCGGGCTCGCCGCCGCGCGCAACGCCGGACTGCTGGCCGCCACGGGGGACGTCGTCGCGTTCGTCGACGAGGGCGCGATCGTGGACGCCGGGTGGCTCGACGCCATCGCCACCGCCTTCGCCGCCGACCCCGAGGTCGCCTGCGTGACCGGGCTGGTGCCGAGCGCCGAGCTCCGCACGCCGGCGCAGCGCTGGCACGACGACCGCACGCCGGCCGCCCGGACGATCCGCCGCCGTGTCTTCCGGCTCGAGGACACCCCGGACGACCTGCCGCTGCACCCCTTCGCCGCGTCCGCCTACGGCACCGGCGCGAACCTCGCCGTCCGCCGTGCGACCGTCCTGCGGATCGGCGGGTTCGACACCGCCTTCGGGCCGGGCACCCGCGTCGGTGGCGGCGACGACCTCGACCTCTTCACCCGACTGCTCTTCGCGGGTTCCGCGATCGCGGTCGAACCGGCCGCCATCGCGTGGCAGCGATCGGCGGACGACGTCGCGTCGTTGCGCCGAGCCGCGAGCGCGAACGGCCACGGACTCGGAGCATGGATGACCAAGAACGCCCTCGACCGCGACACGCTCGCCGCATCGCTCGACGCTGCCCCCGACGCCCTGTCCGCCTTCGCGCGACTCGGGCTCGAGCACAGCGACCGTGCCGAGACGGCGGACGGCGTCGCGTCGACCGGGGCGCTCGACGTGGTGGACAGCGAGTTCGCGGCGACCCGGCGTCGCCTGCGTGGTGTCGAGCGTCGCGGGGTCCTGGCGGCCCCCTTCCTCACCCTGCGTGAGCGGATGGGGGGTGCGGGCACGATCGACCGCACGGCCGGCGGTCGACACGAGCTACGGCGTGGCCTGGCATCCGCCGGACCGGCGCGCCTGGTGACCGGCAACGCGATGGGCCCGCTCGCGCGGCTCGCCGCCGCGGCGCTCGTCACCCTGACCCTGCTCACCGCGGCGGTCGGCAGTCTGGCTGGTCTGCCGACGCTGCGCGCGAGCGCCGTCGCGGTCTTCCTGTTCGCCCTGCTCGGCGTCGCGCCGCTGCTGCTGCTGCGACCGATGCCCCTGGCCCGGTTCGCCGTGCTGGCGGTGTCCGGATCGCTCGTCGGGACGATCGCGATCGGCTACACGATGGCAACCGCCCACATCTGGGAACCCGTCGTGCCCTTCGTCGCCGTCGTCGTGCTGACCGCGCTGGCCCTCGCCGTCGCGGTGCCGCGGGACGTGGCCGAACTCCGGCGCGCGAACCTGGTGCCCTTCGTCGAGCTGGCCCGCGCCGTGTGGGACACCACGAACGCCACGGCGATGTCCCTGGTCGGCCTGGTCATCGTGGTCGTCACGGCGCTCACCCACATGGGGGACCCCGTGCGCGACGGGCTGTTCGGCTCGCTGGGCCCCGGCCTGGTCGTCGGTCTCGCGGTCGTCGTCGCCGCTGCCGTCATCGCACTCGTCCGCGGTGTGGGCGTCGCGGCGCCCGTGGTCGTGCTCGGTGGGACCATCCAGCTGGCGCAGGCCATCACCTACGGCATGCCGACCGTCATGGCCGCTGCGCGCCACGTCGGTGTGCTCGAGTACATCCGCCGCTGGGGCGGGACGAACCCCGCGGCGGACATCTTCCAGACCTGGTCCGGCCTGTTCGCCGGCGGGGCCTGGGTCGCCGACGTCGCCGGGATCGTGAACGCGATGCTCATCGCCGCATGGGTCCCCGTGCTGCTGGCCTTCGCCACCGTCATCGGTGTGGGTGTGCTGGCGTCGAACTGGCTGCCGGGCACCCGACGTCCGTGGATCGCGGCCTTCCTGACCGCGATGACCGGCTCGCTCAACACCACGTACTTCTCGCCGCAGTCCGTCGGCATCCTGCTGTCGATCGTGATCCTCGTGCTCGCCACCGGTCCGCTGCGGAACACGGGCACCGTGCCGGCAGGTGACACCGTCGCTGCGAAGCCGCGGGCCCGGAAGACGCCCCTGTCGCACGTCATCGCGATCGGCGCGATCAGCATCGTGCTGGCCGTGACGCACCAGATCTCGCCCTACCTGACCGTCGCGGCACTCGTGGTGCTCGTCGTGTTCAAGCTGGCGCGACCGTGGTGGCTGCCGCTCGTCGTCCTGGTGCCGGCCGTGGTCTTCGCGCTGCTCAACGGCAGCGTGCTCGACAAGTTCCTGTCGCTCGGCGCCGTCGGCAAGGTGCTGCAGAACGTGCAGCCGCCGTCGCACGACTCGACGGTCCTGCCGCAGCCGCTCGTCACACGGCTGGCGTTCGACGTCCCCGCCGCCGCGCTCGTGGTCCTGGGCCTCATCGCCCTGGTCACCGTCCTGCTGCGCCGTGATCGGGTCCACTGGGCGCTGCTGGTCGCCGCGGCCAGCCCGATCTCGCTGCTGGTCGCGACCAACTACGGCCAGGAGGGCATCTTCCGCGTCGTCCTGTTCGCCACCCCGTGGATCGCGATCCTGGCCGCAGGACTGCCGTCGCCCACCGGCCGCCTGGCCTGGGTCGGCTCGCTGACGCGGAGCGCCATGCGCCCCGCCGTCGTCCGGGTCGCCGTCGCCGGCGTCGGCGTCGCGGCGCTCGTCGCGATCGGTGCGTTCGGGCAGACCGCGCTCGACTGGAACCGCGTGCCCACGCGGAGCGAGTCCGCAGCCACGCAGCGGTACGACCAGACGGCCCCCAAGGGCTCCGTCATGCTGCTGACCGGCTCGGCGATCGCGGTGCCGAGCAACACCGGCGCCCGGTACTTCGACGTGTCCTACCTGACCCGGGAGGCCCTGGTGAAGTACCAGGACCCGACCGGCACGTACGACGCCGCGAAGGACGTCGCCGACATCACCCGCAAGCTCGTCGGCACGGTCCCGGCGACGAAGTACTACGCCCTGGTCGCCGAGCCGTTCGGCGCCTACGGCGAGCGGTACGGCTACCAGACCGATGCCCACTACCAGGAACTCGCAGCAGCCATGGCCGATTCGCCCTACTGGAAGCCGGTGTGGTCCTCGGGGACCACGGTGTCGTACGAACTGACACAGGCGGGGGTGCGTCTTGGCGCACGCTGACCCACGCCGGTCGCGGCGGACATGGCGGACCATCGCCGTGTCCGCCGCGGCCGTCGTGGCCACGGTGGTCGGCACGCTGGGCGGTCTGGCCGCGCAGTCCGCCGTCGCGGCCACGCCCGACTGCAGCGCGGGCTCCGTGCTCAGCATGATCGCGCACCCGGACGACGACCTGCTCTTCCAGGGGACCGCACTGCGGAAGGCGATCACGGGCAACCAGTGCGTGCGCTCCGTCGTCGTCACCGCGGGTGACGCCGGCTACCCGAAGTGGTACTGGCAGAGCCGTCAGCAGGGACTCATGGCCGCGTACGCGCAGATGGCCGGTGTGACGTCGACGTGGGTCGCGAGCGACACGGTCGTCGCCGGACACACGCTCCGGACCGAGACCCTGTCGACCGCACCCCGCATCAGCCTGGTGTTCATGGAGCTGCCGGACGGCAACATCGAGGGGAACGGCTTCTGGGGTGACGGCTACCAGAGCCTGCAGCAGGTCTACCTGGGCTACGCGAACTCCATCACGACGGTGCCCGACGCGGACCACGCCGAGACGTACACGCTCGACCAGCTCCGGGCGACGATCCTCGGCCTGATCCAGCTGACGAAGCCGAACCACATCCACAGCCTGGACAACGTGGGCACCTACGGCGACGGCGACCACAGCGACCACCACACGGTCGCGTACCTGACCGACCAGGTGCAGCAGCAGTACACCGGGTCACACGACTTCACCGGGTACATGGGCTACCCGATCGCCGACCGGCCGTCGAACCTGACCGCGGCCGAGACGAGCGCCAAGGCCGACACGTTCTTCACCTACGCGCCCTCCGACTTCCTGACCTGCAGCTCGTACGCGTCCTGCGGCGACCGGCCCGAACCCCAGTGGCTCAGCCGCGAGTACACCGCAGGGTCGACGGTCACCGCACCCCCGGCCTCCACGGCCGTGGACGTGACCGCCGGAGCGACCGTCACCGCGAGTGCGGAGAACGCCGCCGACGGGCAGACCGCCGCGAAGGCGGTCGACGGTGTCGTCAGCGGCTACCCGGACGCGCCCTCGGCGGAGTGGGTCGCGCCGAACGGCGGGGTGGGCACGTGGATCCAGCTCGGGTGGGCGTCGGGCACGACACTGTCCGAGGTCCGGCTGGCCGACCGCCCGAACGCCGCCGACCAGGTGACCGGCGGGACCCTGACGTTCTCCGACGGGTCGAGTGTCGCGGTGCCGTCGCTGTCGAACGGCGGCGGTCTGCAGGCGGTCACGTTCAGTGCGCGACCGGTGACGTGGGCACGGTTCACGGTGACGTCGGTCAGCGCGTCGACGCAGAACGTCGGGCTCTCCGAGATCCGTGCGTTCGGGCCGTCCGGCACGACCGTCCCGACACCGCCGGTGACGACGACCCCGGTCGAGGTGACCAAGGCGGCCACCGTCACGGTGAGCGCCGACAACCCGGCCGACGGGCAGACCGCTGCGAAGGCGGTCGACGGTGTCGTCAGCGGCTACCCGGCGAACTCGTCCGCGGAGTGGGTCGCGCCGAACGGCGGGGCCGGCACGTGGATCCAGCTCGGGTGGGCGTCGGGGACGACCCTGTCCGAGGTGCGGCTGGCCGACCGCCCCAACACGGCCGACCAGGTGCTCGGTGGCACGCTGACGTTCTCGGACGGTTCGAGCGTGTCCGTGCCGGCGCTGCCGAACGGTGGCGGACTGCAACCCGTCACGTTCAGTGCGCGCCAGGTGACCTGGGTGCGGTTCACGGTGACCTCGGTGAGCTCGTCGACCGAGAACATCGGTCTGGCGGAGATCCAGGCGTTCGCCCCGGCAGGCACGACCGTGACGCCGACACCCACGCCGACCCCGACACCCACGCCGACCCCGACACCCACGCCGACCCCCACGCCGACGCCGACCCCGACACCCACGCCGACCCCGACACCGACGCCGACCCCCACGCCGACGCCGACCCCCACTCCGACGCCGACCCCGACCCCCACGCTCACCGACGTGACCAGCGCGGCGAAGCCCTCGGCGGTCAAGGACAACCCGGCGGACGGCCAGACCGCGGCCAAGGCCGTCGACGGTGTCCTGTCCGGCTACCCCGCCAACCCGGGCGCCGAGTGGGTGGCACCGGGCGGCAAGACCGGGACGTGGTTCCAGCTCGACTGGACCACGCCGGTGTCCCTCAAGCGGATCGTCCTGTACGACCGTCCGAACAGCACCGACCAGATCACCGCCGGGACCCTGACGTTCTCCGACGGGTCGAAGGTCACCGTCGGCAGCCTGCCCAACGCCGGTGGGCCGCTGACCGTCGACTTCACGGCCCGGAAGGTCTCGTGGGTCCGGTTCACCGCCACCAAGGTGTCGAGCGGCACGCAGAACGCCGGGCTGTCGGAGGTGCGCGCGTGGGCGGCGACCAGCTGAGCCCCGATGACGTCGTCGACCGACCGATCGACCTGCAGGATGCCTGGCTGGACGCCGACGCGGCGTCGGCCCACGGCGCAGCACCCGCCCACGGCGACGGGATCGCTCGACACGGACGCGGACACGGACACGGACACCGGACGGGTCGCGCCCGGCGGCGCATCGCGCTCGCCGTGGGCGCGATGGTCGTCGTGGCCGGTGTCGTCGCCGTTGCGACGACCTCGGCGGGGACCGACCCGACCGACCCGAGCGGAGTGCTGATGCCGACCACCGACGGCGCCGGATGGCACCGGGTGTTCTCCGAGGACTTCGCGAAGGACACCCCGACGGGCGGGTTCGAGGACGCCTACCAGGACCGGTTCTCCGTCTACCACGGGTTCGCCGACACCGCAGGGACCGGCCGCTACTCGGCGTCGGCGCTGAGCGCGCACGACAGCATGCTCGACATGCGGCTCCGGACGACAGCCGGCGGCACACCGCTCGCCGGAGGGGTCGTCCCGTTGATCGACGGGCAGTGGGGCGGGCAGACCGCCGGCCGGTACAGCGTGCGGATGAAGAGCGACCGGGTGGACGGGTACGGCGTGGCGATGCTGCTCTGGAGCGACGAGAACGTCTGGTCGCAGGGCGAGGTCGACTTCCCCGAGGGCAACCTCGGCTCGGCGGCGCAGCTCAACGTGCACTGCCTCGAGGACCCGCCACAGAAGTGCGTGCACTACGAGACCCCGGCGTCGTTGTCCGACTGGCACACCTACACGATCGAGTGGACGCCGGTGCGGATGTCGTTCCTGATCGACGACGCGGTCGTCGCCACGACGACCTCGAGCATCCCGATGTCGAAGATGCACCTGGTGGTGCAGACCGGCTCGATCGGTGGGCGTCCGCCCCGCAGCGCCGAAGGGTCCCTGCTGATCGACTGGATGACCATCGACGTGCCGGCTCAGGGAGCCGAGCCGCCGGCGACGCTGCCGGAGGGCGAGACCGTGCCGGACCAGGGCACCTGGACCGTCGACGATCGCCAGACGGGCTGACCCGCGACGCACCGCACGTCTGAGACCGGCTGGCCGTGCCAGCCGGTCTCAGACGTGTGCGAGCCAGTGTCTCAGCGGCGCGCGAGCGAGTGCAGGGCGCGGAGCAGGGCACCGACGTGCGCAGCGCGCCCGTACCGCTCGTCGACCCACCGACGTGCCCGCGCACCGAGCGTCGCGTCGTGGGCGGCTTCGTCCAGTCCGTCGACGATCTTGCCGGCGAGGGCGACGGCGTCCGTCGGGTCGACGGTGAACCGCGCCCACTCGTCGGCCAGGATCTCCGCGGTGCCGCCGGATGCTGCCGCGACGACGGGCACACCGGTCGACATCGCCTCGACGACCACACGGCCGAAGCCCTCGGGTTCGATCGACGGTGCGACGACCAGGTCCGCCGCGTGCAGCAGCGGGACGACGTCGTCCCGCTCCGGCAGCACCAGGACCGCGCCGTCGGGCAGCGCAGCGATCGCCCGTTCGACCGCGGGGGCCTCTTCCGGGTAGAGCGCGCCGGCGAGCACGAGCAGCGGTGTCCGGGGCATCGTGCCGCACGACGAGCGTCCGGCCGGCGTCAGGGCGTCCGCCGTGGCCCGGGCGAGCACGTGGTGCCACGCCTCGAGCAGCGCGACGACGCCCTTCGACCGGGTGAGGCGTCCGTAGTACAGGACCGTCGGGGTGTGCTCGTCGATGCCGAGCGCGGCCTTGGCGTGGTGCGTGTCCGTCGTGTCGGCAGCCGGGAACGCGGCGGTGTCGACGCCGTTCGGCACGAGTCGGATGCTGCGGGCGGGGGCGCCGGCGGCACCCCAGGCGGCGGCCATCGAGTGCGACACGGCCAGGAACCCGGTCCGCCCACCGGCCATCGGACGGATCCGGTGGTAGTTCGGCAGGTGGTGCAGGTGCACGCCGAGCGGGACGCCCGACACCATCGACACGACCCGGCCGAACGGCAGGTGTTCCGGCCGGTTCAGCCAGAGGACGTCCAGGTGGGACCGTCGGAGCCGCAGGCCGAACCGCGCGAACCGCGCGACGTCGACCAGGGCGGTACGGACGGAGAACCGGGGGTCCGGTGCCTCGGCGAGCGGGACGCCGAGCTCCTCGAACGCGGCACGGCCGTCCTCGGGTCGCGGCGCGGTGGCGTTGCGGTGCCAGACCTCGACGTCGTGGCCGGCAGCGACGAGCTCGGTCGTGTCCTCGAGGACGCACCGTTCCAGGCCGCCGGTGATGGCGAGCCCGGCGGTCAGCACGCCGATGCGGAGCGTGCGCCCCTGGTCGACTCCGTCGCCGGTCATCAGATCCCCCCTCGTGCGGCCCGCAGACGGCGGACGAACCACGGGAGACACCCGAGGACACCGGCGACACGGATCCAGTTCCAGAGCACGTCCTGCGGGACGAGCAACGACGCGCCGGCGATCACCAGCGCGGCGAGCACCGGCAGCACGACGCCCAGGCGCGGACCGCGCCACTCGCGACGGTCGGAGATCGCGAGCAGCTGCATGCCCGCCAGCACGACGTACGAGACGACGGTGGCGAGTGCGGCGCCGGCGATGCCGAACACCGGGACGAACACCAGGTTGGCGCCGATGTTCAGGACACCGGCCACGGCGGCGACGACCCCGACGGTGACACCTCGGCGTTCGATGAGCAGCAGGCGCCCGGTCGCACCGCTGGCGACGACGGGGAAGGCCGTCAGCGCGACGACGAACACGACGATGGTCAGGTCCTGCACCCGGTACGACGCCGGCGCCAGGATCGGCAGGGCGACAGGGGAGACCAGCGTCACGGCGAGCAGCACGGGGGCGAGCATCTTGTACAGCTCGTCACGGGAGTGCATCGCCAGGTCCCGTCGAGCGGCGGCGTCGCGGAGCGCGGCGAAGTGCGGCGCCCAGGCCTGGTTCGTGAACGTCAGGAGCAGGATCACCGCGGACCCGACGACGTAGGCGATCTGGTACCGCGCCACCTCCTCGGGGCCGAGCAGACGCTGCACGACGACCCGGTCGCCGGCGTTGAGCACGAAGTACGACAGGTTGCCGAGCGCGATCGGGATCCCGAGCTTGAACGCCCGGGCGGTGGTCCGGTGGTCGAGCAGGCCCGCCAGGCGAGGGCGGGTGGCGGCGATGCCGATGACCATCGCCACACCCTGCGCGACGACGCCGCCCCACGCGTACGTGGTCGCGTCGGCGTGCACCAGGGCCAGCAGCCCGAGCCCGATGATCGACCCGCCGATCGAGGACAGCAGGCTCGTCACCGCGAACACACGGATGCGGTCCTGCGCGACGAGGAGCGCCAGGGAGATCTGCACGATCGCGGCGGGACCCGTCCAGAGCACGGCGACGAGCAGCAGCGGGTGCGCCCCGACGAACCCGGCGGCGTCGGCCCAGAGCGGGATCGTCGTCAGTGCGATCACCGTGACGAGGACCGCGGTCACCATGCCGACGGCGATCAGGCCGCGGGCACGGTGGTCGTTGCCGTCCTCGGCGCGTTGCAGCACCGACGCCTGGTCGATCCCGAGCACCGCCAGGACGACGAGCGCCTGGTAGAGCGCGATCGCCGAGGCGAGCACGCCGAACTCCGCGGGCGGCATCAGGTGCGCCAGGACCGGGGAGATCAGCGACGAGACGACCAGCTGCATCGACCAGACGACGACGTACAGCAGGCCGCGGCCGAACAGGACCGACGAGCCCTTGCGGACAGCGACGGAGCCGGTGTCGAGCGCCTCGGGCACCGGCGCGACGGCGTCGCGGGCGGCGACGGCCTCGCGGGCGGCCCGGGCCTCGCGGCGGGTCTGCGGGGGCAGCGTCACGGTGCGACCACCTGCCCGGCCTCGGTCGCGGCGGACCGTCCGACCCGCAGCCCGAACGCGGCGTCGACGACGTCGAGCAGGTCGGCACTCCGTTCCGTCGAGAACTTCCGGGCGAACAGCAGCGGCAGGCCCTGCTCGGCGTCGGTGCGCTGCTCGAACAGGCGGCCGCCGTCCTCGATCGTCAGCCACGGCGGGCTCTTCCGGGCCTGGCCGTCCCACCCGATCCACCAGAGGGTGTGCGGGACGTGTTCCTCGACGAAGTCGGGGGTGAGTGCGGGGGAGTTCAGGACCGAGGGGACGAACGTCTCGTCCGCGATCCACGTGCGGCGCCAGAACGCCACCAGGTCCGGGCGGTTGTCCACCACGTCGACGACGGCGGCGGCGTGGTGCCGCGCGAGGACCTTGAGCTGCGATCCGCCGGCGAGCACCACGTCACGCGGGATGCGGCGGGGGATCGGCACCCGGATCATCGTCTTCTGCCACGCCCAGTGGGGGTACCGGACGCGGGCGTAGCCACCGGAGCGGCCCCACTCGGGGAACGGCAGCGGCTGCACCTGCGCGAAGGACTGCTCGGGGTGCTCGCGGAGCACCGCGGTGATCTCGTCCGGGTTGGCGAGCGGGTAGTCGCTGCCCGTCAGGACGGCGACGTGCGAGGCGTCGGTCTGCTCGAGCGCCGCCCGGTAGCCGGACACCTCGGCGGCGACGTTCTCCCACTTCGCCCATCCGGTCCGGATCCGGGGGAGCAGCCGCACCCGCTCGGGGAGCCCGTCCGTCATGGCCCGGTACACCGACTCGGGGGTCCGCGCATCGACGTGCAGGAACACCGGGAACGGGTCCAGCGCGTCGATCAGGCGACGGACGTGGTCAGGGTCCTCGTGAGCGAGGACGATGCACGCGGGCGCCGTGGTGGGGATGGCCATGGACGCGACGCTAACGGCGCGGTTCCGGGGCCGACAAGGCGACCCGGGGGCCTCTGCGGGGAAGCGGCGGTTTCCCGCACCCGGCCTGTCAGGGGCCTGGGGATCAGCGCTTCCGGCGGTACTTCGGGCAGTCGCACAGCGCGCAGTCGGTACCCGGCCGGTAGTGCTCGTGGGCGTCCTGCCCGTGGCCGCAGACACAGGTCGCGGTGTCGACCGAGACGACCGCGAGTTCGGACGCGAGGACCGCGCCGAACTCGGTCCTGGGGCCCAGCGGCATGCGTCCTCCTCGTGCCGGCGTGCTGCCGCCGGGTCGTCCCCACGATCCTAGGGGGAACCACCTGGTCACTGGCGGCAAACCGCAAGAGGAACGGGGGTCGCCGCACGCACCACGGGCCCTCGTTGCGCGTGCGCTGACACCACCGGAGCATCGGACCATGACCGATCACCAGGCCACCGTGTCCCGCGTGCTGACGATCGCGCCCGCGATGCCCTCGCCCGACGCACCCACCTGGGCCGGCGCGGCCTGGGTCGGCGCGATCGACCGACCCGCGGCGCTCGCCGCGTCCGCCGTCGAGCTCGCCGGCGCCGTCGGCTTCGACCGGGCGCGCCTGCTGGTCCGCGACGGCCGCGAGGTCGCCGGCTTCGTCGACGTGGCCGTCGACGCGAGCGGCGACGTGGACCAGGCCGAGCTGGGACCGGCGTTGCGTGCACTCCGCGCCACGAGCCTCCCGGCCGCCCCGCAGGGCGCACCGGTCGGCCGCATCTCCGTCGTGATCGGCACCCGCGACCGTCCCGAGGACGTCCGCCGCTGCGTCGCCTCGGTGCTGGCGTCGGCGTACGACGACTTCGAGGTGTTCGTCGTCGACAACGCCCCGACCACCACCGCGACCCGCGACGTGGTCGCCTCGTTCCGCGACGCTCGCCTGCACCACGTCCTGGAGGCCCGACCCGGCGTCTCGCGCGCACGGAACGCCGGTCTCGCCCTGGCGACCGGGTCCGTGGTCGCCTTCGTCGACGACGACGTCGTCGTCGACCGGCACTGGCTCGCGGCGCTCGCCGACGCCTACGCCCGCGACGCGGACGTGGTCTGCGTGACCGGACTGGTCCCGAGCGGCGAGCTGCGGAACCCCACGCAGCGGTACTTCGACGAGCGGGTGACCTGGGCGCGGAACCTCGACCGCCGGGTGTTCCGCACGTCGGCGCCGCCGGCGGACCTGCCGCTCTTCCCGTTCTCGGTCGGCGCGTTCGGCACCGGTGCGAACATGTCGCTCCGGCGTGACGCGGCGCTGGCGCTCGGCGGCTTCGACGTCGCCCTCGGTCCGGGCACCCCGTCCCGTGCGGGCGAGGACCCGGACCTGTTCACCCGGGTGCTGTTCTCCGGCGGGGCGCTGGCGGTCGAACCGTCGGCGTTCGTCTGGCACAAGCACCGCTCGGACCGTGAGGCCCTGCGGGCGCAGGCGCTCGGGTACGGCACCGGGCTCGGCGCCTGGGTCGCGAAGCTCATGACGCAGCCGCGCACGGCGGCCGCGGTGCTCCGTCGTGCCGTCGGTGCGCTCCGGCAGCTCGGGGCGCTCGGACAGGGCGGCTCCGACCAGGTGTCGACCGCGGTGTCCGCGTCCGCCGGGTGGCCGGTCGACGACGAGTTCCGCGCTGCGACGGCCGGGCTCAAGCGCGTCGAACTGGTCGCGGCGCTCGGTGGCCCGTGGCGGTACCTTCGGGGCCGCCTGCGCGCGCGCGGCTAGCCCCGGCGCCGCCCCCGCGGCCGGCGCCGCCCCTGCGCGCGTCGCGGCCGGCGCGGCCCGCACAACGAAGAGCACGCGACACCACGGTGATCCATGGTGTCGCGTGCTCTTCGTTGTGCGAGAACGGCGCCGTTGCCGTCCCCGCACGCTCGGGGCAGGGGTCAGACCGCCTGCTTGGCCTCGACCTCGCGCCAGAACTTCCGGCTCTTGAAGTAGGCCGCAGGGCCCGCCGGGAAGCCACGGAACTCGTGGTACGCCAGGGAGCGGGGGATCCGCGTGGTCGACGCCTCGGTGATGGTCTCCGCCGCGGCGTCGCGCTTGCCCGCCAGGCGGGAGAGGAGCTGCGCGAGCTTGATCTTGCCCGCGCGCGGCATCAGTCGCGCCAGCACGAGCGCGTGCCGCCGGTCCTTCGCGATGAGCTCGCACATCAGCGCGGTGAACCCGACGCCGTTCGAGTGCAGTTGCCCGTGCAGGCCCTCGAGCGTCTGGCGGTGCCGGTGGTGCACGACGGCGCGGGGCTCGAAGCCGATGCGCCCGCCGCCCCACAGGATGTCGATGAAGATCGCCAGGTCCTCGCCACCACGTGCGGGAACGCCGGCACCGAGCACCGGGTCGAACCCACCGACGGCGTCGAAGGCCGAGCGGCGGACCGCCCAGTTGGCGCCGGCGCCGTAGCCGCCGATGCCGTAGATCGCGAAGTGCTTGCGGACGGTGCCGTCGGGGTCGACGGCCTTCGCCTGCGCGTGGCGCATCACGCCGGGCACGTCGTCCGGCACGATCGTCACCGGGTCGAACGTGCGCTCGCCGCTGAAGCCGCCGTAGTACGCCTCGTACCAGATCTGCGCAGGGGTGGCGAGCTCGACGGGCAGGATCATCCCGGTCACCGCGGACACCTCGGGCTCGCGGACGAACCGCGTGCCGATCGACCGCAGCCACTGCGGGTCGACGCGCACGTCGTCGTCGGTGAAGGCGATGACCTCGCCCTGCGCCGCGGCGACACCCGCGTTGCGGCCGGCCGAGCAGCCGGGACGCCGCTCGACGACGAGCCGGACGTCGCGGCCGTCCAGCAGACCCGGCAGCGCGTCGATCTCGGGGAGGGTGACGCGGTTGTCGACGATGACCACCTCGTAGTCCGGGTAGTCGAGGTGCTCGAGGTAGTCGAGCAGGTTCCGGATGTCCGCCACCCGCGTGACGATCGTCGACACGACGATCGAGATCTTCGGCAGGTCGTGGTCCGCGACGGGAGCCACCAGGGTCTCGGCGGTGGACTTGCGGTCCTCGACGAGCGGCAGGAGCGCACGCTCGGCGTCGGCGGGGTCCTCGGTCAGCAGCACGTCGATCGTGGTGACCGGGAAACCGCCCCGGTAGCCGACGACCAGCGCGGAGGTGCCGTTCTCGTCGGCGACGAGCCGCGGGAGCGGGGCATCGAGGTCGACGCTGACGACCCGTCGGGGGCCGGGCACGGTGACAGGGGAGAGCTGGGTCATGGTGGGGACGCTACGGGCAGGCCCTCGGCTGCTCAACGCCCGGGCGCGGTGGTGGCGGGGTTCATGCGGGGTTCCGCAGCGGCCCCGTGCGGGGTCCGCCGACCCCCGGTGAACGGGGAGCGGTGCGTGAGCGCTCACCCAGGAAGTCACCGGAAGTCCAGAGGTCACGCTCAGGTAACGGCGCGATGCAACCGGTTGCGGATCGCCGTGGCCGGGCGTACGTTCCCCATCCAGCAGGCAGTGTCGCCTGCTCCAGGGGTCCGTCGGCCGGTGTCCGGTCGGCGTCCCCTGGTGATCTCGATGAGGAGACAACGCTGTGAAGAACCCACGCGCGAAGGTGCGACTCGCATCGGTGGCGGGCGTCGCCGTGATCGGACTCGCACTCGCCGGATGCTCGGGCGGGAGCTCGGGGTCGAACGACGCCACGAGCGGCCAGGACAGCCGCGGACCGATCACGTACGTCCAGGGCAAGGACAACTCCAACGTGGTCCGACCACTGATCGCCAAGTGGAACAAGGCGCACCCGGATGAGAAGGTCACGTTCAAGGAGCAGTCCGACCAGGCCGACCAGCAGCACGACGACCTGGTGCAGCACTTCCAGGCCAAGGACGACGGCTACGACGTGGTCGACGTCGACGTGGTGTGGACCGCGGAGTTCGCCGCCAAGAGCTGGCTGGTCCCGCTGACGGGCAGCATGAAGATCGACACGTCGAAGCTCCTGCCCGCGACCGTGAAGACGGCCACGTACAACAACACGCTCTACGCGGCACCGCAGACCTCCGACGGTGCGCTGCTGTACTACCGCAAGGACCTCGTGAAGACGCCGCCGACGACGTGGGCCGACATGATGCAGGACTGCTCGATCGCCAAGCAGAACGGCATGGGGTGCTACGCCGGCCAGTTCGCCAAGTACGAGGGCCTGACCGTCAACACGTCCGAGGCCGTCAACGGCTCCGGCGGGTCGATCCTGACCAAGGGCGGCGCCCCCGACGTCGACACCAGCAAGGCCAAGGCCGGCCTGCAGAACCTGGTCGACGCGTTCAAGGACGGCAACATCCCGGCCGAGGCGATCACCTACCAGGAGGAGCAGGGCCGCACCGCGTTCGAGGACGGCAAGCTGCTGTTCCTGCGCAACTGGCCCTACGTCTACAACCTGGCCAAGACCGACGGGTCCAGCAAGGTCAAGGACACGTTCGGCGTCGCACCGATCCCCGGTGCCGACGGCGTGGGTGCATCCACGCTCGGTGGCCACAACGCCGCGATCAGCGTCTACTCGAAGCACAAGGCGACCGCGCACGACTTCCTGGAGTTCCTGGAGTCGAACGAGACGCAGAAGTTCTTCGCGACGCAGGGCTCGCTCGCCCCGGTCGTCGGTGACCTGTACACCGACTCCGACCTGACGGGCAAGCTGCCCTACCTGCCGACCCTGCTCGAGTCGATCAAGAGCGCGGAGCCCCGCCCGGTGACGCCGTTCTACCCGGCCGTCACCAAGGCGATCCAGGACAACTCCTACGCGGCGCTCAAGGGCTCGAAGAGCGTGGACCAGGCGATGCAGGACATGGACGCCGCCCTGAAGTCGGCGACCAGCAGCAGCAACTAGCGACCCCGGTCGCCGCGGCTCGCGCCGCATCGGACTGGAGGCTCGTGGCGGGCCCGCCACGAGCCTGGT
>NZ_JALGRO010000018.1 GCF_022815645.1 Curtobacterium sp. VKM Ac-2922 | reverse complement strand
TAGTAGCGCGCCGGCCCCCGGGAGCGCAGCGCGAGGGTGCCGGGGCGGACCACCTCGACGCCGGGCACTGCGGCTTCGACCGCGCGGATGACCGGTTCGAACGCGCGGTGGTCGAGAGCGTCGTCGTAGGGCTGCACGACGAGTCCGGGACAGCGTGCCTGGGCTTCGCGGATCCGGATGCCCCGGACGACGCCCTGCTGCCGTGCGCTCGCGGAGCTGGCGAAGACCAGGCCCTTCGCCACCACGGCGAAGGGCTGCTCGGGCGGACACCCGGCGGCCCGGGCGGCAGCGATGACGGGCCAGTCCGGGCACCAGAGCACGATGGTCCGGGTGGGTGGCGGTTCGGGGAGGGCACCGCCGCGGGCGATCGCGTCGGCGCGGACTCGCCCCCGGGCGATCACGACGCCACCGCCACGGGCCGCAGTTCGCGCGCGTCGACGTGGTCGACAGCGGACCCGCCGCCCGGCAGCGCCACGGGTGCCGAGGTCACCGCGCGCACGGTGCCGTCGGCCGCCGGCAGCAGCAGCTCGGCGCTGGTCGGACGCCCGGCACCGGCCCGCCCGGTCGCCGTCACGGTGGCACGCCGCTCGGTCAGGTGGCCGTGCCCCTGTCCGATCCCGTTCCACGTCGACGCGGTGACCCGGAGCGTGACGTCGGCCCCCGGCCACGAGCCGAGCGCGACGAGGGCGCCACCACGCTGCCGCAGCCGCGCGGACAGCCGTGCGACGTCACCGGGCACGACCCGGCCGAGCGGGCGGGTCAGGACGATCTGGGCGACGTCGGCCATCGCGGCCGTCACCGCCAGCCACTGGTCGCCCGGATCGGGGACCAGGACGAGCCGCTCGAGGTCGATGCCGGCGGCCGCGGCGGCTTCGACCCCGAAGGACGGCACACCGACGACCGCACACCACGCCCCCGACGCCGAGGCCGCCTGCAGCATGGTGATGGCGAGCAGCACCGACTCGGGCACCGCGTACGTGCCCCCGACGCGGATCGCGCCGCCGGGCAGCAGCGACTCGAGCGCCGGAGCGGTGGGCAGCCCGGCCGTGTCGACGCGGGTGGACTCCATGTCGGAGACCCGCGAGCGCAACGACGTGATGCGGTCGAGCGCCGCCCGGGCATCCCCCAGGGGGTCGCTCCCCCGCGCTGCACCGGCACGGGCACGGGCCGCCGCGCCGCGCTCGGGAGCACCGCGCCCGACCCGTTCCGAGTCGGGCGACCGGAGTGCCGCCGCTGTCTGCATGCCCTCATATTCGAACATGTGTTCGATGATGTCAACCGCGTCCGACATCCGTGGACAACGCTGGTCGAACACGCGTTCGATCGACGATCACCAGTGCGCGACGGCCCCCAGGCTGCCGAGCACCGAGCGGGTCTTGGTCTCGACCTCGGTGGCTTCGTCGGCGGCGACCGACGACCACGTCACCGCCCCACCGGCCCCGAGCGTCCGCGAGAAGGCCGCCCCAGCAGGACCGACCACCGTCACCAGTGTGCGGATCACCACCGACAGGTCGACCGCGCCGCTCGCCGAGAAGTACCCGATCGCCCCCGAGTACACCCCGCGCGGCGCACCCTCGAGCCGGTCGGCGATCCGCATCGCGCTGGTCTTCGGTGCCCCCGTCATCGACCCCGGCGGGAACGCCGCCCGCACGACGTCGGCCCGCGAGGTCCCCGCCGGCAGCCGGGCACCGATCGTCGAGACCATCTGGTGCACACTGGCGTACGTCTCGACGTCGCACAGCCGGTCGACGTGCACCGACCCCGGCAGCGCCGTGCGCAACAGGTCGTTCCGCATCAGGTCGACGATCATCACGTTCTCGGCGCGGTCCTTGACGCTCACCGCCAGTTCCGCACGGACCGCCGCGTCCGCGGCCGGGTCCGTCACCCGACGCCGGGTCCCCTTGATCGGCTCGGCCAGCACCGCCCCGTCCGCCGCGACCCGCAGGAACCGCTCCGGCGAGCGGCTGGCCACGCGCAGCGGGCCGAGCCGCAGGTACGCACCGAACGGCACCGGGTCCGCCGCACGCATCCGCAGGTACTCGTCGAGCTGCGGGTCCCCACCGGGGCCGAGCCGGGCCTCCAGGCCGGGTGCCGGCAGGGTGAAGACGGTCGTCAGGCACACCTGGAACGCGTTGCCGTCGCGGATCTCGGCGCGGCACGCGTCGACCGCGTGTTCGTGGGCAGCGCGCGTCACGCGGCCGGTCGCCGCCACCCCGGACGGGAGGCCCGTGGCCCGGTCCGCCCCGCCGAGCACGGCTCCGGATGCGGTCACCGACGCGAGCCACGACCGGTTCGCCGACGACGCCGCGGGCTCCGCGTCGCTCACCAGGGCGAGCGCCCACGCGGCACCGTCGTCGCGGACCACGACCGCACGGTCCACGAACCACAGCTCGGCATCGGGGTGTGCGGCAGCGGTCCGGTCCGCACCGCCGGACTCACGGCCGAGCTCGTACCCCAGGAACCCGACCCACCCGAGCGCGAAGCCGAACCCGGGGAACGGCTCGTCGAGGGTGGGCATGCGCGCCAGCAGGTCGGCGAGCACCGCGAAGGCCGGACGGTCCTCGGAACGGGTCGGACCGAACCAGGTCGTGGCAGCCGACGGCACGTCGAGCACCGCGCGACGTCGCTGGTGCCGGAACCGTGTGGCGAACGGGCCGTCGCACGGTGCCAGGACGGACCAGCGCGCACGGTCCCGCGCACCCGGCGGCGCCCCCGCGGGCAACGCCGAGTCGAGCCAGACGAACGGGCCACGCTGCCCGACGGCGAGCGCCTCGAGGTCGACCGTGTCCAGCCGGCGCGACGCGATCCGCGGGGTCAGACCGCCTGGATCGTCCACGAGGCGGGGTGCGAGGCGCCGGGCTCGAGCACGACGAGCCCACGGTCGGGGCCGGCGTTGAAGGCGTCCGGCGCGCAGGTCATCGGTTCGACGGCCAGCCCGACGCGGTGGTACTCGGGCACCACGTGGTCGGCCGTGTGCACCTGCGCCCACGGGCAGTCCGTGCCGAAGAGCATGCGCACGCCGTGGCTGTCCGCTGCCGTCAGCGTGATCGTCGCGGCGCCCTGGGCGTCGCGGTCGAAGCCCGTGAAGGCGTGGTCGATGAACCGCGTGCCGATCGGCGTCGGGGTGCGCAGGTCGAACTCGTCGTGCACGGGGACCAGGTCGGTCGGCACCAGACGGTCGGGCGTGACCTCGAGCACATGGGACGCGGGCAGCGTCAGCGTCCAGTCGTCGACCGTGCCGGGTCCTGCGACCAGGTAGGGGTGCGGGCCGGTCCCCCACGGTGCCGGACGGTCGCCGGTGTTCGTGCCGGTGACCGTCGCGTGCAGCCCGTCGGCGTCGATCCGGTACTCGACCCGGACCACGACGCGGAACGGGTACCCCTCTTGTGCCGGCACGGTGGTCGTGAGCACGACGCGGTCGGCGGCGACGGACTCGACGTCGAAGTCCGTCCAGGCGACGAGCCCGTGCAACGCGTGCGAGCGCTTCGGTTCGGTGAGTGCGAGCTCGTGGTCCTGGCCGTCGAACGTGTAGCGGCCGTCGACGACCCGGTTCGGCCACGGCGCGAGCACCGCGCCACGGAACGCAGGGCGCACCTGGTCGGCGTCGAAGGGCACGACCAGGTCGCGGTCGTGGTGCTGCAGGGAGCGGAGTGTGGCCCCGACGGTCGCGATCCGGGCGGTGGAGCCGGCGGCGGAGATGGTCAGCTGGGTGCCGGACAGCGGGGCGTCGGTGCTCATGCGCTCAGCGTAGCGGCGCGACCGGGCCGGCAGGTTGCACGTCACAGGCGCAGGGCGAGCGCGTTCGCGGTCAGGCCCGCCGCCGTGCCGCACAGCAGCACGGTGTCGCCCCGGCACACCCGGCCGTCGTCCAGACACCTCGCCAGCGTGTAGGGCACCGAGGCGGAGACCATGTTGCCGTACTCCGCGACCGCGTCGACGTACGAGCCGTCAGGGATGCCGACCCGGCGCATCGCGATCCCGAGTGCGCCGCTCGCCTGGTGCGGCACGACCAGGTCCAGGTCCTCGACACCGATCCCGGCCGCGGTGAAGAACCGCTCGAAGAACTCGGGCAGGACCCGCAGCATGCCCATGAGCGCACGACGGCCGTGCATGTCGAAGCGGTAGTCGGCCGGGTCGCCGGCGGCGTAGTCCTGCGCCGGGTGCAGCGACAGCCCGCCCCGGAGCTCGGTGTCGTGCGCGTGGGCGGGCCAGGTCTGCTGCAGGCTCGCCAGGATCCCGGGGCCGGTGGCTCGGTCGTCGCCCAGGCCGTCCGTGGTCGTGGTGTCGCCACGGGTCACCACGACGGCGGCCGCGGCGTCCGAGAACAGCTCGTAGGACTCCCGCTCTGCCGGGTCGAGGAACCGAGACCCGACGTCGCCGGACACGATCAGGATGCGCTCGTACGTGCCGTCGGCCAGGTACCGCGACGCGATGTCGAGCGCGGTGATGAAGCTCGTGCAGGTCGAGTTGACGTCGAAGGCCGCGGCGCGTGCCCCGGGTGCGACGCGTTCCATCACCAGGGCCGCCGTGCACGGGATCGGCTGGATGCCGGCAGCGCACGCTGCGATCACGCAGTCGACGTCGTCCGGCTGCACACCCGCGCGACGGATGGCCCGGTCGGCTGCTGCGGCCAGCATGTCGAGTTGCGACACGTCGTCCGCGACCCGGTACCGCGTGACGGTTCCGGAGCGGGTGGTGAACGTCACGGCGTCATCGGGCAGGTACGTGCCCCAGCCGTCGATGCGACAGGTCTTCATGGTCCCCCAGGTGGTGTGGTCACGGTGCGAGCAGGTCGACATCGGTCGGGTGCGGGTCGTGGCTGAACAGCAGACGGACGCCGGAGCGCTCGGCATCGAGCAACGCCTGGGCCGTGCGCGCCTGCGCGTCGGCGTCGTGTGCGACGGCTCGGGGCACCGCGCGGATCCGGTGTTCCTGGCCCAGCAGGTCCCGCCCCCAGGCGGCGTCCCCCGCCAGCAGCACCCGGTCCTCCACCAGGGCACCGACGTGACCGTCGGCGTGCCCGGGCAGGTCCACGAGCTGCCAGGACCCGTCGTCGAACAGGTCGACGGTGCCCAGGCCGAGCGGTCCGGCACGGAACGCGGACCGTGGGACGACCTGCACGGACCCTGGACGTGGCGTCGTCGGCAGCAGCCCGCGCAACACCCCGTCCCGGATCCGTGGGCCCTGCATCGCTCGGCGCACCGCCTCGGTGACCACCAGGGTCGCGTCGGGGAACGACCGCAGCCCACCCACGTGGTCCGGATGCAGGTGCGACAGCACCACGTGCGTGATCGTCGCCGGGTCGACCTGGGCGGCGATCGTCGACCCCGGCGGCACGTCCGGTGGCAGCAGTCGGCGGTACGCCCAGCCCGCAGCACCGGTCTTCCACGGGTGCGCGGCGTAGCCGGTGTCGAAGAGCACCCGGCGGACACCCGACTCGTACAGGAACACGCCCGCGGGGAACACCCGTCGCTCGCGGGCCGCGCCGCGCAGCAGCTGGTGCATGCCGTGCGAGGTCGTCCCGCACGCGAACGCGCGGAGGCTACCCACGGCGGTGCTCCGCGTACCGCGCCAGGCTCGCGTCGAGCGTGACGGCGGGCGTGTAGCCGAGCACCTCGCGCGCACGGGTGATGTCGAGCGTCTGCGAGTGGGTGATGGTCGACACCGTGTAGCGGGTGACCGGTGGCTCGGGGCGCCCCGGTAGCACACCGCACACGGCTTCCAGGGCAGCGGCGACCCCGTACACGACACCGGCGGGCAGCGGGCGGTGCCGCAGCGGCAGCCCCAGACCGGTCAGCAGCTGGTCCAGCAGCGCGACGAAGGGCCGCGGGTCGCCGTTCGTGACGTTGAACGCCAGACCCCGCGCCGCGGGCACCTCGACCGCCAGCCGGACGGCGAGGGCCACGTTCTCGACCGCCGTCAGGTCGACGAGCCCCCGACCGCCGTGCAGCAACGGGACCCCGACACGCTCGTGCACCCGCAGCAGTCGCGGCACGAGCGACGGGTCTCCGACACCGATGATCCCGCGTGGGCGCAGGACCACGGTCTCCGGACCGGTCGCGGCGCGGAGCAGGGCCTCGGCGTGCAGCTTCGACCGGATGTAGTGGTTCATCGGACGGCTCGGGTCCACCTCGTGCTCGCGGATGGCCAGCCGGTCTCGCGGTGCGGCGTAGATGCCCGGCGACGAGATGTGCACCAGGCGACGAGCGCCGACACGGCGTGCGTAGGCCAGCACCCGTGCCGTCCCGGTGACGTTCGCGTGGTCGAACTCCGCCCACCGACCCCACGGGGAGGACAGAGCAGCGCAGTGCACCACCACGTCGACGGCACCGGTGTCCGACACGTCGGCACGTCCCAGTGCGTCGAGGTCCCCGACGAAGGTCGGACCCTCGGGCAGCGCCTCGGCCCGGCGTCCGGAAGCGACGACGTCGTACCCGTGCGTCCGGAGGTCACGGACGACGTACCCGCCGAGGAACCCGCTCGCGCCCGTGACGAGTACCCGTTCCCCCATGCCGACGATCCTAGGGGGCGGTCCCCTAGGCTCCGACTCGTGCGGATCGCCCTGGTCACCGACTACTACCTGCCGACCCTCGGCGGTGTGCAGACCGCGGTTCGTGCGCTCGCCGACGGCTTGCGGGGTGCCGGACACGACGTGACCGTGTTCTGCCCCCTCACGACGACGTCCGCGGACCCCGGGGTGGTCGGCCTGCCGGTGTCGCCGGTGTTCCGCCCGGACGGCTACCCGTTCGCGTGGTCGCCCGCCCGGCTGCGGTCGGTACTCCGCCGCGAGTTCACCGCGCGCGGGATCGACGTGGTGCACACGCACTCAGAGATGTTCGCGGCGCTGGGTGGGGTCCGCGCCGCCGACGACCTCGGCCTGCCCGTCGTGCACACCATGCACGGTCGCATCGACGTCTACACGCAGCACGTGCTGCCGTTCCCTGCCATCACGACCGCCCTGCTGGCGCGCCTGCACGCCGGACAGGTGAGCCACGCCGGTCTCACCGTGGCGGCGGACACCGACGACACCGCGACGCACGCTGCCCGACGGATGTGGCGCGTGATGCTCGCCCAGTCGCGGGCGAGTGATCACGTCGTCGTGCCGTCCGCGCACTTCGCACGCAGGCTCGTCGACCGTGGTGTCCGCACCCCCGTGTCGGTGGTGTCCAACGGGCTCGAGCCGTCCGTGCTCGCTGCCGTCGGTCAGGGGCACGAGCGTGTGCTGCACGCGGCGGACACCCTGCGGATCCTGTGGGTCGGACGGCTGTCACCGGAGAAGCGTCCCGAGGTGCTCGTCGACGCCGCCCACCGCTTCCCCACCGGTGTCGAGGTCCACGTGTACGGCGACGGGGTCGCACGGTCGGTGGTGCGCCGCGCCGCCCGGGGCGCACCGGTCGTCCTGCACGGGGCGGTGGCGCACGACCAGGTCCTCGACGCGATGCGCGACGCGCACCTGCTGGTCTCGAGCTCTTCCGGCTTCGACAACCAGCCGATGGTGATGCTCGAGGCGATCGCCTCCGGGCTGCCCATCGTGCACACTGACCCGGACCTGACCGAGGTCGTGCCCGACGGTGGCGGCTTCTGCACGCCGACGCCCGATGCCGACGGTCTCGCGGCGGTGATCCGCGGTCTGCGAGCCGACCCGGCGCTGATCACGACCGCCAGTCGTGCGATGGTCGCCGCGCGAGGGCGGGTGGAGCAGCAGACGCGGACGATGGTGGACGTCTACGAGCGCGTGGTGCGCGAGCGTCGCGACCGAGGACCGGCTCCCCGGGGAACGACGAAGCCCCGCTGATCGGTGATCAGGGGGCTTCGCGGCGTTCGCAGTGAACCTGTTCGGGTGGATCTGAGGGGACTCGAACCCCTGACCCCCTGCATGCCATGCAGGTGCGCTACCAGCTGCGCCACAGACCCAATTCGTTGCCCCTGGTCTCCCGGAGGCACCAGTGAAGCGTACACCATCGTGGACCCGGGGAAGGAAATCGGCCCCGTACCCCGGGCGCGTCGGCGACCTAGGCGGACTGCTCGGCGCCAGCGTCCGCGGTGACGTCGGAGCCGACGTGCAGCGGGATGGTCGGGCAGTCCGACCAGAGGCGCTCGAGCGAGTAGTACTGACGGTCTTCTTCGTGGAAGACGTGCACGACGACGTCACCGAAGTCGATGAGGACCCACCGGCCTTCGCTCCGCCCTTCACGACGGAGCGTCTTGGCACCGGACTGCAGCATCCGGTCCTCGACCTCGTCCGCGATCGCCATCACGTTGCGCTCGTTGCGCCCCGTGGCGAGCAGGAACACGTCGGTGAGCTGCAGCGGCCCCGTGACGTCGAGTGCGACGAGGTCGTCGGCCTGCTTGGCGTCGGCCGCGCCAGCGGCGACCTGCGTGAGTTCCAGTGCGCGAGGAGAGGCGGTCACGGAGTCCTTCCGGTTGTCGCCCAGCGGTGTGCCGGACGCGACATGATCATAAACCACGCCACCGACGGCGGCGAGGGGGACGGGGTTGCCCGGGGACCGGTCAGGACCCGAAGAAGTTGGTCGACACGAGTGCCACGACGATGACGGCGGCAGCGGCGACGCAGATGGCCCCGACGGTGATCAGCAGGACCATCGGCACGCGGGACTCCTTGGGCTTCGCCGCGGCCAGCACCACCTGCCTGGTCGACGTGTGGCTCGAGACCGCACGGCTCGCCCGCACCGGGCTGGCGTCGGTCTCGGGCTGCTCGTCGTGTTGCTCGAGCAGCCGGTCGACCTCGGCACCGTCGATCGGACGGTGCGACCCGGTCGACGACAGCGACGCGGGCAGGTCGATCGAGCCGGTCAGGATGACCTCGCCGGTGGCGTTGAGCGCACCGGTGGGGTCGGCCAGGGCCGAGTTCGGCAGGATGAGCGCGTTGGTGCGGGTCTCGGCGACGCGGCGTGTGCCGGTCTCCTCGTCGTGCACCTCGGCGTCGTTGGAGTCGTGGGCCTGCGTGGACCAGTGCCCCGCCGGCGGTTCGAACGCGGTCGTCAGCGGCTTGGGCTCGACGGGCCGCCGGAAGGCGACACCCGGTGCGTCCTGCACCGGGACCTCGTTCGTGTCGGTGTCGTCGACATCACCGTCGAGTTCGAGGGGGAACACGCCCGGCGTCGCAGCGGCCGGGTCCGGAACGACCGCGTCGACCTCGACCGGCTCCTGCGCGTCGTCGTCGGACTGCGGGGCCCACGTGGAGCGGTGCCGACGGGGTTCCTCGGCGTGCGCGGCGGCGGCTTCGAGCGGCTCGATGGCGTCCGGCGAGCCGTCGGCGGAGGTCGCCTGCTCGACGGCGGCCGGGTCGAGCCGCGTGGTCTCGGAGGACGGCTCCTGCCAGTCGGACGGGGCAGCGTCGGACTGCGGCGGCGATGTCAGGCCGGTCGACGGCGACGGCGCCGCGGACGCCGATGGCGACGACGGCTCCTGCGCGACGGGCTCGGGCTGGGCCGACGCCGGCGCGCGGTTCCCCGCGAAGCCGGCGGGCGCCGTGGGCGACGTGGTGGCACCGTCGTCGTCCTGCAGCGACGCCACGGTCCCCAGGACGTCCTGCACGGTGCGGTCGGACGACTGCGGCGTCGGGTTCTGCAGCGGGACCGGACGAACGGCCTGCCCCTCGGCTTCGCGCATCAGGCGGATCTGGCGCCGGGTCAGTCCGCCGGTGCCGGGGACGATCTCGGTCGCCGAGGCGGGCGGCGCGTCGGGCACGCCCTGGGACACCGGCACGATCGGCACGGCGGCCGGGGCGGACTCGGGTCGGGGACCGGCCTGTGCCGGGGCGGGGGCTGCCGGCGCGACGTGGGAACCGGGACGACGTCGACCGCCGTCGGTGGACCCTGCGGCCGGGGTGGCGACGGTCGGGGGCGGGGTCACGGGCTGTGCGCCTGCCGAGGCGGCGCGCTCACGCTCGCGCGCCTGGCGCCGCGACAGGGGCGGCTGCGCGTCGGACGGACTCATGCAACGCTCCGATACAGATGGTGCTTGGTGATGTACTGGACGACGCCGTCCGGGACCAAGTACCACACGGGGTTGCCGCGTCGCACTCGTTCGCGACAGTCGGTCGACGAGATGGCCAGCGCCGGGACTTCGAGCAAGCTTACGTCGCGCTCGGGGAGTCCGGTGATGCTCAGGTTGTGACCCGGACGCGTGACCGCCACGAAGTGCGCGAGGTCCCACAGCCCATCATGGTCCTTCCAGTCGACGATCTGCTGGACGGCGTCTGCGCCCGAGATGAAGACGAGCTGGGCGTCGGGCCGCTGGTCGTGCAGGTCGCGGAGGGTGTCGACCGTGTATGTGGGGCCGGGACGGTCGATGTCGACACGGCTGACGGTGAACATCGGATTGGACGCCGTCGCGATGACGGTCATCAGGTAGCGGTGTTCGGCGTCGGTGACCCCGGACTTCATGTACGGCTGACCGGTGGGCACGAAGACGACTTCGTCCAGGTCGAACGACCGTGCGACTTCGGACGCCGCCACCAGGTGACCGTGGTGGATGGGGTCGAACGTGCCGCCCATCACGCCGATGCGCGGCCGCCCCGAGCTCTCGAGCATCGAGCGGCGCGTCAGATCTTCGTGTGGCCGAACTCGTCCACACCGGTCTCGTGGGTGCGGGTCGCCTCGAACTTGTTGGAGTGGCGGTAGGCCACGTCGCGGAAGGACCAGGTCACGAAGCCGAGGAACGTGAAGAACGCAGCAGCCACGACCGGGAAGATGAACGCGGGCACCGACGAGGCGGACTCGGCGGCTTGAGCGAGGACGGTCATGGTGCGGTGCTCCGATCGGTCGTGGCAGGCTGCGGATCAGTCTAGCCGCGGATCTGCCCCTGTCCGCGCACGACCCACTTCGTGCTGGTCAGTTCCGGCAGCCCCATCGGCCCCCGGGCGTGCAGCTTCTGCGTGGAGATCCCGACCTCGGCGCCGAAGCCGAACTCGCCCCCGTCGGTGAACCGCGTCGAGGCGTTCACCATCACCACGGCGGAGTCCACCGTCGCCAGGAACCGCTCGGACGTGTCGACGTCGTTCGTGACGATCGACTCCGTGTGGTGCGTGGAGTACCGGGCGATGTGGTCCATCGCCTGGTCGACGTCGTCCACCACGCGGATCGACAGGTCCAGGTCCATCGACTCGGTGCCCCAGTCGGCCTCGGTGGCCCGGAGCACACCCGGGACGATCGCCCGGGTCGCGTCGTCCCCGCGCAGCGTGACCCCGGCGGCCCGGAGCCGGGCGGCGAGGGTCGGCAGCAGGCCCTCGGCGGCGTCGCGGTGCACCAGCAGCGTCTCGAGCGCATTGCACACGCTCGGGCGCTGCACCTTGCTGTTCAGGACGATGTCGACGGACCGGTCGAGCGGCGCCGACGCATCGAGGAAGACGTGCACGACCCCGGCCCCGGTCTCGATCACGGGGACCTGGGACTCGGTGACGACGGTCTGGATCAGTGATGCGCTGCCGCGTGGGATGAGGACGTCCACCAGCCCTCGCGCGCGCATCAGGTCGGTGGCACCGGCGCGGCCGAACCGGTCGATGGTCTGCACGAGCGCGCGCGGCAGGCCGACGGACGCGACGGCGTCCTGCAGCAGGCCGACCAGCACGGCGTTGGTGCGCTGCGCCGCGGAACCACCCCGCAGGACCACGGCGTTGCCGCTCTTGAGCGCCAGGCTGGCGATGTCGACCGTGACGTTCGGACGTGCCTCGTAGATGGCACCGACGACACCGAACGGCACGCGGACCTGCGACAGCTGCAGGCCGTTCGGCAGGACCGACCCGCGCACGGACTGCCCGACCGGATCGGTCAGTCCCACGACCTGTTCGACGGCGACGGCCAGGGCCTCGATGCGCTCGGGGTCGAGCCGCAGCCGGTCCAGCAGGCCGGACGACAGCCCGGAGTCCTCGCCGGCAACCAGGTCGGCGTGGTTCGCGAACACGACGTCGTCAGCGCCGGACCGGAGCGACGCCGCGATCGCGACGAGGGCGGCGTCCTTGACGGCGGTGGTCGACGTGGCCAGCACCCGGGACGCGGCCCGGGCCGCGACGAGCTCGTCCTGGAGGCTCGGTGCGGCCCCGGTGGACCCGGTGCCGTCGGGCGCGGTGCGGGCATGCGCAGCGGCGGCGGTCAGCGACGTGGCGGGGGTCGACATGGCACGATTCTAGGGCGCGGCGTGGAACCAGGTCCCGACGTGGTCGCCGTCGAGCGCGCGGGCCACCAGGGACGTCGCGGTCACGAGCACACCCGTCCCCGCCTCGGCCGCCAGGCGTGCCGCCGCGACCTTCGTGCCCGCTCCCCCGGTGCCGACCCCGGCCGCACCGATCGACCCGAACGTCACCCCGGCGAGCTCGTCCCCGAAGGGCACCTCGTCGATGCGTTCGGCTCCGGGCTGCTCGGGGGGCTTCGTGTACAGCGACTCGACGTCGGACAGCAGCACGAGGGCATCGGCACCGAGCAGCCGTGCCACCAGGGCCGCCAGCCGGTCGTTGTCGCCGAAGCGGATCTCGTGCGTGGCCACGGTGTCGTTCTCGTTGACGATCGGCAGCACCCGCAGGGCGAGCAGCCGGTCGATGGCGCGCTGCGCGTTCACCCGGTGGGTCGGGTTCTGCAGGTCGCCCGCGGTCAGCAGGATCTGCGCGGCGATCAGCCCGTGCCGGTCGAGCTGCTGCTGGTAGCGGAACATCAGGACGTTCTGCCCGGTGGCGGCTGCGGCCTGTTGGGTGGCGAGGTCGTCCGGCTTGCCCGCGAGCCCCAGGAACGGGAAGCCCGTCGCGATCGCACCGGAGGACACCAGCACGACCTCGGTCCCCCGGCCGTGCGCCGCCGCCAACGCGTCGACGAGCGGGCCGATCTGCGCGGTGTTCTCACCGCTGACCGACGACGAGCCGACCTTCACGACGATCCGCCGGGCGCGCGGGACGTCCGCGCGGACCCGGACGGAGCCGAGGGCGCTCGGGTCGGTCGTCTCGGTCATGCCGTGGTCAGTCCTTGGCCTCGTCGTCCGCCCACAGCCCGGACTTGCGCTCGGACTCGAGCTCGGCGCGGGCCGCGGCCTTGGCGTCCATCCGCTCGAAGTACTCCTCGCGGCGCTGGTTGCGGGTCGGGCGCATGTTCATGTCGACACGGGCGTCCGTTCCGCGAGCGCTGGTGATGAGCTCGGCGGTGGACGTGAGCGTGGGCTCCCAGTCGAAGATCATGCCGCCGTCGCCACCGATGACGACGGTCGACCCGGCGACGGCACCGGCCTTGAACAGGCCGTCCTCGACGCCGAGCTTGGCGAGCCGGTCGGCCAGGTAGCCGATCGCCTCTTCGTTCTCGAAGTCGGTCTGCTGCACCCAGCGCTCGGGCTTCGAGCCACGGACACGGTAGAAGCGGTGCTCTTCGCCACCCTCGGCACGGACGGTGAAGCCGCCCTTGGCGTCGACGGCCCGCGGACGGATCACGATGCGCTCTTGCACGGGCTCGGCCGCCGCGGTGGCACGGGCTTCCTCGACGATGCCGGCGAGGGCGAAGGTGAGCTCGCGGAGCCCGGCGTGCGAGGCGGTGGAGATCGAGAACACCCGGTAGCCGCGGGCCTCGAGCTCGGGCGTGATGAACGCGGCGAGCTCGGCGGCGTCGGGCACGTCGACCTTGTTGAGCGCGATGAGCTGCGGACGCTCGAGCAGCGGGACCTGGCCCTCGGGGACCGGGTAGCGCTCGAGCTCGGCGAGCAGGACGTCGAGGTCGCTGACCGGGTCGCGGCCCGGGTCGAGCGTGGCGCAGTCGATGACGTGCAGCAGCACCTCGCAGCGCTCCACGTGACGCAGGAACTCGAGCCCCAGGCCCTTGCCCTCGGATGCCCCCTCGATCAGACCGGGGACATCGGCCACGGTGAAGCGGACGTCGCCGGACTCGACCACGCCCAGGTTCGGCGTCAGGGTCGTGAACGGGTAGTCGGCGATCTTCGGCTTCGCGGCGGAGACCGCGGCGATGAGCGAGGACTTGCCGGCACTCGGGAACCCGACGAGCGCGACGTCGGCGATGGTCTTGAGCTCGAGACGGACGTCGCCGGACTCGCCGTCGGTGCCGAGCAGCGCGAACCCGGGTGCCTTGCGCTTGGTCGTGGCGAGTGCCGCGTTGCCCAGGCCACCCTGACCGCCCTGGGCCACGACGACGCGCATCCCGGGCTCGGTCATGTCGGCGAGCAGGTCGCCGTTGTCCTCGTACACGACGGTGCCGACGGGCACGGGGAGCTCGAGGACCTCGCCCGAGATGCCGCTGCGCATGTCGCCCATGCCGGGCTGGCCGTTGCGGCTGGAGCGGTGGGGCGACCGGTGGTAGCCGAGCAGCGTGGTGACCTGCGGGTCGGCCACCAGCACGATGTCGCCGCCGTCACCGCCGTTGCCGCCGTCGGGGCCGGCCAGCGGCTTGAACTTCTCGCGACGAACGGAAACGCAGCCGTTGCCGCCGTTCCCCGCGCTGAGGTGCAGGATCACGTCGTCGACGAACGTCGCCATCGGTTGTTCACACTTTCGTTGAGGGATGGGGCAGTGCAGGAATGCGAAGAGGGGCAGGCGCGCGGCCTGCCCCTCTTCCAGAGTCTTGCGTCGTCAGTGAGCGCTCGTCGTGGGACTTACGCGTTGACGATGTTGATGACCTTGCGGCCACCCTTGGTGCCGAACTCGACCGCACCGGCGGCCAGTGCGAACAGCGTGTCGTCGCCACCGCGACCGACGTTGTCACCCGGGTGGAAGTGCGTGCCGCGCTGGCGGACGATGATCTCACCGGCGTTGACGACCTGACCGCCGAAGCGCTTCACGCCGAGGCGCTGTGCGTTCGAGTCGCGACCGTTGCGAGTGGAACTCGCACCCTTCTTGTGTGCCATGTCTGTCTCCCGCCTTACGCGATCTTGGTGACCTTGACGCGCGTGAGGTCCGCGCGGAAGCCCTGGCGCTTCTTGTAACCGGTCTTGTTCTTGAACTTCTGGATGATGACCTTCTTGCCGCGGAGGTCCTCGAGCACCTCGGCGGTCACGGTCACCTTGGCCAGGTCGGACGCGGCGGAGGTGATCGTGTCACCGTCCACGAGGAGCACGGGCGCGAGCTCGATGTTGCCCTTGTCATCGGCCTTGGCGCGATCGATGGTGATGATCGTGCCGACCTCGACCTTCTCCTGACGGCCGCCGGCGCGCACTACTGCGTAAACCACGTGGAATCCTTACGTAACTCTGCTTGAGGGAAGTCTCGGGTGCCCAGGCACGATCAGACCGGTCGGAACCGATGATCAGCCACAGGCGGAACGGCCAGCTGGCCGAACGGCACCGTCTGACCGAACGGCACAGTGACACCAGGGATCGAGAATACTCGATGCCCATGGGTCCGGTCAAACGGCGACACACGTAGTCTTGCAACGTGACCGTGTTGATCGACCCACCGACGTGGCCCGCACACGAAACCGTGTGGTCGCACCTCGTCAGTGACACATCCTACGCGGAACTCCACGCGTTCGCTGCACGCGCCGGTGTTCCGCCGCGCGCGTTCGACCACGACCACTACGACGTGCCGCTGTCGCGGTACGACGAACTCGTGGCGCTCGGAGCACTCGAGGTGACGGGCCGCGAGCTCGTCCTCCGTCTGATCGACAGCGGGCTGCGGGTCCCGCAGCGCGACAAGCGCGCGCACTGACGCGCGCACCGACACGGGCACGGACACGGGCACCGACGTGCCGGTCCGAGCGCGACCCGCTGACGGTCTGGAGGCCCGGTGCGGGCCCGCCACGGGCCTCCAGACCGTCGGGCCACGCCTGACGGCAAGGCGTGCGACCGGGTGGGTCAGGGCCGGGGCTGGCCCCACTGGCCGGCGGGCGGACGCGGTGGCTGCTGCGGGAACGACGGCGGGGGGACGGCGTCGGCGGGACGGACCGTGCCCGGCGTGGTGCCGGGCGCGCCGGCACGGTGGTCGGACGCACTCGCCGAGCCGCGCGGTCGTCCGAGCCACAGCCAGGCCACCGTCGCGGCGGCCAGCAGCATCGCCGTCAGGGGGACGCCACGCTGCAGCGGTCCGGTGAGCACGTCCGTCACGAGACGACGGGGCCCGTCGCCGAACGCGCCGTACGCGCCCGTGAAGACCCCGACGAGCGCCAGGGCGAGGGTTCCGCCCGCGCCGCCGAGCACCGCACGCAGCAGCACCGTCGGCAGCGGACTGCGGCGGGCCACCGGGGTCAGGAACGCCAGCGTCAGGAAGGCCCCGGCGTAGAACGGGAACGGGCTGAGGAACACGGCCGTCGCGAACTCCAGCACGATGTTCTGCCCGCCGTGGAACGCGAAGGGGCCGATGTACAGACTCGTGCCGACCATGCCCGCGAGTCCGGACACGGCCTGCACGGCCAGGACCCCGACGACGGCGATCAGTGCGCCCGCCGTGGCCTCGCGCGAGGCGCCGGGGGCGAACGCCCGCGTCGGGGTCCCGGTCACGCTCAGTTCCCCAGGATCACGGGGCCGTCGTCGGTCGTGGGCCCGTCGGACGTGGCCGGGGCGCTGATGCTGCCCGACGACACGCGACGCGACCGCGAGCGTCCCTGACCGGGCTGCTTGGGCTCGGGGAGCGCCTGCAGCACCGAGTCGAGCAGCGAGTCGGCATCGGGCGCCTTGCGGGGCTCGCGCTTCGTCACCGCGACGGGGATGTCGAGGATCGCGACGTTCGTGTCGGCAGGCGTCACCGGTGCCGAGGACGACACCCGACGGCGGGTCGGGGCCGCGGACTCGGCGGGTGCCTGGGACGCTGCGGCCGGCTCGGACTGCGCCGCCTCTGCGGGCTGCGCGGCCGTCGCGGACGCAGCGGCCTCGGTGGCTGGTGCCTGGGTGGCCGCCGGAGCGGACACCGTCACGATCCCGTCGGTGGTGGCGGGCGCCGACTGCTCGGAGCTCGCGCGGCCGCCGCGGCGGCGACGACGCTTGGGGCCACTGGTCGGCTCGGTGCCGGCGGCGGACGCATCGGCGTCCGAGGACGCAGCGGCCGGGGCCGGGGCCTCGGTCGACGGTGCCGACGCGGGCGTCGCCGGGTTCGACGCCACGACCTCGTCGTGGGCGATCGTCGACGCGGCGATCCGGGACAGCGCGTTCTTCACGTCGTCCGTGATCTGGTGCGCCTGCGACGACTTCTGCTCGCCACCGCTGCTGCGCTGGGCGTTCTGGTTGCCGTTGCCGTTCCCGTTGCCGCCGTCGTTGCCACCGCGGCCCTTGCGACGACCCTTGGAGGGGCCGGGATCGGCGTTGTTGTCGTTGACGTTCGCGTTGACCTCTTCGAGCGACTCGCGCAGCCCGACGCCGATCTTCTTGCGGGTCATCTGCACGAGGCCGAGCGAGGTGACCTCGGCGACCTGGTGCTTCGTGCGGTCGCGGCTGAGGCACTCCATCAGGCGGCGCAGCACGAGGTCGCGGTTGGTCTCGAGCACCATGTCGATGAAGTCGACGACGATGATCCCGCCGATGTCGCGGAGCCGCAGCTGCCGCACGAGCTCCTCGGCCGCCTCGAGGTTGTTCTTCGTGACGGTCTCCTCGAGGTTGCCGCCGGAGCCGACGAACTTGCCCGTGTTGACGTCGACGACCGTCATGGCCTCGGTGCGGTCGATCACGAGCGAGCCACCCGAGGGCAGCCAGACCTTGCGGTCGAGCGCCTTGTCGATCTGCTCGTTGAGCCGGTGCTCCTCGAACGAGTCCGGGCCGTCGTAGATCTCGACGCGGTCCTTCAGGTCCGGTGCGACGGCGTCGAGGTACTCCTCGATCGTCGCGCGGGCGGCATCGCCGTCGATGAGCAGCTTCGTGAAGTCCTCGTTGAAGACGTCGCGGACGATCTTCACGAGCAGGTCCGGCTCGGAGTGGAGCATGACCGGTGCGTGACCGTGCTCGACCTTCTTCTGGATGGCCTCCCACTGCGCGGTCAGACGCTGCACGTCGCGGGTCAGCTGCTCTTCCGTCGCACCCTCGGCGGCGGTGCGGACGATGACGCCCGCGTGCTCCGGCAGGACTTCCTTGAGGATCTTCTTGAGACGGGCACGCTCGGTGTCCGGGAGCTTGCGCGAGATGCCGTTCATCGAGCCGTTCGGCACGTACACCAGGTACCGGCCGGGCAGCGAGACCTGGCTGGTGAGACGAGCGCCCTTGTGGCCGACCGGGTCCTTCGTGACCTGCACCAGTACCTTGTCGCCCGGCTTGAGCGCCGCCTCGATGCGACGGCCGTGGTTGCCCGTCTCGACGGAGTTCCAGTCGACCTCGCCGGCGTACAGCACGGCGTTCCGGCCACGACCGATGTCGACGAAGGCGGCCTCCATCGACGGCAGGACGTTCTGCACCTTGCCGAGGTACACGTTGCCGATGAGCGACACGTTGTGCGACTTGGTGACGTAGTGCTCGGCGAGGACGTTGTCCTCGATGACGCCGATCTCGATCTTCTCCGAGCTCGAACGGACGATCATCTGGCGGTCGACGCTCTCGCGGCGGGCGAGGAACTCGTCCTCGGTCACCACCTGGCGACGGCGTCCGGCGTCACGGCCGTCGCGGCGGCGCTGCTTCTTGGCCTCGAGCCGGGTGGAGCCCTTGATGCGCTGGGGCTCGGTGATGAGCTCGACCTCGCGGCGACGGGGTTCCTGGTGGTCGCGCGGTTCACGGTCGGCGCTGGTGCCACGGCGGCGGGTCCGGCGACGGCTGCCGCCACCGAAGTCCTCGTCGTCGTCGTCCCAGTCGGACCGCTCCGGACGCTCGGCACGGTCGACGTGCTCGGAGCGGTCGACGCGGTCGTTCCGGTCGTTCCGGGACGAGCGGGCCGGCAGCTCGGGCAGGACCGGGGCGTGGAAGATCAGGCTGAGCGTCGACGTGGCACGGGGCACGACGGGCTCCGCTGCTGCCGGCGCCTCGACGGGCTGCGCGGCGGCGGCCGACGCGGCGGCGGCGGCGGTCGACTCGGCGGCGGCACCGACCGACGATGCGTCCGGTGCCGACTCGGCGACGACGGGCTCGTCGGCCGCGGGCACGACGGCGTCCGACTGCTCGACCGCGGTGGCTTCCGCCTGCGCCGCGGCAGCAGCGTCGACGACCGGCACGTCGCCGGTCAGCGTGCTGACGTCGTCGGGAGCGTCGGTCGCGCTCACGGCCTGCACCTCGACGGACACGGAGCCGGTGACCGGCGTCGACTCGGGACCGGGGGCGGTGTCGCCCTGGGTGCCCGCGCCGGTGTCGGTGGTCCCCGTCTCGGCCACGTCGGTCGGCGTCTGGGAGCCGGTCCGGGCCTCCAGGGTGCCTGCCGACCTGGCGCGGCGTCCGCCGAACAGGCGGCCGCGTCGCTTCGGTGCGGTGTCGTCGGTGTTCTGGTCGTTGTTCTCGTTCTGCTCCACCATGGGACTGGTGCACTCCTCGACCCCGCCCTCACCCCGAGGGGCGGCGGGAACTCTGTGGTTGTGGCGGACGGCTGCGACGCCGCCCGCACTCGCTGGTCAGTGACCGTCCGGCGTCGACATGTCGTGCGCACGGACCGGCGGAGCACCCGGCCCCGCTCGGCTCGGCGTCGGAGTGACGCGTCGTCCGGTCACGGCACGCTCTCACCGTGCCTGATCGTCCGGGCAGGTGCCCGGAAAGCTCTCGTCGTCGCGCGGGATGACCCGCTCGACTCCCCCATCATCGCACGCGCGTCGCGAGAAGGCGCAGAAGCGCATGTCATCATGTCGACGTGACCACGACCGCACCCACCACCCGTCGTCCCGTCGCGATCGCAGTGCTGCTGCTCGTCACCGGAGCGGTCGCCCTGTACGCGGCGTTCCGACTGGTGCTCGACGAGTTCGCGAAGTACGAGCACCCCAAGGCCGTGCTGAGCTGCGACATCAACCCTTTCATCAACTGCTCGGACGTCATGACGAGCCCGCAGGGGCACCTGTTCGGCTTCCCCAACCCGCTGCTCGGGTTGATGGGGTTCGTCGCGCCGATCGCCGTCGGGGTGCTGCTGTTGGCGGGCGGACGCGCATCGCGGTGGTTCCTGGTCACCTTCAACGTCGGGCTGTTCCTGGCGTGGGTCTTCGTCACCTGGCTCTTCACGCAGACGGTCTGGTCGATCGGTGCGCTCTGCCCGTGGTGCATGCTCGTCTGGGCGATGACGATCCCGCTGTTCTGGGTGTTCACCATCTGGAACGCCGCGCGCGGCTCGTTCGGTCCGGGTGCGCAGCGTGTCGGTCGGGCGCTGCTGCCCTTCTGCTGGGCCTTCCCGCTGGCGAACTACGTGGTCATCGCCCTGACGATCCTGATCATGTTCCCGACGGTGCTGTCCGTCCTCTGAGCACCACGCACGCGTCTCCGGGCATCCCGCACGCGTCTCTGGGCTTCCCGCACTCGGTGACACGTCACCGGACTCCTGGGCTCTTCTCAGCCAGCGGGGCCCGTCGCCACACCGGCACCCGTTACGCTTCTTCACGATGAGCGACAACGAGAGCAAGAAGGCTCGCCGGAACGCCGCACGGGAACGTGCCGCGGCCCAGCGCGAGAAGGAGAAGGCCCGCCGGCGCCGCAACAAGACGCTGACGATCAGCGGCATCATCGTGGGCTCGCTCGCGATCGTCGCCGTGATCGTGCTGGTGATCGCCAACTCGGTGCAGCCCGCCGGCCCCGGCCCGAAGAACATGGCCAGCGACGGCATCGTGCTGCAGGGGCAGAACGGCAAGATCGTCCCCGTGACGACCAAGGCCATCCCCGAGGGCGGCAAGCCGACGGCCACCAAGCAGGACGACTCGGTCGCGAACATCACCGTGTACGAGGACTACATGTGCCCCGTGTGCAACCAGTTCGAGACCGGCAACATGCCGCAGATCAAGAAGTGGGTCGAGAACGGGTCCGCAACGCTCGAGATCCACCCGTTCAACCTGCTGGACCGCCTGTCGCTCGGCTCCAAGTACTCGACCCGTGCCGCAGCAGCCGCAGCATGTGTCGCGAACTACGACCCGGACGCCTTCCTCGACGTCAACACGGCGTTCTACGCGAATCAGCCATCCGAGAGCACTCGGGGCTTGACGAACGACCAGCTCGCGTCCATCGCGAAGAAGGCCGGCGCGACGAACCCGAACGTCGAGAAGTGCATCACCGACCAGCGCTTCCAGAGCTGGGTGGGAGACGCCACCAACCGGGTGCTGAACGAACCGCTCGCGAACTCCGACGTGCCGAAGCTCACCGGAACGCCGACGGTCATCGTGAACGGCAAGCAGTACAACGCGGACAACACGAATGCATGGAGCGACACTGACTCGTTCGCCGCGTTCGTCGAGCAGAACGGTGGCGCGGTCAAGTAACCCGCATCCCCAGAACCTGAGCGGGCCCCGTCGACACTGACGTGGCCCGCTTCTTTCTGAGCTGTGCCCGGCTGTGTGAGTGAAGCGAACCCGATGTTGTACTGCGCACCGCCCGTTCGGTATGGTCGACGCGACACCCCGGACCTCGTCATGGGGGCTTGGCCGATGGGTGTCGATTGAGGGGAATCACATGAAGAATTCCAAGGCTCGTCGTCTTCTTGCGGCAACGGTCCTGGGGGCAACTGTCCTCGTCGGATCCGTGGCGATGGCTGGCCCTGCGTCGGCTGCGACTGGTTGTCGGAACACCACCTACGATCCGATCAGCGGGCAGGTGACGGCTACGTGCGAGAACATCAAGTACATGGTGTTCAAGGCGCATTGTGACGGTGGTCTCGGCTTCCCAGCTTGGACGAAGACGAGCCCGAAGCTCGCGGTGGGCTCGGGGAGGAGCCTGACCTACAAGTTCCCGGCGTGCCTCTCGACTGGGCGAGCCTCGGCCGGCCCAGCTTGATGCACTGACACTCGCACCAGAATACGAAAGCCTCCGTACGACTGCCGTGCGGAGGCTTTCGTCGATGTGGATACACCGTGATCGCGCCCCGTTGCGCACGTTGCGCCCGGTTCCGCGGGGGCGCGACGCTCATACAAGGGTGCGAAGCACCCGCCACCGCCCCGCGGCCGGGCACGACTGCCTGGAGGCCCGCAACCGGCCTGCCGGGCCGGTGCGACCCTCCAGGCCGTCGCCCGCGCCGCTTGCGGATCGCACCCCCGGGTGAACGTCGCGCCCCGTCCTGCGGGGGCGCGACGTTCGCACGGGGGCGCGAAGCACCCCCGCGGCGGCGGCCCGCCGCCGCGCACACAACGAAAAGCACCCCGCGCCACGTGATCACGTGGTGCGGGGTGCTTTCGGTTGTGCGAAGCGCGCCGGGGCGCACCGAAGCGCAGCGCGAGCGCTGCGGAGCGGCTCAGGCGAACCAGAGGCCGAGCTCGCGCGCGGCGGACTCGGGGCTGTCCGAGCCGTGCACCAGGTTCTGCTGGACCTTGAGGCCCCAGTCACGGCCGAGGTCGCCGCGGATGGTGCCGGGTGCCGCCGAGGTCGGGTCGGTGGTGCCGGCGAGCGACCGGAAGCCCGCGATCGCACCGTTGCCGGCGACGCGCACGGCGACGACGGGCCCGGACTGCATGAACTCGACCAGCGGCTCGAAGAACGGCTTGCCCTGGTGCTCCTCGTAGTGCGCGTCGAGCAGGTCACGCGGCGCGGTGAGCATCTTCAGGTCGACGATCTCGTAGCCCTTGGCCTCGATGCGGCGCAGGATCTCGCCGGTCAGCTGGCGGGCCACGCCGTCGGGCTTGACGAGGACGAGGGTCTCTTCGAAGTCGGACACGCAGTACTCCCTGGGGTTCTGGGGGTGGATGTGGTCAGTCGCCGGCAGCGGCTCGGCGGGCGGCGTTCTGACGGTCGAGCTGACCGCCCTTGACGAAGCAGAACACCCACAGCGCCAGGAACACCAGGCCCACCACGAACATGAACGGTTCGATGAAGCCGGTGGCGAGGATGGCCGCCTGCAGCAGCCACCCGAACCCTACACCGGCACGGGTACCGGTCAGGCGCGAGGCCACGGCCAGCACGACGATCGCCGCGAGCCCGCCGCCGAAGGCCACACCGGCCGGCAGCGTGTGCTTGCCGAACACGACGAGCATCGGGAAGAAGAACATGATCGCCTCGAGCACCAGGGTGATCGAGGTCAGGCTCTCACGCGCCCCGCGCTCGCGTCGCGGACGCCGGGTCCGGGGAGCGCGCCCCGGACGGGAGGCCCGTGGTCCGTCCGTCACTTCGACCCTCCTTCGGTGTGGACCAGGTCCATGACCGCGCCCACCATCACGATGGAACCGGCGACGAGCACCATGGCGTCGTCCGCCTCGGCCTCGTCCGCCAGGTCGCGCGCTTCCTGCAGGGCCTGGGCGAGCGAGGGCTCGACGACCACGAGGTCGTCCCCGACCTCGTCCACGACGACCCGGGCGAACGCATCGGCGTCGAGCGCGCGCTCCCCCGGCGGCTGCGTCACGACGAACGTGGCGACCGTGTCCTTGAGCGCTCGGACGAACCCACGGGCGTCCTTGTCGGCCAGGATGCCGACGACGCCGACCACGTGGCCGGACGGGAACGCGACGGGCAGCGCCTCGGCCAGGGCCTTCGCACCGTGCGGGTTGTGCGCCGCGTCGACCACGACCGTCGGGTCCTGGGCGATGGGCTGCAGCCGGCCGGGGCTGGTCGCGCTCGCCAGACCCTCGCTGAGGACGTCCTCGTCGAGGGGCTGCGACCCCCGACCGATGAACGACTCGACGGCGGCGATCGCGACCGCGGCGTTGTGGGCCTGGTGCGCGCCGAACAACGGCAGGAACAGGTCGTCGTAGCGGCCCGCGACGCCCTGCACGGTGACGAGCTGCCCGCCGACGGCCGGCGTGACGTCGAGGACACGGAACCCGGTGCCCTCGACCGCCAGGGTCGACTCGGTGAGCTCGGCCGCGCGCTCGAGTTCGGCGAGCGCCTCGGGCACCTGCGCGCTCGACACGACGGCCGACGACGGCTTGACGATCCCCGACTTCGTGCGGGCGATCTCGGCGACGGTGTTGCCGAGCTGCTTGGCGTGGTCGATCGCGATCGGCGTGAACACCTGCACCTGGCTCTGCACGACGTTCGTGGAGTCCCACTCCCCGCCCATGCCGACCTCGATCACCGCGACGTCGACGGGTGCCTCGGCGAAGCACGCCAGCGCAAGGACGGTCAGCGCCTCGAAGAACGTCAGCGGGAGCTCACCCTTGTCGGTGAGCTCCTTGTCGGTGATCTCGAGGATCGGCGTGATGTCGTCCCAGTTCTCGACGAACCGGTCGGCGGCGATCGGCGCACCGTCGATGACGATCCGTTCGCGGATGGACACCAGGTGCGGGCTCGTCATGAGTCCGGTGCGCAGGCCGTGGGCGCGGATGATGCTCTCGGTCATCCGTGCGGTCGAGGTCTTGCCGTTGGTCCCCGTCAGGTGGATGACCGGGTAAGCCAGGTGCGGGTCGCCGAGCAACTCGACCGCGCGGCGGGTGGCCGTCAGACGGTGCTCGGGTGACTGCTCGCCGATCCGGGCGTACAGGGCGGCCTCGACACGCTGGACCTGCTCGTCGTCACCGCCGAAGGGCACGGCCTCGATCGGGTCCGCGTCGGCGGGAGTGCCCACCGGGATCGCGATGCCGTCGGCGTCGTACCGGTCGTCGTCGTGCTGGCTGCCGTCGTACTCGTTGCTGTCGCTCATGCGCGGGTCACCTCGACACTCACCTTCGCACCGTCGCCCACGGCGGTGCCCTCGTCCTTGCCGAACGTCGTGTCGACCACGTCGATCGTCGTCGCGAGGGTCTCCCCCGCGATCAGGTCCTGATGCGTGCGCACGGCGTCCGCCGCTGCCGGGTCGGCCCCGAGCGTCAGCACGATGCGGTCGCTGACGTCGAGGTCGGCGTCGCGACGGGCCTGCTGCACGGCACGGACGACGTCGCGTGCCAGCCCCTCGGCCTCGAGCTCGGGCGTGGTCTCGGTGTCGAGCACCACGAAGCCACCACCGTCCAGGAACGCCACGGCGGTGGATGCGTCGGCCACGGTCAGGTCGAGCGTGAACTCGCCCTCGACCAGGTCGATCCCGCCCACGGTGACGCCCGAGTCGGTCGCCACCCAGTCGCCGCGCTTGGCGGCGGGGATGACCTGCTGCACGGCCTTGCCGATGCGGGGGCCGGCCGCACGGGCGTTGACGGTGAGCTTGCGCTCGATGCCGTACTGCGCGAGGGACTCCTCTGCCTGGGGCTCGAGCACGACCCGCTTCACGTTGAGCTCGTCGCGCAGGATGTCGACGAACGGTTCGACGGCCGCGGGGTCCGGCACGACGAGCGTCAGCGTGGCGAGCGGCAGACGGACACGCCTGCTGGTCGCCTTGCGGAGCGCGAGCCCCTTCGATGCGACGTCCCGCACGCGGTCCATCGCGGCCACCAGGGCGTCGTCGGCGGGGAACTCGGCGGCGTCGGGCCAGTCGGTCAGGTGCACGCTGCGGCCGCCGGTCAGGCCCTTCCAGACCTCCTCCGACACCAGCGGCGCGAGTGGTGCGGCGACCCGGGCCAGCGTCTCGAGCGCGGTGGACAGCGTGTCGAACGCGGCCTTCGCGGACTCCGACGACGCGGCACCGAGCCAGAACTTGTCGCGGGACCGGCGGACGTACCAGTTGGTCAGCACGTCGGCGAAGTCGCGGATGGCCTGGGCCGCCAGCGGGGTGTCGAGCGCGTCGAGGTGCGTCGTGACGTCGGTGACGAGCAGGCGGGTCTTCGCGAGCAGGTACCGGTCGAGCACGTCGGTGCTGTCCGTGCGGCGCGATGCCTGGTACCCGTCGGGCCCGGACGCATTCGCGTACAGCGTGAAGAAGTAGTACGTCGACCAGAACGGCAGCAGGAACTCGCGGACGCCCTGGCGGATGCCCTCTTCGGTGACGACGAGGTTGCCGCCGCGGATCACCGACGACGACATCAGGAACCAGCGCATCGCGTCGGCGCCGTCACGGTCGAACACCTCGGACACGTCCGGGTAGTTCCGCAGGCTCTTCGACATCTTCTGGCCGTCGGAGCCCAGCACGATGCCGTGGCTGACGACGTTCGTGAACGCCGGGCGGTCGAACAGCGCGGTCGACAGCACGTGCATGACGTAGAACCAGCCGCGGGTCTGCCCGATGTACTCGACGATGAAGTCGGCCGGGTTGTGGGTGTCGAACCACTCCCGGTTCTCGAACGGGTAGTGCACCTGGGCGTACGGCATCGACCCGGAGTCGAACCACACGTCGAAGACGTCCGAGATGCGGCGCATGGTCGAGGCACCCGTGGGGTCGTCCGGGTTCGGCCGGGTCAGCTCGTCGATGAACGGACGGTGCAGGTCGACCTGTCCCTCGGCGTTCACCGGCAGCCGGCCGAAGTCGCGTTCGATCTCCTCGAGCGAGCCGTACACGTCGGTGCGCGGGTGCTCGGGGTCGTCGGACACCCACACCGGGATCGGCGTGCCGAAGTACCGGTTGCGGGACACCGACCAGTCGATGGCGTTGCCGACCCACTTGCCGAACTGGCCGTCCTTGACGTTGTCCGGCACCCAGTTGATGCCCTGGTTGAGCTCGCCCATCCGGTCGCGGATCTCGGTGACGCGGACGAACCACGACGAGACGGCCTTGTAGATCAGGGGCTTGCGGCAGCGCCAGCAGTGCGGGTAGCTGTGCTCGTACGACGCCTGGCGCAGCAGGCGCCCGGCATCACGGACGGCCTTGGTCAGCGGCTTGTTGGCGTCGGACCACAGCTGTCCGGCGACGAGCGGGAACTGCGACGTGAACACGCCGCCCTCGTCGAGCGAGAGCACGACGGGGATGCCCGCGGCGGCGCAGACCTCTTGGTCGTCGGCGCCGTACGCCGGGGCCTGGTGCACGATGCCGGTGCCCTCGCCCGTCTCGACGTAGTCGGCCACCAGGATCCGCCAGGCGTGCTCCATGCCCTCGGCCTCGGCCAGGAAGTCGAACAGGCGCTCGTACTCGACGCCGTCGAGCTCGGACCCGACGAGCGCTCGGGTGACCGCCGCGACGGCGTCGTCCGGCGACGCGTAGCCGAGGTCCTTGGCGTACGCGGCCACGGTGTCGGCAGCCAGCATGTAGGAGACCGAGCCGGCGTCGGCACCGTCAGCGGAGCCTCCAGGACCGGCGGGCAGCACCACGTACGCGACCGCCGGGCCGACGGCCAGGGCGGCGTTCGTCGGCAGCGTCCACGGGGTCGTCGTCCAGGCGAGCGCACGCACACCGGAGAGACCCAGCGCATCGGCGCGAGCGCCCCGCAGCGGGAACGACACCGTGACGGACTGGTCCTGGCGCGTCTGGTAGACGTCGTCGTCCATGCGCAGTTCGTGGTTGGACAGCGGGGTCTGGTCGTTCCAGCAGTACGGCAGGACGCGGAAGCCCTCGTAGGCCAGGCCCTTCTCCCACAGCTGCTTCCACGCCCACAGGACGCTCTCCATGTAGGTGACGTCGAGCGTCTTGTAGTCGTCCTCGAAGTCGACCCAGCGCGCCTGCCGCGTGACGTACTGCTGCCACTCGTCGGTGTACTGCAGCACCGACTTCCGCGCGGCGGCGTTGAAGACGTCGATGCCCATCGCATCGATCTCGTGCTTCTCGGTGATGCCGAGCTGCCGCATCGCCTCGAGCTCGGCGGGCAGGCCGTGCGTGTCCCACCCGAAGCGGCGGTGCACCTGCCTGCCGCGCATGGTCTGGTAGCGCGGGAAGACGTCCTTGGCGTAGCCGGTCAGCAGGTGCCCGTAGTGCGGCAGGCCGTTGGCGAACGGCGGACCGTCGTAGAACACCCACTCGTCGCAGCCCTGACGCGCCTGGATCGACGCCCGGAACGTGTCGTCGCCCTTCCAGAACGCCAGGATCCCCTGCTCGACAGCGGGGAAGGACGGCGACGGGGTGACGCCAGCGGGGGCGTCTGCTGGGCGGTTCAGTGGGTATCGCACCGGTTGCTCCTGTGGGTTCGGTTGCTCTCCACGAGGACGGAGCGTGCTCCGCGGTACCACCTCGCTTGCCGTTCCGGAGACCCGGGCCGACCGCTCGTTGCCGGGATGGTGACGGTCCCGAACCCGTCCGGTTCTACTGACGGCCCGCTCGCGTGGCCCGCGTTCTTCCGGAGACTCCCCGGTGATGGCCGGATCGACGCCTTGTGCACCCGAGTCTACCCAACGGGAGCATGCTGGAGGAATGCCCTCGTCAGAACAGCAGGACCGGCCCGAGTCCCTGACCACCGTCGTCATCGCCTTCGGCGCCAACCTGCTGATCGCGATCGCGAAGACCATCGCGTCGCTGCTGACCGGGTCGGCGTCGATGGTGGCCGAGGCGGCGCACTCGTGGGCGGACACCGGGAACGAGATCTTCCTGCTGGTGGCCGAACGCCGCGGTGCCCGCAAGCGTGACGTCAAGCACCCGATGGGCTACGGCCGCGAGACCTACATCTGGTCGATGTTCGCCGCATTCGGGCTGTTCACCGCGGGCGCGATCGTGTCGATCTACCACGGCATCACCCAGCTCGGCGAGACCGGCCCCGCCGAGGACGTCGTCCTCAACTACGTGGTGCTGGCCATCGCGGTGGTGCTCGAGGGGACGAGCTTCCTGCAGGCGTACCGGCAGGCGCACGGTGCCGCGACGAAGCGCCGCGTGCCCGTGCTGCGCCACGTGCTGCAGTCCTCGAACCCGACGCTGCGTGCGGTGTTCGCCGAGGACGCAGCGGCGCTGATCGGTCTGGTCGTCGCGTTCCTCGGCGTGTTCCTGCACCAGGTCACGGGCCTGGCGGTGTTCGACGCGATCGGCTCCATCGCGATCGGCGTGCTGCTCGGTGTCGTGGCGATCATCCTCATCGACCGCAACCGCCGCTTCCTGCTGGGCGAGAGCACGTCGCCCGAGCTCGAGAACGCCGTGCTCGTCGAACTGCTCTCCCGCAAGCAGATCGAGCGGGTGACGTACCTGCACCTGGAGTTCGTCGGGCCGTCGAAGGTGTACCTGGTCGCCGCGGTCGACCTCACCGGAAACGAGGACGAGTCGCACGTGGCGGTCCGGTTGCGCGACGTCGAGCAGTCCCTCGAGGACAGCCAGTACATCGAAGAGGCCGTCCTGACGCTGAGCCTGCCGGACGACGCCGCGCTCGTGCCGACCGGCGGCGACGTCCCCGAGACGGTGCGCGACGGCACCGTCGAGGACGTCGCCGCGGGCGGTGCGGGGACGCTGCGGGCCTAGCAGTCCGCCTTCGTGAAGGTCATGTCGATCGTCTTGCTGGACCCGTCGAACCCGTACGAGTACCGCATCGCGATGTCGCGGTCCAGCAGCTTCTTCGTCTCCGTGGTCGAGCAGAGCTGCCGCTCCACGCTGTCGTGCAGGGCGCTCTCGTCGAGCTGCGACGGGTCGGCCTGCACGGTGTAGCGGTAGTGGATGGTGCCGTCCTCGGCGGACACACCCGTCCACGTCGTGACCGAGTCCACCTGCTTGGGCAGGGTCGTCTGCGCCTTGATCTGCTTGACGCCCTCGTTGACGATGTCCTGCTTGGACTCACCGAACGCGGCGTTGAACCCCTGGCGGACGAGCACCGCGACGACGATCGCCACGACCACGCCGATGACCGCGACGAGCACGCGCTTGCCGCGGGACTGGCCGGTCGGCGGCGTCGGGGGCTGCTGCTGGTACGGCGGCTGGCCGCCGGGCTGGTACGGCTGGCCGCTCTGCGGGAACGGCGGCTGGCCGTTCGGCTGGAACGGCGGCTGGCCGTTGGGCTGGTTCTGCGCAGGCATGTCGGACATGGTCCCCCGGTTCGTCGGACGCGCCTTCCCCCGTGGGCGGCGCAGGCTGAACCTAACAGTTCCACGCGCGCCTCGGCAGGTGTCGTGCCGCGGCACGGTGCGGACAGGAGGCCCGGTGCCGGCCCGCCACCTGCCCGCGGTCCGTCTCAGCGCGCGTCGAGCCCCGCGACCACCGGCGTCAGCGCCGCGGCGACGTACTCGACGAGCGGTCGTCGCGAGACCCCGTCGGTGACCCACACCCCGAACGCCGCGGCAGCAGCGCCGAGCATCGCCCCCGCCACCGTCTGCGGCCACAGCGCACCCGCGTACTCCCCCGTCCGTCGAGCGACGTCGGCGGCGACCGCCGCGTGCTGCGCGGTCACCCGGGCCGCGACGCTCGCGACGAGTTCCTGCCCGATGCCCATCACCTCGGCCTGCGCGATCGCCCACGGCACCCGATCGGGATCGTGCGCCCGGGCGGCCGCGAGCAGGGCGCCCTCGACGGCACGGACCGCCGAGGTCTCGGTGGACGCGGCGAGCAGCTGCGGGAGCGACCCCACCGCGGCGTCGAGCTCGAGCCACATCACGTCGGACTTCGCCGGGAAGTAGTTGAAGAACGTGGCACGGCTGACCCCGGCGCGGACGGCGATCTGGTCGACCGTCGTGCGCGCGTAGCCCTGCTCGAGGAAGAGCTCGGCGGCGGCGTCCGCCAGCACCTCGGCACTGGAGCGGCGCGGGCGGCCTCCGCGGCGGATCGGTTCGTCCATGGGCTCCATTCAACCGCTAGACTCGGTCGGTCATGATCTTGGACCGAGTACAGAAACGCCGCACGCGCATCGCGGGCACCATCGCCGGAGCGACGGCACTGCTCGTCACCCTCACCGCCTGCACCGGCGGCGGCACGAGCACCGCGGACAGCACCCCGGTCGCCGGCGGCACGCTGACCTACGCGTCGGGCGACGCCGAACCCACGTGCCTGGACCCGCACGTCGGCGGCAACTACCCCCAGGCGCTGCTGTCGACGCAGTACATCGAAGAACTCGTCGGGCTGCGCGACGGCAAGCCCACGCCGGCGCTCGCGACGAAGTGGTCCACGAGCGAGGACGGCAAGACCCTGACGTTCACCCTGCGCGACGACGTCACGTTCACCGACGGCACGCCGTTCGACGCGGCCGCCGTGGTGGCGAACATCGAGCACGTGCAGGACCCGGCGACGGCGTCGAGCACCGGGTACCTGGCGCTGCAGTCCATCGCGAAGGCCACCGCCACCGACGACCACACCGTGACGCTGTCGCTCAGCCGCCCGGACAGCGCCCTGCTCGAGTCGTTCTCGCAGCCGTGGGTCGGCATGGAGTCCCCGAAGGCCCTGCAGCGCACCCAGGCGGTCAACTGCGAGTCCCCCGTCGGCACCGGTCCGTTCCGGATCACCGGCTGGCAGCACGGCGACCGCGTCACCCTGACGAAGAACAGCGGGTACTGGGGGTCGACGAAGCCCCGTCTGTCCGGTGTCACGTGGCGCTTCCTGCCCGACTCGACCTCGCGGTACGCGGCGCTGCAGTCCGGGCAGGTCGACGTGATCGACAACGCCCAGCCCGACCAGCTGCGGGCGGCGTCGTCCAAGGCCGCCATCCGTGACCTCGACGCACCCCGACCCGGCGCGTCGAACCGGCTCGAGCTGAACTCCGGGCACGGGGTGTTCCAGGACGAAGCGGTCCGCAAGGCCTTCATCGCCGGTGCCCAGATCGACCCGGGGATCCAGTCGCTGTTCCTCGGGACGGCGAAGCGCTCGTACTCGCTGCTGTCGAGCGTCGAGCCGTTCGGGTACTCCGACAAGTCGCTGTTCCGGTACAGCCCGTCGACCGCGAAGCAACTGCTCGACGACGCCGGCTGGAAGACGGGCTCGGACGGCATCCGCGTCAAGGACGGCCAGCAGCTCACCGTGACGTTCCCGGTGTCGACCAACCAGTCGGTGCCCGCCGAGCGCAGCCTGTTCCAGCAGATCCAGGCCTCCGAGGCCAAGGTCGGCATCAAGGTCCAGCTGCAGGAGCTCGACCTGTCCAGCTGGTACGCCGCGCTGGCGAAGAACCAGTACGACGTGGTCAGCGCGCCGTACACCAAGGTCGGCGCCGACGTGCTGCGCATCCTGTACGACAGCGCGAGCATCACGCCCGCACCGTCCGGCTACTTCGCGAACCTGGCGCAGCTCGACGACCCCGACCTCGATGCCCTGCTGCAGCGGGCCGCGCAGACCTCGGACCGCTCCGAGCGCGCCGCCCTGTACGAACAGGCCCAGCAGCGGATCCTGGCATCCCGCACGGTGCTGCCGCTCTACGACCAGCAGAACCACTTCCTGTACCGCTCGGCCGTGCACGGCATCCAGACCACGGCCGTCTCCACGCCGTGGTTCGGCACGGCGTGGATCGACCGCTGACGCGGTGACGCGGTGACGCGGTGACGCCCAGCAGGTCCGGCCCGGCTGGCAGGCGCTGGTCGCTGTGGGCGCTCCGGCGTCTGCTCGGCGCCGTCGGGGTGCTCTGGGCCGTCGCGACCATCGTCTTCGTCGCGATCCGGCTGATCCCCGGCGACCCGGCGCTCGCGGTCCTGGGTGGTCCGGGGTCACAGGCCTCACCCGCAGCAGTGGCCCAGGTGCGCGCGGAGTACGGCTTCGACCGACCGGTGATCGTGCAGTACGCGGTGTTCCTCGGTCGTCTGGCGTCCGGGCAGCTCGGCGACTCGTACGCCTTCCGGACCCCCGTCGCCACCCTGCTGGCGCAGCAGCTGCCCGTCACGCTGACCCTGGCGGTCGCCGGTCTGGTCGTCGCCTGGGCGCTGGCGCTGGTCGCCGCGTGGTGGTCCACCCAGCGCGGTCGGGTCGCCGCGGGGCTGACCTCGGCGATCAGCGTGACCGCGAGCGTCATGCCGCACTTCTGGCTCGGCAGCGTGCTCATCGTCGTGTTCGCGAGCGCGCTCGGCTGGTTCCCCGCGGTCAGCGACGGCACCGTCCGGGGCTGGGTGCTGCCGGTGCTGACCGTCGCGGTGCCCGTGGCCGGCTACCTGGCGGAGACGGTGCGCGACGGCGTGGTCGATGCGCAACGGTCCGCGTTCGCGCTCGCCGCCCGCGGTCGTGGTGAGACCCGTGCGGGGCTGTTCGGCCGGCACCTGCTGCGCCACGCGGCCCTGCCCGGGATCGCCCTGTCGGCGTGGGCGTTCGGCTCGCTGGTGTCCGGAGCCGTCGTCGTCGAGTCCGTCTTCGCACTGCCCGGCATCGGTCGCGCCCTGGTCACGGCGGTGACCCAGCGCGACATGCCCCTGGTCGCGGGCATCGCCCTGGTGTCGGCGCTGGCGTACGTCGTCGTGCTGACCGTCGCCGACCTGGTCGAGCGCGTGGTCGACCCCCGCGAGTCCCGACGCGCCCGCACGACCGCACTCGGGCAGCGACCACGCGCTCTCCCCCGCCCCGAGGCGGACGCGCGATGAGCGGGATCGCCGAGCCGAGCCTCCAGGCCGGCACCAGCGCTGCGGACGTGTCGGTCGGACGGGGTCGCCGCCGGGCACTCGGTGTCGCGGGGACGGTGGCGGCCGCCGTCGTCGCCGTCAGCGTGCTGGCCGCGATCTGGCCGCAGGGGCTCGGCGGTGCCGCTCCCCTCGCGGTGCACCCGGCCGAAGCGCTGCTGCCACCCGGCCCCGGGCACCCGTTCGGCACCGACGAGTCCGGGCGCGACGTCCTGGCCCGGGTCGTCGCCGGCACCCGCGCCAGCCTGGTGGTCGGCGTCGTCGCGACCCTGGTCGGCGGCGGTGTCGGCGTGCTGCTCGGGGTCGTCGCCGGGCTCGGTGGTCGGGTCCTCGATGCCGTCATCGGACGCGTGACCGAGGTCGCGTTCGCCCTGCCCCTGCTGCTCGTCGCGCTGGTCGTCATCGCCGTCACCGGTCCCGGTCCGGTCCCCGCGATGCTCGCGGTCGGGTTCGCGACCGCGCCCGGGTACGCCCGCATCGTCCGCGGCCTGGTCCGCGCAGCACGCTCGTCGCAGGTCGTCGAGACGGCCGTGCTGCAGGGGCGGTCCCCGGCGCGCATCGTCGTGCGGCACGTGCTGCCGGCGGCCCTGTGGCCGGTCGTCGCGGTCGGGACGCTCGGCATCGGCCAGGCGATCGTGTGGGCGTCCGCCCTCAGCTACCTGGGCGTCGGGACACCGCCGCCCGCACCGGAATGGGGCGCGATGCTCGCCGACGGCCGCACCTACCTGCAGACAGCACCGTGGATGAGCACCTTCCCGGGACTGGCGATCGTCGTGCTGGCCGCCGCGGTCACCGTGCTCGGACGCGCCCTCCGCCGGACCGGGGCCCTGCGATGAGCGCGGTCCTCGACGCCCGTGGGCTGCACGTCGCCATCGGCGGGACCCCGGTCGTCGCCGGTGTCGACCTGCACGTCGATGCGGGCGAGTGCGTCGCGCTGGTCGGCGCCTCGGGTTCCGGCAAGACCGTGACCGTCCGGGCGCTGCTCGGCCTGTCGGCCGCCGGGTCCGCCGTCCGGGCCGACCGACTCGACGTCGCCGGGCTCGACGTCCGCGCGTTCTCCGACCGGCGCTGGCGGTCGGTGCGCGGAGCGCGTGTCGGCTACGTCGGACAGGAGGCCCTGGGCGCGCTGGACCCGCTGCGTCCGGTCGGACGCGAGGTCGACGACGTCCTGCGGCTGCACACCGAGATGACCGCACGCGAGCGCGTGGACGCCGTGCGCTCCGCGCTCGCCGACGTCGGGCTCGACCCGGCGATCGCGACCGACGGACGACTCGCGGGGACCCTGTCGGGCGGGATGCGCCAGCGCGCGCTCATCGCCGCTGCGACCGTCGGCTCGCCGGCGCTCGTGGTGGCGGACGAGCCGACGACGGCGCTCGACGCAGGGGTCGCCGTGCGCGTGATGGAGCAGCTGCGACGGCCGCAGGAGCGTGGCGCGGGGCTGCTCGTCGTGACGCACGACCTGGGGCTCGTCGCCGGGTGGGCGGACCGCGTGGTGGTGATGGACGCCGGGCGGGTCGTCGAGCAGGGCACCGTGCAGGCCGTGCTGCGGGCGCCGAAGCACCCCGTGACGCAGGCGCTCGTCGCTGCCGCCGGCGCGGGCACGGGCACGGGCACGAAGAAGGGTGCAACCCCGCACGGTGCGGGTCTGGTGCTCGAGGCGCGGGACCTCCGCAAGGCGTACGACGGCGTCGCGGTGGTCGACGGGGTGTCGTTCGGCCTGCAGCCCGGGCGGGTGCTCGGGGTCGTCGGGGCCTCGGGTTCGGGCAAGACGACGGTGGCCCGGATGCTGCTCGGGCTCGCGACGCCGGACACGGGGACGGTGACCCTCGACGGTGCCGCCTGGGCGCCACTCCCCGAGCGCGAGCGCCGCGCCCGACGCCCCCGGATCGCGGCCGTCGTGCAGGACCCCGGCGCGACGTTCGACGAGCGCTGGGACGTCGAGCGTGTGCTGGCCGATGCCCTGAGCGACGGCGATGCCCGGCGTGCGACGGGTCCGCTCGGCCCGCAGGTCGACGCGGCGCTGCGCCAGGTCGACCTGGACCCCGGGCTGCGCGGCCGGTCACCGCTGACGCTCTCCGGCGGGCAACGGCAGCGGCTGGCGATCGCCCGGGCGCTGACGACCGCGCCCGACGTGCTCGTGCTGGACGAACCCGTGACCGCCCTCGACGCGACGGTGCAGGACCAGGTGCTGACGCTGCTGGAACAGCTGCGCGACGACACCGGCGTGGCGATGGTGTTCGTGTCGCACGACCTGCGGGCCGTGCGACGGATGGCCGACGACGTGCTCGTGATCGACGCGGGCACCGCGGTGGAGCACGGTCCCGCGTCGCGGGTGTTCACGCACCCGGCGCACCCCGTGACGATCGCGCTCCTGCGGTCGGCCGAGCGCCTGGCAGCCGGCCCCGGGACGGACCCGGGCCCGACGCGCTGACGCGGGTCGGGCCTCCTGGCCGTACGTCCGTCAGCTGCGGGACGCAGCGGAGTCGTCGGCGGACACGACCGGGATCTCGCTGGTCGAGAACTCCTTGGCCCAGTCCGACTGCGCGAACTCGGACGACGGGTCGTTGTACTCGTCGATGACCTGGGCGACCTCGTCTTCGGACGCGACCGTCGGGCCCGAGCCCATGAGCGGGGTGGCGGCGGTCTCCTTCGTGAAGTACACCGCCACGAGACCGATGAGCGCCGCGGCCATCAGGTAGAACGCCGGGATGTCCTCGGCCCAGCCCAGTCCCGCGTCCTTCGCCGCGTTGATGAGCGCCGCCGTCGCCAGCGGCGTGGTGCCACCGAACAGCGAGACCGACACGTTGAACGCGATCGCCAGCGCGCCGTAGCGGATGATCGTCGGGAACAGGGCGGGGAGCGTCGAGGGCATCGTCGAGGTGAAGGTGACCAGCACGACGCCCAGGATGAGCAGACCGAAGAACACCCCGACCCCGCTGCCGGACTGCACGAGCTGCAGGGCCGGCCACGAGAACAGGAAGAAGCCGATGCACCCCGCGGCGAGCACGGGGCGGCGGCCGAACCGGTCGGACAGGCGCCCGCCGAACGTGATGACGACCATCATCAGGATCATCACGATGACGATCAGGATCAGGCCGAACGTGGCGTTCTGGCCGAGGTTCTGCTCGAGGTAGGTCGGCATGTACGACAGCAGCATGTAGTCGGTCACGTTGAACACCAGCACCAGGCCGATGCAGATGACCAGCGCGCGCCAGTTCTCGGCGAACAGCTTGAGGAACGGGGTCTTCGCGGACTCACGCTCGGCGGCCTGCTCCTGCTGCTTCTGGAAGGCCGGGGTCTCCTCGAGCTTCAGGCGCAGGTACAGCCCGATCAGGCCGAGCGGACCGGCGACGATGAACGGGATGCGCCAGCCCCAGCTCAGCAGTGCCTGGTCGGACAGGCCGAACTGCAGCCCGGTGACGATCGAGGCGCCGAGCACGTAGCCGGCTAGCGTGCCGAACTCCAACCACGAGCCCATGAACCCACGACGCTTGTCGGGCGAGTACTCGGCGATGAAGGTCGCGGCCCCGCCGTACTCGCCACCGGTCGAGAAGCCCTGCACGAAGCGGGCGACGAGCAGCAGGACGGGGGCCCAGAAGCCGATCGCGTCGTACGACGGGATCAGGCCGATCATGAGCGTGCCGGCAGCCATCAGGATCATCGTGAGCGCGAGGACCTTCTGCCGGCCGATCCGGTCACCGATCGGACCGAAGACCGCACCGCCGATCGGGCGGACGATGAACGCGGCGGCGAAGAAGCCGAACGTCGCGACGATGTTCGACGCCGGGTCGCCCTGCGGCAGGAAGACCTGCGAGATGGTGACGGTGAGGTAGGCGAAGATGCCGAAGTCGAACCACTCCATCGCATTGCCGAGGGCCGCGGCGGCGACGGCACGCTTGAGCAGCGACTCCTCGACGACGGTGACGTCGTCCGTGGTCATCGTCCGGCGAGCACGCTTCGCAGCGCCCTTCGTCCGCAGCGGCCGGTCGCCGTGCGTGTTCGGTGCGGTGTTCGGTGTCAAGGGTGTTCCTCCGGTGTGCTGAGCGTCCTTCGGGCGTCCGACGGGACGGCGACGTTGCAGCTCCTACGAACTCGCGTTCGCCGGACAAACCCCGACAGACTAGCAGGTCGCAGTGGAGCGCTCCAGTGGAGGCCGTCGACGAGTCGCGGACAACCGGTACGATCGAGGGCACCACGTGCCACACGTGGACACTCAGGCACCTCATCACGGACTCGGTGCCGCACATACCGATCGAAAGGCGCAGCCATGACCAAGCCCATGCCCGACAAGCCCACGGTGGACGGACTCGAGCAGGTCTGGGGCCCACGATGGGAGCAGGACGGCACGTACCGCTTCGACCGCGACGCCGCCGGCCACCGCGACGCCGTCTACTCGATCGACACCCCGCCGCCCACCGCCTCGGGCTCGCTGCACATCGGCCACGTGTTCTCGTACACGCACACCGACCTCAAGGCACGGTTCGAGCGCATGCGCGGCAAGCACGTCTTCTACCCGATGGGCTGGGACGACAACGGTCTGCCGACCGAGCGTCGCGTGCAGAACTACTACGGCGTCCGCTGCGACCCGTCACTCCCCTACGACCCCGACTTCACCCCGCCGTTCCAGGGCGGTGACGGCAAGTCGAGCAAGGCCGCCGACCAGCTGCCGATCTCGCGCCGCAACTTCATCGAGCTGTGCGACCAGCTGACCGTGCAGGACGAGCAGCAGTTCGAGGAGCTCTTCCGCACGCTCGGCCTGTCCGTCGACTGGACGCAGTCGTACCGCACGATCGACGCCACCTCGCGTGCGAGCGCCCAGCGGGCGTTCCTGCGCAACCTCGAGCGCGGCGAGGCCTACCAGGCCGACGCCCCGACGCTGTGGGACGTCACGTTCCGCACCGCGGTGGCCCAGGCCGAGCTCGAGGACAAGGAGATGCCGGGCGCGTACCACGGCATCGCGTTCCACCGCGCGGACGGGCAGGGTGACGTCGTCATCCAGACCACCCGCCCCGAGCTGCTCCCCGCGTGCGTCGCCCTGGTCGCGCACCCCGACGACGAGCGCTTCACGGACCTGTTCGGCACGACGGTCCGCTCCCCCCTGTTCGACGTCGAGGTGCCGGTGCTCGCGCACCACCTGGCACAGAAGGACAAGGGCGCAGGCATCGCGATGGTCTGCACCTTCGGCGACACCACCGACGTGGTGTGGTGGCGCGAGCTGCAGCTGCCGAACCGCGCCATCATCGGGTTCGACGGCCGCGTGCGCTCCGACGAGCCGGCGTGGATCACGTCGTCGCGTGGCCAGGAGCTGTACGCCGAGATGGCCGGCAAGACCGTGTTCTCGGCCAAGAAGGTCGTCGTGGACGCCCTGACCGAGTCCGGTGAGCTGGTCGGTGACGTGAAGACCATCCAGCACCCGGTGAAGTTCTTCGAGAAGGGCGACAAGCCGCTCGAGATCGTCTCGACCCGCCAGTGGTACATCGTCAACGGCGCCCGCGACGAGCAGCTCAAGGCCACCCTGCGCGAGCGCGGCCAGCAGATCGGCTTCCACCCCGACTTCATGCGCGTCCGCTACGACAACTGGGTGGGCGGCCTGTCCGGCGACTGGCTCATCTCGCGCCAGCGCTTCTTCGGCGTGCCGATCCCGGTCTGGTACCCCCTCGACGCCGACGGCAACCCCGTGTTCGACCAGCCGATCGTGCCGACCGAGGCGCGGCTGCCCGTCGACCCGTCGTCCGAGCCCGCCCCCGGGTACCAGGACGACCAGCGCGGCGTGCCGAACGGCTTCGTCGGCGAGCTCGACGTCATGGACACCTGGGCCACCTCGTCGCTGACCCCGCAGCTGGCGGGCAAGTGGGAGACCGACCCCGCGCTCTACGACCTGGTGTACCCGTACGACGTCCGCCCGCAGGCGCAGGACATCATCCGCACCTGGCTGTTCACCACCGTGCTGCGCAGCCAGCTCGAGGCCGACGTGGTGCCGTGGAAGCACGCCAGCATCTCCGGCTTCATCGTCGACCCCGACCGCAAGAAGATGTCGAAGTCCAAGGGCAACGTCGTCACGCCGATGTCGGTCCTCGAGCAGCACGGCGCCGACGCGGTCCGCTACTGGGCTGCGTCGTCGAAGCTCGGCACGGACGCGGCGTTCGACCCGCAGAACCCGAAGCAGATCAAGGTCGGCCGCCGTCTGGCGATCAAGGTGCTCAACGCGGCGAAGTTCGTGTACGGCTTCGACCTGCCCACCGGAGCCACGAGCGTCACCGAGGCACTCGACATCGACATGCTCGCCGCCCTGGGCACCACGATCGAGCAGGCAACCACCGCGTTCGAGGGCTTCGACCACGCCCGCGCCCTCGAGGTCACCGAGCGCTTCTTCTGGACGTTCTGCGACGACTACCTCGAGCTCGTCAAGGAGCGCGCCTACGGCACCGCGCCGGACGCGACCCACGAGACCCAGGCGAGCGCGGTCCTGGCACTGCGCGCTGCGATCGACGCGCTGCTGCGCCTGCTGGCACCGTTCCTCCCGTTCGCGACGGAAGAGGTGTGGGCCTGGACCCACGACACCAGCGTGCACACCGCCGCGTGGCCGACCGCTGCCGACCTGCCGGTCGACGCGGCCGAGACGGGGCTGCTGGCCGCCGTCGGCCAGGCGCTCATCGGGATCCGCGGCGCGAAGACCGCGGCCAAGGCGTCGCAGAAGACCCCGGTCACCCGGGCCGTCGTGGCCGCGCCGGCGTCGACGCGCGAACTCGTCGAGCGGGCCGCCGTGGACCTGGCGGCCGTCGGGCGAATCGCGAACCTGTCGTTCGTCGACGGGCCGGAACTCGCCGTCGTCGAGATCGAACTGGCCGAGCAGCCCACCGCGTAGGCGGCGGTCCGCCGGTCGTCACCACACACAGCCAGGAGGCTCGGATGCAGTTGGGCACACGATGGAACGTCGGCGCCGTGGCACCGTCACGGCTCGACGCGGCCCTGGTGGCCGCGGTGCAGCAGGTGGAGGCCGAGCTGGTCTCGGCGTCGGTGGACACCGCGGGGTGGGGCTGGACGCTGACGTACCTGGAGGGCAAGCCGCGGGTGGAGCTGGACGACGGCACGTCGATCCACCTGGATGACGCCGGGCACGCCCAGGTCACGAACCCGGACGACGCGGCCGAAGAGGACTGAGTCCGGGTCGTCGTGCGCGTTCGCACGGCCCCGTTCGAACGGCGCGTTCGCACAACAGGAAGCACCCCGAGCCACGCAATGCCGTGGTTCGGGGTGCTTTCGGTTGTGCGGTGTCGCTCGGGCTGAGCCCCGGCGGGTCAGGCCTTGGCGAGCCAGCCGAGCAGGACCTCGTTGACCTCGGCGGTGTGCGTCGTGAGCAGGCCGTGCGGGGCGCCCTCGATCTCGACGTACTCGGCGTGCGGCAGGGCCTTGGTGAACCGGCGGCCCGTCGCGTCGATCGGCAGGATGTTGTCCGACGTGCCGTGCACGATGAGCGCCGGCACGGTGACCTTCGGGATGTCCTGGCGGAAGTCGGTCGGCCAGGTCAGGGGTGCTGCTGCGCTCGCGATCGAACCGGAGCCCGCCGCGACGTTCCAGGCGTTGCGGACGGCCTCTTCCGAGATGCGCGAGCCGAGGTTCTCCGACAGGTTGAAGAAGTCCTGGGTGAAGTTCGTGAAGTACGCGTACCGGTCCTTCTTGACGTCGGCCGCGATGCCCTCGAAGAACGACATCGGGCCGGCGCCGTCGGGGTTGTCGTCGGTGATCGCCAGGTACGGCTCGAGCGAGGCCAGGAACGCGACCTTGGCGATGCGGTCCTCGCCGTGACGGCCGATGTAGCGGGCGATCTCACCGGTGCCCATCGAGAACCCGACCAGGATCACGTCGTGCAGGTCGAGCGTCGTCAGCACGGTGTGCAGGTCGTCGGCGAACGTGTCGTAGTCGTAGCCGGTGGACGGCTGCGAGGACTGGCCGAACCCACGGCGGTCGTACGTGATGACGCGGTAGCCGGCGTCCAGGAGCGGCGGGACCTGACCCTCCCACGAGTTGCCGTCGAGCGGGAACCCGTGGATCAGCACGATCGGCTGGCCCGTGCCCTTGTCTTCGTAGTGCAGCTGGATGTCGACGCTGTTCTCGGTACCGACGGTGATCGAACCCATGATGTGCCTCCCTGATCCGGGGAGAACGAGCGTTCCCCTCCGGTGTGCCCTACGATAGAGAACGGCCGTTCCCAGCGCAACTCGGGTCCGGTGAACACGCAGGGAACGAGGTACGACACATGGCAGCCACGACAGCGGGTTCGGTCGCCGACGACACCAGGGCACACATCGTCGACGTCGCTGACGAACTCTTCTACACGCGCGGGATCCAGTCGGTCGGCATGGACCAGATCCGGACCGACGCCGGCGTCTCGCTGAAGAAGCTCTACGCCGCCTTCCCCGGCAAGGACCAGCTCATCGCGGCGGTGCTGGCGGGCCGTCACGACCTGTGGGAGCGCGGCATCGAGCAGGCGGTGCAGGCGGCGACCACCCCACGGGACAAGCTGCTGGCGATGTACGACTTCCTCGAGTCCTGGTTCGGTGACGACACCTTCCGCGGCTGCGGCTTCATCAACGCGTTCGGCGAGCTCGGCGCGACCTCGCCGGCCGTCGCTGCGATCGCGAAGGACCACAAGGAGTCCTTCCAGCGCTACGTCGCCGGGCTGACCTCGCAGGCCGTCCCCGACCCGGCGCTGGCCGACGAGCTCGCCGCGCAGCTCGCGCTGCTGGCCGAGGGCGCCCAGACCACCGCTGCGATCGCCGGCGACACGGCGCCGGCCCGGCACGCGCGCCGCGCGGCCGCCACCCTGATCGACGCCGCCACGCGGTAGCGCTGCCAGGGGTGCGTCCGAGGGCTGCCAGGGGTGCGTCCTAGGGTGGGGTGATGACGACGACGCCGTTCGATGCCCCGAGCACGCTTCCGTACGCACTCCCCCCGTTCGACCAGATCCGACTCGAGCACCACCGCCCCGCGTTCGACGCCGGCATGGCCGAGCAGCGCGACGAGGTCGAGGCGATCGCCACGAACCCGGATGCGCCGACGTTCGACAACACGCTCGTGGCGCTCGAACGCTCCGGGCAGCTGCTCGGTCGGGTCAGCGCGGTCTTCTTCACGCTGTCCTCGGCCGACTCGACGCCCCAACTCCACGACCTCGAGGCCGAGGTCTCGCCCCTGCTCGCCGCGCATCGCGACGCGATCACGCTGGACGCGCGGTTGTACGCCCGGGTGCAGGCCGTGCTCGACGGCGCCGAGGCCGCCGGGCTGACGGGCGAGGACCTGCGCCTGGTCGAACGCACCGCCACCGAGATGACCCTGGCGGGAGCCGGCCTCGACGACGCCGGCAAGGCGCGCCTGACCGCGATCAACCAGGAGCTCTCGACCCTGACCACCACGTTCGAGCGCAACCTGCTCGACGAGACGAACGACCTTGCCGTGCACGTCACCGACGAGCAGGAGCTGGTCGGTCTGGACGACGGCGCGAAGTCCGCCGCCGCCGCTGCCGCCGCCGACCGCGGGCTCGAGGGCTGGCTCATCACGCTGCCGCTCTACACCGGACACCCGTGGCTGGCCTCGCTGGCCGACCGCGGCCTGCGCGAGCGGATCATGCGCTCCTCGCTGTCCCGCGGTCGTCGCGACAACGAGCACGACAACCGCCCGGTGTTGCTGCGCATCGTGCGTCTGCGTGCCGAACGGGCCGAGCTGCTCGGGTTCCCGAACCACGCCGCCGTCGTCACCGCGGACGAGACCGCCCGGACCCCCGAGGCCGTCGACGGGCTGCTGTCCTCGCTCGTGCCGGCCGCCGCCGCGAATGCGGACGACGAACGTGCCGTCCGCGCCCGCACGCTCGGGCACGACGTCGAGGCCTGGGACTGGGCGTACGCCACCGAGATCCTGCGCGGCGAACAGTTCGCCGCCGACAGCACGGCCCTGCGCCCCTACCTCGAGGCGGACCGGGTGCTGCACGACGGGGTGTTCTTCGCCGCGAACGCGCTCTACGGGCTGAAGTTCACCGAGCGCCCGGACCTGCACGGGTACAACGACGAGGTCCGCGTGTTCGAGGTCACCGACGACGACGACACCCCCGTCGGGCTGTACCTGCTCGACCTGTACACGCGTGACGGCAAGCGGGGCGGCGCGTGGATGAACCCGATCGTCGAGCAGTCCGCACTCATGGACACCCTGCCCGTCGTGATGAACAACCTCAACGTCGCCAAGCCCGCGGCCGGCTCCCCCACGCTCCTGATCCAGGACGAGGTCGAGACGCTGTTCCACGAGTTCGGGCACGCGCTGCACGGGCTCATCGCCCGCACGACCTACCCCCGGTTCTCGGGGACGAACGTCGAGCGGGACTTCGTCGAGTTCCCCAGCCAGGTGAACGAGATGTGGGTGACGTGGCCCGAGGTGCTGGCGAACTACGCCAAGCACCACGAGACCGGTGCCCCGATGCCGCCGGAGCTCGTCCTGGGCCTGAGCGACTCGGCCGGGTTCAACGAGGGCTTCGGCACGACCGAGTACCTGGCAGCGGCCCTGCTCGACCAGGCCTGGCACCGCCTGTCGAAGGCCGAGGCCGACGCCGTCACCGACGTCGAGGCCTTCGAGCGCCAGGCGCTGGCGGACGCGGGCATCGCCGTCTCCGCGGTGCCGCCGCGCTACTCGTCGACGTACTTCGCGCACACCTTCTCGGGCGGGTACGACGCTGGCTACTACGGGTACATCTGGAGCGAGGTGCTCGACGCCGACACGGTGGAGTGGTTCCGCGACCACGGCGGGCTCGACCGCGCCGCCGGCCGTCGCTTCGCCACGATGGTGCTCGCTGTCGGTGGGTCGAAGGACCCGATCGAGGCCTTCCGCGAGTTCCGCGGCCGCGACGCCGAGGTCGGGCCGCTGCTGCGTCGCCGCGGCCTGCAGTAGGCAGCGGCCGGGCGCCACGCTCCCGCCGTCACGGCTGCCGCGCCGTCACGGCTGCCGCGCCGTCACGGCTGCCGCGTTGGCACGGCTGCCGCGTCGGCACGGCTGCCGCGTTGCACCCCCGGACGAACATCGCGCCCCGGAGAACCGGGGCGTGATGTTCGTGCGCGGGTGCGAAGCGCGGCGGGACCGTGCGACGCACGGCGGACCGCTGCGGCTAGGCCGACTTCTCGATGCGCCCGGCCTGCTGACGCGGCACGATCGTCGGCGCGGCGTTCTCGAGCACGGACTCGCGGGTGACGACCACCCGGGCGACGTCGTCGTCCGATGGGACGTCGAACATGATCGGCCCGAGGACTTCTTCCATGATGGCGCGCAGCCCGCGAGCACCGGTCTGGCGCAGCACGGCCAGGTCAGCGATCGCCTCGAGGGCGCCCTGCTCGAAGTCGAGCTCGACGCCGTCGATCTGGAACATGCGCTGGTACTGCCGGACCAGCGCGTTCTTCGGCTTGGTCAAGATCTCCATGAGCGCGGACTGGTCGAGCTGGGACACCGTCGTGACGACGGGCAGACGACCGATGAACTCGGGGATGAGCCCGAACTTGTGCAGGTCCTCGGGCAGGACGTCGGCGTACAGGTCCTGCTGGTCGAGCGGGCTGTGCAGCTGCGCCCCGAACCCGATGCCGCGCTTGCCGACGCGCGAGGACACGATCTCCTCGAGCCCCGCGAACGCACCGGCCACGATGAACAGCACGTTCGTCGTGTCGATCTGGATGAACTCCTGGTGCGGGTGCTTGCGACCACCCTGCGGTGGCACCGATGCAACCGTGCCCTCGAGGATCTTGAGCAGGGCCTGCTGCACGCCTTCGCCCGAGACGTCGCGCGTGATCGAGGGGTTCTCGGCCTTGCGCGCGATCTTGTCGACCTCGTCGATGTAGATGATGCCGGTCTCGGCGCGCTTGACGTCGTAGTCGGCGGCCTGGATCAGCTTGAGCAGGATGTTCTCGACGTCTTCGCCGACGTAGCCCGCCTCGGTCAGGGCCGTGGCATCGGCGACGGCGAACGGCACGTTGAGCCGCTTGGCCAAGGTCTGCGCCAGGTACGTCTTGCCGCAGCCGGTCGGACCGATCAGCAGGATGTTCGACTTGGCGATCTCGACGTCGTCGCGGTCTTCGGCGGCGGTGATGGTGCCCTGCGCACGGATGCGCTTGTAGTGGTTGTAGACCGCGACGGCGAGTGCACGCTTGGCCGGGTCCTGCCCGATGACGTACTCCTGCAGGAAGTCGAAGATCTCGCGCGGCTTGGGCAGCTCGAACTCGCCGCTGCCGGTCTCGTCGCTGGCTTCTGCCAGGCGTTCTTCGATGATCTCGTTGCAGAGCTCGACGCACTCGTCACAGATGTAGACGCCGGGACCGGCGATCAGTTGCTGTACCTGCTTCTGGCTCTTGCCACAGAAGGAGCACTTGAGGAGGTCCGCGCTCTCTCCGATGCGTGCCATGCCCGAGCCTTCCCTGGTCGACGTGCACCGATGCGCCGGTGCACGAGGTCGTCGTGGGTCCGAGCCTAACCGCATCCGACGACACTGACGGCGACGCCGAGCGCGTTTCGAGGGGCGCGTTCGCCGTGGGCGTTGCGTCCTGCTAGGTTGGAGCCCGAGGTTCTACAAGTTGTAGAGCAAACCCCGGTGACCACCGTGAGAGGAACCACCCCATGCAGAAGCGCCTCGCCGTCGGCAGCGCAGCGACCCTCGCCGTCGCCGCAGCCATCGTCCTGGGCACCGCCGCCTCCGCCAGCGCCCACGTCGAAGCGACGAGCACGAGCACCGCGGCGAACTCGTACACGACCGCCACGTTCTCGGTCCCGCACGGCTGCGACGGCTCCCCCACGACGACGCTGCAGTTCCACATCCCGTCCTCGATCATCGAGGTCACGCCGACCGTCAACCCGAACTGGGACATCACGAAGGCCACCGAGCCGTACACCAGCACCAAGGCCGCGTCCGACGACGAGTCCGCCGCCGACGCCGGTGAGCGCGTGACGAGCGTCACCTACACGGCGAAGACCCCGCTCCCCGCCGACGAGCGCGACACGTTCTCGCTGTCGTTCTCGCTGCCCGACGGCAAGGCCGGCGACGTCGTCGCGTTGCCCGTCACCCAGACCTGCGAGAAGGGGTCCACCGAGTGGGACCAGGCGCAGAAGGCCGGGCAGGCCGAGCCCGAGCACCCCGCGCCGTCGATCACCCTCACCGCCGCATCCACCGCCGCCGGTGACGACGACGACGCCGCCGCGACCGACGACGCCGCCACCACCGCGTCCTCGTCGTCGTCCGCCACCACGCCCGCCACGTCCCAGCCCGACCTGGTCGGTCGCTTCCTCGGCCTGGGCGGACTGGTCCTCGGTGCGGCCGGACTCGTCGTCGCCGTCGCCGCGACCCGGCGCCGCAGCACCAAGTGACCAGAACCGGTCGCCGGCACGCACCGGCCAGGAGGATCGTGGCGGGCGCCGCCACGATCCTCCTGGCCGTCGGTGGTGCCGTCTTCGGGCTCGCCGGTCCGGCGAGTGCCCACAACTACATGATCGCGTCGACCCCCGCGGTCGGCGGCACGCTGACGTCGCTGCCGAAGGCGTTCGAGATCACCACGAACGACAAGCTGCTCGACATCGGCGGCACCGGATCCGGGTTCGCCTACCGCATCGTCGGGCCCGACCAGCGGTACTACGAGGACGGCTGCGTCGCGATCGACGGCCCGTCGATGACCACGAAGGCGGCGCTCGGCGCCTCGGGGAAGTACCGGGTCGAGTGGCAGATCGTCTCGGCGGACGGGCACACCGTGTCGGACGAGTACGCGTTCACGTGGAAGGCCCCGTCCGGGTCCACCCCGGCGACGGGCTCGGCGAAGCCCCCGACGTGCGCCACCGCGGGGTCGACCGCGTCGTCCGACAGCACGACGGGCACGGCATCCGGCAGTGGGGACTCCCCCGCGTCCGACGCACTGTTCATCGGCGCTGGCGGGCTGGTCGTCGTCGCGGCGATCGTCGGGGTGCTGCTGCTCGTGCGGCGCCGTCCCGCGCCCGAGGCCGACACCGACGACACCGACGCCTGACGACCCCGACGGCACCGACGACCCCGACGCCTCACCGGTCACAACACCCCGCTCACGTTCGTCCACCGGTCGGTGATCGTCGCTGCCGGCCCCACCGACCGACGATTCCCGACCGGCCGGCGCTCGACCGACGGGGTGTCGTGACCAGTCGACCAGCGCCGCAGGCGTCCCGACCCACCGCCCCACCGCCCGCCGGCCCGCCCGCCACTGCCCCACGCACGACGAAGGCCCCGCACCAGATCGGTGCGGGGCCTTCGTGCGTTGCGCTACTTGACGAGTGCCGGCAGGTTCTTCCGGCTCGTCAGGACCTGGTCGATCAGGCCGTACTCCACGGCTTCGGCAGCGGACATGATCTTGTCGCGCTCGATGTCGTGGTTGACCTGCTCAGGCGTCTTGTTGGAGTGCTTCGACAGCGTCTCCTCGAGCCAGGTGCGCATGCGGAGGATCTCCGCCGCCTGGATCTCGATGTCGGACGCCTGACCGCCACCCTGCTGGGTCGCGGGCTGGTGGATGAGCACGCGGGCGTTCGGCAGCGCCAGACGCTTGCCGGGGGTGCCGGCAGCCAGCAGCACCGACGCGGCCGAGGCAGCCTGGCCGAGGCAGACCGTCTGGATCTGCGGACGGATGTACTGCATCGTGTCGTAGATCGCCGTCATCGCGGTGAACGAGCCACCGGGCGAGTTGATGTACATCACGATGTCGCGGTCGGGGTCCATCGACTCGAGCACGAGCAGCTGGGCCATGACGTCGTCGGCCGACGCGTCGTCGACCTGCACGCCGAGGAACACGATGCGGTCCTCGAACAGCTTCGCGTACGGGTCCTGCCGCTTGTAGCCGTAGGCCGTGCGCTCTTCGAAGCTCGGGAGGATGTACCGATCAGAGGGAGCCGGGACGTTCTGCGCGCCACCGAGCATGGGGAGATGCATTCTCGTTTCCTTTTCTTCGGTGGGGGTCAGGACTGGGCGTCGGGCTCGGCCGCGGGGGTCTGCGTCTCGCCGTCGCTGACGGTGCCGCCACCGCCGATGACCTCGGCGCTCGATGCGCGGAGGTGGTCGACGAAGCCGTAGTCGAGCGCTTCCTGCGCCGTGAACCAGTTGTCACGGTCGTTGTCCTTGAGGACCTGGGCGACCGTCTTGCCGGTCTGCTCAGCCGTCAGCTCGGCCATCCGCTGCTTCATGTCGAGGATGACCTTGGCCTGCGTCTGGATGTCCGCGGCGGTCCCGCCGAAACCACCGGACGGCTGGTGCAGCAGCACGCGGGCGTTCGGCGTGATGTACCGCTTGCCCGGGGTGCCGGAGGACAGCAGGAACTGTCCCATCGACGCGGCGAGGCCGATGCCCACCGTGACGATGTCGTTCGGCACGAACTGCATCGTGTCGTAGATCGCCATGCCGGCGGTGATCGAACCACCGGGCGAGTTGATGTAGAGGTAGATGTCCTTCTCAGGGTCCTCGGCGGCGAGCAGCAGCAGCTTGGCTGCGATCTCGTTCGAGTTGTCGTCGCGGACCTCGGAGCCGAGCCACACGATCCGGTCTCTCAGAAGGCGGTCAAAAACACTGGGGTTCAGTGTTGCTTCGGCCATGGAAAAGCTCCCGTTCAGTTGTCGCTTGATGTCGAACTTATCGGTTGCAACGCACCAGTTCGCGCCTGTTCGCTGTCGGCTGTGCGGGTCGCGGGAAACGCGGCCGGAACACACAGGAGGCGCGGTGCCAGCTGGCACCGCGCCTCCTGTCCGACGCGTCAGCGCGTCAGCGCTACATCTCCTCGTGGGTCAGCGGGTCACCGTCCCACAGGCGGCCGCGCTCGAGACGCGAGATCGCCGTGACCTCGTCGTCGGTCAGCGTGAACCCGAACACGTCGAGGTTCTCGCTCTGCCGGTCGACGTCGCCGGACTTCGGCACCGGTACCGCGTCGAGCTGGGTGTGCCAGCGGAGCACGACCTGGCCGGGCGAGACCCCGTGCGCGGCGGCCGCGTCGGTGATCGGCCGCTCGGTCAGCAGCTCCGAGCGCTTGGCCAGCGGGCTCCAGCTCTCGGTCACGATGCCCCGCTCGGCGTGCGCCCGACGGAGTTCCGCCTGCGGGAAGTACGGGTGCAGCTCGACCTGGTTGACGGCCGGGGCGACCCCGGTGGCGTCGATGATCCGGTCGAGGTGCTCGGGCGTGAAGTTCGAGACGCCGATCGAGCGGACCTTGCCGCTGTCCCGCAGGTCGACGAAGGCCTTCCACGTCTCGACGAACTTGTCGACCGACGGGTTCGGCCAGTGGATCAGGTACAGGTCCACGTGGTCGAGCCCGAGGTTCGCCAGGGTCTCGTCGATCGAGCGGTGCGCCTCGTCGTAGCCGTGGTGGCGTCCGGGCAGCTTCGACGTGACGACGAGCTCGTCGCGCGGCACGTCAGCGTCGCGCACGGCACGGCCGACGGCGTCCTCGTTGCCGTAGTTGAGCGCGGTGTCGAGCAGCCGGTAGCCGCTCGCGATCGCCGCACCCACGGCCCGGGCGCCCTCGTCGCCGTCGAGCGAGTAGGTGCCGAGGCCGAGCAGCGGCATCCGGTGGCCGTCGTTCAGCTCGACGGTGGGAGCCGGGGTGACGGCCGGCATCAGCGGACGCCGAGCAGGTCGATGACGAAGATCAGGGTCTTGCCGGACAGGAAGTGGCCGCCACCGGCAGGGCCGTAGGCCAGCTCCGGCGGGACGACGAGCTTACGGCGCCCGCCGACCTTCATGCCGGGGATGCCCTCCTGCCAGCCGCGCACGAGCGCCGCGAGCGGGAAGTCGATCGGCTCGCCGCGGTTCCACGAGCTGTCGAACTCCTCGCCGGTCTCGTACTCGACGCCCGCGTAGTGCACCTTGACGGTCGAACCCGCGGTCGCCTCGTCGCCGGAGCCCTCGACGATGTCGGTGATCACCAGGTCGGTCGGGGCGGGGCCCTCGGGGGCGTCGAACTCGGGCTTGCTGTTGAGGTCAGTCATGTCGGCAAGTCAACCAGAGCCTCCCGATCGCGCATCGACCCCGGCACCGTCGCGCGCGTCGCGGCCGGACGCACCAGAATGGTTCCACCGTGACACAACCCACCCCCGCACCGCCGCGCCGCAGCCTGTTCGCCGACCTCACCCCGCTCCGCCGGTCCCCCGCGTTCGCCCGGCTCTGGGCCGGCACCGCGGTCGCCGGCATCGGCACGCAGATGACCACGGTGGCCGTCGGACTCGAGGTGTACGAGATCACGAACTCGACCTTCGCGGTCGCACTCGTCGGGGTGATCGCGCTGCTGCCGATGATCGTCGCGGGCCTGTACGGCGGGATGCTCGCCGACGCCTTCGACCGCCGCACCGTCGCGCTGGTGTCCTCGATCATCGCCTGGGCAGCGGTGGCGCTCATCGCCACGCACGCCTGGCTCGGGCTGCACAGCGTGGCGCTGTTGTACGTGCTGGCCACCGTGAACGCCGTCGCCGCGACGGTGAGCAACGCATCCCGTTCGGCGATCGTGCCCCGCCTGGTCGGCACCGACCTGCTCCCCGCGGCGAGCGCCCTGGGCGGCATCGCGTCCGGGTTCCAGGTGACCGTCGGACCGGCGATCGCGGGCGTGCTCATCGCGAGCGTCGGTTTCGCACCCACGTACACGATCGACGTCGTGCTGTTCACGTTCGCCTTCGCCGGGGTCTTCACGCTCCCCCGGATGGCTGCCGACCACGGTGCCCTGCGCCCCGGGCTCGGGTCACTCATCGAGGGCGCGAAGTTCCTGCGGCGGTCACGCAACATCACGATGACCTTCGTGCTCGACATCATCGCGATGACGTTCGGGCAGCCGCGCGTGCTGTTCCCCGCGATCGGCGCGCTCGTCATCGGCGGCGGTGCCATCACCGTCGGCACGCTCACGGCGGCGTACGCGATCGGTGCCCTGCTGTCGAGTGTGTTCTCCGGCCCGCTGGGACACGTCCGCCGCCAGGGCGAGGCCGTCGGCTGGGCGATCACGGTCTACGGCGCCGCGATCGCCGCGTTCGGCGTGGTCGTCGCGCTGGCGCACGTGCTCGGTGGTCGGCAGGGCGAGGCGTTCAGCAGCGGGCTCCTGCCGGCGCTGGCGCTCGCGTCGTTGTTCCTGGCGCTGGCCGGTGGCGCCGACAACGTCAGCTCGGTGTTCCGCAACACGATCCTGCAGGCGGCCTCGCCGGACGGCATGCGGGGGCGGCTGCAGGGGATCTTCATCGTCGTGGTCACCGGCGGGCCACGGCTGGGTGACCTGTACGCCGGACTGGTGGTGGCCGCGGGCTTCGCCTTCCCGCCGATCCTGGGCGGCGTGCTGATCATCGGGCTGGTCGCGACGCTGCTGCGCCTGGTGCCGTCGTTCCGCCGCTACGACGCGCTGCACCCGAACGCGAACTGAGCCGCTGGGGCGGGGCACGGCCGGCCGGCTTCCGCGTGCCGAGTCTCGGCCCACCGGACAGATCGCGGCGTCCGAACGCCGCAGACTGTCCGCCGCGCCGAGACTCGGCGACGGGCGGCGTGGCCGCAGTGGGCGCGCCGAGACGGACGGGAGGCGCGGGTCGGGCCCGCCCCGCGCCTCCCGTCCGCGTTCCGTGCGCCATGGCGACGGATCGCGCGTCCGACGCGCCCACCCGTTCGCGACAGCGACAGATCGCCGCGGACTGTTCGCGGGGAACTGTCGCTTTCGCGAACGGGAGGGTGCGGGACCAGGACCGCGCCGCGCCGGTAGATTCGACGACATGTCGGAACCGAGTGTGCGGGACCTCCAGCGGACCGGGGTCCGCGCGGTGGCGCGTCGCACCTACCACTCGGTGATCCGACACCGGGTCGTGGATGCCGCGGCCTCGTTGACGTTCTTCGCGCTGCTGACGGTGTTCCCGGCGGCGCTGACCGTGGTGTCGGCGCTGGCGATCGTCGACCGACAGGGCGACAGCCTGACGGACATCATCCAGGTGATCGGGTTCATCGTGCGGCCCGAGACGGCTGCGCACCTCGAGGAACCGCTGCGGCAGCTGCTCACCCTGGACAACCCGTGGCTCGGCTTCGCGACCGGGGTCGTCCTGACGCTGTGGTCGTTGTCCGGGTACGCCACCGCGTTCGGCCGCGCGATGAACACCGCGTACGAGGTCGAAGAGGGCCGGCGCATCTGGAAGTTCCGCAGCATGATGCTGCTCGTCACACTGCTCGTCATGGTCGGCGGGGCGATCGCGATCGTGATCCTGCTCGGCACCCCCACGATCTCGGCCGCGATCGTGCTGCAGATGGGATGGCCGACGTGGATCGACGACCTGTGGAACGTCGTCAAGTGGCCGGTGCTGGCGGCGGACCTGGTCGTCATGGTCGCCGTGCTGTACTTCGCGACACCGAACGTCCGGACGCCCCAGCTGCGGTGGGTGTCGGCCGGTGCGGCGCTCGCGATCACGGCGTGGGCCATCGCCACGTTCGGGTTCGCGCTCTACGTCGAGACCGTCGGCGGCGGCAACAAGGCGTACGGCTGGCTGGGCGGCGCGATCCTGCTGCTCGTGTACCTGTACATCTCGAACTTCGTGCTGGTCGTCGGCGGCGAGCTCGACTCCGAGGTGATCCGCCTGCGGCAGCTGCTCGCAGGGATCGACGCCGACGAGTCGATCCGTCTGCCGCTGCGCGACGTCACCCGCAACTTCACGCTCGCCCGCTGGCGGGACGCGGACATCGCGGCGGCGCATGCGGTCCGCACCGCCGCGCTCGAACTCCCCCGCGACGAACAGCCGGACGAGGACGAGCTGCGCGAGGTCGCGGACAAGCTGCGTGTCGACGAGCCGCCGTTGCCGCGGTAGCCGGGGCGGCGGAGCGACGTCAACCGCGGCCGCCCTGCCCGTCAGCGGCGTCGCCGCTCAGCTGCGGCGCTTGGCCTCGGCGTCCAGCATCGCCTCGGTCACGATCGGGATCGCTCCCGTGGCGAGTTCGATGCCCGACAGCCGGGCGGGGCTCAGCACGCGCTGGACCTGGTCCTCGTCCATCAGTCCGGCGGCGATGACGAGCGTCGAGATCGGCGTCGAGGTCGTCAGCGCCGTGTGCGCGATCGACGCCGCGGCCGCGTAGCCGATGTAGGGCGTCAGGGCCGTCACGACGCCGACGTTCGTGTCCACCTGGGCCGCGAGCTTGGCCTCGTTCGCCTCGATGCCCGTGATGCAGTGCTCGCGCAGGGTCGCGCAGCCGCGGGTCATCCACTGCAGCGACTGCAGGATCGAGTGCGCGATGATCGGCTCGAAGGCGTTGAGCTGCAGCTGTCCGGACTCGGCGGCCATCGTCACGGTGGTGTCGGCACCGGCCACGGCGAACGCGATCTGGTTGACGACCTCGGGGATCACCGGGTTGACCTTGCCCGGCATGATCGAGGACCCGGCCTGGCGTGCCGGCAGGGTGATCTCGCCGAAGCCGGCCTGCGGACCCGAAGCCAGCAGCCGCAGGTCGTTGCAGATCTTCGACAGCTTGGCCGCGCTGCGCTTGACCGCGGCGGACAGCGTCATGAACGCCCCCGCGTCGCTCGTCGCCTCGATCAGGTCCGGCGCCGTGACGACGTCGATGCCACTCGCCTCTTGCAGCTGCCGGCGCACTTCGTCGCGGTAGAGCGGGTCGGCCGTGATGCCGGTGCCGATCGCGGTCGCGCCGAGGTTCATCTCCGCCAGCAACGGCGTGACCTTGCGGAGCAGGACCGCGTCTTCCTGGATGGTGTGCGAGAACCCGGTGAACTCCTGCCCGAGGGTCATCGGCACGGCGTCCTGCAGCTGCGTCCGACCGACCTTGAGCACGTCCGCGAACGCGCGCCCCCGCTCGGCGAACGCCTCGGACAGCTGCTCGAGCTGGTCGATCAGCCGGTGCACGCCGAAGATCATCGCGATCTTGACGCTGGTCGGGTACGTGTCGTTCGTCGACTGGCTGCGGTTCACGTGGTCGATCGGGTGCAGGTACGCGTAGTCGCCCTTCACGCGCCCGAGGATCTCCAGCGCCCGGTTCGCGAGCACCTCGTTCGTGTTCATGTTCGTGCTGGTGCCCGCACCGCCCTGCACCACGTCGACGACGAACTGGTCGCGGAAGGCACCGTCGCGCACCTCTTGTGCCGCGCGGTCGATCGCCTCGGCCCGTTCGGCGTCGAGCACACCGATGGCCCGGTTCGCCCGGGCCGCCGCCTGCTTCACGGTCGCGAGCGCCTCGATCAGGTCCGGGTAGACCGCGATCGGCACGCTCGTGATCGGGAAGTTCTCGAGGGCGCGGAGCGTGTTGATGCCCCAGTAGACGTCGTCCGGCACCTCCCTCGAGCCCAGGGAATCGGTCTCGGTGCGGGTACCAGCACTCACGTGCGCCTCCTCGTCGTGGTTCACGCGTCCGAGGCTAGTCCAGTCCGTCCAGCCGGTGCGGTGGGCGCGCCCGCTTGCCCGTGGGCGCGGGCGCAGGGCGCGCCGGTGCGGGCGGCGGCGCACGGTGCGGGCGGCCGGGCGGGCGGGCGGCGCGGCGGCGGGCGCCCCGTGCCCCGTTGGTGCCCCGCACCACCCTGCCAACCGCGCACGAGCCGCGATCGCAGCACCGTGCGAGCGGCGCCACAGACCGACAGGAGGCCCAGCACCAGCCCGCCGCGCGCCTCCAGTCCGCAGCCGCGCACGCGGACCTCGTGACGGGTCAGCAGCCCCGTGCCCGGTTGGTGCCCCGCACCACCCCGTCAACCGCGCACGAGACGCGAACGCAGCACCGTGCGAGCGGCGTCAATGGAACTGCGGGACGATCAGGTAGATGCCGTAGAGCACGACCACGCCGCACAGGACGAAGCAGGCGACGGCCAGCGCGCGGAGCCCGCGCACCGCGGCCGAGGCGCCCTGCGGGTTCGGGAAGCCGGCGGTGGCGGGGCCGATCGTGCCGTCCTCCTTCACGGTGAACTTGCCGGCGCGGGTGTCGGCGGCGCTCCAGAAACGCAGGCCGACCGAGTACACGGCGACCACGAAGCAGGCGGAGACCACGGCGACGAGCGCCACGGTGACGAAGGCAAACCAGTCGATGCCCATCAGCGTCGTCCCCCGTTCCGTCCGGACATGCGGCGCAGGGTGCGCTCGCGGCTGAGCTCGGCGCGTCGGGCTGCCACGGCGTCCGCGCGCTTCTTGCGCTGCAGGTCGCGCAGCTCCTTGCGGGTGTAGACCGCGTTCGCGGCGACGTCGACCTCGATCGCCGAGGCCTGCTCGTGCGGCTTCCGCAGCGACCACAGGTACAGGCCGAGGATCACCGCGGCACCGACGACCGCGTCGATGACCAGGCCGATGATGCCGAACCGGGCGATGCCCGACGCCACGGCACCGACGGCGGCAGCCGCGGGCAGCGTGATGAACCAGGCGATGACGATCTTGCCCGCGGTGGACCACTGGATCTTCGAGCCGCGTCGGCCGAGGCCCGCGCCGATGATCGAGCCCGACGACACCTGCGTGGTCGAGAGCGCGAAGCCGAGGTGGCTCGAGGCCAGGATCGTGGCCGCGGTGGAGGCCTCGGCGGCGAAGCCCTGCGTCGCGCGGATCTCGGTCAGACCGGAGCCCAACGTGCGGATGATGCGCCAGCCACCGGTGTACGTGCCGAGCGCGATGGCCAGGGCACACGCGACGACGACCCAGAACTGCACGCCCTGGTTCGCGGACTGCGCACCCGAGGCGATCAGCGTCAGCGTGATGACGCCCATCGTCTTCTGCGCGTCGTTCGTGCCGTGGGCCAGCGACACCATCGAGCTGGTGAACACCTGCCCGATGCGGAACCCGCCGCGCTCGTTCGGGAACACCGGCCGGCGCGTGATCCGGTAGGCGATGCGCGTCGACAGCAGCGACACGAGCGCCGCGATGACCGGCGACAGGAACGCGGGGATGATCACGACGGTCAGCAGTGCCGCGTAGTTGACGGACTGGAACCCGGCACCGACGATCGCCGCCCCGATGAGCCCGCCGAACAGCGCGTGCGAGGACGACGACGGCAGTCCGCGCAGCCACGTGATCATGTTCCAGACGACCGCGCCGATGAGCCCGGCGAAGATCATCTCGGGGCTGATCGCGACGCCGCCGGGGCCCTCGTTGATCAGCCCGTGGGAGATCGACGTGGCGACGGCGGTGCTGAGGAACGCACCGACGAGGTTGAGCACCGCGGCGACCGTGACCGCGACCTTGGGCTTCATGGCCCCGGTCGCGATCGGTGTCGCCATCGCGTTGGCGGTGTCGTGAAAACCGTTTGTGAAGTCGAAGAAGAGGGCCAACGCGATGACCAGGACGACTATGAGTGTGATGTCCACCGCGGGCAAGTGTCCCGCATGAGCGCCTCGCGGGCAAACCCGGTCGGCAACCTCGCGTTCACCTCGGCTTCACGTTCGTTCAGTTCCGGAAGCATGCCGATGGGAGAATGAGCGCATGGACATCGCCGAGCTCCTCATCCTGCTGGTCGGATCACTGGTCGTGACCGGCTTCGCACGGGCGAAGGGGCTCCCCGCTCCGCTGCTCGTCACCGCGGTGGCGCTCGCGGTGTCCTTCATCCCCGGGCTGCCCCACATCGAGATCAACTCCGAGCTGATCCTGACGGTGATCCTGCCGCCGCTGCTGTACTCGGCCGCACTCGACGTGTCGTGGCAGAGCTTCCAGCAGTCGATCAAGCAGATCCGACGCCTCGGCATCTTCCTGGTCATCATCACGGCGCTGGCCGTGGCGGTGGCCGCGTACGTCATCATCCCGGACATGGACTGGCCCGCGGCGATCCTGCTCGGAGCCGTCGTCGCCCCGCCGGACGCCGTGTCCGCTGCCGCCATCGGCCGCAAGCTCGGGCTCCCCCGGCGGGTCATGACGGTGCTGTCCGGCGAGAGCCTGATCAACGACGCGGCGTCGCTGACGCTCGTGCGGGTGTTCACGCTCATCGCCGCCGGCACCTCGCTGACCATCTGGCAGGACCTCGGCATCTTCGGCCTGGCGATCGGCGTCGGCCTGGCCGTCGGGATCGTGCTCGGCGTGCTCGTGCACTGGATCCGGATGCGCATCAACGACCCGGTCGTCGAGACGATCATGAGCATCCTGCTGCCGTTCGTCGCGTACATCCTGGCCGAGGACCTGTCCGGTTCCGGGGTCATCGCGGTCGTCACGGCGGGGCTGTACATCGGCTACAACTCGCCGAAGGAGGGCTACGCCACCCGACTGCAGGAGCGCCCGCTGTGGACGAGCATCGACGTCATCCTGGAAGGGTTCGTCTTCGCGCTCATCGGACTGCAGCTCAACACCGTCGTGCAGGACCTGATCGAGAGCGAGCGCAGCCTCGGGCAGACGATCACCGCGGCCGTCGTGGTGCTGGTGGTGGTGATCCTCGTCCGGCCGCTCTTCGTGTTCGAGTCCTACGTCCGCAACCGCTTCAACGGACGGTGGTTCCGGCCCCTGCGCATCCGGATGTCCCGCGGGCACCGATGGCTGCGGTGGATCCGTGGATCGGCGGAACCGAAGCTCAACTGGCGCGAACTCACCGTCATCTCGTGGACGGGCATGCGTGGCGTGGTGACCCTGGCTGCGGCGGTGTCGGTCGTGGCGAGCCCCGTGCAGGTCAAGGCGCAGGACACGATCTTCGTGATCGCGTTCATCGTGACGATCGGCACACTCCTGCTGCAGGGCCTGACGCTGCCCTTCGTGATCCGGTCCCTCAAGGTGTCGGACCCGTCCGAGGGCGAAGCGGACATCCGCAGCGAGATGCGGCTGAACCAGCGCACCACCGAGGCGGCGATCGAGCTGCTCGACGCACGGCGTGCCGAGTGGGCCAAGCGCTACGGCGACCAGGCGATCGACACCGTGGTCAGCCGGCTCAAGGCGCGACTCGAACGCCAGGCCGAGGTCTTCCGGCAGGACGCCGAAGAAGAGCAGGACGAGGAGCGCAACTCCCCCGTGCGGCTCCGGGGAGCGCAGATCCAGGACATCCGGCGCGAGCTGCTGGACCGCCGTCGCGAGATCGTGCTGGAGGAGCGCGAGCGCGGCAACCTCGACGAAGAGGTCATGCGCCGCGTGCTCGTGACGCTCGACGCCGAAGAGCTCGCGATGGACTCGGCGCAGGCGTCCCGCAGCCGGTCCTAGCCGGTCGCCGCGGTCGCGCGGTCGCCCGGACCGCGGTCAGCCCTTCGGCGTATCCTGACGTCTTCTCGACCAGACCAGGAGCACAGCGCGCCAGTGAGCACCCCGCGGAACGACGTCCCCCAGCACAGCGACACCCCGGACCGCCCCGGGGCTCAGCGGTCCGCGCCGAAGCAGCGCCAGACCCGGCCCTCGGCTCGCGGTTCCGGTCCACGTCGCGGTGCCAAGGTCGCCGGCTCCACGCGCCCGGTCCGTCGTCGTCAGGCCCCGGTCCCGCAGCCGCAGAAGATCAGCGCCTGGCGCCGGTGGTACAGCACCCTGCACCCGTCCCTGCAGCTCATCGGCCTGCAGCTGTGGATGCCGCTGTTCTTCATCGTCGGCTTCTGTCTGTGCTACGTCTTCGCCTTCCACGCCCCGCACCCCCACGACGTGCCGATCGCGCTCATCGGCAGCGACCCGACCTTCGTGCAGGCGGTGCAGAAGGCGCTGCCCGGCGAGTTCGTGTTCCACACCTACGACTCCCTGGTCGCCGCCAAGCGTGACGTTATGGCCGGCTCGATGGCCGTCGCGTACGACCCGTCGAACAACGAGTTCTTCAAGGCCAGCGCGCACCAGTTCCAGGTGGCGAGCCTGGTGCCGGCGACGCTGACCGCCGTGCTCACCGCGATCGGCGTCGCGACACCGAAGGTCACCGAGCTCGCCGCGCTGCCGTCGTACGACGAGTACGGCACCGTGCCGATGTACGTCATGCTCGCGTGGTGCATCGGCGGCTACATGGTCGCGATGTTCATCGGCATCATGGGCGGTCCGCTCCGCCACCGGGTCCGCATGGCGGTGATCGTCATCGGCGGTCTCGTCATCTCGCTCATCACGAACACCCTGGCCGGCCCGGTCGTCGGTGCCATCCACGGGCACTGGATCGAACTCGTGCTCATCGCCTGGGGCTGGATCGTCGCGATCGGCCTGGCGGTCAACGGGCTGAGCTACTTCGTCGGCCGGTTCATCGCCGCGCCCGCCATGATCTGTTTCGTCTTCCTGTCGATGCCCTCGTCCGGCGGGGCCTACCCGAAGTGGTTCATGCCCGAGCCCTTCGCGTGGCTGAACAACGTCGTGGTCGGGTCGAGCATGGTCGACATGATCAAGCACCAGGTCTACGGCGTCGGCCCCGGCCCGGCCCGCGGGCTCATCACGATGGCCTGCTACGCGGGCGCTGGCCTGGTACTCATGTACTTCGGCAAGATGCTCTGGGAGCGTCGCCGCATCCGCGCGATCGTCACCGGCCGCACGACGATGTTCCAGGACGCCCAGACCGCCAACCGCGAGTTCCTCGGCAGGCAGCGCGACGTCGAGCTCGAGCGCCACGGGCTCGCCTCGACCGAGACGGGCACGCTGCAGGTCCTGCGCGACGACGACTGGGAGGACGACCGCGTCAGCGGCGACGTCTTCACCGGTGGGCGCGACGGGCTCGAGAACGAGCCACTCACGACCGGGCGCATCGCCGTGGTCCGGCAGGCGGACCGCCAGAGTGTCGGCGGCCGGAGCGGAGGCTCGGGGTCGGGTCCGCGCGCACGTCCCGCGTCCGGGCCGGACACCACCGGTGCGCCGGCGGATCCGGGCGACAAGCCCCGCCACCGGCACGCGGCCCGCTGACGCCGGCGCGGTATCCTGGGCCGATCATGACCCGTTCCGCCTGGCACCGCCTGCTCGTCACCGCCGTCGTCGTCCTGCTCGTGCTGACCGCGGGCCTGTGGGTCGCGAGTGTCGCGCTCGCCCCGGCCGACGGGCGCAACACCGCCGGGCTGTTCGTCGGCTGGGCGATGTTCGCCCTGGTCGCCGCGATCGCGGTGGGCATCGTCGACTTCTTCGTCCGGCCGCTCGGCGGGCAGAGCGGGGACGCCGACGTCATCGCCGCGGCCGAAGAGGCCCGGACCGGCAGCACCCGCACGCGCTGACCAGCAGGACGCGTCAGCCCAGCCGGACGCGTCAGCCCAGCTGGTCGCGGAGCGCGTCGGCGAGTTCCGCGACGTAGGGCTCCCGCAGCACCGAGCTGTGCTCGCTGTGCATGCGCACCACGTCCGGGCCGTCCACCAGGAACGGCGCCCAGCGCTCGGCCCCGGAGTCGTTGCCGTCCGCGACGACGAGCGTCACCGCGCCGGAGTACACCGGCGGCCGGTAGCGCCGCGAGACGATCACCGCGTGGTCGAAGAACGCGCGGAACTGCTGCTGTCCCTGCCAGCGGAACACCCCGGCGCCGTACGCCCGTGCACGACGCCCGATCTGGCCGAACGGTGCGAGCACACGGTCACGGAGGAACTCGGTCCTCGACGCCAGGGCCTTGCGGACCCGACTCCGGGTGGCGGTCGACCCGCGCCCCAGGTCCAGCTCGCCGAACTCGACGACGTCGACCTGCTCGGCGCTCTGCTCGGGCAGGTACGTGTCGACGAGCACGACGCGGTGTACCTGCTGCCCCGAGGCCGTCAGGATCGACGCCATCTCGAGCGCGACCAGGCCGCCGAACGAGTGCCCGGCGATCGTGTACGGGCCACGGGGCTGCACGACGCGCATGAGCTCGATGCTGCGCTTCGCCATCGCGGGGATGCTCCAGTCGGGCACGGAGCGACGTTCGAGCCCGTGCTGCTGGAAGGCGTACACGGCACGGTCCCCGAGTCGTCGCGACAGCGGTGCCCAGGTCAGGCCGAGCGCACCGGCTCCGGCGACGCAGAACAGCGGGGCGTTGGTGCTGCCGGCGCCGTCGGCCAGGGTCATCACGTCCGGGTGGCTCGGGACCGCGGTGGCGCCGAGGCGTGCACGAGCGGCGAAGGTCCGGACGGTCGGGAACTCCAGCAGGTCGGTGGACGGCAGCTCGACGCCGAGTCGGTCGCTCACGGTGGCGAGCATCTCCTCGGCGGACAGCGAGTCCCCGCCGAGTTCGGCGAAGTCGTTGTCGAGCCCGACCGACGGCAGCTGCAGCGGACCGACCGCGGGCAGTCCGAGGACCTCGGACCAGATCTGCGCGACCGCGAGCTCCCACTGGTCGTACGTGTCGGCGTCGGGCAGCGCTGTGCCGCCCTCACCCAGGGTCATCGCGAGCGACGGCGCCTCGGGCAGGGCTGCCCGGTCGACCTTGCCGCGTTCGTTGCGGGGCAGTTCGGCCATCGGGACGATCGCCGTCGGCACCATGTAGTCCGGCAGCATGTCGCGCAGCGCCTTGCGGATCGCCGCGGGTGATGCTGAGCGCCGCCCCCGCTTCGTGACGACGTACGCGACCAGGCGGGTCGGTGCCGGCGGGGCCTTGACCGCGATCACGGCGGCCTCCTGCACGGTGTCGACCGTGCGCAGGGCGGACTCGACCTCGCTCGGCTCGACCAGGTAGCCCCGGACCTTGACGGCGTCGTCGGCGCGGCCGAGCAGGGTGATGCGACCGTCCTCGTCGAAGCGGCCCAGGTCACCGACGGCCCACGAGGGGGTACCGTCCTCGGCGGTTCCGGCCCGGGTCGCCGTGGTCTCGGGGGCACCCCAGTAGCCGCTCGTCATGGCGTGTGAGATGCAGACGATCTCCCCGGACTCGCCGACGTCGGCCGTGGTGCCGTCCGGTCGGCGCAGCACGATGCGCTTGCCGGCGACGATCCGACCGGAGGGGATGCTGCGCTCCGGGATCGGGTCGGTGGCCAGGATCTCGTTGACGGCGTAGACGTTCGTCTCGCTCGAGCCCGTCCAGTTGCAGAACGACGTCGTCGGTCCGAGCAGCGGTCGGAGCGCGGCCAGGTCCGGACCGGTCACGGCCTCGCCGACGGTGGCGACCATGCGCAGGCCGCGCAGCCGGTCGTCCGCAGCGTCGAGTGCGCCGACCAGGGACCGGACCAGGTGCGGGGTGGTGTGCAGCGTCGTCAGCTCGGCGTCGTGGATCCAGGCGGCCAGGCCGTCGACGCCGGTGCGGCGCGGGTCGGCGACGTGCATCGAGGCGCCGGCCAGCAGCCCGGACAGCACCAGCGAGAACCCGGCCGAGAAACCGTGGGGCAGCACCGACGCCAGCCGGTCCTCGGCCGTGAACCGGAAGACCTCGCGTTCGGCGACGGTGTCGGCCATGGCCTGCCGGTGCGTCATCACGACGCCCTTGGGGGCGCCGGTCGAACCGGAGGTGAAGATGATCACGAGCGGGTCGCGCCCGCCTCGGCCCTGGGCCGCCGCGACGTCGCGGATGTCGGCGTCGGTGGCGGCGACCGCGCGGGCCTCGGCCACGAGCGGTGCGAACAGCAGGACCGTGCCCCGGTCCGCCACCAGGGTCGCGGCCTGCGCAGCGTGCGCCCGGTCCGCCACGATGTCCACGATGCCGGCCAGCGACATCACGTGGCGCAGTCGGGCCTCGGGCAGGAACGGATCGAGCGCGACGATGGTGCGGCCGGCACGGATCAGCCCGAGCGTGGCCAGGACGGATCCGACACCGTGGGTGACGAGCACACCGACGGGGACGGACGCACCGCCCTGGGGGACGTCGACGCCGAGCCCGCTGTGGTCGTCCGGGGTGAGTCGTTCGTCGAGCAGGACCCCGACGGCGCGGGTCACCCGGTCGAGTTCGGCGTGGGTCAGGGACAGGTGCTCGTCCGTCACCGCCAGGGCATCCGGCACCCGCCGCGCGACGTCCGACAGCCCCGCCAGCAGCGAGGTCTCGGGCACGTCGGCACCACGGTGGTCGGACAGGGAGCCCGGCAGGGTTCCGGAGGAGGTGAGCACGTGGGCCCCTTCACGGTGCATCGACGGCGGCGGTCGACCGACGCTAACTCCGGGTCGAGGTACTCCGACGGGTTCGTACGCCCGGATGCGGGAAGCCGCCGAAGGGTGCGACATGCCGCAGGGGGTCCGGCGGTGCCGCCGTCAGTGCGCTCCGTGACCTTCGGGCGCGACGACGCCCGTGCCGCTGAACCCCACGACCGTGGCGTCGTCGTCGGCGAACGTGAACCGCGCATCGACCGTCCCGCCCGCCAGCACGCCGGGCAGCCAGTACCGCGCATCGTCCCACATCGCGTCGTAGGGGACGTCGTCGACTGGCACCCACCGCGCGGCGAGCTCGTCGCTGGCGGTCGGCGTGCCGGACCAGCGCCGACCGACGAACACGTCGGAGACCTGGGACCAGGACGGCCGGTACGGGAACCGGTAGTCCAACGTGCCCCGGGCCTCCAGGTCGGCCGGGTCGAGCCGCAGGCCGACCTCTTCGGCGACCTCGCGCACCGCGGTCTCGACCGCCGTCTCGGCGCCCTCGCGCTTGCCGCCGGGCCCGACCACGCGCCCCGCGCCGAGGCCCCGCCGCTTCTCGCCGAGCAGCACCTCGTCGCCCGTGACGCCGCTGCGCAGCAGGTACACGACCACGACCCGGGGGTGCTGGTTCTTGGTCTCGTCGCGCTCGCTCACGTGTCCAGTCTGGCCGACGATCTGGCGTACGCTCGATCCATGGCAGGCGTGCTGCGGGGGCGTCGTGGCTGAGCACCGGCGATTCGGGCGCAGCCTCGAAGTGCTGCGCGCCGAGGCCGCCGAAGAGATCTCGATGATCGTCGAGCACCGGTCACGCCAGGGCGACGATCCCTGGGAGTTCATGCACCTGCTGCCCACCGTCGACGAACAGGTCGTCCTGATCCTGCGCGAGGAAGCGCTCGAACTCGATGCCGCCATCGGCCAGCGCAGCGCGCAGTGGTCCTCGCACCCGGCGTCGGGTCAGGGCACCCGGCTGGGCGAGGAGTACCACCGGCTGCGGCGCATCGCCCTGCAGCACCCGGAGCTGACCGCGACGGTGTGGAAGCTCATGGGCGCGCTCCCCGAGCGGTCCTGACCGGCACCACGGCTGCTGCGGTTGGATGGCCGCATGACCGAAACCGTGCTCGCCGTCCTGAACCAGCCCTCCCGAGACGCCGCGGCGCACGACCCGTCCGCTGACGCGTTCACGTTCGAGGCGCCGCTGGACCACCAGCTCGAGGTGCAGGACCTGGGCGTCGTCCGCGGTGACGGCGTGTTCGAGACCATCACCGTCGTGGACGGCCGTCCGCAGGCGCTCGAGGCGCACCTGGCACGGTTCGTGCGGTCCGCCGGCATGCTCGACCTGCCGCTGCCCGACCTCGACGCGTGGCGGCGGGCGATCGAGGCCGTGTGCGCCGAGCTCGACCCGGTGCGCGAGGCCTTCGCGAAGACGGTCCTGACCCGCGGCGTCGAGGGATCGGGCCGGCCGACCGGCTGGGTGTACGCCGCCGCGTCCGGGGACTCCACCCCGGCCCGCACCGAGGGCATCTCGGTGGTCACGCTCGACCGCGGCTACCGGCACGACGTCGAGCGCACCTCGCCGTGGCTGCTGCAGGGTGCGAAGACGCTGTCCTACGCGGTGAACATGGCGGCGCTGCGCGAGGCCACCCGACGGGGCGCCGACGACGCCCTGTTCGTGACGACCGACGGGTACGTGCTCGAGGGCACCCGGGCCAACCTGGTCATGTCGGTCGCCGGACGCCTGGTCACGCCGCGCACCGACATCGGGATCCTGGCCGGTACCACGCAGGCGGACGTGTTCCGGTTCGCCGAGCAGCAGGGCATCGAGACGTCCTACGAGCTGGTCACGATGGACGACCTGCGCGCCGCGGATGCCCTGTGGCTCGTGTCGAGCGTGCGCCAGGCGGCGCCCATCCGCTCGGTCGACGGCCACGAGCACGCGATGGACCTCGCGATGACCGAGCAGGTCAACGACTTCCTGCTGTCGCGCGAGTCGTGACGTGACCCTCTGGAGGCCCGGTGCCGGTCCGTCGGACCGGCACTGCGCCTGCAGGCGGTCACCGTGTCACCAGCGGGGCACGGTCGTGCCGACGCCGTCGGCCCACGTGTAGACCTGGTTGCCCTCGATCCACACGCGCGTCGCGCGGCTGGTGGCATCGAGCGGGTCGCCCGTCCACAGCACCAGGTCGGCGTCGTGTCCGACCGCGAGCTGCCCCACCCGGTCTCCGAAGCCCAGGAAGGTGGCGGGGTTCACCGTGAGCGCCTCGAGGGCCGTCTGGTGCGGCAGGCCCTCCTTCACCGCGGCGATCGCCTGGTCGACGAGCATGTTGATCGGGACCACGGGCGCGTCCGTCGTGATCGCGACCCGGACGCCGGCCGCGGCGAGCGCCGCGAGGTGCGGGATGCCGCGGTCGCGCAGCTCGACCTTGGACCGGCTGGTGAACAGCGGCCCGTAGATGACGGGGATGTCCTTCGCTGCCAGCACGTCGGCGATCTTGTGCCCCTCGGTGCCGTGGTTGACGACGAGCCGGTAGCCGAACTCCTCGGACAGCCGGATCGCGGTGGCGATGTCGTCGTGGCGGTGGGTGTGCTGGTCCCACGCGAGTTCGCCGTCGAGCACACGCACCAGCGTCTCCTTGGTCAGGTCACGCGCGAACGGCTCGTCCTTGCGGGCTGCAGCGTCGCGGGCGGCCCGGTAGTTCTGCGCGTCGACGAAGGCGTCGCGGATGACCTTGGCCACGCCCAGCCGGGTCGAGGGCGTCTGGCCCTTGTCGCCGTAGACGCGCTTCGGGTTCTCGCCGAGGGCGCTCTTGACGCTGACCGCGTCGGAGATGAGCTGCTCGTCGATCGTGCGTCCGCCCCAGGTCTTGATGGCGACGGTCTGTCCGCCGATCGGGTTGCCGGAGCCGGGCTTGACGACGATGCTCGTGACCCCGCCGGACAGGGCGTCGCGGAACCCCTCGTCGTCGATGTCGACGGCGTCGATCGCCCGGACGCCGGCCATGTTCGGACCGGTCAGCTCGTTCGTGTCGTTGCCCGCGGGGCCGTTCGCCTCTTCGTGGATGCCGACGTGCCCGTGGGACTCGACGAACCCGGGGACGAGCCAGGCACCGGCGGCGTCGACGACCGGCAGCCCGGCGGGCGGGGTCAGGTCCGGGCCGAACGCGGTGATGCGGCCGTCCTCGACGACGACCGCTCCGTCGAACTCGGCGGAGGTGACGGGGACGACGTGCGCACCGGTGATGACGAAGGAGTTGGGCATGCGGTCCACGGTAGTCGCCCTGCTTCGGGGACAACGGAATACAACATACGAATTCGTTGCACCACAGGGCGCGCGGTCCCTACCGTGACGACATGCCGCATCACCCACCGTCCCGCCACAGCACGCTGCCCGAGCTGGCCGTCCACACGTCCGCGCTGGTGCCGTGGCGCAGTGCGTTGCGTGGGTCGCGAGCGGACCGCCTGACGACGTCGATCCGGGTGTCCATCCCGCCGCACATCGCCGACATCCGGTACCGACCGCAGTGGGACCACCTGCCGCTGCTCGACCGTGCCACGGACGCCCTGCGCGACCTCGACCAGACGCACGGCGAGCGCCTGGCTCCGCTCGGCGGGCTGCTCACTCGGACCGAGGCCGTCGCGTCCTCGCGGATCGAGGACGAGCACGCCGACCTGGTCGACTACGCCCGGGCGGTCGTCGGCTCCCGAGCGAACGACAGCGCTTCGCTGATGGTCGCGGCGACCACCGCCCTCCGTCGCATGCAGGACGACGCCGCCACGGGTGCGGTCACCACGGCGTCGCTCCTGCGCGCCCACCACGACCTGTTACGCGACGACCCGGTCGACGGCCACGACGCCGGTCGGTGGCGCACGGTGCAGAACTGGATCGGCGGCGGTCGGTCGCCGCGGCTGGCGTCGTACGTCCCACCACCGCCCGAGCTGGTGCCCGAGCTGATGGACGACCTGCTGGCGTTCGTGGCGCGCGACGACCTGCACCCCGTGGCACAGGCTGCGATCGCACACGCCCAGTTCGAGTCGATCCACCCCTTCACGGACGGCAACGGACGCATCGGCCGCGCGCTGATCGGCGCGGTGCTGCGACGTCGCGGTGTCACGAGGTCGACCACCGTGCCCGTGGCGACCGCCCTGGTGGCCGATCGTGCGCGGTACTTCGACCACCTGGTGCGGTACCGGTCGGGCACCGTGCACGACTTCGTCGCCGACCTGGCCGTGGCGATCGGGACTGCCTGCGACGAAGCAGCCCTCACCGCGCTGGTGCTCGACGAGCGCGCGGCGAGCGGGGACCCGCTGCACGTTGAGCGCGCAGGCAACACGGACCCACTGCTGACCGACGTCGTGCTCACCGAGGACCAGGCCGACGCGTTCGCCCATGCCGCGGGCACCACGACGGACGGGTTCGTCGACCCGCTCGTCCGGACCGGCCGGCTCCGGGCGGTCACCACGCGCCGCCGCAACCGTGCGTGGCTCGTGGTCGACGTCGCCGACGAGCTCGACGCGCTCGCCGAACGCGTCGGTGCCGCCGTGCACGAGCGGGCGCTCCGGAGCGGACTGCACGGGCGCGCGGCCTAGGGTGGTCGGGTGAGCGACGAGCACGGATCCACCACCCCGCCGACCGCCGACAAGCGGCCGATCACCCGAACGCACCACGGCATCGACTTCGTGGACGACTACGAGTGGCTCCGCGACAAGGAGTCCCCCGACACGCTGCGGTACCTCGAGGCCGAGAACGCCCACACCGCGGCCTCGACCGACCACCTCGCCGACCTGCGCGAGCGCGTCTTCGCCGAGGTCAAGGGCCGCGTGCAGGAGACCGACCTGTCGGTGCCGGTGCGCATGGGTCACTGGTGGTACTTCACCCGCACGACCGAGGGCAGCCAGTACGGCGTGCAGTGCCGCGCACCGATCACCGGACCGGACGACTGGACGCCGCCGACCCTCGACGAGGACACGACGACCCTGCCCGGCGAACAGGTCGTGCTCGACGGCAACGCCCTGGCCGAGGGACACGACTTCTTCTCCCTGGGTTCCTACGACATCACCGACGACGGCACACGGTTGGTCTACGGCGTCGACGTGGCGGGCGACGAGCGGTACACGCTGCACGTCCGTGACCTGACCACGGGCGACGACCTGGCCGACGTCGTCGAGAACACCGGTGCCGGTGCCACGTTCGACCCCTCGGGCCGGTACGTGTTCTACCCCACGGTCGACGACTCGTGGCGTCCGGACCGCATCTGGCGGCACACCGTCGGCACGCCCGCGTCGGCCGACGTCGTCGTGTTCGAAGAGCCCGACGACCGCTACTGGGTCGGCGTCGGCGTCACGCGCTCGTCGCAGTACATCGTCATCGAGCTCGGGTCGAAGATCACCTCCGAGGCCTGGATCCTCGACGCGGCCGACCCGACCGGCGACTTCCACGTGGTGTGGCCCCGGCGCGAAGGGGTCGAGTACGAGATCGAGCACGCCATCGTCGGCGGCAGCGACCGGTTGCTCGTCCTGCACAACGACGGTGCCGAGAACTTCGAACTCGTGGACGTCCCCGCGGACGACCCCACATCCGAGTCCGACCGCCGGGTCGTCGTGGCGCACCACCCCGAGCGCCGCATCGAGTCGGTCGACGCGTTCGCCGGGCACCTGGCGCTGGAGTACCGCGCCCAGGCACTCCCCCGGGTCGCGATCATCCCGATCGACGGTGACGGCTACGGCGAACCCGACGAGGTCCACTTCGACGAGACCCTGTTCTCCGCCGGCCTCGGTGGCAACCCGGAGTGGCACCAGCCCACGCTGCGCATCGGGTTCACCTCGTTCGTCACCCCGTCCGAGGTCAGCGACCTCGACCTGGCGACCGGACACGTCACGGTGCTCAAGCGCCAGCCGGTGCTCGGTGGCTACGACCCGACCGACTACGTGCAAGAGCGCGACTGGGCCACGGCGTCCGACGGCACCCGCGTGCCGATCTCGCTCGTGTGGCGACGCGACGCGGTGGACACCGACACCCCGGCGCCGCTGCACCTGTACGGGTACGGGTCGTACGAGCACTCGATCGACCCGGGGTTCAGCGTGATGCGCCTGTCGCTGCTCGACCGCGGCGTCGTGTTCGCGGTCGCGCACGTCCGGGGCGGCGGCGAACTCGGACGGCACTGGTACGAGAACGGCAAGACCCTCACCAAGAAGAACACCTTCACGGACTTCGTCGCCGTCGCCGACCACCTCATCGCGACGGGCCGCACGAGCGCCGACCGCCTGGTCGCCGAGGGCGGCAGCGCGGGCGGACTCCTGATGGGCGCGGTGGCGAACATCGCCCCCGACCGGTTCGCGGGCATCCTGGCCGCCGTGCCGTTCGTCGACGCGCTGACCAGCATCCTCGACCCCGACCTGCCGCTCACCGTGATCGAGTGGGACGAGTGGGGTGACCCGCTGCACGACGCCGAGGTCTACCGCTACATGAGCGAGTACACCCCGTACGAGAACGTCCGCGACGACGTGCAGTACCCGGCGATCCTGGCGGTCACCTCGATCAACGACACCCGCGTGCTGTACGTCGAGCCCGCCAAGTGGACCGCGAAGCTGCGCGAGGTCGGGGCGCCGGTGCTGCTGAAGACCGAGATGTCCGCGGGCCACGGCGGTGTCAGCGGGCGCTACGCGTCCTGGCGCGAGCGCGCGTTCGAGATCGCGTGGATCCTCGACACCCTGGGGCTCGCCAAGGACTCCCCCGCCACCAGGCCCGCCGCCGCGCCCACCGCCTGAAACATCGAGCGAGCAGCAATCGTCGGGTGGTCCACACGGACCCGACGACTTCTGCTCCCTCGACCGCGCACGGCGCGCACGCGCGACGCGCTCACACGCGGTTGAGTGCGTGCACCGCCTCGTCGTAGGACTCCTCGGCCAGCCGCACGCGGTCCCCGGCCAGCACGCCGTACGCGAACGTGCTCTCGCCGGCGCGCTCGGCGATGCCCGACAGCGTCCGCAGTGCGTCGAGCGCCCAGAGCGACCGCACCCGCTCCGTCAGCACCTCGGCCGCGGTGCCGATCCGCTTCCACAGTGCGTGCGGGAAGGCGTCGTCGCCCAGCACGTCCATCGCGAGCCGGGCGCGCATCGTCCCCTGCCAGGCGAGCTCGGTGGCGGCGCGGTCGGCTGCCTCGCGTGCGGCTGCGGTGTCCGAGGTGTCGTCGGCCACCGCGTCACGGACGAGTTCGCGCACCTCGGGCTTCACCGTCGCGGTGACGTCCTGAGCGACCTTCTTCGGCGACCGCAACGACCACGGGGTCGGTGTCGGCCGCTCGACCGCGTCGTCGAGGGCGTCGAGCAGTTCCAGGAACGGTTCGCCGTGCAGCGCGGTCACGACGTCGCGGACCGCTTCGTCGCGGCGCTCGCGGGTCGCCGCCAGGATCCGCTCCCGCGTCATCGCGTCGACCAGCTCGTCCTGGGCGGGGCTGCTCGCACGCGGCAGCCGCTCGACCAGGTGGTCGGCCAGTGCGGCGCGCGCGGTGACCTCCGCCAGGTCCTCGGCGCCGGCAGCTGCGCGGTCGAAGACGTCCCCGTCGGGGAAGGCCGGACGGTAGGTCTGCAGGATCGCGGCGAGTTCGAGGGTGGTGGCGGCCGTCTCGCGCAGCTCGGCGTCCTCGCCGGACCGCAGCCGGGCCTCCTGGACGAGCAGCGCGGAGCGCAGCTTCCTGAGCCGCTTGGTGATGACGCGGGCGGTCGTGCCCTTGTCGGGCTTGTCGGCGGTCTGGAGGCGCGGTGCCGGTGCGCCGGCCAGCCCGCGTGCCAGCTTGGATGCGACGGCGGCGGGGCCGGCCCCGACGGCCTGGAACCGGCCGTCCAGCGATCCGAGGAACTCGTGCGCGATCTGCGGGTCGACGCCCGGGACGGTCTCGACCTCGACCTCGCGCCAGGTGCGCGGGTCGGCCGGCGCGTCGGCGTCCAGCCGCTGGGCGCTGACGCGGTCGTCGGCGAGCTCGGCGATCTGGTCGCCGTCCTCGTCGAGCAGGCGGGTGACGGTGCGCGTGGTGGTGATCCGCACGACGGGCTGCAGGCCCCGTCCGCGGCGCTCGGTGAACAGGGCCGCCAGGACCTCCACCGGCACGGTGTCCGCGTCGTCGGTGAGGGGGAAGTGCTGCTCGTGCCGGACGGTGTCGGACTCGGCGCGCTTGATGTGCCACCCGGCGTCGTGGCCACCCGTGCGACGACGGACGGTCACACGGGCGGCGACCAGGTCGTACCGCGCGGTGTCCCAGTAGGTCGCGTCGAGTTCGAAGGGTTCCTGGTGGTCGACCTGCAGGATGCCACCGACCCCGATCAGGTCCGGCAGGTCGGCAGTGTCGGGCAGGTCGTACGTGCGCTCGATCTCGAGGTGCGTCTGGGTCACACGTCCCTGTCTACCAGGGCGCACCGGTGGACCGGACCGCTCAGACGCCGGGGTTAGCCTGAGGGGATGAGCGAGACGATCTCCCGCGACGCGTTCGTGCCCCAGGCCGGCGGCGTCACGATGTTCACGACCACCTGGTGCGGCTACTGCAAGCGCCTGAAGAGCCAGATGTCCAAGGCCGGCGTGCCCTTCACCGAGGTCGACATCGAGCAGACCCCCGGCACGGCCGAGCTGGTCGCCGAGGTCAACGGCGGCAACCAGACCGTGCCGACGCTGGTGTTCCCCGACGGCAGCACCGCGACGAACCCGTCCCTGGCCGAGGTGCAGTCCCGCATCTGAGGCCGGTGCGGCTGGTGCGGCGCCGACGCGTGCTGGTCGCACGGTTCGCACAACCGAGAGCACCCTGCGCCACGTGAATCCGTTGCGCAGGGTGCTTTCGGTTGTGCGTGCCGGGTCTCAGCCCTCGAGCGCGTCGGTCAGCAGGGCCGCCATCGCGTCGAGCTGGATGTCACCCGAGTCGACCAGTTCCTCGTCGGAGCCGTCGAGCGCCCGCGCGGCCAGCCCGGCCTTGGAGTCGATGAGCTCGGCGATCTTGGTGTCGATCGTCTGGGCGGCGATGATCCGCCACGCGGTGACCGGCTCTGCCTGCCCGATGCGGTGCACGCGGTCGATCGCCTGGGTCTGCTCGGCGCTCGTCCACGACAGCTCGGCCAGCACCACGTTCGACGCCACCTGCAGGTTCAGCCCGACACCCGCGGCGGTGAGCGAGCAGACGATCACCGCGACGTCCGGGTCGTTCACGAACGCATCGATCTGTGCGGTGCGCTGCGTGGGCGTCTGGTCACCACGGATGGTGGCCGTGCGCAGACCACGGCGGGCGAAGACCTCTTCCGCCTGGTCCATCACGTCGAGGTGCTTGGCGAAGAACACGACCTTGCCGACGTTCGAGGCCAGCTGCGCCGCGTAGTCCGCCGCCAGCTGCGCCTTGGCACGGCCGATGCGCCGCACCATCGAGAACACGTTCTCGCCGGTGGACGATGCGTCCTGGTCCTCGAGCTCCCAGCGGGCGACCTGGCGGACCAACTTGTGGTCGATGCCCTCGACCGGCGCCTGACCGGTCCGGGCGTCGAGCGCCTGGTGGTAGCGCTGGACGAGCTTGGCGGTGAGTTCGCGTTCGGCGTCGCGGATCGAGCGGCCCTCGTCGCCGTCGAGCTCGACCGGGATGTCGGCGATGCGCCGCGCGGGGATGTCGGCCGCGACGTCGACCTTGCGGCGCCGGACGATGCCGAGGTCGATCACGGCACGACGAGCCTCGGAGAAGAACCCCTGGTCTGCCGGGGTCAGCCCGATGTCCTCGAGCTCGTTCATGAGCTTGGCACGAGGCTTCTTGTCGTCGATCCAGCCGAGGTACTCCCAGATCGTGCGGAAGTCCTCGACGGAGTTGATCAGCGGGGTGCCGGTCAGCGCCATCATCAGGGGCGCAGCCGTCCGAGCGCGGATCGCCTCGGCCAGCTGCAGCACGAACTTCGAACGCTGCGAGTCCTTGTTCTTGATGAAGTGCGCCTCGTCGACGACCATCCCCTTGAACCCGAACGCGCTGAGCCAGCCGACGTGCCGGTCGAGGATCTCGTAGTTCACGATCACGACGTCGGCGAAGCCGTCCAGGTCGTCGCCGTCCCCGTGGATGACGGTCGCCTGACGGTTCGGCACCCAACGGGCTGCTTCACGCGCCCAGTTCGTCTTGACCACGTTCGGCACGACGACCAGCAGCGGGTACGCCCCGGCTGCCTCGGCCGCCAACAGCGACTGCGCGGTCTTGCCGAGGCCCGGCTCGTCAGCGAGCAGGAACGTGCGGTGACCCTCGGCCACCGCGGCGACGAGCTCGGCCTGGTGCTTCATGAGGTTGGTGCCGGAGAGCGTGCCGAGCGGACCCGGGTCGGGCAGGTCCATCGACGCCGCGCCACCACCCGCGCCGTACTCGAACGACTTGAAGAGCGGACCGAACAGCTCCCAGTTCGCCAGGCGTCGCGGGTGCGCGACGGGCTGGTCGGCCAGGGCGAAGTCCGGCGGCAGGAACGGGTTGGCGAGCTGGCGCTGCACCACGGCCTGCGGGACGACGGCACGCTCCTGCGCGGTGGACGCCGGCGCCGGCTCGGCCGCGATGACCAGGTCCTCGGGCTGCATCTCGACGCCGCCCGCGATCATCATGTCGCGCTTGACCGTCCGGGTGGCCTCGGAGACCGAGGCTTCTTCGGTGAGCAGCTGGATCACGCTGGTGTCCCGCGCTGCCGTCTTCGCCAGGATCGTCGCCACGCCGTCGAGCCGCTTCATCTGCTCGGCGCGCTGCGCGTCGGTCAGTGTGGCGTCCGCCTTGACCCGCGCACGTTCCTCGCGCATGAGCAGGGCGACCGCCTGGAACTTCGTGCGGTTCGTCGTCTTCAGCGGTCCGCGCTGCGCGGCTGCCTCGACCTCGCGCACCGCGCGGGCGAGCACCGGGATGACGCCGTCGTTGTCGAGCGGCCGGGTCCGGCGCGACGCGGTCCGCGTCCCACCGGCTGCACGCCGCGTGCCTGATCGAGCCAAGGCTCCTCCTGTTCCGCCCCGCGACCGGGGCGAGCCGCCCGACCGGGCGGAAGTCTCGTCGATGCGTCCGTCGCACCGATGCCGGCGACGGGCCAGGGTGGCCCGCCGATCCCCACGACGTCTGTGCGACCGATCCCATCGAGGGCGCCGGGTGACGTCCTGCCGATGCGACGGTCTGCGCGGAGGGATCCGGCGCCGTCGCACGCACGCGAGGCTGCAGGGCTGGTCGCCCCGGGCGTTCGCGGACCCGGTGCCCACGTCGACCACGTGGTCGACTCGTTGCGCCAGAGGACGACGCGACGCGCGGGCACGCGGTGCGTGCGCGGTCAGTTTACTCCCGGACCACCCGTCCAGGCGACTCCGCGATCCCCGCGCGCGTCGGCGCGGGGGACGGGCGTCAGCGCTGCGGTGCGGACCGCGGGCGGCTGGCCGGGTCGGACGGGAGGAGCGGGGCCGGTACCGCGAGCGCCGCACGCGTCGCCGCCAGCAGCTGTTCCGCGGTGGCGATCCCGTTCGCGGAGCCCGTGGTGGCCTGGCCGCCGGCGTGCGCCAGCAGCTGTGCGCCGATGGCCGGCCCCAGGCGTTCAGCCTCGATCGGGTTGCGCGCCGCCCAGTCGCGGGCGATGCCGTCGGCCAGGCGCTCCGCTGCCGCGCCGCGGTCTGCGTCGCCGCGCGAACGGTGCCACAGCCCGGTGACGACCAGGTGTGCGACCACGGCACCGATGTCCCGGACGGCGTAGCCCCAGCCCGCCGTGTCGATGTCGAGCAACCCGGAGATCCGCCACGGCTCGGCCTCGTCGACGAAGACCTGCTCGAGGTGCAGGTCGCCGTGCACGACCTGTTTCGTCGCCGCGGCCCAGCCGATCGAGCGACGGCCGATCGCGTCGTAGAGCTCGTCGATCTGCTGCGCGTCCTGGGGCAGCGCGGACACCAGGGTGCGGCGGTGCCAGTCGGCGTGGTCCATCGCGTCGGCACGGGCCTGCTGCGTCATCGGCACCGTCGCGATCCGCCCGGTCAGCGCGGCGAGCGAAGCGACGAACCGCGGGTCGTCGGCGATGTCGAGGATGCGACTGCCCGCCGGCACGCCGCGGATGCGCTCGAGGACGAGCAGTCCGTCCCCGCGGCTCGACAGCACGCGCGGCACGGGGAGCCCAGCGGCGACGAACTGCTCGTGGGTCCGCACGATCGGCGCGACCCGGTGTGGCCGGACGACCTTCAGGAAGAGCGTTCCCTCGGGCGCGTCGACCCGCACGACGGCGCGCTTGCCCGGGCGGTAGGCCGCGACGGTCAGGGTCGGGTTCGTCACCGGCATGCCGAGGGTCGTCAGGAGTTCGGCGACGGCGTCACGGTAGGTGACCTGCGGCAGGACGGGCAGTCCCGGGTCGTTCGGGTACGCCCACACCGACACCGGCTCGTTGGTGGCGGGATCGGTGACGAGCGCACTGTTCTGGTCGTGGTTGCCGCCGGTGTCGACGTAGGTCAGGACCGTGGCGCGCTGACCGGCCCGGTCGACGGTGTCGACCTCGTAGCCGTACAGGTAGCCGTTGCCCGACGGCTCGACCGAGTGGGCCCGCGCGGCCACGACGGACGTCCCGGAGCCGACGAAGGCCTCCGGGATGACGCGCTCGTGATTCGGCCACACGGGATCAGTCAACCGTGTCGGCACCGTTTCGTCGCGTTCGTGCACGGCTCGGCGTGCGGACCGTGGCTAGCGTTGGGGTCGTGAACCCGGTCGCGCGCCTCCGCAGCTCGAAGCGCACACCCCTGCTGCAGGTCGTCAAGACCGCCGTCGCCGTGGTCGCGGCCGTCCTGCTCTGCCGCCTGCTGATCCAGGGACCGTTCCCGACCTTCGCGGCCATCGCGGCGCTGCTCGTCGTGCAGCCGAGCATCAACCAGTCGTTCGTGAAGGGCCTCGAGCGGAGCGCCGGCGTGGTCCTCGGGGTCGTGCTCGCGACCGGGTTGCACTTCCTGCTCGGGGACTCGGTGTGGGTCGTGCTGCTCGTCATCGTGCTCGCGATCACCATCGCCTGGGCACTGCGCCTGACGCCGACCTCGGCCACCCAGGTCGGCATCAGCGGCATGCTCGTGCTGACGGCCGGCGTGGTGACGCCGAACTACTCGGCCGACCGGGTGCTCGAGACCGTGCTCGGCGCCGCGGTGGCCCTGGTCGTCAACGCCGCCATCGTGCCGCCGGTGCTGCTGCGCCCGGGGCACCTGGCGGTCGCTCGGCTGGCCCGGGACACCGCGGTCGCGTTCGAACGGGTGGCGATCGGCCTGACCGAGGGGTGGGACCACGACCGGTGGCACGAGGCGCTGCTCCGGGCGCGGGCGCTCCGCCAGCAGCACGCGCAGGCCGAGGCGTCGCTGGGGTCGGCGCAGGAGTCGCTGACGATGAACCCGCGGGGTGGCCGGCTGCGGACGGTCCTGGAACGGGACGTGGTCGTCGCCGAACACCTGCGGGTCCTGGTGACCCGCGTCACGGGCATGACCCGGGCGATCCGGGACAACACCGCCCCCGACCTGCGTGACGACCCGATGGTGGGACGCATCGCGACCGAGGTGGCGCGCATCGGCGCCGACCTGCGGGCGCTCGGGGCACAGGTCGAGACGACGGAGCTCGCCGTGACCCAGGACCTGCACGTGGGCGACGACCCGCACGAACCGGCCCTGACGGCGCCGCTCGCGGTGGTGCGACCGAACTCGCGGCACTGGATCCTGATCGGCGCGCTGCTCGAGGACATCCGCCGCGTGCGCGAGGAGCTGCTCGGCGAGGACGACTGAGCTCTGGCGGCGGGCCGGCGCTACCGCCGGGCGCCGGTGACCGGGGCGGGGTCGTGGGCGGCAGCCATGGCGGCGACCGACGCCATGTCGACGATCTCGCCCCAGATCGCGCACGTGGGCCGTTCCGCGTCGGTCGCGTCCACGTCGATGTCGGCGAACCGTCGGATCTCGGCGACCACCGCCTGGTGTCCGGCCTCGTGGGCTGCTCGACCCGCCATGTCCGGCACCGCACCACGCAGCTCGGCGATGATCCGCGCGCGCAGGTCGTCGTCGACCTCGGCGAGGGTGCGCATGCTCTTCCAGGCGGCGTCGAGTTCGACGCGGAGGCGGGCGATGGCCGGGTGGTCGGCTCGTTCGGGTCGGTCGATCATGGGTCCCCCAGAGACAGGACGTTCTGTCGGGTACAGCGTCCACCGCGGAGCTTACCAAGCGCTCAGGGACCGCTCATGTCCCTCGATCGCGGGCCACCGGGCGCGTCCGCACGGGTCCGACTGTGACGAGATTCAGTCAGGATGCTCGTGGGAACGCCACGAACGTGACGTTCGATGCCAGAGTGGGTCCCAGGAGGTCCACTATGCGGTTGTTGGTGGTCGAGGACGACGACGAGATGCGCGCCCTCATGGAACGCGGGCTCGCTGCCGAGGGGTACCGCGTCACGGCGGTCGAGAACGGTGTCGAGGCGCTCATCGCGCTCGGCGAGCAGGCGTTCGACCTGGCGGTGGTCGACGTCATGATGCCCGGCATGTCCGGGTTCGAACTGGCTCGACGGATCCGCGAACGCGAGGACCCCGTGCGGATCCTCCTGGTGACCGCGCGCGACGCCGTCGACGACCGGGTGTTCGGTCTCGACGCCGGTGCCGACGACTACCTCACGAAGCCCTTCGCGTTCGCCGAACTGACCGCCCGGCTCCGCGCACTCGGGCGACGCGAGGCCACCGGCGCCCCGCGCACGATCGAGGTCGGCGACGTCTCCATCGACTCCGAGGCCCGCCGGGTCTCGATCCAGGGCCAGCGCGTGGCCGTCAGCCCGACCGAGTTCGCGCTGCTCCGACTGCTCGCCCGCTCCGTCGGCACCGTCGTCGACCGGCCCAAGATCCTCGAAGAGGTCTGGGACGGGTCGCAGCACGTCGACCCCAACGTCGTCGAGCAGTACATCTCGTACCTGCGCAAGAAGCTGACGTCGCACGAGGCAACCGTCGCCATCGCCACCGTGCGCGGCCGGGGCTACCGCCTCGACCTGCTCGGTTCCTGACCCGCAGACCGCACTCCCGATGCGTCTGATCAGGCCGCTGGGCCTGCTGTCCCTCCGGTCGCGGATCACGATCGGCTCGACCGCCATCGCGGCCGTCGTGATCGTGTTGCTCGTCCTGGTCATGCGGTTCCAGGTCGTGAGCGTGGTCGCGTCCGCCACGCACACCCTGCTCGACGCGGACGCCGACCCCTACGTCGCCACGCTCGAGGTGGACAGCGACCCCGCACTGTCCTCGCCCGGCAACGCCCAGCTGGTCGCCGTGGTCTCACCGACCGGCGAGATCAAGCTCTCGACGATGCCGAGCCGGGTCGAACGCGCGCTCGGCAGCCTGCGGTCGACCGAAGCCGGTACATCCGTGATCGACGTCTCCGGGTCCGAGTACCGCGTGGTCGTCGAGCACCCGGTGAACGGTGCCGGCCGGTGGACCGTCGTGGCGGCCCGCAACTCGCAGGCCGAGGCCCTGGTCGTCGACGACCTGACCACCACCCTGTCGATCACCGGCCTCGCCATCCTTGTGGCGTTCGGCATCGCATCGTGGGTGCTCGCGACCGCGGCACTGCGCCCCGTGAACCGGATGCGCCGCGAGGCCGAGCGGCTGTCGGTCGCCCCGGAACGGGCCGAACTGCCCGTCGGTCCGGCGCAGGACGAGCTCGCCTCGCTGGCGACCACCCTCAACGCGTTCCTGGCCCGCACACGGCAGGCGACCGAGCGCGAACGCCAGATGGTGTCCGACGCGTCCCACGAGCTGCGCACCCCGCTGGCGATCCTGACGACCCAGCTCGACCTGGCGTCGCTCGACGCCGACGACGCCCAGGCGCTCGCCGGCCACATCGAGCGGGCGAAGAACAACGTCGCCCGCCTGTCCCGCCTGGCGAACGACCTGTTGACGCTGTCCCGCATCGAGGAGTCCGAGCGGCGCTCCGAGGACGGCGACCAACGCCCGCTGACCGCCTGGTCAGACCTGGGCGACGAGGTGATGGCCGCCGTCGACCGGGTCCGTCTCATCGCGAGCACGAAGGACGTCACCGTCGACTTCGACCTCGAGGCACCCGAGTCCGGTGCCACCGAGCCGCACTACCACCTGGACACCGGCGGGATGGCGCAGCTCGTCACGAACATCGCCGGGAACGCCGTGGCGGCGCTCCCCCGCGGCGGCGGCATCCTGGTGACCTGGCGGACGGACGGCGACGTGGGCGAGCTGCAGGTCACCGACGACGGCCCCGGCGTCCCCGAGACCTTCGTGCCCGTCGCCTTCGACCGGTTCACCCGACCCGACGAGGCACGCAAGTCCCGCCCGGCACCCGACCCGGCGACCGGCGTGATCCCGCTGCCGGGTGGCTCGGGTCTGGGGCTGGCGATCGTGCGTGCGGTGGCCGAGCGTGCCGGCGGGACCGCGTCGCTGCGGAACGTGCGGTCGGGGGGCCTCGAGGTCACGATCCGCGTGCCGGCGGCGCACTGAGCACGCTGGACGACCCTGCGGCGGTCACTGGAAGTCGCGGGACCGTGTCCGCACGGACAGCGACAACCGCTCGATGCGGTCGGCGACCACGTTGACCACGCCCTCGGGTGAGCGCTCGAGGATCCCCCGCACCACCACGGCCGGCGACTCGCGCGCCACCCGCCGGTAGCGTCCCCACACCCCGACGCTGCAGATCACGTTCACCAGACCGGTCTCGTCCTCGACGTTGAGGAACGTGATCCCCGACGCCGTCGCCGGACGCTGCCGGTGGGTCACGATCCCGCCGACCTCGATCCGCCGACCGGTTTCTGCCGCTGCCAGGTCCGCCACGCTGAGCACCTTCCCGACGGACAGGCGCTGGCGGACGTGGGACACGGGGTGGTCGTCGGTGGTCATGCCCGTCGACCACATGTCGGCGATCAGGACGTCGCCGCTCGTCATCTGTCCGAACAACGGCGGCTGCACGACGACCTGGGTGTCGGGCAGCTGGTCGGGGCGTTCGGCTGCCGCCTGTGCCGCGGACCACATGCCCCCGCGGCGGTCGACACCGAACGGCGCGAACGCGTCCGCTGCCGCCAGGGCCTCGAGCTGCGCGGTGGTCAGTCCGACCCGGCGCGCCAGGTCGGACATGTCCGTGAAGGGACCGTTCGCGTCGCGCTCCGCGACGATGCGTTCCGCGGTGCGTCGACCGAGCGAGGCCACCTCGACCAGCCCGAGCCGCACTGCCGACCCGCCGTCCCGCCGGTGCCGGGCCGTGTCGTCGGGCCGCGTCCTGTCGAAGGGCAACACCGGCGGCTGCTCGGTCTGCAGACAGGCATCGTCCCCGAGTCCGTTGGCGGTCCCGCTGGGACCCTGCCCGTCGTCCCCGGACCCGGCAGTACCCTCGATCGGCTCGAGCGTGGCGTCGACCCCGGACCGCAGGATGTCCGGCCGGAGCACCTGCACCCCGTGCCGTCGGGCGTCGGCGACCAGCGTCTGCGGCGAGTAGAAGCCCATCGGCTGCGCCCGGAGCAGGGCGGCCAGGAATGCGCCCGGGTAGTGCAGCCGCATCCACGCGCTGGCGTAGACGATCAGGGCGAAGCTGATCGAGTGGCTCTCGGCGAAGCCGAAGTTCGCGAACGCCTGGATCTTCGCGTAGATCGCGTCGGCGTCCGCCCCGTGGATGCCGTTGTCCGCCATGCCCGCGTAGAGCTTGTCGCGCAGCCGGTCGATCTTCTCGTGCCCACGTTTGGACCCCATCGCCCGCCGCAGCAGGTCGGCGTCGTCCCCCGAGCAGTTGCCGACCGCGATGGCCATCTGCATGAGCTGCTCTTGGAACAGCGGCACGCCCAGGGTCCGTTCCAGCACCGGTTCGAGCGACGGGTGCATGTAGGTGATGGGTTCTTCGCCGGTGCGGCGACGGATGTACGGGTGTACGGCGCCACCCTGGATCGGCCCGGGACGCACCAGTGCCACCTCGATCACCAGGTCGTAGAACCGCCTGGGCAGCAGCCGGGGCAGCGTGCCCATCTGCGCGCGGGACTCGACCTGGAAGACCCCGATCGTGTCCGCCCGGCACAACTGGTCGTAGACGCCCTGCTCCTCTTTCGGGATGGAGTGCATCTCCCAGCGCTCCCCGCAGTGTTCTGCCGCCAGGTCGAACGAGTACTGCAGCGCCGCGAGCATGCCGAGCCCGAGCATGTCGAACTTCACGAGCCCCATGTAGGCGCAGTCGTCCTTGTCCCACTGCAGCACCGTGCGGCCGTCCATCCGTGCGTGCTCGATCGGCACGACCTCGCCGACGGGGCGGTCGGTCAGCACCATGCCGCCCGAGTGGATGCCGAGGTGCCGTGGGAACCCGAGGACGTCGCTGGCCAGCCCGACGACCGCTGGTGGGATGTCGTGGTCCTGGCTCTCGGTGATCGATCCCCACCGCTCGACCTGCTTCGACCAGGCGTCCTGCTGACCGGGGCTGTGGCCGAGCGCCTTCGCCATGTCGCGGACGGCCCCCTTCGGCCGGTAGGTGATCACGTTCGCCACCTGGGCCGCGTTGTACCGGCCGTACTTGTCGTAGACGTACTGGATCACCTCTTCGCGCCGGTCGGAGTCGAAGTCGACGTCGATGTCGGGCTCTTCGTCACGCATGGCCGACAGGAACCGTTCGAAGGGCAGGCCGTACCGGATCGAGTCCACCGCGGTGATCTCCAGCAGGTAGCAGACGGCCGAGTTCGCCGCCGAGCCACGCCCCTGGCACAGGATGCCGCGACCCCGGGCGAACTGCACCATGTCCCGCACGATCAGGAAGTACCCGGGGAAGTTCTTGTCCTCGATCACGGCCAGCTCGCGCTCGATGCGTGCCCGCTTGTGCGGGTCGACCCCGTCGGCGCTGCCCGGGTAGAACCGCCTGGCGCCGGTCCAGGTGAGCTCGCGCAACCACGACATCGCGGTGTGCCCGTCGGGGACGTCCAGGTCGGGCAGCCCGGGCTTGACCGTCTTCAGCTGGAACCCGATCTCGTCCGCGATCCGCACGGTGTTCTCGATCGCACCCGGGTACCGCGCGAACCGTCGGGTCATCTCGACGCCGGACCGCAGGTGCGCCGTGTCGGCCGCCGGCAACCAGCCGTCGAGCTCGTCGAGGCTGCGGCGCGCCCGGACCGCGGCGAGCGCCGTCGCCACCGGGAAGCGGTCCGGCGTGGCGTAGTGGACGTTGCCCGTCGCCACGAGCGGCAGCGCGTGCCGAGCGGCGAGCGTGGCGAGCAGGTCGTTCCTGGCGCTGTCGAGTGGGTCGCCGTGGTCGAGCAGCTCGACCACGACGTTGCCGGTGCCGAACCGGTCGAGCAGTGCCCGCAGTGCGGTGTCGGCCGCCGACTCGCCACCCTGTTCGAGCGCCTGGCGCACGGTGCCCTTCCGGCACCCCGTGAGCACCCGCCAGTGCCCGTCGCCCCGTGCGGCCAGGTCGTCGAGGTCGTACCGCGGCCGTCCCTTCTCGGACCCGGCGGCCAGGTGTGCGCTCGTGATCGCTCCCGCCAGCCGGTGGTAGCCGTCCTGCCCGTCGGCGAGCAGCAGCAGGTGCGAGCCCTCGGGGTCGGGCACACCGTTCTGCGGCGCCGTCAACCCGAGTGAGAGCTCGGTGCCGTAGACGGTGCCGACGGTCGGGTACGCCTCGGCGACCTCGGCCATCCGGGCGGCGCCGTACAGCCCGTCGTGGTCGGTCAACGCCAGGGCGTGCAGGCGCAGGCGGGCGGCTTCCTCGAAGAGGTGCTCGGGCTGGCTGGCGCCGTCGAGGAAGCTGAAGGTCGAGTGCGCGTGCAGTTCGGCGTACGGCACCGCGGGCGGCCCGTCCGTGCCGTCCGGCACCGGTGTCTGGGGCGCGTAGGGCTCACGCTTGCGCGACCACGCCGGGCTGTCGCCGCCGTCGCCGTCGTGCGAGGACCCGGGGCTCCGCTTGTCGGACAGGGCGCGCTCGAACGCCGACCACGAGATCGGCGGGTTGCTGTAGCCCATCAGGCCCCCCTCGTCGTCGTCACCGCAGGCGGTGCGACCGTCACCGCACGCATCGTCACCGCACGCGGTGCACTCGTCATCACACGCATCGTCGTCGTCACGTCGCGATCGCCTCGGCCCACCAGCGGTGGTCCGCCAGCACGAGGTACCAGGCGCGACCCTCGGCGTCGACGAGCTGCAGCCGGTGCAGCCGCCGCCCACCGGCTTCCCACCAGCGCACGACGAGCGGCCACGGTCCGGCCCACGCCGTCACCGCCGCGAAGCCCCCACCGCGGTCGCCCTCGGCACGGAAACGACCGGGGACGCCCGACAGGACGCCGCGCTCGTCGACGTCGACGCTGGTGCCGTCCACCGCGACCACGTCGACCGGACGCGGTCGTTCGAGCACCGTGGCGGGTGGTGGCCCCGGCAGCTTGCCGGGCCAGGGCCGGTCGCGCACGGTCGCCAGGGCGCGCTCGCCACCGGGCGGGGCGTCACCCCAGGGAACCAGGACGATGCGCTCGGACAGGGTGCGCCCGCCGCCGACCCGGGGGCTGACCACCCCGTCGTGACCGACCATGCCCTGGATGCGGGCGAGGCCGTGGTGCACGCGCTCGTCCGGTCCGGAGCCCCAGAGCCCGCGCTCGTGGTTCGCCATGTCGTCGACGGCCACGGGTTCGAGCACGACCGAGGTCACCGGGGCTTCGAGCCCGGTCGGGTCGACACCACCCGCCAGCTGCCAGCGCACCCGGTCGACCACGTCGGCGGCGTCGAACCAGCGGGGGTGCGCCCACGTGCGCTCGAGCAGGATGTCCCGCTCGTCGACGATGCCGACACGGATGGTGGTGGCCACGAGCCCCGCGGCCCGGAGTCGCGTCGCGAAGTCGTCCGCCGACCGCCGGAACGCGAACGCGATCTGGTCGGCGCGGTCGAGCGGGGGCTCGAACGCGGCTTCCACCCGGAGCTCGGGCGGGACCGCGCGCGCAGCGATCTCGCGCGGGTCGCGCCCGGCTGCCAACCGGTGCAGGAACGCCCCGGGCACGCCGAACCGGTCGCGGACCTGCTCGTCGCTGAGCGCCGCGAACTGCCCCAGGGTGACGATGCCCAGCCGGTCGAGCACGGTCGCCAGCTCCGGGTCGCCGAGCACGCCGAGGGGCAGCGACGCCAGGAACTCGGCCGAGGCCGCAACGGGCACGATCCGCACCCGCTCCCCCGGGCGCACCGGACGGGCACGGGCGGCCTGTTCTGCCGCGAACGGGGTGTCCGCCACCCCGGCTCGGACCATCGGGGCGCCGTGGTCGGCCGCGATGCCCGCCAGGGTCGACGCGGCGGCTCGTTCACCGCCGTAGTAGCGCGCCGGCCCCCGGGAGCGCAGCGCGAGGGTGCCGGGGCGGACCACCTCGACGCCGGGCACTGCGGCTTC
>NZ_JALGRO010000017.1:71998-93087 GCF_022815645.1 Curtobacterium sp. VKM Ac-2922 | reverse complement strand
TGCCGAACCCGGCACCGCCCAGGATGATCGCGCCGGCAGCGGCGAGGGAGACCGTGGTCTTGGTGAACTTGCGCATGGTGTTCTGTCCTTTGCTTGTCGCGCTCGACGCGCATCTGCTGTGTGCACGCCGAACACACCCCGCATGAGGGTGGAGAACCAGCTGGTTGAGGCTGGTGAGCGCTCCGGGTGTTTCCCGGCCTGTGATGGTGATTCGGTACCCCTCGCCGAACGGATTGGAAGGAGTTCTCCCGATCTGTCCGAAGCCGTCGTCCGTACCGTGGGGCGCATGGCCACTGAGCACCTGCCGACCACCGACCGGATCCGCGCGATCGACGCGTGGTGGCGTGCGGCGAACTACCTGACCGTCGGGCAGATCTACCTGCTGGACAACCCGCTGTTGACGCGCACGATCGAGCCCGACGACGTCAAGCCGCGCCTGCTCGGGCACTGGGGCACGTCCCCCGCGCTCAACCTGGTCTACGCGCACTGCAACGCGCTCATCGCCTCGTCGGCGCGGCAGATGCTGTACATCTGCGGCCCCGGACACGGCGGTCCGGCGATGAACGCGAACGCCTGGCTCGACGGCACGTGGCAGGAGCTGTACCCGGGCACGACCCTGCAGCAGTTCTTCCGCCAGTTCTCGTTCCCCGGCGGCATCCCCTCGCACGCGGCGCCGGAGACACCGGGGTCGATCAACGAGGGCGGCGAGCTGGGGTACTCCCTGGCCCACGCGTACGGCGCCGCGCTCGACAACCCGGACCTGGTCGTGACGTGCGTGGTCGGCGACGGCGAGGCCGAGACCGGGCCGCTCAACGGCTCGTGGCAGGCGCACACGTTCCTCGACCCGGTGGCCGACGGCGCCGTGCTGCCGATCCTGAACCTGAACGGCTGGAAGATCGCGAACCCGACGATCCTCGCGCGCATCCCCGCCGAGGACCTGACCGCTTACTTCCGCGGCCTGGGGTACGACCCGATCATCGTCGACTCCGCCCGTGTCGGCGACGACCCGTTCGCCGTGCACGCCCTGTTCGACGGCGCGCTCCGCCGGGCGCTGGCCGCCATCGACGACATCCAGGCCGCCGCACGGGGCCAGGCCGCCCGCGCCGCTGCCGGCGAGATGGCCGGCGCATCGGACCTGCGACCACGCTGGCCGATGATCGTCCTGCGCACGCCGAAGGGCTGGACCGGACCGAAGGAGGTCGACGGTCAGCGGGTCGAGGGCACCTTCCGCGCGCACCAGGTGCCGCTGCCGGCCGTCCGGCAGAACGACGAGCACCGCCGGCAGCTGCAGGAGTGGATGGCGTCGTACGGCCCGGCCGAGCTCTTCGACGAGGACGGCACCGGCATCGGGCTGCTCGAAGCGATCCGCCCCGAGGGCGACCTGCGCATGAGCGCGACCCCGCACGCCAACGGTGGGCGGATCCGGACCGCGCTCGACCGCCCCGGGCTCGCCGAGTTCGGGGTCGAGGCCGGATCCGAGGCGTCCTCCACCGGCACGCTCGGCCCGTGGCTCGCCGCACTGGCCGGGCGGAACCCGTCGTCGTTCCGCCTGTTCGGTCCCGACGAGACCGTGTCGAACAAGCTCGACGCCGTGTTCGACGTGACGAACCGGGTCTGGCGCGCCGGCAACGACCCCGAGGACGAGCACCTGGCCCCGACCGGCCGGGTCATCGAGGTGCTGTCGGAGCACCTGCTCGAAGGCCTGCTCGAGGGCTACGTGCTGTCCGGGCGTCACGGGATCTTGAACACCTACGAGGCGTTCGCCCACATCATCGACTCGATGGTCGGCCAGCACGCCAAGTGGCTCGAGTCGTCCCAGGGCATCGACTGGCGGGCCCCCGTCTCGAACCTGACGATCCTCCTGTCGTCGCACGTCTGGCGGCAGGACCACAACGGCTTCTCGCACCAGGACCCCGGGTTCCTGGACGTCGTCGCGTCGAAGCAGCAGGACCTCGTCCGCATCAAGCTGCCCGCCGATGCCAACACCCTGCTCGCCGTGACCGCACACGCGATGGAGACGACCGACCGCATCGAGGTGATCGTCGCGGGCAAGCACCCCGAGCCCGTGTTCCTGTCGCTCGAGGACGCGATCGCGCATGCGGACGCCGGGGTGGGCGTGTGGGACTGGGCCGGCACCGAGGAGCGCGTCGGGCACGTCGACGTCGTGCTGGTCAGCGCCGGTGACGTCCCCACGGTGGAGACGATCGCGGCCGCCGACATCATCAACCAGCTGGCGCCCGAGGTCGGCATCCGCGTCGTCAACGTCGTGGACCTGCTGTCCCTGGGTGACACACGCAAGCACTCGCACCCGATCTCCGACGACCGCTACGACGAGCTGTTCCTGCCGGGCACGCCCGCCGTGTTCGCGTTCCACGGCTACCCGTCCCTGGTCCACCAGCTGACCTACCGACGGCACGGTCACGACGACCTGCACGTCCACGGGTTCCTGGAGCAGGGCACGACGACGTCGCCGTTCGACATGCTCATGCGCAACGAGATGGACCGGTTCGCGCTCGCGCACGACGCGCTGACCCGGGTGGATGCGGACCGGTACGCGCGGCTGATCGCCCGGCTCGCCGAGGCACGTGACGCCGCCCGGGCGTACGCCTACGAGCACGGCGAGGACCACCCGTCCGTCGGTGGCTGGCAGTTCTCGGGGTGGCCGCAGGACGAGCCCGCCGCGGACGGGACCGGTGGGGACCCCGGCGAGGGAGAGACCGAGGCGGCGGCTCCGGGGAACTAGTCCTCCACCGATCACCAGGCCCGGTGCGGTCTCCACAGACCGACCGCCGGCCCGCCGGCAGTGCCGTCCCGTCCGCGATGCTGTCCGCATGGACGGGGCGGGGATCGGGTGGGCGAGCGTGCTCGTGTCGGTGTTGAGCGCGTGCGCCGCGGTCGCTGCGACCGTCGTGACGCTGCGCGAAGGCCGCGCGATGCGGCGGAATACGGAGTTCTTGGCGCACCGCGACCAGTGGTGGCAGCGTTGGTCGTGGGTCACGGAACGGGCTCTGTCGGACCAGGCTGATCGCCGTGCGGCCGCTGCGCTGCTGGCGGACGCCCTGGCCACGCGTACCTGGACCACCGATGACGACGAGTGGATGTACGACGCGCTGCGATGGCTCGCAGAGCACCGTCCAGAACGGAAGGACCAAGCATGATCTCGGACAAGTCCGACGCGGAGTTCCAACTCAGCCTCTGGCGGGCGGAACTGTGCATCCCGCGCCTGCTGGCACACCCGCACTACGGCCCGCTGATGCGCGCCAAGGGCAGGGATGTCGAGCTGGCCGAGCTCCGGGCCGAATGGCGCGAGCGCCAGGAGCGCGCTCGCGCTCGGGCGCTCGTGTACGAAGCGTCGTTCGCGGACTGACCGGCACCACGGCGCCCTGGTCTGGCACGCTGGGGACGTGTCCGACCTCGTGATCCCGGCCCCGGCCCTCCCGACCGTCCCGACCAGCACCGGCGGGCGGTTCCCCGTGCGCCGCGTGTTCTGCGTCGGGCGCAACTACGCCGCGCACGCGCGCGAGATGGGCCACGACCCTGACCGCGAGCCGCCGTTCTTCTTCACCAAGCCGGCCGACGCGGTCGTGACCGACGGCGCGGACACGCCCTACCCGTCGATCACCCGGCAGCTCGAACACGAGGTCGAGCTCGTGGTCGCGATCGGCTCCGGTGGCAGCGACATCGCAGCCGCACAGGCACTCGACCACGTGTGGGGCTACGCCGTCGGACTCGACCTGACCCGCCGTGACCTGCAGGCCGAGGCCAAGCGGCTGGGCCGACCGTGGGACATGGCGAAGGGATTCGACGCCTCGGCGCCCGTCGGGACGATCGTCCCCGCGGCTTCGGTCGATCCGACGCGGGGCGCGATCGACCTCGACGTCGACGGCGAGCGCCGACAGCACGGCGACCTCGGCGACCAGATCTGGTCGGTCGCCGAGGTCATCGCCGAGCTCTCCCGCGCCGTGCGACTCGAACCGGGCGACCTCGTGATGACCGGGACGCCCGACGGTGTCGGCGTCGTCACGCGGGGTGCGGTGCTCCGCGGCACCGTGGCCGGGGTCGGGAGTGTCAGCACCCGTCTGGTGTGAGCAGATGTCCCGGGTGTTGCGCGCCGCTGTGAGCGCTCGGAGGGACGCGGGGTATCCCTTGACCAGACGCCGTGCCGGGATCGCGGTGTCCTGATCGGTGTCGGCGGGGTCGAGGGTGACCGTCGCGCGTGCACCGGAGACGAGGTGCGACGTGCTGGACCACGACCTGCTGGCGACGTCCTGGACCTGGGACGGCGACGAACCGATCGACGAGCGTGTCCGCGCGGTCGGTGACGCCGGGTTCGCGGGGATCTCCCTCGCGCTCGACGACCTGCACGAGGTCCGCGCGACGATCGGATTCGCCGAGCTCCGCCGCATGCTCGACGGCGCCGGCATCGTCTGGGTGCAGCTCGGCACCCTCGGCACCTGGTGGACCTGTCCGAACCGGACGACGAGTGCCGATGCCGAGCGCGGTGTGATCCTCGAGGCCGCGGCGTCGCTCAGTGCGTGGCAGGTCGTGGCGCGTGCCGACGTGACCCTGCCGGGCGTCTCCCCCGCGGCGATGCTCGACGACTGGGCAGCGTTGGCCCGGCAGGCCGAGGGCGTCGGTGCGCAGCTCGTGCTCGAACCCGAACCGTGGTCGAACCTGCCGACGGTGGAGCGAGCGTCGCGGTTCATCACGACCGCGGGCGCCGGCGGGCTGCTGCTCGACGCGATGCACGCGCTGCGAGGCGGTTCCACGCTCGCGTCGATCCGTCAGGGCGTGGCCCCGGCGACCCTCGCTGCGGTCGAGCTGAGTGACGGGCTGCTCGCCACCCCGGCCGGCATGACCTTGGCGGAAGAGTCGCGCTCCGCCCGGTACCTGCCCGGCGCCGGAGCGTGGGACCTGCCCGGCTTCGTCCGGATCGCGCGGGAACTCGGCCACGACGAGCCGTGGGGTGTCGAGGTCCGGACGCCGGCGCACCGCGCGCTGCCCGTCAGAGACGCACTGCGGATGGCCGCGGCCGCCACCCGGGCGGTGCTCGACGCTGCCGACGCGTACGGCGCGCCCGTCATGCCGGCCATGCCGAGGACTCCGGCCCCGACGTCCGCCGTCGACTTCGAGCCGGTGCACCGTCCCCGTCGTGAGACCGGTTCAGGTGCTCCCGCGTAACGTCCGGCCCATGAGCGAACAGGCACCCACCGGGGACGACGGACTCCTGCGCGAGTCCCAGCAGGCGATCGACGAGGCCAAGGCCGCGGCGGCCGAGGTCGTCGGGCCCGACGGGGTCGGATCGGACCAAGACACCCCGGCCGAGGTGGACCTGGTCGACGACGGCCTGCCGGCCGCCGGCCGCGCCGAACCCGCGGACGGTCCGGCTCCCGCAGCCTGACCGGTCCCGGTCGGCGCCGAGATCGGTTCAGACGATCTCCACGATCCGCACCACGACCGACGACGGTCGTGTGCCGATGTGGTGCTCGACGGTCGTGACGACGGCGTCGCGGACGGCCCGGGCGCTCTCGATCGCCGACGTCGACGCGGCGACCGCGGCCACCACCCGGACCCGGACGCCCTCGGCGCGGTCCTCGACCAGGACCGCCCCGCCACCCCGCGGCAGGTCGAGCACGGAACGGACGTCGCGCACGAGCACCGCCAGGCTCGGCCCCGGCGGGATCACCGACAGCACGCTGGGGACGGCCAGGACCGCCTCGGTCACGGTCCGCGAGACGGCACGGGTGTCGACGGTCACGATGCGCTCCCCGGGTCGAGGACGTCGGCCACGCGGACCGTCAGTGCCCGCACGGTGAAGGGCGCGTGCACGTCGAGCGCTGCCGCGACGACGACGCGCAGCGCCTCCGCCCGCTCCCGCAGCGGTGCATCGGCTGCGGCGGCGATCGTCACCTCGACGTCGATCTCGGCGCCCGGCGTGGCCAGGTCCCCCGTGAAGCGGGTCCGCCGGACGAGCACACCGGGCACGGCGTCACCGAGTTCACGGACCAGGCCCCGCAGGGCACCCTCGGTGACCACGAGCTGGGCGGCCGGGTCCGGGTCGGGGACGGGGATGTCCCGCCCCGCGTGCGCCGTCGTGCGGATGCTCGCGAGCACGCCGTCGATCCATCCGTCGTGGGTCCGTCCCGCAGCGCGGACGTCGGCGTCGAGCAGGTCCGAGGACGCCGCGCGGAGTCGTTCCAGGCGCCGGAGGGCCTCGGCGGCATCGGGGTCGGCCTCGATGTCGTCGCGGACGGGGTCGCGTCCGGAGTCGAGGTACTCGGAGAGGTCCTCGAGGGTGAAGGCGCCGTAGCGGTCCTCGACGTCGTCGGTCATCGCCACCCCTCCATCTGCTCGAGCACCGTGCGCCTGGCCCGCGCGAGCGACCCCCGGACGGCTGCTGCCGACATCCCGGTCTGCTCCGCGATCTCGGCGTACGACGCTGCCCCGACCTCGCGCAGCACCCACACTGCTCGCTGCGCGTCCGGCAGGTTCCGCACCACCCGTGCGAGTTCGTCGACCTGCATCCGGGTCTCGACGACCTGGTCGACCGTCCGGTCCGCCGCGAGTTCGGGCACGGTCTCGAGATCGAGGTGCGGGTGGCGTCGCCGCAGACGGTCGAGTGCCTTGTTGGCCGCGATGCGGAACAGCCAGGTCCGCACCCGGTCGGGGTCCTCCACGCGCTCGATCCGCTGCCAGGCCTGCAGCGCTGCCTCTTGGACGGCGTCGTCGGCCTCGCCGTCGCCGTACCCCAGGATGCGGGCCGCGTAGGCGCGCATGAGCGGACCGTACCGGCGGATCAGCACGCCGAACGCCGCTGCATCGCCATCGGCGGAACGCTCGACGAGCGAGGCGTCCGACAGGGACGCGAGCTGCGGCTGGTCGGTCAGGAGGTCGGCCTTTCCGGATCGTGGAACGAGGTGCGTGACGAATCCCCACCTCGACTCGTCGTGAGTACGTGCCTACCATCCGCGTGCTCGCGGACGGTGCTGAGCGCGCCGTGGCCGGTCATCCCTGAACGACCGGTCACGGCGCTCGGCCGGCGGTCCGTGTGTCCCCTGATCCGGCGCACGGGCCGTCCCGGCGGCCGGGTCGGGATCCCGGTGGGGTCAGTCCTCGACCTGGTCCCCGAGGAAGTCGGCGTACGTGACCTCGGCGTCCGTCGCCGTCGCCGTGCCGGTCCGCTCACGAGCCGCGACCCCGCGCGCACCGGGCCTCGGTTCCGCGTCCGTGTCGGCGTCGCCCCCGGAGGCCGCGACGCGCTCGTCCGCGTTGAACGGTGGCAGGTAGTTGCTCGCGCTCATCGCCGCACCTTTCGTCCGGGCGAACGTAACAGCCACGAGCCCGTCCACCACCGGGGCAGACAGATTCGTCCCCCGCCGCCGGGCACGTCGGGGGACGGAAGTTCGCCTCCAGCGGAGCCGATGCGCGCGCATGTTGCTGCGTGCGCGCTCACTCTCGGACGACGTCCTCCGGGGACTTGTCCGCACGCCACCCGCGCCACGACGGTTGCCGGAGTCGTCCGTCGCCCGTCCACTCGGCGAACTCCACCTCGGCGACGTGCACCGGCGTCACCCAGCGGGCATCGCGGGCGTCGGCGCGCGGGACGTCGACGAACGGGGACGTCTGCCGTTCGAGGGTGGCGAGCCGAGCGGCGATCTCGTCGAGGGCACGGTCGCTGAACCCGGTGCCGACCTTGCCGACGTAGACCAGCCCGCCCTCGCCGGGGATGCCGAGCAGCAGCGACCCGACGCCACCCTGGCGACGGCCGCGACCGGGCTTCCACCCAGCGACGACCACCTCTTGCGTGGCATGGTGCTTGATCTTCAGCCAGGCCTCGGACCGACGCCCCTCGGCGTAGCGCGACGAACGCTTCTTCGCCACGACGCCCTCGAGTCCGGCGCGTGCCGACGCCGCGACCGCCGCGTCGAGGTCACCGTCGAAGGCCGCGGGCACGTCGACGACACCGCCAGGGTCCACCACGGTCTCGAGGGCTTCGCGTCGGTTGTCGTACGACAGCCGGGTGAGTTCGTGGCCGTCCGCTTCGAGCACGTCGAACAGCAGGTACCGCACCGGCGTGCGGCGCCGGGCAGCCTCGACCTCGCGCGGCCTGGTGAGACCCATCCGGTCCTGCAGCCGCTGGAAGCTCGGCCGGCCACGGTCGTCGAGCGCGACGACCTCGCCGTCGAACACCCCGTCGACGCCGGCACGGTCGGCGAGTTCCTGCAGCTCGGGGTACTGCGCCGTCAGGTCGTTGCCGTTGCGGCTGCGCAGGGAGACCCGGCCGTCCCGGACCGTCGCGAGCGCCCGGACACCGTCCCACTTCATCTCGACGGCCCAGTCGGCCGGGTCGAGCGTCGGGGTCCCGGCGGCGAGCGTCGCCTGCATCGTCCGCCGTTCGGCCGGGTCGGTGTCCGACGGGGCAGCTCGAGTCACCCGGTCGCGTCGGTCGTCCGAGGGCGGACGGGAGGCCCGCCCCGCGCCGGCACCGGCGGTCGCGTCCGCCGACGGGTCGGGTTGGTCCTTCGTCAGGTGGATGAGCCAGTTCTTCTCGTCGCCGTCACGCCCACGTCCGCGCCCGCGGGTGTGCAGGATCGCCAGACGCCGGTTGCCGTTGGTCCGGCCGTGCAGCGTGACGATGACCTCTTCGCCCTCGCGCCACTTCTCGAGGTCGTAGGTGCCGTCGTCCCAGAGCGTCACCGTCCCGCCGCCGTACTCGTCGTGGGGGATCGTGCCCTCGAACCCGCCGTACTCCAGCGGGTGGTCCTCGGTCATGACCGCCAGGTGGTTCTTCCCCGGGTCGGTCGGTTCGCCCTTCGGCAGCGCCCAGCTCACCAACACGCCGTCGTGCTCGAGCCGGAAGTCGTAGTGGTCCCGGGTGGCGTGGTGCTCCTGGATGACGAACGTCGGCCGGCCGTCCTGACGGACCGTCGGGGCGTCCTCCGGCACCGGCTCCGGCGTCTTCGACGCGTCCCGCTTGGCGCGGTAGGCCGTCAGCCGGTCGCGACCCGGCTGCTCCGCGTCGTTCGCACGCTGGGTCCGGTCGTTGTCCCAGTGACCGGAGTCGGGCCTCCCGACCGACAGCGCGCCCGCGGCGACCGGGTGCAGCAGGTCGCCGTGGTCCTGCAACCGCTCGAGCACCTGGTCCAGCGTCAGCTGGGCGAGGCCCCGCTCGGTGAGCTCCTTCCACGAGCGTGGCGCGGCGACGGTCGGGGTCGATCGTCCCCGCAACGAGTACGGCGCGATCGTGGTCTTGTTGCCGTTGTTCTGCGACCAGTCGACGAACACCTTGCCCGCCCGTTCGGCCCGGCTCATCGACGACAACACCAGGTCGGGCAGGTCCTGTTCGAGTGCCTTCGCGAGCTCGTGCGCGACCGCCGACACGTGCTCGGTGGTGGATCGACCGTCGAGGGCGGCGTACAGGTGGATGCCCTTCGACCCGGACGTCACCGGGTACGGGTCGAGTCCCATCCCCTGCAGCACCTGCCGCGCGGCGACCGCGACCTCGACGCACTCCGGCAGTCCGACGCCGTCGCCCGGGTCCAGGTCGAGGACCAGCCGGTCCGGGTTCTGCTGCCCGCCGCGCGGGCCGAACCGCCACTGCGGCACGTGGAGCTCGAGCGCGGCCTGCTGCGCCATCCACACGAGCGTCGGCAGGTCGTCGACGATCGGGTACTCGTTGTCGTGTTCGCTGTGGTGGATCGTGTGGTGCCGGACCCACTCGGGGGCGGAGTCCGGCAGGTTCTTCTCGAAGAAGACCTTCCCGTCGACGCCGTTCGCCCAGCGCTTCCGGGTCATCGGTCGGTCCCTGACGTGCGGGATCATCCACGGCGCGACCCGCTCGTAGTACTCGATCACGCGGCCCTTGGTGGTGCCGGTCTCGGGGTAGAGCACCTTGTCGAGGTTGGTCAGCGCGAGCCGGCGGTCCCCCACGGCGACCGTCGTCCGTCGCGCCCCGGAACTCGACCGCACGGAACTGGGCAGTGCCGGGCTGGACGGCGGCGCGTTCACAGCGCCACCCCGGTCGCTCCCGCCACCGTCAGGGTCGTCCCGGACGTGTACGAGGACTCCGGCCCGGCCAGGTAGACGTAGGCGCTGCCGAGCTCCACCGGCTGCGCGGGACGGCCGAACGGCGTGCCCTGCCCGTACGACGCGATCTCGTCCCCGGGGTAGCTGATCGGCTGCAGTGGGGTCCACACCGGCCCCGGTACCACGGTGTTGGCGCGGATGCCCTTCGCCGCGAGCTGGCGGGCCAGGCCGTTGGTGTACGTGATGATCGCGGCCTTCGTCGCCGCGTAGTCGATCATCCGGCCCTGCGGCTCGTACGCCGAGACCGAGCTGGTCGTGACGATCGCGCTGCCCGGCGCCAGGTGTGGCACGGCTTCGCGCACCAGCCAGAACATCGCGTAGACGTTGACCTTCATCGTGCGGTCGAAGTCCTCGGTGGACTGCTCGGCGACGTCCTCGTGCACCTGCTGGCTGCCGGCGACGAGCACCAGGGCGTCGAGCCCGCCGAGCTCACTGACCGCGGTGCGCACCAGTTCGCCGCAGAAGGCCTCGTCCGTCAGGTCGCCCGGCAGCATCACCGCCCTGCGGCCCAGGTCGCCGATCAGGTCGCGGACCTCGGTCAGGTCGTCGATCTCCTCGGGCAGCGCGTTCAGCGCGACGTCGGCGCCCTCGTTGGCCATCGCGATCGCCGCCGCGCGGCCGATGCCCGAGTCAGCACCGGTGACCAGCACGCGGTACCCGGGCATCCGCCCCGTGCCGACGTAGCTGGTCTCGCCGTGGTCCGGCGGCGGGTCCATCGCGCTTGCACGGCCCGATCCCTGCTGTGTCTGCGCGGGGAACGGCGGCCGGGCGAACTTGGTGCGCGGGTCGTCCTTGTCCAGCTGGCTCATGGCCCCATCGTGCTCGCTCGCTCCCCACGTGTCGTCGAGGGAGCAGGAATCGTCGGGTGATCCGCACCCGGACGACGATTCCTGCTCCCTCGACGCCCGGAAAACCCGCACGCTCCCACCCGCATCCGGGCATCATGAGCGCATGAGGTCGATCTGGAAGGGCTCCATCGCGTTCGGGCTGGTCAACGTGCCGATCAAGGTCTACGCCGCGACCGAGACCCACGACGTGTCGATGCACCAGGTCCACGACGAGGACGGGGCCCGCATCCGGTACAAGCGCGTGTGCGAGCTCGGCCACGAGGTCGAGTACGCCGACATCCAGCGCGCCTACGACGACGGTGAGAAGACGGTCGTGCTCACCGCCGACGACTTCAAGCAGCTGCCGCAGGAGCAGTCGCACGAGATCGAGGTGCTCGAGTTCGTGCCCGTCGACCAGGTCGACCCGATGATGTTCGAGAAGACCTACTACCTCGAGCCCGACTCCCGCTCGCCCAAGGCCTACGTCCTGCTGCGGCGGACGCTCGAGGAGACCGACCGCCTGGCGATCGTGCAGTTCACGCTGCGGCAGAAGACCCGGCTCGGTGTCCTGCGCGTGCACGACGACGTCCTGCTGCTGCAAGGCCTGCTGTGGGGCGACGAGGTGCGGTCCGCCGACTTCACGGCCCTCGACACCTCGGTGAAGGTCAGTGCGAACGAGCTCAAGATGTCGTCGTCGCTGGTCGCGAGCATGTCCACCGACTTCGATCCCGACCGCTACACCGACGAGTACCAGGTCGAGCTGCAGCAGCTCATCGACGCCAAGCTCGAGTCGGGCGACGACATCGACACCGCGGCGACGTTCGGCGAGCGCCCGGACGACGAGGACGACGCCGGCGGTGACGTCATCGACCTGATGGCCGCCCTGCGGGCGTCCGTGGACAAGAAGCGGACGGGAGGCTCGGGGTCGCGTTCGCGGGGTACGTCACGATCCGACGCGTCCGGGTCACAGGACGCGGAGCCCACGACGAAGCAGGCGCCGGCGAAGAAGGCCCCTGCGGCGAAGACGTCCACGGCGAAGAAGACCCCTGCAGCGAAGAAGGCACCGGACAAGGCGCCCGCGAAGAAGCCCGCGGCACGCAAACGCGCGAGTTAGCCGCACGGCGGCGCCAGCAGCTCGAGGCGGTCGAACACGGCCACGTGCGCGGCTCGGAGCACGTCCCAGCCGGCACCCGTGTCGATCCCGCCGGACAGGTCGACCGGGGCAGCGAAGCCGTGCTGCGCCCGCGGGACCGGCTGCCCGGGCAGCCGCAGTTCCTGCGTGAACGCGCCCGTGTCGGGTGCGAACGTCAGGGTGTGCGCGGCGACGTTGGCGTCCCAGTCCGACGACGGCCACGACATGAACGCCACGTGCCGCGGCGGCGCGTCCGCATCGAGCGTGGTGGCAGAGACGTAGCACCCGTGGTGGTCCTCGCCCGGCGACAGGATCGTGTACGTCCCGTTGTCGCGGTAGACCAGCAGCGCCTCGGCGAACGGCTTGGCCGAGTACATCGCGGTGTAGCGCAGTGCCTGGGCTGCGATCGGGGCTCCGAGGGGGATGGTCACGGTGTCGCGCGTGGTCACGGGCCGAGCCTACCGAGCGCGTCACGCGCCGGAAACACGACTCGGCGACACTGGTCGGATGACTCCACGAGAGCCTGGGACCCTGCAGTCGTCACCCGAGACCGCCGGGCCGCCCGTCACCGTGTCCATCACCCGTCTGGTCGAACCCGACCGCATCCCCGAGGTCACCCGCTGGGTGCAGTCCGGCGTGAACCTGGCCAACCGCTACCCGGGGTTCCTCGGTTCCGGCTGGGTCCGGTCGCACGGGAACTCCCGCGAGTGGCACATGCTCTACCGGTTCGCCGACCACGACGCCCTGTCGACGTGGGAGCACTCCGACGACCGTCAGCGCTGGCTCGACCTGGGCCGCGACCTGGTCGTCGAGTCGCGGGTCGAGAAACGCACCGGGATCGAAGGGTGGTTCGACGCCCCGGCAGACACGCCCGCGTCGAGTGCTCCCCCGCGGTGGAAGCAGGCCGTCAGCATCTGGCTCGGTTTCTTCCCGGTGAACCTGGCGTTCACGTACCTGGTCGGGTGGCTCGTGCCGGCGTTCGGCGCACTGCCGGTGCTGCCGCGGGTGCTCGTCACGACGCTGGTGCTCACGCCGGTCATGACGTTCTGGGTGCTGCCGTTCGTGACGACGCTGATCCGCCCCTGGCTGCTCGCCGCTCCTCGGGAGCGCTGAGCAGCCACCGCCGCGCGAGCGGTCAACAGCGCCGCAGCGCAGCGGGCCCGGAGCCCAGTCCCCCTCCGACGATCGTGACGCGCGTGACACCCTGCGACCCCATCGCGTCGAGGACGTCCGACGGCACGCAGGACGGCGGCGCCAGGTAGAGCGGGGTGCTGCTTGCACCGGCCAGAGGTGTCGCCGAGAGCGCGTCGGGGAAGTCGGACCCGTTGACCAGGAACGCGGACCCGGCCGTGGGGTACCGATCGACGTCGACGGCGATGGCCGCCCGGTATCGGTCGGTCCCGGTCAGCTGGTCAACGTGCGCCACGGAACCGAGTGCAGCGATGATGCCCGGCGAGACGGACCCACCGGCCACCACGATGCGCTTCGGGTGGAGGGCGCGCAGTGCGCTCAGCGTGGGACCGTCGGCGGTGGGGTCGTCGCCCGGCACCAGCAGCAGCGGGGCGTGAGCAGACCCTGCTGCCGCCCCGGCGACCAACGCGTCGGGGAACTTCGCTCCCGTCGCGACGTAGACGCTGTCCGCGCCGGTCGGGAACCGCTGGGCGACGACCGCCCGAGACACGTCGTAGCGTGTCGCACCGAGCACCCGGGTGACCGTCGCCGCGGGGAGCGTCGATCGGACCTGGTCCACCACCGACTGCTGGACCGAGCCGCCGACGACCACGACCCGCGACGGACGGAGCCGGAGCAGTTCGGCACGGGTTGCCGTCGGCAGCGAGCGGGCTTCGCTGAGCAGCACGGGCCCGCCTTCGACCACCGCGGCGGGAGCGGCGGACAGAGCGTCCGGGAACACCCGGCCCGAAGCGACGTAGGCCACGTCGGCACCGTCCGGGAACGCCCGCTCAGAGGCGCGTGCGGTCGTGGCGAACCGGTCCGGCCCGGCGATCCGGTCGACGGCGACCACGTGCCGGATGAACACCGCGCTCGTGGCGTGCCACGGGTTCAGCGTGACGGTGACGGCGTACCAGTAGGTCCCGGGCGTGGTGGGCGTCCCCGAGACGATGCCCGTCGCCGGGTCGAGCCGCATCCCGGACGGGAGCGTCCCCCCGGTGACGGCGAACCGGGGGTCCACCCACCGGTTCAGGTCCACGGTCCGGAGCGCTGCTTCGGTCCGCGCCACACCGGCGGCGACGACGTCGGCGACGGTTCCGGTCAACGACCCCGGCTCGTCGCGCACCAACCAGGTGTGCAAGTCGGCGCTGTCGACGACGCCCGCGGTGTCTGCCATCCCGATGAACCGGTTCCGCTCCGGGTCCCAGCTGGACTCCGTCACGTCGGCCACGACGTCCCCCAACGTGATGGAGTCCTTCTCGGGCGTCCACGGCGTGAGCCCGATGCCGGCAGAGGTGTCGGTGCGGAACCAGACGATCCCGGTGGCCGGGTCGACGAACTGCGGCCGGACCCAGCGTTCGGGCCCGGACCACGAGGGCACCGAGCCGATCGGCCGCATCGCGAGGTCGAGGACCTGCGACCCGACGTACACCCGGTCCCGCTGCCCGTCGACGGCGATGCCGAGGGCGGAGTACAGGGTCTGGCTCGCGCGGAGCGCACCGTCGGCGTCGTAGCGCCGGAGCGTCCCTCCAGATCGGGGCTGCCCGTTGGCGTCGTCGGGCAGCGGTGTCGTGACGTAGACCGATCCGGACGTGGCGTCGACATCGGCCCGTCCACCCGGTGCGGCGGTCCACTGCACGGTCCCGGATGCGGCGTCGACGACCGCGACACCGGACGACCCGGCGAGCACGAGTCGCCCGTGCTGTGGGTCGGCACGCATCGTCCGCTGAGCACCGAGCGTCGTGATCGGGGTCCGCCAGGCGACCACGCCGGTCCGCAGGTCGGTGGCGACGAGGGCGGTGTCCGTCAGGCCGACCAGACGACGACCGACCACGTCGACCGTCAACGCCTGCAGCCCGACCAGGTCGCGCATGCCCGACACGGTGCCGGTCCGCCGCATCGTGTCGCCGTCCCACACCGCGACCTGCGAGGTGGGCATGGTCCCGCGGCGTTCGTGGACGTAGGCCCGGTGTGACACCGGGTCCACCGCCGAGACCGAGGTGGCGTCCGCGTCGTCCACGCGCGCGGTGCGCGAGTGCCCGACGGGCGGCGCTGCCGACACCTCGGTGTCGGGTGCCGCCTGGGCGGCTTGCGGTACCACGAGCACGCCGCCGAGCAGCGCGAGGACGAGCGCCGTGCTGGGCACGACGGAGCGGAGACGGAGCACGGACATCGACCTCTCGTGGACGGGACCGCCTGAGCATAGGGCCGGTCCGGCTCCCTCCGAGACGCCCCGAACAGGGGCGTCAGGGCGTCCCGAGCACCGACAGCTGGTCGAGCCGCTCGAGGATCACGCCCTCGCGGAGCGCCCAGGGGCAGATCTCGAGCGCGGGCAGGTCGAAGATGTCCAGGCACGCCTCGGCGACGAGTGCCCCGGGGACCACCTGGTGCGCCCGGCTCGGCGAGACCCCGGGCAGCGCCGCGAGCTGCTCGACCGACATCGTCAGCAGCTCCGGCAGCGTCCGTCGCAGCACCGCTCCGTCGAGCGATCGCGGCACGAGCGGACCGGCGGCCGACGGTGCCGAACCGCAGATCCGGGCGATCGACCGGAACGTCTTGGACGTGGCGACGGCCCGGTCCGGCGCTCCCGCACGCAGCAGCTTGCCGGCGTCGCGGGCGATCTCGACGCGGATGTCGTGGCGCAGGCGGCGGACGTCGTCCTCGGTCGGGGTCCCCTCGGCGAAGAACGACCGGGCGAGCCGCGCGGCACCGATCGGCATCGACCACGCCACGTCGGGCGCTTCGTCGGCTCCCCCGGCGATCTCGAGCGAACCACCGCCGATGTCGAACACCGCCAGGCGTCCCGCCGACCAGCCGAACCAGCGGCGCACGGCCAGGAACGTCAGGCGTGCCTCGTCCGAGCCGGACAGCACGGCGAGCTCGACACCCGTGTGTTCCTCGACGTGGGCGAGCACGGCGTCGGAGTTGACCGCGTCCCGCACGGCCGAGGTCGCGAACCCGAGCATGTCCTCGCAGCCGCGCTCCTCGGCGACCCGCACCGACTCGGCGACGAAACCGGTCAGGGCGTCGATGCCGACCTGGGTCACGGCACCGCGGTCGTCCAGGTGCTCGGCCAGGCGGAGTGCCTGCTTGAACGACGAGGCCGGCAGTGGCGCGGCGCCACCGTGGGCGTCGACCACCAGCAGGTGACCGGTGTTGGACCCGATGTCGAGGACTCCCACGCGCATGTATGCAAGATACCGGCACGGAGGCGCGTGCTACGACCCGAGGAACGCCGCCAGCTGGTCCGTGGTCGGGTACGACGCCTGCGCGCCCACCCCCGTCGCGGCGTACGCCCCGACCCCGGCGGCGAACCGTGCAGCGTCGACGAGGGCGTCTCCGGCCGCCAGCCGGAGCGCCACCGCGCCCATGAACGCGTCGCCGCACCCCGTGGTGTCGACCGCGTCGACGGGGACCGCGGGCACCTCGACCGGCGCGGCGTCCCCGTCGTGCACGACCGACCCGGCACCGCCGCGCGTGACGATCGACCGGGCGACGCCGTGGTCGCCGAGCATCTCGGCCTCGTGCTCGTTCACCAGCAGCACGTCCGTCAGCTCGAGCAGCTCACGCGGCACGTCGCCGAACGGCGACAGGTTGGTCAGCACCGTGACACCGGCCCGGCGTGCTGCCCGGGCGGCGGCGAGCACCACGTCGAGTGCGACCTCGAGACAGAGCCCCAGCACCGCCGCATCACTGAACGCGTCGGCGGGGACGTCGTCCGGCGTCAGGGTGGCGTTCGCGCCGCCGGAGATCACGATGGTGTTCTCGCCCTGACGGTCCACGGTGATGACGGCCGTGCCGGTGGCCGTGTCCGGTCGGACGGCGACGTGCGTGGTGTCGACACCGGCGGCCGCGACGGAGTCCCGCAGCAGCACACCGTCGCCGTCGTCACCGACCGCACCGATCATGCGCACAGCTCCCCCGAGCCGTGCGGCCGCGACCGCCTGGTTGGCGGACTTGCCGCCGGGCAGGGTCTGCAGGTCGGACCCGTGCAGGGTCTCACCGGGCTTCGGGAAGCGCTCGGTACGGACCACCAGGTCCGCGTTGAGCGACCCGACGACGACGATCGTGTTCACCGGACGGTCTCCTTCTGGGGTGCGGGGGCGGTCGTCTCGGCCTCGACCGGCCGCGGGATGAGAAACGACACGGCGAGCGCGGCGATCGTGATGACGGCACCGAGGAGCATGCCACCGGAGTACCCGGCGGTGCCGGAGGACCCTCCGACCCCGAGGGCGATCTGCAGCGCGGGCAGCACGGCGAAGCTCACGCCGGCGCCCAGGTTGAACGCACCGGCGTTGAGCCCGGGCAGGAAACCGGGGTTCGACGCGGGCGACAGCACGATGCCCAGGCCGTTCAGGATGATGTTCGCGATGCCGGCGTAGGTGATGCCGATCAGCACCGTCGCAGCGACGAGCACCGGCAGCGAGTGCACCCCGACGAACGCCATCAGCAGGGTCGCCAGGATGCTGCCGACCAGGCCGACGCGAAGGATCGCGCGGTAGCCGATGGTGGGCGCGAGCCGACCGGCGAACGGGCCGACGATCCAGCCGACCAACGCGTACGGCGTGAGGAACACGAGCGAGGCGAGGTCGGCCTCCATCCCGAACCCGGCGTCCGGGTTCTGTGCGAGCGAGGTGACCAGCCCGTTGACCACGGCGAAGACGCCCGTCATCGTCAGGAACGTGGTGGCGAGGAGCGCCCACGTGCCCCGGCGCTTCAGGAAGCGTGTCTCGACGAGGGGCTCGCGGACCCGGGACTCGACGGCCCAGAACACGGCGAAGGCGGCCAGGGCGACGACGATGCCGCCGATCACCAGCGCCGGGTTCGCGGCACCGAGCTTGCCGGCCTCGTTGAACGCGGTCAGCAGCGCACCGACCGAGACGACCAGCGGCACGACGCCGACCCAGTCCATCCGGGTGCCCTTCGAGGGGTGTGACTCGACACCCCACACGACGACGAACAGCAGGGCGATGACGGTGACGACGGCGATCACCCAGAAGATGCCGCGGAAGCCGAAGTTCGTGGCGATCCACCCGCCGGCCAGCGAGTCGATGCCCGCGATCCCGCCGTTGACCGCGGTGAGCAGGCCGAGGGACGCCCCGTAGCGCTTCGGGTCGCTGATCTCGTTGCGCAGCACCAGCAGGCAGATCGGGACGACCGGCCCCGTGACACCCTGGATGATGCGGCCGGTGAACAGCATCGGCACGTTGACGGCGAGCGCGGCGACGATGCTGCCGACCAGCATCACGGCGAGCATGGCGACCAGCACGCGCTTGCGCCCGACGATGTCGGACAGGCGCGGCAGGAACAGCGAGAACAGGGCGGCGAGCGTGAAGTAGAGCGTCTGCGACAGGCCGATCGTGGCATCGTCCGTGTGCAGCTCGCGCGCCATGGTGACCAGGGCGGGGCTGAGCATGCTGGCGTTCAGCTGGAACGCGATGCAGGCAGCGAGGAGCGCCGCGGTGAGGGCGCCGATCGACTTCTTCGTCGATGTGGTGGTCATGGGTCTCAGATCTCCGTGGTCGTGGTCGTGGTCGTGGTCGTTGTCGTGGCGGCAGCGGCGCGGGGCGTCCAGCCGGTGTCGGGGGTCTCGCCGATGCGCTCGAGGGCGTCGACGACCAGGTCCCAGAAGCGGGCGTGGTCGAGTTCCAGGGCTGCGCTCGTGCGGCAGTCCTCGGGCGCCGGGGCGCGGAAGTCGGCGACGGTCATGCCGAGCGTCAGGGTGCCCTGGGTCTCGATGTGGATCGGGACCCTCACGGCACGGACGATCGTCGGGTCGATGACGTAGGCAACGGCGCACGGATCGTGCACGGGCGGGGCGTCGAAGCCCTGCGCGTCCTTGTAGGTCTGGCCGAAGAAGTCCAGCAGTTCGCCGACGAAGGCGGCCGGTGCGGTGCCGACGGCGGCGATCCGCTCGGCGACCTCGGTGGTGGCGAGCGCCTGGTGCGTCAGGTCGAGGCCGACCATCACGACGTCCCAGCCGGCCTCGAAGACGATGGACGCGGCCTCGGGGTCGATGACGATGTTGAACTCGGCGACCGGGCTCCAGTTGCCGACGTGCACGCCGCCGCCCATCAGCACGACCTGCTTGACGCGGTCGACGATCCGGGGCTCCTTGCGTGCCGCCAGGGCGATGTTCGTCAGCCCGCCGGTCGGTACGAGGGTGACGGTGCCGGGCTCGTGCGCCATGACCGTCTCGATGATCAGGTCGACCGCGTGCCGGTCGTCGAGCGCGAACGACGGCTCGGGCAGCATCGGGCCGTCGAGCCCGCTCTCGCCGTGGATGTCACCGGCGACCTCGATCTGGCGCAGCAGCGGGCGGTCGGCGCCGGCGGCGAAGGGCACGCCCGTGATGCCGGCGATGCGGGCCACGGCGAGGGCGTTGCGGGTGACCTTCGGCAGCGTCTGGTTGCCGACGACCGTGGTGACGGCGAGCAGCTCGATGTCGGGGTTGCCGTGCGCCAGCAGCATCGCCACGGCGTCGTCGTGCCCGGGGTCGCAGTCCAGGATGATCTTCTCGGGCACGGGTGCTCCACTTCGTCGGGGATCGAGCGCGTCGGCTCGGGGTGGGATCGAGCGCGTCGGCTCGGGTACTGGGGCCTGACGCGCCATGCACGCCGCGTCAAGCGTTTGACATCACACAGCATCAAACGCTTGACGTCAAGTCGGGACGGCCGGTCGCTACGATCGGTGCGTGTCGACCCCCGCTCCGAGCACCCGCCGCGTCACCGCGGCCATGGTCGCCGAGCGCGCCGGCACCAGCATCGCGACGGTCTCCCTCGTGGTGAACGGCAAGGACCGCGGACGGGTGTCCACGGCGAACGTCGCCCGGGTGCGCGCCGCGGTGGACGAGCTCGGGTACGTGGTCGACCACGCCGCCAGTTCGCTGGCGCGGGGCAGCGGCGACCTGGTCGTGCTCATCGCGCCCGACCTGTCGAACCCGTTCTTCGCCGAGGTCATCCGCGGCGTCCGCGACACCCTGGGCGATCGCTTCCAGCTGGTCCTGTCCGTCACGGAACGCGGCGCCCAGCCGGGGATCGCCGACGTCCGGCGCTTCGAACGGCTCCGGCCCGCGGGCATCCTCGTCGACGCCCCGGCCGCCGACCAGCCGATGACCGCCAGTGTCCCCGTCGTGCTGCTCGACGCCCCCGGAGGCGCCGACGCCGTCAACTACGACCTGACCGCGGGGGTGTCGGCGCTCGTCTCGCACCTGGGCGCTGCCGGACACCGCCGCATCGCGTACCTCGACGGGACCTCGCGCGCGACGACGTTCGCGCTCCGCCGTGCGATGTTCGAGCAGGCGTGCGGCGACGCCGGCATCGCCGTGTCGCCGGTGTCGGCCAGCGCCGACCTGACGATCGACGCCGCCGCGACCGTTGCCGAACAGGCCGTCGACGCCTGGCTGCGGGACGGAGCCACGGCCGTGGTCGCCGCCGCGGACACCCTGGCGTACGGGGTGCTCCGGGTCGCCGCGGCACGGGGCATCGCGGTGCCGGGGACCCTGGCGGTGGCCGGGTTCGACGACCTGCCCTCGTCGTCGGTCACCGCTCCGGCGCTGACGAGCGTGGCGTTGCCGGGCGCCGACCTGGGGCGGGCGGCGGCGCTTCGGCTGGCGGCGATGCTCGACGGCACGGAGCTGCCCGCGCCGGCACTGCCCACGCGGCTGGTTCCGCGCGCGAGCACCGGCGGCTGACGCGCGCGACACCACCCGCCGCGCGACACCGACGACGTCGTACGACATCGCACTCGTCGTACCACCGGCACGCAACCGCCCCCGCGACACCGTCGCTGTCGTACGACATCGGGAACGTCGCGCCGGACGCGACCCCACGACGGACGGGAGGCCCGGTGCCAGCTGGCACCCGGCCGCCCGG
>NZ_JALGRO010000017.1:0-71988 GCF_022815645.1 Curtobacterium sp. VKM Ac-2922 | reverse complement strand
GGCGGGGCGGCCGGGGCCCCGGGGCCCCGGGGCCTCCCGTCCGTGGGTGGTCGCGTCTACTCGTCGCGACGCGTCGTCGGGACCGACCCCGTCGCGGAGCCGACCGGCTCCGCCGGCGCCTCGTCCGCTCCCCCGCGCTGCGCGCGGTCGAGCTCGTCGGCCTCGGCCCCGCCGACTGCCTCGCCGCGGGCGACCATGCCGGCCACGTCGTTGAGCTGCATCTGCGGGATGAACAGCGCGAGCACCAGGGCGATCGCGATGAAGGGCAGCAGGTACCAGAACACCGGCGACAGGGAGTCGGCGTAGGCGTTGACGATGCCGTCCTGCACCGCCTGCGGCAGCTTCGACAGCTGCGTCGGGTCGATGCTGGCGCTCGCGTTCGCCGCCTGCGAGGCACTGCCACCGGCGCTGGTGAACACGTCGGTGAGCTTGTCCGTCAGTCGCGACGTGAAGATCGCGCCGAAGACGGCGACGCCGAGCGACGCCCCGACCTCGCGGAAGTAGTTGTTCGTGGACGTCGCGGTGCCGACCTGCTCGGCAGGGACCGCGTTCTGCGCGACGAGCACCACGACCTGCATGATCAGGCCCAGGCCGGCGCCGAAGACGAACAGGTAGACGCAGATCAGCGGGATCGGGGTGCTGGCGGCCAACGTCGTCATGCCGAGCATCGCGAGCCCGACCACGATCGTGCCGATGATCGGGTACATCCGGTACTTGCCCGTCTTCGTGATGAGCGTGCCGGACAGGATCGACGTGCCGATCAGCCCCGCCATCATCGGGAGCATCAGCAGCCCGGAGACCGCCGCCGAGGTGCCCGAGGCCATCTGCAGGAACGTCGGGACGAAGCCGATCGCGGCGAACATGCCCAGGCCGAGCACGAAGCCGATCGCCGTCGCGGTGACGAAGGTGCGGTTGCGGAAGAACGACAGCGGGATGATCGGGTCCTGCGCACGCGCCTCGACGAACACGAACAGCGCTGCGGCGACGACGAACCCGGCACCCCAGGCCCAGGTCTCCGGCGCACCCCAGCCGTGCTGGCGGTTGCCGCCGAACTCGGTGAAGAAGACCAGGCAGGCGGTGGTGGCGGACAGCAGCGCGACACCGAGGACGTCGATGCGCTTGGTCGCCTTCTTGTTCGGCAGCGTCAGCGCGAACCAGGCCACGAAGAACGCCGCGATGCCCACGGGGATGTTGATCCAGAACGCCCAGTGCCAGGTCATGTGGTCGACGAAGAAGCCGCCGAGCAGCGGGCCCCCGACGGCGGACAGGCCGAAGATCGCACCGAGCGGGCCGAGGTACTTGCCGCGCTCGGACGCGGGGACGATGTCGGCGATGATCGCCTGCGACAGGATCATCAGGCCACCGCCACCCAGGCCCTGCATCGCGCGGAACACCACGAACTGCCAGAAGTCGGTCGACACCGCGCAGCCGAGCGACGCCAACGTGAAGAGGGCGATCGCGATGAGGAACAGGTTGCGGCGTCCGAGCACGTCGCCGAACTTGCCGTAGATCGGCATGACGATGGTCGACGCCAGCAGGTACCCGGTCGTGATCCAGGCCTGGTGCGCAACGCCGCCGAGGTCACCGACGATGGTCGGCATCGCGGTCGAGACGATCGTCTGGTCGAGGCTGGACAGCAGCATGCCGGCGATGAGCGCGGCGAAGATGATCCAGATCCGGCGCTGGGTCAGCAGGAGCGGCCCGTCCGTCCCGGGCCGGGTGCGCTTGGCGGCGCGCGGCGCTGATGTGCTCATGGGGTGTCGTCCTGTCGGGTGGTGATGGCCGCCCTGAGCAGGCGGAGGTTGGTGGTGAGCAGCTCGTCGAAGGACGGGCCACCGGCGACGTCGAAGGCGTCGTCGAAGTACTGGTCGGCCGAGACCTTGAGCACGCCGGCCGCTGCCTCGGCGACCAGTCGGGCGCGCGGATCGTCCGGCGCCGTCCAGCCGAAGCGGGAACGCAGGGCATCGGCCACGCGGGCGAGCTGCACGTCGGTGGCCGACAGGAACCGGGCCAGGAGCGCCGGCTCGCGCTCGAGGACCTGGCGCATCAGCACCTCTTCGGACCGGTCGAGCTCCATCGTGCGCACCTGTTCGACCGCGAGCGCCACGAGTGCGGCCAGCGGGTCGAGGTCACGCGCCACGACGTCACCGTGGGCGAATGCCTGCAGCACCTCGGTGTCGGCGTGCAGCTCGATGCCGAGGACGACGTCCTCCTTCGACGCGAAGTGGTTGAAGAACGTGCGGCGCGAGACACCGACCGTCTCGCAGAGCTGCTCGATCGTGAAGCCGTTCAGGCCGTGCTCGATCGTCACCCGTCGCGCCTCGACGATCATGCTGCGCCGCAGGGTGCGGGTGCGTTCGGCTGTGCTCACCGAGCAAGAATTGCACTTTCCTGCCCAGGGTGCAAGTACGGGGGAGCGGGGTCAGATCGCCTTGTCGAAGCAGAACGACCACGGCATGGTGGCCGCGTAGGGCTCGTAGACCTCGATCTGCCGCCACCCGGTCTTCCGGTACAGCGCCACCGCGTCGGGCTGCTTGTCGCCCGTCTGCAGGATGAGCCGCCGCGCACCGACCTCGCGCCCGACGTCGGCGCACGCGTCGAGCAGCGCCGTCGCAGCACCCTTGCCGCGGGCACTCGACAGGACGATCAGGCGCTTCAGCTCGACCTCGTCCCCGAGCCACCGGACGGCGATGTGCGCGACCGCTTCCCCCGACTCGTCGACCGCGAGCAGCGAAGTGATGACGCGGGACGGATCGACGGCGAGCGCCCGGGTCCGCTCGGCGGTCACCTCGGGATCCTCGTCCCCCTGCGCCGAGCCGTAGCGCTCGTGCATCTCCTCGTCCATGCGGGCGCGTAGTTCCACTGCGCGCGGGTCGTCCCAGGAGACGCGTTCGATCGTGATCACGATCGTCAATCCTCGCACGCACCGATGGCCGGCCGGCTCCGACCTGCAGCGACGCAGCCACCACCTCACAGCGCAGGTCGACCGCCGTGAACGACCTCGGCACGACGGACGACAACGATCCGGTCACGGGCCGGGCCTCCCCGCAGCGTGGCTCCTACTGTCGGACCCATGACCCGGGGGACGACACGGACACACCGCGCACGGCTGCTCGCACTCGCCGGAGGGCTGGCGGCGGCGTTCCTGCTCGCGGGTTGCACGGGCGGCACGGCGCAACCCGACGGCTCTGCGAGCCCGACCGGAGGCACCGCGACGACATCGGCCCCGACCAGGACGCCCACCGCCGGGTCCACACCGGACGCGGCCGCGGGCTCCGCGACACCGCGTCCGACCTCGACCATCACGCGGGTCCCGGGGGTCGACTACGACGGTGGCACCGTCCCGTCGACGTGCACGGGGCTGCTGACCGCGGGCCGCTGGCAGTTCGCGACCGCGCCCCTCAACGACCCGGCGGTCGTCGGCTCACCGGTCGAGGTCCCGAAGTCGGTCTTCGACCCGGTGCGACAGTCCGACGGCAAGCAGCTGTACTGCGTCTGGCGTGACCCCCGCGCAGACATCACGAACGTGGCCATCGAGGTCCAGGTGGTCGACTCGTCGAAGGCGTTCGGTCTGCTGCAGGGCCTGCAGGGCTTCGACTGCGCGCGCGAGGCCGAGGGCTACCGGTGCCAGAAGATCTCGGAGGACGAGCAGTACGGCGTGCAGCTCGGCACCACGTACTTCACCCGGGGGGACATCGGGATCGTGATCAACCAGGCGAACGTCCCGACGAACGGACTGCTCGACGACGTCATGGCCCACGTGTTCTGACGACGCCCGTCAGGCCTCGGGTCGCGACCGCACGTGCGCCCGCTCCCCCTGCGGGCCGTACAGGCACAGCACCTCGGTGACCTGGTCGGTGACGTTCCCGATCCAGTGGGGCGTGTGCGTGTCGAACTCGACGACCTCGCCGGGGCCCAGGTCGAGGTCCCGCTCGCCGAGCAGCAGTCGGAGCCGTCCGGACAGCACGTACAGCCACTCGTAGCCCTCGTGCGTCTGGCGGGTCGGCTCGCCGGCCGGCGAGTGTGGTGGGAAGAGCTGCTTGAACGAGCGCACCCCGCCGGTCCGCCGGGTCAGCGGGATCACCACCCGGCCGCCGTGCGACTCGGGTTGCAGGTGCACCCGCGGGTCTCCGGTCTGCGGCGCCCCGACCAGGTCGTCGAGCGGCACCTGGTACGCGCGGGCCAGTGGCAGCAGCAGCTCGAGGGTCGGTCTCCGCTGCCCCGACTCCAACCGCGACAGGGTGCTCACCGAGATGCCCGTCTCCGTCGCGAGCGCGGCGAGCGTGACGTCACGCCGCTGCCGGAGCCCGCGCAGCCGTGGGCCGACCCCGTCGACGACCTCGGCCGTCGTGCGCGCGGTGCCCCGGGCCTGGTGTCCGTGTGCCATGCCGCCATGTTGCCAGACCGGCAACGATCGTTGCTGCGCGGATCGCGGACCCGCAGGATGTGCGCATGTCTGACACCACTGATGTCCTGGTCGTCGGCGGCGGTGCCGCCGGGCTCGCTGCCGCGCTGATCCTCGGCCGGTCACGCCGCTCCGTCCTCGTCGTCGACGGGGGCGAGCCACGCAACGCCCCCGCCGAGGGGGTCCACAACTACCTCGGCCAGGAGGGCACCGCCCCGCTCGACCTGACCCGGATCGGTCGCGACGAGGTCGCCCGGTACGGCGTCCACGTCACCGCCGGGAGGATCGTGGCCACCTCCGTCGGGCCCGTCACCGCGGGCGACCCGGTCGGCTTCACCGCGACGCTCGACGCCGGCGCGACCGTGTCGGCCCGCCGGGTGGTCGTCGCCTCCGGCGCCGTGGACGTCCTGCCGGACGTGCCGGGCCTGGCCGAGCAGTGGGGCCGAGGCGTGGTGCACTGCCCGTTCTGCCACGGGTACGAGGTCCGCGACAGCCGCATCGGCGTGCTCGTGACGACGCCGTTCGGGGCACACCAGGCCCTCATGTGGCGGGCGCTGAGCGACCGCGTGACCGTGTTCGTGACGGATCCGATGCTGGTGAGCGACAGCGACCTGGCGGGGCTGGAGGCCAGTGGCATCGCGGTCGTGCACGACCGCGTGACGTCGGTGGTGTCCGAGGACGGCGTCCTGCGCGGGGTGACCCTGTCGGACGGATCGACCGTGGCGCTCGATGCCCTGGCCGCGGCGAGCACCGCCGAAGCCCGGGTGCAGGGGCTCGAGGGGCTCGGGATCGCCGCGGTCGACCAGGTCATGGGCGAGCACCGCATCGGCAGCGCGGTGCCCGTGGGCCCGACCGGCGCGACGGACGTGCCCGGCGTGTGGGCTGCGGGCAACGTGGCGTCGCCGATGGCCACCGTGATCGTGTCCGCGGCCGCGGGGACCACCGCGGGTGCGGCCGTGCACGGTGACCTGGTGCAGGCAGACCTGGCGGCCGCGCTGATCACCGTGCCGCGTTGATCGCCGGTGCGAGGTCGACCGCCCCGTGCGAGGAACCAACCCCGCACCACGCGGTCAGCCTCGCACCCGAGCAACTCGCCGCCGCCGGTCAGTCGACGCGGTAGCCCGCCTGTGCGGCGAGCAGCGGCGCCAACGTGTACAGCTGATCCGCGCCGATCGTCGCACCGCGGAACCCCTCGAGCCGCTCGACCCGGTCCAGGTCGGCGCCGCGCAGGTCCACGTGCGCGATGCTGGTGTTCGACCCCTCGGCGGCGCGGATCCGGGTGCCCTCGAACGACACCCGTAGCAGCGTGGCGTCGGCGATGTCGAGCTCGTCGATGACGCAGTCGCGGAACACCACGTCGGTGACCTTCGCACCGCGCAGGTTCACGAACCCGAGCTTCATGCCGATGAACTCGACACCGTTCAGGCCGGCGTCGTACAGCTCGGCCGACCCGATGCGCCCGCCGCCGATCCGGACCTCGCGCCACGTGCTGCTCGACGCGCGCAGGACCGGGGCGTCGAGGTGCTCGACGACGCTGTCGTGGACCCGGACACCGCGCAGGTCGGCAGCGTCGGCATGCAGGGCGTCGATCACGCACTCCTCGATCTCCAGGTCGGGCAGGCGCTCCCCCGCGATGTCGAGCGTGGCGATCCGTCGCCCGTCGATGCGGTCACCCGACAGCACGTCACCGGGCCCGGGGTTCCAGTCGGTCAGGTCGACCGGCTCGGTCAGGGTGATGCGCGGAGCGTCGGTACCGGAGGACTTGCCCGAGGTGCGTGCCATGCCCTCAGTCTGCCGCGCCGGTCCGACCTTCGAGCACGCTGTCCAGGCGGTAGTCCTTCGCGGGGCCCCGTGCCTGCCACCGCACGGTCCACCGCTCGGTGTCGCCCGACAGCTCGCCCGTGTAGGCGTCCGGCGCGCATGCGTGGTCGACCGGTGCGCTCCACACCCAGTCGTGGAACACCCGGCCGTCGGCGAAGTGCACCCGCCAGACCCCGTCAGGGGCACGTCGCACCAGCAGGGTCCGCGACACCGGGGTGGCTCGGCCGGCGAGCACCATCGTGCCCGTCTCGGTCCACACGACCTCGTCGGGACCGGTCGAGCGCAACTCGGTGCTGCCGGTGACCACGCCCGAGGCGTCCGCCCGCCGATCCTCCACGGTCCGGTGCAGCGTCCAGGTCCCCACGAGGTCGGTCGGCTGCACCACCCCAGCAGGCTACCCGCGCAGCGGGCCGGACGCGGGGTGGTTCGCACCGTCCGCGAACCCGGCCACCAGCGCACCGAGCGCGTCCGTGGCACTGTGCCGGGCCTCCCAACCGAGTTCCGTCCGCGCCCGTTCGGTCGACATGATCGGCACCGACGCGGCGATGTCCAGCCACCCGGCGTCGGTCGGCTGCAGGCGGAGCCGCCACGTCAGCGTCACGATGCCGCGCAGCAGGCGGTACGGCATCCGGACCGCCCCGCGCATGCCGAGCACCCGCGCGATGCGGGGCGGTGTCAGCACGGGCGCGGCGGCGATGTTGAACGCGCCGCCGGCCCGCCGGTCCACCGCGCGCCAGAAGGCGTCGGCGACGTCCTCGGCGTGCACGGCCTGGAACACGAACGCGTACGGCAGTGGCAGCACGGCCCAGCGGATCCACCGCACGATGCCCATCGGCACGAACGGGCCGAGGAACAGCCCGCGCAACTCGGCCGCGACGTCCCGCTGGAACACCAGCCCGGGCCGCAACCGCGTGACGACGACGGACGGGTTCGCCAGCGCGAAGGCGTCCAGCGCGCGCTCGTTCGCGGCCTTGTGGATCGCGTACGTCGCCGTGGGGATGCCGTCGGTCGGGAACGACTCGTCGACCCGCTGCCGCTTCCCCTCGACGTCGACACCGCGGTACGCCCCGACCGACGACGCCACGACGACCTGGGGGACCCCGGCCCGGGCGACCGCGGCCAGGACGTTCGCCGTCCCGACCACGTTCGTCCGGTGCTGCGCGGGGATGTCGTGCGTCGGCTGCAGCGCCCACGCCAGGTGGATCACCGCGTCCGCGCCGTGGAACGCCGCGGTCAGCTCGGCGGTGGCATCTCGGGAACCGACGTCGATCGCCGACCAGGTCGCCGCGTCGTACGGCGCGACACGGGCGTCGGGCATGCGACGGGCGACGCCGACCACCTCGACGGACCGCTCGGCGGACAGCCGCTGCAGCACGGCGGTGCCGAGGTTGCCGGTCGCACCGACGACGACGACCCGGGTCACGCGGACGCAGCCATCGCGGGGTCGAGGACGACCTTCACGCAGTCGTCCTGCTTCTTCTGGAACACCTCGTACATGTGCGGGGCGTCCTCGAGGGACACGCGGTGCGAGGTCAGGTCGAGCGTGCCGAGCGGGTCCGACGGGTCGGACACCAGCGGCATCAGGTCGTCGACCCAGCGCTTCACGTTGCACTGGCCCTCGCGGACGGTGATCTGCTTGTCGAACAGGGTCATCATCGGCATCGGGTCGGCCATGCCGCCGTACACGCCGCTCAGCGAGACCGTGCCGCCGCGGCGCACCAGGTCGATCGCCGCGTGCACCGCCGCCAGCCGGTCGACCCCGGCGGTCTCGATCGCCTTCCGCGCGAGCGTGTCCGGCAGCAGTCCGGCGGCGCGCTGCGCGAACCCGGCGACCGGGTTGCCGTGGGCCTCCATGCCGACCGCGTCGACCACGCCGTCGGGACCGCGGCCGTCCGTGGCGTCGACGAGCTCGGCGACGACGTCCTTCGTCAGGTCGTGGGTCTCGATGCCGTACTTCGCGCCCAGGTCGCGGCGCACCGACTCGGGGTCGACGGCGAGCACGCGGTAGCCCAGGTGCTTACCGATGCGGGCGGCGAACTGCCCCACCGGGCCCAGACCGAGGACCGCGAGCGTCCCACCCTCGGGCACGTCGGCGTACTGCACGGCCTGCCACGCGGTCGGCAGGATGTCACTCATGAACAGCCAGCGGTCGTCGGGAGTGCCGTCGTCCGGGATGACGATCGGGCCGTAGTCGGCGTGCGGCACGCGCAGGTACTCGGCCTGGCCACCGGGGACCTGGCCGTACATCTTGGTGTAGCCGAAGAGCGCCGCACCGCTGCCGTACTCGGTGACCTGCGTCGTCTCGCACTGCGACTGCAGGCCGCGCTGGCACATGAAGCAGTGCCCGCACGAGATGTTGAACGGGACGACGACGCGGTCGCCGACCTGCAGGTTCGTGACGGCGGAGCCGACCTCCTCGACGATGCCCATCGGCTCGTGGCCCAGGACGTCGCCCTTGTCGATGTACGGGCCGAGCACGCGGTACAGGTGCAGGTCGGAGCCGCAGATCGCCGTCGAGGTGATCCGTACGATCGCGTCGGTCGGCTGCTGGATGGTCGGGTCGGGAACGGTCTCGACGGACACCTTCTCGGTGCCCTGCCAGGTCAGTGCGCGCACTGGGCGCTCCTCTCGTCGCGGGGCGGGCCGACCGGGAGGGCCGACTCGCGTCCGGTTCCTGGCTACCCGGCCGCCCCGTGGCGGCTTCCCAGCCCGGGCCGCGTGCCGCAGCCGCCGGCCGCCGGGCGGGCGGGCCGCCGGGCCGCCGGGCCAGCGCGGACGCCGGGCCGGCGGGCCGGCGGGCCGGCGGGCCGGCGCGGACGCCGAGTCTCGGCCAGGCGGACAGGATGCACCGTCCGCGGGCCGCGTCCTGTCCGCGGGGCCGAGACTCGGCGCGGCACCGCGCCCCGCCCCGCCGGATGGCCGGTCGGCCATCCGGGATCGTCCTCGGTGCTGATGTGCGGCTCGCCGACACTCGTGAGGATGGTTCGACGATGACCCATCGACCTGCCCGGACCCCGTCCCGACGAGCGCTGTTGTCCGGCATCGGCGGGACGGTGCTCGCGGGGACGCTGGCGGCCTGCTCGGGGACACCCTCGCCGCGTGCCAGCACCACCGCGACCGCGAGGAACGCGACGCCGAGCACGAGCCCCACACGAACGCCCACACCGACACCCACGCCGACCCCGACCCGGCCCGCGCTGCAGCGACAGCCCCTGCCGCACGGCACGGTCACCGGCCTGCCGGAAGGCACACCGGGCATCGCGTGGACGGTCGACGACGGCGCCTCGAGCGAGGTCGTCGAGGCCTACGCCCGGTTCGCCGCCGAGACGGGAACGCGCCTGACCTTCTTCGTCAACGGTGTCCGCCCGTCGTGGACCGACCACGCGGACCTGCTCCGGCCGCTGGTGGCCTCGGGGCAGGTGCAGCTCGGCAACCACACGTGGGACCACCCGGCGCTGACGAAGCTCTCCGACCAGGGGATCATCGACCAGCTCACGCGCAACGACGACTTCATCCAGGACACCTTCGGCGTGAGTGCCAAGCCGTACTTCCGCCCGCCCTTCGGGTACCACGACGCCCGGGTCGATGCCGCCGCCGCCCGTGCCGGGTACACGACGCCGCTGCTCTGGTACGGGTCGCTCGCCGACTCGGGCGACATCACCTCGGACCAGATCGTCGGCTTCGCCCAGCAGTGGTTCCTGCCCGCCCACATCGTCATCGGGCACGCCAACTTCCCCGGCACGATCGGAGCCCTGCCGCGGCTGCACGAGCTGCTGCAGGAGCGACAACTGGCGACCTACACCTTGGACGACGTCTTCAGCCGCTAGGCCCGCACGTCGGCCCCGAGCCGTAGGCTCCCGGCATGTCGACCACCTCCGAGCTCCTCACCGCCAGCCTGTACGACGTCTTCGGCAACCGCGACGCCACGTCCCGACGCCAGGCGATCGAGCGTAGCTACGCGCCCGACGTCGTGTTCCGCGACCCCGACGGATCCGTCACCGGTTGGGACGCGCTCGAGGCCAAGGCCGCATCCCTGATCGACGACGCTCCTGCGGGATTCCAGTTCGTGGCGGAGGGCCACCGGTACGTGTCGGACACGCACGGCGCGCTCGGCTGGGGCTTCGGTCCGGTGGGCGACCCCCAGGTCCGCGGCATCGACGTGATCGAGGTCCGCGACGGCGTCGTCACCAGCCTGACGACGTTCTTCGCCGAGGGGCAGCAGCTCTAGCGGGCGAGCGTCAGCAGCCGCTCGCGCTCCGACGCTGGCAGGTGCTCGGTCGCCGTCGCCAGGGCTCCGGGCGTCAGGAACCGGCCCTGCTGCTCGAGGAACGCCACGAGCGCCGGCTCCGACGCCCGCTTGCCCACCTCACGCAGCACCCAGCCCAGGGCCGACTGCACCACGTCGCCCTTCTCGCGGACGAGTCGACCCGCCAGCGCGAGCGGCACCTCGGCGTCGCCCTGCTTCGCGAACGCCAGGGTCGCCACCACGGCGATGCGCCGCACCCACGGCACGTCCGACTTCGCGAGCGCGAACAGCGGGCCGGTCGACCCGCCCAGCACCGGTGCGCCGACGAGTTCCTCGGCCGCCAGGTCGACCAGCTCCGCCCGGTCGATGCGCTCCGCCCGCGCCGCCGACAGGTACTCGTCGGTCAGCTCCGGGTCCGACCGTTCGCGCATCGCCTGCACGAGCAGCACCACGGCCACCAGTCGCGCGCCCGGGTCGTCGCTCCACAGCAGCGCGGACCGCTCTCCCTCGTCCAGGTCGGCGAACTGCCGCGCCACCCGCCGCGCGGCCGCGACGTCACCCGGCGTCCGTGCGAACGCGACCAGGACGTCCTCGGCGCTCGCACGGCTCATGCGGCGACCACCCACCGGACGCGGGTCGCGTCGTCGACGCGTGCAGAGCCTCCCGGGAGGCCCGTCACCGGTCCGCCACGCCCGTCGCCGACTCGGCGGCGCCCTCCAGACCGCCGGGCCCCGGCTGCGCACCGGCGCGCGCCGAGCGCAGGCCACGGCGCACCACGATCACCGCAACGACCACCAGGAACGCCGCGAACAGCCACGTCCCCACCTGCGGGTCGACGATCCGCGCGAGTGCTGCACCCGCCGGCGAGCAGATCGCCGCCGTGATGCCGACGGTCAGCCCGACACGCAGATCGACCGCGCCCCGGCGCAGGTTGGCGACAGTGCCGGAAACCGTGGTCGGGATCATCGTCAGCAGCGACGTCCCCTTCGCCAGCAGGTCGCCCGCGCCGAGCGCCAGCTCCATGCCCGGGACGATCACGACCCCGCCACCCACGCCGACCAGGCCGGACAGCACCCCGGACAGCAGGCCGATACCCAGCAGCACGAGCGCCTCGACGACCCCGAAGTGCACGTCGCCGGTGCGCGTCGGGGTGTTCGTGAACAACGACACCAGCACCACGGCGATGAACCCGACGAACACCCACGGCAGCACGCGCAGCGAGATCGCGCGGAGCAGCCTGGCGCCGACCGGTGCGCCGATGACGCCGCCGACCGCCAGCGTCAGCGCGGCGAGCCAGTGGACCTCACCCTGCACGGCGTAGGTGACGGCCCCGACGACGGCTGCGGGCGCGATGGCCACGAGCGAGCTGGCCGACGCGCTGCGCTGGTCCATGTGCAGGAAGGCCATGAGCGCCGGCACGACGATGACGCCACCGCCGACACCGAACAGGCCGGAGAGCACGCCGGCCAGCACGCCGATGACGATGAGCACGAGGAGTCTGGCGGTGCGTGAGGTCATCACGTCCAGGGTACGGCGCGGGTACCGCTGCAGCGCGCCGGCGGTGTGCGCGTCCCGAGCCCCTCAGCGGTCGGAACGCTCAGACCTCGTACCGCGCGACCGTGCCGCGCAGGTGGTCGGCGTGCAGGTAGATGTCGTCGAGTGCCTCGATCGGGTGCTTCGTCTCGACCTTGTCATCGTCGAACAGCCCGAGGTACTTCTGCTTCTTGCCGTTGAACCACAGGCGAGCGATGGGCTTCCGGTTGTTGTCGTCGAGCAGCACGGCGAAGTACGACTTCTGGTCCCGGTGCGCGATGCGGTCCGGCTTGACTTCACTGCAGGCGATGGCCTTGACGATCTGGTACCCCTCGAGCTCTTCGAGCGTCGTCTCGATCTCGGTGTCACGGTCGATGTCGTCCTGCGCGACGGCTTCGCTGGTCACGACCCCCTCAGACGCTTCGACGCTCACCGGCGCGGAGTAGGAAGCGCCGAGCGCGGTCTTCAGCCGGTCGTTGACCTGTTCGTTGAGGAACTGCTTCGATGCCTTCGCGACGAGCGTCGTGAACTGTGACCGGACCTCCTGGGTGACCCGGCGGCCTTCGTAGACCCTGGAGGTGAAGAGCTTGACGAACGCCTCGTCCGGTTCGCGGAACTGGCTGGCGATCTCACGCTTGATCGCACCGACGTACTTCAGCTCCTCAGCTGCGTTGATGACCGAGTCGAGGTCGAAGACGTCCTTCGTCAGCTTGCGGAGTTCCGGCAGCAGGGTCTCGTCGATGTCTGCGGGCCGGTGCCGCACTACGCCACTCGAGGTGCCCGCAGCACTGTTGATACGACATGTTCGTTGTGACGCGGTACCGACAGTCGCTACGGTCGAATCACCCCCCGGGGTGCCGTCAGTGGCTAACCGGTCAGGAGCCCCGCTCGCCGAGCGGGGCTCCTGCGTTTCGCCAGCTTCGCGGGCGGGCGAACCCCCCGAGCTCATCCACGAGACGGTCAGGGAACTGACTGTCCCGAATGGTCGCCGGCCGGACGTGCCGGAGATGATCAGGCCGCACCTCGAGCAACGTCCGCGCTGGAGCGTTCTCGGTCGGGACGATCAACCCGATCTCGTGACGGGTCCGCTCTCGCACGAGCCGCAGGGCGTCGACGAAGTCAGAGTCGTTCGAGAGCAGGAGGTACGCGTCGGCAGACCCGCTCATCGCATCGGCGACCATGTGGGCGGCGAGACTGACGTCCGTGCCCTTCTCTTCGATCTTCCGGACCCGGACGCGCTTCGGAGCACCATCGTCGTCCAGCTCGAGCGGCGACACCGCCATCCACCGTTTGTCCGCGCGGAAGGTCCCGAAGTGGACGGAGACGGACGGCAGGGTCCCGAGCGCCCGCAGGTAGGCCTCCTGGTGCTGGGGTGACCGTGGGTCCCTCCCCTCGACGTGTCGCACGCGTGCGGTGAAGTACCGGATCTGCCCGGCGTCGAACGTCGGGAGCAGCCGCTCGCACAGCAGCTCGAGGTCGAGCCAGTTGCGGTCGTGATGGCCCTGCAACGCCCGGCGGAACAAGTTGAAGCCGTCGACGTAGACGAACGCGGTGGGCCGGTCTGAGCGGAGCGGGAAGGGTACCATCGCGCGATCTTGCCGGACCACGCACTGGGGCACCGAACATGTTGTATTCGCGGCGCACACCCGCTGGGACCAGCGGAAGTGCAGCTGCGTCAACGGGGCCTTCGAGGTGCCGTTGATCCGCGTCTCGATGTGCACGTGGGGCCCGGTTGACTGGCCGGTCTTGCCGGACTTGGCGATCTCGGTCATCGACGAGGCAGTGTCCCGAGGGCCCGCAGGTACCGTTCCTGGATCTGCGGCGCTCGTGGGTCGTTCCCCTCGACGTGCCGGACGCGGGCCGTGACGTACCGGATGCCGAGACCGACCTGCGGACAGCCCCGGTTTTACACACTCGAAACACATTGTGTACAAGCCGGTCCGATCACGTGTGATTGTATGCAATCACAGCATCTCCTGAGCGCGATCCCACAAGGAACGCCACAGCCCACCAGCATCAGGAACTCCATGTCCCGGATCAGCTCCCGACGCCGTCGCACGCTCATCGCGCTGCCCGCCGTCGTCATCGCAGCGACACTCGCCCTGACGGCGTGCGTCCCCGTCCAACGCTCGAAGGCCGGCGGCACGACCGCCGGCACCGTCACCACGTCCCCGATCGGCGAGCAGCAGGTCCGCGAGGGCGGCGACCTCGTCATGGCGCTGTCGGCCGAGCCGGACCGTCTCGACCCGACCACGTCGTCGTCGCTGTACACCCGGTACGTCATGGAGACGATGTGCCAGAAGCTCTACGACATCGACGCCGAGGGGACGATCGTTCCGATGCTCGCGACGGCCCTGCCGACGGTGTCCGACGGTGGCAAGACGGTCACGTTCCCGGTCCGGACCGGCGTGCGGTTCGCCGACAACACCCCGTTGGACGCCGCGGCCGTCGTGACGACGCTCGAGCGGAACCTGACGAAGGAGGACTCGAGCCGCAAGAGCGAGATGGGTCCGGTGTCACGGGTCGAGGCCGTCGACGACCGGACGGTGCGGCTGCACTACGACACCCCGTTCGCCCCGATCACCGCGGCGCTCGCGGACCGTGCCGGCATGGTGATGTCCCCGACGGCGCTGCAGCAGGAGGGTGACGCGTTCGGGGACGCCCCGGTGTGCGTCGGCCCGTACAAGTTCGTCAAGCGCGTCCCGCAGACCTCGATCCAGGTCGAGCGCGACCCGAAGTACTACGACCCGGCGAGCGCCCACTTCGACACGATCACGTACCGGATCATCACCGACGCCAGCATCCGCGCCGCCAACCTGCGGTCCGGCGACGTGCAGGTGGCGGACACGATCTCGACCCAGGACGTCGACGACCTGCGGAAGCGGAAGGACCTGAGCGTCCTGCGCGTCGGGTCGCTCGGCTACCAGGGCATCACCGTGAACATCGGCAACCAGGACGGCGTCGGGACGGACCCGAAGCAGATCGACACCCCGTTGGCGAAGCGCGCCGACGTGCGCCGGGCCCTGTCGATGTCGATCAACCGCGCCGAACTCGTGCAGAGCGTCTTCCACGGGTGGGCTGACGTCGCGTGCTCGCCGGTCCCGGACACCAGCGTGTTCGCCACGAAGGCCAGCACGGCCTGCCCGGCGTACGACCCGGACCGGGCCAAGCGGATCCTGCAGCAGGCGGGCGTGCAACAGCCGTTCCCGATCGCGATGGAGGTGACGAACACCCCCGACACCGTCCGCTTCGCCCAGGCGCTGCAGTCGCAGGCCCGGGCCGGCGGGTTCGCGATCACGATCACCCCGGTCGAGTACACGACCCTGCTGGACGACCAGACCCGCGGCGACTTCCAGGCGCTGCAGCTCGGCTGGTCCGGCCGTGTCGACCCGCACGGCAACATCGGCGGGTTCCTGGCGACCGGCGGCGGCAACAACTACGCCGGGTACAGCAACCCCGACGTCGACGACCTGATCGACCGCGCCGCGCAGGCCACCGACGAGCAGGAGCGCGCTGCCCTGTACGGCGAGATGACCGCGATCGTGCAGCAGGACGACCCGATCATCTACCTCTACCGGACCCGGAGCATCACCGGCGTCCGGAACGACATCGCGGGCGTCTCGACGTACGCAGACGGTGTGGTCCGGCTCAGCCAGGCCGCGTTCGTGGAAGGCGGCAGCAAGTGATCCGGTACGTGACCACGCGGCTCTGGCAGTCCGCGATCACCCTCGTGCTCGCGTCGATCGTGGTGTTCGTCGGGGTCCGGCAGCTGCCCGGCGACCCGGCACTCGCACTGGCCGGCGAAGAGGCGAGTCCCGAACGCCTGGCGGTGGTCCGCCAGCAGCTCGGCCTCGACGACTCGATCCTCGTGCAGTACTGGCGCTTCGTCGTGAACGCGCTGCAGGGCGACTTCGGTCGCTCGACCCGCACGGGCACCCCGGTCACCGAACTCCTGGGCGGCACGCTCCCCGTCACGCTGTGGCTCGCGCTCTACGCCATCGTCGTCGCGGTCGTCGTCGGCGTCGCCCTGGGCACGATCGCCGAGCGGTACCGCGGTCGCTGGCCCGAGTGGATGGCGAACGCCGCTGCGCTGGTCGGCCTGTCGGTGCCGAACTTCTGGCTCGGCATCCTGGCGATCGTGTGGCTCGCCGCCGGCCTGGGGTGGTTCCCGGCGTCGGGCTACGTCCCGATGACGACGAACCCGGCGAGCGCGATCTCCCACCTGACCCTGCCGGCGCTCATCCTCGGCACCTCGCTCGCCGCGGTCATCATGCGACAGACCCGCGCGTCGATGATCGAGACGATGAAGACCGACTTCGTCCGCACCGCCCGCGCGAAGGGCCTGAGCCGGGGCCGGGTGCTGTTCCGGTACGGCCTGCGGAACTCGATGATCGTGGTCGTCACGATCGTCGGCCTGCAGCTCGGCGGCCTGATCTCGGGCGCCGTCGTCACGGAGCGCATCTTCGCGCTGCCGGGCTTCGGCAAGCTCACCCTCGATGCGGTGTTCACCCGCGACTACCCGGTGATCCAGGCCGTGGTGCTGGTGATCACCGTCGGGTACGTGCTCATCAACCTGGCCGTCGACGTCCTGTACTCGGTCATCAACCCGAAGATCCGCGTGGGAGGCACCCAGTGACCGCCGTGACGACCACCTTCGACCTCGGTTCCAGCCGTGGCCGCGTCTGGAAGCAGGTGCGGGCGAACCGGTTGGGCCTGACCGGCGGCGTCATGCTCGCCGTCGTCGTGCTGGCCGCGATCGCCGCACCGCTCATCGCGCCGCACGACCCCACGCAGACGCACTTCGACCTGCCGTTCCAGGTGCCGTTCACGGTCGGCTTCGGCCTGGGCACCGACGACCTGGGGCGCGACATCCTGTCCCGCACGCTGTACGGCATCCAGGTCTCGCTGATCGTCGGAGCCCTGTCCGTGCTGGTGTCCGTCGTCGTCGGCACTCCACTCGGCCTACTCGCCGGGTACTGGCGGTGGCTCGACGCGATCATCTCGCGCCTGACGGACGTGGCGCTGGCCTTCCCGTTCCTGATCATCGCGGTCGGGCTCGCTGCCATCAGCGGTCCGAGCCTGTCGAACGCGGTCATCGCGATCGGTGTCTCGCACGTGCCGGCGATGATCCGCATCGTCCGCGGCGAGACGCTCCGGATCACGAGCGCCGACTTCGTCACGAGCGCGAGGACGCTCGACGCCGGCGGCGCGCGGATCATCGTGCAGCACGTCCTGCCGAACTGCCTGTCCGCGATCATCGTGCAGGCCACCGTGATCATGCCGGTCGCGGTGATCGGCGAAGCCCTGCTCTCGTTCCTGGGGCTCGGCATCCAGCCGCCCACGCCGAGCCTCGGCATCATGCTGTCCGACGCGCAGCAGTACCTCGGCCAGGCGCCGTGGGCCGCCGTCGTGCCGGGTGTCGCGATCGCCGTGATCTGCCTCGGCTTCAACCTGTTCGGGGACGCCCTGCGCGACGCCCTCGACCCGACCGCCTCCGACCGGAAGTAGCACGCACCATGAGCTCCAACCCCGCCTTCGTCGAACCCGGTGTCGAGACGACGAGACCGGACCTGCAGGGCACGTTCGGCATGGCCGCCGCGACGCACTGGACCGCAGCATCCACCGCACAGTCCGTCCTGGAACGCGGCGGCAACGCCTTCGACGCCGCCGTCGCGGGTGCGTTCGTCCTGCACGTCGTCGAACCGCACCTGAACGGCCCGGGCGGCGACATGACGGCGGTCTTCGCGACCGCTGCCGACAAGGTCCCCACGGTCCTGTCCGGCCAGGGCCCCGCCCCAGCGGCCGCCACCCCGGAGCACTTCCGATCAGAGGGCCTCGATCTGGTACCCGGTGCCGGTGCGCTGGCCGCTGCCGTGCCCGGCGCCGTCGACGCCTGGTTCCTGCTGCTCCGCGACCACGGCACGTGGGAACTCGCCGACGTGCTGGCGTACGCCATCGGGTACGCGCGCGACGGTCACCCCGTCGCACCGCGCGTGGCCGCGACGATCGCGACGGTCGCGGACCTGTTCCGGGACCACTGGCCCAGCTCGGCCGACCGGTGGCTGCCGGGAGGCTCGGCACCGGTCCCCGGCACCGTCCTGCGCAACGAGACCTGGGCCGCAGTGCTCGACCGGCTGGTCGACGCGGGTTCCGGCACCGACGGGGACGGCCCGGCGGACCGCGCTGCGCGCATCGACGCCGCGCGCGACGCGTGGGCGACGGGCTTCGTCGCTCAGGCAGTCGACCGGTTCGTGCGCGACCCGCACCGCCACGCGTCGGGCACCGACCACGCGGGCGTGATCCGGGCGGGCGACATGGCAGCGTTCCGGGCGTCGTACGAACCGGCGACGACGGCCGAGTTCCGCGGGTGCACGATCGCGAAGACCGGGCCGTGGGGTCAGGGCCCGGCGCTCCTGCAGACGCTGCGGCTGCTCGACCCGCTGGACGACGCGCTGCTCGACCCGTCGACCGTCCGGGGTGCGCACACGATCGTCGAGGCGCAGAAGCTCGCCCTGGCCGACCGCGAGGCGTACTACGGCGACGGCGACGTCCCGATGGACCAGCTGCTCGCCGACGACTACTCCGACGCCCGTCGTGCACTGATCAGCGAGCGGGCGTCGCACGAGCTGCGTCCGGGCACCGTCGGTGTCCCCGCGGGGGCGCTGCCGCCGCTGCGCGAGACCTACACGCCCGGCGGCGAGCCGATCGCCGGCGTCGGCGAGCCCACCGTGCCCGGTGCCCGCGGCGGGACGGCGGCACCCGCCGAGGACCGCGGCGAGCCGATCGTGATGGAGACCGGCGAGACGCGCGGCGACACGTGCCACATCGACGTCGTCGACCGCTGGGGCAACATCGTCAGCGCGACGCCGTCCGGCGGCTGGCTGCAGTCCAGCCCGACGATCCCCGAGCTCGGGTTCTGCCTGGGCACCCGCCTGCAGATGACCTGGCTCGAAGCGGGCACCGCGTCGACGCTGCGCCCCGGCGAGCGCCCTCGCACGACGCTCACCCCGACGCTCGTGCTGCGCGACGGCGAACCCGTCATGGCGCTCGGTTCGCCCGGCGGCGACCAGCAGGACCAGTGGCAGCTGCTGTTCCTGCTGCGCACCATCGTCGGCGGGTACTCCCCGCAGCAGGCGATCGACGCCCCCGCCCTGCACACGACGTCGTTCCCGGGGTCGTTCTGGCCCCGCACGTGGACCCCCGGCGGCCTGGTCGTCGAGGACCGCCTCGGTGACGACGTGATCGCGGGGCTCGAGCAGCTCGGCCACGTCGTCACCCGCGCCGGCGACTGGTCGCTCGGTCGCCTGTCGTGCGTGACGCGCGACCCCGCCACCGGCGTCCTCGGCGCCGCCGCCAACCCCAGAGGAGCACAGGGCCATGCCACAGGACGCTGACGACCGCCGCCCGACCGCCGGGGCCGAACCGGGCCTCCCGACCGTCGTCGTCGACCACGGCGACCCTCTGCTGTCGGTCCGCGACCTGCGGGTCGCGTTCGGCGACCGCGAGGTCCTGCACGGCGTCGACCTCGACGTCCGGCGCGGTGAGCGCGTCGCGATCGTCGGGCAGTCCGGGTCCGGCAAGTCCACGCTCATCGCCGCCGTGCTGCGACTGCTGCCCGGTGCCGGGCACATCACGGGCGGCTCCATCCACCTGGGGTCCGTGGACATCGGCGCCGCGGACGAGTCCGTGATGCGGCCCGTGCGTGGCGGACGCATCGGGTTGGTGCCCCAGGACCCGTCGACGAACCTGAACCCGTCGATGCGGGTCGGCGCACAGATCGCCGACACGCTCCGGGCCGGTGGGATGAAGGGACGGGCCGCGATCCGCGACCGGGTCGTCGCGCTCATGACCGAGGCCGGCATCCCCGAGGCGGCCCGACGCGCTGACCAGTACCCGCACGAGTTCTCCGGCGGGATGCGGCAGCGCATCCTGATCGCGATCGCCCTGGCACGGCAACCCGAACTCCTGATCGCGGACGAACCGACCAGCGCACTCGACGTCACGGTGCAGCGGCAGATCCTCGACCATCTGCAGACGCTCGTCGACCAGCACGGCACCACGCTGCTGTTCGTGACGCACGACCTGGGCGTCGCCGCGGACCGCACCGACCGGATCGTGGTGATGCTCGACGGCGAGGTCGTCGAGCAGGGCGCTCCCCAGGCGATCCTGGGCGATCCGCAGCACGAGTACACGAAGCGCCTGATCGCCGCGGCACCCGCGCTGTCCGGGCTCACGGAGCCGGCGACCGATGCCGGGCAACCGATCCTCGTCGTGACCGACCTGGTGAAGGAGTACCGGGTCCGTGGACGTGGGGCGGGGACGCTCCGAGCGGCGGACGGCGTCTCGTTCCAGGTCCGCCGCGGCACGACGACCGCGGTCGTGGGCGAGTCCGGTTCGGGCAAGACGACGGTCGCTCGGGTCCTGCTCGGGCTCGAGGCCCCCACCTCGGGCACGGCACTGGTCGACGGGCACGCGATCGGGACGGCTCGCGGTGCCGAACGACGGGCGATCCGGCGCCGCGTGCAGCCCGTGTTCCAAGACCCGTACGGGTCGCTCGACCCGACCTCGACCATCGAGCGGATCGTGGACGAACCCCTGCGGGTGTTCGGTGTCGGCGACCGCGCCTCGCGGACCGAACGCGTGGCGACGCTGCTCGACCAGGTCGCCCTGCCCCGGTCGGTGGCACAGCTGCGGCCGAACGAGCTGTCCGGCGGGCAGCGGCAGCGCGTGGCCATCGCGCGGGCGCTCGCGCTCGAGCCCGAGGTGCTCATCCTGGACGAGGCGGTGTCGGCGCTCGACGTGCTGGTGCAGGAGCAGATCCTGGCGCTGCTCGAGGACCTGCAGGACCGCCTGGGTCTGAGCTACCTGTTCATCACGCACGACCTGGGGGTGGTCCGGCGGATCGCCGACGACGTCGTGGTGATGCGCCGCGGGACGGTCGTCGAACGGGGCTCGGTCGCCGACGTGTTCGACGACCCGCAGGAGCAGTACACGCGTGACCTGCTCGACGCCATCCCCGGGAGGGGTCTCGCCGAGGCAGTCGCGTGAGACGCTGGTGCACGTGCTGAACGGTGGCGGGGTCCTCGACGCGATCCGTCGCGACATCGTGTCGGGCGCCCTGCAACCGGGGACCCGGGTGACGGAGGCGTTCCTCTCGGAGCGGTACGGCGTCTCACGGGTGCCGGTCCGCGAGGCGCTGCGAGGGCTCGAGGGCGAGGGCTTCGTGGTGTCGCGGCCGAACGTCGGGTCACGGATCGCCGAGATCCCCTTCGACGAGGCCGACGACCTGTTCGCCGTCCGTGAGTCCCTCGAGATCGCCACGGCGCGACGGGCAGCGGTCCGCGCCCGGACCCTGTTCGACGGAGACGCCCCACCATCGGACTGGTGGCGGGTCCGTCGCGCACTCGGTGCCGTGCTCGACGACGGGGACGCCGCGGTGGACCGGGACGAGCTCGACCTGCTCGTCGACCTCAACGAACGCTTCCACCTGCTGGTCGCCGAGTTGTCCGGCAGCAGCACGCTGGCGACCCTGCTCGTGCAGCTGTCCCGCAAGATCGAGTGGCTGTACGCGCTCGACACGTCCTCGCGTGGCAAGCGGCTGTGGCCGGACCACCGCCGGATCCTGGCCGCCATCGACGCCGGTGACGTCGACCAGGCGGCGGAGCGCATGGGGCGGCACGTCCGCGAGAGCCGGATCGGCTACGCGGCCAGGTCCTCGTCCGACCGCGCGGCCGAGCTGCGGACGGCCGGCCCGACGGCCTGACGGTCGGACAACCGGACGGCCCGACGGCCCGACGGCCCGACGGCCCGACGGTCGGCTAGCGGAACTGCAGGACCGTCAGCGGGTCGGTCAGGTTCCCGTTCACCCGGACCTCGACGTGCACGTGCGGTCCGGTCGACTGCCCGGTGTTGCCGGACTTCGCGATCTCCTGCTCGGCGCGGACGGTCTGCCCGGTGGACACCTCGATCTGACTGAGGTGCGCCGTCAGCACGGTCGTCACGCCGTAGGTGACCACGACGTAGTTGCCGTACGAGGGGTCGTTGGCGACGGTCTTGGACACGGTGCCCGGCGCGGACGAGTACACGGGCGTGCCGATGCCGACGGCGGCGTCGGTGCCCTGGTGGTAGCGCGGGACGTGTCCGGCGCCGCGGTCGTCACCGTAGCGGCCGCTGATGACGCGACTCACGACGGGCCACTGCAGCGTGGTGACCGCGCGTGCGGACCACACCCGCGTGCCCGCCTTGCCGTACAGCACGATGTTGCCGTCGACCTGCAGCAGCAGGGTCCCGCCGCCGGCGCGGTGGGTGCCGGTCGACCAGATGGCCTTCTTGTCGGCGCGGTAGACGACGAAGTTGCCGTCCGTCTGCATCGCCGCCCACGCGCCCGGGTTGTTGTTCGTCCGGGTGGACCAGGTCGGCTTGCCGTTCGTGTACTGCACCAGGTTGCCGTCGGGCTGCATGGTGACGACCTGCGCCGTGCTGGCGCTCGGCCGGAGGGTCGTGCCCGCGAGCAGGACCGATCCGGCGGGGACGCGACTCTGGAACGACGCGATCGACCACAGCACCTGCTTCGCCGTGTTCATCGACCGCATGGTGCCGTCGGGACGGACGCCGAAGTCCAGGCCGCGCGTGGTGCTCGTGCCCCACTGCTTGAACGCCCTGCCACCGAGCTGGAGCGTCATCACGCCATCCGTGCCGAAGACCGCCACCGCGCCGGGCTTGTTCGCCGTGTCCGACGCGTAGAGGACGACGTTGCCCACCCCGTACTCGACCAGGTTGCCGTCGCCCTGCATGACGAGGCGGAACTGTCCGTTGTTCGAGGTGACCTGGTCACCCGGGACGAGCGTCGTCCCCGCCTTCATGGTGCCCACGTGCGTGGTGGCTGCGTGTGCGGGCGCGGCGACGAGCGCGCCGGTGAGGGCGACCGCCATCGCGGCGACGGCGGTGACGGCCCTGGTCCAGATCGTGGTCCTGCGCATGGTTCCCCTGCTCCCGCGGAGAACGGCGCGGGCCGCCGACCCGCAAGTGGGTCGTCCGACGCGCCCTGTTCGCGTCGCCGAACGATCGTCACAAGTGCACGCGATCGCCCACAGCCCCAGTTGCGGGGGTGGCACGCGGGCCGCAGACGTGCAGGCGCGGTCAGGCCGAGGGGACCACGACCGCGCGCCCGGACAGCTCGCCGGCCTCGAGCTTGCGGTACGCCGCGAGCGCGTCGTCCATCGCGTACCGCTCGACGTCCGGCACGATCTGACCCGCGCGGTACATCGCGACGACCTCGTGCAGGTCCTCGATCGTGCCCCAGTACGTGTTCGTGATGGTCGACTCGTACGGCGTCGAGAAGAAGTTCCACGTCGTCGTGCCGCCCGCGATGCCGACGACGGTCAACCGCCCGCCGACGGCCATCGACGCCTGGGCGACCGTGATCGTGGGCGCCGCGCCGACGAAGTCGAAGGCCGCGTCGACACCCCGCCCGCCGGTGAGCTCACGGATGCGGTCGGCCTGGTCGGGGCCTCCGGGGACGGTCAGCGCTCCCCGGGCGGCGGCGCGGTCCATGGCGTCCTGCTTCATGTCCGTCGCGATGACGGTCGCCCCGGTCAGCGCGGTCAGGATCTGCACGGCGATCTGCCCGAGGCCGCCCAGGCCGACGACCAGGGCGAAGCGTCCGCCACCGGCCAGGTTCGGCAGGGCGTTCTTGATCGCGTGGTACGGCGTCAGACCGGCGTCGCTGAGCGGTGCGGCGGCGATCGGGTCCGCATCTCCGAGTGGCACGAGGTTGCGAGCGGGCACGGCCACGTACTCGGCCATCCCGCCGTCGCGCCCGAGTCCGATGCCGGCCGCCGGGTTGGTGGCCGCGTTCACACAGTAGGTGTCCTGCCCCTTCGAGCAGAAGGTGCAGTGGCCGCAGCCGGTGGGGCCGTAGACCAGGTGGGCGTCGCCCTCGGTGAACCCGGTCACGCCGTCACCGACGGACTCGACCCACCCGGAGTTCTCGTGTCCCAGGACGAACGCGGGTGCCTGGGCCCCGGGCTGCCCCTGCTGGAACTCGCGGTACACGGCGACGTCGGAGTGGCATGCGCCAGCACCGGCGACCTTGAGCAGGACCTCGCCCGGACCCGGTGTCGGCTTCGGGACCTCGGTCAGGGACGGGAAGGTCTGGTACTGCTCGAAGACGACTGCACGCATGCGCGTCACGCTACACCTGTCGTTTAGTCCGAGGCGTGCGGAGACCGGACCGGAACGCGTCGGCCAGGCTCGGGTCGAACCGCGCGCCACTCGACCGGGGCTCGCGGAGGACCATCACGACCAGGACCAGCCAGCCGATCGGTCCGGTGAACACCAGCAGCAGGATCCACAGCCCGGTGTGGTCGCGGTCGTGCAGCCGGCGCACCAGCAGCGTCCACCGTGGCAGGGCGGTCAGTGCCAGCCCGACGATCACCACCGTGTCCCACGGGTTCGGTGTGACCCGGACCCCACCGCCGAAGCCGAACTCGACGCCGCGAGACGGATCGCCGAGCAGTGCGAAGTGCACGGCCGGCGAGGGCACGATGCCGAACGGGTCGCCGTACGCGTCCCAGCGCCAGGGCGTGCCCAGCCAGATCGGCAGACCGACCAGCAGCACCACCAGCACGAGTTCGGGCACGAGCGGCCACAGGAACTCGGACCGGCTGGCACGCCCGTGGAACCGCCACCCCTGCGTCCAGAACCGGGCCCACGCCAGCAGCGGCCCTGTACCCCGGACAGCGCCGGGCACCATCGCGCGTTCGCGGAACGTCCACTCCCCCATGCCGCGATCGTAGCGAGACTGCGTCTTCGCCGAGAACGGCTTGCGAGAACGGTCGTTCTCCGATTGACTCGGCTGCGACGGACCCGCTCGGGTCCGCACCCCCACACGAAAGGAGCGCCCATGCCCACGCGCACCGCTCGCACCGCCTGGAACGGCGGCCTGAACGACGGCTCCGGCCAGGTCGAACTCTCCAGCTCCAAGGTCGGCACCTACGACGTGTCGTTCCCGAAGCGCGCCGCCGAGGACGCCGGCGGCACGACGAGCCCGGAAGAGCTCATCGCCGCCGCGCACTCCGCGTGCTACGCCATGCAGTTCTCCGCGGTCCTCGGCGAGGCCGGCGGCACGGTCGAGGCCCTCGACGTCAAGGCCGACGTCTCGCTCGGCCCGGACAGCGCGGGCGGGTTCAAGCTCACCGGCATCGTCCTGACCGTCCACGGCGAGGTCTCCGGCATCGACGAGGCCGCCTTCCTCAAGGCCGCCGAGGACGCCAAGGCGACCTGCCCCGTCAGCAAGGCGCTGACCGGGGTCGACATCTCGCTGAACGCGACGTTCGAGCAGTAGTCGTCACCACCTGACGCAACAGGAGGCTCGGTGCCGGCTGGCACCGCGCCTCCTGTTGCGTCGGTCGGTACGCTCGAGAGCATGACGGCCCGCCCCCGCCCCTGGACCCACGTGACGCTGTGGCTCGGCGTCGTGGCCGTCGTCGCCGGTGTGGTCGTGGCCGCGACGGCGCCCTCGTCACCGGCGTCGTTCGGCTGGTACGCGTACGCGCCCTTGTCCGGCTCCGCCTTCGTCGCCGGCAGGACGCCCTGGCAGCTGTGGACCGGCGTCGGCCTCGCCGTCGTCGGTGCGGTCGCCGCCGCGTTCGCCTCAGGGCGGCTCAGCGTCCGTCCGCCGCGCTGAGCCGGGCGTCCGCCGCGGCGATCGCCTGACGCATCCGCTCCGCGTCGCCGTCGGGCCACCCACCGGACCCGGCCAGCGGCAGCTCGGTCATGAACCGTCGGCGCGCCGCGGGGAAGGCACGGACGACGCGGTCCGGGTCCTCGAGCACCGTGCGGTACAGGTTCGGTCCGTCCGCGTAGTACGGGTCGGTCAACACGAGTCGACCGTCCGCACCCCGCATCACGTTCGCCGGGTTCGAGTCGAGCGGGCCCCACCGCGGCTGCTCGGCGGCACCGCGTGCGTGCACCTGGCGCACGTGCCCTGCCAGCTCCGCGACCTCGGGAGCACCCGCGGCGACGGCGTGCAGGAACGTCGACGCTTCCGGTTCGGGAACCGGGCCGAGTGGCTCCATCAGGGTCAGGTCGCCGCCGCCGTCCAGCACGCGGTGGCCGAACAGTGCCGGGACCTGCCCGGTGTCGGAAGCCTGGCGGTAGAACATCGCTGCGTACGGTGCGGCGGGGTCGAACGGGCTGATCCGCGCGACGACGGAACCGTCCGGCGAGCGCAGCGCCCACGCCCAGTCGCCGGTGCCGCACGGCGTCCACCCGGCCGCTCGAAGCGACGCGTCCACGTCACGGTGGGTGGCCCCGGGATCGAGCTCCTGCAGCAGCGCGCGGGCGGTCTCCGTCGACGTCGATGGCATACCCGACACGGTAGGGCATGCGTCCAGGCCGGGTGCAGGACGCGTGGATGACGCATGCGGCGGACGCCAGGCACAATGGCGTGATGCCCGATCCGCTCCACCCTGTTCCCCGGACGGGCCGGCCCCCTCGTCCTCCGCACCGTGCTCGCGCGCGCAATGTCGCCCAGCACGACCTGCGCGACATCCGCGCTCGGCTCCGTGGCTCGATCTACGAGCACGTCGAACCCGACCGGCAGGCCGCCGCGCAGTACACCGCGGTGCAGATCGTGGACTTCTGTCTCGACGTCGCCGAGGTCATGCTCGCGTCGGGAGCTGACACCCGCAGCGTCGAGATCGCCCTGGTGGCGGTGGCGACGAAGTGGAACCTGGCGCCGCTCGAGCTCGACTTCACGGGCAGTTCGGTGACGATCCAGTACGCCCCCGCCGAGGGTCCGACCCTGGTCAAGATCCGCACGGTCCGCTCGGACGGGTCCGACCTGAACCGACTGGCGTGGGCGAACCAGATCGTCGACGACGTCATCCACGACGAGCGCGACATGACCTCGGCGGTCAGCGCCCTGGTCGCGGTGCTGCGGATGCCGCCGCGGTGGCCGATGTGGGTCGCCGACGTGGGGTTGTCGATCCTCGGCACCTCGGTCGCGATGCAGGCCGGTGGCGGGTGGCGTGCGGGCGTCGGCGCCTTCGTGCTCATGCTCGGCATCATCGTCTCCGGGCGCTGGCTGACCGGACGCGGGTACCCGCAGTTCTTCGTGTCCGGCGCGCAGGGCGCCGTGGCGTCGGTGATCGGCACCCTTGCGATCGGCGCCGGGGTGCTGCAGCCGGCGGGGGCGGCCACGATGGTCGCCGCCCTGGTGGTGCTGCTGCTGCCGCACGTGTCACTGGTCACCTGGGCACAGGACGCCATCTCCGGCTTCCGGGCGATGGCGGTCGCCCGGGCGTTCTACATCGGCCTGGTGATCGCCGCGATCGTCGTGGGGGTGCCGGCCGGCATCGCGCTGACGACGTGGTTGCACCTGGAGATCGACCCGTCGGGCATCGTCACGCAGACACTGCCGCTGTGGGCGTCGCTGTCGCTGACGGTCGTGTCGGCCGGCGCGAACTGCTTCGTGCAGCAGGCGAGCGCGCGGGTGATCCCGGTCGCGGTCGTGTTCTCGGTGGCCGCGGGCGCGTCGCTGTGGGGGCTCCGCCAGCTCGGGATCCCGCTGCTCGGCGCGACCTTCGTGGCGGCGGTGCTGCTCGGTGTGCTGTCGACGTACGCCGCGGTTCGGATGCGCACCGCGGTGTCGGCGATCTCGGTCCCGGCGTTCTGCGGCGCGCTGCTGCCCGGTGTCGCGGTGTCGAACGCGCTGCTGAACGTCATGTCGGGCAGCTCGAGTGCCGCGCTGGACTTCGTCGCGGCGGTGTCGGTGGCGCTCGGCATCGGCGCCGGACTCGTGCTGGGCGGGCTCTTCGCGACCCCGGGGGCACGACGGGCCCTGCGCCGGACGCGACGGGTCGTGGTGCACTCGGTGCACAACGACACCACCGCGCTGCGGGTCATCCGCGACAGCGGGTACGACCCCGGCAACGGCACCGTGCCGCGGCTGCCGCGCACGCACTGAACCGTGCGGGCGCGCACCGTGTGCAGCGGGCGGACGACGCGAGCGCCCCGCGTCTGCGCCGCAGGCGGACTACAGGTCCCAGCCGTCGTCGGACCACGTCGACAGCCGACGGACGGCCTGCGGCTGGTACCGCTCCATCCACCCGCGCTCGAGTCGGCCGACGGCCCGGTCGAACGCCGGCACCAGGTCCAGGTCGGCACGCAGCAGTGCCTGCAGCTGCAGGCCCTCGTACAGGGCAATGAGCTGCTCGGCGCCGCGTCGGGGTTCCATCGTGTGCGGCGCGCGTCCGACGGCGACGTCGTGTTCGAGCCCGCGCTTGATCTGCGCGAAGAAGAGCTGGTAGCGGGACCGCAGGTACGACGACATCGGGTGTGCGGGGTTCCCCGCGACCGACAGCAGCGCGACGAGCAGGCGCATCAGGGCCGGGTCCTCGGCGTTCGAGGCGACGATCCCGCGCAGGAGCTGCACGGTGCTGCCGTCGCCGACCTCGCGCGTGACCTCGTCCATCCGCGCGCCGTTCCACCGGTCCAGCGCGGCGAGCACCAGGCCGTCCCACGACGGGAAGTGCTGCTGCAGTTCGTGCACCGTGATGTCGAGCCGCTCGGCGACGGCGTCGGGCCGCGCCTCGTGGAACGGCACGTCCCGGAGCAGGTCGACGGTGGCCCCGACGATCGTGATCCGCAGGTGCAGGGTCGCGGCCGCTGCGGCGGCTGCCGCGGTGTCCGCGCTGGTGTCCTCGAGCATCATGCCCTCCGTCGATCCGGGACGGCGGGTCGACTTCAGTGGGACCCGTGTCCGATCGCGGACGTCCTGTCCGCATCCCTCAGCCTGACGTGTTCCGGGGCGCAACAGAATCCCCGGTACGGGGGTCGGCATTCTGGAGGACAGGACGGTCGTGCGCACCTGGCGTGTTCCCGGTCGGCTGTGTGACGATGCCGGCATGACCCCGGACCACCCCACCGCCCAGGGCCTGGCGACCATGGCGTCCGCCGGCTTCGAGTTCGGCGGCGACCCCGACCAGGTCGCGCACGACGTCCGGACGATGTGGCAGCAGCTCGGACGGCCGCAGGGCGCGTTCGAGGCGGCCGCGCAGGCGATCGCCGTCCTGCCGCAGCGACCCGAGGTGCCGGTGGCCGCCCAGGCCGAACGGCGGCGCCTCGAGCGGGCGTTCGGCATCAACCCGGTCGAGGTCGAGCTGGCGGCGGCGCTGTCGGCCCGCGAGCTCCTCGAGCGCCTGGCACGGAGCTGCAGCGTCGGCTGACGCGCCACGTCGGCACCACACACCGGACGGGAGGCCCGGTGCCAGCTGGCACCGGGCCTCCCGTCCGTCCAGTGGGGACCCGGACCGCTACGGCGTCGGCATCCCACCGTCGACGTGCAGCGTCTCCCCGACGACGTACGACGACTCGCCGCTCGCCAGGAACACGTAGGCCGGTGCGAGCTCGGCCGGCTGGCCCCAGCGGCCCAGGTAGGTCTGCTCGCCCGCGGACGGCAGCGCCTCGGGCGGCTGACCACCGGCCGGCTGCAACGGGGTCCAGATCGGCCCGGGTGCGACGGCGTTCACGCGGATGCCCTTCGGTGCGAGCTGCGCCGCCAGGCCCTTCGCCAGGTTGTTCACGGTCGCCTTGGTGGCCGCGTAGTGGACCAGGTGCGGCGACGGCGCGTACGCCTGGATCGACGTCGTGTTGATGATCGTCGAGCCGGGCTGCAGGTGCGGCACCGCGGCCTTCGTGATCCGGAAGGTCGCGTACACGTTCGTCGTGAAGGTCTCGTCGAACTCCTCGTCCGAGATGTCGACGATCGACTCGACGTTCTGCTGCTTGCCCGCGTTGTTCACCAGGATGTCCAGTCCACCGAGTTCCTGCACCGCGGTCGCGACGAGCTGCTCGCAGAACGCAAGCGAGGTGATGTCGCCCGGGATCGCGACGGCCTTGCGCCCGGCAGCCTCGATCAGCCCGACGATGCGGTCGGCGTCCTCCTGCTCCTCGGGCAGGTAGCCGATCGCGACGTCGGCACCCTCGCGGGCGTAGGCGATCGCGACCGCAGCACCGATCCCGGAGTCGCCGCCGGTCACGAGCGCCTTCCGGCCCTCCAGACGACCGGCGCCGCGGTAGGTGTCCTCGCCGTGGTCGGCCGGCACGTTCTTCGCCATCTCCTCGTCGGTCCCGGCGCCGGGGAGGTACTGCTCGTCCGGCTGCTTGTCGGCGTACATCGTGGTCGGGTCCTGCATTGCGTACTGGTCGAGCTGCTGGTCCGTCATGGCCACGACGCTACGCAGCGGGGCCTCTCCGTCCCGTCAGGCGGGTGTCCCCCGCTCGCGCCCGGCCGCCCGGCCGCCCGGCCGCCCGGCCGCCCCGTTCAGGAGGCCCGGGGCCGGTCCGTCGCGCGGCTCCGGACAGCCCGTGGCGAACATCACGGTCCGGTGACGGCGCGGACCCGATTCGGTAACACCCGTCGCCGAGCAGGACCCGTGGTCGTACGGTCGGACGGTGACCGCTCGGACCTGCATCGCGCTCGGCGCTGCCGCACTCGCCATCGTGGCCGGTGCGACGACCGCCGACCTGTCGCACGGGCACGCGCTCGACGACCGGGCCGTCGCCGCCGAGGTCACCCCCGGGCCCGACGCCGCGCACGTGTCGAACGCCAAGCTCCGACGTGTCGACGGCCTCGAGCTCGATGCCGAGTCGATGACCCTGCGCCGCGGCGACCGGACCGTCGCCGTCGCGTCGATGCGCAACGCGGACGAGACCGTCGCGCTGCTCGACCGACTGTTCGGCACGCCGTCGCGCACCCAGACCGCCGAGGGTGACGGCGGCCGGTGCTTCCCCGCCGGTGTCACGTACACGTGGGGCGGCGGGTTCCGCGTGGCTGCACTCACCAGCCCCTCCGACCTCGGCAACGCGCTCGAGGTCCGCATCCTCCGCTCCGAGGTCCGCGCGCGCACCGGCGGGCTCGTCGAGCTGAGCGGACCCGATGACGTGCAGGTCGGCGACGACGTGCACGACCTGATCGACGACGCACGGCAGCGCGACCGCGAGTCCCTCGGGTCCGGCGACGCCACGGCCTGGCAGGTCCTGCTCGCCGAGGGGTGGCCGTCGGACCGCGCGGGCGCCGGCACGAACGGCGTCTCGGCGCTGACGGACGACACCACCGTCACCGTGATCGGGTCGCCGTTGCCCGTCAACGCCGACCACGGCTGCTGACGCCGACTCAGATCCGCAGGCGCGCCACCACCGGGAAGTGGTCGCTGGCGAACCAGGTCTCCGGCCCGTCGTGGTCGATCACGACCCGCTCGACCGCGGTCACGCCCCTGGTCAGGACCCAGTCGATCCGCTCGCCGGAACTGACCGGCGGCTCCCAGTCGTTGAACGTCGCCGTCCGGTCCTCGGGATCACCGGCGACGACCCACGCGTCGGTGAACCCGCCCTCGGCGAACACCCGCGACGCCGCACCGGCACCGGCCGGCTCGTTGCAGTCGCCCGCGAACACGACTGGTCCGTCGACGCCCGCGAACCGCTCGACGATCAACGCTGCGCTCCGTGCACGGACGTCGTCACCGTGCGCGGTGTCCTCGTGGTCGAAGTGCGTCGTCACGAGCGTGAAGTCGTCGCCCTGCAGGTCGAGGAACCGGGCGTGGTTCGCGATGCGCGGGAAGACGCTGCCCCAGGTGTTCGACACCGGCTCGTCGGGGGTGTCCGACAGCCAGAAGGAGCCCTCGTCGACCGGGCGGAGCCGTGCGGTCCGGAAGAACACGGCGGCGTGCTCGCCCGCTGTGCCACCCTCACGTCCCTGGCCGACGTCGCCGTACCCGGGCAGCCCCTGGCGCAGGTCGTCCATCTGGTGGTCGAAGGCCTCCTGCACGCAGAGCACGTCGGGATCGTGCCGGCGGACGACGTCGAGCAGGACGGGCAGCCGCGCCGGCCAGTCGTGGGCCGGGTCCGGGTTCTTGATGTTGTAGGTCACGAGGGTGATCGGCTGCGCGGAGGTGCTCACGTGTCGAACCTACGGGCATGTCCCGGACGCGGTCGTCATGACCCGGCGCAACGCCAGGATGCCGTCCCGCGCCCGGGACTTCGCGGTGGCGGTGGAGACACCGAGCCGCTCCCCCGTCTCGGGGCCGCTCATCCCGACCAGGTACCGCAGGACGACGGCGTCCCGTTGCCGATCGGGCAGTGCGCGCACCGCGCGGTACAGGTCCCGACGGTCGAGCACCGACTCCGCGCGCTCGACGTGGGCGTGGTCGACGAGCTCCAGGTCACGCGCCCCGATCCGCAGGTCGCGGTCCCGGTCCGCACGTGCCTTCCGCAGGCGGTCGATCGCGCGGCGCTGGGCGATCGTCCGGATCCACGCGACGGCCGACTGCTCCGGGTCGAACCGGTCGGCGATCGTCCACAGCTCGAAGAACACGTCCTGCACGACCTCGTCCGCCACGCACGCGTCGGCGAGGTACTGGCGGACCCAGTGCTGCACGAGCGGGCGGTACCGCTCGTGCACGCGGGTGAACGCCGCCCGGTCGCCGTGACCGACCGCCGCCAGGAGTGCGCACTCCTCGGCGCGGAGTGCTGGCCGGTCGATCGTCACCACCAGAATGTGACATTCTTCCGGCGGTGGTGCAAGTCGGGGTCAGTAGATGCAGGAGTCCGCTTGACCGTACGCGTGCACCGCGGTCGACGTCGGGCTCGGCTCGTCCGAGGGCGACGCCGCGGACGAGCCACCGTCGGACGACCCGGCATCGGCGGAGCCCGTTGCGGGTGCCGCCGGGGCAGCCGGGGCGGCCACGGCGGTCTTGCCGTCGGTCCCGAGCACCAGCGTGACACCCGTCACGCTGGCCGTCTGCACCGCCACAGCGCCGGGCACGGCGTCGGCGACGGCCTTGGCCTGCGCCTCGGACCCGGCGGGGTACTGCACCATCGTCGTCGCGGTGGTGTCGGACGATCCCGGAGCGCCGACCTGGAAGCCGCGGCCCGCCAGCGTCGTCCCCGCCGCACCGGCCGCACCCGTGACGCCGCTGCCGTTGAGCACCGTGACCGAGACCGACGCCGGGTCCGCGGCGGTCGCCGTCGTGTAGGCCTCGGGTTGTCCGACCAGCCCCTGCACGAAGGCCGGCATGCCCGCGGTGTCGACCTCGACGATCGACAGCGCGGACCCGCCGACGGAGATGGTCGGGGTGCCGAGGATCGGGATCGTCGCGGACTTGATCGCCGCGGGCCGCAGGTTCCGCAGCTGCGTGGCGAGCGAGAGCATGTCGAGACCCTGGTCCGTCTCGATCGACCCACCGATCGCGTCGATGACGTTCGTGGCCTTGACCGGGTTGAGCAGCGTGCCGGCGGACAGGATCTTGCGCGCCTCTTGCGACAGGAAGTACTGCTGGCGGACCTGCCGGTCCAGGTCGCCGTTCGGCAGGCCGTGCCGTTGCCGCACGAAGGACAGCGCCTGCTTGGCGTCGAGCTGGGAGTCGCCGGCGGGCAGGTCGACCCCGGAGTACTCGTCCTTCGCCGGTTCCTTCAGGCACACGCTGACCGGGCCGAGCTGCTTGACGATCTCGTAGAAGCCGAGCAGGGAGACCCGGACGTAGTGGTCGATCGACAGCCCGCTCAGGCCCTCGATCGTCTTGATGAGCAGCTGCGCTCCGCCTGCAGCCCCGCCGTTGTTCAACGTGCCGTAGTAGAAGGCGCTGTTGAGCTTGCCCTTGCCGACACCGGGGATCGACACGTACGAGTCGCGGGGGAACGAGATCATCGTCGCGTCCTTGCCGTCGGCCGAGATGTGCAACACGATCATCGTGTCGGTGTTGGTCGCGCCGCCGTCGGACTCGGTGCTCAGTTCGGCGAGCTGCTCGGGCGTCGCGTTGTCCGGCCGGTGGTCGTCGCCGACCAGCAGGATGTTCATGGCCTTGCCGTCGACGTCGTCCTGCTTCGTCGTCGAACCGGTGATCGCGTCGACCTTGGTGACGCTCGATGCCAGTCGGTTGTAGGCGAAGGCCGCGTACCCGCCGCTCAGCAGCAGCCCCATCGTCAGCACGCCCGCGATGGCGGGGATCACCACGCCGATCCCGCGCTTCTGCCGGCCGTGCCGGGGCGGCACGGTGCCGCGTCGGCGGCGCTCGGTCGTCTCTTCAGGCTGCGTGCTCACTGCAGCACGATAACCGCAGACCGCGGGATGAGCATGGGACGGACCCGAGAACCGGTCCGGACCACCCCCGGACTGGAGGCCCGGTGCGGGCCCGCCCCGCGCCTCCTGTCCGTCGGCTGGTCGCCGCGCGAGCGTCCGGTGTCAGCCGCGCGTCGGCAGCAGGTGCACGGCCTCCATCGCGAGCTCCGCCGCGATCGGGTCCTTCGCGACGACCGCGTCGCGCAGCTTCTGCAGCTCGGGGCGCACGACGTCGGCGGGGATCAGCTCGGCGAGCTCGGGCACGCGCAGCTTGAACGCCAGCCCGTCGGTCGTCGAGCGGCAGAGCTGTTCGAGCGACGGGTTGCCGCACGACCCGGCCCACATCGAGTACAGGTCGGCGCCGTCGTGGGCGACCTTCGCCTGTTCGTCCTTGTCCAGGCTCGCCAGGCTGCGGTCGATCATCGCGACGATCCTCTTGCGTTCGCCGTCCTTCAGCCGGGGCACGGCCAGTCGGACCACACCGCCGTAGATGACGCCGAGGGTGCGGTAGGCGTCGAGCAGTTCGTCCTTCGACGGTGCGGCGACCCGGGTGTAGCGGTTCGGCGCCATCTCGATGAGACCCGCACGGGCCAGTTCGGCCAGTGCTTCGCGGATGGGGGTGCGCGAGACGCCGAGCCAGGCGATCAGGTCGTCGTCGTTCAGGCGCTCGCCCGGTTCGAGGGTGCCGTCCATGATCGCGTCGCGGATCTTGTCCTGCACGGTGTCACGGAGGAGCTTCCGCTCTGCGGCGGGCTGCGTCGAGGGGACTGGCATGGGCCCAGCGTGTCACATGTCAGCGTGCTTGCGCGACAGGCGCGACGGCCACCACGCACGGTGGCCCAGGTCGTACACCAGCGCGGGCACCAGCAGCGAGCGCACGACGATCGTGTCGAGGAGCACCCCGAACGCCACGACGAAGGCGATCTGCACCAGGAACAGGATCGGGATGACGCCGAGCGCGGCGAAGGTGGCGGCGAGGACGACGCCGGCCGAGGTGATCACGCCGCCGGTGACGCCCAGCCCGCGCAGCACCCCCTCGTGCGGCCCCGAGCGGATCGTCTCCTCGCGCACCCGGGTCATCAGGAAGATGTTGTAGTCCACGCCGAGCGCCACCAGGAACACGAACGAGAACAGCGGGACGGACGGGTCGGCTCCGGGGAAGTGGAACACGTGGTCGAACACGAGCGCACCGACACCGAGGGCCGCCGCGAAGGACACGATCACGCTGCCGATCAGCACCAGGGGCGCGACGATGCTGCGCAGCAACAGCATCAGGATGAGCAGGATCACGACCAGCACGACGGGGATGATGAGCGTGCGGTCGCGGATGCCGGTGTCGTTCGTGTCGACCGCCGTCGCGGTGACCCCGCCGACGATCGCCCCCGGGTCGGCGCGCTCGACGGCGACCCGCAGGTCGCGGACGGTCTGCTCGGCGGCGTCGGAGTCGGCGGTGTCGGTCAGGGTGGCCTGCAGCAGCACACGACCGTCGACCACGGTCGGCTCGGCCGCCTGCCCGGTGGCGGACTGCGTCGCGCCGGGCTGCCCGGTGCGGCCCTGTGTCGCGTCGGCGTCCTTGCCGACCGGCACGGTGCCGGTCTGTGACTGCTTCGACACCGCGGCCACCCCGTCGATGCCGTCGGTGCGCTCGATGGCCGCGACGAGCCGGTCGAGGCGGTCGGCGTCACCGATCACCTGGGCGGGACTGCCCGATCCCCCCGGGAAGTGGTCGGCGAGCACGGTCTGGCCGTCGCGGGCCTGGGACTGCCCGATCACCAGGTCGCTCTGCGGCACGCCGTCGGCCCGGAGCCCGAGCAACCCGGTCCCCATCGCCAGCAGACCGACCGTGCAGACGATCCAGACCACGCGCGACCGTCGGGCCACCAGCCGACCGACCCGTGCCCAGACCCCGCGGGCGTCCGGCCCGGTCACGGCCTTGTGGGCGCTGCCGTACGTCGGTCGGAGCGGCCAGAACGCGGCGCGTCGGAAGGCCAGCAGCAGCGCGGGCAGCAGCGTCAGGGCGGCGAGCACGCTGAACGCGATGCCGATCGCCGCGACGGGCCCGAGCGCCTTGTTCGAGTTGAGGTCCGACAGCAGCAGGCAGAGCACGCCCACGATGACGGTGCCGCCGGAGGCCAGGATCGGTTCGAGGCTGCCGCGCAGTGCCGCCTTCGTGGCGTCCCACCCGGTGCGTTGGTCCCGCAGCGCCTCGCGGTAGCGCGAGACGTACAGCAGGGCGTAGTCCGTCGCGGCGCCGATCACCAGGATCGACAGGATGCCCTGCACCTGCCCGTTGACGGTGACGATGCCCGCCTTCGCCAGGGCGTAGACGACCAGGATCGATGCCGTCAGGGCGAACGTCGCGGTGCCCAGGACCAGGAACGGCAGCAGCGGCGACCGGTAGACGACCACCAGGATCACCAGCACCGCGAGCAGTGCCACCCCGAGCAGGATTCCGTCGATGCCCGCGAACGCCGCGGTCAGGTCGGCGGTGAAGCCGGCCGGCCCCGTCACGAAGCCCTGCACCCCGGACGGCAGCGCTCGGTCGACGTCGCTCCGGATGGCGGCGACGGCGTCGCCGGTCTCCGCGGCCTTCGTCAGTGTCGCCACGATCTCGACCGCGTCGCCGTCCTGGCTCGGGATCGGCGGGCTGACGGACGCGACGTCGGACCGGTCCCCCAGCTGCTGGGCCAGGTCCGATGCCGCGGCGGTGTCGGACGACCGCAGACCACCGTCACGCTCGAGCACGACGACGGCCGGGGCGCCGGTCTCGTCGCGGAACGCTGCGGACTGCTGCTGCACCTTCGTCGCGTCGGCGGACGCGGGCAGGAACGAGGTCTGGTCGTTGGTCGAGACCTCGGAGATCTTGCCGAAGAACGGGCCGCTGACCGAGGCGACGCCGAGCCAGACCACGATGACGAGCGCGGGGAGCACGATGCGGAGGAAGCGGGGCACGGCGCTGAGCGTACTCCAATCGTCAGCATGCTGAACACTCGGTGACGCGCGAGCGTCGCTCCGTAGACTCGGGTCCATGCACGACGATCCCGCCGCCTGGCCGCTCGGCCGACTCCTGGCAGCGGCAGCACGGTCGGTCGAGCGCGACTGGGACGAGCGTCTGCGCGAGATCGGGCTGCCACACGCGGCCCTGATCGCCATCGACATCCTGATCCGCACCGGCCCCACGGGCGCGGACACCCTGGCCCGGACGGCTCGGGTCCAGCCCCAGACGATGTCGCGCACACTCGAACGTCTCGAGCGCGACGGACTGGTCGAGCGCGGCCCGCACCCCGACGACCGCCGCCGCCGGGTCGTCACGGTGACCGAACGGGGCCGAGCCGCCTGGGGCGAGGCCAAGCACGTCGAGCGCGAGGTCCTGCCCGACGACGCCGAACTGCGTGCCGCGCTCGGGCGCATCATGGAGCGCTCGCAGAAGCAATAGCATCTGAAATACCACATGGAGTACACTGGGTCGTCGGCACCAGGGCCGACTCGATCCCAGGAGTCTGCATGTCCGGTCGCCGTTCCGCCCCGCGTCGCCGACGCCCGTTCCTCGTGGCGCTCGTCGCCACCCTCGGCTCGCTCGTCGGCATCGCGGCGGTGATCGCCGTCGTCGCGAGCATCTTCGTCAGCGGTCTCGCGCGCAGCTACGACCGCAACACCGACACCATCGCGGACGCCTTCCCGACCGGCGAACGCCCGGCCCCGGCGGACGACGACGCGGTCAACGTCCTGCTGATCGGGTCCGACTCCCGGAGCCGCCTCGACCCGGGCGGCGACCACACGGCCGGCGGCCGCTCCGACACCCTGATGCTCGCGCACCTGCCGGCCGACCGCAGATCGGTGCAGCTCATGTCGATCATGCGCGACTCGTGGGTCGACATCCCCGGACACGGCACGGCGAAGGTCAACGCGGCGTACGCGTGGGGTGGCATCCCGCTCACGGTGCAGACCGTCGAACAGCTGCTCGACGTCCGGATCGACCACGTCGCCGAGATCGACTTCGCGGGGTTCACGGGCATGACGGACGCGCTCGGCGGGGTCACGGTGCGGTCTCCGCAGGCGTTCGAGGCGGGCGGCCACCACTTCGTCGCGGGCGAGAACCGGCTCGACGGCACCGCAGCGCTGGACTTCGTGCGGGAGCGACACGCGTTCGCCGATGCCGACCACACCCGGGTGGCGAACCAGCAGGCGTTCATGCGCGGGATCGTCGACGGCGTGCTGTCGAAGGGCACCCTGACCGACCCCGGTCGCATCCAGGACTTCGTCACCGCGACCAGCAGGTACCTGTCCGTCGATCCCGGGCTCGACTTCGGCACCCTCGTCGGCCTGGGCTGGTCGCTCCGCCATGCCTCGCCGGACGACCTGCAGACCTTCACGATGCCCACGGCGGGCGGCGGCACCTCACCGGACGGACAGTCCTACGTCACCGTGAACCAGGGCGCCGTGCAGTCCCTCAGCGCCGCGCTCCGGTCGGACGACCTGACGAACTGGTTGGCGACGAACCCGCACTGATCGGTGAGCAGCATGACGAACGCCCCCGCGACCAGTGGTCGTGGGGGCGTTCGTGGTGACCGGGCGACCCGATCCGGTGGTCCGGATCAGGCCGGGAGCTGCAGCGTCTGACCCGCGTAGATCAGGTTCGCGTTGTCGATCGAGGTGTTCGCGGCCCAGAGCGTGTTCCAGCCGCCGTCGATCTCCAGCTTGGTGGCGATGCTGTCGAGCGTGTCGCCCGACGCCACCGTGTAGGTCTTGCCGCTCGTCGGCACGGCCGCGGGCTTGGTGGGCCCGGCCGGGACTGCCGGCGTGGTGGCCTTCGGCGCCACCGACGTGCGCGGCGCGGTCGCCGTGGGGGCGGCGGCCTGCGGAGCCGGTGCTGCGGCGGCAGGAGCTGCCTGCTGCTGCGGGATGGCAGCCGGCGCGGCACCGGTCGTGCCGCTCAGGCCGAGCTTCGCGGAGCAGGCGGGCCATGCGCCCCAGCCCTGCGACGCGAGGACGTGCTCCGCGACGGCGATCTGCGTCTCGCGGCTGGCGTTCGCCGGGCTCCCGGAGCCGCCGTTGGCGGTCCAGGTGCTCTGCGTGAACTGCAGGCCGCCGTAGTAGCCATTGCCGGTGTTGATCGCCCAGTTGCCGCCGGACTCGCACTGCGCGAGGGCGTCCCAGGTCGAGCCGTCGGCAGCGTTCGCGGGGGCGGACAGCCCCACGCCGGCTGCGGCGATGCCGGCGAAGGCGAGTCCGCCGAGGACGGCGCGAGTTCGGGTGGTCTTCTTCATGTGTGTTGCTCCAACGGGGTCGCGCGCCGGAGATCCGGCGTTCCACTGCCCACCCCGACCGATCGCGGTCTGGTGAGGTGTCGCCGGGGGCAGTGGTCGCGCCGGCGTCACGGTCGGCCACCATAGGAAACTCCGACTCGTTATCAAACTGAGACAAATGGTTCTACCCATTGGTGCTAGGCGCCGAGAACGATTTCCTGTACGGCCGGATCGCCGCGTCCGAGCGGATCCGACGTCCCCGTGACGATGAACATCCGAATTCCCTGGCAATGGTCGGTTTCTGCCGGAGCAGCTCGACCGATGCGCCTGCGGGCCAGGCGTCAGGACCCGATGCGGGACAGCAGGGTGACGGCTTCCAGGTGTCCGGTCTGCGGGAACATGTCCAGCACCCGGGCCCGTCGCAACCGCAGCGACGGCATGCGCGCCAGGTCACGCGCCAGCGTCACGGGGTTGCAACTCGAGTAGACGACGTGCTGGACGTCCGAGCCCTCGAGCCAGTCGGCGAGTGCCGTCCCGATGCCGCGGCGGGGCGGGTTCACGACGACGAGCTCCGGCGTCTGGTCGGGCCGGGCGCGCAGCGCGTGCTCGGTGGCATCGTCGGCGGCGAACCGGACGTCGGACGACCCGGCCTCGCGCGCGGACTGCCCGGCGGACCGGATCGCCTCGCGCGAGGTCTCGATCCCGGTGACCAGCCGCCCGGGTCGCGCGGCGTGCAGGGCGAACCCGCCGACGCCGCAGTACAGGTCCCACATCGAGGACGGAGCGACCTCGTCGATCCACGCCGACGCCTGGGCGTAGAGCTCGGACGCCACGACCGTGTTCGTCTGGAAGAAGCTCTGCGGCCGCAGGTGCATCGTGACGGGGCCGACCCGCATCGGCAGGGTCTCCTGTTCGGTGAGCACGATCTCGCGCTCCCCCTCGGTGACGGCCTTGTGCTCGGGCAGCAGGTTCGCGGTGACGACCACGGCGCGCGGCAGCGCGAGCAGCAGGTCGCCGAGCCGTGACCGCAGCCGTGCGAGCTGCCCCTCGGACCGCAGCACGAAGCGCACCATCAGCTCGCCGTCGGGCGACTCCGTGACCAGGACGAACTTCAGCTCACCCCGACGCGAGGCCACGTCGTACGGGATCAGCCCGGCCGACGTGACGAAGTCGGCCAGCACGGGCAGGGCCTGGCGGATGCCCAGCGTGCAGATGCCGCAGTGCCGGATGTCGACGGCACGCTGCCGGTGGTCGAGCAGGCCGATCGTGGGGTGCTCGGCGGATCCGCCGACGACCATCTTCGCCCTGTTGCGGTAGCCGGACTCGGGGCTGGTGACCGCCGGCAGCCACGAGACCGCGCCCGGTCCTCCGGCAGCCTCGACCGCGTCGTGCAGGAGCTCACGGGTGCGGAGTTCCTTGTCGAGGACCTGCTCGGCGTACGGCTGCCCCATGAGCGTGCACGAGCGGCACACCCCGCGGTCGAAGTAGTCGCACTGCATGGCCGAGTCAGGATACGGCGTCGCGGGTCCCCGTCGGCAGCCGGTACACGCTCGTAGTGGCGGTGAGGAACAGCGTGGTGCCGTCGTCGCCGCCGAAGCACAGGTTCGACACGACCTCGGGCACGGGGACCTCGCCGATGCGGCTGCCGTCGGGGGCGAACACGACGATGCCCCGGTGCGAGGACGACCACACGTTGCCCGCGACGTCGACCCGGATGCCGTCGGGGACGCCCTCGCCAGCTCCGAACCGCGCGAACTCGCGGCCGTTCTTCACGCGGGGCAGGACGGCGTCCCCGTCTCCCCGGGGCGACGCGTCGACGTCGTAGGCCCGGATCACGGGGGCGTCACCGGACGAGCTCGCGACGTAGAGCACCCGCTCGGACGGGTCGAACGCCAGTCCGTTCGGCTCGTCCACGTCGAGGACGACCGGGCGCAGGTCCTGGCCGTCGGGGCCGCAGCGGAACACCCAGTGGTCGCCGTACTCCCGGACGCCGGGGTGCCCTTCGCGCGGCTGGGTGATGCCGTAGGCCGGGTCGGTGAACCACACGCTGCCGTCCCGCGCGACCACGACGTCGTTCGGGGAGTTGAGCCGGACGCCGTTCCAGGCATCGGCGATCACCGTCACGACGCCGTCCCGGTCGCGCTCGACCCGCCGGTGTCCGTGCGAGCACTGCACGACGCTGCCGTCCCGGTCGCGCGTGCGGCCGTTCGTGAACTCGACCCCGGTGGCGTACTCGTCCACGGCGCCGGACGCAGCATGCCACTGCAGGATCCGGTCGCCGGGGATGTCCGACCAGCGCAGGGTGCTGGTCTCCGGGATCCAGAGCGGCCCCTCGGCCCAGGTGCTGCCGGTGGCGATGCGCTCGAGGGCGCCGGGATCGGGGACCAGGTCCGTCATCGTCGACATGGCGTCAGGCTAGCGGGAGCGGCTCAGTCGGTGGTGTCCTGCAGCGCGTCGAGCGTCGCGATGTCCTCGGGCGAGAGCACGAAGTCGACGTCCGCGTTCTCGGCGATGCGCGACGGCGTGGTCGACTTCGGCAGCGGCAGCACGTCCTTCTCGAGCAGGTAGCGGATGGCGACCTGGGCGACGGTCTTGTCGTACCCCGCCGCGATCTCCTGGATGGCCGTGTTCGACAGCAACCCGCCCGTGGCGAGCGGCGAGTAGCCCTCGACCAGGACGTCCCGCTCGGCGCAGAACGCCGTGGTGTCGTCCTGGGTGTTGCCGATGAACCAGCGGATCTGGTTGGCGTGCGGGACGACGTCGGTGGCGCCGAGCAGGTGCTCCAGGTCGGGGACGGCGAAGTTGGAGACGCCGATGGACTTCGTCCTGCCGGCGTCGTAGAGCTCCTCGAACACCTTCCAGACCTCGACGTTGCCGTCGCGGTGGTCGCTGCCCATGTCGCTCCAGGGCCACGGCGCGTGGATCAGGTACAGGTCGACGACGCCCAGGTCGAGGTTGCCCGACGACTCGGCGAACGCGTCGCGCGCACCGGCCGCCGTCTTGATCTCGGCCGGCAGCTTGGTGGTGATGAAGACCTCGTCGCGCGGGACACCGCTGTCGCGCACCGCTTCGCCGACACTGGCTTCGTTGCCGTACGCCAGGGCGGTGTCGATGTGGCGGTACCCGGCGTCGAGGGCGGCTCGGGTGGCGTCGTACGCCTGGGTGCCGGAGGGGATCTGCCAGGTGCCGAAGCCGATCTTCGGGATGTGCAGACCGTTGGACATGACGAACGTGTCGGTGAGAGCAGGCATGTCCCGGACAGTACGCCCGCGTCAGTCGGTCAGGTCCACGGACAGGATCCGGTCGTCGCCGTCGCCGGCGGAACCGCGTCCGTCGGTGTTGTTCGTGACGAACCAGAGCGTGTCGTCCGGGCCCTCGAGCACGGTGCGCAGCCGCCCGTAGGTCCCGCCGAACCACTCGCGTGACGTCGTCGGCTCGGCGACGGGCACCGACCGGAGCACCTCGCCCTGCAGGTTCGCGATGAACACCGTCTCGTCGACGACCGCCAGACCCGAGGGGCTCGCGTCGTCGGTCCGCCACTGCTGCACGGGGTCCACGAAGCCCTGGTCGGTCCCGCCCTTCCCCTCGACCTCGGGCCACCCGTGGTTCTCGCCGGCCCGGATCACGTTCAGTTCGTCCCACGTGTCCTCGCCGAACTCCGAGGCGAACATCGTGCCGTCGTCCGCCCACCCCAGCCCCTGCACGTTGCGGTGCCCGAGCGAGTACACCGGCGAGCCCGCGAACGGGTTGTCGTCCGGCACGGCGCCCGAGGGCGTCAGGCGCAGGATCTTGCCGGCCAGCGAGTCCCGGTCCTGCGCCTCGGACCGCGCTCCGGCGTCGCCGACCGTGACGTAGAGCATGTCGTCGGGTCCGAACGCGATCCGGCCGCCGTTGTGGAAGCTGTTCGCCGGCAGGTCGTCGATGACGGTCGTCGGGTCGCCGAGGCCGTACGACCCGGGCTGCCCCGTCAGCGGGTAGCGCTCGACCCGGTTGCCGTCCTGGCCGGTGGAGTACACGAACAGGTCGTCGTCCTCGACCGCCAGTCCGAGCAGCCCGCCCTCGCCGCCGTGCCGGATGCCGTCCACCGTTCCGACGGTGCGCGTGGACCGTCGTCCGCCAGTTCGAGGACGTCGCCCGAGTCGCGCAGGCTCACGAGCGGCACGTCGGCGTCGGTCATCACGACCGACCACGGCGCCTGCAGGTCGGTCGCCACGTCGCGCACGGCGCCGGTCGGGGCGGCCTCGTCGCGCGCCAGGTCGCTCGGCGGCGAGGCCGAGACCCGGCCGCGCTCGTCGTCCTCGGCATCGGGCCCTGCCGTGCACCCGGCGAGCGCCAGGACGACCAGGGCGAGTGACGCGAGCGGGGCGGCGGTTCGGGTGCGCATGGCCGTCACGCTATGCGTTCCCACAGGTGGACGGACAGGAGGCTCGGCACCTGTCCGGCGGACACCCGGCGGTCCGTCAGGTGGACGGCCGGTCCCCCTCGCGAAAGCGACAGATCCGCGCGGCCCACGTTCGTTCCCCTCGCGAAAGCGACAGATCTGGCGGGACTGTCGGCGGAGATGTGTCGCTTTCGCGAGAAGGCGGGGAGTGCGGGTGGGGTGGGGCGGCCGCGCGTCAGCGCTGGGAGACCGGGCTGATGACGAGCTCGTCGACTCGGACGTGCGCCGGGGCGTCGAGGACGAACCCGATCGTGCGGCCGATGTCCTCGGGGGTGAGCATCACGGCGCGGGCGGCGGCGTCGGGCACCGTCGGACGCTGCTGCAGGAAGTCGGTCGCGACGTCGCCGGGGCACAGGTGCGTCGCCCGCAGACCGTGCGGTGCCTCCTGCTGGTTGAGGGTCCGGACGACCGAGCCGAGCGCGGTCTTCGACGCCGAGTAAGCGACTCCGGCCCCCGGCTGGAAGGACCATCCCGCGTACGAGGACACCACGACCACCACGCCGGCACCGCTCGTCCGGAGTGCGGGGAGCGCGGCGTCGACGACGCTCACGACGCCGGTCAGGTTCGTGTCGACGACCGCGCGGAACGTCTCGAGCGACTGGTCGTCCCACCGGCGTGCCGGCGCGTTCAGGCCGGCGGCCAGCACCAGGCCGTCGAGCCGACCGTGTCGGGACGCGACGGTCGCTGCGGCGGCGACCACCGCCTCCTGGTCGGATGCGTCCAGCGGCAGCACGTCCGCGGTACCGCCCGCCTGCCGGACCTGGTCCGCGACCTCGTGCAGCCGGTCCGCCCGGCGCCCGCTGAGCACCACCGTCCAGCCGCTCGCCGCCGCGGTCCGGGCGGCTGCGGCACCCATGCCGCTGCCGCCTCCCGTGATCCAGAGGACTCGTCCCGATGCTGCGTTGGCCATGGGGGAATGGTAGAGGTGGTGGTGTCGACGACGTCCGTCGACTGGACAGGAGCGATGATGCACCTCGACCTGAGCGACCGTGTGGTCGTCGTCACCGGAGCCGGCCGCGGGATCGGGAGCGTGCTCGCGGAGCGCTTCCGCACCGAGGGCGCACGCGTCGTCGCCCTCGACCTGGCCTTCGACGGGCCGGACGACCCCGACCACGTCGTGTGCAACGTCGCCGACCCGGACTCGGTCGCCGCGGCGGTGGAGACGGTCGTCGACCGGCACGGCACGATCGACGTGCTCGTGAACAACGCCGGCATCAACGTGGACGGCCTGGTGGCGGACCTGACGTGGCCGGACTGGCAGCGGTGCATGGACGTCAACCTGGGCGGCACGTTCCTGATGAGCCAGGCGGTGGCCCCGGTGATGCAGCGGGCCGGCAGCGGGCGGATCATCAACGCGGCGTCCTTCGCGGCGATCGTGCCGAGTGTCGGCAGCGCCGCCTACGCCGCGTCGAAGTCCGCCGTCGTGGCCTTCACGCGGGTGCTGGCGTCGGAGCTCGGGCCGTGGGGCATCACGGTGAACGCGTACGCGCCGGGCATGGTGCCGACGGCGATGAACGGCTTCGCGACCATGCCGGCCGAGGCCCAGGACCGGCTGCTCGACACCCTGTCGCTGCGGCGGTGGGAGACCCCGGACGACGTCGCCGACCTGCTGGTGTTCCTGGCGAGCGACGCGTCGGCGTACATCACGGGGACGCTGCTCGACGTGTCGGGCGGCAAGCTCGCGACGCAGATCCCGTCGCGCGCACACGGGCGGTAGCTGCCGGAAGCGGCCGTCAGCGCAGCATGCGCTCGAGCAGGTCACGGAGCCGGCGCCGGTCCGCCGCCGGCAGCTTCTCGGTCAGGGGCACCAGGGCGCGTCGGATCGCGGTCTCGAGTTCCGCCGCGACCTCGTGGCCGCGATCCGTCAGCACGACGTCGACCGCGCGTGCGTCGTCGGCGTTCGGCACCCGCGCCAGCAGCCCCTTCGTCGACGCCCGCGCCACCAGACCGGTCATCGTCGACTTCTCGAGCCCCATGTACGCCGCCAGGTCGCCGATCCGCAGACGGCGGTCGCGCAGGATCGCCAGCACCCGCAGCTGGGTGAGGGACAGACCCGCGTCCGCGGCCAGGTCGGTCAGTGCACCCATGGTGGTGAAGGCCGTCTGCCCGAGGGCGTCGACCAGGCGGTCCTGTTCGCTCGTGTCCATGACGACAGCCTAGTTGACGCAGTTCGTGAAACGAACTACTTTGATTCGTAACACGAACCACAGGAGCCGATCATGCACGCAGCCGTCGTCACCCACTTCGACACCGCCCCGACCTGGACGACGTTCCAGGACCCCACCCCCACCGCCGATCAGGTCCTGGTCGACGTCGTCGCTGCCGGGCTGCACCCCCGGGTGCGCTCCCAGGCATCCGGCTCGCACTACACGAGCGACGGGGCACTCCCGCTGGTCCCCGGCGTGGACGGCGTCGGGCGGTTCCCGGACGGCACGCTCCGGTACTTCGCGGTGCAGTCCGACACCCGCGGCTCGATGGCCGAGCGCGTGGCGGTCGACCCCCGCGCCAGTGTCGTGCTGCCCGACGGCACCGACCCCGTCACCGTCGCCGCCGGCACCAACCCGGTGATGTCGTCCTGGGTCGCCCTGCGCCAGCGCATCGTGTTCCCCGCCGGAGCCCGCGTGCTGGTGCTCGGCGCGACCGGGGCCTCCGGGCGCGCGGCGATCCAGGTCGCGAAGCACCTCGGCGCCTCGCGTGTGGTGGCCAGTGGGCGCGATCCCCGACGCCTGGCCACGCTCGCCGCGCTCGAAGCCGACGCGGTCGTGCCGCTCGACGACGTCGCAGCCCTGGCGGCCGCGGCGTCGGACGTCGACGTGGTGCTCGACTACGTCTGGGGCGCTCCGACCGCATCGGCGATGGCGGCGATCGTCACCGCACGGCGAGCCCGCGGCGACCGCCTCGACTGGATCGCGATCGGATCGACAGCCGGTCCCGAGGCGGTGATCCCGTCCGCGGCACTGCGGGCATCGGGGCTGACCGTCGTCGGCAGCGGGCAGGGTTCCGTGGGCATCGGCGGCTTCGTGGCGGAACTGCCCGGCATCGTCCGAGCGATCGCCGACGGCACGATCGCGGTGGATGCGACCGCCGTCCCGATGGCCGGGGTCGCCCGGGCGTGGGCCGGACAGGGTGCCGTCGGGGCGGGCAGAGTGGTGCTCGCAGTCTGATCCGCGATCGGGCATCCTGTCCGGCCGCACAGGTTCTGCCCATCCCGCTCTCGGTAGCCTGTGAGCCACCCAGAGCCGGACTTGCACGCCCGACCCCGAGGAGGCGCCCCATGGTCACCGTCCTCGTCGCGTTCGCCGTCGTCGCCCTGGTGGTGCCGGCCCTCACCCCGCTGCTCGGCCGACGCTCCTTCTACGTCGCCGCCCTCGCTCCGGCCGCCGCAGCTGTCCTCACCATCACCCAGACCGACCGGGCACTGCACGGCGGGGTCACCGAGTCGTTCTCGTGGATCCCCCAGCTCGACCTGGCGATCGGGATGCGCGTCGACGCCCTGTCCTGGGTGCTCGCGCTCGTGGTGTCGGTCGTCGGCGCCCTGGTGCTCGTGTACTGCGCGTCGTACTTCGGGGACGACGAACCGGGGCTCGGCCGCTTCGCCGGCGTGCTGACCGCGTTCGCCGGGTCGATGTACGGGCTGGTCATCGCCGACGACGTCATCGTGCTGTTCGTCCTGTGGGAAGCGACCACCGTCTTCTCGTACCTGCTCATCGGCCACGACGCGGCCAAGCGCGCCAGCCGGGCAGCCGCGATGCAGGCGCTCGTCGTCACGACGGCCGGCGGGCTGGCGATGCTGGCCGGGCTCGTGATGCTCTCCGTCGCGGCCGGCACGACCAGGCTCTCGGCGATCATCGAGCAGCCCCCGACGGGCACGGTCGTCACCGTGTCGGTCGTCCTGGTGCTCGTCGGTGCCCTGACGAAGTCGGCGATCGTCCCGTTCCACTTCTGGCTGCCCGCCGCCATGGCCGCACCGACTCCCGTCAGCGCCTACCTGCACGCCGCCGCGATGGTGAAGGCCGGCATCTACCTGGTCGCACGACTGGCCCCGGCGTTCGCGTTGCTCGACGGGTGGCACGCGACCGTCACCGTCCTCGGCGTGCTCGGCATGCTCGTCGGCGGGTACCGGGCCCTGCGGCAGACCGACCTCAAGCTGCTGCTGGCGTACGGCACCGTGGCGCAGCTCGGGTTCCTCGTCCTGGCCGCCGGGTGGGGCTCACCGGCCGTGGCGCTCGGCGGCGTCGCCCTGCTGGTCGCCCACGCGACCTTCAAGTCCACGCTGTTCCTGGTCGTCGGCACGGTCGACCACGTGACCGGCACGCGTGAGCTCGGCAAGCTCAGCGGTGTCGGTCGTCGGATGCCGTGGCTCGCGACGGTCGCGGTGCTCGCGCTGGTCTCGATGGCCGGGATCCCGCCCACGATCGGCTTCGTCGCGAAGGAAGCCGTGCTGACCGGCTTCGTCGAGGCCCTGCACGGCCCGGATGCCGGGTGGGCGTGGCTCGCGCTGGTCGGCGTCACGATCGGTTCCGTCCTGACGGTGGCGTACTCGCTCCGGTTCTTCTGGGGCACCTTCGCCACCAAGCCCGGCGTCCCGCAGACCGAACCGCACGCGCTGCACGGGCTGGGCGTCGTGCCGTCCGTGCTCGGCCTGACCGGCCTGGCCCTCGGGCTGCTCACCCCCCTCGTCGCCCACGGCATCGAGCCTGCCGCCGCGGCCGCGTCGCTGCCCGGGGACGACGTCGTGCCGCACCTGGCGCTCTGGCACGGCCTCGAGCCCGCGCTCGGCATCTCCGCCATCACGGTGCTGGGCGGCGTGGCGCTCTTCGCCGCGCGCACCCGGGTCGAAGCCCTGCAGCACCGCCTGGCCGGAGCCCCGAGTGCCGCGGGCACGTACCGGCGCCTGATGCGTGGACTCGACCGCGGCGCGACGGCCCTGACCGCCAACCTGCAGCGCGGCTCGCTCCCCTACTACCTGACCGTGATCCTGTCGGTGTTCGTCGCCGGGGCGCTCGCGAACCTGGTCGTCGGCGGCCCGTGGCAGTTCCGGGTGCGGTTCGCCGACTCGTGGGGCCAGGTCCCCGTGGTGATCGTGATGGCGATCGCCGCGATCGCCGTCACCGCCGCCAAGACCCGCTTCGCGGCGGCCGTGCTGGTCGGGGTCACCGGCTACGGCATGTCCGTGCTGTTCGTCCTGCACGGGGCCGTCGACCTGGCCCTGACGCAGCTGGTCGTCGAGACCGTCACGCTCATCGCGTTCGTGCTCGTGCTCCGCCGGCTCCCCCCGCGCATCAACACCGCCAACCCCTCGCGATTCCGGGTGCTCCGCGCACTGTTCGCCGGTCTGGCCGGGCTGACCCTGGCGATCGTGGTCGTCGTCGCCGCCTCGTCCCGGACGGCCACCCCGATCTGGCCCGACATCCCCGCGCTCACCAGCTCGTTCGGACACGGCCTGAACGTCGTGAACGTCGCGCTGGTCGACCTGCGCGGCTGGGACACCCTCGGCGAGCTGACCGTCGTCGTCGCGGCGGCCACCGGGGTCGCCAGCCTGATCTTCGTGAACTCGCGCGAGGACACGCTGCCCCGCCTGCGCGACATGGCCCCGGGCGACGCGACGAACGACCGTGCCGACGGCGAACCACGCGCCTGGCTGCCCACCAGCGCTGCACTGCCGACCGGCCGGTCCGCCCTGCTCGACGTGGTCGTTCGGCTGCTGTTCCACGGCCTGATCGTGCTGTCCCTGTACCTGCTGTTCGCCGGACACAACGCCGCGGGCGGCGGGTTCGCGGGCGGCCTGGTGGCGGGCATCGCGCTCGCCGCGCGCTACCTGGCCGGCGGCGCCGCCGAGCTCGGTGCGGCCGCCCCCGTGCGCGCCGGCCGTCTGCTCGGGCTGGGGGTCGCGACCGCCGCGATCACCGCCATCGTCCCGCTGTTCTTCGGCAAGGACGCCCTGTACTCGGAGTTCTTCGAGGCCACGGTCCCGGTGCTCGGCCACGTGGAGTTCGTCACGGCGACGTTCTTCGACATCGGGGTCTACCTGGTCGTCGTCGGGCTCGTGCTCGACGTGCTGCGCAGTCTGGGCGCCGAGGTCGACCGGCAGCGACTCGAGGACTCCCGCGTCCCGACCAGCGACACCACCGAAGCCAGCCGCGACACGGAAGAGGTCTCCGCATGACCGTCACCCTGGTCCTGGTCATCGCGATGGCCGTGCTGTTCTCGTGCGGCGTCTACCTGCTGCTCGAACGCTCCCTGACCCGGATGCTGCTCGGGTTCCTGCTGCTCGGCAACGCGCTCAACCTGCTGCTGCTGATCATGTCCGGTGCCGCGGGCAACCCGCCGATCGGCACGTCGGCCGAGGGGATCACCGACCCGCTCCCCCAGGCCTTCGCCCTGACCGCGATCGTCATCACCTTCGCGGTCAGCGCGTTCCTGCTCGCGCTGATCCACCGCTCGTGGACCCTGTCCCGCGCGGACGAGGTCGAGGTGGACGAGGCCGACGTCGCGATCCGGCGGGACCGGTCGGCGGCCGGACACGACGACCCGGAGACGGACACCGACCCCGAGTCCGAGTCCGACGACGGCCACGAGCGCCACCACGAACCGCACCCCGAGCGGCAGGAGCACCGATGACCTTCCTCGCACCGCTGCTCGTCCTGGTCCCGCTGCTCGGCGCCGCGGTCGCCCTCGGACTGCTCCGCCACCAGAAGCTCCAGCGCGCGATCACGGTCGCCGTCCTGGTCATCGCGCTGGCCGTCGCCGCCACGCTCATGGTGCTCGTCGACCAGCACGGCACGATCGTGGTGCAGGTCGGTGGCTGGCAGGCGCCGTACGGCATCTCACTCGTGGTCGACCGGCTGAGTGCCCTGCTGCTGACCGTGAGCGCGAGCGTGCTGCTGCTCGTCCTGCTGTTCTCGATCGGGCAGGGCCTGGCCGCCGACGACGGCGAGGCACCGGTCACGATCTTCTACCCGACGTACCTGGTGCTGGCGGCGGGCGTCCTCGACTCGTTCATCGCCGGTGACCTGTTCAACCTGTACGTCGCGTTCGAGATGCTCCTGGTGGCCAGCTACGTGCTCATCACCCTGGGCGGCAGCGAGCAGCGGGTCCGCGCCGGCACCACCTACATCGTGACGAGCCTGATCGCGTCGGCGCTGTTCCTGTCCGCGATCGGCCTGGTCTACGGCGCCGTCGGCACGGTCAACATCGCCCAGATCAGCGAGCGCATGGCCGCCCTGCCCGAGCACGTCCAGCTGCTGCTGCACACGATGCTGCTCATCGGGTTCGGCATCAAGGCGGCCGTGTTCCCGCTGGCGTTCTGGCTTCCGGACTCGTACCCGACCGCGCCGGCGCCGGTCACCGCGGTGTTCGCGGGCCTGCTCACCAAGGTCGGCATCTACGCGATCATCCGGCTCGAGACGATCATCTTCCCCAGGCCGCAACTGAACACCGTGCTGCTGGTGGTCGCCGCGTTGACGATGATCGTCGGCGTGCTGGGCGCCGTGTCGCAGACGGACGTCAAACGGCTGCTGTCCTTCACGCTCATCAGCCACATCGGCTTCATGGTGATGGGCATCGGGCTCGGCACGGTCGCCGGCACGGCTGCCGCGGTGTTCTACACGGTGCACCACATCGTCGTGCAGACCACCCTGTTCCTGGTGTCGGGGCTGATGGAACGCGTCGGCGGGACGACGTCGACCAGGTCGCTCGGCGGGCTGCTCAAGGCGACCCCGCTGCTGGCGGCGCTCTACCTGATCCCGGCGTTCAACCTCGGCGGCATCCCCCCGTTCTCGGGCTTCATCGGCAAGCTCGGGCTGTTCCGTGCCGCGGCCGAGCAGGGCAGCCCGATGGCCTACGTCACGATCGGCGCCGGCGTCGTCACCTCGCTGCTCACCCTGTACGCGCTCATGCGGGTGTGGGACGCCGCGTTCTGGCGGCCGAAGCCGGCCGCCGAGCCGGCGGCACCGCACGCCTCGGTCGCCGAGCCGCGCGAGCACCTGCGCGCGCCGGAACCGGCGCCGGTCACGGTCTCCGAAGCCGACGGCAGTGTCATCGCGGGAGGCTCGGTGACCGTCACCGACGCCGCCCCGGTGAGCGGAACCTCCCGTCCGGCCCTGCTGACCGGTGAGAAGGTGCGCCTGCCCCGGATGCTGGTGGGCGTCACCACCGTCGCGGTGCTCGGATCGGTCGCGCTGACCGTCGTCGCCGGCCCGCTGTACGGGTACGCGACCCGCGCGGCGGAGTCACTCGAGTCGCCCGTGTCCTACGTGCAGGCCGTCCTGGGGAGCGCGCAGTGACGAACGACACACGACGCATCACCCGGGCCCGGCGCATCGTCGTCGCCTGGCGCTACGAGGTGCCGCTCGGTATCGGGCTGACCGTGTTCTGGGCGCTGCTGTGGGGGTCGTGGACCCCGCTGACGCTGCTGTGCGGGCTCGTCGTGGCGGTGCTCGTGACCCAGGCGCTGCCGCTGCCGCCCGTTCCCCTGTCCCCCCGGTTCTCGGTGCCGCACGCGCTGCGGTTCCTGGTCGTGTGGTCGGGGCTCGTCATCGCGGCGTCGTTCAAGGTCGCGTGGGTGGCGTTCCGGCCCCGCGGTGTCCGGCGCAGCTCGATCGTCCTGGTGCAGCTGCACACGACCTCCGAGATGACCTTCACCCTGGCGACGCTCGCCGTCTCACTCGTGCCCGGCTCGTACGTCGCCGACGTCGACCTGCACCGCCGACGCCTGCTGCTGCACGTGCTCGACACCGAGCGGCAGGAACAGGTCGAGGCCGAGAAGCGGATGGCGCTGCGGATCGACGCCCTGGTGATCAAGGCCCTCGGGTCGAAGCAGGACGTCGCCGAACTGTCCGACCCCCTGCCCGAGGTGACGCGATGAACGCCGGGCTCGTCGTCATGGGCGTCGGCATCGCCCTCGTGCTCACCCTGCTCGGCGCGACGCTGGCACTCGCCGTGTTCCGCATCGTGCGCGGACCGACGATCCTGGACCGGATGATCGGCTCCGATCTGGTGCTGACCACCGTGCTGGTGGTGATCGCCGCCGCCATGGTCATCCGCCGGGACCTGACCGCCATCCCGGTGCTCGTGGTGATCGCCGCGACGAGCGTGTTCGCCACCGTCGCGGTCGCCCGGGCGGTGACGCCGTCGTCCGACCCGTCCGACGAGGGCACCGACGTGACGATCCCGGAACGGAGCGAGTCGTGACCGAGATCCTGCAGTCCTTCATCGACACCGCCGGGGTGCGGGCGTGGATCGCGCTCGTGCTGCTGCTGGTCGGCTCGGTGCTGTCCCTCGGCGCCGCGGTGGGCATCGTGCGCTTCCCCGATCCGCTGGTGCGCCTGCACGCGATGGCGAAGCCGCAGGTGCTCGGGCTGGCGCTGGCACTCGCGGCGATCGTCGTCGCGGTGGGGACCTGGACGGCGTTCTGGGTGGTGCTGCCGATCATGGTGTTCCAGCTGTTCCTGGTGCCCGTGTCGACGCACATGATCGCGCGGGCGGGGGTCCGGTCGGGCGACTACCGGCACGAGGACCTGCTGGTCGACGACACCGAGTAGGCATGCGCCGGGCGGGTGCGCTCGGGCGCGCGCACCGTGCGAGGTTCGCCGCCCGTGCGAGGTTCCCTGCCCGGTGCCCGGCAACAACCGGCCACGGGCCGTGCAACCTCGCACGAGCCGCAGCACGGCGCGGCGTCCGGCCGCCGCGTCAGGCCCTGCGGCGCGACAGCACCAGGTTCACGACCGCGGCCAGTACGACGATGCCGGCCGACACCGCGGGGAAGAGCATCGCCGTCGCCGTGCCCGAGCGCTCCGCGACGTCGCCGACGACCGCCGACGCGAGCGACTGCCCGACGATGACCGCCGAGCCCAGGATCGTCATGGTCGTCGCCGACCGACCCACCGGGGAGCGGTCCGACCCCAGGCTGTACTGCGCGACGAGGGTCGGGCCGATGCCGATGCCCATCACCGCCAGCACGACCGCGACCGCCACGACGGAGTCCGCCGACGCGAAGGCGATCGTCCCGCCCAGCAGGACGACGCCGAACACCAGCCATCGCCAGCCGACACCGAAGGCCCGCGGGAACGCCGCCGACCCGAGCGCGAGCCCGGCCGAGCCGATGCCCATCAGGCCGTACAGCAGGCCGGCCTGGGACGCCTGGCCGTGGGTCTCCATGAACGCGGTCAGCGACGTCAGCGTCGAGCCGAAGAAGAACCCGATCCCCAGGATCCCGACCACCACGACGACGAGGCGGAGACGCAGCAGCTGGCTGGCGGGCGCTTGCGGGACGTCGGTGTGGTGCGCGAGGGCCAGCTTGCCGGTCGGGTGCAGTGCGAACGCGGTCACGAAGACGAACGTCAGCACCGAGGCCCCGGCGACCGCGACCCACGGGGCGATGGCCGTCGCGAGCAGTCCGACCAGGAACGGTCCGATGATGAAGACGACCTCGTCGGCAGCGGACTCGTAGGCCATCGTGCCGCTCAGGACCTTCTCGTGCCGGTCCGGCGCCATGCGCTGCCGGATGATCGCGACGAGGCGCGAGCGGGACATCGGTGCGACCTGGGGTGCGCTCGCACCGATGCAGAACGCCATCGCCAGCACCGCCAGGTCGGGCGCGGAGCCCTGCACGACGAACGGGAACACCCCGAGCAGCACGGCGTTGGTCAGGCCGACCGGCACCAGCACGGTGCGCTGTCCGAACCGGTCCGCGGCGGCGCCGACCATCGGCCCGAACACCGCCGACCCGATGCCGACGAAGGCCGAGTTGATGCCACCCAGTGCGACCGAGTCGCGCGAGGCGACCACGAGCGTCAGGACCCCGACGACCATCATCGCGAACGGGAGCCGCGCGATCAGGGCGATCGGGAAGTAGGAGCGCCCGGCGTGGGCGATCAGGGAAGCGTCTGCGGAGCGCGACTGGAGCATGTCGAGGTGTGCCTTCTCGGCCCGCGTCTGTCCGGCGGACCCATCGGGTGCCGCCGTTGTCCGCCGAGGTGCGGCGTCCGGTAGATACACACTTGCTGCGTCGAGGGTACCAGTGGCCCCGGACGGGACCGGAGACGGAACGGGAGGCCCGGTGGCAGCTGGCACCGGGCCTCCTGTCCGCGTCCGGTCACCGACTCAGCGGTAGGCGACCGTCGCGATCGCGGCGTGCGCCAGCATGACGGGCACGGCCAGCGCGTGCGGCAGTCGGGCACCGGTGCGCTCGAGTCCCGACAGCGTCGCCTCGAGCAGCGGCCCGGGGACGACGATGGTGGCGGGGATGCCGGGGGCGATCGCGGTGATGGTGCTCATGGTGACTCCTGGTCGGTTCCGAGCACCTGATCTGGCTCGCTGTACGCAACATATTGGATGTCAGTAGAGCCTGTCAAGTGCGATGAAAACCGCGCTACGAGACCTCCCCGGCGCGGGCACCCGCCCACAGGTCGACGTCCGTGATGCCGACCGAGTGCTCGTCGATCGTGCGGAGCTCGTCGTCCGAGAACGTCAGGTTGCCCAGCGCCGCGACGTTGTCGTCGAGCTGCGACACCCGCGACGCCCCGATCACCAGCGAGGTCACCCGCTCGTCGCGCAGCGCCCACGACAGTGCGAGCTGCGCCATCGTCTGCCCGCGCGACTCGGCGACGCCGTTGAGCGCGCGCAGGTGCTCGACGACCTCGGGCGTGATGCTCGACGCGTCGAGGGACTTGCCGGCCGCCGCGCGGGAGTCCGCCGGCACCCCGTCCAGGTACTTGCCCGTCAGCAGCCCCTGCGCGAGCGCGGTGAAGCCGATCACGCCGAAGCCGAGCTCACTGGCGGTGTCGAGCAGCCCCTCGGTCTCGATCCACCGGTTGAGCATCGAGTACGAGGGCTGGTGGATCAGCAGCGGCGTGCCGAGGTCGCGCAGGATCGCCGCGGCCTGGCGGGTGCGGTCGGCGTCGTACGACGAGATGCCGACGTACAGCGCCTTGCCCTGCTGCACGGCGGTGTGCAGCGCGCCCATCGTCTCCTCGAGCGGGGTCGAGGCGTCGAGCCGGTGGGAGTAGAAGACGTCGACGTGGTCGAGACCCATGCGGGTCAGGGACTGGTCGAGTGATGCGAGCACGTACTTGCGCGACCCGCCGCCCTGGCCGTACGGCCCCGGCCACATGTCCCACCCGGCCTTGGTCGAGATCACCATCTCGTCGCGGTACGGCGCGAAGTCCTCACGCATCAGGCGGCCGAAGTTGACCTCGGCGGCACCGTAGGGCGGCCCGTAGTTGTTCGCGAGGTCGTGGTGCGTGATGCCGAGGTCGAACGCGCGGCGGCTGACGGCACGCTGCGTCTCGAAGGGCACGTCGTCGCCGAAGTTGTGCCAGTACCCTAGCGAGAGCAGTGGCAGGTCGAGGCCGGAGTGGCCGGTGCGGCGGTACGTCATCGAGTCGTAGCGGTCGTCGCGGGCGATGTAGGTCATGCTCCGAGCCTGCCACGCGGTCACCACGAGGGATCGGTGCGCGACCAGGGGCGGGCTGGAGGATCGTGGCGGCGCCCGCCACGCGCCTCCCGTCCTCCGGCCTGCCGGCTTTCCGGTCCGTAGGATCTCCACCATGGTGGAGATCCCGCGCCCGACCGACCTGCTGACGATCGGTGAGGTCGTGGCCCGCACCGGGGTCGCCGCCAGCGCGCTGCACTTCTACGAGCGGAAGGGCCTGATCCACCCGGAGCGTTCAGACGGCGGCACGCGGCTGTACCCGCGGCACGTCGAACGGCGCATCGCGATCATCCAGGTCGCCAAGCGCCTGGGCATCGCGCTCGCCGAGGTCGCCGAGCAGTTCCAGGCGTTGCCCGAGGACCGGATGCCCTCCCTGCGCGACTGGAGCCGGCTGAACGAGCGCTGGCGTGCGCGACTGCGTGCCCGACAACTCGAGCTCGAGCGGTTGCAGCAGGAGATGACGCAGTGCATCGGGTGCGGGTGCATCTCGCTCAACGCCTGCCTGGTGATGAACCCGGGCGACACGCTCGGCGCCGAGGGGCACGGCGCTCGGCGGCTGCTGCCGATCGCGGACGAGGACGCGGACGACGCTGTCCCTGCTGGCTAGTCGCGCAGTCCGTCGTCGATCCGGGTCAGCACCGCGAGGGTCGTGGCGACGCCCGCGTGGTCCGTCCCGAGTGCGCGTCGGAGCTGCTCGGCCCAGCGCGCGTGCAGCACGGCGATGCTCTCCGTCGCCCGTGCGGTCGAGAAGAGCTGTACGAGCCGGGCGTCGTCGGGGTCCGGACGGCGGTCGACCATGTCCTTCGCCACCAGCGCGCGGAGTGCGGCGCTGAGGTTGCTCCGCTGCAGCCCGGTGGCCTCGGCCGTGGCGCTCGGCGAGGTGCCCTGGTGGCGGTCGATCCACCGCATCACGAGCGCTTCGGTACCGGTCAGCGGGACGATGTCGAGCGCGTGCGACGCACTCGGGTCGACCTCGCGCGAGATGCGCAGGACGACGTCGGCCAGCTCGGCCAGGTCGTCGTCGGTCGGGGCGGGATCCATGCGCCGACTGTACCGCTGGTCGAGAATGGGTTATGGTTTCATAACCATGACGATCAACACCGGCTCGAACCGCGCGGACCTCGCGACGCCCACGACACAACCGCAGGGCATCACCACCGCACTGTTGCTCGCCCTCGGCCTGCTCAGCGCGGTGGCACCCTTCGCCACCGACCTGTACCTGCCGGCCTTCCCGGAGATGACCAGCGAGCTGCAGACGTCAGCCACGACCGTCCAGCTGACCCTCACCGCGTTCCTGGTCGGGGTGACCGCGGGGCAGCTCGTCTTCGGTCCGTTGTCCGACCGCTTCGGCCGCGTGCCCCCGCTGATCGCCGGCGCCGCACTGTGCGTGCTCGCCAGTGTCGTCGCCGTGCTGGCGCCGAACGTCACCGTGCTGATCGTCGCCCGGCTGCTGCAGGGCCTGGGCGGCGCGGCCGGCATGGTGATCGGGCGCGCGGTGATCTCCGACCTGGCGACCGGCAAGCCCGCGGCCCGCGCGTTCTCGCTCATGATGATCGTCAGCGGGGTCGCCCCGGTCGTCGCGCCGCTGCTCGGCGGGCTGCTCACCGGCCCGATCGGGTGGCGTGGACTGCTGACCATCGTGCTCGGGCTGGCGGTCCTCATGCTGGTGACGGTGCTCGCCGTCATCCGCGAGACCCACCTGCGGTCGCACCGGGACGCCCAGCGTGCGGCACGCTCCGCGTCGTCGTCACCGCTGGCGGCCCTGCGCTCGCGGACGTTCCTCGGCTACACCGCGGTGTTCGGGTTCGCCTTCGCCGTGATGATGGCGTACATCTCGGCGTCGCCGTTCCTGTACCAGGACATGCTCGGCCTGGGCACCGTCGGCTACGGGCTGGCGTTCGGGCTGAACGCGCTGGCACTGATGGGCGTGAGTGTGCTGTCGGCCAAGCTCACCGAATGTCGCTCGGTGACCGGGGTGCTGTCGCTCGGCATCGTGCTGGTGCTGGCGTCGACCGTGGCGTTCGCGCTGCTGGTCGTCACCGCGGCGCCGGTGTTCCTGCTCGCCGTGCCGCTGTTCACCGCGGTCGGCAGCCTCGGCCTGGTGCTCGGGAACGCGACGGCCCTGGCGCTCGGGGCCGTGCCGTCGGCGGCGGGCAGTGCCTCGGCGGTGCTCGGCGCGCTGCAGTTCGGACTCGCGGCGCTGGTGTCACCGCTCGTGAGCATCGGCGGGTCGAGCACGGCCGCGCCCCTGGCGATCGTGATGGTCGCCGCCGCGGTCGTCGCCGTGGTCGCGCTGCTCGTGGCCCGGGATCGGCGGGCAGCCCGCGCCGAGTGACTCGGCGTCGCGCCCGGCGGTCGGCCCGGCGTCGCGCTCGCGCCGGCCCGCGCCGGCCCGCGCCCGCGCCCGCCCGGCGTCGCCGAGTCTCGGCCCCGCGGACAGAATCGCGGCCCAGAGCGGAGCAAAGTGTCCGCCGGGGCGAGACTCGGCGCGGCACGGTGTGGCCCGGCAGCACCGCGGCGGCGCGTCAGCGGGCGACGGGCTTCGCGGGGCGCAGGTACGGCAGCCGCGGCATGAGCAGGTCGACCCAGAGCACCCGGGCGGCCGGGGCCACGGCGAGCGCCCACGCCACCGAGGCCAGCGCGTCCGTGGGGAAGTGCACGGCGTCGATCGTCACCGCGAAGAACACGACGACGACCGCGACCGCGCCGAGCGTCACGGCCAGGGTGTGCCACCGCGTGTCGCGCAGCACCCAGCAGATCGCGATCGTGAAGGCCACCATGAAGACGGTGTGGCCGCTCGGGTAGCCCGGGTCCGGCTGCACGGCGAACGGGTGCGGCAGCACGGACACGTCGGGGCGAGCGCGGTGGACCAGCTCCTTCACGATGTCCGACGGCACCCAGGTGATCGCGACGACCCCGGCGAAGGCCGCGGCCGGACGGACGTTCCGCTGCACCACCCAGATCACCGCGGTGACGATCACGGTGACGACGATCGCGGGCGCCGGGCTGATCGCGTGGTAGACCCCGTCGGTGAACGCGCCGAGGGCTCCGGTGTGCAGGGCGTTGAGCGCGCGGGCCAGCCCGAGGTCGACGGTGCCCAGGAAGAAGCCGATGACCGTGAGCACGACGACCGCTCCGATGCCGATCGTCAGCGTCGCGAGCGGGTACGGCGAGCGGACCAGGATGCCGTTCGCGTCGGGCTCGCGGCGGCGTGGGCGCAGCGGCGGCGCATCGTCGATCATCCGTCCATGGTCGCAGCACCCGGCGATCAGCGGGCACGCAGCGGTCACCGAGTCGATCCGAATGCGCTCAGCCGCGCTCCGTCGCTCAGCCGCGGTCAGCGGGGGACGACTACACCGGAAGGTGTCCACCACGAGAGGAACCGCATGCCCACCGTCGCCGAGAACATCGTCGCCACCCTCCGCCTGAACGACGTCCAGCGGGTCTACGGCCTGCCCGGGGACTCCCTCAACGGCTTCACCGACGCGCTGCGCAAGGACGGCACGATCCGGTGGGAGCACGTCCGGCACGAAGAGGCGGCCGCGTTCGCCGCGTCGGCCGAAGCCGAGCTCACCGGCGACCTGGCGGTGTGTGCCGGCAGCTGCGGCCCGGGGAACCTGCACTTGATCAACGGGCTGTACGACGCCAACCGCTCCCGCGTACCGGTGCTGGCCATCGCGGCACACATCCCCACGGCGGAGATCGGCTCCGGGTACTTCCAGGAGACCCACCCGCAGGAACTGTTCCGCGAGTGCTCGGTGTACGTGGAGTACGTCGCCGACCCGTCGCAGATGCCCCGCCTGCTCGAGATCGCGATGCGCGAGGCGATCGAGAAGCGCGGCGTCGCCGTCCTGGTGATCCCCGGGGACGTGCTGCTCGCCGAGGCGAAGGACACCAGGACCACCCGCATCGAGCGCACCACGCCGCGCATCCTCCCGTCCGACGCCGAGCTGCAGCGCACCGCGGACCTGCTCAACGGCGCGGACAAGATCACGATCCTGGCCGGCGCGGGTGTCGCCGGTGCGCACGACGAGGTCGTCGCCCTGGCCGAACGGCTGCAGGCGCCGATCGTGCACGCGCTGCGCGGCAAGGAGCACATCGAGTACGACAACCCGTACGACGTCGGCATGACCGGGCTGCTCGGCTTCGCGTCCGGCTACCGTGCCATGGAGGACGCCGACGTGGTGCTCATGCTGGGCACCGACTTCCCGTACCAGCAGTTCTTCCCGGCGAAGGCGAAGCACGTGCAGGTGGACGTGCGCGGCTCGCAGCTCGGGCGCCGGCACCCGGTGGACATCGGACTGGTCGGCACCGTGAAGGACACCGCGCTCGCGCTCATCCCCTTGCTGGACGGAGCGAAGCCGGCCCACCACCTGCAGGACGCCCGCAAGCACTACACGAAGACCCGCGAGAAGCTCGACGACCTGGCCGTTCCCGCTGGCAAGCACAAGCCGCTGCACCCGCAGTACGTCACCCGGGTGCTCGACCGGCTGGCCGCCGACGACGCCGTGTTCATCCCCGACGTGGGCTCGCCGGTCGTCTGGGCATCGCGGTACCTGACGCTGAACGGCAAGCGACGGCTGATCGGCTCGTTCGTGCACGGCACGATGGCGAACGCCGTGCCGCAGGCGATCGGCGCGCAAGCGGCGTTCCCGGACCGGCAGGTCATCGCGATGGCCGGTGACGGCGGCCTGACGATGCTGCTCGGCGAGCTCATCACGATCGTGCAGAACAAGCTGCCGGTGAAGATCGTCGTGTTCGACAACGCGTCCCTCAACTTCGTCGAGCTCGAGATGAAGGCCGCGGGCTTCGTCACGTACGGCACCGAGCTGCAGAACCCCGACTTCGCCAAGGTCGCCGAGGCGATCGGCATCAAGGGCTTCCGCGTGGACGAGTCGGACGACTTCGAGTCGGCCATGGCCGCGGCGCTCGCCCACGACGGCCCCGCGCTGGTGTCCGTCAAGGCCGACCGCCAAGAGCTGTCGATGCCGCCGGCGGTCACGTTGGAGCAGGCCAAGGGCTTCACGCTCTACGCCATCCGCACGGTGCTCAGCGGCCGCGGTGACGAGCTGCTGGACCTGGCCTCGACCAACTTCCGGCAGTTCATCTGACCGGACCCGACGACGGACGGGAGGCTCCCACCGGGTCCGGTAGGAGCCTCCTGTCCGTCACGGATCACCACCCGAGCGGTTCGCCGTCCTCCAGGAACACGCCGGTCGGGCCCTGCGGGCCCTCCGACGCGGCGGCCACGACGGTGGCGGCGCTGACCTCGACCGGGCGCCCGTGCGGGTTCGGCACGCCGCCGAGCTCGGTCGCGGTGTAGCCGGGCTCGAGCACCACGAAGTGCACCTCGGGCACGGCGCGCGCGTACTGCGACGTGAGCATCGACACGGCGGCCTTGCTCGCGCCGTAGACGATCGCGTTCACGGTCGACGCCGGCTTGGCGGGGTCGTGGGTCGCGGCGAACGAGCCGAGCGCGCTGCCGATGTTCACGACGATCGGGTTCGCCGAGCGGCGCAGCACCGGCAGCGCGGCCTCGGTGGTCCGGACGATGCCGACGGCGTTCGTGTCGAACACGGCGAGCGCGTCGGGGCCGTTCAGCCCGAGCATCGCGATGCCGGCGTTGTTGACCAGGACGTCGAGTCCGCCCTGGGCGTCGAGGTGCGCGAACGCGGCGGTGACCGAGGCGTCGTCCGTCACGTCGAGCTGCACCGCGTGGGCGCCGATCTCCTCGGCGACCGCGGTGCCGGCCTGCAGGTCGCGGACGCCGATCCAGACGGTGTGCCCGGCGGCGACGAGCTGGCGGGCGGTTTCCTTGCCGAGGCCACGGGAGGCGCCGGTCACGAGTGTCGTTGTCATGGCGGTAGCGTGCGCCCGACCGATCGCGCGCAGGCAGTCGCGCGGTTGTCGTAGGACTCGCAGGGCCAGGCCCGCACGAGGCCCGCGCGGCAGACTGTCGCCATGGACCACTCCGAGTTCGGCACCACGCTGCGGCGGCTGCGCGACCACGTCGCCCCGTCGGCGGTGGGGGTGCCGATCGGTCCCCGTCGCCGCGCGACCGGGCTGCGGCGCGAGGAGCTGGCCGGACTGGCCGGGATCTCGGCGGACTACCTGACCCGGCTCGAACAGGGCCGGGCGACGTCACCGTCCGCACAGGTGGTCGAGGCACTGGTCCGCGCGCTCCGGGTGTCCGACGCCGAGCGTGAGCTGCTCTACGCGCTCGCCGGGCACGCCACTCCCGGCGCGGACGTCGTGCCGACGCGGATCCCGCCGAGCGTGCAGCGCCTGCTCGACCGCCTGGCGGACACTCCCGTCGCGGTGCTCGACGCGGCGGGGAACCTGCTCGTGGCGAACCTGCCGTACGACGCGCTGATGGGGCCGGTCGGTGCGCTCCGCGGGCACGAGCGGAACACGGCGTGGCGGCACCTGGTCGGGCCCGGCAGCCGCGCCCTGCACACCCCCGCCGAGCAGGCCGCGTTCGAGGAGAACGTCGTCGCCGGACTCCGAGCGACCGCGGCTCGCTACCCGCTGGACCGGCAGCTGCAGCAGCTCGTGCGGGACCTGCGCGCCGCCAGCCCGCGGTTCGTGGCGCTGTGGGAGTCCGCTGCAGCGCCGGCGGTCGAGCACGCCTCGCGGCAGAAGACGATCCTGCACCCCACCGTCGGGCCGATCCGGATCGACTGCGACACGCTCGTGGTGGGGCCCGAGGACCTGCGGATCATGGCCTACACCGCCGAACCGGGCACGCCGGACGCCGAGCGGTTGGCGCTCGCGATCGTGCTGGGGACGCAGGAGCTGGTCGACGAGCGGGTCGGTCACTGACGCGCTGGTCCGGTCGTCGGCCCCGCTGATGCCCGCAGGTTCGCACCCCCACGCGAACATCGCGCCCCGTCAGGACGGGGCGCGATGTCGTCGCGGGGGTGCGACCCAGGGAATCCGGTCGGGCTCGTGACTCAGAACGCGGGCGTGCCGCCGGCGATCGTGATGGTCGAGCCGGACTGGTAGCTCGACTCCGGGCTGACCAGGTGCACGTAGGCGGCGCCGAGTTCGGCGGGCTGCCCCGGCCGCCCGAACGGCGACTGCTCCCCGAAGTGCGAGACCGTCTCGGCGTCGTCGGACCCGGGCTGCAGCGGCGTCCACACCGGACCGGGTGCCACGGAGTTCACGCGGATGCCCTTCGGCGCGAGCTGCTGCGCGACGGCCTCGGTGAAGAGCTTGATCGCGCCCTTGGACACGGCGTAGTCGATCTTGTCGGGCGACGGCGTCGATGCCTGGATCGAGCCGGTCGTGACGATCGTCGAGCCCGGCTCCAGGTGCGGGACCGCGGCCTTCGTCAGCCAGAAGAGCGAGTAGATGTTCGTCTTGAACGTCGAGTCGAACATCGCCGTGTCGAGCGTCAGGATGTCGTCGTTGCTCTCCATGCGCCCGGCGACCATGACCAGGGTGTCGAGGCCACCGAGCTCGGTGACGGCCGTCTGCACCAGGTCCGTGCAGTACTGCTCGTCGGAGATGTCCCCGGGGACCAGCACGGCACGACGCCCTTCGGACTCCAGCAGGTCGCGGACCTGCTCGGCGTCCTCCTGTTCGTCCGGCAGGTACGACAGCACCAGGTCGGCGCCCTCGCGCGACATGGCGATCGCGGCGGCGCGGCCGATGCCCGAGTCGGCGCCGGTGACGATGCCACGGTATCCCGTCAGCCGTTCCTTGCCGACGTAGCTCTCCTCGCCGTGGTCGGGCTTCGGGTCCATCTTCCAGGCGGCACCCGGCAGCGACTGCTCCTGCTTCGGGTACGGCGGTGCGGGGTAGAGGGTGTTCGGGTCGCGCTTGTCGTACTGGCTCATGGTTCCACGGTCCTCGGCCCCGCACGGACGCACACCCAGGTCCGGCCGCGAGCCGTCGGACACGGACCCGCGCTCGGTCCGGTCGCGGCCCGAGCTCAGTCCGTGGTCCCGCTCCGTGCGATGACCTGCCCGGCGAGCGGCGCGTACGCGACCCAGTGGCCACCATCGGAGCCGTCGTCCTCGGTCCCGTCGTCCGAGCCGCCCTCGTCGTCGTCAGCATCGCCGTCCCGCGTGCCGAGCAGCTTGCGGGTGAGCGCCGAGCGCGCGGTCAACAACGACTCGAGCGCATCCGCCAGGTCCTGGTCCTCGGGCTCGGCTCCACGCAACGCCGCCCCCAGGACACTCCGACGCATCAGCTCCTTGGCGAACGAGCCGGTGGTGTCCTCGGCCCGTTCGGCGGCGTCGGCGATCGCCTGGTCGGAGAAGGGCAGCGACCCCGCGTAGCGCCGGAACAGCCGCGTGCGCTCGGGGAGCGCGGGGAGCGGGACCTCGACGGCCAGGTCGACGCGTCCGGGTCGGTCGGCGAGCGCGCGTTCGAGCACCGACACCCGGTTGGTCGTCATCACGAAGGCCACGTCGGCGTCTCCGTCCAGGCCGTCCAACGCGTCGAGCACCTCGAACAGCAGTGGCTGCGGCGAGGCGGTCCGCTCCATCGCGACGAGGTCGATGTCCTCGAGCACGACGACGGACGGTTGGAACGTGCGGGCGATCTCGGCGGCAGCACCGATCGCCGCGATGCTCGATCCGGTCAGCAGGACGGCGGTCACGGTCGGTGTCCGGGTCAGCAGGTGCCGGATGGTCAGGGTCTTGCCCGTGCCGGGAGGCCCGTAGAGCAGGACCCCGCGCTTCAGGTGCTGCCCGGCGGCGAGCAGCGCCGCACGCTGTTCACCGATGCCGACCACGTGCGCCACGACCTCGTCGAGCAACCCGTCGGGCAGGACGACGTCGTCGGCGCTGACGTCCGGCCGCCGCAGGAACGTGGCGCCCGCGTCCGCGCCATACTCGGAGCGTGTGAACGACAGCACCTGTCCGCGCAGCACGCTGTGCTCGATCATCAGGGCACGCAGCCGGACGAGGAACGCCGACGCACGGTCCTGGTCGGCGGAGAGCACGTCGAGCGTCGCGCTCGCCCGCCCGTACTCGGGCTTCGCCGCGCGCTGCAGGACGGCGATCGGTGTGCCGTCGATCGTCAGCAGCCACAGCCCGAACGACACGACGCGGCGTGTGGTGTCCGGTCCGGTCGCCCTCGCCGCGTAGCTGACCGGGCCGATCGACCACCGCGAGTGTGCGTGTGCGATGAACTCGCTCAGCGAGCTGTGGAACCGCCCGTCGTCCCCGGCGATGCCGACCAGGGACGCAGCATCGCCGCCGCTGAGGACCTCGAGCGCGATGTCGGCATCCACCAGTCGGTGGTCGGCGATCTCTTCGGTGACGACGGGGACGGTCTGCGGGTCGACGCCCAGGTGGTCGCGGATCCGTTCGCCGATCGGGGTGAGCTCGGTCCGCTCTTCGCGGCCTGCCAGCTCGTTCGCGTGCTCGAGGTAGCGCCTGAGCGCGAGCATCATGGTCCGGTCGTCGTCATCCAGCACGACCGCATCCTGGCAGCACCGGGCGGCGCTCGCCATGAACGCGACCACAGGAAGGACGGGAGGCCCGTGGCGGGTCCGCCACAGGCCTCCGGTTCGTCAGTGGGTCAGACGCCTGCGGTCGACCGGATCCAGGACGCGGACTGCGCGAGCAGGGCGTAGTTCGAGCCGGCCGTGGTGTTCGCGCCCGGGTCGGCGCTGTCGCCCGTCGAGCACACGCCGACGACCTTGCCGTTCACCAGCAGCGGCCCACCCGAGTCGCCGTGGTTCGACGCGCCGCTGATGCCCGTCACGTGCTGCGCGGTGCCGCTGTAGGCATCGGTGCTGGCACCCGTCAGGGACACCGAGGCCTGGTACAGCCCGGTCGACTGCTGGGCGTTGGCGCGCAGGCCGTAGCCCTCGATCGTGCCGGTACCGCTCGACTTGGCGGTCGCGCCGAGGTCGAGGGACGCGTAGGACGACAGCGCGTACGTGCTGCGCAGGTGCACGAGCGCGATGTCCCCGGTCGGGGCTGCGCTGACGCGGTCGACGGCGACCGGGGTCCCGCGGTTCGCCGTGGAGTTGGAGTGGTAGACGTTCATCGCACCGATGCCGTCGATGCAGTGGCGAGCGGTGAGCACCCACGAGGCGTTGATCTGCTCGCCCGTGCAGTTGCTGACGTAGCCGGCGGGGATCGATCCGCCCGACGCCTCGAGCTGGACGGCCCACGCGGTGGCGGGCGCGGTCGAACCGCCGACGATCTGCGGGCTCGAGGTCAGCGCCGAGGCCGGCGCGGCGGCCGCCAGGCTCCCCGCGACGACGACGACCGCGGCGAACGCGGTGGCGATGGACTTCTTCATGACGACTCCTCTGTCGGTGGAAGGACCTGCCCAGTTGCGCTGTGCAACTGGGCACCATCCTCGTCCCCTGTTCGAGGGTGACACCAGTCCGCTTTTCGACGGACCCAAGTTGTCAACCGCATTTGCTGCAAACCGGCAGCACATCCGCTCCGAATCTCCTGAGACACACAGGGGCGTCGGACGACGACCCACCAACCACGAAAGGTCCCGTCATGACCGCACACGCAGCAACCGGCCGCACCGGCTACGGCTCCACCTGGACCCAGAAGGGCGCGCTCGTCTTCGGGGTCGTCTTCCTGATCGTCGGCATCGCCGGGTTCGTCCCCGGCCTGACGATGGACATGGGCACGATGTCGGCCGCCGGCAACGGGTCGATGGCGCACCTGCTGGGCCTGTTCCAGGTCTCCGTCCTGCACAACATCGTCCACCTGCTGTTCGGCATCGTCGGGCTCATCGCAGCCCGGTCCGCCGCGGGCGCGCGCCTGTACCTGCTGGTCGGCGGCATCGTCTACGCCGTGCTGTTCGTGTACGGCCTGTTCACGGCGAACATGACCAGCGCCGCGAACTTCGTGCCGCTCAACAGCGCCGACAACGTGCTGCACGCGGTCCTGGCCGTGGCGATGATCGTGCTCGGCGTGGTCCTGCCCCGCGTCGGAGCCCGTCGCGCCTGACCGCACGGCCTCCCCGCACGGCTCCACCCGCACAACCGGAAGCACCTCGCGCCACGGATCGTCGTGGTGCGAGGTGCTTCTCGTTGTGCGAGCGCACGCTGAACACGCCGGCGGCCGGGCCAGGCGGCCAGGCGGACGAGCGCTTAGGCGAGCTCGGCGTTCAGCACCAGGGAACGCACCTGCGCGGCGGCCCCGAGCGCGACCGCGTCCGACCCGAGCAACGCCGGCTCGACGCGGATGGTCGCACCGGAGACGGGCGGCTCGGCAGCGATCGCGTCGGCGATGGCCGGGCCGAGCAGGTCCCACGACCGAGCGACCCCACCCCCGACGACGACCGTCGTCACGTCGAGGATCCCGGCGGTCAGCAGGATGCCACGGGCGATCCCCCACCCGGCGGTGTGGAACACCGACGCGGCGTCCGCATCCCCCGATCGGGCGGCATCGGCGATCGCGTGCACCGGCAACCGGGTGCCGGTCAGCGTCGCGAAGCGGTCCGCCATCCCCCGGGCGGCCGCGATCGTCTCGAGGTGACCGTGCTGCCCGCACGTGCACAGCGCGTCGCCGAACCCGGGCACGTGGCCGATCTCGCCCGCAGCGCCACGGGGTCCGGCGAACGGTTCGCCGTCGAGCACGAGGGCACCGCCGACCCCGGTTCCCAGGGTCATCCCGAGCACGTCGCGCTCGCCGACGACCGCGCCGGCAGCGACCTCGCCGAGCAGGAACGCGTTCACGTCGTTGTCGAGCGTCGCGGGCACGCCGAGCGCCTGGGTCACCGCCTCGGTCACGCCGTACCCGGCCCACCCGGTGAACGAGTTGCCGGTCACCAGGACGGTCCCCGTGGCCGCGTCGACCACGCCGGCCGCGCCGATCCCGACACCCGCCAACACGGCCCGGTGCGTGTCGAGCAGACCGCTCACCGCTCCGAGCGCACTCGTCACGATCGCCGCGCCACCCGCGTGCGCCGGCGTCGGCAGGTCGATCCGGTCGACCACCTCGAGCGCCGGGGTCGCGAGCACGACCTTCGTGTTCGTCCCACCGACGTCGATGCCGGCGAGCACGCGCATCACGAGCTCACCGCGGCGAGGGTCGCCAGCCGCTCCGTCCGACGCTGCCGTTGCAGCACCGGGTCGGGGACGGGCACGGCGGCCAGCAGACGTCGGGTGTAGTCGGTGGTCGGGTGCAGCAGCGTGGTGCCGGTCGTGCCCTGCTCCTCGATGACGCCGCGGCGCATCACCACGACGCGCTCGGCGAAGTGCTGCACGACGGCCAGGTCGTGCGAGACGAACAGGCACGCGAAGCCGAAGTCGGCCTGCAGCTCGGTGAGGACCTCGAGCACCGCCTCTTGCACGCTGACGTCGAGCGCCGACGTGGGTTCGTCGGCGACGAGCAGCCGCGGCTCGAGCACGAGCGCCCGGGCCAGGCTGACCCGCTGCCGCTGCCCACCGGACAGCTCGCGCGGTGCCCGGTTCGCCAGCGCCCGGGGCAGCCGGACGGCGTCGAGCACCTCGTCCACGCGCCCGCGACGCTCGGACGCAGACATCCCGCGATGGTGCACGGCGAGTGGTTCGGCGATGCACTCCCCCACCGACATCCGGGCGTCGAGCGAGGCGACGGGGTCCTGCAGCACGACACCGATCCCCGAGCGCAGCGCCCGTCGATCGCGCCGCGGAGCCCGACGCAGGTCCTGCCCGAACAGGCTGACCGTGCCGGACGTCGGCGCGATCAGACCGAGCGCGACCCGCGCTGCCGTGGACTTGCCCGAGCCGGACTCACCGACCAGGCCGACCGTCTCGCCGGCGTGCACCGCGATGTCGATGCCCTGCAGGGCGTGGACCGCGCGCGCCCCGCGCCCGAAGGTCACCGAGACGTCCCGCAGGTCGACCGCCGGAGCCGGGTCGGGCCTCCCGTCCGACGGTCCGGATGCCGGGACCGGACCCGCACCCGCACCCGCTGGCACATCCGGGGCCGCCGCCCGCTCGCGCAGCGCGATCGTCTCGGGGGTGTCCAGCCGCGGCACCGCGGCGAGCAGCCGCTTCGTGTACGCGTGCTCGGGACGGAGCAGGACGTCCTCGACGGATCCGGTCTCGACGATCTCGCCCTGCAGCATCACCGCGACCCGGTCGGCGAAGTCGGCCACGACACCCATGTTGTGTGTGACGAGCAGCACACCGGTGCCGCTGTCCACGGCGAGCGCGCGCAGCAGCTCGAGGATCTCGGCCTGCACCGTGACGTCGAGTGCGGTCGTGGGCTCGTCCGCGATCAGCAGCTTCGGCGCGTTCGCGATCGCCATCGCGATGACGACACGCTGCCGCTGCCCGCCGGAGAGCTGGAACGGGAAGGCCTTCGCGCGCTCGGACGGGTCCGGGATGCCGACCTTGCGGAGCAGTTCGACGGCCTCGGCAGATGCCTGGGACGCGGACGCCTGCCGGTGGTTCCGGATCACCTCGGCGATCTGCGCCCCCACACGCGTGAGGGGATCGAGCGCCGTCGCCGGTTCCTGGAACACCATGGACACGGTGCTGCCGCGCAGTCCGCGCAGCGCGGGTTCGGCGGCACCGATGACCTGGTGTCCGGCGATCTCGGCGCTGCCGGTCGCGGTCGCATTGCCGGAGAGCAGCCCCATCGCGGCGAGCGCGACGGTGGACTTGCCCGAGCCGGACTCGCCGACCAGCGCCAGGGTCTCCCCCGGAGCGACGGTCAGCGAGACCCCGCGCACGGCGTCGACCGGTCCCGACTCGGTGGTGAACGTGACCCCCAGGTCGGTCATCTGCAGGATGTCGGTCATCCTCGTCCCCTCACGTCGAAGGCGTCCCGCAGCCCGTCGCCCACGGCGTTGAAGGCGCAGACGACCAGGATCACGGCCAGGCCCGGTGGCACGATCAGCCACCACCGTCCCGAGTAGGCGGCGGTGAGTCCCGCCGACAGCATCCCGCCCCAGTCCGTCGCGGGCGGCTGCACCCCGAGGCCCAGGTAGGACACGTAGGCGACGAGCAGGATCGCGTCAGCGACCTGGAACGTCGCGGCGACCACGATCGTCGACACCGAGTTCGGCAGCAGGTGCTTGCCGATCGCCCGGGCGTGCGAGCCGCCGATCGCGCGGAGCGTCAGCACGTAGTCGCGGTTCTTGAGCGTCAGGGTCTCGGCGCGGATCAGGCGCGAGGGCACCAGCCACGACACCAGGCCGAGGATCACGATCAGCCCGGCGACGCCCGGCGTGGTGATCGCCGAGATGACGAGCAGGATGAACAGCGCGGGGATCGCGATGCCAGCGTCGACGATGCGCATCATGACGGCGTCGACCCAGCCGCCGACGTACCCGGCGACGGAACCCCACAGCGTGCCGACGACGGTGGCCAGCACCCCGGCGGCGATGCCGACCAGGAGCGACACCTTGCCGCCGTACATCAGGCGGCCGAGCACGTCGTGGCCGACGGCGTCGGTGCCGAGCCAGTGGGCGGCGCTCGGGCCGAGGTTCGCCTGGGACAGCTGCGTGTGGGTCTGGTCGGTCGGGTACAGGAACGGCCCGACGAAGCAGAACAGCACGATGACGACGATGACGGCCAGGCCGATCACGGCGAGCGTGTTGTGCGAGAACCGGCGGGCGGCCAGGCGGAACCCGGTCGCGGCGACCGAGACGGGGGCGCCGGGGGCTTCCGGTGCGATCTGCACGGTGGTCATGCGCGGTCCGCCTTCACTGTGCGGTAGCGGTACGTGTCGATGAGGGCTGCGTCGGTCATGCGCGGTCCGCCTTCACTCTCGGGTCGATCAGGGACTGTGCGACGTCGGCCAGCAGCGTGCCGACCACCGTCGCGATCGAGATGACGAGCACGCAGCCGAGCAGGGTCGGGTAGTCCGAGGTCTGGGCCGCGTTCCAGAACAGCAGCCCCATGCCCGGGTAGTTGAACAGCTGCTCGGTGACCAGCGCGCCGCCGAACAGCACGGGCAGGTAGTAGCCGAGCATCGCGACGACCGGGGTCAGCGAGTTCCGGAACACGTGCCGCCGCAGGATGGTCGCGGTCGAGGCGCCGCCGGCACGGGCGGTGCGCACGTAGTCCTCCTGCAGGTTCTCGAGCGTCGAGGCCCGCATGTACCGACTGAACACGGCGATCATCGCGAGCGCTCCGGTCAGCACGGGCAGCACGAGTCCGGCGGGGTCCTGGAACACCTCGGCCAGGGTGGTGCCGCTCGGCGCCTGCGAGGGCAGCCACGGCAGCTGCTGGGTGAAGACGACGATCAGGACCAGACCGAGGAAGAACGCGGGCGTGGAGTAGAAGACGAACGCCAGGGCCGTGACCGTGTAGTCCACCGCACCGTTGCGGCGGGCCGCCTGCCACATGCCGACCGGGATCGCGATGACCAGGCCGAGCACCGCGGACAGGCCGGTGAGCACCAGGGTCTTCGGCAGGCGCTCGCGGATGAGCTGCGCCACCGGTTCGTTGAGCGTGTACGAGGTGCCGAGGTCGCCGCTGAGCAGCCGGCCGAGGAACCGCAGGTACTGGATCGGCAGCGCCTGGTCGAGGCCCTGCGCCTGGTTGAACGCGGCGATCTGCGCGGGCGTCGCGGAGACGCCGAGGACACCGCGGGCGGGACCGCCCGGCAGTGCGTGCAGCAGGCAGAACACCACGATCGTGACGATGAAGACCACGGCGAGCGCCTGGAGCACCCGCCGGGTCAGGTAGAGGACTGTGGTCATGCGGCTTCCGTTGGTCGGTTCTTGCGTGAGCCGGCCGGGAGGCGCGGTGCGGGTCGGACCCGCACCGCGCATCCAGGCCGTGGTCGCGTCAGCGGCCTACTTGCTCCACTTCC
>NZ_JALGRO010000016.1 GCF_022815645.1 Curtobacterium sp. VKM Ac-2922 | reverse complement strand
GTGGTCGTTGCACGGACGACGGGTGGCCCGGTGCCCGCTGGCACCGGGCCTCCCGTCCGTCACGCGGTCGCGGTCAGCGACCCAGGAACTTCTGCAGGCTCGCGAGCTCTTCCTCGGTGGGGGCCTTGCCGTTCTTGCCGCCGCCCAGCCCGAGCCCCGACCCCTTCGGGGTCTGCTGCGGCGCGGCGGGGGCGCCGGCGGCGAGCGCTGCGCGCTTGGCCGGGTTGCCGACCTTGGCCTTCTTCTTGCCGCCCTGCTGCTGCTTCTTGCCGCCGTGCATGCCGGGGATCGGTCCCATGCCCGGCATCTGCGGCACGCCACCGCGGGCGACCGTCTTCATCATCTTCGCCGCCTGCTCGAAGCGGTTCACGAGCTGGTTGACCTCGGTGACGGTCGAGCCGGCACCCTTGGCGATGCGCAGACGACGTGATCCGTTGAGCAGCTTCGGCAGCTCGCGCTCCTGCGGGGTCATCGACTGGATGATCGCCTCGGTCCGGACGATCTCGCGCTCGTCGAAGTTGTCGAGGGCTTCGCGCATGCCCTTGGCGCCCGGGAGCATCCCGAGCATGCCCTTGATCGAGCCGGCCTTGCGCAGCTGCTGCATCTGCTGCAGGAAGTCGTTCAGCGTGAAGTTGTCGGTCGCGATCTTGTCGGCGACCTTGCGCGCCTCTTCTTCGTCGAAGGCGCCCTGCGCCTGTTCGATGAGCGAGAGGATGTCGCCGAGGTCGAGGATGCGGCTCGCCATGCGATCCGGGTGGAACGGCTCGAAGTCGTCGAGGCCCTCACCGGTGGAGGCGAACATGATCGGCCGGCCGGTGATCGACGCCACCGACAGCGCAGCACCACCGCGGGCGTCACCGTCGAGCTTCGACAGGACGACACCGGTGAAGTCGACGCCCTCCTGGAACGCGCGCGCCGTGGTGACGGCGTCCTGACCGATCATCGCGTCGATGACGAACAGGACCTCGTCCGGGTCGACGGCCTTGCGGATGTTGGCGGCCTGCTTCATCAGCTCGGCATCGACACCGAGACGACCGGCGGTGTCCACGATGACCGTGTCGTACTGCTGGTCGACCGCGGCCTTGATCGCGTTCTTGGCGACCTTGACCGGGTCGCCGACGCCGTTGCCGGGCTCGGGTGCGAAGACGTGCACGCCGGCCTGTTCGCCGACGACCTGCAGCTGCTGCACGGCGTTCGGACGCTGCAGGTCCGCGGCGACGAGCATCGGGGTGTGGCCGTCCTTCTTGAGCCACTTGCCGAGCTTGCCCGCGAGCGTGGTCTTGCCGGCGCCCTGCAGGCCCGCGAGCATGATGACGGTCGGCGGACGCTTGGCGAACTCCAGGCGGCGCTGCTGGCCACCGAGGATGCCGACGAGTTCCTCGTTGACGATCTGGACGACCTGCTGCGCCGGGTTGAGCGCGCGGTTGACCTCGTCGGACAGGGCGCGCTCACGCACGGATGCGGTGAAGGCCTTGACGACCTCGAGCGCGACGTCGGCGTCGAGCAGGGCCCGGCGGATCTCGCGGACGGTGCCGTCCACGTCCGAGGGGGAGAGTCGTCCCTTCGTCCGCAGGTTGCGGAAGGTCTCGGTCAGCCGATCAGAGAGGGATCCGAATTGCGCCATGATCCTCCGATTCTACAGGCCCCGTCCGTGCCCGCCCCACGCGCGTCCAGGAGCGCGTCGAGGGACACCCCCGCTCGCGCCCGACACGACCGGATGAGTTGTTGGACGGCGTCCAGAAACCGTCGTACGCTCAGCACATGCCGGAACTCCAGGTCGTCCGCCCACCGGGCCTGCTGCCGTACGCCGACGGCCTCGCCCTGCAGCGCACACTGCACGCCGACGTCGTCGCGGGCCGCTCCCCCGGCGCGCTGGTGCTGTGCGAGCACCCGTCCGTGTACACCGCGGGGCGGCGCACCGAACCGAGCGACCTGCCCACGAACGGCGCCGACGTGGTCGAGGTCGACCGCGGCGGCCGGATCACCTGGCACGGCCCCGGGCAGCTGGTCGCCTACCCGATCGTGCGGCTCGCCGAACCGCTCGACGTGGTGGCGTGGGTGCGCGACCTCGAGCAGGTCATCCTCGACGCTGCCGCCGCGGTGGGCGTGCTGGCCGAACGGGTCGCGGGACGCAGCGGCGCCTGGGTCAGGACGGGGCAGACGCTCGCCAAGGTCGGCGCGATCGGCCTGCACGTCGCCGAGGGTGTGACCAGTCACGGCATCGCGATCAACTGCGACAACGCGCTCGATGCCTACGCCGCCATCGTCCCCTGTGGCATCGCCGACGCGGGCGTCACCACGCTCGGTGCCGTCGCCGGACGGACGGTCACCGTCGCCGAGGTCGCCCAGGTCGTCGCCGTCCAGGTCCAACGGGCGGTCGACGGCATGCACGCCGGCGTCCGCATCAGCACCCCGGAAGAGGTCCCCGCATGACACTCGCTCCCGAAGGCCGCCGCATGCTCCGCGTCGAGGCCCGGAACGCCGCGACGCCGATCGAGACCAAGCCTGCCTGGATCAAGACCCGGGCGACCCAGGGCCCGGAGTTCCGCGAGGTCTCCGCCCTGGTCAAGGAGAAGCAACTGCACACCGTGTGCCAGGAGGCCGGGTGTCCGAACGTCTTCGAGTGCTGGGAAGACCGCGAGGCCACGTTCCTGATCGGCGGCTCGCAGTGCACCCGCCGCTGCGACTTCTGCCAGATCGACACCGGCAAGCCCGAGCCGCTCGACCGCGACGAGCCCCGCCGCGTGGCCGACTCCGTCGCCGACATGGGCCTGCGCTACGCCACGGTCACCGGCGTCGCGCGGGACGACCTGGACGACGGCGGCGCATGGCTGTACGCCGAGACCATCCGCGCGATCCACCGGCAGTCCCCCGGCACCGGCGTCGAGATCCTGGTCCCCGACTTCAACGGCCGCCCGGACCAGCTCGGCCAGGTGTTCGACGCCGCGCCCGAGGTCTTCGCCCACAACGTCGAGACGGTCCCGCGCATCTTCAAGCGGATCCGCCCGGCGTTCCGGTTCGAGCGGTCCCTCGACGTCATCACGCAGGGGCACGACGCGGGCCTGGTGACGAAGTCGAACCTGATCCTCGGCATGGGCGAGGAGATCGCCGAGATCGAGGACGCCTTGCAGCAGCTGCGCGACGCGGGCACGGACATCATCACGTTGACGCAGTACCTCCGCCCGTCGCCGCGGCACCTGCCGGTGGCACGGTGGGTGCGTCCGGACGAGTTCGTGGCGCTGCGCGAACTGGCCGAGGGCATGGGCTTCGCGGGCGTGCTGGCCGGTCCGCTCGTCCGGTCCTCGTACCGCGCGGGCCGACTCTGGGCACGCGCCACCGTGGCACGCGGCGGCACCGTGCCCGCGCACCTGGCCCACCTGGTGGACGCCCCGGTCGGCCGTCAGGCCGTCTGAGCGGCGCGGCCGGGCGTCGGGACCCGGCCGCAGACGCAACGGGAGGCCCGTCACCAGCTGGTGACGGGCCTCCCGTTCGGTGCGCGCTCGCGTCCAGTGGACGCAGCAGGTCAGACGCGGCTGCGGACCTGCCGGACGATCCAGCCGACGATCGCAAGGACGATCAGGATCAGGCCGATGAAGAGCAGGAACTTGAGCGCTGCGACGAAGATCCCGCTGAAGAGCAGGACGAGGCCGACGACGATCGCGATGATGAGCAGTGCTGGCATGGGGAACTCCTTCCGACGTACCTGGACGATCCCTGTACTGCGCAGAACCTACCCGGATCTAGCCCACCAGGTTCTGCACGAACACGTGCGGGGTGAAGCCGGTCAGGTCGTTGATGCCCTCGCCCTGCCCGATGAGCTTGATCGGGATGCCCGTCTTCTCCTGCACACTCAGCACGAACCCGGCCTTCGCGGACCCGTCGAGCTTGGTGATGACGAGTCCGGTGACCCCGGCGCCCTCGATGAACGCCTGCGCCTGGGCGAGCCCGTTCTGTCCGGTTGTCGCATCGAGGACCAGCAGCACCTCGGCGATCTCGGTCTGCTTCTCGACGACGCGCTTGATCTTGCCGAGCTCGTCCATGAGACCGGCCTTGGTGTGCAGCCGGCCCGCGGTGTCGATCACGACGATCTCGATGCCGTCGCGCATGGCCTGCTCGACGGTCTGGTAGGCGACCGACGCCGGGTCCTGCCCGGGCTGCGACGGCCGCACGACGTCGACGCCGGCGCGCTGGGCCCACGTCGCGACCTGCTCGACCGCTGCCGCGCGGAACGTGTCCGCCGCACCGACCAGCACCGTGCGGTCGTAGGTCTTCAGGAACTTGGCGAACTTGCCGATCGTGGTGGTCTTGCCCACACCGTTGACGCCCACGACCAGCACGACGGCTGGCCGGGCGCTGAGCTTCAGCGTGGTGTCGAGCTTGGAGAGCCGCTCCTCGAGCACCTCACGCAGCATCCGCTGCAGGTCGGCCGGGTCGGTGGTGCCGTACCGGTCGACGCGCGCGTGCAGGTCGTCGATGATCTCCTCGGAGATGTCCGGGCCGAAGTCCGCGCCGATGAGCGCCGCCTCGAGGTCGTCCCAGGTGGTCTCGTCGATGGTCTTCCGCTGGAAGAGCCCGCGCAGCCGGGAGGACAGTGACCAAGAACTCGCCATGTTCCCAGCTTAGGGGCGGACGCATGGACGACCGCCCCGGTAGCATCGTGATCACGAAGGGGAGTATTCCCTCTCGGTGACCCCGTCAGTACGGCCCGGAACGACCCGGACCCGGGGCGCCGGTCGTGGCCAGCACATCGTGCGGACCGCGGCGGAAGAGACCTTCAGGCCTCGGCGTACCCGCGTGCAGCACACGCACCGCCCTGAACCTGAAGGAAATCCGTTGGACGTCCCCCTGTACGTGTGGCTCCTGACCATCGCCGGCATCCTGGCGCTGCTGGTCTTCGACTTCTACTCCCACGTGCGCACGCCGCACGTGCCCCACATCCGCGAATCCGCGTTCTGGTCCGTCGTCTACATCGCCCTGGCGATCGTCTTCGGCATCGGGATCCTGGTGTTCGGTGGCGGCCAGGCCGGTGGTGAGTACTTCGCTGGCTGGTTGACCGAGAAGGCCCTGTCGATCGACAACCTGTTCGTGTTCCTGATCATCATGTCGAGCTTCGCGGTGCCGAAGGAGTTCCAGCAGAAGGTCCTGCTGGTCGGCGTCGCGATCGCGCTCGTCGCCCGCGGTGTGTTCATCGCCCTCGGCGTCACGATCATCGAGAACTTCTCGTGGGTGTTCTACCTGTTCGGCATCCTGCTGTTCTGGCTCGCCTGGTCGCAGGCCAAGGGCGGCGGGCACGACGAGACCGAGGGTGACTCGCGGCTCATCCGGATCCTCAAGCGCATCATCCCGACCTCGGACCACTACGACGGCGACCGCCTGACCACCAAGATCGACGGCAAGCGCCTGTTCACCCCGATGCTGCTGGTCATGGTCGCGATCGGCCTGACCGACGTGCTGTTCGCGCTCGACTCGATCCCCGCGATCTTCGGTCTGACGCAGGACGCCTTCATCGTGTTCACCGCGAACGCGTTCTCGCTGCTGGGTCTGCGTCAGCTGTACTTCCTGATCGCCGGACTGCTGGAACGCCTGATCTACCTGGGGCAGGGGCTGGCCGTCATCCTGGCGTTCATCGGTGTGAAGCTCGTGTTCCACGCCATGCACGTCAACGAGCTGCCCTTCATCAACGGCGGCGAGCACATCGAGTGGGCCCCGGAGATCCCCATCTGGTTCTCGCTCGGGTTCATCATGCTGACGATCGCCGTCGCGACGGTCGCCTCGCTGGTGGTCTCGAAGAAGCGGCAGGAGCGCGGGCTCACGCCCACCGGCTCGCAGCGCACCGTCGAGGCCGAGGCCGACGCGAAGTAGTCGCGACCGGTCCAACTGACAGGAGGCGCGGTGCCAGCTGGCACCGCGCCACCTGCCCGTCACCCGGTCACGTCAGCGACCGTCGGTCGCGGTCCCGTCGTCCGGCGTGTGCACGACGTCGAGCCGTGGGTCGAGCGCCGGGTCGGGCGACACCGCCTCGGTGTGGATCGGCGGGTCGGCCTGCATCGCGACGTCGGGGCGTGCACCGGTGTGGTCCCGCCCTGGTGCTGCCGGACGGTCCGGACGGAGCCGCTGCTTCAGCACCTGCCACGGCCGGCCGAGCCCGGGGTGGGCACCGCGTTCGGCGGGGGCGTCGACCTCGAGGCCGTAGTACTCGCCGACCCGTTCCAGCAGCAGTGCCCGCTCGGCCCGGTCGTACGCCCGCCGTTCCCGCGTGAAGGCGATGACCGTCGACCAGCACGTCAACAGCAGCACGATGCTGAACGGCAGCGCGGTGGTGATGGCGGCCGTCTTCAGGGCGTTCAGGCCGCCGGTCAACAGCAGGGCGACCGCGAGCAGCGCGGAGACCCCGGCGAAGAACACCCGCAGCCAGTTCTTCGGCTCGATGTCACCGCCGGACGCGATCATCGCCATCACGAGCGAACCCGAGTCCGACGACGTGACGAAGAAGACCCCGATCAGCAGGATCGCACCGAAGGTCAGCACGGTGCCGGCGGGCAGGTCGCCGAGCAGCGTGAACAGGGAGCCCTCGACGTCCACCGATCCGTCCGCCCCGACGAGACCACCGCCGTTCATCTGCTGGTGGATGGCGGCGCCCCCGAGCACCGCGAACCAGAGCATCGTCAGGGCGGTGGGGACGAGCAGGACGCCGAAGACGAACTGGCGGACGGTGCGGCCCTTCGAGATGCGGGCGATGAAGATCCCGACGAACGGCGCCCACGACATCCACCAGCCCCAGTAGAACGTGGTCCAGGACGCCTGCCAGGCCTCGCCGGCGGCACCCTGCTGGGCGCTGACGTTGAAGGACAGCCCGACGAGGTCCTGCATGTACGCGCCGATCGACTGCACGAAGTCGCGGAGCAGGTACTGCGTCGGTCCGACGATCAGGACGAAGAGCAGCAGCGCGGCGGCGAGCAGCAGGTTGAAGTTGGACAGGAGCTTCATGCCCTTGGTCACGCCGGTGACGAGCGAGACGATCGTCAGCGCGGTGATGACGGCGATGATCGCGATCTGGCTGACGGTGCTGCTGTCGGCGATGCCGGCACTCTCGAGCCCGGCACCGATCTGGATGACGCCCAGGCCGAGTGACGTCGCGACGCCGAACAGGGTGCCGATGAGCGCGATGACGTCGATGACGTTGCCCCAGGCGCCCTTGACCTTCGAGCCCAGCAGGGGCTCCAGCGCCCACCGGATCGACACCGGGCGTCCGCGGCGGTGGATCGCGTACGCCAGGGCCAGCCCGAGGACGACGTAGATCGCCCACGCGTGCAGCCCCCAGTGCAGGAACGTCTGCGTCATCGCCTGCTGCGCGAGGGACTGCTCGTCACCGGTCACACCCGGCCGGGGCGAGGCGAAGTGGCTGAGGGGTTCGGAGACGCCGTAGAACACCAGGCCGATGCCCATGCCCGCGGCGAAGAGCAGCGCGAACCACGATCCGGTGGAGAACTCGGGCTCGTCCTGGTCCTTGCCGAGCTTGATGTCGCCGAACTTGCTGAAGCCGATGAACAGCGAGAACGCGACGAAGAACGCGGCGATCAGCACGTAGTACCAGCTGAAGTTCGCGACGATGGCACTCTGCAGGCCGTTGAACGCGGCCTCGGCCCCGGCCGGCGCGATGAGCGTCCAGGCGACGAAGCCGAGCACGATCACGGCCGCCGGCCAGAACACCCAGGTCTTGAGTCGTGGGGTGGTGGTGACCGGCGAGCCGAGTGGCTCGCCGTCCGAGGTCAGCGGGGTGGGAGTGTCCGTTGTAGCCATACACACCATGGTGCCTGGGAGTGGGGCTTCGTGTTCGCACAGGTGGCGATCCGCGGCCGTCGCGTCGCAGTGCTTGTACGACGACAACCGTTGGCTGGTTGGATGCACAGCGTGCACGCCTCCGACATCACGACCACGCTGACGGTCGTCGACCGTTCCACGCCCGCCCTGGACGCCGTCCGCCTGATCGCCGACCGCGACCTGGTCGGCCTGGTGATCGCCGAGGCCGACGGGCACCCCTCCGCGGTGGTGTCGAGCGTCGACGTCGTGCGGTTCATGCTGCCCGGCTACCTGCTCGACGACCTGTCACTGACCAACACCCTGGGCGACGTCGGGCTCGAGGACCTGCGGCAGGGCCTCGAGCACCGGACGATCGGCGACCTGGTCGACGACGCCGCCGTGACGGTCCGGTCGGTGCTCGTCGTGCCGGCCGACGCCGGGCCGGTCGAGATCGCCGCGCGCATGGTGGACGCCGGAACCCAGGTGGCGCTCGTCGACGACCCCGGTCGCAGTGCACCCGCCTTCGTCACGCTGCCCGGGCTGCTCGACGCCGTCGTCGCGCACTGGGACGCGACGGGCCCCACCGCGTGAGCGTGCAGATCGTCCTGGCGATCGCGGTCTTCGTCATCGCCTACGTCTTCATCGCGACCGAGAAGCTCCCGCGGGTGCTCGTGGCACTCGGCGGTGCCGCGGCGATGGTGCTCATCGGCGCGACCGACGACGCGGCCGTGTTCTTCTCCGAGGAGACCGGCATCGACTGGAACGTCGTGTTCCTGCTGCTCGGGATGATGATCATCGTCGGGATCCTGCGCCAGACCGGCCTGTTCGAGTACCTGGCGATCTGGTCGTCGAAGGTCGCGAAGGGCCGACCGTTCCGGATCATGGTGATGCTCATCGTGATCACGGCGGTGCTGTCGGCGTTCCTCGACAACGTCACCACGATCCTCCTGATCGCCCCGGTCTCGTTGCTGGTGGCGCAGCGGCTCGGCAAGTCACCCGTGCCGTACCTGCTCGCCGAGGTGTTCGCGTCGAACATCGGCGGCACCGCGACCCTCATCGGCGACCCGCCGAACCTGATCATCGGCAGTCGGGGCGGCATCGGCTTCAACGAGTTCATCGTCCAGTTCGCCCCGATCATCGTCGTCCTGGTCGTGGTGCTGATCGGGCTGTGCCGGGTCCTGTTCCGATCGACCTTCGCGTACGACGCCGAGCGGGCCGAACGGGTGATGGCCCTGGACGAGCGCGAGGCCATCCGCGACCCGAAGCTGCTGGTCAAGTCGCTGGTCGTCGTGGGCCTGGTCCTGATCGGGTTCGTCACGTCGACGTTCACCGGGCTCGAACCGGCGATCGTGGCGCTGCTCGGAGCGGGCCTGCTGGTGCTGCTCGCGCGGCTCGAACCCAAGCGCGTGTTCGGCGACGTCGAGTGGGAGACGCTGCTGTTCTTCGCGGGGCTGTTCATCATGGTCGGTTCGCTGGTGAACCTGGGCGTCATCGAGACGATCGGGCAGGCTGCGAAGGGCGCCGTCGGTGACCACTACTTCGCGGCGAGCGGAGTCCTGCTGTTCGGGTCGGCCCTGTTCTCGGGAATCGTCGACAACATCCCGTTCGTCGCGACGATGGCGCCGCTCACCGCCGACCTGGTGCAGTCCGGCGGCGGTGACGCCCGGCCGCTGTGGTGGGCGCTCGCACTCGGTGCGGACCTGGGCGGCAACCTCACCGCGGTCGGCGCGAGTGCGAACGTCGTGATGACCGGGATCGCGAAGCGCAACGGGCACCCGGTGTCGTTCTGGGAGTTCACGAAGTACGGACTGGTCGTCACCGCGGTCACCGTCGGCCTGTGCTTCCCCTACATCTGGCTGCGCTACTACCTCTGAGCGACGACGGTGCCGAGCCGTCGGCGCAGGGAGCCCCACGGAGCGCTCCGGTCACGGACGGTCTCGTCCGGTCGACCAGAGCCTCAGTCGACCCGGGCGACGGGGATGTCCCAGTACGACGGCTGCTCGTACTGCTCGGCCCAACCGCGACGCATGCGCGTCGCCGCGCGGTCGAACGCGTCGACGACGTCCGTGTCGGCGGTCAGCAGGGACTGCAGGCGGAGACCGTCGTACAGCGCCAGGAGCTGCTGCGCTCCCCGGACCGGGTCCATGGTGGTCGGCTCGCGTCCGGCCTGCACGTCCTCGGCGAGGCCGGTGCGGATCGTCTCGCGGAACCGGCGGTACACGGACCGGAAGTAGTCGGCGGCCTCGACGGTCGGGTCGGCCGCGGAGGCCAGACTGGTGGCGAGCAACGCGACCAGTACGGGCTCCTCCGCGTGGGCGGCGAGCAGCGCGTGGAGGAACGCGACGGTTCCCTGCTGCTCGATCAGGGGGAGCAGCGGAGTCGAGATCGTCTGGGTCCACCGCTCGACCGTCGCTGCCAGCAGCGCACGGTCCGACGGGAACACCTCGTCCATCTCGGCAGCGGTCATCCCCGCGTGTGCCGCAGCGGCCTCCAGGGTGAACCGGGACACGCCGCCGTCGTGCAGTGCGCTGATCGCGCCGTTGACCGCCCGTGTCCGCGGGACGGCGTCGTCGTCCGACGGCCCGCTCATGAGCGGCGCGAGCGGGTGGTTCCGGAACCACCCCAGCAGCGCCCGTGCGCGGGTGAGCCCGAAGGTGGGGTCGGTCGGCTGGTTCGGCGCGAACAGGTCGCTGAAGCCCGGGACGTGCTGCATCAGCGGGTCCAACGGCTGGAACGCCATCGACCAGTCCGGGAACGACCGTCGTGCGATCGGCTCGTCCAGGAGCACCCGGACGTGCGTGTGGCGTGGGTCGATGCTGACCTGCTCGAACCGGGCACCCACCACCGCGTCGTCGCCCTCGAGGATCCCGATGCAGTTGGCGTCCTTGTGCGCGAGGATCCCGGTCACGCCGAGCGCGGTGTTCTTCTCGCGACCGACCGCCAGGATCTGTGCGAGTTCGGCGTCCGTGATCGGCCGGGTCTGCGTGCTGGTGTAGACGATCGAACGCATCTGTCCTGGTCTCCCTCTGTCTGGCGGATCGGGCCTGTCTCCGAGTGAAGCGTTCCACCGCAGTCCCCACAACCCCCACAGCGGGCCGGCGACGACGGCACCGATCGTTGGTGTCGCGGGTGGACAATGACCCCATCGACCGCCCGAGGCGATCCTCCACTCGACGCTCACCGGCGCGCGTCACCCACCAACGACCTCCGGAACGGAGCACACCACCGTGCCCTCCTGGCTGCTCTGCGCCCCGCCGATCGCCGGACACCTGGGACCGCTCGTCGGCATCGGTCGGGGTCTCGTCGCCCGCGGACACACGGTCACCGTGCTCACCGGGGCGAAGTACCGCGGCATGGTCGTGGACGCCGGCCTCGGACACGTGGCGCTTCCGGCGGAGGTCGACTTCGACGACGCCCACCTCGGCGAGCTCCTCGGCGCCGCCGGGCGGACGACGGGCATCGCGACCATCCGCGAAGGGATGCTGGCGCTGTTCGTCCGCGTCATCCCCGGGCAGTACCGCGCACTGACGGCGCTGCTGGAGCACGGTGGGTTCGACGCCGTGCTCGGCGAGGCCGCCTTCACCGGGCTGGCACCGTACCTGGCGCGTCCACGTGCCGAGCGCCTGCCGGTCCTCGGGGTCGCGACGACGCCGGTCACGCTGGGCAGTGTCGACACCGCACCGTTCGGCGCAGCGCTCGCGCCCGCCCGCGGCGTTGCCGGCCGCCTGCGGAACCGGGCGCTCACCGCCGCGCTCCGTCCCGGGCTGACCCGCCCGCTCCGGAAGGCCGTCGACGCTGCCCTGGCCGAGGTCGGCGCCCCGCCGTCGCAGACCGACACGTTCGACTTCGCCTACCGCGCCTTCGACGCGCTCTACCAGCTGAGCGTCCCCGACCTGGAGTACCCGCGCCGAGAGCTGCCGGACTCCGTGCACTTCGTCGGGCCACTGCGCACGGCGGGGGACCCGCGGGATGCCGAGGCGCTGCCGGACTGGTGGCAGGACCTGTACGACGGGCGCCCGGTCGTGCACGTCACGCAGGGCACCATCGACAACGTCGACCTCGGCCGACTCCTCTCGCCGACGCTGCGCGCACTGGCCGCCGAGGACGTCCTGGTCGTCGCGTCGACCGGCGGGCGCCCGATCGGGGACGTGGAACGGGCACTCGGCGAGCCACTGCCCGGGAACGCCCGGGTGGCGACGTACCTGCCGTACGACCGGCTGCTGCCGCTGTGCGCCGTGGTCGTGACCAACGGCGGCTTCGGTGGCGTGCAACGAGCCCTGGCGCACGGGGTGCCCCTGGTGGTCGCCGGGTCCACGGAGGACAAGCCGGAGGTCGCAGCGAGGGTCGCGTGGGCCGGGTGCGGGATCGACCTGCGAACCGGCACACCCCGACCGGATGCGGTGGGTCGCGCGGTGCGCGCAGTGCTCACGACGGCGTCGTTCGCCGACCGGAGCAGGCAGCTCGCGGGGGTGATCGACGCCCTGCCCGACCCGGTCGACGTGATCGCGGCCGCACTCGGGGCTTCCCTGCCGTGACGCGTCCTGGTCGGGTCCGGTCGGGTGGGGCCACCACGATCCTCCCGGCCTGAGCGCCCCGTCCGCGGGTTGTGGCGGACGTCACGTCGTGCTGTAATGGTCAAACTGATTTGAAACATTACACAAGGATGACATGAGCGACCTCAGCTACGACGTGTTGGTGACCGACGGTCCCGAGTGGGCTGGTGCGTCCCGACTGCCGGACGGCGGCCCCCTGGTGTGGAACCCCGGGAGCTCGGTCCTGATCTCGGGCGCAGCCGACGCGGTGCTCGTGGACCCACCGTTCACCCGATCGCAGATCGCCGAGGTGGGCGACTGGATCGAGCGCTCGGGCAGGACGCTGACGCACGTCTACGCCACGCACGGGCACGGCGACCACTGGTTCGGCGGACCGAGTCTCGTGCAGCGGTTCCCGACGGCGACGATGGTCGCCACGCCGGGCACCATCGCGATGATGCACCGTGAAGCGACGACCGGTCGCCAGCAACTCTGGGACCAGATCTTCCCCGGGCTGATCCCGGAGACGCCGGTGGTCGCCGAGGTGGTCGGACCCGAAGGACTCGAGCTCGAGGGGCACCGACTGCTCCCGATCGAGGTCGGACACACGGACACGGACGACACCACGATCCTCCACGTCCCCGACCTGGGCCTCGTCGTCGCCGGTGACAGCGTCTACAACGGGGTGCACCAGTACCTGCTCGAGGGGCCGGGCGGCGGGTTCGAGCGATGGCTCGAGGCGCTCGACGTCATCGAGGCGCTCGGTGCCCGCGCCGTCGTGGCGGGTCACAAGAACCGCGACCTGCCCGACCGGCCCGAGGCGATCGGCGAGACCCGCGCCTACCTGCGCGACGTGATGGAACTGCTCGAGGACCGTGTCACCCCCGAAGCGTTCCTCAACGCGATGACGACCCGTCATCCGGACCACCTGAACGAGAGCCCGGTCTGGTTCGGCGGGCTCACCCTGCTGTCGCGAGGCGCGTGATGCTCGAGGACGTCGCGACGACCCGGTACGAGGCGAACCCGGCGCCGGATCCGCTGGCCATGGTGCAGGCGCTGGCCAACACGATCAGCGTCGGCCCGGGGGAGGACCTCCTTGCCTCTGCGGACAGTGCGACCCGGTGGCTCGCCTCGATCGCCACCGCCCGGCACCCGGTCGCGGACGAGGCGTCGCTGGGACGCCTGCGGAGCCTGCGTGCTGCGCTCCGCGTCGTGCTCGGTGACCACCCGCCCGCGCCGGAGCAGCCGGTCGACCTCACCCTCCGGCTGCGCCTCCGCGACGGCCGCGTCACCGTGGTCGACGACGGTGTCGACGTCGTCGAGGCCGGTGTCGCACTCGCGCTGCTCGAGGGGCGCGCCACCGGGGAACTCTCGCGGCTCAAGCTCTGCGCGAACCCCGACTGCCGTGTCGCCTTCTACGACCACTCGAAGAACGGTGGCGGCAAGTGGCACTCGCCCACGCGCTGCGGGAACGCCGCACGCGTCCGCGCACACCGGAGCCGGACCGCTGGCGAGGCCGCCGCCGACCAGGAGCGTCCGTCGTGACCGATCGAGCGCCCAGCACGACCCGCTGTCCCACGCCGAGGCCGCGCGCCGCCGGACGACTCAGCGGTCGCGCGCCGGCCCGGTGCTCTGCCGGACGACGAGTTCCGGTGCGTCGCGGTGCACGACCGTCGGGCGATCGGGGTCGTCGATCCTGGCGATGATGGCCTCGAGAGCCTGGGCGGCGAGTCGGGCGGGTTCGTGCCGGACGGTCGTCAGCTGGATGAAGGGCAGCCGGGCGACCGAGCTGTCGTCGAACCCGACGACGGAGATGGTCTCCGGGACCGCGACGTTGCGGCGCGCCAGCGTGGCGAGGGCGCCGACGGCGCACCGGTCGTTCGCGGCCATCAGTGCCGTGGGAAGGGTCGGTCGTTCGAGCAGTGCGACGGCTGCCGCGGACCCCGCTTGTTCCGTGTAGGCACTCTCGACCACATCGGGTTCCAGGCCGTGTCGCCGCATCGCGCCGACGTACTCGTCACGCCGACTCGACGCGTTCGGCCCGCTGCCACCGGTCGCGTGGACGATCTGCCGGTGCCCGAGCGACACCAGGTGGTCGACGAGCAACCCGATGCCGATCGCGTCGTCGACCCGCACGTCGTCGAGTTGCACGTCGGCGATCGGGCCTCCGAGTTGCACCACCGGGATGCGCGCGGGAAGGCCGGACATCGCCGCGCCGCCGTCGTCCGTCGCCAGCACGACGAGACCCTCGATGCGCTGGCCCAGCAGCTGCGCGATCACGTCGGCCTGGGATCGCCCGGTGGTCAGGGGGCCGAGGACCAGGGAGTACCCACGGGCCGCGGCCTCGCCGATCAGCGCCTCGACCAGGTCGGCCTCGAACGGCTCGCGCATGGTGAACACGACGCCCAGCTGGAAGCTCCGTCGTCCGCGCAGCATCCGCGCGGAGGCGTCGGGGTGGTACCCGAGCTCCGCTGCGGCCTCGTGGACGCGTCGGCGGGTGTCGGCACTCGCGCCCGGCAGGTCACGCAGGACGAGGGAGACCAGCTGTCGGGACACACCGACGTGGTCCGCCAGGTCCTTCATGGTCGGGCGGCCTCGGACGGTGTCGGGCTTCGGCTGCGGATCCACGCTCCATCGTCCCACGCGCGGGGTCGTCGTCCACAAGGGCAGACTGTCGGAGCACCGATCTAGCACGTGCTGATAGCACGTGCTACCTTCACTGCACGGCCCATGGCCCACGGCCCACGGGCGCGACACGACGGAGTGCAGGAGACACCATGACCATCACCACCCCCGCAGGCAGCTCGACGGCCGGAGCGGTCCCGACGGCGACGATCCGGCTCGGCCTCGTCGGAGCCGGCTGGATCGGGGCCTTCCACGCGCAGAGCATCGCGCTACGGGTCCCGAACGCCGAGCTGGCCATGGTCGCCGATCCCGTCCCGGGCGCGGCCGAGCGGGTCGCCGGCCCGATCGGCGTGGGACGGACCACCACCGATGCTGCGGAGGTGTTCGCCGACCCGACGATCGACGGCGTGGTCATCGCCGCACCGGCGTTCACCCACACCGATCTGGTCGTCCAGGCGGCCGAGGCTGGCAAGGCCGTCTTCGTCGAGAAGCCGATGGCGCTCACGCTCGAGGACGCCGACCGGGCCGTGGCCGCTGCGGAAGCCGCCGGCGTGCCGCTGCAGGTCGGTTTCAACCGACGGCTGTCGACCGACTTCGCCGCCGCTGGTGCCCTGGTGCACGACGGCCGGATCGGGACGCCGCAGCTGTTGCGCTCGCTGACGCGCGACCCCGGGCTCGCGAACCCCGCCGCGATCAAGCCCTGGACGATCTTCAACGAGACGCTGATCCACGACTTCGACACCCTCAACTGGTTCAACCGCGGCGCACGGCCGGTCGAGGTGCACGCGTTCGCGGACGCGCTCGTGGCACCGGACTTCCGCGAGCAGGGTCTGCTCGACACCGCCGTGGTGACGATCCGCTACGACAACGGAGCGATCGCCACCGCCGAGGCGAACTTCTCGGCGGCGTACGGCTACGACGTCCGCGGCGAGGTCTTCGGCAGCGCGGGCATGGTGACCGCCGGGGACGTCCGCGCGACGAACGCCCGCCTGTTCGGTGCGGACGGTGTGACGTCCCTCACCACGCGGCTGAACATCGACCTGTTCCACCAGGCGTACACGGACGAGCTCGTCGCGTTCGCGGACGCTGTCCGGACCGGCATCGTCACCGCGGCGGGCGGTGCGGATGCCCGCGCCGCCCTCGTCCTCGCGCTCGCCGCGCGTGCGTCGGTCGAACGGGGCGCCGTCGTGCGGCTCGGCGCGGACGGCCGGGTCGCATGACGGTCGACACCAGGGCGACGGGGGTGACCCTCGCCGCATCGGCGGAGATGCTGTTCGTCGACGTCCCCGTGGTCGAGCGCGTGCGCCGACTCGACGACCTCGGCTTCCAGGTCGAGATCTGGGACTGGACGACGAAGGACCTCGCCGCACTGGCGGCGACTGGTGCGACCTTCTCGTCGATGACCGGCTACGTCACCGGTGACCTCACCGACGAATCCGGGATCGATGCTCTGCTGGCATCGGCAGAACGATCGCTCCAGGCCGCGGCGGTGATCGACAGTCCGCGGCTGAACCTGCACGGCACCGGTCTCGACCCGGACGGCCTCCCCGTCGTTCCCCGCCCCGTGGTCGGTCCCACGGACTGGCTCACCGCTGCACGGACCCTGGAGCGGGTCGCCGCGCTGGGGGAGCGCCACGGCCGGGTCTTCACCCTCGAGAACCTCAACACCGCCGTCGACCACCCGGGGGTGCCCTTCGCGCGTGCGGCCGACACGATCGCCCTGGTGCAGGCCGTGGGGAGCCCGTACCTGCGGCTCAACCTCGACCTGTACCACGCGCAGATCGGCGAGGGGAACCTGGTCGAGCTCGTGCAGGGCGCCCTGCCGCTGATCGGCGAGATCCAGGTCGCCGACGTCCCCGGCCGGTGCGAACCCGGCACCGGGGAGATCGCGTACGCCGCGGTGGCGGCGGCGCTCGACCGCCTCGGCTGGACCGGCGTCGTAGGTCTCGAGGCGTGGGCGAGCAGCACGCCCGAGCAGGCGCTCCAGGCGTTCCGCAGCGCCTTCGACGCGCCCGTGACGCCCGCTCCGTGACAGCGGACAACTGGGACTAGCACGTGCAACTCGCACGTGCTACCTTCACGGCACCGGCCGACGTCCGACATCGCAGTCGAACGGGTTCGACGGCCCACACAGCACCGAGCGCCCCGCACAGCCACCGGCTGCACGGGATCGGAACACGAGACGAAGGAGTCCTCCGTGACGCGCACCCCCGCCCTCATCGGCCTCACCGCGGCAGTCGCCGCGACGGCCCTGGTCCTCACCGGCTGCTCCAGCCAGGGGGGACGCACCACCAGCGACGACGCCGGCTCGACCAGCGGTGGCAAGGACTCCGGCCTGACCATCGCGCTGGTCACCCACGCAGCGCCGGGTGACACGTTCTGGGACATCGTCCGCAAGGGCGCCGAGGACGCAGCGAAGAAGGACGGCGTCAAGCTGCTGTACGCGTCGGACCCCGACGGGTCGAAGCAGGCGCAGCTGGTCAGCCAGTACACCGACCAGAAGGTCGACGGCATCGCGGTGTCCCTGGCGAAGCCCGATGCGCTGAAGAGCGCCGTCGAGGGCGCCGAGAAGGCCGGCATCCCCGTCGTGTCCCTCAACGCCGGCAGCTCGGCGTACAAGGACATGGGCATCCTCGAGCACTTCGGGCAGGACGAAGACGTCGCCGGCGCCGCCGTGGGCGACAAGCTCGAGTCCGAGGGACTCAGCAAGCCGATCTGCGTGGTGCAGGAGCAGGGCAACGTGTCGCTCGACCAACGCTGCGCCGGCATCAAGAAGGTCCCGCCCGACACCCAGACCCTGTACGTGAACGGCACCGACAACAGCGCCGTGCAGTCGACCGTCACCGCCAAGCTGCAGGCGGACTCCTCCGCTGACTCGGTCGTCGGCCTCGGTGCCCCGTACACGGCCATCATCCAGAAGGCCGTCGCCGCCGCGAACAGCAAGGTCAAGATCGCATCGTTCGACCTCAACGCCGACCTGGCCAAGAGCGTCAAGTCGGGCGCCGTCCTGTTCACGGTCGACCAGCAGCCCTTCCTGCAGGGCTACGAGGCCATCGACTCCCTGGTGCTGTACAAGCAGGGCGGGTTCGAGCTCGGCGGCGGACAGCCCACGCTGACCGGCCCGGCGATCGTCGACAAGGACAACGTCGACGACGTCCTGAAGTACGCGGAGCAGGGCATCCGCTGACCCGGCCACGGCGGGTCCGCAGCACACGCTGCGGACCCGCACCGAGCCTCCAGTCGGACTCTCCAGGAACGGATCCCCATGACCACCGCAACCGCCATCCCCGCCGGCGACGAACGTCTCGCCCGGCGCAGCCCGATCCGCAAGGCCCTCGGCCGACCGGAGGTCGGCGCCGTCATCGGCGCCGTCGCGATGTTCGTCTTCTTCGCGATCGTCGCCCCCGTCTTCACCCAGGCCGACTCCATCTCGACCGTGCTCTACGGTTCCTCGACCATCGGCATCATGGCCGTCGGGGTCTCACTGCTGATGATCGGTGGCGAGTTCGACCTGTCCGCCGGCGTCGGGGTGATCTCGTCGTCGCTGACCGCCAGCCTGTCCTCGTGGTACTTCGCCACGAACATCTGGGTCGGCGTCGCCCTGGCCCTCGTGCTCTCCCTGGGCGTCGGTGCCCTGAACGGGTGGATCCTCATCCGCACGAAGCTGCCGAGCTTCATCGTCACCCTGGCGACGTTCCTCATGTTGACGGGGCTGAACCTGGCGATCACGCGCATCGTCTCCGGCGGCGTGGCCACGCCCGACGTGTCCGACCTGGACGGGTTCGCCGTCGCGCAGCAGCTCTTCGCGGCCGACGTGCCGATCGGTGGCGTCACCGTGAAGATCACGGTGTTCATCTGGATCGCCCTGGTCCTGGTCGCGTCGTACATCCTGCTGCGCACCCGCGTCGGGAACTCGATCTTCGCCGTGGGCGGTGACGAGATCGCGGCCCGTGCCGTGGGCGTCCCCGTCACGAAGACGAAGATCGGCCTGTTCATGGGCGTCGGCTTCTGCGCCTGGATCGCCGGCATGCACAACCTCTTCGCGTTCAACGTCGTGCAGTCCGGTGAGGGGATCGGCAACGAGTTCCTCTACATCATCGCTGCCGTGATCGGCGGCTGCCTGCTCACGGGCGGCTACGGCTCGGCCGTGGGTGGAGCGATCGGTGCCCTGATCTTCGGCATGGCGAACAAGGGCATCGTCTACGCGCAGTGGAACCCGGACTGGTTCAAGTTCTTCCTCGGCCTGATGCTGCTGCTGGCCACGATCATCAACCTCATCGTCAAGAAGCGAGCGGAGCAGAAGTGATGTCGAACACCCCCGCCACCGAGTCCGTCGCCGTGCCGGTCTCCGACTCGTCCGAGACCGTCGCCGGCGCCCCGCACCTGGTGTCCCTCCGCGACGTCGGCAAGCACTACGGCAACGTCATCGCGCTGTCCGGCATCTCGATGGACGTCGACGCCGGACGGGTCACGTGCGTCCTCGGCGACAACGGCGCCGGCAAGTCGACCCTGATCAAGATCGTCGCGGGGCTCCACGAGCACACGACCGGCACCTTCTCGATCATGGGGGAGCCCCGGACCCTGTCGTCACCCCGGCAGGCACTCGATGCCGGCATCGCCGCGGTGTACCAGGACCTGGCCGTGGTCCCCCTGATGCCGATCTGGCGGAACTTCTTCCTGGGGTCCGAGCTCCGCAAGGGTCTCGGACGGCTCGACGTCGCCACGATGAAGGACATCACCAAGCGCGAACTGCTCGAGATGGGGATCGACCTGCGCGACGTCGACCAGCCGATCGGCACGCTGTCGGGCGGCGAGAAGCAGTGCGTTGCCATCGCCCGGGCCGTGTACTTCGGCGCGAAGGCGCTCATCCTCGACGAGCCAACCGCGGCCCTCGGGGTCAAGCAGTCCGGCGTCGTGCTGAAGTACATCCTCCGGGCACGTGACCGCGGACTCGGCGTGATCTTCATCACGCACAACCCCCACCACGCGTACCCGGTCGGCGACCGGTTCCTGCTGCTCCGCCGAGGCAAGAGCATCGGGTACTTCGAGAAGGACGAGATCTCGCTGCCCGACCTGACGGGGATGATGGCCGGCGGCGCCGAGCTCGAGCAGCTCGCCCACGAGCTCGAGCAGATCGGCGGCCAGAAGGAGCGGATCGCCGAGGTGCGGGCGGCCGAGACGGCCGGCTGACGGGGCGGCCACCGGCCGGAGCGGGGCCACGGGCGGACGGGAGGCGCGGTGCGGGCTGGCACCGCGCCTCCCGTCCGTCATCGCAGCGAGACCAGGGCGTCGACCCCGTCGCGGACGGCGTGCGTGGCTACGCGGGATCGCGCAGCAGCAGCGCGACCTGCGCGCGGATGTCGTCGCAGACCTGCTGGTCCGTCGACTGCAGGTGCACCGGCGAAGCGAGGTCCACGAACACCGCCGCCGAGATCATCCGGGCGAGCAGCGTCGCCTGGGCCGCGGTGAACCGGCCGTCACCCTGCAGGATCCGCACGTAGGCGTCGTCGACCTGCTGGATGCGCTCGAGCCCCAGGCGGTGGTGCGGTTCGGTGGGATCGCCGAACACCAGCTCCCGCAGGTAGGTCCGGCCGTTCTCGCGCTGCCGCCGGTTGCACTCGACGACCGGTCCGACGAGCGCCATCACCGCGTCGATCGGTGACGATGCCGTGGCCGCAGCGGCGAGCCCGCGCTCGATCGCCTGGGCGTAGTGGGTGTTCTGCACGAGCAGCAGCAGCTCGGCCTTGGTGCGGGCGTACAGGAACAGGGTGCCCGTGCCGATGTCGGCCGCGTCGGCGATCTGCTGCGTCGTGACCTCGTCGACGCCGTACTGCCCGAACAGCTCGTCGGCGGCCGCGGTGATGCGGGCGAGCTTGTCGCGCTTGTTCCGCTCGCGGCGGCCGAGTGGTGCGGCGTCAGTGGTGGTCATCAGGAGTTCACCATACCGCGAAACACTCACTTGCGAGTACGGTCAGAAATGAGTACGCTCAGAAAAACAACGGATGGAGTGGTCATGCAGGCCTTCGGGATCGATCGGTACAAGGGCGACGTGACGCTGCGCAACGTGGCAGAGCCCGTCGTCGGCGCGCAGGACGTGCTGGTGCGGGTGCACGCAGCGGGGCTGAACCAGCTCGACGCCAAGCTGGCGCAGGGGGAGTTCACGGCCCTGCTGCACTACGACATGCCCCTGGTGCTCGGGCACGACCTGGCCGGTGTGGTCGAGGCCGTCGGTTCCGGGGTCACGCGCTTCGCCTTGGGGGACGAGGTCTTCGGCCGCGCGTCGGACTTCCACATCGGCACCTTCGCCGAGCGGATCGCGGTGCCCGAGGCCGACCTGGCGATCAAGCCGTCCTCGCTCTCGATGGTCGAAGCCGCATCGCTGCCGCTCGTCGCGCTGACGGCCTGGCAGGCACTGGTCGATCGCGCGCACGTCGGTCCGGGCAGCCGGGTCCTGGTGCACGGCGGCTCGGGTGGGTTCGGCTCGATCGCGATCCAGCTCGCCCGGCACCTCGGCGCCCACGTCGCCACCACGGCGAGCGGTCACAACGCCGACTGGGTGCGCGAACTCGGCGCCGACCAGGTGATCGACCACCGGACCCAGGACTTCGAGAGCCTGCTGTCCGACCAGGACCTGGTGATCGACGGCATCGGCGGCGAGAACCTGGCGAAGTCCCTGCGCGTGCTGCGCCCAGGCGGCCGAGCGATCGGCATCGCCGGTCCGCCGGACCCGGCGTTCGCGCGCCGCATCGGGCTGAACCCGGTGGTGCGCTTGGTCGTCGGTGCGCTCAGCGCGAAGGTGCGGCGACAGGCAAAGCGCCTGGGCGTCGAGTACTCGTTCCTGTTCATGCGCGCGGACGGGCGTCAGCTGCAGGAGATCGCGGCGCTCGTCGACGGCGGGTTCCTGCGTCCCGTGGTCGGGCGCGTGTTCCCGTTCGCCGAGACGCCCGCTGCGCTGCAGGCGCTGGAGCACGGCGGCATCCGTGGCAAGGCCGTCCTCGAGATGCCCGTGTGACGTCCCGCTCATCCGACCCGCACCACCTCCACTTCCACCTCGACCACGAAGAAGGAACACCCATGGCATCACTCACCGGAGCCGTCGTGCTCGTCACCGGCGCCAACGGCGGGATCGGGTCGGCCTTCGTGGCCGAGGCACTCGCCCGCGGCGCCGCCAAGGTCTACGCCACCGCCCGCAACCCGCGCACGTGGGACGACGACCGCATCGTCCCCCTGGCGCTCGACATCACCGATCCGGCGTCCGTCGCCGCCGCCGTGCAGGCCGCGTCCGACGTCACGGTGCTGATCAACAACGCGGGCACCCTGCCACCGACGGCGAGCTTCCTCGAGCTGTCCGCCGACGACCTGCGGGCGACGATGGAGACCAACTTCTTCGCACCCGTCCTGCTCGCGACGGCCTTCGCGCCGGTCCTCACCGCACATCCGACCTCGGTGCTGATCGACATGCACTCCGTTGCCAGCTGGTACGCGTTCGGCGGTGCCTACAGCGCGTCGAAGGCGGCGCTCTGGTCCGCGACGAACTCGCTCCGGCTCGAACTCAGCCCGAAGGGCACGCAGGTGGTCGGCGTGCACGTCGGCTACGTCGACACCGCGATGGCTGCCCACGCCGACGGCGACAAGATGCTGCCCGCAGACCTGGTGCGCCAGGTGTTCGACACCGTCCAGGCAGGTGGCCTCGAGGTCATCGCCGATGACCTCACCGTGTCGGTCAAGGCAGCGCTGAGCGGCCCTGTCGACGCCCTCTACCCGGAACTCCACGCCTGAAGGGCACCGACCATGCAGACCGAACTCCCGCCGATCACGTCGTACGCCGACGCGCCCAACAAGTCCGTCACGACCGGCGGCACCACGTTCGCGTACCGCGAGCTCGGCCCCGTCGGCGGCGTCCCCGTCGTCTTCTTCGTGCACCTCGCCGCCACCCTCGACAACTGGGACCCGCGGATCATCGACGCGGTCGCCGCGCACCGACACGTGATCACGTTCGACAACGCGGGGGTCGGTGGGTCGTCGGGCACCGTGCCGCCCACCATCGAACAGGCCGCCGACGACGCGTACCGCTTCGTCCGTGCGCTCGGCCACGACGTCATCGACGTGTTCTCGTTGTCGATGGGCGGCATGATCGCGCAGGACCTGGTGCTGGCACACCCGGGTCTGGTCCGGCGACTCGTCCTCGCTGCGACCGGACCGCGCGGTGGCAAGGACATGGACGAGGTGCTCCGGATCACCTACACGGACGTCCTCCGTGGCGCGCTCACCCGATCGGACCCGAAGGAGTTCCTGTTCTTCGTCCGCGACGCGGTCGGCAAGCGCGCGGGCACGGAGTTCATCGCCCGTCTGCAGGAACGCACCGTGGATCGTGACGCCCCGATCCGACTGCGGGCGCTGCACACGCAGCTGCGCGCCGTCCAGCGCTTCGGCCGTGCCGCCCCGAGCGACCTGTCGGCGCTCACCATGCCGACCCTGGTCGTGAACGGCGCCCACGACCGCATGGTGCCGTCGGTGCTGTCCGAGGACCTGCACCGGCGCATCCCCGGGTCGGAGCTGCTCCTGTACCCGGACGCAGGGCACGGTGCGGTGTTCCAGCACCACGAGGACTTCGCGCCTCGGCTCGTGGCGTTCCTCGGCGACTGACGCGCAACCGACGCTGACCGACCGCGGTCAGTCCTGCGTGGAGTCGTCCTCGGCCGCCGGCAGCACCAGCACCCGGTTCACCACGTCGTTCGCGACGTCCGCGATGCGTGCTTCGTGCGCTCGGGCGTACGAGCGCAGCAGGGTGAAGGCGGTGTCGGGGTCGACCCCGTGCGTGTGCGCCAGGAACCCCTTCGCCTGCTCGATCGACACCCGGCTGTCCAGCGCCGTCTGCAGCTGCTCCTGCACGAGCAGGGCGTGCTCGGCCGTGCGCTGCTGCAGGATGCTGATCGTCGCGACGTCGGTGAGGGCGCGTGCGGCCACCGCGTCCTCGGCGTTCAGCGCGCCCTCGTCCTCGCGGAACAGGTTCATCGACCCGAGCGTGGTGTCGCGCAGGCGCAGCGGGACGGAGTGCACCGAGGCGTACCCGAGCTCGGCGGACAGGGCGGCGAACCGGGGCCACCGGTGCTGCATCTCGTCGCGGTCCGACACGGACACGGTCTGGCCGGTGACGAAGGCCTCGACGCACGGCCCCTCGCCGGCGTCGAGCTGCATCAGCCCGATGAACGCGCTGCGCTCGCTGGTGGAGGCGATCACCTCGAGCTCGTGGTCCGTGTTGGCGAGCAGGATCCCCGCCCCCGCGGCGTCGAAGAGCTCGGCGGCGTTGTCGACCAGGGACTGCAGGAGATCGACGGCGTCGTAGTCCGAGACGAGGGTGTCGGTCAGCGTGACGAACGTGTCCACGAGCTGCTGTTCTCGGGTCCGTGCCATGGCGGTGTCCTTCCTAGGTGTCCGACGGGTCGTGGTCGGTGAAGTCGACCCGTCGAGCGATCACGTCGGCAGCCAGGTCGAGGACCGGGCGGCCTGCGGTGTGTGCGAATGCTCGCAGCAGCAGCAGTGCATCGGCTGCGCCTGCTCCGGTCTGCGCGGCGATCATCCCCGAGGCCTGGTGCACCTCGCGGCGGGAGTACCGGCCGCCGTCCTGGTCGCCGGGTGATCCGTCGTGCTCGGAGCGGAGCAACGCCCGGTGCAGGACGTTCCGCGCCACGACACCGGCCATCGCCGTCGCGTCGCGCACGGCGGACGGTGTGAGGCTCCCGGGGTGCTCGTTGTACAGGTCCACCGCGCCGACGTCGATGGGACCCACGGTCATCGGGAACGCGAAGACCGCGCCGAGCCGGGTCTCGCGCATCGCACCGAGCGCCAGGGGCCACCGGTCCGACGTCGCGGACTGCACGTCCGGCTCCATCACCGGGCTGCTGGTGCGGAGTGCTTCCCAGCACGGTCCCTCGCCGAGGTCGAGCTGGATCTCGTCCAGTCGTGCGGCAGCGTCATCGCTCGCACACACCGTCTCGGAACCGAAGGGATCACCGAGCGTCGAGATCGCGACGCCGTTCACCGGCAGTGCGGACAGCATCGGACCGCAGAGGTCTCCCTGGGTCCCGACGCGGTACAGCGCCGCCATCGAGGCCACGAACCCCTGGCCGGTCACGTGCGGCACCGGTGGTCGGGCATGCAACACCGGCGACCACGAAGTCGGCTGATCATGACACGCCCCTCCGACGGAGCAACTGCTCGGCGACGACGGTACACGACAGGCGGTGCACCAGAGGACCGCTGTCGGGTTCAGCGGTCCCCTGGCACACGAGCACCGGGGTCACCACCCCTGGACCTGTGCTCTGCCACGCGAGGCCGGTCCGGGTGCGCCGTTGCACCCGTGACCCCGCGGTCGGGATCCATCCCGTGCCGCGCGCGGAACACGCTGATGACAGGGTTGCTGTCGTCATGGAGGCACGACCGCTCGGGAGCACGGATGGACGGGATCCAGTGCCCGGGGTCTGGGGGCCACCTGGCCAGCACAGTAGCGGGGAACTGAGGATTCCGCCAGCATCCGGCGACCAGACGGCGGACTGGAGGCTCTCCTCCGGTCCGGTGGGGAGCCTCCAGTGGCGCCATCTGGTCCGGCTCAGCCGCCGAGGACGGCCTTCGCGACGGCGACGGCGACCGCGATGGCCGCCAGGCCGATCCCGGCCACGACGGTCCGCGTCGACGACTTCTCACCACGGATGCGGGCGACGATCGGGCCGATCAACCCCAACCGCACGATGAGGTACACGAGCACCGCGACCTGGGGCACGACGCCCGGCAGGCCGGTCACACACGCCAGTCCGAACACGACCGCCGGGACGACCCCGGACGTCAGCACCGGCAGTGAGTCCCGCAACTCGGCGCGGATGACCGACCACGTCAGTGGTTCGTCGCTGCGTGCTCGTCGTCCCATCGACTCGGCGAACGTGTGCGCGAGGAAGGTCGTGACGGAGGTGGCCAGCACGTACCGGAAGCTGGCCCCCCGCTCGGCATCGACACTCGTCAACGACACGACCGTCGCCAGCGCCACGATGTTGCCGTAGACGTAGGCCGTGATCCGGCTCGAGGCGTCCTCGCGCGAGATCATCCGAGTGGCCCGGGACGTGGCGTCACGCATGCCGGAACCGTAGGCGACCAGCGCGAGGGCTTGCGCTCAGGACGGCGCGTCGAGCCTTCTGACCTGTTCAGGTGGTGTGACACGACGACCGTCTCAGCTGGTCGGCACGACGTCCCAGTGCTCGCGGATCAGCCCGCCGTCCACCCGGAACAGGTCGGCCGCGAGCAGCGGATCGCCCGGCTTCGCGCCGACCGGCTGCGAGAACGTCCACACGATGTCGCCGTCGGAGAGCGAGATGACGGACTGCTGCGCGGGGAACTGCGCGCCGCTGCCGAACAGCTGCTTCAGCGCGGCGGTCCCGTTCGGGGCGACCGGGTTGTGCTGCAGGTACGCGGGGTCGAACGCGCGGTCCAGCACCGACACGTCGTGGTCGCGGAAGAGCGTGTCGTACGCCGACACCGCCAGGGTGCGGTTGTGCTCCTCCTGGCGTTCGGTGGGTGCCGGCGCGGGACGGCCCGCCCGGTACAGGTCGCTGAACATGGTGTTCGTGTTGCCGCTGGCCGGGGTGCCCGTGGCGATCGGCTGGTCGAGCGACCAGTGCTCGACGACCTTGCCGTTCCGCAGTCGGAACAGGTCGACCGCCGCGTCCCCACGGCGTTCGTTGCGCACGTCAGGCGCGATCTGCCAGTGCACGGCGACCAGGTCGCCGTCGGCGGCCAGGTGCTTCACGACGGCCTGCGAGCCGGGCACGCGCTTCCGGTCCGCGGCGAACTCGGCGAGCACGCCCGCGGGGCCGGCGGCCGCGCCGGGGGTGTGGGTCACCGCGTCCGGTGCCACCGTCGCCCGGGCGAGATGCTGGGCGGCAGCGCTGGTGGGGGAGGCGAACGCACCGGTCAGGAGCGTTCGGACGATGCAGCCGTTCCGGTGTTCGGTCGCGGTGTCGCTGCGCGACGCGGTGGTGCCGCCGTCGGCCGGGGTCACGGTCGTGGTGGCCCGGCTCGCGGTTGCGGCACGATGCGTCAGGGGTGCGGCGGCGGCGGTCCCGGCGAGGCCGAGCCCCGAGCACAGGACGGTGCCGGCGACCACGGCGGCACCGGCGGACAGGACGGTCGAGCGGCGACGGCCGCGCGGGGACTTCGTCATGAGGGTCATGGCGATGACGGTAGGTCGGGCACCTTCTCAGCCGGAAGAGCGCACTTGTCCGTACGGTACGCACATGGACGTCGGAATCGCGGTCCCTGGCTCTGTTCCCGCCCCCACCTCGGACGACCCCGTGCGGTTCCCCGCGGCGTGTCCGACGCGAGTGGTGCTCAGTCATGTCACGAGCCGGTGGGGCGTGCTCGTCCTGCTCGCCCTGGGCGACGGTCCGGTCCGGTGGGGTGAGCTGCGCCGGACGATCGAGGGCATCAGCGAGAAGATGCTGGCCTCGACCCTCCGCACGCTCGAGCACGACGGCATCGTCCACCGCGAGGTGTTCCCGTCGGTGCCACCGCGCGTCGACTACTCGCTGACGGAGAGCGGCCGCGAGCTGGCCGCCCGGCTCGTGCCGCTCATGGACTGGATCGTCGAGAACGCGGACGCCATCGTCGACCGCCACTGACCGACGGACCGGCACCGACCGACGGACGGGAGGCTCCCCACCGGACCGGTGGGGAGCCTCCTGTCCGTCACGGGTCCGGGCCAGGGCGGACCGGACCCGACAGGACCGCGGCGGTCACCGCGCCGTCGTGGTGGCACCTCCCGCAACGAGCTTCGCGAGCGTGACGACGTCGAGGTCGGGTGCGAAGGCACTCGCGTTGCCGAGCGTCAGCGCGCCGCTCGTCGTCGTCAGGTCGAGCGGGATGCTCGTGTCCCAGAAGCTGTTCCACGAGTAGCCGTTGCGGAACGTGCCGCGGGTGGTGGCTCCGCCGGCCTCGGTGACGTCGAGGAACCGGTTGACCACCTGCGGGTTGTAGTTGAGGTTCGACGACTGGTCGGCGTTGGCTGCCGAGGCGGTCAGCACGTAGGCGCCGGCTCCGAGGCTCGACGGTCGGGCGAGCGTCGCGGTGTTGCCCGCGCCGTTGCCCAGGAAGCCGAGCTCCGTCACGACGCCGTTCGTGTCGGCGTCACCGTTCGAGCCGGCCGAGGCCGGGATCGTCACCGGCTTCGCCGTGCCCGCCAGGGTGAGGTTCTCGGCCTCGACCCGGACGGCGTTGGCGGACGCGGTGTCGGCGGCGCGCTGTGTCGCTCCCCGGACGGTCGTCACGCCGGTGACGGTCGCACCGTTCGGCGAGCCGACCGTCAGCTCCGAGATGCCCTGCGGCAGCCAGATCCGCGCGGTCGTGCGCCACGAGCCGGCACCGCTGACCGAGCCGAGGGGAACGGAGCGGCCACCCACCCGCAGCGTGAGTGCCGACGCACGGCTGGTGACCGAGTCGATGCTGACGTCCTGGTAGCCGGAGTCGAGCGCGGACACGAAGAACGTGGCCGTAGCCGATCCGGACAGGGCTGCGCCGCCGTTCGCCGCGGTGGTGCTCGAGCCGTAGGTCATGCTCGCGGCACCGGTCAGTCGGGCGTCGGTCGCCGGGTAGGTGTCGGTGTCGCCGTTCGTCACGTCCTGCACGCTGAACCGGTCGAGGGTGACGTCCGCGCCGGGCAGCACGGTGGAGCCGTCCTTGCTCGCACGGAGCGAGAACGTGTGCGATCCGGCGCTGAGCGGCACGAGCACCGAGCTGGTGCCGCGGTAGGTCCAGCTCTGGTCGGCGGAGTACTTCACCAGCTGGTTGAAGGCGTTGTCGACGAACAGCGCCTGCTGCCCGGGCTGCCCGTTCGCGCCACCGAGCACGGTGAGCCGGTAGGTGCCGTTCCGCGGGGCGTTCACGGTCCACGTGGCGGAACTGTCGGCGTTGTCGAAGCTGCCGACGTCCTTGCCGCCCGAGGCCATCCCACTCACCACGTTCGGGTCCTGCGTGAACACCGAGGCGTCGACGAGCGTGGTGTCCTCGGCCTCGGTGCTGACGGTCGACGTGTCGACGGCCGGGCGCGTGGCCCGAGCCGGGGTGACCTCGACCTGGTACGCGGCGTACCGGTCACTGTTCGGGATGGTGACGCTGAGCGTGCCGTTCGTCACGGTCGCCCGCTGCGAGACGATGACGGGCGGCTGCTGGGACAGCCCCTCCTTGCCGTTCAACCGGTCGGCACGGACGGTGACGTCGACGGACGTGCCGAAGACGCTGCTGCTCAGGCCGGACAGGTCGGCCGAGACGGTGTTCGTGCCGCCGCCGAGCAGGACCGTGGCCTTCTTCGCTGCCGTGTCGATCGACGCGACGCCCTGCAGCGTGTCCGTCGTGTTCGCCTGCGGCGGGGTGACGGTGGCCGTCGTGCCGGTCAGGTCGCCGTACCACTTGTACAGCCACCACCCGCCGTTCGCACTGTTCGTGCGGGACGAGTTGTCGTTGAGGTTGCCGGCGTAGTTCCAGTACGCGGTCTGCGCGTCGACCTTCTGGTCCTCGAACATCGAGATCCACTGCACCAGCTGTCCGGGCACGCCCATGTCGCGGGGGTTGCCGTACTCCGTGATGTCCACCGGGATCGCCGGCAGGCCGAGGTTCGCCAGGATGCCGCGGTAGCTGCTCATGTGGCCGCGGAAGTCGGCCAGGCTGCCGGGGCTGAGCTCGTGCCAGATCGTGACGTCGGGCAGCTGCGACTGCGCCTTGGCGTACGTCAGGAAGTCCGTCGTCCGGTCGCTGTGGAAGGCGCTGTCGCCCATCGCGCCGATCCGGGCGTGACCGAGTCCGTGCTCTGCGTACACGCCTTCGATGGTCTGGTACACCGCTGACCAGTCCGCGAAGAACTGCTGCTTCTGCGTCGACCAGTTCGGGTACCAGTCACCGTCGGGTTCGTTGAACGGGATGAACACGTACTGCTTCGGGTGCGCGGACTGCGTGGCGATCGTCTCGGCCTCCTGCTTGACGATCGGCAGGTAGTCCCACACCCCGTCCCCGTTCGCGTCGCCGGGTCGGTTGCCGCCGTTGTACGGGAAGTCCGGGTACTGGTCCTGCATGTACACGTACTCGTCCTTGCCGGCCCCCGCGAAGAACGACGGCTCGACACGCAGGGCGTCACCGGTGGGGTGTTGTGCGCCTCCCGGTGGCTTCTGCGACGTGTTCGTGATGTGGTCACCGTCGATGAGTGCCTGCGTGGGGTTGCCCGGATCGCCCAGGCCGTAGAGCGTGCCGGCGGCCCCACCGCGGACGGCGCCGGTCGACGACCCGAACGCGACCCCGAGGTGGTCGACCGTGGCGGCGGACGCGGGGGAGACCCCGACGATCCCGAGGGCGGCCACCGAGGCGGCGGCGAGTGCGGCCACCGAGACGGCTGCGATGGTCCTGGTCGCGCGATGGCGACGTGGTTCGACAGGTCGTTGCACTGCGTACTCCTTCGTACTGACGGCCCCCGATGTGGGCCCTGTCGGACCGTAGGACGTGAAAGCGATTTCAACAAGAGGGTGATCCGCAAGTGTTCAGGAAACGAATGACTTGATAGCGATTTCACGAAATCGCTTGCGCGGCGCTCTGAAACCGCTACCATCGCCGCTGTGGGCCCGACGACGGACCCGCACGACGAGGAGGCAGCGTTGCCACACATCGACTGGACGCCACCGGGGGTCCACCTGCAGTTCCGCCACGACGAGGACAGCCCGCTGCGGCTGACCCGGTTCGTCGGCGTCGCAGCCGATGCGTGCCTGGGTGACGGCGTGCCGCTCGTCGAGGTCCTGGCCGTCGGGCTCGGTCACACGCTCGCGAACGACCGTCTGGTGCAGACCTCGATCGGCGCGGCGCTCCGTTACCGGTCGCACGCGATCGAGGACGAGCGACAGGCCGGCGACACCCTGGTGCTGCAGCTGGCCACGGCACCGGGCCCCCGAGCGGTGTCGGTCGAGGTCGTCCTGCGCGCGGCCGACGGCGCCGTCCGGGTCGTGTCGACCGTGCACAACACCGGCAGCGCGCCGCTGGTGCTGACCGCCGTGACCAGCTGGGTGAGCGGCGTCGGACGACCGGCCGCCAGCACCGCGTCGACGGCTCGGGTACTCGACGCCGCGGACTGGTCGCTCGTCGCGGGCACGAACGACTGGCTGGGCGAGGGGCGCTGGTCCACGACCCCGCTCCGTGGCGACCTGCTGCCGGACCTGCACGAGTCACTCACCGGCAACACCCCGCGCTCCGCCGTCGTCCGCACGGCAGTCGGCACCTGGTCGACCGGCGGGGACCTGCCCGTCGCGGCGCTGTCGTCGCCTGGCCTGACCTGGCTGTGGGAGATCGAGCACAACGGACCGTGGCGCTGGGAGGTCGGCCAGCACATCGACGACTGCTACCTCGCGCTGTCCGGGCCCACCGACCGCGATCACCAGTGGTCGCTCGCCCTGGCGCCGGACGAGACGTTCACCACCGTGCCGGTCACCGTGACCCTCGGCGCGGACCTGCCGACGGCGGTCGCTGCCCTGACGGGTGCGCGCCGACGGAACCGTGTCGCACACCCGGACAACACCCGGCCGAGCATCGTGTTCAACGACTACATGAACACGCTCGACGGCGACCCGACCACCGCGAAGCTGCTGCCGCTCGTCGCTGCAGCGGCTCGCGTGGGCGCCGACACGTTCTGCATCGACGCCGGCTGGTACTCCGACGCCCCGGACTGGTGGGACACGGTCGGGGCCTGGCAGCCGTCGACCACGCGCTTCCCGAACGGCCTGGCCGAGGTCAGCGACGCCATCCGGGCCGCCGGCATGACGCCCGGGCTGTGGCTCGAGCCCGAGGTCGTCGGGGTGGACAGCCCCGTCGCCGACACCCTGCCGCCCGAGGCCTTCCTGCAGCGCCGTGGCCAGCGGGTCGAGGAGCACCGCCGGTTCCACCTGGACCTGCGGCACCCCGCCGCTCGGGCACACTTGGACGCCGTCGTCGACCGGCTCGTGCAGGACTTCGGCATCGGGTTCTTCAAGCTCGACTACAACATCGACGGCGGCCCGGGCACCGACCGCGACGCGGACAGCGTCGGGATGGGCCTGCTCGAGCACAACCGGGCGCACCAGGCCTGGCTCGACGAGGTCATCGAGCGGCACCCGACGCTCGTGCTCGAGAACTGCTCGTCGGGGGCGATGCGGATGGACGCCGCGCTGCTGTCCCGCACGCAGCTGCAGTCGACGTCCGACCAGCAGGACCCGATGCGCTACCCGCCGATCGCCGCGTCCGCCGGGCTGTCGATGCTGCCCGAACAGGCGGCGAACTGGGCCTACCCGCAGCCCGACCTGACCGACGAGCAGAACGCGTTCACGCTGGTGACGGGGCTGTCCGGACGGTTCTACCTGTCCGGGCACCTCGACCGCATGACCGACGACCAGCTCGACCTGGTGTGCCAGGCCGTCAGCACCGCCCGCGACCTGCACCGCGACCTGGCCGACGGCACGCCCGCCTGGCCACTCGGACTGCCCGGCTGGACCGACCGCTGGGTCGCCGCCGCCCGGCACGCGCCCGACCGGACCGTCGTGTCCGTCTGGGACCGCGGAACCGGCGTCGGCGAGACCGAGCTGCGCTTCCCCGAGCTCGCGGGGCGCGACCTGCGGGTCACCACGATCTTCCCGCGCGACCTGCCGACGTGGCAGGCCGCGTGGGATGCCACCACCGGCACCCTGTCGGTCCGCTCCACCGTCACACCCCCGACGGCGCGGACCCTCACCCTCACGCCGACGGCGCCGTCGGACTGAGGAACCACCACGAGCACGACCGAACACCCGAGCACGACCGAACACCCCCAGCACGACAGACACCCCGAACACCTCCCGCACACCTCACACCAAGGACGAACATGAAGCACGCATGGAAGGGCGCCGTCGCCGTCGCCGCCGTGACCGCTGCCCTCCTCACCGGTTGCAGCGACCCCGGATCCGGCACGACGACGGGCTCCGGCTCGGTCACCTGGCCGAGCCAGACCGCCGACCTGAAGGGCACCACGCTGACCATCTGGGCGGCGCAGAACTCGAACAAGACCCCCGCGTCGGTGATCAGCGGCTTCGAGAAGGCCACGGGCGCGACCGTCAAGGTCGTCACCATCCCCGATCCGTACGAGCAGGGTGTCCAGACCAAGGTCGCCACAGGGGACAAGCCCGATCTGGCGTTCTGGCAGCCCACCGCGTCCGAGCTCACCTCGCTCAACGCGAAGCAGAACCTGCAGCCGCTGACCGGCGCCCCGTGGACGTCGAAGTACACCGCCAACCTGGCCGACATCACCGGCAAGCTCGACGGCACCCGGTACGCCGCACTCGTCAGCACCCCCGCGGTCGAGGGCGTCTACTACAACAAGGACGTCCTGGCGAAGGCCGGCATCACCTCGACGCCGAAGGACTGGGACGCGTTCCTGGCCGACGCGAAGACCCTGAAGAGCAAGGGCGTCACGCCGTTCTTCGAGATGGGCGGCGACAAGTGGGCCACCCAGTGGTGGGTGCAGGTCCAGCTCGCCGACGCCGCCAAGCGGGGCCTGTGGAAGGGCATCAACGACGGCTCGACGAAGTTCACCGACGCGACCGTGCAGAAGGCCGTCGACAACTACGACGACCTGATCAAGCAGGGCATGTTCAACAGCGACATCAAGACCGCCACGTTCGAGGACCAGGGCAAGGCGTTGCTGGCCGGCGACGCGGGCATGGTCATCCAGGTCAACTCGTACTTCAACCAGCTGCAGACGCTGGCCAACACCAGCGAGCTCAACAGCAAGATCGGCTTCTTCCCGATCTCGCCGTCCGGCAACGTCGGCACCTTCATCCCGGACCAGAGCAACGCGCTGGTGGCCTTCAAGACCGGCAACGACAAGCAGGAAGCCGCGTCGCGCCAGTTCCTGTCGTACTGGATGGGCAAGGGCTACGCCGGATTCGTGAAGGACCAGGCGACGGTGTCCATCGAGAAGGGCGTCGACACCCCGTCGACCGTCCCGACCGCGCTGAAGGACGCCGCAGCAGCGGTGCCGGACGCCGTCGGGTCGATGCAGGCCGAGGCGATCGCGAACCCCGACCTGTACATCTACCTGGCCGACATGATCCAGGGCACCAAGACCCCGGACCAGGTCACCCAGGCGACGCAGCAGCAGTTCGCGCAGCTCGCCAAGGCGCAGGGCGCCAAGGGCTTCTGAGCCCAGCCGGCTGACGACCGACGGGAGGCTCGTGGCGGTCCCGCACCGAGCCTCCCGTCCGACAGCCGCCCACCCCACGAGCGCACCACCAGCACCAGAGGACCCTCATGACCGCACAGCTCACCCCCCGGCGGACCCGGCCGTCCCGGCCGGAGCCGCCGACCAGCACCCGCGTCCCGACGCCGGGCCGCGCCCGCCGGCAGGACCACCCCCTGTGGTTCCTGGTGCCCGCGCTCGTGGTCCTGGTGGTGTTCTTCTTCATCCCGACGCTGTTCAACTTCGTCTACGCGTTCACGAACTGGTCGAGCTTCCACAGCGACATCGCGTTCGTCGGCGGTGACAACTTCGCGGCGCTGTTCCAGAACGGCACGCTCATCGCCGACCTGCGCACCACGCTGGTCTACGCCGTGCTCGTCGCGGTCTTCCAGAACCTGTTCGGACTGGTGCTGGCGCTCGTGCTCGAAGCCGACACCCGGGTCAACCGCATCGCCCGCACGGCGTTCTTCGTGCCGGTCGTGATGTCCGCGCTGGCCGTCGGGTACATCTTCCAGGCGCTGCTCAAGCCGACGGGTGGCCTCAACGCGATCCTCGGCACACTGCTCGGTCACGAGGTGTCGATCGCCTGGCTCGGCAGCACCACCTGGACGCTGCTGGTCGTCGCGCTCATCCACGCGTGGAAGTGGATGGGGCTGTCGATGCTCATCTACCTGGCCGGGCTGAAGACCATCCCCGGCGACGTGCTCGAGGCCGCGCGGATCGACGGGTCCGGCTGGTGGAGCACCTTCCGGTCCATCCGCTTCCCGCTGCTCGCGCCGGCCGTGACGTTCAACGTCGCGACGGCACTGCTCGGGTCGATGAACGGCTTCGACATCGTGCAGGCCACCACCGCCGGAGGTCCCGGCGGCACCACCGAGCTGCTCAACATCTTCATCTTCCGCACCTTCGGGCAGGGGCTCTTCGCCCAGGCCACCACGATGAGCCTGTCGCTGTTCGTGATGGTCACCCTGCTCGCCTTCCCCGTCATCTACTTCCTGCGCAAGCGAGAGGACGTGCTCTCATGACCGTCGCCCAGTTCCCGCTCCGACGTCGTCCCCGCATCCGATGGGTGCAGCCCGTGGTCGCGCTCCTGCTCGTCGTCGTGCTGCTCGGCGTGCCGTTCTGGATGGTCGTCGTGACCGCCGGCAAGACCCAGGCCGAGGCGCTCGACCCGAACCTGTCGCTGCCGAGCCACTGGCAGCTGCTGCAGAACTTCGGCACCGTGCTCAGCCAGGGCCGCATGGTGCCCGCGTTCCTGGGCAGCATGCTCGTCATGGTGCCGTCAGTGATCGGCGTGCTGGTGCTCGGCTCGATGGCGTCGTGGGTGCTCGCCCGCCGCAAGAGCCGGCTGGTGTCGGTCGTCTACGCGCTCGGCATCAGCGGCATCGTGCTGCCGCCGGCCGTCGTGACGATCGTGCTGCTGCTCCGCCAGCTCGGCCTGGCCGGCACCGCGGTCGGCATGATCGGTGTCTACATGGGCATGTACCTGTCGACGGTGATCTTCTTCGTCACCGGGTTCGTCCGCACCATCCCGGTCGAGCTCGAGGAGGCCGCGCGCGTCGACGGTGCCGGGCCCGTGCGGGTGTTCGTCCGGATCATCCTGCCGCTGCTCGGCCCGACGCTGGCCACGGCGACGATCCTGATCTGCCTGTACATCTGGAACGACGTCTTCTACGCCCTGTTCGTCGTGGGCGGGCGGCTCGACACCCTGCCGCTCAACCTGTACCAGGTGGCGTCGAGCGGGCTGTACCTGCAGAACTGGCACCTGATCTTCGCCTACATCATCCTGATGAGCCTGCCGCTGCTGGTCACCTTCGTGGTGATGCAGCGGAAGATCATCGCCGGGATCACCAGCGGCGCGGTCAAGTGAGCGTGGTCGTCGGCAGGTCGTATCGTGATGGCACGATGACCCCGCCACGCCGCGACAAGCCAGTGACGATCAGCGACGTGGCGAAGCTCGCCGGCGTCTCCGTCCCCACGGTCTCCCGCGTGCTCACCGGGGCGGCGAAGGTCAGCGAGGAACGCCACCGCCGAGTGCTCGACGCCATCGCGAGCCTGGGGTACCGGCCGAGTGCCGCGGCGCAGGCCCTGGCGTCCAGGCGGTCGAACGTCATCGGGATCGTCGCGGGCAACACCTCGCGCTACGGGTACGCCGAGGCGATCCGCGGGGTCGAGGAAGCCGCACGCACCGCGGGCTTCCTGAGCTTCATCGTGGTCGTCGAGACCGTCGGCGACGCCGACGTCACCGCGGCGACCGACGCCGTGCTGCGCCAGTCGCCGGCCGGGGTCGTCGTGCTGAAGTTCGACCCGCCCGGCGTCGCCGCCCTGGCCGCGCTCCAACCGCACATCCCGGTCGTGGCGCTGTCCGGGGTGCCCGAGAGCGGGGTGCCCCAGGCGGTCCTCGACGAGTCGCACGCGGCCGCCGCGCTCACCCGGCACCTGCTCGGACTCGGGCACCGGACCGTGCACCACGTCCGCGTCCCGCCCTCGGGGAAGGAGGACGGTCGTACCTCGGGTTGGCGCCGTGCGTTGCTCGAGGCGGGTGCCGTCCTGCCGCCGGTCCGCGACGTGTCGTGGGACCCGCGCAGCGCCTACGAGGTCGGCCGTGTCATGGCCGCCGAACCCGACGTCACAGCGGTGCTGTGCGGCAACGACGAGACCGCGATGGGACTCATCCGCGGGCTGCACGACGCGGGCAAGCGCGTGCCGGCCGACGTCAGCGTGGCCGGGTTCGACGACCACCCGCTCGCCGCGATGTTCGTGCCGTCGCTGACCACCGCGCGGCAGGACTTCGCCGAGCTCGGACGCCACGGGATGGCGCAGCTCGACGCACTGCTGACCGGTGCCGCCCCGCTCGCGCTCGAGACCGTCGACCCCCCGGTGCTGATCCGCGAGAGCACCGCTGCCCCGGCCGCGTCGGACTGAACCGATCCGCCGCCGTGATCGACTCCGGACGTCCCACGATCTACGACGTGGCGACCGTGGCGGGGGTGTCGCACCAGACGGTGTCGCGGGTGCTGAACACGCCCACGACCGTCGCGCCCGTCACCCGGCAGCGGGTGCTGGCCGTCATCGCGTACCTGGGGTACGAGCGCAACGTCGAGGCCGAGCGGTTGGGTCGGCTCACGAAGCGCTGAGCGATCGCCGCCGTTGCTCGCACATGACCATCACCGCCGCATGGTTCTCGCCGACCGGCTGCGCGTCACCGGGTCGGTGTCGTCGGCATCGGGACGTCCGTCCGACCTGCGAGTCCGACACGGCTCCTCCGCTGCGGTCCCGTCCGGCCGGACCCCGCGATCACCTGGCGTGCCGCCACCTCGATCAGCACGTGCAGCACGCTGGCGAGTCCGAGGGCGGTGACGAACGCCGCTGCGGCCACCAGCGCGTTCTCCGGAGCGGTGCGGGTCGCCGCTGCGGGGAGCGACGCCAGCACGCTCTGCAGCACGAGCACGTGCACCAGGTAGAAGGCGAACGAGCGTTCACCGAGGCCCACCAGCAGCGGTGAGGCGAGCACGGACGGCCGGCGCTCGCGGTCCCACCGAGCGAGCGCGGGCAGCAGCAGCGCGAACCCGATCGCCGTGTACCCGGTGAGGGCGAGCGGCGTGCTCCGCAGCAGGTTCGCCACGGCGAACCCGAGCACGGTCAGGGTGAGCGGCACGGGCAGGCGCGGTCCCCGCCACGCGCCGGAGCGCACCAGACACGCACCGACGACGCCGAGCACGAACTCCGGGAACCGCGCCGGCGGCCACGTGTCGGTGGACAGGTCGCCAGGCAGCAGGTGCAGCGACGTCGGCACGAGCAGCACCGCGGCCAGGGCGAGCGCGCCGACGGTCCACAGCGCCCACGCGGGAGCTCGGCGCAGCGGCACCATCAGGAACGGGAACACGGCGTAGAAGAAGGCCTCGCACACCAACGACCACGACACCGGGTTGCCTGCCTGCCACCACGGTGCATGCCAGGCGCTCACGAGCAGGACGTTCGCCACCAGGGCCCTGGCGCTCAGGGTCGCGATGCTCGGCACGAGGGTCGCCGCCACGACCAGGGCGAGCGCCACGGTGACCAGGTGCAGCGGCACCACGCGTGCGATCCGGCGACGCCAGAACCGCAGCGGACCGGTCCCCGGCGCGTCGGTCCACGCGAGGACGAACCCGGACAGCATGAAGAACAGGGACACGCCCGTGGCGCCGGCTCCGGCCAGTCCGCTCAGCAGGGTCGCCGCCTTCCCGGTGAAGAAGCCGACGGTCGTCAGGTGGAAGGCGAAGACCGTCCCCGCGGCGATCCACCGCAGCCCGGTCAGGGACGGCAGGTGAGAGTCCCGGGGAGCTGGGGAGACGTTCGTCGTCATGGTGGTCCGATCCGCGGCGGGTGCCGCATCGGAGTCCATGAGACCGAGCGCGGTGTTCGGGCAGCGTCCGGCGAATCGCAGACGCTGGCCGTACCCGCGGTGTGGTGGACTGAGCGAACTGACCAGGAGGTGGCTCATGCGGGTGCTCATCGTCGAGGACGAGGTGTTCCTCGCCGAGGCCGTCCAGACCGCGCTGCGGCTCGAGGCCATCGCCGCTGACGTCGCCGGCGACGGCGAACGCGCGCTCGAGCTGGTCTCGATCAACGACTACGACGTGGTGGTGCTCGACCGCGACCTGCCGGTGCTGCACGGTGACGATGTGTGCCGGGCCCTCGTGGCGGACCCCACCTCGCCGCGCATCCTCATGTTGACGGCCGCCGCCGAGCTGTCGGACCGGGTGGCGGGCCTGCAGCTCGGGGCGGACGACTACCTCGGCAAGCCGTTCGAGCTCGAGGAGCTCATCGCCCGGATCCGCGCGCTGAACCGTCGGAGCCGTCCCGCACTGCCGCCCGTGCTGGAGTCCGGCGACGTGCGGCTCGACCCCTTCCGCCGTGAGGCCTACCGTGCGGGTCGCTACCTGCACCTCAGTCGCAAGGAGTTCGCCGTGCTCGAGCTGTTGCTGCGGGCCGAGGGCGGCGTCGTCAGCGCCGAGCAGCTGCTCGAGAAGGGGTGGGACGAGTCCGCCGACCCGTTCACCAACGCCGTCCGCATCACGATCTCGACGCTCCGCAAGAAGCTCGGCGACCCCGCCGTCCTGCACACCGTGCCGGGCGTCGGATACGTCGTCGATCCGGACCGGGCGGGCGTGTGAACCGCCCCCGGCGCCTGTCCATCCGCCTGCGTCTGACACTGACCTACACGCTGCTGATCCTGCTCACCGGCGCCTCCCTGCTGGCCGTGGTGTTCGCGGTGCTCGCCATCGTCCCCGGGTACGCCTTCACCGCCGGGCCCTTCCCGTACGGCAGAACCGGCGGCGACCTGTACACGGTGCACGACCGCGCCGACGTGCTGCGGTTGTTCGTGATCGTTGCCGTCCCGGCACTGCTGGTGGTCGGCGGCATCGGCGGTGTCGTGAGCTGGGTCGTCGCAGGACGGCTGCTCCGACCGCTGCAGGACGTCGTCCGCACCGCGGAGCTGTTGGACGAGACGAACCTCGACGCCCGGATCACCGTGTCGGGCGCGCACGACGAGATCCACGACCTGGGCGCGACGATCAACGCGATGCTCGACCGGCTCGAGGCGTCGATGACGGCGCGCGGCCGGTTCGCCGCGAGCGCCGCGCACGAGCTGCGGACACCGCTGGCGACGATCAAGACGATGGCGCAGGTGGCACTGCGGACCGCGACCGAGCCGGACACGATCCGGACGTTGACCCGGGTCGCGACGACGGCCGACCAGATGACCGCGATCACGAACGCGCTGCTCGATCTGGCCCGTGGCGCTCCGGACACCGAGACCCATCCCGTCTCACTGCGCACCGAGGTCGCGGCAGTGGTGCAGGCAGAGGCGCCGGCGCTCACCGCCGCGGGCGTCGCGGTGCGGGTGGCGCTCGACGAGGGCGTCGTGCTCGGATCGCGTGCCCTGGTCCGGCAACTCGTCGCGAACCTGGTCCGGAACGCGATCGTGCACAACCACCGGGACGGCTGGGTCGTGGTCACGGTGGACGACTCTGACGGCGTGCAGCTGACCGTGGAGAACACCGGCCCGGTCATCCCCGCCGCCGAGGTCCCCCGACTGGTCGAGCCGTTCCACCGGATGCAGCGGACGCGCAGCGCCGGCAGCGGGCACGGGCTCGGGCTCGCGCTCGTGCAGAGCATCGCGACGGCGCACGGGGCGGAGCTCACGGTGGCCGCGCGGGACGGGGGCGGGCTGGTCGTTGCGGTCCGCTTCGCCGCCCACGACCAGGGCGGCGACGCTTCCACGTAGGGCGGACGACGTCGTCCGCCACAGCGATGTGGACGCCGTGGCTGCCGAGCGCCGACCGTCCGTCATCGCGCGCAGCCGCCCACCCGGACCGGGATCGCGATCGCGCGGCTGGCCGATCTGGTGCACGATCCCCGAGGATCTTCGACCGGATCGGCCATCGCTGGCGCAGCACGTGGTCGTGGCCCACGCGGGAGCACGAGCTGGAGACGCCGCGTTCCCCGCTGCCGACAACACGGCGGGGCCGCGGTGGTCCAGCGCGCGCCCGGCGACGCTGCCCGCGGGAACCGAACGCTCCCGCGTAGGGTGCGGAGCATGGTCGACGACGCCACCGCCCTGCCCCATGACGCGGTCCTGCTGGCCGGGGGACGGGCCTCCCGGCTCGGCGGCGTCGACAAGACGGCGCTCGTGACGGGCGGCACCACCCTGTTCGACCACGCGCTCGCCGCGGCCGACGGTGCGACCCACGTCGTGGTGGTCGGCCTGCGCCACGGACGGGCCGCACCCGACCACGTCATCCGTGCCCGTGAGGACCCGCCCTTCGCCGGCCCGGTCGCAGCGCTCGATGCCGGCCTCGGAGCGCTCCCGGGCTCCGCGCCGTTCACCCTCGTCCTGGCCTGCGACCTCGTCCGCCCGCAGCAGGCGGCGGCCGCGCTGCTCGCGGCGCCCGAGCGGCACGCCCCACACGACGGTCTCATCGCCGTCGACCAGGCCGGCCGCCGCCAACCCCTGCTCGCGCTGTACCGCACGGCAGCGCTCCGCGACGCCCTCGACCGGCTCCGTGCGACGTCGGGCACGCTCGAGGACCTGTCCATGCGACGACTGCTGGCAGCGCTCGACCTGGTCGAGGTCGTGCTGCCCTCGGTGCTGTGCGCGGACATCGACAGCGCCGAGGACGCCGACCGGCTGCTTGACTGAACCCATGACCACCAACGACGTCCTGACCGCGTGGACGGCCGAGCTCGCCGAGGCACTCGCGCTGCCCGACGGCTTCGAACTCGACCTCGACGTCGTGCTCGACCTGGCCCGCGACGCCGCACACGGGGTCGCCCGACCCGCTGCACCGCTCACCACGTTCCTGGTCGGCTACGCCGCCGGCCTGCGTGGAGGCGCCCCGGCGGACGTCACCGACGCAGCCCGGACCGCGACCGACAGGGCGCTCGCCCACGGCACGGACGGCGACACCGCGCAGTGACGTCGCACCTGTCGTGGTCGGCGGCACGCGACGAGGCACATCGCCAGGGCAGCCTGCTGACCGGCGCGCCCGTCACGCTCGACCTGGTCGCCAGCCTGGGCCGGACCCTCGCCGCCGACGTGCGGGCACCCGGTGCCGTGCCGGCACACGACGGCGCGGCGATGGACGGCTGGGCCGTCGCGGGCGCCCCACCCTGGAGGCTCGGTGCGGCGATCGTCGCCGGTGCGGCTCCGTCGACCCGGACCCTCGAGCCCGGGCACGCCCGCCCCGTCACCACCGGGGCGCCCGTCCCACCCGGCACGACGAGCGTCGTGCGGTCCGAGGACGCCCACGTCGACGACACCGGCCGGCTCGTGCAGGACACCGTGTCGACCCGACGGCACATCCGACCCGCGGGCGAAGAGGTGACGCTCGGCGACCTGCTGGTGCGAGCAGGCAGCGTGCTGACCCCGCCGCGGGCAGCGCTCGCCGCGGCCTCCGGTGTCGACCGGGTGTCCCTGGCCCCGGCGCCGACCGTGCGGGTCGCGGTGCTCGGCGACGAGATCGTCGGCGCCGGTGTCCCGCAGCCCGGGCAGGTGCGGGACGTGTTCACGCACACGCTGCCCGGGATCCTGCGCTCGTTCGGCGCCGACCCGGTCGGGGCCGTGCGGGTGCCCGACGACCGCGCCGCGACGACGGCTGCGCTCGCCGGCACCGGCGCCCGACTGGTCGTGACGACCGGCGGGACGGCGGGCTCGTCGACCGACCACGTGCGCGGGGCCCTCGATGCGATCGGCGCGCAGCTGCTGCTCGACCGGGTCGAGGTGCGCCCCGGTCGCCCGATGCTGTTGGCGCGCCGCGACGACACCCTGTACCTGTGTCTGCCCGGCAACCCGATGGCCGCCATGGTCGGGGCCGTGCTGCTCGGCGAGCCCCTGGTGGCGGGGCTGCTGGGGCGTCCGCCGGCGCCGACGTCGACGGTGCGCCTGGCGGTCGACGTGCCGAACGACCGGCCGGGCGCGCTGGTGCTGGCGTACGTGCTCGACGACCACCCCGACGGCGACGACCGTGACCACCGCGCCGTCCCGGCGAACCGCCAGACGTCGGCGATGCTGCGGGGACTCGCCGATGCGGACGGGCTCATGGTGGTGCCGACCGGCGGCGCGAGCGCGGGCGACGTGGTCCCGACGCTGCGGCTGCCCTGGTCGTGATGCGCGTCGGCTGAGGGTCGCCCTTGGTCAGCGCCCCCGCGGGTGGTAGACCCGACCCATGAACCGGATCACCGCGCGCAAGCGTGTCACCCGCGTCACCGTCGGGACCTCGAGGGCCGTGCGCGACGACGTCCTGGCGGTCGAGGAGCCACTCGAGATCCGCGTTGGGGGCTCGGCGCTCGCGATCACCATGCGGACACCCGGGCACGACTTCGACCTGGCCGCCGGGTTCCTGGTCAGCGAGGGGGTCATCGCGCAGGGCGACGACTTCGCCGCGGCCCGGTACTGCGCGGGTGCGACGGACGAGGGGCTCAACACCTACAACGTGCTCGACGTCACCCTGGCCGCCGGTGTGCCCGCGCCCGACCCCAGCCTGGAGCGCGCGTTCTACACGACCAGCTCGTGCGGGCTGTGCGGCAAGGCCAGCATCGACGCCGTCCGCACGAAGTCCCAGCACGCCGTCCTGCACGACGACCTGGTGGTGGACCCGGCCCTGCTGGCGACGTTCCCCGACGTGCTGCGCGCCGAGCAGGCCGTGTTCGAGAAGACCGGCGGGCTGCACGCCGCGGCACTGTTCGACGGACGGACGGGTCGCATGCTCGTGCTGCGCGAGGACGTCGGCCGCCACAACGCCGTCGACAAGGTCATCGGGTGGGCGGTCAAGGAGGACCTGCTGCCGCTGACCGGCATGGTGCTCATGGTCTCCGGTCGTGCCAGCTTCGAACTGACACAGAAGGCGTCGATGGCTGGCATCCCCGTCATGGCGGCGGTGTCGGCGCCGTCCTCGCTGGCCGTCGACCTGGCGACCGAGGTGGGTGTGACGATCGTCGGGTTCCTGCGGGGCCAGAGCATGGTCGTCTACAGCCGACCCGACCGCATCACCGAGGCGACCGCCGCGGACGAGACCCACCACGCGACCGAGCCACATCACGCGACCGAGACAGTGAGCGCATCATGACCGAGAAGCCCCCCGTCGCCGACGTGACCGACGCCGACATCACCGTCGGCGAACCGAAGGAGTGGGCGGCCGGCGTCCCCGGTGTGCTGCACTCGATGGGCCCGGCGATCGAGCAGCTCGGCGTCGCCCGCACGCTCAAGCTCATGACCTCGCTGAACCAGAAGGGTGGGTTCGACTGCATGAGCTGCGCCTGGCCCGACCCGGACAAGCGCAAGGTCGCCGAGTTCTGCGAGAACGGCGGCAAGGCGGTCGTGTGGGAGGCCACGCCGGTGCTGGTGCCGCGCACGTTCTGGTCGGAGCACTCGATCACCGACCTGCTCGACAAGACCGAGTACTGGTTGGGCATGCAGGGCCGTCTGACCGAGCCCGTGTGGAAGCCCGCCGGGTCGGACCACTACGAGCCCGTCAGCTGGCAGAAGGCGTTCGAGCTGATCGCGGCGAAGCTCACCGGCCTGGACAGCCCCGACCAGGCGTCGTTCTACACGTCCGGTCGCACCTCGAACGAGGCGGCCTTCGTCTACCAGCTGTTCGTCCGGGCCTTCGGCACCAACAACCTGCCGGACTGCTCGAACATGTGCCACGAGTCGACGAGCCTGGCGATGGCCGAGGTCGTCGGCATCGGCAAGTCGACGATCGCGTACGACGACTTCGAGGAGACCGAGCTCATCATCGTGATGGGCCAGAACCCGGGGACGAACCACCCCCGCATGCTCACCGCGCTCGAGGACGCCAAGCAGAACGGCGCCTCGATCGTCGCGGTGAACCCGCTGCCCGAGGCCGGCCTGCGCCGCTACAAGAACCCGCAGAAGGTCCGCGGGGTCGTCGGCCACGGCACCGAGATCGCCGACCAGTTCCTGCAGATCCGCCTGGGCGGCGACATGGCCCTGCTGCAGGCGATGTCCAAGCGCGTCATCCAGGCCGAGCTCGCCGCACCGGGCACGGTCGTCGACCACGCCTTCATCGCCGAGCACACCAGCGGCTACGACGCGTTCGTCGAGCACGCGCTGCAGGTCGACGACGACGAGGTGGTCCGTGCGACCGGCCTGACCGTCGAAGAGATCGACGAGGTCGCCGACCGCTACATCCGGTCGAACCGGACGATCATCACGTGGGCGATGGGCATCACCCAGCACACCAAGGCCGTCGACACGATCAAGGAGATCATCAACCTGCTGCTGCTGCGCGGGAACATCGGGCGTCCCGGTGCCGGCGCCTCGCCCATCCGCGGCCACAGCAACGTGCAGGGTGACCGCACGATGGGCATCTGGGAGCAGATGCCGGACTCGTTCCTCGACGCCCTCGGCAAGGAGTTCCACTTCGAGCCCCCGCGCGAGCACGGTGTCGACGCGCTCAAGGGCATCCAGGCGATGCAGCGCGGCGAGGTCAAGTTCTGGATGGGCATGGGCGGCAACCTCGTCGCCGCGATCTCGGACACGCAGCTGGCCGAGGCGGCGTTCCGCGGCACCGAGATGACCGTGCAGGTGTCGACGAAGCTCAACCGCTCGCACGCGGTCGTCGGCGACGAGGCGCTGATCCTGCCGACGATGGGCCGTACCGAGATCGACGTGCAGGCGTCCGGGCCGCAGTTCGTCTCGGTCGAGGACACCGTCTGCTCCGTGCACGGCAGCCACGGCCAGGTGCCCCCGGTCGCTCCGGGGCTGCTGTCCGAGGTGGCGATCGTCTGCGAGCTCGCCCGCGCCACGCTCGGCGACCGTGTGGCGATCGACTGGTCCGCGATGCAGGCCGACTACGGGGTCGTCCGCGACCACATCAGCCGTGTCGTGCCCGGGTTCGACGACTACTCCCGCCGCGCCGGCAGCAAGGAGGGCTTCGTCCTGCCGAACGGCCCGCGCGACTCGCGCACGTTCGCGACCGAGACCGGCAAGGCGATGATCACGGTCAACGAGCTCGAGCACGTCGAGCGCCCCGAGGGCACGCTGCTGCTGCAGACGCTGCGCTCGCACGACCAGTACAACACCACGATCTACAGCCTGAACGACCGCTACCGCGGCATCAAGAAGGGCCGGCAGGTCGTGTTCGTCAACCCGCTCGACCTGGCCGAGCTGGGCCTGACCGACGGCCAGCACGTCGACATCACGACCGTCTGGCACGACGACCTGGAGCGCGTGCTGCGCGGCTGGCGCGTGGTGGAGTACCCGAGCGCGCGCGGCTGTGCGGCCGCCTACTTCCCCGAGGCGAACGTGCTCGTCCCGCTCGACAGCGCTGCCAAGGGCAGCAACACCCCGGTGTCCAAGGCGGTGCCGGTCCGGCTGACGCCCACGGCGGCCTGACGGGAGGCCCGTGGCGACGTCGCCACGGGCCTCCCGTCCGTCGTCGGGTCACCTCCCGGTCACTGGTGCAGGAAGTCGGTCCGCTCCGGAACCACGGTCGGCGCGAGCCGGACCCGGACCACCGGTCCGGAGTCGACGCTCTCGATGCCGTCGAGCTGCACCACGAGCCCATCGGGGCGCTGCTCCCACGCGACGTCACCATCGTGCCCCAGGACGGCCACGGACCGGATCGCGCTGCCGAGCAGGCCGGAGGCCGACCCGAGCGCCCGGATCACCGCGGTGCCGTCCGTCGGGTCGTCGAGCAGCGTGGCGTAGACGGCCTGGCCGGTGACGTCGTGGCGCACGGTGAAGCGGACGTCCTGAGCGGTGTACGCGATCGCCTCGGCATCGACGAACGACCCCGCCGGACGTGTCGTCGGGCCCTCGCCGGAGATCGTCCACGGTCGGGTGCCGTAGATCGCCTCGCCGTTGCGCGCGAGCCAGGTGCCGATGCCCTGCAGCACGCGCACCTCGTCCTCGGGCAGGGTGCCGTCGGACTTCGGACCGGTGTTGAGCAGCAGCACGCCGTTCTTCGCGACGACGTCGACCAGCTCGGCGACCAGGTCGCGCGTGGTCTTGTAGTCGTGCCCCTCGACCCAGCTCCAGGCGGTCTTCGAGATCGCGGTGTCGTTCTGCCAGACCATCTCCGGCGTGCTGCCCATCGCGCCGCGCTCGATGTCGTACACGGCGCTGCCCGGGGCGAAGGTCTCCCACTTGTAGTTGATGACGACCTCGCGACCCCACTCGGCCGCACGGTTGTAGTAGTACGCGGCCAGACGTCGGACGTACGGCTGGAACGCGGGCTGCTCGATCCACCAGTCGAACCACAGCACCTGCGGGCGGTACCGGTCGATGAGCTCGACGGTGCGCAGCAGCCAGTCCTCCAGGAAGCGCTCGTTCGGCGCCGTCTCCTCGCGCTGCGCCGGGCCGTAGAAGTCGGCGTACGCCGGGTCCAGCACGTCGGAGGGGAACTTCGTGCCGCCGTTCATGAAGAACCAGTGCTCGGCACGGTGCGACGATGCCCCACGGACCATCCAGGCGTCGTCCGCGGCGCCGAGGAGCTCGCCCAGCACGTCACGCCGCGGGCCGAGCTGCGCCGCGTTCCACCGCGACCGGGCGGTGTCGTACATCGCGAAGCCGTCGTGGTGCTCGGCGACCGGGACGACGAACTGCGCACCGGCCTGGCGGAAGACCCGTACCCACTCGGCCGCGTCGAAGTGCTCCATCGTGAACGACGGGATGAAGTCCTTGTAGCCGAAGGTGTCCTGCGGCCCGTAGGTCGCGACGTGGTGCTCGTACTCGGGGGTGCCGGCGCGGTACATGTCGCGGGAGTACCACTCGTTCCGGAACGCCGGTACCGAGAAGACGCCCCAGTGGATGAAGATCCCGAACTTGGCGTCCTGGTACCAGAGCGGCGTGCGGTACTGCTGCAGGGACTCCCACGTGGCGTCGAAGGGTCCTGCGTCGATCACGGCGTCGACCTCCGCGAGGGCGGCGGTGTTGTCCGACACGTCGACGGGTGCGGGCAGCGAGGTCGGGTCGAGCGGGGTCAGCGGTTCGTGCACGAGGTGCTCCGATCGGTTGCGCGGCGCCGATGCCGCGAGCACAGACATCCTATGTCTGCGCGGTGCTCGCTGTCACCCGGTCGCGCGCGGCAGCCCCGCCGCGGCCAGCGCCGGTGTCCCGACGCCGCGGCCAGCGGCGAGTCTCGGCCGGGCGGACAGGATGCGGCGTGCGACGGGCGCGATCTGTCCGCGGGGCCGAGACTCGGCGGGGCTCGACTGCGCGTGGCCGCGTCAGGTCTCCAGCGCGCGTCGCAGGTCGCCCAGGTGGGGCACGGCGGCGGCCAGGGCGTGCTGGGCCTCGACGGGCAGACTGCCGATCGCCGCGACGAGCACGCGCTCGGCGGCGGCGTCGTAGACCGTCAGGCGCTCGCGGGCCAGTTCGGTCAGTCCGACCTCGGTGCTCCGCCCGTCGCCTGCGGCCAGGCGTCGTTCGACCAGGCCGTCGCGCTGCATCGCGGCGACGAGGTTGCTCACCGTGGAGCGAGCCAGGCCCAGGGTCCGACCGAGTTGTGTCGGGCTGGACCAGCCGTCCTCGTCCAGGCGACGCAGCACCTCGATCTGCGCGTCGGGGATCTCGGGCAGTGCTCCGCTCCTCCGCGCCGTGGTCAGGAGCGCCCGACGGAGCGGCCCGATCTCCGCGCTGAGCAGCCGCGCCGCCAGGGGCAGGTCGGGGTCGGGCGTGCGCGGGGTCATCCGGTCAGCGTACTCACGGGCAGTTGTCGTCGAACTACGCTTGCAACAAACGCAATTCGACGGCAAACTCAGATGCATGGACATCACCACGAGCGTTGCGCACCCCGTCCCGACCCAGGACCTCTCCGGCATCGTCGGACACCGGTTCATCTACACCTACGCCAACGGCTGGCAGTACGAGATGTACGTCAAGAACGCCACCACGATCGACTACCGCATCCACACCGGCATGGTCGGCGGCCGCTGGGTCAAGGACCAGCAGGTCGACCTGGTCGTCCTGACCGAGGGTGTCTACAAGGTGTCGTGGAACGAGCCCACCGGCACCAGCGTCGTCGTGAACGTCGTCCCCGGCGAGCGCGTGCTGCACGGCACGATCTTCTTCCCGCACTGGGTGGAGCAGGACGGCAGCAAGACGGTGCTGTTCCAGAACGACCACCTGGACCGGATGCGGGAGTACCGCGACCAGGGTCCGACGTACCCGATCTACGTCGTGCCGGAGTTCGCGCACATCACGCTGTTCGAGCACGTCGGTCAGGACGACGAGACCGTGATCGACACCGCGCCCGCCGACCTGCCCGCGGGCTTCGCCGACCGGAGCAACTGACCATGGCCGACCTGCTCGAGCCGGGGACCGGCGCTGACACCGGCAGCGTCCCGACCACCGCGATCACCCTCGACCACCGCGGCCGACTGTTGCGTGGCTGGGAGTACGGCGGGGTCCGACCCGGCGCCCCGGCTGTCCTGCTCGTGCACGGGTTCGGCGACACCGACACCGGTGCGCGCCAGCTGTTCGTGCAGACTGCGCGTGTCCTGGCCGAGCGTGGCGTCGGGGTGCGCTCGTACTCCCGGCTCGGGCACGGTGTCAGTGACGGGGACTTCGCCCGGATCACCATCGGGGACGAGGTCGCCCAGGTCACCGCCATGGTCCAGCAGCTCGCCGCCGACGCCGGGGCGCCGGTGCACGTCGTCGCGCACAGCCTGGGTGCGGTCGAGTCGGCGATGGCCGCGGCCGGCGTGCCCGACCTGGTCCGGTCCCTGACACTGTGGTCGCCCGCCGGTGTCGTGATCGACGACATCACCGTGCACGACGCGATCATGGGCCAGCCCATCGCCCCGGTCCGCCAGCGCGGCTGGTTCGACTTCGGCGGCACCGCACTCGGGCCGGCGTTCATCGACGAGGTCCAGGCGGGGCTCGACCCGTACGGTGTCGCTGTGGGCTACCGCGGGCCGGCGATGGTCGTGCACGGCACGGCCGACACGATCGTCCCCGTCGAGTACGGCCAGCGCTACGGCGAACTGCTGCCCGGTGCGACGTTCGTCTCCGTCCAGGGCGCCGACCACGGCTGGTCGTCAGTCCCGCTCCGTCAGGACCTGCTCCGTCGACTCCTGGCGTTCACCGGACTCTGACCGCGATCGACCCCGGCCGCGACGAGTCGCCGCTAGCGTGAGGGCATGACCAGACGACGGCCCACGCGGTGAGCAGCGCGGTCCCGACGATCCTCGACGTCGCCGCAGCCGCCGGCGTCTCGAAGTCCGTCGTGTCACGCGCGCTCGCCGGGGCGTACGGCGTGGCGCCCGCGACCGTCGACCGCGTGAAACAGGCCGCCATCGACCTGGGCTACGTGGCGAACGCGAACGCCCGGGGCATGTCGGCGCACCGGACGCACACGCTCGGCGCGTTCGTCCGCGACGCCTCGACGCCGTTCTACGGGCACCTGCTGACCGCGTTCCAGCTGCGCGCAGCCGAGCGTGGCTACCGGGTCGTCACGGCAACGGGTGCCGGTTCGTTCCCGATCGCCGAGGAACGCCGCGCCCTCGAGACCCTGGTGTCACTGCGCGTCGAGGGCTTGATCGTCTGCAGTGGGGCTCTGCCCGTCGAGGACGTGCTGCCGTTCGCGCGCCGCATCCCGACCGTGGTCGCGGGGCGCCCGGAGCGCGACGAGTCGGTCAGCAGCGTGTACTGCGACGAACGCGGCGGCGGGCGGGCGCTGGCCGACCGGGTCGCGGACCTCGGGCACGAGCGCGTCGCGGTGCTGACGGTGTCGCCGTCCGGCTCGTTGACCCAGTCCGCACGGACCGATGCGATGGTGCGGCGGCTCCGCGCCCGCGGTGTCGACGTGCTGCGCATCCGCTCCGAGGACCACGGCGCCGACCCTCGTTCCCTGGACTCGTTCATTGACCAGCTGCTGCAGGCCGGGGGCGTCACGGCGGTCATGGCGCCGAGCGACCTGTGGGCCGTCGGGGTGCTCGAGGCGATGCGCCGACGGGGGCTCCAGGCGCCGGCCGACCTGTCGGTCACCGGGTACGACGGGATCCTGCCGTACGCCACGGAACTGCTCGGCATCACGTCGTGGCGGCAGCCCCTGGGCGTGATCGGCGCGCTCTCGGTGGACGACGTCGTCGACCAGATCGACGGCCGGACCTCGAGCGCGACCCACACCGCGATCGACGGCGCCCTGGTCGCCGGCCGCACGCTCGCGCGGCGCTGACCAGCGCTCGGCGCGCCGGACAGGAGGCCCGTGGCGGGCTGGCACCGGGCCTCCCGTCCGGCGCGGAGCGCGCCACGTCACCCGCCGTTCACCGGGGCGTCGCCGTCCAGACGGATGCGACCCGCGCGCATCCCGAGCACGATAGGGAACGTTCCCTATCTCACGCGACGGCCCACAGACCGGCCACCGGACGGAGACCATGTCCCACACGCACCCTGCCAAGCGCCCCCTCGACGCGGGCGACCCCTACCGCTACGGCGTCTACCTGCGCCCCGACGCCCGCACGTGCCGGGCGGTCACGGTGGTCACCGACCAGCTCCGCGCCCAGTACGGCCTGGTGTCCGCCGGCGCGTTCCCGCCCCACGCCACCCTGGTCGGCAGCCAGCCCTTCGGCGGCGACATCGCCGACGTCGAGGCCGCCCTGACCACCCTGTTGCGGGACCGGCCGGCGTTCGACGTGCACAACGCCGGCGTCCGCGAGCAGGGCATCGGCTACGTGTACGACGTCGCCGAGCGCCCGGACGGCTCGGTGAACCAGGACTTCGTGCGCCTGGCCGCGGACGTCGATGCCGCGGTGGCCCCGTTCCGCGTGCCGATGCACTCGCCGCTGTCGAACGACTACGACCCGGAGCACTGGCGCGGGCACCTGTCGCTCGCCTCGCACGACCTGTACGGCCGGCCGGACCTGCACGACGAGGTCGGCGCGTTCATCCGCGACCTCGGCGTCGACGTGCCGTCCGGCTTCCGCGGCGACACGGTGGTGCTGTACCGCACGGCCAGCCCGGACTGGAGCGGTCGCTGGTGGCACACCATGACGTGGGAGCACGTCCGCACCTGGACGCTGGCGTGACCGTCACGTTGGCGGACGTCGCCAGCGCGACCGGGATGTCCCGTTCGCTGGTGTCCCTCGCCCTGCGCGGCGACGACGGCGTGTCCGCGCGCCGACGGGCAGATGCGGTGCGTGCAGCTGACGCCCTGGGTCTGCCGGTCGGCGACCTCGCGCGCCGCCGCGCCGACGACGGGCCGCTGGTCATCGGGGTGCTCGTCACCGAGGCCGCGAACCCCTTCCACGCCGAGGTCCTGGCGAGTGCGCACGCGACCGCGGCGACCCTCGGCTTCGACCTGCGCGTCGTGGACGGCTTCCGCGACGACCTCCGGCTGGCCGCCGGACTGGAGGCTCTGCACGCCTGCCACGGGTCGGCCGACGGTGTCCTCGGGGTCGCGGTGGTCAGCAGCCGACTCGACCCGGTACGGCTGGCGGCGGTCGCCGCGGACCTGCCGGTCGCCGTCCTCGGCTCCGGCGCGGTCCGGGCCCGGGGCACCGGCGTGGACACGGTCAGCGCCGACGAGGAGACGGGCATGCGCGGGCTGCTGCTGCACCTGGCGTCGCTCGGGCACGTCCGCACCTGCTTCGTCGCGGAGTCCGGCCACCCGTCCACCACGCGTCGCGCGCTCGTGCACGCCGAGGTCGCCGGACGGCTCGGGGCGCTCGGTGCGGTGCGGACCGACGACGTCGACGCGCTGGTCGTCGACCCCGGACGGATCGCCCGCCACCTGGACCAGGGCGCGACCGCGTTCGTCGCCGCGAACGACTCGACCGCCGCTCGGTTGCTCGGTGCCGCGCACGACGCCGGGCTCGACCTGCCGCGACTGGCCGCCGTGACCGGGTTCGACGGCACGGCCCTGGCGGCGCGACTCGACCTGACGACCGTCGACCAGCCCCGGCGACGGATGGGTGCCCGCGTCGTCGAGCTCGTCGTGGAGCAGTTGCGCGGGCGGCGGGTCGACCGGCACGAGGTCCTGCCGACGGCGCTGCAGCCGCGGGGCTCGAGCGTGCCGCTGCTGGCAGCGGCACGGGCCTGAGCCCGTCGGTCAGCGGCCCTGCCGGTCGAGTGTCGCGACCTGCGCTGCCGTGAGCGCCGTGGGGTAGACCGTGACGTCGTCGAGGTCGCCGGCGAACGCGTCGGTGCTCGGACGGTCCTGCCACGTCGCCAGGTTGTCGTACCCGACGCGCCACCAGCCGGAGTAGGTCGGCGGGGCCACGCCGGTGGTGCTGCCGGTTGCGACACCGTCGACGTAGACGGTCATCGTGCCGGCGCCGAGGGTGGCGACGAGGTGGTGCCACTGGCCGTCGGCGACCGAGCCGTGCGGCGCGAGGACGACCTCGGTGGAGTCGTTGTAGACCCCGAAGGACGCCCGGCCGTTCGAGGCGATGTAGAGCGTCCGGTCGTAGGCGGACGACGTCCCCGACTGGCTGTCACCGAAACTGATGACGTCGCCGCCACCCGTCGTGCGGATCCACGCCTCGAGCGAGAACGTCGTCGGCGCCGTCACCCGGGCGTTGCTGGCGCCGGTGACCTGTCCGGAGACGCCGTCGAGCGTGACGTACGGGCTGTCTGCGCAGGTGCCACCGACGCGGGTCGCCCCGGAGGCCAGGGTGCCCGTCCGACCGTTGCCGGCCGCATCCGCCTCGATCGTGCCGGTCGCGGCGCTGAACTGGTAGCTGAAGGTGGGGCTGTTCGTGACCGTCCGCGCGAGACACGGGAAGGTCGTGGCGGCGCGCAGGGTCGACGTCGGGTCGGCGCTGATGCTGCCGAAGCCCGCGGCCACCGCTGCAGCCGGGCCGACGGTGAGCCCACCGGTGACGAGCAGCACGGCGGCGATCGTTCCGATCCGCACGACGCGACGGTGTCGTCGTTCGGTGCGGCGTCGGCCTCGTCGGGTGTCCGGGTCCGCGGGGGTGCGCCGGACACGCACGGCTGGTGTGGCGGCTGTCCCGTTCGTGACCGGGTGGGCGGGGTTCCGGACGCGTCGGTCGATCGTGGTCACGGCGAGCACGACGGCCGCGCCGACCGCGAGCAGCAGCAGCTTGCTCCACTCGTGGTCGCGGATCCACAGGACCGGCAGGCCGACGAACGGCACTCGGAGCACCGCCACACCGTGCACGGCGGAACGGCGCACCGGGGTGGAGTCGTCGTCCGGGTTCGCGTCGCCCTTGGTGATGAGCGCGCTGTCGGGGCCGGTCGCGACGAACCGGTGCAGGCGCAGTGCTCCGCTCCGGTCCGGGTCCTCGGCGAGCAGGACCTGCCCGACGTGCAGCGCGCTCGCGGCCACCGGGCGCGAGACCACGACGTCACCCGGGGTCAGCCGGGGTTCCATCGAGCCGGTCATCTCCGTGGTGGGCTGCCAGCCGATCGCCGCCGGGACCGCTGCCCAGAGTGCGAGCCCGAGCACCATGACGACCACGCCGCGTGCCATCGTCGCCACGACGACGCGCGCGAGGGCGAGGACGTCGGGCAGTGACGTCCTCGCCCTCGCGGCGGCGGGTGCGGCGATGGTCGTCATCACCTAGCTGTTCTGTGCTTCCCAGGTCAGGCCGAGTGCCGCGGAGCCGGCCTGGGCCGTGTTCGGGGTGGACGAGGCGACGGTGTACGTCACCTGGTACACGCGGGACTCCGGCGTCGCGCCCGTGGGCGTCCACGTGCCGATCCCGGTGGCGTAGTTGCTCGAGCCCGACCCGAAGGCGGCGAGCGTGCCGGAGTACAGCGTGCCGTTCGTGGACAGCGGGGTGAATCCCGAGCACGACCCGAAGCCGCCGCCGGTGCCCTGCAGCACGGTCAGGGTGACGTACGACGACAGGGCGTTCGTCGTGCTCGGTGCTGTGCCGTACAGCTTCACGGCCGACGCGAGCGAGCCGTTCGAGGTCACGGTGATGCAGTTCGTGCCGGTCGATCCGGGTTTGAGGTTCGTGGCCGTGAACAGCGCGGTGTTCGCGTCGTCGTCGGTCAGGCTGACCGTTCCGGTCGACCAGTTGCTGGTCGGGTTGGCGGTGGTCGCCGAGAAGGCGGAGTAGGACGCGGTCGAGACGACCAGCCCAGAGGCGACGAGCGCGACCGGGATGCCGACGCCGGCGATGATCTTCGCGGTGAGGGGGATGGATCGGGGCATGGGGCAGCTCCAGAGCAGGTGTCGACGAAGCGACGAGAGGCTGTGTCCGCAGCGCGCCAGGGATGACACGGGATGCACAGGTGGTTGAGTACCTAAACTACTCGCTCAATCACCTGATGTCCAGGAAACTCGGAAAGAGCACTCAGGTGATCGACTAGTGTCGTCGACATGGACGCGCACACGGATCGCGGTCTGCGCGACGACGACGAGACCTTCGACGAGCTGCTCAGCGCGTTCCGTCAGTTCGAGCTCGCGCACCTGCGTGTCCTGCGCCGCCTGCTGGCGGACGAGGGCCTCAACGAGACCGACATCCGTCTGGTGCTGCTGCTGTCCGGGCCGGACACCGGCGGGCTCACACCGACCCGGGTCGCCCGCGCGCTCGACGTCACCACCGGGGCCGTGACGATCATGCTCAACCGCCTGACGCCCCGGGACATCGTCGTGTCCGTCCCCAACCCGGACGACCGCCGCAGCGTGCTCGTCCGGCTCGGCGTCGCGGGGGAACGGTGTCGTGAGCGGGTCCGGTCGGTCTACTTCTCGGTGTTCGAGGACGCGTTCCCGCACGGTGACTGGGAACGGATCGGCACCCGGTTCGTGCGTCTCGCGGCGGGACTGGACAGCGTGTCCGCCTCCCGCTGACGAGCACGAGCACGAGCACGAGCACGAGCGCGAGCGCGAGCGCGGGGACGCACACGCACACGCACACGCCCGCGCCCGTGTCAGGTGATCATGAACTCCTCGGGGCGCAGCGCCCGGCCGACGACCCGGACGTCGCCGATCGACCCGACGAACACCTGGTCGAGCACGCCGCCGTACCGGTAGCCGCCCAGCAGCCAGGGCTGTCCGGCGGTGCTCAGGCCGCGGTTCCGGGTCGACGGGTTCCGCACGACGGGGCACCCGTCCACGTACATGACCGTGTGCGACCGGTCGTTGACCACCGCGACGTGCCACCAGCGGCCGAGCGGCAGCTCGTGGCCCCAGTTCGTCAGTGATCCGTCCTGGCTGGTCGGGTACACGCACCACTGCAGCTCGCGGTCGCCGGACAGACTCAGGGTGACCGCGGGCTCCTGCGGGTCCCCGTCGTCCGAGCGGGCCTTCCCGACGTCACCGGCGCTCGAGGACTGCGAGAACAGCGCGCTGAACCCGTTGGCGTCCGGGTCGAACGTGGTCGGCAGCAGGAAGAACGCCTCGACGGTGTACCCGTCCGCGAACCGTGCGCGGTTGATCGGCGCGCCGTCGACCGTCAGCAGGTGGTCTCCACCGGGCTTGCCACCCTGCAGCGCCAGGCTGCCGGCGCCCGGCTGGTCCGGGTGGTGCGCGCTCGACCAGCGCAGCGCGCCCGGCACGGCTCCGGGACGCTGCGCGACGACCAGGTCGTTGCCGCGGCCGGTCTGGTCACGGACCCGCGTCGCGGGGGCGACCGTTGCGCCGTCGGTGGTGCCGTCGAAGCGCCAGTACGCCATCGTCCCCGGCACCAGCATCGCGGACGCCGGACGGGAGGCCCGTGGTGCGACCGGCGCGAAGCCCGCGAAGCGCGCGGTGAAGTCCACGGCCACCGTGAACCGGTCGACGTCGCCGCTCAGGGTGCGTTCCTCGTCTGCCAGCGCGTTGTCGTCGCCCAGGCCGCCACCGAGCACGAACGGCGACAGGGTCTCGACGTCGATCACGTTCCGGTCGAGGTCCACGTGGTACAGCCGGATCATCGCGGCGCCGCCGTAGTACCGGTTCTGGTAGTTCGTCAGGTGCAGCTCGACGTCGTGGCCGGCGGCGTTCTTCCGGGTTGTGCGACCCGGCCCCCAGTAGTGGCCGTTCAGCGTCAGGAACACCTGGTCCTGATCGGCGATGAACGTGTCCCACAGCTGCTGGCCGTACACGTCGAACACGGCGCCTCCGGAGGCGTCCGAGTCGACGATCGCGTGGGTCGTCAGGATCACGGGCGCGTGCGGGCGGGCGGCGAGCACGGAGCGGGCCCAGGCGAGACCGCTCGCACTCGTCTTCCAGTCGAGCGCCAGGACGACCCACTCGCGTCCGGCGGCCGTGAAGGCGTGCGCGGTGTTGTAGCCGTCCGGGCTCGAACCGATGAAGCCGGGCGCCCGCCGGAACCGCTTCGGCCCGAAGACGTCGAGGTACGGGGTCGGGCCGCGCTGGTCGTCCGTCGACGACACCACGTCGTGGTTGCCGGCGAGCACGCTGTAGGGCGCTCCCGCACGGTCCAGCACGTCGAACACGGCACCGGCTGCCTGCATCTCGGACGCGGCGCCGTTCTGGGTCAGGTCGCCGAGGTGCACCAGGAACACGGTGTTGTGCCGCGTCTGTTCACGGACGACGTACTCCATCGAGGCGCGCATCGGGGCGGGGTCGACCGCGGCGCCGTCGAACATGTACTGCGTGTCCGGCATCACGGCCACGGTGAACCGCGGCGATGCGGTGTCCGGACGCCAGCGGCCCGGACGCCCCGACGAGGCCGCTGTCTGTGCGGCGGCGGTCGGCGGTGTCCCCGCCGCGGCGGGGGCGGTCAGCGCATCGGCCGCCGCCGCACCGTCTGGCAGGCCGGCCGAGGCGGCGATCCCGGCGGCACCGGCCAGGCCGGTCCCGACCAGGAAACCGCGGCGCGAGAGGGGGTTCCGGGCATCGTCACGAAGAGGGTTCTGCACGGCTCCGCACGCTAGCGACGGTGGGCGAACCGGTGGCGGACGCGCGGTGAACGATCGTCGCCGAGAGTGCGCGGACCCGATCCACCAGGAAGCCGTGCTCGTCGCCGCCACCGCCGGCGACGTAGTCCTCGGCGTCCTGCGGTCGGTCGGTCGGGGCGCCGCCGACGCTGCCGTGGAACCACCCGCCGGCCTGCTGCAGGACGAACGCACCGGCGGCGACGTCCCACGCGTGCGTCGCGAAGCCCATCGTGACGTCGGACCAGCCGGCGGCGACGTGTGCCAGGTTGAGGGCGCCGCTGCCCGTGCTGTGGTGGTGTCGGTAGCGCAGGGTCATCTCGCGCAGCAGGGCGAACGCGGCGTCCTCGCCCAGCAGCTCGAGGTCCTGCTGGACGGGGAAGCTCGTCAGGACCGTGGCATCGGCCTCGGGCAGGGCGGCAGCACGGATCGGCGCGCCGTCCAGCGTGGCGCCGGTGTCGTCGGCGGCGAACAGGTGGTCGGCGACCGGGTCGTACACCACCCCGGCCACGACGACCCCGTCGACCTCGGCCGCGATCGAGACGCACCAGTACGCCAGACCGCGCGCGAAGTTCGCGGTGCCGTCGATCGGGTCGACGATCCACCGCAGTCCGGCGTCCCCCGTGCTGCCGCCCTCTTCGCCCAGCACGACCGACCCGGGGAACGCCGACGTCAGCGACCGGGTGATCGTCTCCTCGGCCGCGCGGTCGTGCACGGTGACGACGTCGTGGGCGTCGCGCTTGGTCGCCACGGTCATGTCGGCGCGGAACGCGGCGAGCAGCTGCGGGGCGACCTGGCGGCAGGCGGTCTCGGCGGCGGCTCGGAGCGCCGCTGGTGCGGGGGCATCGGGGGAGTGACTCATGCCCCCGGTGTAGCGGCACGGCCGACGTGGACGGTGAACCGCCGTGGCCCGTCGGTGGAACCGGCGGTGAACGACCGTGTCGTGCACACGACTCCCTGCTGGGTCGGTGCCCGCGTCCGTTGAACACGGCGTGAACGGACGGCGGCCGGTCGCTGACCGCGCTTGACCGGCTCACCGGACCGCCCGCACAGTGGAGTCCGTTCCCGGATAGGGAACGTTCCCTACTCGGAGGTGGACACCCCATGACGGTCTCCGTCCGGCCCGGCCTGCTCGCCGGTCCCGCCCGCCCCGCACCGACATCGGGTGCCTGGCTGCGGTCCGACCGCCGCGTCGGCACTGTCCTGCTGCTGCCCGCGCTGGTCGTGTTCGGCGTGTTCGTGTTCTACCCACTCGTGCGCGTCATCGTGCTCAGCACGCAGGGCACCGACATCTTCGGCCAGCCCGCCGGGTCGGTCGGTCTGCAGAACTACGTCCGGACCCTCACCGACCCGGACTTCGCCCAGACGATGGGCAACACCGCGCTGTTCTGCACGGGGGTCGTCGCGGGCCGGATCGTGTTCGGGCTGCTCATCGTCGTGCCGCTCACCGCCAAGCTGCGGGGGACCGCGGTGTTCCAGGCGCTGCTCACCTCGCCGATGGTCGTCTCGGTGTCGGCGGGGTCGGTCGCGTTCGCGGCGATGCTCGCGCCGGGCACCGGCCTGGTCAACACGGTCATCCGGCAGTCCGGCGGTCAGGGCGTGCCGTGGCTGACGGACACCCATTGGGCCCTGGCGAGCGTCATCGTCGTCACGGTCTGGGGCTCGCTCGGGTTCACCGTCCTGCTGCTGGTCGGGGCCTTCGGGGCGATCGACCAGGACGTCGTCGAAGCCGCGCACCTGGACGGCGCCGGACCGGTGCGCACGTTCTGGTCGGTGTCGCTGCCGCTCGTGACGCCGACGCTGTTCTTCGTGGTCGTCACGGGCACCGTCGAGGCGCTGACGACCTTCGGCCAGATCCAGATCCTGACCGGGGGCGGCCCGGCGAACTCGTCGCGGACCCTGGTCTACGCGATCTACCAGCAGGCGTTCGGCTCGGCGAGTGCGAACTTCGGGCTCGCCGCCGCGCTCGGGGTCATGCTGTTCCTGCTGGTGCTCGGGCTGTCGCTCGTGCAGTTCGGCGTGCTCGAGAAGCGGGTGAACTACTGATGCGCCCGGTCACCGCCCGCCGCTTCCGCAGCGCGTTCGTGTACGCCTGGCTCGTCGTCGCGGTCGTCGTCGTGTGCTTCCCGCTGTACTACGTGTTCGAGGGCGCACTGACGCCGACCCGCTTCCTGGAGCAGGGCCTCCCCGGACTGCTCCCGATCCACCTGACGCTCGACAACCTGGTCCGTGCCACCCAGGTCGTGCCGCTCGGCCAGCAGTTCCTGAACAGCGTCGTCGTGACGCTCTGCCAGACGGTGCTGCAGGTCACGATCGGCATCATGACCGCGTACGCGCTGGTGTTCTGCCGGATGCGGGGGACCCGCGCACTGTTCCTCGTGCTGCTCGCCAGCATGATGATCCCGGGCGAGACGACCCTCATCGCGAACTACCTGACCGTGTCGTCGTGGCACCTCATCGACACCCTGCTGGTCGTGTTCCTGCCCTTCGTCGCCTCGGCGCTGACGATCTTCCTGTTCCGCCAGGCGTTCCTGAGCTTCCCCGACGAGCTGCGCGAAGCCGCCGTGCTCGACGGTGCCGGGCACTTCCGCTTCATCCGGTCGATGCTGCTGCCGATCACCCGGCCGACCCTGGTGTCCGTGACCCTGGTGTCCGCCACGGCCGCGTGGAACGGGTTCTTCTGGCCGCTGCTGGTGACGAACTCGCCCGAGAACCGCACCGTGCAGGTCGGGATCGCCCAGCTGGCGGACGCCCAGGCCTCGGACGTCGGGGTCGTGCTGGCCGGGGCGGCGATGGTCACGCTCCCCGTGCTGGTCCTGGTCCTGCTCGCCCAGCGGTTGCTGGCCGGTGGCCTGACCGCCGGCGCACTCAAGTGACCCGCCCCGCATCCGTCCCCGCACCACGCATCCCCACCACACCCACTCCCACGACAGGAAGCAGCCCCATGCCGTCTCGCCGTTCCTCCGCCGTCCTCGTGCTCGGCGTCACCGCCGCAGTCGCCGTCGCCCTGACCGGGTGCTCCGCCTCCGGGTCCGCCAGCCCCGCGTCGTCCGGCCCCGTCACGGTGCAGTTCTGGCACGCCATGGCCGGTCCCGCGGCCACCGAGCTTGACTCGCTCGTCAGCGAGTACAACGCCGACAACACCGACCACGCCACCGTGAAGGCGTCGTTCCAGGGCGACTACGCCGCGGTGCAGACGAAGTACACCGCCGCGGTGCAGTCCTCGTCGACGCCCGACCTGCTCATGATGAACGACGTCTCGACCGGCTTCATGATGGACTCCGGGCAGACCGTGGCACCGTCGACGCTGGGCAAGGTCGACACCTCGACGATGGCCCCCGCCGCCAAGCGCTACTACAGCGGCAAGGACGGGCTGGCAGCGATGCCGTTCTCGGTCTCGATGCCGGTGCTGTACATCGACAAGGCGCTCGCCACGAAGGCCGGCCTCGACCCGTCCTCGCCGCCGAAGACCCTGGCCGAGGTCGCGACGTGGGCGAAGCGGATCCACCAGGCCAGCGGCGCCTACGGCTTCAGCATGAACATTGGCGACTCGTGGATGCTCGAGGAGCTGTCGGCCTCCGGTGGCAAGGCGTTCTGCACGCCGGACAACGGCCGCGGGTCGAAGACGGTGACGGGCGTCTCCCTGACCTCGGACACGCAGGTCGACTTCATGACGACGCTGCAGTCGCTCTACCAGCAGGGTGTCGCGCTCAACCCGGGCGCCGACTCCGCCGCGATGAACTCGGCCTTCGCCAGCGGCAAGGTCGGCATGCTCCTGACCTCGTCCGGCGCGTACACGACGGTCGACCCGGACGGCTCGAAGTCCGTCGTCGCCCGGTTCCCGACCACCGCGTCGTCGTCGGACGCCGGGCAGGTCATCGGCGGCAACGCGCTGTGGATCTCCGGCAAGGGCCACTCGTCCGCCCAGCAGAAGGCGTCGTTCGACTTCGCGAAGTGGCTCCAGACGCCCGACGTGCAGGCGAAGTGGGCGAAGGCCACCGGCTACCTGGCGATGGACACCGGGGCAGCGGACACCAGCGTCGGCAAGCAGTCCCTGGCGGACCCGAACGTCGCGACCATGTACCAGCAGCTGACGGCCGACCCGTCGAGCACCGCGGCTGCCGGCTGCGTGACCGGCGCGTTCCCGACCGTGCGCGCCACGGTGATCGGCGCGTTCAACCGCGTGGTCGAGGGCGCGGACGTCCGCGCCACGATGCAGACTGCCGAGCAGCAGGCGAAGTCGCAGATCGCGTCCTACAACCAGGCCGCCGGCAAGTGAGCAGCCGCCCCGCGGCATCCTGAGAACGGGGCGGACGGGAGGCCCGGTGCCAGCTGGCACCGGGCCTCCCGTCATGTCCGCAACCAGTTCTGAACCATCCGGGCCGCTGTCCCGTTGTCCGGGTATGGCACTCACCAAGCGCACCAAGATCGTCATCGGCATCGCCTCGGGCGTCGTCGTCATCGCTGCGGCAGCTGTCGTCGGCCCGGTCATCTACGCGAACACCGTCAACGGGCAGGCCGCAGCCGCGCCCTCGCTCAGCGCCAGCTCGTCGGGCAAGCTCGACGCGGCGGATGCCGACGGCACCTGGACCAGCCAGAGCGGCTCGTACGCCGGCTACCGGGTGCACGAGGTCCTGCAGGGGAATGATGTGAACGTGGTCGGACGCACGAAGGACGTCGAGGGGAAGGTCGCCGTGTCGAGCGGGAAGCTCACGACGGCGACCGTCACCGTGCAGGTCGGCAAGATCTCCACGCCGGAGTCCGCACGTGACGAGTACTTCCGCACCAAGGCACTCGAGACCGACAAGTACCCCACCGCGACGTTCACGCTGACCAAGCCGGTCGACGTGGCACAGGCGCTCGACGGAACGAAGCAGGACGTCACGCTGACCGGCACGATGGACCTGCACGGTGTCGAGAAGCCCGTCACCGCCGATGCGCAGGTCGCGGTCGGCAAGAGCGGCACCGTGCAGGTCGTCGGCTCCGTGCCGATCACCTTCCAGGACTACGGCGTGACCGCACCGTCGCTCGGCTTCGTGACCGTGGACGGGAAGGGCTCCGTCGAGTTCTCCCTCGACCTCGGGAAGTGACCGTGACGAGCCGTTCCGCCGACGAGCTGCTGCAGGCGCTGTACCGCGAGCACGGTGACGCGCTCACGCGGTACGTGCGGCACCTCACGCGGGGCGGCTCGGGCGCCGAGGCGGTCGAGGACGTCGTGCAGGAGACCATGGTCCGTGCATGGCAGCGCCCCAACGTGCTGGAGCGGGCGCCCGACAGTGCCCGCGCCTGGCTGTTCACCGTGGCCCGCAACCTGGTCGTCGACGAGGCCCGCTCGGCGCGCAACCGCCGTGAGACCGGCTCGGAGTGGACGGTCGAGGGCGCCGAGTCCGACCGCACCGACGCCGTGCTCGACCGGATCATCGTCGCCGACGCGCTCGCCTCGTTGACGCCGGACCACCGTCGTGTCGTCGTGGACGCCTACTGGCTCGGTCACACCGTGCCGGAGATCGCCCGACGCCACGACGTCCCGGAGGGCACCGTGAAGTCACGGCTGCACTACGGGTTGCGGGCCATCCGGCTCGCACTGCAAGAACGAGGAGTGACCCGATGAACGGCGACCCGACGCCTGACGACCGGTACGTGGAGTGGGACGCGGCCTACGTGCTCGGTTCGCTCCCGCCGCACGAGCGGCTGGAGTACGAACGACACCTCGAGACGTGCGACCGCTGCACGGCCGCCGTGTCCGAACTGGTCGGCCTGCCCGGTCTGCTCGGCAAGCTGCCGGCGGACCAGGCGGTCGAGATCGCGGAACCGGACGGGAGGCCCGACACGCGGTCCGACAGCACCCTCGCCGCCGTGGCGCACCGCGTCCGGCACCGTCGGCGTCGTCGCCGGGTCTGGGTCGGCGCCACCGCGGGGCTGGCGGTCGTGGTCGCCGTGCTCGGTGGACTGGCCGTCGGCACCGCCGGTGACCGTGTCGGGTCCGTCCGGGCCGGAGCGACCACCACCGCCTCGGCGGTCGCCGACCGGTACGACATGGTCGGCCAGCAGGGGCTCGACGTCGACCTGGCGGTCAGTGGCGAGCAGTGGGGCACCCGGTTCGACTGGGGGTGCTCGTACGGCGGCAAGAGCTGGGCCGCGGACGGGTCGGTGATGTACGACCTGGTCGTGGTGCGCACCGACGGCAGCACGTCGACCGTGGCGTCGTGGACCGCGGCGGGGGCCGATGCCCACGGGCTGTCCGCGTCGACGGAGATCGCCCGGTCGGACATCGCGAGCGTGCAGGTGCGGCTGCGTGGGCAGCAGGTCGTGCTCGCCGGCGTCGACCTGTAGGCGCCCGTCGACCTGTAGGCGCCCGGGCGGCCCGGGTCAGCCGGCAGGCGCCCGGGCGGCCTGGGGCGGTCGGGTCAGCCTGGGGCGGTCAGCCGACCCGGTGCAGGTGCGCGATGATCGCGCGGTGGTCGCTGCCGCCCACGACCCGGACCTCGGTGCTGACGGGGCGCCACTGGGTGGTCGCCAGGACGTGGTCGATGGCGCCGCCCATCCAGGTCGGTGCCGAGGTCGGCCAGGTCGCCGTGCTCGTCGTGCTGGCGGCTGCGTCGCGGCACCCGTCGGGCACAGCGAAGACCGCGTGGTCGACCGTCGCGTTGAAGTCTCCGGCCACGACGGCGTCGCCGTGGCACCCCGACAGCCCCGCGGGGACGTCGTGCCGCCAGCGGCGCATGTCGGCCGACGTCGGGATCGGCGGGTTCGTGTGCACGGCCACGAACCGCGGGCCGTCGCCGTCGACCGGCACGGCAGCGACGGACCCCAGCGTCGTGGCGGCCGCGCGCGCCTGGCGGTAGGCGCCCAGACGTCGGTCGACCAACAGGCTCGTCGCCGTGCTCGCGGTGTCGCCGGTCTGCACCCCGAACCGCTGGAAGTCGAGTCCGGCACGGGCCAGTGCCCGCTGCAGGGCCGCGGCCCGGGTGGCGTCCGTCTCGGGCATCGCGACGACCTGGAGGCCCTCGCTGCGGACGAACCGCACGAACTCGTCGTCGCCGACCAGCCCGTGCTCGGTGTTGAGACCTGCGACGACCAGGTCGGACCGGGCCTGCACGGCGCCGGGGGTGAACGACCGGACGGTGCCCACGCCGACCTGCGCGACGGCACTCAGCACGAGCACGAGTGCGGGGACCACCAGCCAGGCGATGCGGCCGCGGAACAGGCGGACCACGACCGCGAGCAGCAGGACGAACCCGGCGCCGACGAGCAGCCCGATCGCCGTGACGCCCCGCAGGGCCACGAGCTGCGCGGGGCCCACGAGCGTGGACACACCGACGACCGCCGGGGCGAGCAGCACCAGGCTCACCGCGATGACGACGGTGGACAGCGTCCACCGGATGACCGACCCTGTGCGCACGGCCTCAGCCCAGCCCGGCCGCGGCCGCACGGAGTTCGGTCAGCGCTGCCAGTGCGTGCTGCGCGAGGTCGTCGTCGGCGCCGGACGGGGTGCCCGACCACCGCTCGAACCCCTGCTTGAACGCGAGCACGCCCATCTCGGCCGCCAGCCGCGCCGGCACCTCGGCTATGCCGCGGGCGACGAGTGCGTCGGTCATCGCGGCCGCCATGCCGACGGACTTCAGCGCATCCCGTTCCTGCAGCTCGGCGCTCGCCGCGACGGCGACCCGCAGGCGCGGTCCGAGCTCGCGGTTCGTCGGGCCCATCTCGGCCGACGCGCGTTCCAGCCCCGCGGCGACCGCGGCCAGCGGCGTGCTGCCGTCCGGTGCCTCGGTGATGCCGTCCGCCAGCAGCCGGCTCAGGGTCTCCTGCCCGGCGACCAGGAGTTCGCGCTTGTCGGGGAAGTGCCGGAAGAACGTGCTCTTGGTCACCCCGGCACGCTCGGCGATCTGGGTGACGGTCGTCTCGTCGTAGCCCTGGTCCGAGAACAGGTCGACGGCAGCCAGCACCATCCGTTCGCGAGCTCCGGGTTCCCAGCGTGCCATGGGTCGATCATACCGACGGGACAAATGTCCCATCGCAGGTGTACCGTGACGGGACAATAGTCGCATCACTTCGAGGAGCACCCATGCACGTCTTCATCACCGGCGGCACCGGCACCATCGGCACCGCCGTCGTCGCCGAGTTCACCGCTGCCGGGCACACCGTGTCCGCCCTGGCCCGGTCCGACGCCTCGGCCGCCAAGCTCACCGCGATGGGCGCCACGCCCGTTCCCGGCTCGATCGACGACGTCGACCTGCTGCACACCCAGGCTGCCGCAGCCCAGGGCGTCGTCAGCCTGGCGTTCCCGAACGAGTACGACAGCGCCGAGGGGCTCGCCGCGGCCATCGAGCAGGAGTCCCGGGCGATGACGGCCCTGGGGTCCGCACTCGTCGACTCCGACCGGCCGTTCGTCGTCGTGTCGGGGACGCCCTGGGTCCAGGGCCGTGCCGCGCTCGAGACCGATCCGCTGCCGCTCGAGGGGCCGGTCGCCGGCCGTGCCCGTTCGGTGCTGGCCGCGCTCGCCCTGGCCGACCGCGGCGTCCGGGTGTCGGCGATCCGCCTGCCGCGCACCGTGCACGCGGACGGGGCCGGCGGGTTCGCCGGACTCCTGACGCAGGCAGCTCGGCAGAGCGGCGTGGCCGGTCACCCGGGCGACGGTGCGCAGCGCTGGCCCGCCGTCCACGCCCGCGACGCAGCCGTGCTGTTCCGGCTCGCGCTCGAGTCGGCTCCGGCGGGCAGCGTCTGGCACGCGGTCGCCGACCAGGGCGACCGCGTGATCGACCTGGTCGAGGTCATCGGCCGGCGGCTCGGCCTGCCGGTCGAGCGCGTGGCGGACGAGACCTTCGGCCCGTTCGGCCCGATCTTCGCGATGGACCAGCCCGCATCGAGCGAGCACACCCGCCGGGCGCTCGGGTGGGAACCCACCCACCCGAGCCTGCTGGCGGACCTGGAGACGATCGAGCCCTGACCCGGACGGCGTCAGTGCTGGTCGTGTGACCAGCCGGTGCGCAGCTGCTCGGCGGCGCGGTGGAACGCGTCGGCGACGTCGGGTTCCGGATCGAACAGGTTCTGGATCCGGAGCCCGTCGAACAACGCCAGCAGCTGCCGCGCGCCCCGCACCGGGTCGGTCGAAGCCGGCTCGCGTCCTGCGGCGATGTCCGCTTCGAGCGCCTGCCGGATGCCGGCGCGGAAGGCGCGGTACGTCGCCAGGAACGGCTCGGCTGCCGTGTCACCGGCGTCGGCGGCGGTCGCCAGCGCGAAGACGATCAACCGGTCGAGTGCCGGCTCGCTGGACAGGGCGACCACCATGGCGCGGAGCCAGGGGATCGTGCCCTGTTCGGTGGCGACGTGCGCGAGCGGAGCCGACACCGATCCCAACCAGGTGCCGAGCGCCGCGGCGAGCAGGTGGTGCACGGTGGGGAACAGCGCAGCGAGCTGTTCCGGCGGGAGCCCCGCCCGGGTGGCGACGGCACCCAGGGTGCACCGCGCCGGTCCGATCTCCCGCAGCAGCTCGATCGTCGCCGTCACCGCGCGCTCCTGGGCCGGTGCGACGAGCCGTCGCGTCGACAGCTGGACCGGGGGCGTCCGGCGGAACCACTCGAGCAGTGCGTGCGCCCGCGACGTCGCTGCCTCGGGGTCCTGCGCCCTGCGCGGGTCGAACAGGTCCACGAAGCCGGGGGTCGCCAGGAGCCGCGGGTCGTCGGTGCGGAGTGCGAGCGACCACGACGCGAACGTGCTCGCCGCGATCGGGTCGTCGCACAGGACCTGCACGTCGAGGTTCGCGGGATCGGCTGCCACCTCGGCGAACTGCGCGCGCACGACGTCCTCGGGTCCCTCGAGCACACCCATCACGTTGTCGTCGTGCATCGCCAGGATGCCGGTCACACCGAGGTCGGCGTTCCGGGCCGCGGCCGTCGGCAGCATCCCGACCAGGTCGTCGACGGAGAACCGGCCGGTCCGGGCGCAGGTGAAGACGAGCGATCGCAGGGTCATCGGTGCTCCTCTGCGGCGTCCCGACGGATCGCGAGCAGCGTCAGGTCGTCGTCGACCCGCCCGCCGACGGCGCCGACGAAGTCACCGAGGCCGTCGTCGAGGGTCGGCACCCGGGTGAGCTCGGTCGCCAGCTCGGTCAGGGTGTCGAAGGTCGCGCCCGGCAGCTCGAGGATGCCGTCCGATGCGATGAGCAGCACGTCACCGGGACCGATGTCGACCCGACGGGGCATGCGCGGGAACCCGCGGGGTTGCAGGCCGACGGGCAGGTCCGCTGACCGGATGTGCTCGGCGTCACCTGCCGCGTGTCCGATCGCGGCGAAGCCGTGTCCTGCGTCGATGAAGTCCACGGCGCCGTCGGTGAACCGCAGCCGTCCGTGGAACAGGGTCGCGAAGGCCGAGGCGCGTTCGAGGCGATCGCGGACCGCGGTCTCCGCCGCGTCGACCGCGACCGCGGGGACCTCGTGCCGCTGGGTCGCCAGCGCACCCGCGATGTGGGTCGCGAGCAGGGCGGCAGGCGTCCCCTTGCCCATGACGTCGCCGACCGTCGCCGTCGCGGTGCGCCCGTCATCGGCGACGCACCACTCGGCGAAGTCACCGGACAGTCCCGCGGCGGCGCGCCAGGCGTGCGCGGCAGACCACCCCTGGACCGCACCGGTCAGCGGCAGCAGCGCCGACTGCACGACCTGCAGGCGAACGGCGAGGTCGAGGTCGAGGCCGTCGGCCTCGTCGTCGAACACCTCGTGTGCAAAGGCCACACCGCACCGTACCCCGGAGACGCCGATCCGGCCGTCACCCCGTTCGGGTGACGGGGTGTCGGTGACCGACGGCGGACGGGAGGCCCGTGGCGGGCCCGCCACGCGCCTCCCGTCCGTCTGGGGTCACCAGCCGAGCGTGCCCGGCTCGCCCTTGAACGGCCCGACCACCTTCGCGGTGATCCACCCGCCGTAGAAGTCGCCGGCCTGGGACTGCACCCGTTCGCCGGCGACCTCGCACGAGTCCATCCGGCTCGGGTAGACCGCCACCCGGCCGACCAGCTCGCCGTACCCGGGCTCCGGCGTGGGGTAGTACCAGGCGGCGCGCGGTACCGTGACGCCCCCGCCGTGCACGTCGTCGTACTTCGCCCGGCCCTTGAACTCGCACATGCTCGTGCCGCTGGTCGGGGTGAGCGCACCGTCGACGAAGTCCTCGACGGGCAGGTAGTAGACCGGCGGGTGACTCGTCTCGAGCACGCGCACGGCGTTCGTCGTGTCCGCGATCACCTGGCCGCCCAGGCGCACGACGATGCGCTCGTCGGTCGGCTCGAGCCGCGGTGGACGCGGGTAGTCCCACACCGACTCCTGCCCGGGGCCGGGGGTGATCGGGGCGGGGTGTCCGGGCCAGCGAGGAGTCATGACTCCGGTCTACGCGGCGAAGCCGAGCAGCACCTCGTTGAACGCGTCGGGCTGGTCCAGGTTCGTCGCGTGGCCTGCGTCCTCGAGCACCACGACCCGACCGTTCGGGTTCGTCCCGACGGCGGCCTGGGCGTGCGAGCACGGCCACAGCTGGCTGCCCCGGCCGGCGACCATCGTGAACGGCACGTCGAGTCGTGCCACGACGTCGCGCCAGTCCTGCAGGCCGTGGTCGCGGAGCAACCGGACGGTCTCGGGCGCATTCGGGGTGCGTACCGCCGGGAACCCGCCGATCCGCTCGATCAGTCGCAGGACGCCGGGGTTCTCCGGGTCGACGCGCAGCCCGCGGCCGGTGTCCGGGATCCCGTCGTCGAAGAAGGTGCCGCTGTTCTCCGGGGTCATGCCGGTGAAGCCGTGCTGCCAGGTGTCGTCGTTGACGAGCTTGGGCGTCTGGTCGATCGTCAGGACCCTGCCCACGCGCGTGGTGCCGAACAGGTCGACCATGGCCCAGATCGTCGAGGCGCCCATCGACTGCCCGACCAGCAGCACGTCGCGCAGGTCGAGGTGGACGAGCAGTTCGTGCAGGTCCGCGCCGTGGCGGGCGACGCGCTGGCCCCAGAGCACGTCGTCGCTGTCGCCGTGGCTGCGACGGTCGAAGGCGACGACGCGGTGCCCGGCGGCGAGCAGGGCGTCCTGCTGCAGGGCCCAGCCCGTCGCCGGCATGGCGTAGCCGGCGACCAGGACGACGGTGCGGCGGGCAGTGGTGCTCGTCTCGGGTGTGGTGCTCGTCTCCGGTGTGGTGTCGGTGTAGGCCAGGCGGGCGCCGTCCGTCGACGTGAACGACGGCATCAGAACGCCTTGCCGGGGTTCAGCGTGCCGGCCGGGTCCAGGGCGTCCTTGACCGACCGGTGCATCGCGACGACCCGTTCGCCGAGTTCCTCGCGCAGCCCGGGCAGCTTGAGCAACCCGACGCCGTGCTCGCCGGTCACGGTGCCGCCGAGCGCCAGGCAGTCGGCGACGATCCGGTCGAAGGCGGCCTTCGCGCGGCCCTTCGCGGCGGTGTCGCCCTCGGGCGCGATGATCAGCGGGTGCAGGTTGCCGTCACCGGCGTGGGCGATGTTCGCGATGGTGACGTCGTTCGCGGCCGCGGTCGCCTGGATGCGGCGGAGCATCTCGGGGACGGCGCTGCGCGACACGCAGATGTCCTCGGTGAGCACCGGACCCAGCCGCTCGAGCGCCGGGTACGCCAGACGTCGGGCCTGGAACAGCCGGTCGATCTCGTCCGGGTCGGTCGCCCGCTCGACGTCGGTGCCACCGGCGTCGGCGAAGACCCCGGCGACGTGGTCGGCGATGTCGTCCCCGGCAGCGCCGCGTTCATCGATGCGCGCGAGCAGCAGGGTGTCGACCTCGGACGGCAGGCCCAGGTGCATCCAGTCGTCGACCGCGCGCAGGCAGGTGCGGTCGACGATCTCCAGCGCCGCGGGGATGATCCCGGCGCGCGAGATCGCGGCGACGGCGTCCCCGGCCGCGCTGAGCGACGGGAAGTACCCGATCACGGCGCGCTCGTCGCGTCCGGCCAGGGGGAGCAGCTTCACGGTGACGCTCGTCACGATGCCGAGCGTGCCCTCGGAACCGACCATCAGCGCGGTCAGGTCGTACCCGGCGACGCCCTTTGCCGTCCGCCGACCGAGCTGCACGACGGAGCCGTCGGCGAGCACCACGGTCAGACCGAGCACGTAGTCCCGCGTCACGCCGTACTTGACGCAGCAGATCCCGCCGGCGTTGGTGGCGACGTTGCCGCCGATCGTCGAGATCGCCGAGCTGGCCGGGTCCGGCGGGTACCACAGGCCGTCCTGGGCGACCCGGGCGCGCAGGGCGTCGTTGATCACGCCCGGCTGGGTGACGGCGTACCGCTCGTCCGTGTTCACCTCGAGCACGGCGTCCATCAGCTCCATCGACACGACGACCGAGTGCTCGACCGCGTTCGCGCCGCCCGACAGTCCCGTGCCGGCACCGCGTGGGACGACCCGGACCCCGTTGGCTGCGGCCCAGCGGACCGTGGCGACGACGTCCTCGGTGCTGCGGACGAGCACGACGGCCAGGGGGCGGTGGTACTCGGCCCACTCGGCGTCGTCGTGGCTGTAGCGGTCGAGGGACTCCGGATCGCGCAGGACCCGGTCGGCGGGGATCGACTGCTCGAGAGCGGTGGTGTCGATGGGGTTCGTCAGGGTCATGTGCTGGTCCTTCCGGCGCGCTTCGGTGCGGCTGGCACGACGGTACGCCCTGCCGGTCAGGGCCGGGTCATGTGCTCCACGCTCCGCATCGCCGTCGCCAGGATCGTCAGCACCGGGTTCACCCCGCCGTTCGTCACGTGCACGGACCCGTCCGTCACCCGCAGGTTGTCGTGTCCCCACACCCGGCCGTACTCGTCGACGACCGAGTGCGCCGGGTCGCTTCCCATCCGGAGCGTCCCCGCCTGGTGCTGCCCACCGGAGGGGCCCTCCGGGGTGCCGCCGACCTCGGCGACGCGGACCGCTCCGGCGGCGCGCAGCCATGCGGCACTGCGGGCGCTCGTCGCGTCACGGGCACGCAGGTCCTCCGGGTGCACGCTGCCGCTGAGCCGGGCGACCGGGATGCCGTACCGGTCGAGCACCCCGTCGTCCACGCGGACGCGTGAGTCCGCCGACGTCATCTCCTGGATCGGACCCATCAACCGCATCGTGCGCCGGACCAGGTGCCGCATGCCCGCTTTCGACTCGGCGCCAGCACGCGGGAGCAGTCCTGCGGCGACCAGGTAGCGGTAGGTGTTGGACGGCGTCGCGACGAACTCGTTCGCGATCATCCCGCCGCCGACGATGCCCGCGGTGCCGTGCCGGTGGTCGGTCGTCGCGATCGAGGGGCCCGGACCGACCAGGTCCTCGACCATGTCGTCGAAGATCCCCGTCGCCCCGCCGTACACGTGTCCCTGCAGGTGGCGTCCGACCAGGTCCGCCCGGTTCCCGATGCCCGTCGGCTCGCGGTCGCTCCGGCTGTTCAGCAGCAGCCGCGCCGACTCGATCGCCCCCGCGGCGACGACCACCTCGGCGGCGTCGACGTCGTGCTGGAAGTCACGCCCGTCCGTGGTCCCGACGAGCGTGACCCCGACCACGCGGCCGGTGGCATCGGTGCGGAGCCGGGCGGCGCGGGTGCGCAGGACGATCCGGGCCCGTCCGGTCGCGAAGGCGCGCGTGAGCATGGTGTTCTGCGAGCCGTTCTTGGCGTCGACCGGGCACGCGAACCCGACGCACTGGTTGCACCCGGCGCAGGCGCGACGGCCGAGCCACGGCGTGCTGTTGACCAGGAGCGGTACGTGCACGGTGCCGAACCCGAGCGATGTCGCCGCTGCCGCCAGCCGGTCCCGCGACGGGCCAGCGGGCAGGGGGGGCATCGGCAGCGCACGCGAGCGTGGGCCGGCCCAGCGCCCGTCGTCGGCACCGCCGCTGACGCCGACCTCCCACTCGGCCCGGGCGTAGTACGGCTCAAGGTCGTCGTAGCTGATCGGCCAGTCCCGCAGGGCGCTGCCGTCCGGTACCCCGTACGTCGACGCCATCCGCAGGTCGAGCGGCGCGAATCGCCACGCCTGCGCGCCGTACACGCGGGTACCGCCGCCGGCGGTCCAGGCGTTCGCGTTCCAGCCGGGGTCCGCGGGGCGGATCGTCAGCCGGGTCCGGCCGTCGTCACGCACCCGGACGTCGCGGTCGTCGGTGGGACCCGAACGCGGCGCGAGCCCCCAGTCGGAGCGCGGGTTCCGCAGGTGGTCGTGGTCGAGCTCGGCGGTCTCCGGCCAGCCCCCGGCCTCGACGACCAGGACGTGTCGACCCGCTTCGGCGAGGCCACACGCAGCGACGCCGCCTCCGGCTCCGGAACCGATGACGACCGCGTCGTACCGGTCCCGGAGTGCGGACGGGTGCACCGTCACGGGGCGGTCGGTGTCGACCGGCACCGCCGTCGGCCAACCGCCGAGCGGCTCCGGCTGCCAGTCGACCATGCGCCAGGACACTCGGTCCGCGTTGCCGCCGTTGCCCGGGTCGGCGTAGTACCCGCCCACCACGAGTTCGGCGAACCAGTCCCAGTGGGTGCTGCCGGTGCCGTGCGCGGCGACGTCCTCGAAGCGCGCCAGCCAGTCGGGGCGATCCGCCAGCACCGAGTCCAGGAACCCCAGCGCGCCGGCCTGGCTGGCGGACGGGTGGTCGTCTTCCGGCACGACGACGTCGACCAACGCGGTCAGCCGGTCGTTCAGGTCCTGGCGCACATCGACTCCTTCGGCGTGTCCGAGTTCGTGTCCGAGTTCGGGTCGGCGGTCGTCAGTCCAGGCAGAATTCGTTGCCCTCGATGTCCTGCATCACCAGACACGACTCCTCGTCGCCGTCGGCCAGCAGCATGCGCACCCGGGTTGCGCCGAGGGCTTCGACTCGTGAGCCCTCGGTCTCGAGCGCCTGCAGCCGCTCGTCACCGACCAGGCCGGTGGCGACCCGCACGTCCAGGTGCAGCCGGTTCTTGACGACCTTGCCCTCGGGGACCTGCTGGAACCAGATGCGCGGGCCCACGCCCGTCGGGTCGACGCACGCCGTGCCGTCACCCTGCAGTGCGTAGCCCAGGACATCGGCCCAGAAGCGCGCGAGCCTGGCGGGATCGGCGCAGTCGAAGGTGACCTGGAACTCGCGCACGGTCGTCATGCGGCAACCGTACGCCTCCGGCGGTTGCTGTTCCAGGCAGCTTCGCGTAGTTTTTGAACGTGTTCGAAAATGATGAGAAGCCGCTGCCGAAGCGGGAGCGCACGCGGGCGACCATCCGCGCCGTGGCGATCCGCTCCCTGCGCGAGCAGGGCTACGACGCCACGACCATGCGTGGCATCGCGGAGCAGGCCGGCCTGTCGGTGGGCAACGCCTACTACCACTTCCCGACCAAGGACCACCTGGTGCAGGAGCTCTACGTCGACGTGCAGCACGAGCACCGGGCGGCGGCACTCCCGCTGCTCGACACGACCGACGACCTGACCGCCCGGATCGGCATCGTGGTCCGCACCGGGCTTGCGAACCTGCGCGAGTACCACGCCATCGCGCCGCAGTTCCTCACCGCGGCGATGGCCCCCGGGTCGCCGGTCAACCCGCTGTCATCCGAGTCGTCCGAGGCACGTGACCTGGTGCTCGACCTGTTCCGCCAGGCCGTCACCGGATCACGCCAGAAGCTGCCCGTGGACCTGGCCGAGGACCTGCCGATGGCGCTCTGGATGGGCTACCTGCTGTTCGCACTGTTCTGGACGTACGACACGTCAGAGGGCCAGCGCCGCACCGAGCGACTCGTCGACGCGATGCTCGGGGTGCTGCGGTTCGCGCTGCCGATGCTGCGCATCCGCCCGTTCCGCAGTGCGGTCACCGAGATCGTGGGCATCGTCGCGGGGCGCGGCGCATGAGTGGCGCCGTCACGCCGGACCTGTTCGTCGAGGCGTGCACCCTGCAGCGGCGAGCCTGGGTGTGGATGGTCGCGGTCACCCTGCCGATCGTCGCGTTCGGCTTCATGCTGACGCCGTGGCGCCTGCTGTCCCGGGGCGACGAGGACCCCGTGATCCGCAGTGTCAGCGACCTGGCGCACGCGATCCCGGCGGCGATCACGTGGACGATCGGCATCGACCTGCTCACCGTGCCGTTCAGTCTCGTCGCAGCCCTCGTCGCGCTGCCGTTCACCGGTGGACTCGCGCTGGCGCTCCGGCGCGTCCGGTCGCGAGCGCTGCACGTCGTCGCGACCTCGGCCCTCGCCGGGACCCTCGCGGCAGTGATGGTGATGCCGCTGCTGTCACCGTCGGCGCTGTCGACGACCATCGTCCTCGGCGCGGGGGCGGCCGCCGCAGTCGCGCGACACCGTGAGCTGCGGCGGGCCGACCGCACGGCGGTGGCCGCATGAACACGGACCTGCCCGCGCCGACGTGGACCTGGCGGGCGAGCATCCTGCTGGAGCTCCGTGCGCTGGGCTGGATGCTCGGCGCGACCCTGCCGGTCGCGACGACCGTGTGCATGCTCGTCGCTGCGACCGTGCCGGCGGTGCTGCCCGAGGGGTGGGAGTCGACCGGGTTCCGTGACGTCGGCTACGGCCTCGTCGTCCTGACGATGATGGAGGTCTACGGTGCGATCCCGACAGTCGTCGGCGCCGTGGTCGCGCTGCCGTTCACGATGCTGCTCGGCCTGCTGATGCGCCCGGTCCGGCGACCCGGCCTCCACGTCCTGGCGACGTGCTTGCTGGCGGGGACACTCGCGGCGGTTCCACTCGCGCTCGGCCCCTTCGCCTGGGTGCTCTTCACGCCGGTCTCGCTCGCGGCCGGCGCAGCGGGCGCGCTGGCCCGGCACGGCGCGCTGCGTCGCGCTGCGCGCACGGTGCGTGCCACGAGTGACTGGGAATGGCCCGCGCCCTGAGCCGGTGATGGTGCGGACGGGAGGCCCGTGGCGGCGCCGCCACGCGCCTCCAGTCCGCACGGTGCTGCGTTGGCGCCGGTGCGAGCTTGTCCGCCCGGTGGGAGCCTGTTCCCGCGCACGGTCCCGACAACCCGGCACCGGGCCGCAACCTCGCACGGACCCGGCAGCGGACCGCCCCGGACGAGCGACGAACCGCCTGAGCAGTTCATACGAGGGCGCGCGACCGGGTACCGTACCAGGATGACCTCCGAAACGAACAGCACCACCGACCCCATCGATGAGGGGCCCGTGGTGACGTTCGCCGACCTGGGGCTCAGCGAGCCCGTGCTCAAGGCTGTCAAGGAGATCGGGTACGAGACCCCGTCCGCGATCCAGGCTGCCACCATCCCGACCCTGCTCGCGGGCCGCGACGTCGTGGGCCTGGCCCAGACCGGTACCGGCAAGACCGCGGCCTTCGCGCTGCCCGTCCTGTCCCGCATGGAAGCCGGCAGCAAGCTGCCCCAGGCCCTCGTGCTCTCGCCCACCCGCGAGCTCGCGCTGCAGGTGTGCGAGGCGTTCGAGCAGTACGCGTCGCACATGCGCGGCGTGCACGTGCTCCCCGTGTACGGCGGCCAGGCCTACGGCGTGCAGCTGTCCGCGCTCCGTCGTGGCGTCGACGTCGTCGTGGGCACGCCCGGCCGCATCATGGACCACATCGCCAAGGGCACGCTCGACCTGTCCGAGCTGAAGTACCTGGTGCTCGACGAAGCCGACGAGATGCTCAAGATGGGCTTCGCCGAGGACGTCGAGACGATCCTCGCCGAGACCCCGGACACCAAGCAGGTCGCCCTGTTCTCGGCGACGATGCCCGCGCAGATCCGCCGCATCTCGAAGCAGTACCTCAACGACCCGGCCGAGATCACCGTCAAGGCGAAGACGACCACGTCCGCCAACACGACGCAGCGCTACCTGATCGTGTCGTACGCGCAGAAGGTCGACGCGCTGACCCGCATCCTCGAAGTCGAGGACTTCGAGGGCCTGATCATCTTCGTCCGCACCAAGAGCGAGACCGAGACCCTGGCCGAGAAGCTCCGCGCCCGTGGCTACGCGGCCGCGGCCATCAGCGGTGACGTCGCCCAGGCGCAGCGCGAGCGCACGGTCAACCAGCTGAAGTCCGGCAAGCTCGACATCCTGGTCGCCACCGACGTCGCTGCCCGCGGGCTGGACGTCGACCGCATCACCCACGTGGTCAACTTCGACATCCCCGTCGACACCGAGTCCTACGTCCACCGGATCGGCCGCACGGGTCGTGCCGGCCGCAGCGGTGCCGCGATCAGCTTCGTCACCCCGCGTGAGCGCCGCCTGCTCATCGCGATCGAGAAGGCCACGCGCCAGCCCCTCACCGAGATGACGCTGCCCTCGGTCGAGGACGTCAACGTCACCCGCCTGACCCGGTTCGACGACGCCATCACGGCGGCGCTCGAGTCCCGCGACCGCATCGACGCCTTCCGCGACATCATCGCCCACTACGTCGAGCACCACGACGTGCCCGAGCAGGACGTCGCCGCGGCGCTCGCCGTGGTCGCGCAGGGTGACACCCCGCTGCTGCTCGACCCCGCCGAGGACGCACTGCGCCGACAGGTGGAGCGCGACCAGCGTCGCGACGAGCGCAAGACCCGCGAGGACGACGGGGGCGACCGCCGCCGCCGGTCCGTCCCGATGACGCCGTACCGCATCGAGGTCGGCCGCCGCCACCGCGTCGAGCCGCGCCAGATCGTCGGTGCCCTGGCGAACGAGGGCGGCCTGCGTCGCGACGACTTCGGTGCGATCCGCATCCAGCCGGACTTCTCGATCGTCGAGCTGCCCTCGGACATGCCCGGCGACGTGCTCGGCAAGCTCTCCGACACCCGCATCAGCGGTCGTCTGATCGAGATCAAGCCCGACCGTCGTGGTGGCGGCGCCGGTGGCGGCTACCGCCGCGGCCCGCGCGAGGACCGCGACGAGCGTCCGGAGCGTCGGCCGCGCTACTGACGCGACCCCCTGACGGACAGGAGGCCCGGTGCCCGCTGGCACCGGGCCTCCCGGCCGTCTCGGCCCGCGCCTACGCGCGGGCGGGCTCGGCGACGCCGACCAGGGTCCGGCGGCAGACTTCGTCCCACGGCGTGGGCTGGATGCCGAAGTGCTCGCGCGCTGCGCTGTCGTCGACCACGTACGGTGCTGTCCACTGGTAGGCCATCTCGGCGATCTCCCGCATCATCGGCGACACCACCCCGATCGCACGCAGGGCCGGTCCGGGCAGTCGGTGCACGGTCACGGCGGGCTTGCCGGCGGCAGCGAGCACGTCCGTCAGCGCCCGGGTCTGCGAGACCGGCGGGTTCGACGGCACCATCCACGTGCGCCCGAAGGCTGCGGTGTCCGAAGCGGCGGCGACCAGCGTGCGTGCCACGTCGAGCACGTCCGTGAAGGTGTGCGGCAGGTCGGTGCGGCCGATCATCCAGACGCCCTTGCCGGCCAGTGCGCCGGGCAGCACCCGGGTGACGTGCCCGTTCATGCCGATGCCGGTGCCGACGTAGTCCGACGCGCGGACCTCGACGGTGCGCAGGCGTCCGGCGCGGTGGGCGTCGAGTGCGTCCTGCCACATCCGTGCGCGCAGGACCCCCTTGTGGTCGGTGGCCGCATCGGGCAGCCCCTCGTGCATGGGTCCGGTCGTCGGGCCGTACGGGTACAGGTTGCCGGTGATCGCGTAGACCGCGCCCGTGCGTTCCGCCGTCGTCAGCAACGACGTCGCCAGCGGAGGCCAGGTCCGCTCCCACTGCGTGTAGTCGCCCGGGTTCGCGCAGTTGTAGAGCACCGACGCGCCCTCGGTGACCCGGCTCAAGGCGTCGGCGTCCGAGGCGTCGAGCGCGCGGTGGGTGACCCCGGCCAGACCGGTGTCGCGGCCCGAGCGGGTGACGACGGTGACCTGTTCACCGCGTTCGGCGAGCAGTGCTGCGACGTGACGGCCGACGGGGCCGGCGCCGACGACGACGTGGTGCTGCGACATGGGGTTCCTCCCGGTACGAAGTGAGAGCACTGCTCTCGGTTCGATGAGCATGGCACCGTTGCCCGGCAAATGCAAGAGCACTGCTCTCGTTTGTGATCGGTGATCTCGCGTGGCAGTCTGGAAGGATGACCGACCGGACACCGACCGCACGCGACCTGGCTCGCGAGACCGTCCGCACGCGGATCATCGACGCTGCCCGCGCGCGCCTGACGGACGAGGGGCCGGCCCAGCTGAGCCTGCGCGCCGTCGCCCGCGACGTCGGCATGGTGTCGTCGGCGCTCTACCGCTACTTCCCGAGCCGCGACGACCTGCTGACCGCACTGCTGGTGCAGGACTACGACGAGCTCGGTGCCGCGGTCGAGGCCGCCGACGCCGCGCACGACCGATCCGACGTCGGCGGGCGGTGGATGGCCGCGTGCCGGGCGATCCGCACGTGGTCGCTCGCGCACCCCGGGGACTTCGCGCTGCTGTACGGCTCGCCGGTGCCCGGGTACGCTGCGCCCCAGGAGACGATCGTGCCCGCCACCCGCGTGGTCCTGGTGCTGGTCCGGACCGTCATCGACGCGATGGACGGCGGGGACACACCGCCGTCGTCGATCGTCCCGCCGCCTGCGCCGGTCGGCTCCGTGGTGGACGGCGCTGTCGCGTACATCCGGTCGCGGGGGATCAGCGAGGACACTCCGGCCGAGGCGGTGATGCGGACCCTGATGGCGTGGACCGCGGTGTACGGCACGGTGTCCTTCGAGTTGTTCGGCCACTACGTCGGGTCGGTGGGCGACCACGAGCGGTACTTCGACCTGGTGGCCGAGCGGTTGGCGGCGGACATCGGGTTCGCGGCCGCGGCCGCGCCCGCGGGAGCGCGTCCGGCATCCGCGTCGGCGTGACCGTTGCGTCCCCAGATCGGGGCGGCGCACTGACAAGCACCCGGTCCCTGAGGTAGACAGGTCGTGGTGCCGAGCCCGACCCGACGGACGGAGCACCGAGACCGCCGCCGGATCAGGAGACACCTTGCAGCGCACCACGACGTCGGACGTCGGCTCGGGAGCCGCACGATGACCGCGCTCGACCTCAGTCGCCAGGACCGCAGGCGGCTCGCCACGGGCACCGCGCGTCGACGGATCATCGCCGTCCGCACGGTGGCGCTGCTGGCATCGCTCGCCGGGCTGAACTACGTCGTGTGGCGGTGGGCTGCATCCGTGAACTGGCACTCGTGGTGGATCGCCGTGCCGCTCATCCTGGCCGAGACCTACAGCGTGATCGACTCGCTGCTGTTCGCGTTCGGTGCGTGGCGGCTGCGCGAGCGGGGTGAACCACCGACCACCCCGGCGACCGAGGTCACCGTCGACGTCTTCATCACCACGTACAACGAGCCGATCGACCTGGTGATGCGCACCGCCACCGCAGCGAAGGCGATCCGCTACCCGCACAGCACGTGGATCCTCGACGACGGCAACCGCCCGGAGATGCGTCAGGCGGCCGAGCAGCTGGGGCTCGGTGTGATCACCCGCGGGCAGGACTGGGTCGATCGCCCCCGGCACGCCAAGGCCGGCAACCTCAACAACGCCCTGATGGCGACGCAGGGCGAGTTCCTGCTCATCCTCGACGCCGACCAGGTCCCCGACCCGGCGATCCTCGACCGCACGCTCGGCTACTTCAAGGACCCCCGGATGGCGCTCGTGCAGACGCCGCAGTGGTTCGAGAACGTCCCCGACGCCGACCTGCTCGGCAGCCAGGCGCCCCTGTTCTACGGCCCGATCCAGCAGTCGAAGGACGGCTGGAACGCGGCGTTCTTCTGCGGCTCCAACGCGATCCTGCGGCGCGAGGCCCTGATGCAGCTCGGCATCTCCCGCTACGTGCGCGAAGTCGAGGCCTCGGTCGAACGCACCCTGCGCACCTCGCGCAAGCTCCTGTCCCGCGCACGTGAGCTCGAGACCGACCAGCGCGTGATCGAGGCCCTCGACGACGCCCAGGGCGTGGTGGACCGCGCGCGCGACCAGATGAGCCGTGACGAGCCGCTCGGCGACGTCACCTACGAGTTCCAGCGCGGGATCGACGCGATCGCGTTCCGGTTCGCCGCCGCCGACCTCGAATCCGTGCGCAGCGACCTGCAGGAGCTCGCGGCCCTGTCCACCGACGCCGACACCTTCGCCGGACTCGACGACGCCGCGCTCGACGTGCTCGGGCAGCGGGGTGCATCACCGGTCGCCGCGATCGAGGCCATCGCTGTGCTCGCCCGCGCGGTCGACGTCAACCGCGGCGACGAAGCACAGGCGGTCATGCCCCTGGCGACGATCTCGGTGACCGAGGACATGGCCACCGCGATGCGTCTGCACGGGCTGGGGTGGAAGTCGGCGTACCACGACGAGATCCTGGCGAAGGGCCTGGCCCCCGAGGACCTGCCGACGATGCTGGTGCAGCGGCTCCGCTGGGCGCAGGGCACCATGCAGGTGTTCTTCCGCGAGAACCCGCTGGTGCAGAAGGGGCTGTCGTTCGGGCAGCGGCTCATGTACTTCTCGACCATGTGGAGCTACCTGTCCGGCTTCGCGGCGATCGTCTACATCGCGGCCCCGGTGCTGTGCCTGTCGTTCGGGGTCGTGCCGGTGCAGGCCTACAGCGTCGACTTCTTCGCTCGGCTGATCCCGTTCCTGGTGCTCAACCAGCTGCTGTTCTGGGTGGTGGCCGCGGGCCGTCCGACCTGGCGCGGGCAGCAGTACTCGCTGGCGCTGTTCCCGGTGTGGATCGAGAGCGTGACCAGCGCGTTCCAGAACGTCTTCCGCGGCAAGCCCCTGGGGTTCCGGGTCACCCCGAAGGTGCGCGACGACGCCCAGGCGAAGCCGCGCTGGGACCTCGTCCGACCGCAGCTGTTCGCGATGGGGGCGCTCGTCGGCGCGCTGGTGCTGATCGGGATCCGCTACCTGAGCGGGCAGGCGGCCGGCATCGCACCGCTGGTCAACACCGCCTGGGTGGTGTTCGACCTGTTCATCTTCAGCATCGTGATCCGGGCCGTCCTGTACCGCGGCCCCGGCACCGTCCAGTCCGAGCACGAGTCGACCACCTCCGGAGGACCCCTGTGACCGCGTTCGACGTCCCCGCCGTCCCCGAGAGCCTGGACACCGTGCAGGACCGCTTCGGCGCCTGGTGGGACGGGCTCGGCATCGACGACGCCGCGCACCGCTTCGCACTCGAGACGGCGGTGGCCGAGATCGCCGCGAACATCGTCGAGCACACCGCCCGCGCCGATCGCCAGGCCGGCCGGCGGTACACCGTCGAGCTCCAGGCCACCGACCGAGCGCTCACCGCCGTGCTCCGCGACAACGGGCTGCCGGTCGACATCGACCTGAGCGCCGTCACCATGGCCGACGTCGATGCGGAGAGCGGCCGCGGACTCGCCCTGGCGATCGCTGCGCTCGACCGGCTCGAGCACCGGCACGAGGGCGGTCACAACGTGTGGACCCTGGTGTGCACCCGGTGAGGCGCACAGCCATCAGAATCCTCACCATGCTGGTCGTCGCGGGCACGCTCGCCCTCGGCGGAGCGCTGCCCGCCCAGGCCACGACCGCCGCGACTTCCGGGACATCCACGACATCCACGGCGAGGACGATCACAGCGGCCGCCATCGCCCCGGCGTCCGACAAGGCGTGGTTCGGCCCTGATCTCGACTGGGGCTCCGACGCACCCGACGGGTACGCGGGCCGGCTCGGAGCGGTCCCGTCCAGCTACGCCGTCGAGATCGACTACCCGATCGACACCGCCGCGCAGAAGCAGCTGCTCCGCGCGACCCGGGCCGCCGCCGCGCAGGGTGCGACCCTCGTGGTCAGCCTCGAGCCCGACGTCGCCCTGCGCTCCCTGACCGCAGCCGATGCACGGCATGCCGACGACCTGCTCGAACAGGTACACCAGCAGTACCGCACCCAGGTGCTCGTGCGGTTCGCACCGCAGATGAACGGCACGTGGGTGCGCTGGGGGCAGCAGCCCACGCAGTACGTCAAGGCCTTCCGGACCCTGGCGTCCGCGGTCCACCGGGGGTCCTCCGAGGCCCTGATGGTCTGGTCCCCGTCGTACGGCGCGGGCTACCCGTTCGGCCAGTCCGCGGGACGGTTGCAGGACCTGTCCGCCACCGACACCGCCAAGCTCGACACGAACGGCGACGGCCAGCTCACCGCGGCCGACGACCCCTACCAGCCGTACTGGCCCGGCGACTCCTCGGTCGACTGGGTCGGCATGTCGATGTACTACTTCGGCAAGGGCAAGGCGACCGAGGCCGCTGGACGCGACGTCCCGCTCACGACGAACGACGTCCCCGAGTCGGGCGAGGTCGCTGCCCGCTTCGCCGAGACGTGGGGGTACCAGCAGCCGCAGCAGGGCGACTTCTACACGCGCTTCGCCGCGGGGCACGACCGGCCGATGCTGCTCGACACGGGTGCGCTGTACGACCACTCGCTCAAGGGCGCCGCCGAACTCGACGTCAAGCAGGGGTGGTGGCGGCAGGTCTTCAGCGCGATCGAGTCACGGCCGCTCGTCCGCGGGGTCACCTTCCTCGAGACGAACCGTCGCGAGCCCGAGGCCGGCAACCGGGTCGCCGACTGGCGCGACACCGCGGTGCCGGGGATCGCGGGCTCGTTCCGCACCGACCTGCAGGGCACCGACCGGTTCGTGTTCGGTCCGGTCACCGAACGCGTGACACCGCAGGACGGCGCCGCGGCGACGAACCAGCAGCTCGACACCGGCGGCGACCAGATGGCGTGGATCGTCTGGTGCGCCGCCGGGCTGGCGGCCGTGTTCCTGCTGAGCGGACTGTTCGGCCGGTTGCTGCCGAGCTGGCGGTACCCGGACGACGGCAAGGCCGGGCGTGACCTGCGCCTCGACCTGTTCCGCGGGTTCATCATCCTGGCGGTGGTGATCACCCACATCGAGATCGGTGGCCCCTACTCGTACCTGACGTTGCACGCCGTCGGGGCGATCACGGGCGCGGAGATGTTCGTGTTCCTGTCCGGCATGGTGCTCGGCATGACCTACCCGCTGGCGATCGCGAAGTTCGGCGAGTGGGTCGCCGCCGTCGGGGCGTTGAAACGTGCGCGCAAGCAGTACGTCGTCACGCTCGTGGTGATCGCGGTGGTCTTCGCGCTGAGCTTCATCCCGTTCCTGAACACCGACGCGATCACGACGTTCACCGACCGGGGCACCGGCACCGGGGGTGTGGGTGCCGAGGGGCGCGTGTACGACCTGTACCCGAACGCGATGCAGCTGCTGGCCTACCCGCCGCCGTGGTTCGCGATCCGGCAGTTCCTGCTGCTCGAGATGGGCCCGTGGCCGTTCAACATCATGGGCCTGTTCGTGGTGCTGAGTCTGTTCATCCCGCTGCTGCTCTGGGTGATCCGGCGCGGCTTCTGGTGGGCGGTGCTGATCGTCAGCTGGGCGCTCTACGTGTTCCAGGCCCTCAACCCGGACTTCGCACCCCTGAACTCGCAGTTCAACGCCGTCTTCCCGCTGCTGACCTGGCAGGTGGTGTTCACGCACGGACTGGTGCTCGGGTACTACCGCCGCCAGGTCGTCGGGGCGCTGACCAGTCGGCTCGGCAAGGTCCTGATCGGGATCGCGATCGGCGGGTACGCGGTGTTCCTGGTCTACGTCTGGGCGGCGAACCACGCGGGATTCACCCCGACGCCGTTCCCCACGTCGATGTACGACGACCTGTACAACACGGCCTACCAGCGCGTCGACCTGCAGTGGGGGCGCCTGGTCGACATCGCGTTCTTCGCGATCGTGTCGTACGCCATCCTGACGGTGTTCTGGAAGCCGATCGCCGCCGCCATCGGCTGGCTGTGGATCCCGATCGGGCAGGCCAGTCTCTACGTGTTCGTCTGGCAGGTGTTCTTCGCGCTGGCCATCGCGTCCATCCCGGGAGTCCCCTGGGGCGACTTCTGGATCGGCTTCGTCGTGCACTCGGCCCTCATCCTGCTGGCGTGGTACATGGTCCGGAAGAAGTTCCTGTTCAGCGTCATCCCGCGCTGACCGCGCACGGTGCGAGGTTGGCCGCCGGTGCCGGGTTGACGGCGTGGTGCGCGCCTGTTGTCTCGCACCACGCTGCTGACGCCGCACCACGGGCACAGGGCAAAGCGACTGCGCACGGTGCGAGGTTGGCCGCCGGTGCCGGGTTGACGGCGCGGTGCGCGCCTGTTGTCTCGCACCACGCGGCTGACGCCGCACCACGGGCACAGAGCGAGAGCGGACGCGCTGACGCACCACGCGACGGACGGGAGGCCCGGTGCCAGCTGGCACCGGGCCTCCCGTCCGTCAGGTGGTCGCGATCAGGACGCCATGCGGCCCATCTCCGTCACCACGTCGCCCAGCACCGTGGCGAGCTCGTCGCCGTCGGCGACGGACGTGCGGTGCGCGACCTCGATGAGTGCCGCCATCACCAGGGTGACGGCGGTGCGCGCGGTCTGCGTGTCGGTGCGTTCGGCGGCGACCTCGATCACGGCGCTGCGGGTCGCCGCCATCCAGTCGAGCATGGTCGGCATCACCTCGGGGTGCCGCTGCACGAGCTGCCGGGCGCGGTCACGGTCCTGGGGGAGTGCGACCGTGTGCGCGACGAGGTCGCACAGGTCCGGTACGAGCGGCCCGTCCGAGGACAGGAAGCGCTGCCGGACCGGCCCGGGCACGGAGTTCGGCGGGAACCCGAGCGCCGCGTCGGCCTTCGACGGGAAGTAGTTGAAGAAGGTCCGCGGCGAGACGTCCGCCTCGGCGCAGATCTGCTCCACGGTGACCCCGCCCAGTCCCTGCTCCCCGACCAGCCGGGCTGCCGCGTCGTGGATCGCGTGGCGGGTCTGCTGCTTCTTCCGCTCGCGGAGCGTGCAGGAACCGTCCGCTTCGGTGGGTGTCTCGACGGAGGTCACCGGGTCACCGCCGGACGGTCGGCGTGGAGCCGGTCATCGGGCCGGTGAAGGACCCCGCCTCGGCGGCGGCGAGCCCCGCGTCGACCTCGAGCTGTGCCTCGGCGGACAGGTCCGCGCGCTCCTGCAGTGCCGACCGTGCGCGCAGCGGCGGCACCTTGAAGAACCAGCTCAGCACGAACGCCAGCAGGATGACGCCGAGTCCGACCCAGTAGATCGTGACGGACGAGGCGTTGAAGCCGGCCATGAACGGGCGGGTCAGGCGGGCGTCGGCGCCGGTCAGGAACGAGGTGTCGTTCGTGCTCGACACGCTGGAGCCGCTGTCCGTCGACTGCTGCTCGAGCGTGTCGATGATCGACGGCACGGCCTGGTCGACGTAGTACTGCCGGTCGGAGGCGTTCGACCAGTCGACGACGAGTGCGCCGTCCTGCACCGTGGCGTGGGCCTTCGATGCGACCGTCTGCAGGGCGGTGGCCTCGGCGGCCGGGGTGGCGGCGGCGACCTGCTGGTCGATGACCGTCTGCGCTGCCGCTGCAGGGACCGTTCCGGCGGCGACCTGCGCCTGCACGGCGGCGGTGACCTGCTGCGTGACGGCCTCGTCCGCGGCCTGCTTGGCATCGGTGGTGGCGTCGTCCAGGCCGTCGGCCACCTGCTGCTGGACCGGGCCGGTGATCGGCTGCCAGATCTTCTCGATGACGCCCTGGTTGCGCTGGGCGCTGGCGACCGTCGGGTTGAGCGCGGCGTCGAGCCCGTCGGACAGGGTGCCCTTGTCCGCCGTGGCGCTGAGGATGTTCGCCGGCATGACGGAGAACAGGATCGACAGCAGGACGGCGGTGCCGAGCGTGCCACCGATCTGGCGGAAGAACGTGGCGGACGACGTCGCGACGCCCATGTCCCGCGCTTCGACCGAACCCTGGGATGCCAGGGTCAGCGACTGCATGACCGAGCCGAGCCCCAGGCCGATCAGGAACATGCCGATCATCAGGAACCACAGCGGCTTGTCGATCGACATGAACGTCAGGACGACGTAGCCGGCCGACACCAGTGCGGTGCCGATGACGGGGAAGATCCGGTAGCGACCGACGCGGGCGACGATCTGCCCGGAGGTGATCGACGCGATCATCAGGCCACCCACGAGCGGCAGCGTGGCGAAGCCGGACTGGGTCGGGCTCAGGCCGACGACGATCTGCAGGTACAGCGGGATGGTCAGCATGGCCCCGAACATCGCGAAGCCGACCAGGAAGCCGATGACGGTCGCCATCGAGAACGTGCCCGAGCGGAAGAGCTTGAGCGGGATGATCGCCGCGTCGCCCGTCTTCGACTCGACGATCAGCAGCGTGACCAGGCCGACGACACCGATGACGTAGCAGGCGATGGCGGCCGGGGAGCCCCAGCCCCAGGTGCGTCCCTGCTCGGCGACGAGCAGCAGCGGCACGAGCGTGACGATGACGGCGGTCGCGCCCCACCAGTCGACCTTGGGCTTGTCGGTCTTGTCGTGCACCTTCGGCAGGTGCAGGAACACGATCACCATGACGAGCGCGGCGATGCCGATCGGGACGTTGATCAGCAAGACCCAGCGCCACCCGGTGACGAACAGGATCTCGCTCGTGCCGGCGAGCAGGCCACCGATCAGCGGACCGATGACGCTCGAGATGCCGAACACGGCCAGGAAGTAGCCCTGGTACTTCGCGCGCTCACGAGGAGCCAGGATGTCGCCCATGATGGCCAGGGGCAGCGACATCAGCGCGCCGGCGCCGATGCCCTGCACCGCGCGGAACCCGGCGAGCATGAGCATCGACGTGGACATCGACGACAGCACAGCGCCCAGGATGAACACGACGATGCCGAAGATGTAGAGGGGACGGCGGCCGAAGACGTCGGAGAGCTTGCCGTAGATCGGGGTCGCGATCGTCGACGTGATCAGGTACGCCGTCGTGACCCAGGCCTGCTGGTCCAGCCCGTGCAGGTCGTCACCGATCGTGCGGATCGCGGTGCCGAAGACGGTCTGCCCGAGCGAGGACAGGAACATCCCCGCCATCAGGCCGTAGATGACGAGCAGGATCTGGCGGTGCGTCATGAGCGGCTGCTGGCCGGGTCCGGCGGTGCCGGGGGCCGAGGCGTCGTGACGCCCGCGCTGCACCTGGACGGGTGCGGTGGCGGTTGACATGCGTTCCTTCGTGGTTCGAGCGGTTCTGGAGGCTGCTCGGGAGACCGGACGTGTCGAGGCGCAGACCCGTGGGGTGGGCGGCGACACCGGTACTCGACCTTGCAGTGACTGCAAAGTTACACCATGTGCTTCCAGCAAGCAACTAAATGGTCACCGTAGGCTTGCGGTGTGACCGAGGACCGCGCCGACTCCGAGCGAGCACTCCGACAGCAGCTCGACCGGCTCTGGGTCCGGCAGGCCCTGCGGTCGGTGCTGATCGAGGACCGCGGCGGACTCGACCCGACCGCGCGGGTGATCCTGCGGGCCGTCGAGCGACTCGGTCCCGTTCGGGCCACGACGGTCGCCGAGCTGACCGGGCTGTCCCGGCCGGTCGTCAGCCGTCGTGTGGCGTCACTCGTGAGCGCTGGGCACCTCGGTACGACGCCCGACCCCGAGGACGGCCGTGCCAGCCTGCTCGAGCTCGCTCCCGTGGGGCGCCGCCTGCTCGACCAGCTCGACGTGCACGGGGACGAGACCTTCGACGACATCGTGGGGGAGTTCGCCGACGACGACCTGCGTGCGCTGGCCGTGCTGCTCGGCCGGTTGAACGACCGCGCCGACGACGTGTTGCGGGCGGCGGTGCGCCGCCGCTGACGCCGGCGCCGGCGCCGGCGAGCACGGTGCGAGGTTGCGGTTCGGTGCCGGGTTGATCGGACCGTGCGCGGAATCAGGCTCGCACCGGGCGGACGAGATCGCACCGGCCGCCAAGTCAGCACGGTGCCGACATCGGCACCGTGCGTAGATGCGCGCGCCGTGACGGACGGGAGGCTCGGTGGCAGCGGGCACCGAGCCTCCCGTCCGCCCCGCGGTTGGGGGGCGAGCCGGCGGGCGCGCCCGACGTGGACAGTGCGGTCCGGCCCGAACCCCAGGCGGCCAGACGCTCGCGGGCGGCGTCGTCCCGCTCGTCCTGCAGTGCGGTGGCGTGCGCCTGCTCGAGCACCTCGTCGATCACGATGCGCTGCCCGGTGCGGGTCGAGGCGATCGCGGCCTCGACCATCGCCAGGCTCATGACGTTGCCGTGCACCTCGCCGTCGGGCGTCGTGCCGGAGCCGAGCGCGCGGACGAACGAGGCCAGTGCGCCCGCGATCTCGGTGCCGACGCTCGGGGCGGACCCGGGGGAGCCGGGTGTGCCGTCGAGGTCGCTCGTCGGGTCGTGGTCGCCGTCCCACAGTGCTGCGCCGTCCGCACCCGATGCGCGCCAGTCGCCGTTCCACGACGTCTCGGCACCCGGGGCGCACCACGAGCCGTCGTAGACGTAGCGGATGTCGTCCTCGAACGTGAACACCGCAGCGGCCGCCGCGTCGCCGCGGTACCAGGACCACGACGGGTTGTACGACTCGCAGTAGACCGACACCGGGTCGCGTTCGAGCAGGTACCGGGCGGAGTCGAACGGGTGGATCGCCATGTCGAGCAGCAGGACGTCGTCCATCTCCTCGCGGAAGCCGCCGAAGTGCGGGGCCTTGGCGAACCGGGTGCTCAGCGTGCCGATGGTGCCCAGGCCGCGCAGGTGCTGCCGGAACGCGACCAGGTGGTCGTTGTACCGACGGGACTGCGACACCATGAACAGCTGCCCGGTGGCCTCGGCTGCCGCGGCGAGCGACAGGGCCTCGGCGACGGTCTGCGCCGCGGGCTTCTCGCCGAGGACGGGCAGGCCGGCGTGCAGGGCCTCCATCGTGATCGGGTGGTGGGCGACCGGCACGGTGATGTCGAGCACCGCCTGGGCACCCGTCTCGGCAGCCAGTTCGGTCAGGCTCCGTCCGACGGGGATCGACGCGTCGCCGGCCAGTTCGGCACCGGCGCGGGCGACGTCGAGGTCCAGGTCGACGATGCCGACCAGTTCAACGTCCGGGTCGGCGGCGACGGTGCTGAGCCAGGCGCGGCCCATCCCGCCCGCGCCGACCTGGACCACCCGGAGCGTCATGCCTGCGCCCCCTCGGGGGCCGGGGCCGCCTGCTGCTCGTGCTCGTGCTCGTGCTCGTGCTCGTGCTCGTCGACCGACTCGACCGGGGCGTCGTCGAACGGGCCGCGGTAGTGCTGGCCGTCGAAGTACTCGCCCAGGTCGTACCGGCGGAGCGTGGGGATCTCGCGCTCGCGCTCGGGGCGGGCCCACTCGGTGGCGTTCGCGATCACGCGGCGGACGTCCTTGTGGTGGTACACGGGGAAGTCCTGGTCACCGGGGGAGAAGTAGAAGATCTTCCCCAGGCCGCGGCGGTAGGTCATGCCGCTCCGGAACACCTCGCCACCGGTGAAGCCCGAGATGAAGACGAGCTCGTCGGGGGTCGGGACGTCGAAGTACTCGCCGTACATCTCCTGCTCGGGGATGACGATCGGGTTCGGGACGCCGCGGGTGATCGGGTGCTGCGGGTTGACGGTCCAGACGAGTTCCTGGTCGTGTTCGCTGCGCCAGCGGAGGGTGCACGTCGTGCCCATCAGCTTGCCGAAGATCTTCGACCAGTGTCCCGAGTGCAGCACGATCAGTCCCATGCCGGACAGCACGTGCTTGTGCACCCGGTCGACCACGGCGTCGTCGACGTCGGCGTGTGCCGCGTGGCCCCACCAGGTCAGGACGTCGGTGTTCGCCAGGACCTCGTCGGTCAGGCCGTGCTCGGGCTCCTGCATCGTCGCGGTGCGGACGACGGCCTCGGGCAGGTTCTCGCGGATGCCGTCCGCGATCGCGCCGTGCATGCCCTCGGGGTAGCGCTCGGCGACGTGCTGCTCGACCTGCTCGTGGACGTTCTCGCCCCACACGGTGATGCGCAGCGGGGTGGAGGTGGTGTCGCTCATGTCGTTCGGCTTTCTTCCCCCGCAGGGGTGTTCGGTGATGGGAGGTGCTGCTCGGCCGAACCGGTCACGTGACCGCGTCGCGTCACGTCGCCGTGCCGCGTCACTTGACCGCACCGCCGAGGGCGCCGGCTGCGATGTACTTCTGCGCGAAGATCAGCAGGACGGCGGCGGGCAGCGATGCCAGGACCGAGGTCGCCATGACGGGCCCCCAGTCGGTGACGTTCGAGCCGATGTAGTTGTAGATGCCGAGGGTGATCGGACGGACCGCGGTCGTCGACGTCAGGGTCAGCGCGATGAGGAAGTCGCCCCAGGCACCCAGGAAGGTGAACAGCGCCGCGGTGACGATCGCGTTGCGGCTGATCGGCACGACGATCGACACGAACGCGCGGAAGTCGCTGGCGCCGTCGACCAGGGCCGCTTCGACCAGGCTCGGCGGGATCGACTCCATGAACGCGCGCATCAGCAGGATCGCGAAGGGCACCTGCACGGCACTGTCGGCCAGGATCAGGCCGATGTAGCTGTTGAGCAGCCCCACGTTGTTGAACAGCGTGTACAGCGCGTTCGCGATGACGATCGCGGGGATCATCTGCGTGATGAGGAGCACCAGCATGAAGATCCCGGTGCCGCGCATCTTGAACCGTGCCAGCCCGTAGGCCGCCGGGGTCGCGATGACCAGCGTCAGCACCACGGTGCCGAGACCGATGATCATGCTGGTGACGAAGTTCTGCCCCTGCTGGGCGAACGCCGCCTGGTACCCGGCGAAGGTGGGGCTCCACGGGAACCACGTCGCGGTGGCCGCACCCGAGGTGGCCTGCAGGCTCGTGTTCACCATCCAGTAGACGGGGAACACCATGATCGCCAGGAACAGGCAGCCGAGGATCGTGAACGGGATGCCCTTGACGGTGCCGCGCGGTCGCGGTGCCTTGGCCGTCCGCTTCGTGGTGAGCGCACGGGTGGCGGTGACGGTCTGGTTCGCGATGCCGACGCTCATTCGTCGACCGCCTTCCGTGAGATGGCCAGGTAGATCATGGCGAAGACGAACGAGACGACGATGAGCACGTTGCTGACCGCGGCTCCGATGCCGAACTGGAAGTTGATGAACGACTGGTGGTAGGCGTTCGTGGCGAGGGTCTGCGTCGAGTTCGCCGGGCCGCCGCCGGTCAGGCCGAGGATGATGTCCACGACCTTCAGCGTGTAGACGACCCCCAGCACGATCACGACGCTGACCACGCTCCGGATGCTCGGCCAGGTGATGTGCCAGAAGGCCTTCCACCCGGTGGCACCGTCGAGGGACGCGGCTTCGTAGAGCTCGGGCGGCACGGACTGCAGCCCGCTGTACAGGATCGTCGTGTTGAACGGGATGCCGAGCCAGACGTTGACGCCGATGACGGCGATGAGCGCCAGGCTCGGGCTGACCAGCCACGGCACCGGGGCGATGCCGACGACGCCGAGCAGCTGGTTCAGGGCGCCGCTGTCCTGGTCGAGCAGCCACTTCCACACCGCGCTCGAGGCGATGAGGGGGAGCAGCCACGGCAGCAGGAGCAGGCCGCGCAGGAAGCCCGACAGCGGGAAGTGCCGCCGGAAGAACAGCGCCAGCGCGAGCCCGATGACGAACTGCAGGATGATCGAGCCGGCGGTGAACAGGGCGGTGTTCACGACGCTGGTGGTGAAGACCGCGCTCTGGAACACCTGGATGTAGTTGCCGAGGCCGACCCAGGGCGCTTCGCCCGTGAAGAAGGTCGCGGTCGTGTAGTCCTGGAAGGACATGATGATGTTCTTGACCACGGGGTAGCCGAAGAACACGAGCACGAAGATCGCCGCCGGCACCACGAAGAGCCATCGGGTCACGCCGGATCGGAACCGGGCACGTTGCTGTCCGGGTCGGGGTGTCACCACGGGCAGCGTCGTCCGTGGTCGTGTCTGTGTCGAGGCGCTCACGCCGGGGGTCCTTTCCTCCACGCGGGAGGGAGCCGGCCGGACGGCCGGCTCCCCGAGTGCTACTGCTCTTGCGACTGCGCCTGCTTCAGGGCGTCCGCGGGGTCGGCCTTGCCGGTCAGCGCGAGCTGCACGGCGGTGTAGATCTTCGTCGCGGCCTTGGGCCAGTCGGGTCCGAGCTCACCGGTGCGAGCGCGGGCCGTCTTCACCGTGGTCACGAACGAGGCGACCTGCGGGTGGTCGGTCGCCCATGCGGCGCCGGCCTCGATGTTCGTCGGGACGTTGCCGGTGACGCCGGCGATGACCTTCTGCATCTTGACGGTGTTCAGGCAGCCGACGAACTTGCCGGCGAGCGCCATCGTGTCCTTGTTGCCGGTCTGCGGGACGGTGAACGCCTCGCCGCCGAGCGGGGCGACGGTCTCGGACCCGGTGCGGGTCGGGATCGGCACGGAGTCGAACTGCAGGCTCTTCTTGGCGTTGAGCAGCGGCAGCTGCCACGGGCCGTTGATCATCATCGCGGCCTTGCCGGCCAGGAACTGGTTGTTCACGTCGGCCTGGGCCCAGTTGATCGAGCTCTTCGACATCGAGCCGTCGTCCTGCAGGCTCTTCACGAACTCGAGTGCCTGCGTGGCCTTCGTGGTGTCGATGTTCTTCTCGTTGCCGCCGTTCGACCAGAACATCGGCAGGAACTGCCAGGTGCCCTCGTAGGTGTTGATGTTGCTCATCGCGAAGCCGTAGGTCGAGCCGCTGGTCAGCTTCTTCGCCGCCGCCTGCAGCTCGTCCCACGTCTTGGGCGGGGTGATGCCGGCGTCGCTGAGCATCTTCTTGTTGTAGTAGAGCGCGATCGAGTTGGTGGCGGGCTGCAGGCCGTAGAGCTTGCCCTTGTAGGTGTTCGCCGCCTTGACGCCGGGGACGTCGCCGGACGCGTCGAGCTTGTAGTCGCCGAGGTCGGACAGCGCACCGGACGATGCGATCTGCTGCACGTCGGGGTTGTCGAGCATGAGCACGTCGGGCAGGGTCTTCGACGATGCCTGCTGCAGCACCTTCGCGATGAGACCGGCACCGGCGACGTGGTTGATGGTCAGCTTCGCGCCGACGGTCGTGGCGCACTGCTTGTAGATCGGGTTGTAGTTAGCCGCGTAGTAGTCCTCGATCGTGAGGTTCTTCGAGCCGGAGCCCGACGATGCGGTGCCCGAACCGGAGCAGCCGGTCAGGACCAGCGGGATCGTGGCGACGACGGCGACGGCGCCGACGATCGCACGCATCCGGCGCGACGGGGAAGTGAACTTGTGCTTCATTGCAGAGCTCTTCTCTTGGGCGGGTCTTGGGGCAGACACGCGCCGACGAGGCCGTTCGACATCGTCGTCGCTGTGCTCTTGAGGCGAGAAGCTAACAGAGAAGCGCTTTACTTGTAAAGCGCTTTTCTGTATCGGTTCGTGGCTATGCTGACCACATGGCCACGATGCAACAGGTCGCGGACCGTGCCGGTGTCTCGATCGCCACGGTGTCCTTCGTGGTGAACGGCACCAAGTACGTCACCCCGAAGACCACGGCGCGGGTCACCGCCGCGATGCGCGAGCTGAAGTTCCGCAACAACGTCGTCGCGCGGGCACTGGCCAGTCGACGCACACGCATCATCGCGCTGCTGTTCCCGACCACCGGCAACCGCTTCAGCCCGACCACCTCCGAGTTCTTCATGGCCGCGGCCGAGCGGGCGTCCGAGCGCGGCTACCACCTGGTGCTCTGGCCGGTCGACCCCGCCGGCGACGACCTGGACGACCTGGTGTCCGGCGGCCTGGTCGACGGCGTGATCCTGATGGAGGTGCGCATGGACGACCCCCGCGTCGCCGTGCTCACCGAGCTCCAGGTGCCCTTCACCCTGATCGGCCGGACCCGTGACAGCAGTGCGCTGCCGTACGTCGACATCGACTTCGAGACCACGATCGAGGACAGCCTCGACCACCTCGCCGCGCTCGGGCACCGTCGGTTCGGGCTCGTGCTCGAGGACCTGGACGGCACGCCGATGGCCGGCTACGCACCGCACCAGCGCGTCCAGGACACGTTCGTCCGGTCGGTCGCCGACCGCGGGTGCACCGGATCGATCGTCTTCGCGGACGGTGGCAGCGACGGCGGTCGTGCCGCGGCGCGCCGACTGCTCGAAGTCGATTCCGACGTCACCGCGGTGCTCGTCATGAAGGACGACTCGTCGGCGGGGCTGCTCGTCGGCCTGTACGCGGCCGGGCGCCGGGTCCCCGAGGACGTCTCGGTGCTGAGCATCGCGTCGTCGAGCGCGAACGGCGACCAGCACTACCCGCGACTGTCGACGATGGTCGCCCCGGGTCGCGAACTCGGCGTCCGTGCCGCCGACGCCCTGATCGACCAGTTGGACGGCACCTCGGTCGAGCTGCCGCACTTCCTGCTGCCCTGCGAGTTGCGCGTCGCCGAGTCGACGGCCGTCGCTTCGTCCTGACCCACGGACGGACAGGAGGCTCGGTGCCAGCTGGCACCGCGCCTCCTGTCGGTCGCGTCAGTTCGACCGTGAGGTCTTCGTGAACAGG